>CAWIBS010000034.1:0-157295 GCA_963834365.1 Vicinamibacterales bacterium | reverse complement strand
AGTACGTCACCACCCTCCGCTGGCGATCCGCTTCCTGCGAACTGTGAACTCATCGAAGTCCGCGTTTCCGAGCTGAAGCAGCTGTTCAACGCCATCGATCCTTCACCCTTCCGCGAACGAGACCTCGATCCAGACGCCGAGGAATTCATCACCGATTGGGCGAAGGAGGCTTCACCGTCGGCGACTCTCGGGCTCGCGGTCCACCTGGACCGGCCGGCCGGACTGCCGAACGAACCGACCGAGCTCCGGGAAGCCGTTCACGAATTCTTCCGTCACCGCGCGGAGCTTTCGAGACGCCGGATGCGCGAGCTCTTTCGCCGTGGCCGGACGAGCCTCGTCATCGGCGTCTCCGCACTCGGCGTCTCGTTGGCCGCCGGAAATCTCGTCGGGCGCTTCTTCAGCAATCACATCGCCGAGATTCTCAAGGAAGGTCTGCTGATCGGCGGGTGGGTCGCCATGTGGAGGCCCATGGAAATCTTCCTCTACGACTGGTGGCCGATTCGGGCAGATGCTGCGCTCGCCGACAGACTGAGCGTGATGCCTGTGCGGATCTGGTACAAACAGGATGGCAGCGCCGACGCGTGGCGGTGGGATTGGCCGGTCGCCGCGCCAGCGGCCCGATCGGTTCGCACCGAACCAATAGAAGGTCCCGGGGCTGTTCGACGGTAGGACCACCGCCAACCGCGATGTCGTCAGACTCCTCTCACAAGGTGCGCCCGCCATTGCGCCCACCAGCCCGGCGTTTTGCAGAGATTCCCTGACCGTTTCAGCGACGTCCGGAGATGGCCGCAGCGAGCGTGAACCCGGGGGTGTGCGCAAAGCCGCGGAGGCGGTATCGCGCATCAACTCGTCGACCCATCGAGAGATCAGACGTCGCGCGAGCGTTCCATCATCAAGGTTGTGTTTCCCATCTGAAGCGCCGCGAACGCATCCGGATTGTAAGGAGCACGCCTGTGGGTCTCGCACAGACGTATCGATTGATGGCAGAAGCTTGTGTTAGCGTGCACACTGCTCGGCATCTGGGTGCATCCCGCGTTTCTCTGGGTCACGCTATTCGTCGGCGCGAATCTTTTCCAATCCGGCGTCACGAACTGGTGTCCACTGATGACGGTTCTCCGTCGCGCCGGTTCCAGGGCTGACACCGTGTCGCGATGACGACGCACGTCCACGAAGGGCAGAACGATGATTCTGAAGCAGTTCTATCTGAATTGCCTCGCGCACGCCTCGTATCTGATCGGCGACGAGCAGACGCACACGGCCGCTGTCGTCGACCCGCAGCGTGACGTGGATCAGTACCTCACGTTCGCCGCCGAGCATGGTCTGCGAATCGAGCACGTCTTCCTCACGCACTTCCATGCCGACTTCGTTGCCGGCCACCTCGAACTGCGCGATCGCGCCGGCGCGAGGATCTATCTGGGTGCGGCCGCACAAGCGGAGTACCCGTTCATCCCTCTCCACGACCAGGACATCGTCGATCTCGGTCGAGTGCGGCTGCAGGCGCTCGAGACGCCTGGGCACACGGCCGAGTCGATTTCTCTGGTCGTCTACGATCTCGATCGCAGCGCCACCGAGCCGCAGGCCGTCCTGACCGGCGACACGTTGTTTGTCGGTGACGTCGGTCGTCCCGATCTGCGCGTGGCACTCGGGTGGTCGGCCAACGACCTCGGCGGCTTGTTGTACGACTCGCTCCGCAACAAGCTGTTGACGCTTCCCGACAGTGCCGCCGTCTACCCCGCTCACGGCGCCGGGTCGCTGTGCGGCAAGGCATTGAGCAAGGAAACGGTGTCGACCATCGGCGAACAGCGGCGCTCCAACTATGCGCTGCAGCCGATGAGCAAGGCCACGTTCGTCGAACTGGTCACGGCCGATCAGCCCGACGCTCCGTCGTACTTCACCTACGACGCTGTCCTGAACAGTCAGGAGCGGCCGACGCTGGACGAGACGCTGGAGCGAATCAGCGCGCTGACCCTCGATCACGTCCTGGCGCTGCAGGAGGTGGGCGCGCAGGTGTTGGATACGCGCGACCCGGCCGAGTTCGCGGCCGCCCACCTGGCCGGGAGCATCAACGTCGGCCTCGGCGGCCAATACGCGACGTGGGCCGGCACCGTGTTGACCCGCGAGCAACCGATCGTCATCATCGCCGACCCTGGACGCGAACACGAAGCGGCCATGCGATTGGGCCGCATCGGCTTCGATCAGGTGGTCGGCTATCTCGAGGACGGACTCCACAGCGTTCGAGTCGCGACCGGAGCTGATGATGTCCACCGAGCGTCTCAGCGCGCAGGTCGCGGCCGAGCGCGTGGCGGCTGCGGCACATGAGCGGGCGCCGGTCATGGTCGACGTGCGGGCACCGGGCGAGCGCCAGCAGAAACGTATCGCCGGGAGCGTGGGCATTCCGCTCACCCATCTCGGCGAACGGATGTCGGAGTTGCCGGCCGATCGCCCGCTCCTCGTCTACTGTGCGGGCGGCTATCGCTCGTCGATTGCCGCGAGCCTGCTGCAGCGTCACGGATTCACGCAGGTCAGCGAAATCGCCGGCGGCATTGCCGCGTGGGACGCGGGAAAGCTGCCGCTGGAAACTTAGTGGTGAGTCCTTGTGAAACTTCTAGAGCGGGCCGCCGTTGGTCGGCCCGCAAGATCGTGGTCAACGGCTGTCGTTGGCACTACACGTTCAGTTGACACAGCCCTGGTTCAGGACGAGCCTCGAGGAGTCCACCATGCCTCTTTTCATCGTGCGGCATCAGCATGCGGCCGACGGCTGTCCAGCGCAGGACCCGTTGATGGGTGCCAGCCTTCTCAATCACCTGAGTCGCCCGAATGTCAGGAAGTTCGGACTGCAGATCCAGGGCGAAGCCGTCGTGCAGGGCGAGCACACGATGTACTGATCGTGGAAGCCGCCGACGAGGAACGCCTGCGCGAGTTCATGCAGCCGTTCCAGATGGCCGGCAGTCTCGACATCTACCCCGCTTCGACGTGCGTGCGCGCGGTCGCGAGCGGTGGCTGCGCGGCGCCGATGCCGGCGAGCGCAGACGTGCCCACGCTGGATCCCGAAGAGGCCTGCCAGCACGCGATCGACGCCGGCATGGTCATGCACCGGGCGCATCCCCTCAACTGCGAGACGTCTATTTCGGCGCTCGTTGGCGGCGTCGTCATGCCGAATGCGCGCTTCTACATGCGCAACAACTTCCGCATGCCCAATCTCGACGCCGCGACGTTTCGGCTCGCGATCGGCGGCCTCGTCGAGCGGTCGCAGAGTTTCACGATCCGCGATCTCCAGAACATGAGATCGAAAACGCAGGTCGTGACGCTGGAGTGTGCCGGCAACGGACGGGCGCTGTTCGATCGGCCCACCGAAGGGGAGAAATGGGGGTTGGGCGCCGTCAGCACGGCGGAATGGACCGGGTGCCGCTGGTCGAGTCCTGGACCGCGCCGGCGTGCGGCAGGACGCGAAGGACGTGCTGTTTCGCGGCGCCGATGGCGGGGCCGTAGAGGGCCGTCCGGAATCCATGCGCTTCGAGCGCAGTCTTCGGATCGACGACGCGCGCGACAGCGATGTGCTTCTGGCCTACGCCATGAACGGCGAGCCATTGCCCGTCGAGCACGGATATCCGTTGCGTCTCATCGTTCCACGCTGGTACGCGGTCGCGTCGGTCAAGTGGTGACCGAGATCGAACTCATCGACCGGACGTTCACCGGACACTACCAGGGCGACAAGTACCGGTATGAATGGGAGCGCGACGGTCGAATCGTCAGCGAGCCGGTCACGTTGCAGCGGGTCCGCGCCTTGATCACCGAGCCATCGCCACAGACCGAGGTGCCCCCGGCGTGAACTGGCCATCCGCGGCGTCGCTTGGTCCGGCGCGGCGCCGATTGCGCGTATCGAGGTGAGCGTGAACGGCGGCGACTGGCAGGAAGCGCGTCTCGTGAGCGAACGCAATCGCTACAGCTGGCAGTGGTGGGAGTTGATGACGCGCGTCGAGAAGTCGGAGGATCTCGCCTCCGCGCGCGTGCGACCGATCTGGCCGGTCGGACTCAGCCCGAGCGTGCCGAGTGGAACCGACTGGGTACGGCAATAACGCGATCCAGGAAGTCCCGATTCGCGTGTCGTGATCGATTCTCGTCCTGCGTGCCGTGCAGTTCGTCATTCAGACTTGAACCGGCCGACCTCATTAAGAAGGTCGCATTGAAAGCGATCGAACGGCCGTTCAGAAGACACCTGCAATTCATCTTCGGCGTACGGTGTCTCGGCCAGGAGTTGGACCTTTCGCTCACCGGCGGACCGGCAAGGTGAACACCCGCAAACCGTGGTTCCTCAGCACAAGAGAACCGCCCGTCCAGTCATCAATGACGACGCTCCAGGGTGGCTCGATCAGCGGCTCCTCCTTCCCGGTGTCGAGGTTCCTGACGACGGGTGAAATCGTTCCGCCCCGACTCGAGGAATAGGCGATGCGGCGTTCGTCCGCGGACCAGGCGGGGTTGGAGTCAAGACCTGGCCGGGCCGTCAGGATCGAGACAGTTCCGGTCGTGAGTTCGGCAAGCCAAACATCCCGGTCCTCTGGCCAGGGACCACCGCGGACCAGGATCGCTTGTTTGCCGGTGGGCGAGAGTTCAACCTGTGTATCCAGGTCAGCGCGGTCTACCACACCCAAGTGGCCGCCGTCCCGCCCCCGCCAGGTCAGTTGCCTCAACGCGTCCCCGGTGGAACGGAAGATAAGGATGCCGTTCTGTGACGCCGATGGTCGCGGCTGCCAGGGAGTGCCGTCGGTGTCGGCGAGCGTGACAGGTGGGCTCCGGACTTCCGGCGCACCTTCGTCGAACGCCTGGGCAACGACCGCTCCTTTTTGAGCGTAAACCAGGTGCCCGCGTGAGGCTATGACGCCGCGGATCGGACTTGCCGGAGTGCCGATGTTCAGCCGGCGCTTCTCGTTGGGATCTTCCAACGACCCCACGTACACGTTCGCGTGCATGTCCATGAACAAGAAGCGGCGGCCATCGGAAAGGAAACTGCTGACGAAGTGCCATCTCTCCGATGGCTCCACGCGCGTGATTCGCCTCAGGCGTGCCTCCTTGCTCGCCGACGCGAAACAACGCGCGGCTGAGTGGGCGGCGCTGATGCGTCGGGGCGAAAGTTGGCTTGAGTAACCCACAATATCGGGGTGGTTGCGTTTTCGCGGGGGGACGCAGAAGCTGTATTCAAGGTCCAACACGCTGGCGTGCGAGGTCACGAGGCATGGTGATGCGGAATCGGGTCGCGGTCGGCCTCATCGTGCTTTCGGCTCTCTTGGGGACGCTGATCGCGCGTTCGTTCCAAAGCCCGGCTATTCGCACGGTCGACGAGGCGAGTCTCCGTGAGTACGCAGGCACCTATCAGTGGGATCGAAATGCCTTTCTGTATCTCCAGACGTGGTCCGAGCTCGCCGGAACCAATCAGCTTGTCGCGTTCGACGAAGACGGCGAACTACGGACGCTGTATCCCACCGAACGAGACCGTTTCTTCGCAGGCCCCGGAGCAGCGGTTCCGACGGCGGTCGAGTCGCGGATTGAGGTTCAACGCGATGCTCGAGACAAGATTGTCTCGCTGACCTGGTCGCGCGAAGGCTCGCCTGCGCGGACCGCACGGCGGGTGGACATCGAACGGCAGGAGGTGGTTCGCTTCTCTAACGGCGACGTTCAGCTCGCTGGCACCCTGATCACTCCCGCCACTCGAGGACCGTATCCCGCAGTGATTCTCGTGCACGCGTCGGGCGCCGAAGATCGTGAGTACCTGCTCCCCTACGCCCGGTTTCTGATCCGCCACGGGATGGCTGTTCTGGGGTACGACAAGCGAGGTGTTGGCGCCTCCACAGGCGACTGGAACAAGGCGTCATTCGACGATCTCGCCGGAGATGTCGTGGCGGCGTTCGGTTACTTGAAGACCCGCCCCGACATCCGGCATGGCCAGATTGGCATGCTGGGATGGAGCCAGGCTGGGTGGGTGATGCCACTGGCCGCAACCCGCGCGAAGGATCTCGCTTTTCTGATCAGCATCTCCGGGGCCGGCGTCTCTGGTGCCGAGACCACGATCGATCAAGCTCGAAACGAGATGGCGGCCAACGGTATGCGTCCGCAGATGATTGACCAGGTCGTCGAACTGATGACACTGCAGTACGCCTGGTTGCGAACGGGTGACGGCTGGGACAGGTACCTGGCGACGCGCGAGAGGATTGCAGCCCGGATGGGAGGAAATCCGCCCGAGGCGTTTCCCGCAACCCAGGATCATCCCTACTTGCAGCTCATCCGGCCGTTGATCCTGTACGACCCGGCCGCGGCCATCCGTCAGATCAAGCTACCTGTACTTGCGTTGTTTGGTGAGTTGGACAACAACATCCTGGCTGAGAAGAACCGCGCCGCCTGGGAAGCGGCCCTCAAAGCCGGCAACCACCGCGACTACACACTGCGAATTCTGCCGAAGGCGAACCACGCGCTTCTGGAAGCGAAGGTCGGCAACAACGCGGAAATGAAATCGTTGCAGCGATTCGTCCCGGCCTATCCAGCGACAGTCCTCGACTGGTTGTCAACGCGTGTCAACGGGCTTGACGCCACGAAGTAGCAGCCTGCCACATAGAGCGAGCCGGTCTACCAGGCGGATGTGTCAGTGGGTAATGAGCAACGCCGCAGCGTTTGCGAATGTGCTCCGGGCTTCCGCGGTGACCCTATCGCAATGAGACGGATGGAGTTCTGGCGCGGTTCAGGCGTTTCGTAGTAAGTGAGGAACACCTTGGACATTGGTGATAGAAGGACCGCTCATCCGGAGGGCACCAAGCTGCAACTCGACACGGCGGCGGCCGGCTGGATCGCCGATCGAGTGCTGCCGTGGGGCCCTGACGTCGGCACGCGCGTTTGCGCGCTTGTGCCGACCGGCTACGACGCCTACGTACGGGTCCTCCATCACGTCGAGGAGCGCGCAGGTAGCGAGTCGATCCGTCGGCAATGGTTTGAGCTGGCGCAACGTTCGGGTCGCAAGATGCATCCGGCAGTGCAGTTCGATCGTTTCGGCTGGCCGGCTCCGCCCGCAATAGGGAGCCTCGACCAACAGGAAGCGACCACTCTGGTGTCGATGCTCCGCGCCTACACCACGACGCCGAATAACTGCTGGTTGGCGATCTGGAACGGATTCGGCCAGCTGACGGGCAGCGTGTTGGTGACGTCGCGCGAGAGCGCGGGGTTGGAGTCCGGCTTCAGCGGCGCCGAGCCGTGAGCAGCTATATGCTCGACCCGCCGAGCGGTCTCGCCGATGCACCGACCGTGTCTCTCCAGGCTCGGGAGTACTTCCTGTACCGGGGGTCGATCGACGTCGTTCCGCGATTCGAGCATATGCCGGGCCACCTTCAGACGCCGAATATGTGGTGGCCAGAAGACCGCGCGTGGTTCGTGGCGACGGAAATCGACTTCGACTCCACGCTCGTGGCGTGCACCCGGACGTGTGCTGAAGCGTTGCTGGGCAGCGATCTCGAAGTGATCGAGGTCTCCGCGGAAACCCGGCTCGACATCGATGGCGACACCGTCAATGTCAAGTGAAGCCCCGTCCTGCAGTCGCGGGGATCTGCTGCGCTGAGGGAACCGCTGCGGATTTTTCGGCTTTCGGAACGTGTCCACGAGATCGGATCAAGCCCGGCAAAGGACCCGAAAGAATCAGCCGTCTGGACTTTTTAGCGTCAACTTGTAAGAAACTTCCGACTCCAGCGACTACCTTGAATGTGGGAGGGAAATAATCCATCTCAACCGAACAAGCGAATCAGGATGCCCTATATAGGGATGCGGTGGATCAATTCGGATCTTCACTCGACCGGCTCGCGAGGGCCTACGAAGCTGACCCGGAAAAGCGCCGCGACCTGAGCCAGGACATTCATTTCCAGTTGTGGCGGAGTTTTCAGCGGTACGATGGCCGCTGTTCCCTCCGGACGTGGGTCTACCGCATTGCCCACCACGTGGCAACCTCGCACGTCATCCGTGAGCGCCGCATCTTTTCGAGTCTCGTAACACTGGAAGAGCTCGAAACGTTTCCTGATAAAGAAGGCCCAGAGGCCGCTAACAGGCGTGTCAACCTGGACCGGCTTTCGGCCTTGGTTCAGCGACTCAAGCCGCTCGATCGCCAGGTCATCGTCTGTTATCTGGAAGACATGGACGCGGCATCCATCGGAGAAATCACGGGTTTGTCACCGGGGAACGTAGCCGTAAGGATTCATCGAATTAAGAACGTCCTGGTGAAATGGTTCCACGAGGGGAAAAATTATGGGTGATGAACTACCCCGCGACGAATTAAAAGCTATCTGGCAAAGCCAGCCAACGGGGACATCCACGATGACAATGAAACTAATTCGATCTAAGGCACGGGACCTTCAAGCAAAGACGCGCAGGCAGCTGCTGGGGACCGTGGCCGCGCCACTCGCAGCCGCCTTCTTGTACGCTTTCGGGATAAGAGAGTTCCCCGCACTGGAACACGTGCTGCACCCGCTATTCGCGTTCACGCTCGTATGGAGTCTTGTCGGGCTGTACTTCCTTAACCGGGGAATGTGGTCCACGGTAATGCCCGGAGATGCGGGGCTCAGCACTGGTCTGGAGTTTTGTCGAGGCGAGATCGAGCGGCGGCGCTACCTCCTGCGCCGCGTTCTGCTGTGGTCGTTGGGGCCGGTGCTGCTGGCCATCGGAACATTCATTCTGGCGTTGGCGATGATTGGGACCAAAGACAGGGGACTATTCCCGAATGGACTTCCCTTCCTGGCTCTCGTCGTTGTTTGGATACTCGGGTACTTCGTCATGAGAGCGAGGGAACAGCGTGAGCTCAAGCGAGAGCTCGATGAATTGAACGATCTCGAAAAGGACAACAGCCGGTAGGGCGCGCGGTTTAACGGTCGTGCGTGAAGAGATTACACGTTATGAGACGACTCATCTGGTTCATCGTGGTTGCCACCTTCGCGGCATCCAGCAGTTACGCGCAGGACATCTCCGGCGACTGGCAGGGTTCTCTGAAAGCGGGTCCACAGGACCTTCGGATCATCCTGAAAATCACCAGGGCCGATAGCGGAGAGTGGAAGGCCACCATGCTGAGCATAGACCAGAGTCCGGATCGAGGCACCGGCATGGTTACGACCTCATTTTCCATGGACGCTTCCACTATCAAGTTCGCAATCGGCCAGGTACAAGGCACTTACGAAGGCAAACTCAGCGCCGACGGCGCATCCATTACCGGAAGCTGGACGCAAGGCCGACCGCTGCCTCTCGATTTCCACCGCCCTACCAAAGAAACGACTTGGCTCGATCCATCACCTCACCGCGTACAATTCATACCGGTGGAGAAGAGCGTCAAGCCTTGAAGTTGTCGACTGGGGCGGCGCCGGGAGGCCACTAGCGTTACTAGCCGGCCTCGGCAACAACGGCTCACATCGTCGACACATTTGCGCCCACACTGACGCCGAAGTACCACGTCTACGGCATCACGCCGCGCGGCGTCGGCGCTTCTAGTGCTCCTCCGCCCACCGGCGACGATACGTATTCAGCCGATCGCTTCGGTGATGATGTTCTGGCCGTAATCGATGCACTCAGGCTGAAGCCTGCGCCGGCATAGAAAAGGAGAGTTGCGTGATGAGTACTTTGCTGAGAGTCGCTATTGCCCTTGTCTGCGTTGCGCTACCGATCACATCGAGCGTCGACCTGCGTGGCAGCCAGGCCACCGCGGCCGCGCAAAGCAATCGCGAACGGTTTGTCGGCGCGTGGCGGCTGGCATGGATGGAGGAACCAGGTCCAGACGGGAAGATCATCCGAAGGACGGACCGCAAGGGCTCGCTGATGTACACACGCGATGGCCGCATGTCGGTGCAGATCCAGTTCCCCGAGTCGCAGTCTTCCGTCTCCAACGACTACATATCGAACGGATACGAGGCGTCCTTCGGCACTTATGAGGTGAACGAGCAAGCCCAAACGATCACACGCCACGTCGAGGGATCGATCACGCGAGGCCTCGTCGGACAGAGCCTAACGCGCGCGTACCGGTTCTCTGACGCAGGCCTGACGATGCAATCCGTGCGACCGGAGGAACGCTGGTCGACCATGTGGGAACGCTACTGAGAGCGGGAGCCGATCCAGGAGAACACGATGAAGAAACGCACACTCGGTAAAGAGGGCCTGGACGTGTCGGCGATCGGGCTCGGCTGCATGGGTATGAGCTGGTCCTACATCCCGGTTCCCGACCGACACGCCATGCTGACCCTGCTCCGCGCCGCCGTCGATCGTGGGGTGACGTTCTTCGACACGGCGGAGGTTTACGGTCCTCACGCGAATGAAGCGCTCCTCGGCGAAGCCCTGGCACCGTTCCGCGGCCAGGTCGTGATCGCCACGAAATTCGGGTGGGCGCCGGGCGCAAGGACGAGACCCGGTGGAGTCGCCTCAACAGTCGGCCCGAGCACATCACGCGCGTGGTCGAGGGCTCGCTCGCGCGATTGAAGGTCGAGGCGATCGACCTGTACTACCAACATCGCGTCGATCCGGATGTGCCGATCGAAGATGTCGCCGGCGCCGTCAAGGATCTGATTCAGCAAGGCAAGGTGAAGCACTTCGGCCTGTCTGAGGCCGCAGCAGACACCATCCGGCGAGCGCACGCCGTCCAGCCGGTCACCGCGGTCCAGAGCGAATACTCACTCTGGTATCGCGAGCCGGAGCGGGAGATCCTGCCGACGCTCGAGGAACTCGGCATCGGCTTCGTCCCGTTCAGTCCACTTGGGAAGGGCTTCCTCACCGGCAAGATCGACGACACCACGACATTCGACAGCTCCGACTTCCGCTCCAGCGTTCCACGCTTCACTGCGGAGAATCGCAAGGCCAACCAGGCGCTCGTGGATCTGCTGCAGTCGATGGCGCAGCGCAAGGACGCGAGCGCGGGTCAGGTTGCGTTGGCGTGGCTCCTGGCGCAGCAGCCGTGGATCGTGCCGATCCCCGGCACGACGAAGCTGCACCGGCTGGAGGAGAACGTCAAGGCTGCGGACGTGGAGCTGACGCCGGAAGACCTCGCAGACATCGAGGGCGCCGCATCACAAATCACGATCCAGGGCGCCCGCTATCCCGAGGCGATGGAGCGGATGAGCAATCGCTGACGCGGACGACGAGGAACATTGTGAGGAGGACTGCCCGAACGCTCACCTTCACCTGGCTGATCGCGGCGACGCTGATACCGGCGAAGGGCGGCGCTGGCCAAACCGAGAAATACGAGCCAATGACGCGTTCAAAGATTTCCTCTGAAGCGCCCCACGCAACCAAATCGCTCGCATCTTTGACGTCGATCAGGTCGATCCGGGATCGCTACAACGAGCCCGTGAAAACCTCGCTCGGTGGCGGAGCCTTCGGAATCGCCCGCGCTGAGGGCGCGCGATGCCGCTCGTCCAGGCGATTGCACTGGCGCGAGCAGGCGCTCCTTCCTGGCTGAGTGTGCGAGGACGGCGGGCCGACGTTTCGTTCCGCTAGGCGCTCGAGACTTCGGCGATGAAACTTTCGACGTACCGCTCGATCTGGGCTGGTGGCAGGTCGTAGCGGGCGAGGGCGTCCGGCTGGCCGAGATTGCCGCTGATGACGAAGGCGCGCAGCCCCGCGCGGGCAAGCCGCTTCGCCTGTGCGATGCTGAGCCCGCCGACCACCTGCACCGGGGCGGCCTTGCCGACCCGCTCGAAGATGGCGCGGGCCACGTCACCGAGATAGTCGCTCTCGATGAGTCTGGGGTCGGCGCGCCGTGCGTCGGCCTGCAGGTGAACACCGACGCCGTCCACACCGGCCTCGAGCATGCGGAGGGCGACCTCGACGGCCTGCGCGGCCGGGCCCTGGTGCGGCACGAGGATATCGGCGAGGGCGAGCCGCGGCAGTTCGGGGCCGGCGCGCCTGAACTCGTCTCGCACGGCGCAGATCGCCTTCGCCGTATCCGCACCGGCGAGCGCCAGGAAGTCAATGATGTTGCCGCCTCCCGCGTAGACGGCGCGCGCCTCGAAGGCACCGCCATCCATGGTCTTCATGTCGGCCAGGAGGAGCGCCTCGGGAAACTGCTGCCGGAAGGCCGGCACCACGTTCGAGACGCCTGCGTTCTTGAGCAGCGGCGTCCCCATTTCGACGATGCTGACCCCGCCCGCCAGCGCCGCACCGGCAACCGCGCGACCCTGCTCCAGGGTGGCCACGTCGACTGAAATCTGGAACGTGAAGCGGGTTCTGAGCCGATCGAGAACGCGGGCGGAGGCCGCGTGGGTCTCCTTCGCCACCGGCTGGGCCCAGACATAGTGGGGCCGCATCATCTCGAAGATAGCGCCGACCGTCAGCCCGCCCGCGGCGAACCTCCCCGTGCCGTCGAGGAACGATCGCCGGTCGATGTGCCCGTGCTGGGGAAGGTCGGACGCCTTCTTACGCTCCATGATCGCAGCTCCTCGAGGGACGTAGCTGCATGTTATTAACTTCGAACGACAATCCACGAAAATGCCGGTGCTCTCCGAAGCGCAAGCCGGCCTTGGCCGCGAGGGCGCACGGGTCGCCAGATCATCCGCTGGCCGCAGGTCGTGGAACACTTTCCCTTCTTGCACGCTGTGCTTTACGATGACTGCCGGCCTGGCGACACCGACGCGCGCCTACACGCTCCGCAACGGGGAGACGCTTGCCGTTCCCGCCGGCGACCTCTGAGCGCCTCTGGGCCACAGAAACCTGTCTCGGCCGCGACGTTGGAGGGAATCGCATGTTGCCATTCAGTTACAGGATCGGCGTGGGATTGCTTGCGCTCGTCACCGGGGTTTCCGTCCAAGTCGGGGGACAAAGTCCGGCGGCCGCGAGCCGCGCAGCGGTGACGGATGGCGCTGCCTCCTCATCCGAGATCTCGACCGAGGAGCTGCAAGCCATTCTCGCCTCGCGCAACGCCACGGTTCTCGACGCCCGGCCGTTCCGCGAGTACGCCATCAGCCACATCCCCGGAGCCGCCAACGTCGCACCGAAGGCAGGTGTACCGATGTCGATGTACGTCTCCGACGTCGCCGAGATCGGCCGGCTGGTGCACGGCGACAAGGCGACGCCCCTGGTCCTCTACTGCAACGGTCCACACTGCGGGAAAAGCACGCGGCTGGCCGATGAGTTACGGGCCACCGGCTATTCGAACGTCCGGCGCTACCAACTGGGCATTCCGTTCTGGCGTGCCGCCGGGGGCGTCTGCGAAGTCGAGCTCGAGGGGCTGCGCTACGTGCTCGCCAACGACACGACCGCGGTCGTGATCGACACGCGGGAAGGCACCGAGTTTCAGCAGGGGTCGCTGAAAGGTGCCAGGAACATTCCCAGGAGCCTGGTGCTCGAGGCCAAGGATACCGGCGAGGTCAAACGGGCAAAAGACGACGGACGGCTGCCGATGGAGGACCACAACACCCGGATTTTCGTGCTCGGCGCCGACGCCGCAAGCGCGCAGTTCGTGGCGCACGCGCTGACCCGCGAGGCATTCCACAACGTCAGCTACTTTGCAGGACCGTTTGCCGTGGTGCAGCAGGCGCTGGCCGGCAGCCCGCAATAGGCATCGCCAACGCCGTGAGGTGCCTGGTACTTGCTACCTTTCGGCATCGGATGGGAGCGGGAACGTCGCCACTTGGCCACGTGATGTCATTCATCAAGAAACATGCTCTCGCAATAGTATTTGCTGCTGGCCTCAGCCAGGCGGTCGTGCTGTCCCAATCGCCGCTGCCCCCGACGGAGTCGAGTCTTTCCAGAAACCCCGCCCTGGTACGTGACTGGGCAAATCGCCTGCAGGCCAACGACCCGAAGGTCCGCGCAACCGCCGAAGCCGCCCTGGTCCAGGGGGCGCCGCGTTCGCTACCTTTGCTGAGACGATTCCTCAACCCTGGGCATGAAGACCTGCAGTTGGTGACTTTTGAAATCATCCGGCGGATCGGTCCCCCTGCCATTCCGCTGCTGGTGGACCTGCTTCGGCATGAGGGGGACTCCATCCGGCGCAGCGCCGCCGATGTCTTGATTGACTTGGCGCCCTATACGGAAGGGATTCAACCGGCGTTGAGACGGGCACTGAGAGACGAGGATTCGATGGTCGCAGGCGATGCCGCACGTGCCCTGGGCGCTTTGGGCAACAGGGCCAGCCCTTCGGTCGAGGCTCTCGTCATTACTCTTTCGCACGAGGATCCATACGTCCGCATCTACGCGGCGGAGGCTTTGGCGTCCATCGGTCCGAACGCGGCCAAAGCGGCAAACGCCTTGGCAGAAGCCCTGGGCGATCCCATTCCCGGCGTTCGATGGGCGGCGTGTGAGGCTCTCGCCAGCATCGGCCCGGCTGCGCAGTCTGCCGTGCCGCAGTTGATCGAAGCTCTGGAGGATGAATTCCTCTATGTGCGTATCTTCGCGGCCGGAGCTCTGGGAAGCATCGGACCGAAGGCACAGTCGGCCCGGGAGGCGCTGAGGGCGGCAGCAAACGATCCCATCTTGCGTAACGAAGCAGAGTGGGCGTTGAGTCGAATCGCTGGAGTCAAATCTGGAGAGCCTGTCGCCTCACACGTGGTGCCCGCGCCTTCCGTCGCGCTCCAGCTTCCGGCGACAGTCGTCCACACGGGCAATCCTCCGGTTGACTGGAACAGGACCACCGGTTGGAACATCGTCTGGAGTGTCGAGTTGGGAAGCGAAACGTTTGGACGTCCCGTCGTTGTGGGCGATGCGGTCTATGTGGGGACAGACAACGCAAGGCACTTGAACCCCGCCGTCCAGGAAGAAGCCGGCGTGCTCATGGCATTTCACGCGAAAGATGGCAAGTTCCTTTGGCAGGACGTGGCCCAGCGAGTAGTAGCGCGGGGTCTGCGAGAGTTCCTGTTGCCTTCGACGACAAGTGCGCCGTATGTGGAAGGGAACCGGTTGTACTACGTCACCGCGGAGTGCCAACTCCGTTGCCTCGATACTCAGGGTTTCCGTGATGGCGAGAACAATGGGCCGTATCGGCAGGAGGTCTTCCAGGACAACGCTGCGGCCGACATCGTCTGGGAGTTGGACATGTGTGGCCGCCTGGGCGTCTTTCCGCATGAAGCCACCAATAGCGAAGTGCTGCCCGTCGGTGATCTGCTGATGGTCTCTACCTCCAACGGGCGGAATGAAGGCCACACGCGTGTCCCATCGCCGCGCGCCCCAAGTCTGATCGCGGTGGACAAGCGTTCGGGCGAAGTGGTCTGGCGCGCCATCGGGGCGGGCGAGCAGGTGTTGCATGGCCAGTGGTCCAGCCCTGTGGCGGCCAATGTCAATGGGCGCATACAGGTGCTCTTCGGCGGAGGAGATGGTTGGCTGCGCTCCTACGACGCGGCGTCGGGTCACGAAGTCTGGCGATTTGACGGCAATCCGAAAGACGCCCGCTGGCTTCCGCGACCCGGAGTCCTTTCGCGCGGCTCTATCATTGCTTCACCGGTCTTCGACGACGGCCGCGTCTTCGTTGCGATGGGACAGAGTCCCGGGCACGGCAACGGACCCTCATTGATTCATGCGATCAGTCCCAACGGCCAGGGAGACGTCACCGAGAGCAGGCTCCTCTGGACTTCTCGCGAGGTCGGTCGCGTCGTGGGAACGCCCCTTGCGAAAGACGGTCTCCTGTACGTTGGGGACCTGGGCGGAACGATTCATTGTCTGGACGCGGCGACCGGCGCCCACGTCTGGAAGCACGAGACGAACGAGGCCATTTGGGGAAGCCTCCTGCTGGCCGGCGACCGGCTTTACGTTGGGAACGTTGAAGGCAGCATGACCGTTCTTCGTGCCGGACGGCAAAAGCAATTGCTGGGGCAGATCGAGATGGATGCGCCGATCTATTCGCCTCCGGCGCTGATCGGCGATGCGCTTTATCTGGCCACCGCGAACCGGTTGTACCTCATCGCGGCAAAGCTGTGATCCTAAACGCGGTGTCAGGGAGCCAAGGCCGCTCGAGCACTCAGCCCGGTCACGGGCTGCGTGGCAGGAGCCGGCGATCGACGTCGAGCGACGTGCCGAGCCGAATCAGGATGATGTCGGTATCGTCAGCCGCGAGCGGTCCTTTCCGATCGAGGCTTCGGCTGCGAGAGCGCCCGCGGGAAAACGGGAAGTTGTTGTCGGAGGCGACGAGAAGCGTGCGCTCGTCCACCACGTGGACGGACTCGATGGTGTAGAACGGCAGCCGGAAGAAGTTCATCTCCCCGCCGAGACCCGACGGATCGGGAATCGCCAGCAGGTCGACGAGCTGGGTCTTCACGACCGCGCCCTCGCGCGCCGGCGGCAGGGTCAACAGGAATATCTTCTTCACCCGCGGCAGCCGCCTCATCGTCGCCCAGGTTGTCGCGCTCGATGAGCAGCAGTTGATGATCGTTCACCGCCTTCAGCTCGCCGATCGCAAGCGGGCCTGATGGCGGCGCGGCGACTTCCGGATAGACTCTGGCACCGGAGGAGTCGGTGAGGCTCGCGAGATCCACGGTCTGGCTCGGCGCATCCAGGCGCACCGTGAAGAACGCCGGCGCGAGCGCACCTTGCGCGATGTCGTAGGCGTAGAGACGCAGGTCGCGTGGATCGTCGCCGGCCACGGCGCCCTCGAGCTGCGCGTAGAGCGTCGAACCGTCGGGGCTGATCGCCAGCCCCTCGAATCCGCGGCTGGCGGCCAGCGTCGGCCGTTCGGCGCGCCCGCGTTGCGAAATCCTGAGGAACGGGTTCTGCGGCGAGCGTACGCGCGGAATCTGAACCGGCGGCGCCAGCACGCGCCCGTCGTTCGCGACCTGCACCAGGAACGGACCGAATTCCTCGCTCACCCAGAAGGTGCCATCGGGCGCGCGCACGAACGATTCCGGATCGAGATCGAACCCGGTCAGGATCCGCGCCGACGCGTCGCCGCCGCACGCAGGCGGCGGGGGCGGCAGCTCGTTGAACGAGAACGCCGGCAGCGGCGTGCCCGTCTTCTGATCGCACACGATGGTCCACGGGATTCGACGATCGGGGTCGCGGAGGATGGTGGTGGCCAGGACGCGAGGCCCGGCGGCATCGCCCCAGCGCGGATCGAGCCGGTGGATGACCAGCTGGAAATCCGCCGAATTCGCCCGGGCTCCATATCCGTTGTCGGCCAGCGCCCACCACGTGCCGTCGCCGGCCGGCACCAGGCTCGACACGCCCTGCAGCGGCTGCCCGGCCAGGTACGGACCCTCGGCCGGCCCATGGACGCCGTTGGCGGCCGCCGTTGCGCGCTCGGCCGCGGTGAAGAACGCCCCTGACGGCGGAGTGCCCTGACGAGAGATGCCGGCGGGCAGCACGGTCCGGGCGGCGAGCGTGTACGGCTGCAGCGCCTCCTCGGCCACGAGCGCCTCGGCCTTCGCGCCCATCGCCGCGAGGAACGCCACGAGTATGCGCTGCGCATCGGTCATCCCGGCGCGGCGGTCGACCACTTCGCGCGCGACATCCGGAAGGTCCGTGATCAACCCGTCGACGCCGTTGGCCATCGACGCAAACATCCAGGCCGGATCGTTGACGGTCCACACGTAGACGTCCTGGCCGGCGCGATGCGCCCGCCGCACGAAGGCCCGCGTCGCCAGGCTGGCCTCGACCGCGAGAAAATCGGCGCCGAGCGAGGTGAGGTCGCCGATCGCCTTTGCGACGAGCACGCCGACCTTCCACGAGGGGCGACGCTGCTTGAGCCGGCGGATCATGTCGTGATCGAGCGACATGAAGATGGTGTCGTTCGCCACGCCGGCGGCCTCGACGATCTCCACGACGCGCTCTTCGAGCCGCTGGGAATGCCCATAGGACTTGAGCTCGACAAGGACGCGGACCCGGCCCTTGCAGAGCGCGAACGCCTCGGCGAGCGTGGGCACGCGCTCGCCGCCAAACTGCGGCCCCTTGCGGCTGCCGACGTCGACCGCGCGCAGCGCCGCCGCCGGCGCCTCCCAGATCTTCAGCGGCGATCCGCCCACCTTCATGAGGTCGCTGTCGTGGACGACCACTACCTCGCCGTCCTCGGACTCCTGCACGTCGAGCTCGACGAAGTCGGCGGCAAGTTCGGCGCCCAGTCGAAAGGCCGCCAGCGTGTTCTCGGGCGCCGCGGCCGACGCGCCGCGGTGCGCGATGACCAGAACCCGTTGATTCCGACGCGCGACGTTCATGACGACGAGCACGGCGCCGAGCGTGGCCAGGATCGAGACGACAACCACGCCGATCCTCACGGCGCGCGGCAATCGGCGCGCGCCTCCCCAGGTATCCGCTCCCACCTCCGGGAGCGCACCAGGTTCACGACGATCAACCACGTGGAGGTAGAACCGGAGCACCACGAGGGAGAGCAGCGAGACGTTCACCACGGCCGTCACCAGGCCGAGCACGGCCCACAGCAGCACGAGCCCGGTGATGAACCCCAGAAGCGTCGGCATCGAGCCGCTGAAATCCGGCGCCAGCGCGCGGCCGACGAAATGCGGCACCCACGTGGCGATGGCCAAAAAGGCCGAGGCGAGGGCGGCCCACATGGCGAGCGCCGCAATGGCAATGGAGCGATGGCCGGCCGACCGCGAGGCGCTCTCGGCCAGCGCCCGCCGCGGCGAGACGCCCTCGAACAGGACGAGCGGCAGCGCGATTGTCCAGCGCGCGATCGTCCAGAGCAGGATGACGGCGAGCAGGGCCACAATCACGGCCGCGATCGACACCGCCGTCCAGAACTCGGGAGGCCGTCGGGATAGATAGAAATTGATGTCGTGATACCGCAGCAGGGCCCAGTACACGACGCCAACCGCGGCAGCGAACGGCAGCAGGCCCACGAGCAGACGCGCGACGATGTTCGCCGCCAGGCGGAGGACGAGCAGCGCCCGCGATGCGCCGAACGCGAGCGCACCTCTGGCAGTCGGGTGCCGGCCGTTCGCGGCCGCCAGCCCGATCGCCATGAGACTCGTCATCTCGAGCGCGGTGATGGCCGTCAGAATCGCGCCGACGACGACGAGCGCCAGAATGCCTTGTCGCGTGCTGAGGAAGAACGTCGCGATCTCGGTATCGGCGACGACCAACGTGCCGGTGCGCGACATCGCCCAGCGCAGCAGGAGCAGCGTTCCCGGCGTGAGCAGCGCAAACGAAATCAGCTTGTAGACGAGGTCGGTCTGGGCCAGCACGCGCCAGGAATCGCGCAAGTCCCGGATCGCACCGCTGACGATGGCCTGAGTCGTTTCCCGCACGAAATGTCCCGCAAGGATATGGACTCCGCGCACCAAACTCAATCGATGCGAGCCCTCGAGTTCGGCCGCGCCGGATCAGGATGACGCATCGTCCGGCAACGGCCGTCGGGATCAGGCAGCGGGGAACCGATCGAGGTTCATGACCTTGTCCCAGGCGGCGACGAAGTCGCGGGCGAACTTCTCCTCCGAGTCGGCGCACGCATAGACCTCCGCGAGTGCACGGAGCTCCGAGTTCGATCCGAAGACGAGGTCGACGCGGCTGGCGGTCCATCTCGGATCGCCCTTCTTCCGGCAGCATCCTTCGAATGACTGCGCGGCTGGCGACGTCGGCTTCCACTCCGTGCCCATGTCGAGGAGATTCACGAAGAAGTCGTTGGTCAGCGTCTCGGGCCGCTTGGTGAACACGCTGCACTCCCCCTGACCTGCGTTCACCTTCAGCACACGCAGGCCGCCGATGAGCGCGGTCATTTCGGGCGCGCTCAGCGTCAGCCTGAAGGCTCGCTCGATCAGCAGATGCTCCGCCGGCACCTCATGTCCCTCCCCCAGATAGTTGCGGAACCCGTCTGCGTCCGGCTCGAGCACGGCGAAGGATTCGACGTCGGTCTGCTCCTGCGTGGCATCCGTACGCCCAGGCCTGAATGGCACCTTCACATCGTGTCCCGCGTCTTTCGCGGCCTTTTCGACCGCTGCGCAGCCTCCGAGCACGATCAGGTCGGCGAGCGACACCTGCCTGTTCGTGCCAGCCCGCGCGTCGTTGAACGACTTCTGAACTCCCTCCAGGACCTTCAGCACCTTCGCCAGGTCCGGCGGATTGTTGACGGCCCAATCCTTCTGCGGCGCGAGACGGATCCGGGCGCCATTGGCGCCGCCGCGCTTGTCGGTGCCGCGGAAGGACGATGCGGACGCCCAGGCGGTCGAGGCCAGCTGGGAGACCGACAGTCCCGACGCCAGGATCTCGTCCTTCAGGCTGGCGATGTCCTTCGCGTCGATCAGGTCATGAGTCACCGGGGGCACCGGGTCCTGCCAGATCTGCGGCTCCTTGGGAACCTCGGGGCCGAGGTACCGCGTGATGGGCCCCATGTCCCGGTGGGTCAGCTTGAACCACGCTTTCGCGAAGGCGTCGGCGAACTCCTGCGGGTTTTCGTAGTAGCGGCGCGAGATCTTCTCGTAGACCGGATCGACCCGCAGTGCGAGGTCCGTGGTCAGCATCGACGGCGCGATCTTCCTGGACGGGTCGTGGGCGTGTGGAACGGTGCCGGCGCCAGCGCCGTTCTTCGGCTGCCACTGCTTCGCGCCAGCCGGACTCGCGGTCAACTCCCAGTCGGTACTCGAACAGGTGCTTGAAGAAGTCGTTGCTCCACCTGGTGGGCGTCGTGGTCCAGGTGACTTCGAGACCGCTCGTGATGGCGTGGGCGCCTTTGCCGGTCTCGTAGCCGCCCTTCCAGCCGAACCCCTGCTCCTCGAGGTTGCCGCCCTCGGGCTCGGGGCCGACATGGGTCGCCGGCGCCGCACCGTGGGTCTTGCCGAACGAGTGGCCGCCGGCAATGAGCGCCACCGTTTCCTCGTCGTTCATCGCCATGCGGCGGAACGTCTCGCGAATGTCCCTCGCCGCGGCCACGGGATCGGGCTTGCCATTCGGCCCTTCCGGGTTCACGTAGATGAGGCCCATCTGCACCGCGCCGAACGGATTCGCGAGCTGCCGATCGCCGCTGTAGCGCTCGTCACCGAGCCAGGTGCCCTCGGACCCCCAGTTGACGTGCTCGGGCTCCCAGACATCCTCGCGGCCGCCGCCGAACCCGAAGGTCTTGAACCCCATCGACTCGAGGGCGACGTTGCCGGTCAGCACGATCAGGTCGGCCCACGAGATCTTCCGGCCGTACTTCTGCTTGACCGGCCAGAGCAGCCGGCGCGCCTTGTCGATGTTGGCGTTGTCCGGCCAGCTGCCGAGCGGCGCAAAACGGATCTGGCCCGAACCGGCGCCGCCACGGCCGTCGTGAATGCGGTAGGTCCCCGCACTGTGCCACGCCATCCGGATGAAGAGGCCCCCATAGTGGCCGAAGTCGGCCGGCCACCAGTCTTGTGAATCCGTCATCACCGCCTCGATGTCTTTCTTGACGGCATCGAGATCCAGGGACAGGAACTCTCTGGCGTAATCGAACCCGTCGTCCATCGGGTCGCCTGCCGGGTGGTTCGTGTGAAGGGCGCTCAGGTTCAACCGATCCGGCCACCATTCCTGGTTGGTCCGGCCGCTGCGCGCCTTGCTCGAGAACGGGCACTTCTGAACGCTGTCCATGTGACTTCAGCCTCTGCTTGACCGGCGTGCGCGCCGGTTGTTGTTCCGCGGCATGCTCTTGCCGTCCGTGGGCGGGTTTGTCGGCGGCTTCGCGCGTGGGTTCCGTCGCTGACCTGGGCGTGCGGCCCTTGGAGGGTCGCCGGGCGATGCCGAGCAGGACTGTTCGAGACAGTCCGGACAGCGCCCCCAATAGGCGACTTCCGCTTCGTCGATCTCGTAGCCCCGATCGTCGATCGGCGTCAGACACGGCGCGGCGCCGACCGCGCAATCGACGTCGACCACGCGGCCGCAGGTTCGACAGATCAGGTGGTGGTGATTGTCGCCAACGCGATTTTCGAAGCGAGCCGGCGATCCGGAGGGCTGAATGCGCCGGATGAGCCCTTCGGAGACCAGCAGGCCCAGCGTGTCGTACACCGATTGCAGCGAGATGGCACCGATCTCGGTCCTGACGACCTCGGCCACGGCGTCGGCCGGGATGTGAGGCTGACCCGCGACCGCCCGCAAAACCGCCAACCGCTGGGCCGTCACCTGAATACCGCGTTCACGAAGAAGCGCCGCCGAATCGGCCACCATTGGCAACGCCTACCCTAGATCAAACTTTGGAACGAATCAAATATTGTCCGACATCGAAGTTCCATCGAAACCTGCCGGCCCGTTGCTTGTCACCGCAGTGTCAGGCAGCCAAGGCGCGCGCGATAGCATGGCAGAGACGCGGAGGGTTCCGTGGAGCGGGAGTTTTCAGCATTCGTGCGGGCGATCATCGATGGCGAGGTCGGCGTGGCGTCGCGCCTCCTGACGACCAGTCCTGAGTTTGCGACAAGGTCGTTTGCGGTCGGCGCGACGCGAGGCGAGAGCGCAGAGTTCTTCCACGAGGACATCGCTCACTACTGCTATCGCGGAGACACCGCCCTGCACATGGCCGCCGCCGCGTTCCAGCGTTCAACCGCCAGACTATTGGTGCGAAAGGGGGCGGCTCTGGACGCAAAGAACCGGCGGGGCGCCGAGCCGCTTCACTACGCGGCGGACGCCAATCGGTGGAGTCCAACGAAACAATTCGCAACCATCACCTACCTCCTGTCCGCCGGCGCGAACGCCAACGCGAGAGATGCGAACGGTGCCACTCCCCTTCATCGGGCGGTGAGAACCCGTTCCGCGATGGCGGTGCGAGCATTGCTGGCGGGTGGCGCCGACGTGCACTTGAAGAACAAGAACGGCTCCACTCCGTTCGATCTGGCGCTTCGAGACACCGGGCGGGGCGGGAGCGGCACACCGCTCGCACGGGAACAGCAGGCGCGCATCGCAGCGATGTTGCTCGAAGCCGGTGCAAGACCGACGGCTCCCAGGACGAAACGCCGCCGCTGAGACGCGGGGAGCTGAACACCAGTCCCCGTCGGCGGGGCTGAAGCCCCGCCCTACCGATCTTGCCGCGGCCTCACCCGGTAGGCCGGACCTTTAGGTCCGGCGTGCATTGAGAGCCCACTTCGGTCTGGTCTGGGCTGGTCCGGCTGAAGCCGGACACTACGTCAACACAAGAACCCTGGGCGAGGCAATCGCTCCGACGCGGCGCGTCCTCACACTTACGGAAGCCTTACTCCGTCGTCATGACGCAAGCGCTCGACGGCCGCTAGAGTTGCGGACATTGGCAATCCCCAGGTTCGCCAGCGGCAGGGGCAGCGCTCACTCGCATTCCGCTCTCAGCTCGCGAACCTGGCCCATCGAGGAAGGTCGAGATGCCTGGCTCTCATCAGCAGGTCGCGTTCGTGGATCTCACGACGGAATCCGTGCGGACGCTGGAGATCCCGCGGGCGCTCCGACAGCGTGCGCTCGGAGGACGCGGGCTCGGCGTGGCGCTGCTCGCGATGCACGGCCCGTCGCGAGAACCCCTCGAGGACGATGCCCTGCTCTGCATGATGGTGGGCCCGCTCACGGGATCCGACTTCCCGCTGGCGAATCGACTGGCGCTGGTGTTTCGCTCTCCGCTCACGCGGACCGTGGCGTGGGCCATGACCGGCGGATACATCGCGACCGAGATGAGGAAGGGCGGGTTGGACGGCATCGTTGTGAGCGGTCGAGCGAAGCGGCCCTGCTATCTGCTGATCCGAGGGCTCACAGATCACCGTCCGGCCTGCGTCGGGCCTGTGGGGACATGGAGCGGTCGAGACCGTGTACACGATTGCAGGCTGCGCACACGAACGCGCACGTGCTGGCGATCGGCCCGGCCGGCGAGCGCCTTTCGCCGGTCGCGACCGTCATCAACGACAAGGGCCGGGCAAGCGGTGTACGGCATGGGGTTGGCAGTGTATTTGGAAGCAAGCGTCTCAAGGGCGTCGTCTTGCAGCGGACCGGCGCACCGACGATGAAGCCGGCTGATGGAGCCGCCTATCGGGACCTTCTGGCCCGCCTCCAGCAGCAGCTTCGCTCTTCACCCCTCTTGAGCTCGAAGACCGGCTCGCTCGCCGTGCACGGGACGCCCATCGCCGTGGAGGCATTGGGCCAGCACGAAGCGCTGCCGACACACAACTATCGCCGCACCCGGTTGGAACGCCACGAGGAGATCGGCGGCCGCAGGATGAGCGCCACCGTCCTGAAAAACCGTCTCACGTGCTCGCACTGTCCTGTCCGATGCCGCCGCGAGGTCGGAGCGGAAGGCAAGTATCGGCATCTGACCGAAGGGCCGGATTATTCGCAACTGTCGTCGCTCGGATCCAACTGCGAGGTGCGCGACCTCGAGGCGCTCGGCTACATGAACCATCTGTGCTACGAGCTGGGCCTCGATCCGATCGAAGTCGGCAACGGCCTGGCGCTGCTGGCCGAGCTCACCGAAAAGGGGTTGGTTCATGACGGCCTCCGGTGGAGTGACGCCGATCGCATGATCGAGCTGATCCGCAGCATCGGCGCACAAGAGGGACTCGGGCGCCTGCTGAGCGGCGGCGTGACGTCGACGGCGATGGCGCTCGGCGCGCCGGAGCTCGCGATGAGCGTCAAGGGCATCTCGCTGCAAAATGTCGATCCTCGGCCCGAGCCTGCCTGGGGCTTGCTGAACGCGACCGAGAGCTTCGGCAGTGCGGCGCATGTCTGGACGTATGCGGATCTGGTCATCGCGCTCGAAGATGCCCATGTCAATCCGCTCGTGACCCGCCACAGCACGCCGCGCGAGATCGCGGCCGCCGTGCGCTACCGACAGGATCTCGTCGCCGTGCTCGATTCGTTGACGAGCTGCGCTTTCTCGAGCTACGCGTTCACGCTCGAGGATTACGCGGAAGCGATGCAACTCATGACCGACGAACCGTGGTCACCGTCCACACTTCTCCTCGCCGGCCAACACATCGTCAATCAGGAGCGCGAATTCAATCGGGCGAACGGCTTTACCGCCGCGGACGACACCCTGCCCACCCGGTTCACGGCCGAGCCCGTTCCCGACGGCATTCATGCGGGCACGGTGTGTGCGCTCCAGCCGATGCTGAACGAGTACTACGCACTGCGCGGCTGGTCGGACGAGGACCACGGGCTCTCAATGTCTCCAGTCAGGCTCGATGAACGACATCCTTGACGGCGATCCCGATCGTGGCTGTGTGACAATGCGGTCGCACCGGAACAGGATGTCGCCGGCTCCAGCGCGTTGAGCGCCCGCTGAAGTCTGTGGCGACGTGGACCTCAGGTTGCGCGGGTCCACCCCGAGAGCAATTGAGCGGGGACGGGTGAAGAGGAACTGGAGCGTCTGACGATGTGGCACCGCCGTGTTGGGCACACGATCATCGCCCTCACTGTCCTCACGTTCAGCGCGCCTGCCCCCGGCGCGGCGGAACCCGCCCGAGCAGTCAAAGTGACTGTGCTGTCCACCATGCTCTCGGGAGACCCCGGTCGTGGCATTGGCGAGTGGGGATTCGCGGCGTTGCTCGAAGTCGATGGCCGGAGACTGCTGGTCGACACCGGCCAGCGCCCGGAAACCGTGCTCCGTAACGCCGTCGAGCTCGGGATCGATCTGTCGGATGTGACCGATCTCGTCATCACGCACAACCACGGTGATCACACAGCGGGCCTCGTGCACCTCCGACAGGAGCTGTCCAGGAAGAACCCCCGCGCGCTCTCCCGCGCTCACGTCGCGCGCGGCATCTTCGACCGGCGACCCAGGGACGATGGGTCGGAGGGGAATGGCCTGCTGCCCCTGAAGGCAGCGTATGAGGCGCTCGGCGGCGTCTTCGTCGAACATGCCGGCCCTGCCCAACTCCTGCCGGCCGTGTGGCTCACCGGTCCTGTCCCGCGCCAGTACCCCGAACGCAATTGGAGCGGCACCGGACGCGTCCAGACCCCGGCTGGCCTGGTCGAAGACACCGTCCCCGAGGACGCATCGGTGATTGTCGATACCGGGGACGGCCTGGTCGTCGTCAGTGGCTGCGGCCACGCGGGCGTCATCAACACGATTGAATACGCGCGAAAGGTCGTGCGTGGCGCACCGGTTCTGGCAACCGTGGGAGGGTTCCACCTGTTTGCCGCCAACGATGCGACGCTGGAATGGACGGGGAGCAAGCTGAAGGAATTCGGGCTTCGGTACCTGTTGGGCGCGCACTGTACTGGACTCGAGGCTGTGTACCGGCTTCGGTCAATGCTGGGCCTCACCCGCACGACGGCCGTCGTCGCCGCGGTCGGGTCGAGCTTCGCGTTGGAAACCGGCATCAGCGCGTTGAGCCTGGCGCGGTAGTGCGCTGGTGTTCCAGTAAAGTAAAGAGCGATGAAGACTCACTTCGCGCTCTGCACCCTCTTGCTGTCCGTCGCCACGCTGTTCGCGGCAGACGTCTCCGGCACCTGGAAGGTCGATGGCGACGTCGCCGGCAATCCCGTCAAGTTCGACTGCGTTCTCAAGCAGGACGGGGAGAAACTGTCGGGAACGGCGGGCATCGAGGGTAAGGACGTGCCGGTCACTGGCTCCGCCAATGAGAAGACAGTCGTTTTCGAGTTCGATACCGATGGCGGCTACCACCTGGTGTTCACGGGCGCCCTCGCCGATGACGGTGGCATGAAGGGGTCCATTGCGGTCGCCGGCGCTGAAGGCACGTTCACAGCGAAGAAGAAGTGATCTCGGCGACTGGGACGACTGGGCGACTGGGCGTGGCGCCACCCCTCAACCGGCTCATCACTGGCTGACGACAACTAGCTCACGACCGGCCACCGAAAGGTGGACTGAAGCCGGATCCGGCGACCCGTGGCCGAGGATTCCCGCGCCGCGGTGATGATCTCGAGCACGTGCAGCGCGTGCTCCGGCGTCGCGAGCAGCTCCTTGCCGGTCGCAAGGCACTCCGCGGCGAGCGCAGCCCCTTGTTGCCACACGTAGCCTTGGGCGTCGGTCGCGTGCCGCTCGATCCTCGCCCCCTCCTTCGTCGCGAGATCGACGCCGAGCGGCTCCCAGTCGTACCCGACCAGGCCCATGAAGCCATGCGATCCGACGATGTCGATCGTGTACCGCGTTTCCTTGCTGCCGTCGTGGCCGTGCAGGTTGAAGTAGTTGAAGCCCGACTGCACGTGTGAGATGGCGCCGCTGCCATGGTCGAGCAGCACCATCGCGTTGTCCTCTTCGGTCACCGTGATCGACCCCTTGTCCTCGACGACGCGCTGGGGCGTGACGATGTTGACCATCGCCATGACCGACGTCGCCGGGCCGAGCAGCCCCGTGAGGGACGTCAGGTTGTAGACGGCGAGGTCGGGCATCGAGCCGCCCCCCTTCTCATAGAAGAACGCGGACCAGTTCGGGCCCTCGTGTCCGTAGTTGGCGTGCGCGGCCGCGACCCGTCCGAGCTTGCCGGCCGCCAGCTGCTTCGCCATGAAGGCGAATTGGGGGCTCTGGACGGTGATTGGCGCGCCCCAGAGCCGGAGCCCCTTCTGCTTCGCCAGCCGCACGAGCTCCTGCCCGGCGCCGAGCGAATTGGCGATCGGCTTTTCGCTCCACACATGCTTGCCGGCCTCGAGGCCGCGGCGGTTGAGCGTCTCGTGGGCCTGCATGTCCGTCGTGTCGACCAGGAAATCGAAGGCGACGCCGCCGAGCATCGCGTCGATGTGCGGGTAGTGGTTGGCGACGCCGAAGCGCTCGGCCTGCCGGGCGGCGCGTTCGGGCTTGATGTCGCAGAGGCTCACGACCTCGACGAAGGGCGACTTGGTCAGCTGCGGCAGGTACTGGTTCGAGACGCTGCCGCAGCCGATGAGCCCGGTGCGGATCCTTCTCGGCGGCTGGCTCGCGGGCACGTCGGTCACCGCGCCGGTGGCGACCGCCGCACCGGCGAGCAGCGTGGTGCGGGTGAACGCCCTCCGGTTCACGAGTTGGCTGGATGTGGACATGGCATGACTCCGCGGGCGCCTGGAGCGCCGGGCTGCGCCTCCCGACGATCATCTCGCAAACTCAGTCACGCCACACGACGCCCTGTTGAGCCAGGACAGCGCAATCCATAGAGGTGAAACCCCTGGACGCTGGCGGCGTAGTTGAGTCAGGTCGCAGATACTGTCTGGCCGCACGAGCGGCGGCCATGCCCGGCGGTCTACGCCACCGAAGGAGATGAAGATGCGAACGAATCGGCGCAAGTTCCTGGGGACCGTAGGCACGGGCGCGGCGGGCGTCACCTTGAGCGCCACCGCGACTGCGATGGCGGATCCGCTCGCAGCCCGCCCGTGCGGCGACGCCGCGCGGGGCGGGCGATCCGATCCTGCGTGTCGGCGACGACATCGCGGTCACCGAAACGACCTCGGGCAAGGTGCGCGGCTACATCCTGCGCGGCATCCACCATTTCCTCGGCATGCCCTACGGCGCCGACACGTCCGGTCCCAACCGCTTCATGCCGCCTCAGGCGCCGAAGCCGTGGACCGACGTCTATCCGGCGCTCTGGTGGGGCAACTCGGCGCCGCAGAACATGGAGAACCGCTATGCCAGCAAGTACGCGGCCTTCCGGGATCGCTGGAACTACGACGATGTCAGCGAGGATTGCCTGCGGATCAACGTCTTCACGCCTGGCGTGAAGGACGGCCGCAAGCGCCCGGTGCTGTTCTGGATCCACGGCGGCGGCTATACGAACGGCAATGCCGTCGAGCAGGACGGCTACAACGGCGAGAACCTGGCGCGCGCCGGCGATATCGTCTTCTGCTCGATCAACCACCGGCTGGGGCCGCTCGGCTACTGCAACCTCGCCGGGGTCGGGGGCGAGAAGTACGGCGCCTCGGGTATCGTCGGTCAGCTCGACATCGTCGCCGCGCTCGAATGGGTGCGCGACAACATCGCCAACTTCGGTGGCGACCCGGGCAATGTCACGATCATGGGCCAGTCGGGGGGCGGCGCGAAGGTGTGCGTGCTGACGGCGATGCCGTCGGCGAAAGGGCTGTTCCACAAGGCCGTCGTGCTGAGCGGCGCTTCGGTGCGGGCCGGCGACAAAGCCCTGGCAGAGAAGCTGGGCGGCTACGTCCTCGCCGGGGCCGGGCTGACGCCGGGCGACATCGACAAGCTGCAGCAGCTCCCGTGGCAGGCCTACTACGAGATCGCGACCAAGGCTCAGCGCAAGCTGGCCGCCGAACTGGCATCAGCCGGCACCCCGGTGCCCGGCCTGCGCGGCGGCTTCAGCCCGTCGGTGGACGGGACGATCCTGCCGCAGCATCCATATGTGCCGGAGGCGGCGCCGACTGCGGCGCATGTGCCGATGATCATCTGTTCGACCGAGAACGAGCAGGCACCGGCATGGACCGACGCGACGCTGATGAACGTGACGCTCCCGCAGGTGGCCGAGCGGCTCAAAGAGCGCGCCGGCTTCGGGCCCGGCCTCGGCGACAAGTCGATGGACGTCGTCCAGGCCTACGCGAAGGCGTTCCCCGACAAGAAGCCGGTCGAGATCTGGTCGCTCGTCAGCAGTAATCGCCAGGCCGTGGTGACGTTGGCCGATGCCAAGGTGAAGCAGGCGGCGCCGGTGTTCGTCAGCTGGTTCGCGTGGCAGCCGCCGCTGTTCGACGGCCGTATCGGCGCCTTCCACTGCCTGGACATCTGCTTCTGGTTCCACAACACCGACCTGATGTACAGCCACACCGGCGGCGGCGAACGCCCGCGCCGCCTGGCCGAGAAGATGTCGGCCTCGCTCGTGCAGTTCATGAAGACCGGCGACCCGAACGGGTCCGGTCTCACGCCGTGGCCGAAGTACACGCCGGCGAAAGGGGAAACGCTGGTCCTCGACGATGAGTGCGTGGTGAAGAACGATCCCGATCGGGAGCCACGGAAGGCGCTGCCGACGACGTAGGAGGTCACGGAGGGGACGAGTCGTCGGAGCCTCTCGCCACGAACCGCCTGGCGAGGGACGCGACGGTCGTCACCAGTTCCGCCGGATCGATCGGCTTGGCCAGATGAATCTGGAATCCGGCCCGCAGCGCCGCCATGCGATCCTCGGAACGCGCATACGCCGTCAAGGCGGCTGCCGGCACCTGCCGCACGCGGGAATCGTGGTGCTGCCTGACCCAGTCGATGAACTGGAAGCCATCCACGTGCGGCAGTCCGAGATCCGCGATCACGACATCAGGGACTTCGGCCTCCAGGCTCGTCATCGCGTCGTCGGCCGAGCAGGCCATGGTCACGCGTGCGCCTGCGGCCTGGAGGACCTCGGACACCAGGGACAACGCATCCACATCGTCGTCAACCGCCAGGACGCGCACGTTGCGGAGATCCGGAACCGGGAACGGCCGTGCGCTCGACGCTCGATCGGGGATGGATCCGCGGCACGTCGTCACGGACGGGATGGACGATCATCACCGGGATCTGCACCCGGAAGGTGGCCCCCTGGTTGACGCCGCCGCTGGACACGTCGATGGTGCCGCCGTGCATCTCCGTCAACTGCCGGGCGATCGACAGACCGAGGCCGAGTCCGCCCCGCTCCCGGGCGATCCCGGCATCCGCCTGGCGGAACCGCTCGAACACGTGCGGCAGGAATTCGGCGGCGATGCCGATGCCGGTGTCGCTGACCACGACTTCCACCTGCGAGTTGACCCGCTCGAGCCGCACCTGGACCCTGCCGCCGCGGTTGGTGAACTTCACGGCATTCGACAGCAGATTCCACAACACCTGCTGCAGGCGTTCCGGATCGCCGGAGATCGGCGTCGCCTCCGGATCGAGCACCATCTCGATGCGAACCCCCTTGGCGTCGGCCGCCGGGATGATGGCCTCCACCGCACTCCGGACGATGTCCGGAAAGTCCACCGGCCGAACGTTCAGTCGTATCTTTCCGGCGACGATCCGCGAGATGTCGAGCACATCCTCGACGATCTGCGTCAGTGACGTGGCGTTCCGCTCGATCGTCTCGATGGCCTTGTCCCGCTTGTCGGGCGGAACGATGCCCGAGCGCAGGATGCGCGCGTAACCCAGGATCGCGTTGAGCGGCGTTCGCAACTCGTGCGAGAGGCTGGCCAGAAAGTCGTCCTTGATGCGACTGGCCTCCTGGACGCTCGCGTACAGCCGCGCGTTCTCGAGCGCGACCGAGGCCCACGACGCGACGCCGACCGCGAGGCGCTCGTGATGCTCGCTGAAGCGCCCGACGCTGGGATGGCCGAAGAACAGTCCGCCGATCACGTCACCAGACCGGCCCTTGACCGGCACGGCCAGGTAGCTTCGCACCGGCAGGTGGCCGGCCGGCATCCCGTGATGGGGTGCGTTGTGGCCGTACCGCGGGTCCTTCGTGATGTCCGGGCTCCGGACCACGGCCGTCCCCCTGAAGGTCGGCGCGAACACCTCCGTGTTCCGCGGCATCGGAAACTTGGAGAACGCGTCACGCGGCACGCCCGAAATCGTGTAGAGGGTGTAGGATTCGCCGCTCTCGTTGACCAGGTTGTAGAAGAAGGCGCCGAACTCGGCGGTCGTCAGCTGCGGTGGCGGCATCGGTCACCGCCTGGACCACCTTGTCGCGGTCCAGATCCGAGGCGACGATGGCGCCGACGTTGTTCAGCGTCTCGGTGACCTCGGCATGCTCTCGCAGGAGCCGGATCCGTTCGGCTTCTGCATGCTTCAGGGCGGTGATGTCGCGCGCGATCTTCGACGCGCCGATAATCCTGCCCGCGTCATCCCGCACCGGTGAGACCGTCAGCGCGACGTCGAGGCGGCGCCCGTCCTTGGTCATGCGCACGGTCTCGAAGTGTTCGACGCGTTCGCCCCTCCGCAGCCGGGCCAGGATCTCGTCTTCCTCCGACTGGCGCTCCGGCGGAATCAGCTTGCGCACCGGCTGCCCGACCAGTTCGGCGGACGTATAGCCGAAGAGGCGCTCTGCCGACGCGTTGCACGACTGGATGACGCCGTCGAGGTCCTTCGCAATGATGGCGTCCTCGGCGGAGTCGACGATCGCCGCGAGATAGGCCTTCGCCGCGGTGCGCCTTCTTCTGCTCGGAAATGTCCCGGAAGTAGCAGACGAGACCGAACACGTCCGTCTGGCAGGGTGATGCGATCCAGCCGCCATTCGTAGTAGTCGATGACGCCGCGATCGTGGCGGCGTGCGACCAGCTCCGGCGCGACATGGGGCTCCCCGGTGGCCAGCGTGTGCCGGAAATCGCGCACGATTTCATCCGCGTCGTCCTCCTCCCAGAGGATGTGCATGACCTCGGCGACATCGCGGCCGATCACGCCGCCCGGGACGTCGCCGAACGCCTGGAGCGCGACCGGGTTCATTTCCCTGATGCGGAAGTCCGCGTCCACGACGTAGACGCCGAGCGGCGCCTGGTTGAGGAGCGTCTGAAACTGCTCGCCGCGATGGCGCAGCGCCCGCTCGGTCTCGCGCCGCACCCGCGCCAGCTGCAGCTGCGACGCCACGCAGGCGAGCAGCTCGCGAGCGCTGAAGGGCTTGACGAGATACTCGTCGGCGCCCGCCTGCAGACCTTCGATACGTGCCTCGTCGCCCGCGCGCGCGGAGAGCAGGACCACCGGGATCGAGCGGCTGCGCTCGTCGGCGCGGATCGCGGCCAGCAGGCCGAATCCATCCAGAGCCGGCATCATCACGTCGGCCAGCACGAGATCCGGCGCGCCCGCGCGAATCCGATCCAGGGCGGCACGACCATCGGCGACGAGCTCCACGTGATAGGCCGTCCCGAGGATGCGACCGAGATACTCGCGCATGTCCGCGTTGTCGTCGGCGACCAGCACGTGTGCCGCCGTCGCCGGCGACGTGGCGATCGCGCTCGAGGGTCGCGGGCACCGGCGCCGGCGCCAGGGATGCCGATGCGTCGGTCGCCGGCAGCCAGCGAAGCGCCTCTTCGACGTACGGGATCGCGCCGACGCCCGCCGACGCCAGCGGCCGGGCTCCGGCGAGCCGGTCGGGCGGAAGGTGGGATGTCCCGGTGCGAATGGTCACCGTGAACGTCGTACCGCGGCCCTCCTCGCTGGCCACCGTCACGTCGCCGCCATGGAATCGCGCCAGCTCCTGGACGAGCGCCAACCCGATGCCCGTGCCTTCGTGCGTGCGGGCGCGCGTGTGCTTGACGCGATGGAAGCGCTCGAACATGCGGGGAAGATCAGCCTCGGGAATGCCGACGCCGGTATCGGCGACGCGCAGCTCGACGCGATCGCCCCGCGATCGCAGGTCCACCTCGATCCGGCCTTCGAAGGTGAACTTGAAGGCGTTCGACAACAGATTCAGGACGATCTTTTCCCACATGTCCCGATCCACGTACACGGGTTCCGGCAGCGGATCGCAGCGGACGACGAGCGTGAGACCTGCCTTTTCAACGGCCGATCGGAACACGCTCGCGAGGTCGGTCGTCACCTTCGCGAGGTCCGTGGGTTCGTAGGTGGCGTCGATGCGCCCGGCCTCGATGCGCGAGAAATCCAGGAGCGTATTGACCAGCCGCAGCAGCCGGAGGGCGTTGCGATGCGCCACCTCCTGCCGCTGCCGATGCACGGGCGGCAGCGGCGCCATGGTATCGGCCAGGCCGTCTTCGAGCGGTCCCACCAGCAGGGTGAGCGGGGTTCGCAATTCGTGGCTGACGTTGCTGAAGAACGTCGTCTTCGCCCGATCGAGCTCGGCCAACGCTTCGGCGCGCTCCCTCGCCTGCTCGTACGCGCGCGCGTTGGCCAGTCCGCTTCTCAGCTGATCGGCGACCAGGTTCAGGAACCCTTGGTAGTGGTCGTCGAACGGGCGCCGCGGATTGAGGCCGACGACCAGCCGGCCGGATCGCGCGTCCGAGCCCGATGACGAAAGCGACAGCTCCCGGACGCGCTCGGGCGTCGAACCCGCCAGCTGCTCCTCGGCGCCAGGTGTGCCGCACTGAAGCTCGTCATCCAGATACGCGAGAGCGAAGACGATGTCCTGCGGCTTCGCGGCGAGCGTCTCGGTGGCGAGCACGCAGGCATCACGGGTGGTGCGGGCGGTGGCATTGCGCTCGGCCAGGTCCTTCAACAAGGCCAGGCGTCGCTCGCCCACGACCCGCTCGGTCGTTTCGGTCACGATGCAATACACGCCGCCGACCTCGCCCGACTCCACGCGCACGGGATCGTAGGACACGTCGAAGTAGGTCTCCTCCGGAAAGCCGTAGCGCTCGACCTCGAACAGCAGGTCCTTCGCCCAGAAGGCCTCGCCGGTGCGGACCACCCCGGCCAGCAGCTCGTGCAGCATGTCGTCCCAGATCTCGCGCCACGCCTCGCGGCCGGGAAGGCCGAGGGCGTGCGGGTGCTTGGCCCCGAACACGGGACGGTAGGCGTCGTTATAGAGAACGCTGAATTCCGGGCCCCAAAAGACGATGATTTGCGCCCGGGACGGCAGCAGCATGCTGACGGTGCTGCGAAGGCTCTGCGGCCACGTATCCACCGAGCCGAGCGGCGTCTTCGACCAGTCCATGGCGCGCATACGCGCGCCCATCTCGCCTCCACCAACGAGGAACGGAAGGTTCGAACCGCCCATGAAGGATTTCGTCCGCGCCGCCATGTGCGAATTATCCCTCACTAGGATTGGTCGCCCAGTCGCCGAGTCGCCCAGTCGCCCAGTCGCCAAGTCGCCGAGTCGCCGAATCCCCGTGGCTCGTGCGAAACACCACCAGGCGTCGTTCTTCCAGCAGAGGCGGGGCCCAATAGTGTTGATGTGGCTGCAGAAGCTCAATACGTGGCCCGTCCGCCACTCAGATCGAAGACCGCGCCGGTCGTGAACGAGTTCTCCCGCGACACCAGCCAGGCCACCATCGAGGCAACTTCGTCCAGCTCGAGAAAGCGCCCCCGCGGGATCTTCGCCAGCATGTACGCGATGTGCTCGGGCGTCATCTGATCGAAAATCGCGGTCTTCGCCGCCGCCGGCGCAATGCAGTTCGCGGCGATGTCGTAGCCGGCCAGTTCCTTGCCGAGCGACTTGGTGAGGGCGATCACGCCGGCCTTGGACGCGCTGTACGCCGAGGCGTTGGGATTCCCCTCCTTGCCGGCTATCGACGCCACCGTGACGATCCGGCCGTAGTTCTGGCGGATCATCAGCGGCACGACGGCACGGGCACAGAGGAACACTCCGTTCAGGTTGACGTCCACGACCCGCCGCCACTGGTCGGTGGGATACTCCCAGAGCGCGGCGTTCGGACCGGTGATGCCGGCGTTCGCGACGAGAATGTCGATGCCGCCAAGCGCGGAGAGGGTCGCGGCGACGGCTGACGCGACGTCGTCGGCTCGCGAGATGTCCGCGGCGACGGCGTGCACCTTCCCGACGCGGTTCAACTGCGCGGCGGTCGCGATGACTCGGTCGCCGTCCCCGTCCCACAGCGACACGGCCGCGCCTGACGCCAGCAGGCGCTCGGCGATTGCACGCCCGATGCCCTGGGCGCCGCCCGTCACCACGGCCCGCTGGCCGGCGAGATCGATCTGATTCATGCCGTCACGATCGAAGACGCAGACGCGTCATTTGCGCGGCAGCAGCAACGTGGCCACGAACCTGACCCGCCAATCCGGCCTGCCGCCAGGCGCCGCGACGAATGGGGCAACCGCACCTCCCACGCTCATCGGGAACGGACCGAACCTCGTCAATTTCGAGATCGTGAAATGCAGGGGCGTCGTCCAGGCATCATCATCCGCCTCCCAGTTGGCGGACGCCTCCATATTGACGTTGAAGGTGACAGCGCGCGCCGTGGTATACGACAGGAACGGTTGCAGGAACGTCGAGTTGACGTCGGCCCGAGGCGCGCCGCCCGAAAAGTCGTCTCCGGCGTACGACCAGAGGTGGTTGGCCAGCAGGCCGTAGGTCCAGGAACCGGATTGCTTGAGGACGACGACGGTGGGTCCAGCGGCCCACTTGCCGGTGCCCAGGACCGGATCCGCCGTGGCCGGGAGCATGAGCACCGGGCCCACACCCCAGATGAACCGTCCGGGCTTCGCCGGCGAGAAGAACACGGACGCGACGATGTCACTCAGGCCTGACGTCGGCACGCCGCCCTCGACCAACCGCGGCTGGGCCACGTAGGGCATGATCCAGCGCACGATCATGTTCACGTCGTCGTTGAGCCCGATGGGCACGACCGGCTGGAAATTCATCGTCAGCCGCGTGTCGTCGTCGATGCCGACCTGCTGATCCCAGTTGAACTGCAGCGGCACCGAGACCAGGCTCGCGACCGGATTGGACAACTGCTTGGCCAGGTCCGCGTCGCTGCCAGCCGCTGGCTGCGACCCCGGCTTGTCGGCGGGCGTCTGGGCATGCGCCGGATTGCTGCAAAGACATGCACCCAGGACAACCGTGACAAGACGGACACGAGACCGTGGACCCATAGACCCTTTCGCGCCGCTTTGCTGACTGCCGGGCGATTCTTGCGAACCCGCAGCGACCGGAGCGGGCATTATGCGTCAACCGGCGCACGGGTGCGCTCCCGCCGGCGACTCGAAAGATCGCTCGGCTCACTACGGTTGGCCCAGCTGGGCCCGGAGCGCCTTCACGTCGGCGCGATCGGCGAGCGCCGGGTCGAGCTGAAGGCTTCTGGCGAGCGCGCGGGCCGCCAGTTCCTTGCGCCCTCGCGCGAGATGGACGTGGGAGAGGTGCAGCTGGACGTCAGCATTGTCCGGGGCCGCCGCGGCCGCTTCCCCGAGATATTTCTCGGCCTCGGCAAGCTGCCCGAGCAGATAGTGAATCCAGCCGAGCGTGTCGGTGATCGCCGGGACTTTTCCCTTCGAGATCGCATGCGCCTGCTGCGCCAGCGCCAGCGCGTCGGCAGGACTCTCCTTACGAACCGCCAGTGCATAGGCAAGATTGTTCAGCGACAGCACATCGTCGGGCACCTGCGCGAGGACGAGCCGGTAGCGCTCGATCGCGTGATCGTAGTCGCCCAGTTCCTCATAGACGGCGGCCAATGTGCGATGAGCGCCGATCAGTCGAGGCTCGAGAGCCGTTGCCGCTTCGAGCGCCTGCCGGCTCCCCGCCGTATCACCGCTGCGTCGCCGGCCCTCGCCCTTGAGCATCGTCTTCACGGCGGCGGTCGACAGGCCTGTCGACGTGAGGTAGGCGACGCGTCGTTCCGAGAAATGCCGTGGCAGCTCTGTCTCGCCATCGAGCGCGGGGCCGGTCTCTTCCGGCGCCGCAGCGCGACTGCGGAACGGTGCGCAGAGCGGATCGCCGAAGACGACGGTCTGCCAGCTCAGATGGGGCGTGGCGAGATAGAACGCCTCGATCAGATTCGAGCCGGCGACATAGGCCGGAAACAGGATGTCCGGCCGCAGCGTGCCATCGAGAAACGGCTCCGCGACGTAGCCGGTCGCACCGGTCACGCCGTCGCGGATCAGATCGGCGGTCAGCGACTGTGGCGAGCTCTCGAAGAACGCCTTGCGATCGACGGCGCCCGGCTGCCACGTCTCTGGCGGCTCCTTCAACGTTCGCGCGTCCGTGCTGACGAAGAGCGTCGCCAGCGCACCGGGCGCGAAGCCCAGTCCCAGCCGTCGCACGCGGAGCGACGGATCGTTCGATCCCCACGACGCATATCCGAGCACGCTCTTCCGGTTGCGGACCGCGGCCGGCGTCGTCTCGAGCACGACCCGGCCCTGGTAGCCGGCCGCGACGAGTGCGGCGGCCGACGATCGCAGCCATCCTTCCGCCACGCGCTCGGCCGACGAGCCCATGGAGTCGAGCAGGAACGACGCCATTCCGTCCGGGTGAGGCGCCGCGGTCGATCAGGCCGTGGACGTCCGCCGCGTTGAAGCCGTCGAGCCGCGAGACGAGGTAGACGTCATGCTCGGCATGACTGAACGGCCGTGATTCGGCGACCGGTCGCGCGCCCAGAAAGTACGGATTCGCCACCGGTCCGACGACGGGCACACGAATCCCGACCAGCCGCCGATAGAGGAGCGTCAACTCGGAATCGACGCTGGCGAGGGTTCCCTGACGGCCGGACGTCCCGCCTATCCGCAGCGGCATGCCCTTGGTCAGGACGATGAAGAGAATGCGGTCCTGTGCGGTGTGGCTGGTGATCCAGTCGGCGATCGGCCGCTCGATCTGACGTTCGTACTGTGACCGGTCGATCTCGTCATCGGTGGTGGTCGTCACGCGAACCACGTGTTCCGCGGGAATCTCCCGCGCCCGCAGGTAACGCGCCGCAATCGACGCGGACGCCGGGCTCGCCGTGTTGACGACCACGAGCACTGTTGAGCCCTCCTGCGCGGCGGTCGTGACTCGACGAGCGCAGCACGACCACGAGCGTGCAGAGGATCAGCAGGTGAGCCGTAGTCGGTCAGTATGAGTCCAGCTCTGTTTGGTGAGCGCGCATCGCAGGCATTTTCTGTATCACTTCTCGCGAGAACCGTAGTAAGGTGGCGTGGTCTTCCGCTGCCGCTGGCGTGTCTCTCACGCAATGCAGTGTGACTGAGAGGGCTGCCGCATGTCAGCGCAGCTCATCCACTCAGTCCTTCCAAGTCAGCCCCTTCCAACGTTTTCGTGAACTCGCCGGGCCTGTCCTGACTTCAGGCTTGCTGTGATCAGGCGACTTCGTCGGAACACGCTGCTGCCAACGCTCGCGTCGCGCTCGATCGCGGTCGAGGTGCGGCGTGCCTCCGTCAGCCTCGCACTCCTCCCACGGGTACCCATGACTCGACTCTGGAACGGCCGCGCGCGGCAGTGGCTGAAACGTCTCGGCGATGCGGGCCTGCTGCTCGGCTGCGTACTATGCCGCCTTTGCGCTCCGGTTCGACGACACGCTGCCGCCCGAGTACTGGCACACCTTCGCCTACAGCGCTCCGCTCGTGGTGCTGACCAAGCTGATTCTGCTGCACTACTTCGGGATGTACCGCTGCTGCTGGCGCTACATCAGCGTGCACGAGTTCGCATCGCTCGCCAAGGCCCTCTCGCTGGGGTCGCTGTTCATCACCGCCGACTACGCGATTGCGGTGGGGTTCGTCACCTTCCCGCGATCGATCATCCTGTTCGACTGGTGCATCAGCCTGCTGGCGCTGGCCGGATTCCGGGCGCTGCCGCGTCTGCTGCAGGACGGCCCCGCGCGCACAGCTGCCGCTGGGCACGCGCAAGGCGCCGAGGCCGGTCCGGCAGAAGATTCTGCTGTACGGCGCCGGCGATCTCGGCGCCTCGCTGGCCGAGCAGATCACGTCGAGGCACTCGGGCACGAAGGACGTGCTCGGCTTCATCGACGACGATCCGGCACTGGCGCACATGAGCATCCACGGCTTCGAGGTGCTCGGCGACCGGTCCGTGCTGCCGCGGGTCGCGGAGCGCCGCGGGCCCATCGATCAAATCGTGATTGCGATCTCGGCGATCGGCGGCCGGGAGCTGCACGGCATTGTCGATTTGTGCCGTCAGTTCTCGCCCAACGTCCAGGTGGCGCCCGGCCTGGAGGAGCTGTTCCTCGGCAGGGTCAGCGTCAACGATCTGCGTGACGTCCAGATCGAAGACCTCCTCGGACGGGAATCGGCGCAGATGAGCCTCGACGCCGGGCAGTTGCACGAATTTCTCGGCGACCGGACGATTCTGGTCACGGGTGCGGGCGGCAGCATCGGCTCCGAGCTCTGCTTCCAGATCCTGAAGTTTCGCCCGAAGAAGCTCATCCTGTTCGGCCGGGGCGAGAACAGCATCTACGCCACCAAGCATCGACTGCTGCCGCACGCGGCGGGCGTCGAGCTCGAGGAGGTGATCGGCGACATCACCAATTTCTCGAAGGTCGACGCGATCTTTCGCGCCAGGCAGCCGGCGCTGGTGTTCCACGCCGCTGCCCACAAGCACGTGCCGCTGATGGAGCTGAATCCCGACGAAGCCGTTCGAACAACATCGTCGGCACGCAGCACGTGCTGACGGCGGCCGTCCACCACGGGGTCGAGCGCGTCGTCTGCATCTCGTCGGACAAGGCGGTGAACCCTTCGAGCGTGATGGGGTGCTGCAAACGCGTCACGGAGCTGCTCGTCCAGAGCCACGGGTTCGCGCCGGTCGCCTCGGCGGTCCGGTTCGGCAATGTGCTGGGCAGCCGCGGCAGCGTGATTCCGCTCTTCAAGAAGCAAATCGCCGAGGGCGGCCCGCTGACGATCACCGATCCGGAGATGTCGCGGTACTTCATGACCATCTCGGAAGCGGTGCTCCTCGTCCTGCAGGCGGGCGCCGTGGCCCGCGGCGGCGACATCTTCCTCCTCGACATGGGACGGCCGATCCGGTCTGCTGGATCTCGGCGCGCCAGATGATCCGGCTGTCCGGCCTGCGCGACGACGAGGTGCCGATAGCGTTCGTCGGCCTGCGTCCCGGCGAGAAGCTGACGGAAGAACTGACGTTCGCCCACGAGCAGCTCGAGCCGACGGAGCAGGCCAAGATTTACCGCCTGACGGGTCCCTCGAGGACGCCCTGGAACCTGCAGGCGCAGATTCGGCTGCTGCGGCAGCACGGCGCCAACATGGACTTCGGCGCCATTCATCGGACGCTGCGCGACATCGTCCCCGAGTATCGATCCATCGGCGATCCGCCGGCCGAGCAGATGTCGGCCGCGGCCGCGGCGCGTTGACGTGGACACGACCACGACCACCTTCGATCACCCGCAGCGGCTGTCGCCCGCTCCGCAGCCTCTGCTCCTGGCGGCCGCGCTGCTCGCCGCGCTCGCCTGGACCTACTGGCTGATCATCCCGGGTCTCGTCGCGCAGTGGTGGAACGAGCCGGAGTACTCACATGCCTTCCTGATTCCGCTCGTGTCCGGCTATCTGGTGTGGTCCAAGCGCGACGCGGCGTGGTGGGCGGCCATGCGGCCCGGCTACTGGGGCCTCGCGCTGATGGCAGTCGCGCTGCTCGCCTACGTCACCGGGAAGGCCGGCGCCGACCTCTTCCTCCAGCGTCTGTCGTTCGTCCTGATGGTCGCCGGCGGCGTCCTCTATATCGCCGGCGCGACCGTCACGGCGAAGCTCCTGTTCCCGCTCGGCTTCCTCGTGCTGATGATTCCGCTGCCCGGAATCGTCTTCAACTCGATCGCGTTCCCGCTTCAGCTCCTGGCCGCGCAGGCCTCGAGCGTCGCGCTGGAGACCGCGGGCGTTCCGGTCTTCCGCGAAGGGAACGTGATGCACCTCGCGGCCGCGTCGCTGGACGTCGAGGAAGCGTGCAGCGGCATCCGGTCGCTGCTGTCGCTGACCGCACTCGCCGTGCTGTACGGCCACCTGGCGTTCTCGCATGGGCTGCCCCGCCTGCTGCTCCTGCTGTTGGTGCCGCCGATTGCGATTGCCGCCAACGTCGTGCGCGTGTTCGTCGTCGGACTGCTCGCGCACTACGTGTCGGTGGAGACGGCGCTGGGGGTCTTTCACACGGCGGGCGGCTGGTCGGTGTTCCTGATGGCGGCCTCGCTGCTGCTCGGCGTCAGCCGGGTGATGCGGCTCGCAGGGGTGGCGAAATGAAAACGCGCATGCTCGTCGTCGGCGTGATGCTGCTGGTGTCGTCCTGGGTCGTGCGCGGCGTGGGACATGGCGAGCCGGTGGCGCTGCGCCAGTCCTTTTCGCAGTTTCCCGATCGGCTGGGGATCTGGCAGGGAGAGGACCTCCGGTTCGACGCTCGAATCGAGCGCAAGCTCGGCGTCACCGACTACGTCTCCAAGATCTACCGCACGAGCCTGGCGAACGTGGCGCACCTGTATGTCGGCTTCTATGCCTCGCAGAAGCACGGCGAGATGGTGCACTCGCCGAAGAACTGCCTGCCCGGGAACGGCTGGTACATCGCCCGGCGCGATACCGCGACCGTCGATGTCTCTCCCTACCAGCCCTTCGCGGTGAACAGCTACATCGTCGAAAACGGCATCGAGCGCCAGCTCGTCGTCTACTGGTATCAGCAGTCGGGCGGACGCATCGTGACCAACGAGTATCATCGGTCGCGTCTATCTCGTCCTCGATTCGCTGACCAGGGATCGCAGCGACGCTGCACTCATTCGTGTCAGCGTGCCGTTCGAAGAAGACCCGGCGGCGGCCGCTGACATGGCGCGCGGGTTCCTGCGAGTCGCCTATCCCGCGTTGATGCAGTTCCTTCCACACGATGCCCTCACATCCTCTGCGGGTTCCAGCGGCGAGTGAAGCACGGCCGTCGGCCTGACGACCGGTCCGAGCTCCCGCTGAGCCGCCCGGACATCTCGGAAGCCGACATCCAGTCGGTGATCGATGTGCTCCGCACGCCGTTCCTGAGCCTCGGGCCGAAGGTCGGGGAGTTCGAACGGGCCTTCTGCGACTATACGGGCGCCCGCTACGCGACCGCGGTCAGCAGCGGCACTGCGGCGCTCCATCTCGCGGTGAAGGCGCTGGACATCGGGCCGGGCGACGAGATCATCACGTCGCCCTTCAGCTTCGTCGCCTCGGCCAACTGCGCGCTGTTCGTCAACGCCGTGCCGGTGTTCGTTGACATCGACCCGGTGTCGTTCAACCTCGACCCGTCGCTCGTCGAGCGCCGGATCACGCCCGCGGACGCGAGCCATCCTGCCGGTGCACGTCTTCGGACGGCCGGTGAACATGGATGCGGTGCTGGACATCGCGCGGCGGCAGCGCCTGCGGGTGATCGAGGACGCGTGCGAGGCGCTCGGCGCCAGGTGGCGCGGGCGTCACGTCGGCACGCTCGGGGACGCGGGCACGTTCGCCTTCTATCCCAACAAGCAGATCACCACGGGCGAAGGCGGGATGATCGTCACCAACGATGCGGCGCTGGACCGGCTGTTCAAGAGCCTCCGCAACCAGGGGCGCGGCAGCTCCGGCGCGTGGCTGCAGCACGAGCGGCTTGGCTTCAACTATCGGCTGGCGGACATCAACTGCGCGCTCGGCCTCTCACAGCTCAGGCGCTGCCGCGAGATTCTCGATCGCCGGCGGGCCGTGGCCGACGAGTATCGCCGCCAGCTCGCGGACATCGACGGCCTCGAGCTGCCGATCCACGAGTCCGACGACGCCGATCTGAGTTGGTTCGTGTACGTCGTCCGTCTGACCGGGTTCGGCCGGGCGGAGCGTGAAGACGTGCTGCGCTCGCTGAGGTCCGAAGGCATCGGCTGCAACAACTACTTCGCGCCGCTCCATCTGCAGCCGCACCTCCGGCAGTTCGGGTATCGGAAGGGCGACTTCCCGATCACGGAAGCCGTGGCGGACTCGACGGTGGCACTGCCCTTCCACACACAGCTGCGGCGTGAGCAGATCGCTCGCGTCGGCGACGTGTTGCGGCGTGCGATCGCCGGGCTGGGCCCCCGGCTCGCTCGTGTTGACGATGAAGCGGTACAGGCCTTCGAGCCTGCCCGGGCGCGCCCGGCCCGGGCTCCACACGCCCATCGCGGGAGATCGCCTTCATGACACGCCTGAATGGCGGGGCCGACCGTGCGGTGCGCGAGCTGCTCGCCGAGCTCACGCTCAACGAGGACTGTCTGACCAGCGCCAGCGACGCCACGCTCGAGACGATCGGCATGAACTCGGTGGCGATGGTCGAGCTCGTGTACGCGGTCGAAGACCGCTTCGCGATCCGCATCGAGGACGATGAGGTGGCGCCGGAGAACTTCGCCTCGATCGGCGCGGTCGTGGAGCTCGTGGCACGCAAATGCCCTTCCTAGATCTGCTGGCACGGCCGGGCCGACCGGCAGCGCCCGCCCTCACCTTCGAGCGCTCGACGTTCTCGCGCAGCGAGCTCGCGGACCAGGCCATGGATCTGGCCGACCGGCTGACGCGCGCAGGCGTCGAGCCGCGCTCCAAGGTGCTCGTCGCGCTGCCCAATTCTCCAGCGTTCCTCGTCTCACTGATCGCGGTGAACCAGTGCGGAGCGGTGTTCATGCCGTTGAACCCGGCGCTCGGACCGGAGGAGCGCCGCCGCATCGACGAGATTGCCCGACCCGACGTCGTCCTCGAGGAGAAGGGCGAGGTCGAGCTCGTGCCGGGCGTCTGCTCTGTCACGCGGGCGAAGAGCCCAGCCTATGGAGATGACGACCTGAGTGAGGTGGCCGCCATCATCTTCACGAGCGGCACGACGGGCACACCCAAGGGCGTGATGATGACCGAAGCGGCGCTGCTCGCCAACGCGCAAGCCGTCGCCGGCTATCTCGGCCTTGTCCGAGCACGACATCACGCTCGTCTTTCTGCCGCTCTACTACACCTACACACTCTCCCAGGTGTTGAGCACGTGGATCGCGGGCGGCTGCGTCGTGCTGATGCGGAACCTGTTCTATCCCCGTCTGGTCTTCGAGGCGATCGCCGAACGCCGCGTTACCGGGTTCGGCGGCGTGCCCGCGAGCCTGAACATCCTCGCCGGCCAGGCGGCAGGATCGCGGCAGGGCATGGACTCGCTGCGCTACATCCTGAGCGCCGGCGGATCGTTGCGGCCGGCGCTGGTGCACGGCGTGCAGCAGGCCTTCCCGGGGATCGCCGTGTTCAACAACTACGGCTGCACGGAGATCGGGCCGCGCGCGACGACCGATCGACTACAGCCGCCATCCCGACAAGATCGGGTCGATTGGACGCGCCATCTCCGGCGTGCGAGGTGACGGTGGTCCGCGCGGACCTCGACCGTGGCGAGCCCGGGCGAGACCGGCGAGATCGTGCTGAGCGGACCGAGCCTGATGAAGGGCTACTACCGGGCGCCAGAGGCGACCGCCGCCCGGATGTCACGGCATGGGTTCCACACCGGCGACTATGCCTCCGCCGATCGCGACGGCTTCCTCTACTACGAGGGCCGGCGCGACGACATCTTCAAGTCGGCCGGCGAGAAGATCAGCACGCAGGAGATCGAGGACGTCGTCCTGGAGCACGAGGCGGTCAGCGAGGCCGCCGTCGTGCCGCTGGCCGATCCCGAGCGTGGACGCCGTGCCCGATCGCCTACATCGTGCTGCGGCCGGGGGTGTCGTGCACCGAGCGGGAGCTGCAGACGTTCTGCGGCCGCCGCCTGTCCCGGCGCAAGGTGCCGCGCGCGGTCCACTTCGTCGACGACGCTCCGCAAGACGTCCTCGGGCAAGGTTCAGAAGTACCGGCTGAAGGACCTGGCTGCCGTGACGCCACTGCCGAAGCCGCCGTGCGGTGCTCGCCGGCCCACGGTGCCCTGGGGCTGCTGGGATCCCGAGGCCACGCTGGACCTGCCGTTTCCTCCGCGGCTTCTCGGTGCAGGTCAACGCCATGCGTGACGCGCCGGCGATGTCGCCGGATGACCTCGCGGCAGCGGTGCGTCAGCCGATCGACTCGCCGCCGCTGCGGGCGCTCGCGCGCGGCGCGCGCTCTGCCGTCATCGCGGTCGACGACATCACGCGGCCGACGCCGACGCACGTGGTCCTGCCCTGGCTGCTTGTCCGAGCTCGAGGGCATCCCGCGGAGAACATCACGGATTCTCGTCGCCCTCGGCGCCCATCGTCCGATGGTGCGCGTCGAGCTCGAACGGAAGCTTGGCGCCGCCATCCTCGACGAGCTCGACGTCGAGCAGCATCACCCGTACGAGAACCTCGTCGATGCTCGGCGCCTCGAGCCGCGGCACGCCGATCCGGCTGAATCGCAGCTACTGCGAAGCGGACCTGAAGATCAGCGTGGGCGCCGTGATGCCCCATCCGTACATGGGATTCGGCGGCGGCGCCAAGCTGGTGGTGCCCGGGCTGGCCGGCATCGACACCCTGCAGGCGAATCATCAGCCGGCGGTGACGGGCATCTCGGGCGGGCTGGCCAACCCGGACGTCGATGCGCGGCACGACGTCGAGGAGATCGCGCTGCGAGACCGGTCTCGCCTTCAGCTGCAACGTCGTGGTCAACGCGCGACCGGCGAGATCGCCGGGCTCTGCTGCGGCCATCCCGTGTCGGCGCACCGCGCGGCCGTCCGGTTCGCGACGCGACGTCTATGCGACCGCGACGCCGGGCGCGCCCTACGACATCGTCTGCCTGAACGCCTATCCGAAGGACGGCGAGCTGCTGCAGATCGGCAACGCGCTCAACTGCTACCGGACGGCGCGCGAGCCGCTTGCTGAAGCCCGACGGGACCGTGGTCATCACCGCCTGCTGCCAGCTGGGGCGGGGCTACCACTCGCTGCATGGCCGCGGCATGCGGCTGCACAGAGAGCCGTCGGCGAAGGGCTATCTGGCCGGACGCGAGGTCGTCGTGTTCAGCCCCCACCTGAGCGAGCGCGATTTCCGCGTCTCGTTCGCCCCGGAGTACCGGCTGTTCACCTCGTGGGATGCGCTCGTCGCGCACCTCGAGGCCAAGCATGCCGGTCGCGCCTCGGTCGCGGTGTTTCCGACCGCGCCCCTGCAGATCCTGAGCTGAGATGTTCTACCGGCGCTACGGCAAGCGGGTGTTCGATCTGGCGCTGGCGGTGCCGGGGCTCGTGCTCCTGTCGCCGCTGCTGTGCCTGATTGCGCTGGCTCATCAAGCTGACGTCGCGCGGGCCGGTGTTCTACGTGCAGGAGCGGATCGGCAAGGACGCGCGTGCCGCTTCCCGTTCATCAAGTTTCGCACCATGGTCGTCGGCGCCGAGACGCAGGGCGCCGGGCATCCTGTGCCTCAAGGACGATCCGCGCGTCACCAGGGTGGGGCGTGTCCTTCGCCGGTTCAGCCTCGACGAGGCGCCGCAGCTCGTCAACGTCGCTGCGCGGCGAGATGAGCCTGATCGGACCCCGGCCCGGTCTCGCGTACCAAGTGCGGGCCTACACCCCCTTTCAGCGGCGCCGCCTGACCGTGCTCCCCGGCATCACCGGCTGGGCACAGGTGAACGGCCGGAACGCGATCGCCTGGGATCAGCGGATCGTCCGCGACGTCGAGTACGTCGAGCGTCTGTCGCTCGCGATGGATCTGCGGATCCTGCGCCGCACGCTTCGCGTCGTGCTCGACGGCGACAGCCTGATCGCGAGAGCGGGACTACTTCAAAGCGAGGGAGGCGCAGTCCGGTGAGCCGCGCTGAGAAGATCGTGATCATCGGCGCCGGTGACCACGGGCGCGGGACGCTCGAGATCTTCCGGGAATCGTCGCCGCCACGGCGGCAACTACGAGGTGCTCGGCTTCGTCGACGATGCGCCGGCGAAGCAGGGGAGCGTCGTCGGCGGGCTGCCGGTGCTGGGCGGGCTGTCGTGGATCAGCGACGGGCATCGCCCGACCATCGGCTACGTCATCGCGATTGCCGACACCGCGCAGCAAACAGGCGATTGCGGCGCGGCTGCAGCCATGGTCGCTCACGTTCGTCTCGGTCGTGCATCCCGCCGCCTTCATCGGCAACGGCGTGCGGCTGGCGCCGGGCGCCCTCATCAACGCCGGCGCCATCGATCGCCTACGACACCTTCATCGAGGAGCACACGACGGTCAACCTGAACGCGACGATTGGCCACGACTGCGTGCTGGGACGGTTTTCCACCGTCGCGCCCGGCGCGAACATCGCCGGCAGGGTCCGCCTGGAAGAAGGCTGCGACGTCGGCATGAACGCGACGGTCGGCAAGGGCCTCCACGTCGGCGCCTGGAGCTGCATCGGTCCCGGCACGGTCGTCATCAAGAGCGTCGCCGCCCGGCATCGCGTGTTTGGAAATCCGGCCCGGGTCGTCGCGTCGCCCGGCGCCGCGGGCATGATGAACGCACCGTCGTCGAACCTTCCCCGCCAACCGTGACACCGCCATCGCTGGCGCATCGTGACCGTCGCCGGCGCCCGTCCGAACTTCATGAAGGTGGCGCCCATTCAGCGCGAGCTGGCGAAGCGCGCCGACTGCTTCGCGACGCGGCTGGTGCATACCGGGCAGCACTATGACGCCGGGCTCTCACAGGTCTTCTTCGACGAGCTCGAGATCGCCCCGCCCGACGCCACGCTCGACGTCGGATCGCGCAGCCATGCCCAGCAGACCGCCGCGATCATGGCGGGCTTCGAATCGGTGCTGCTCGACTGGCCGACCGATCTCGTCGTCGTCGTGGGCGACGTGAACTCGACCCTGGCCTGCGCGCTGGTGGCCGCGAAGATGGGGATCCCGGTCGCACACGTCGAAGCCGGGCTCAGGAGCTTCGACCGCGAGCATGCCTGAAGAGATCAACCGCGTCCTGACCGATCACCTCGCCGACTACCTCTTCGCCACCGAGGCGTCGGCGCTGGAGAACCTGCGGCGGGAGGGCATCGCGGGCGAGCGCGTCCACCTCGTCGGGAACGTGATGATCGACACGCTGCTGTCGCACCGGGAGCGGGCGCGCGCGCTGGCGGCGCCGGCCCGGCACGGCGTGCGACGGGGCGAATACGCACTGCTGACGCTGCACCGTCCCAGCAACGTCGACGAGCCGGAGGGGTTCGAGCGGCTGATGCGGGCGATCTCCGCGAATTGCCGACGACGTGCCGGTGCTCTTCCCCGTCCACCCGAGAACCCGCGCGCTCGGTCGCACGGTCCGCGCAGGCGTCGGCGCATGGTGTCCGCGTCGCGGCTGCGGCTGCTGGATCCGCTCGGGTATCACGAGTTCATCGGGCTGATGGACGACAGCGCGGCGGTGCTCACCGATTCCGGAGGCGCGCAGGAAGAGAGCACGGCCCTCGGCGTGCCCTGCCTGACGCTGCGTGAGAACACGGAACGACCCGTCACCGTCACCAACGGCACCAACCGCATCGTCGGGTCCGATCCCGAGCGGATCGTCGCGGCGTGGCGCGCGCATCAACGGGGCCAGCCGCCCTCCCAGCCGGCCGCCGTTGTGGGACGGAGGCGCCGCACGGCGGATCGTGGACGTGTTCGCCGCCGCGCTCAACTGAAGGCTGATGCCCGTGGCTTCCGATACCCGATCTCGACGTGGCAAGGGAACCGCTCCGGATTGGCCTGCTGGTGGACGCGCTGCGAGTTGCCGGCGTGGGTTCGCCAGATCATCACCGAGATCGAGGCGTGCTCGACTATGCCCGCATCGTGCTCGTCGTCTCGAAGGAGGCGCCGGCGCAGCGCGCGCGCCGCTGGCGCGGCGTCTCTGGGCCAACCGGTCGCGTCTCGTCTATCTCGCCTATCGCTGGGCCGACGCGCGCGTGTTCCGCGCCTCACCCCTGATGCGTTTGCGAAAGGCGACGCAGGGCCGTTGCTCCAGCACGCGGCGATCATGCCGGTTCGCGTGCGCGAAACGCGCTTCTGTGACTACGTGTCGGATGAGGACGTGGCGCGGATTCGAGGACGCCCGGCTCGACGTGCTGCTGCGATTCGGCTTCCGCATTCTCAAGGGGCCGATTCTCGCCGCCGGCGAAGTTCGGCGTCTGGTCCTATCACCACGGCGACAATCAGGTGAGCCGCGGCGGTCCGGCGGGCTTCTGGGAAGTGATGAACGACCAGCCGACCACGGGATCGATGCTTCAGGTCCTGAACGAAGAGCTCGACAACGGGCGGGTCATCTATCGATCGCACGCCGCGGACCGATCGCAGCTCCGTCAGCCGCAACCGCAACAACTACTACTGGAAGTCCGCCGCGTTCGTCACGCGCAAGCTGCGCGACCTGGCCGAAACGGGCACGGCGCTCGAGAAGAAGGCGTGCGCGTGCGGCTGCCGCGATTTGCGCTTCTACTGCCAGCGCCTGTTCCGAAAGCCGGGCAATCTCGAGACGCTGTCGCTCGTCGGCCGCTACGTGGCGAGGCGCGCGCAGGAACACGTGCGGCGACTGCACGAAGTCGATCAGTGGGGACTCGCGTGGTCGCTGTCGAAGCACCAGGTGCCGTCCACCACGCTGTATCGCTTCACGGAGCAGTGGCCCGCGCTGGGATGGTCGTGGGCCGATCCCTTCCCGGTGGAGGCCGACGGCGACTATCGACGTCTTCCTCGAGGTCTACGACCACGCGAAACGTCATGGGTCGATTGGCGTCAGCCGGCTCACGCGTGACGGCGTGTTCGAGCCGCCGGTGACGGTGCTGGAGGCCCCCTACCACCTGTCGTATCCGTTCGTGTTCGAGTGGCGCGGGCAGTGGTTCCTGATGCCGGAAAGCTCCAACGCGACCCGAATCGAGGTCTTCGCCGCGCGTCGCTTTCCGTTCGACTGGACGCTCGACACGGTCCTGTTCAACCGGCTTCGCGCCGTCGATTCGACGCTCGTCGAGGTCGAAGGCCGATGGTGGCTCTTCACCAGCGAGTCGCCGCACCCGGCGGTGGCAACTACGACGAGCTCTACGCCTACTACGGCCCGACCCCGCTCGGTCCGTGGACGCCGCATCGGCGAAATCCGGTCAAGTCCGATGCGCGTTCCGCGCGGGGCGCGGGCAGGTTCTTCTGGCAGGGCCGCTCGCTGTTCCGGCCCGCGCAGGATGCGAGCCGGCGATATGGCTCGGCCATAGCGATCGACTCGTATCGATGAGCTGACGCCGGATCGATTTCGGGAGACCGCCGTCAGCCGCATCGAACCCGCGCTGGCGGCGCGGGCCTCTCGGGCACACACACGCTGAACACCTGTCCGGGCTTGACGATGGTCGATTTCCGCCACGGTCGAGCGAAATTCGCGAGCGCCACCGGGCCATCTCGACCGGTTGCCAGTTACACTCCTCGTGCGCTGACCCGCACGATTCGTCACTACGATCGACGGCCCGCGCCAATGCTCCGTGCAAATGCACGCCTGATTCTCGCGCGTGCGGCTGCCAGCCGGCGGCGGCATGCCATTTGAGAGCACCATGGGAGAGTCGGAGCCGAGATCCCGAGTCGTCCATTGGCTCTGCCGGGGAGCCCGGCTGAGGAAGAGATGGCCGAGACGCTAACTGTTGTTCGCCGGCGCCCGCTGGTTCACGCGGGCGATCGCTGGTGTTGCTGGCTGCCGCCTGCAGCCTCGGCCAGCCGCGGCCAGCCGCCGCCCAGCCCGCCGCGGTCGCGTGCACGGAATCCGCGCTGCTGGCTGCGATTGGCGCAGGCCAACGCCAATGGCGGCGGCACGATTACGTTCACGTGCCGCGACACGACGATCCCGACCCTGGCCGGGCTCGGCACATCGCCGATCAACGTCGTCATCGACGGCGAAGACCGCAACGTCACGCTCGAGTACGCCGGCAACTTCGCCGGCTGTGATGTCGGCGACAACGGCGCGAGCGGTCCCGCCATCGGCCACATGCGGGGCCGGCGCAGCATCGTCCGCCACCTGACCTTCCGGAACTTCCTGGAGTCGCTGCAGATCATCGGCCCCGAGAACAGCGTCGAGAACAACGTCTTCCTCGCCCACCCCTGTTCGGACGATGGGCTCTCGACCACGACGATGCAGGCGGTGAACACGAGGATTCGCAACAACCGGTTCCAGGGCTATCGGGACAAGGCCTATCAAATGAGCTACGGCAGCGGAACGATCGAAGGCAACACCTTCATCGACTCCGCGCAGCCGATTCGCGGCCCGTACGACAACACCCTGGCAAACACGTTCGTCGGCACTTCGTCATTCGCAACAACGTCATGAGGACCACCAGCAACCGCGAAGCCTGCACGGGCGTCACCGTCGACGGCACGTATCAGCTCGTGATCGAGGGCAACACGATTCGAGTGCTATCGAGGTCTGCGCCTGACCGGCACACGCAGGCGATCCTGCGGGACAACGTCATCGACGGCAACCCGCGGCTCGGGGTGCTGATTGGCGGCAACGCCATCGTCTCGCTGTCAACCAACACCATCATCAACAACGGCCGCACGCCGGGCACGGAGCCGGCGGGCGGCGTGGTGGTCTCGGGAAACGGTCAGGCCGATCTCGGCGGCGGAACGCTCACGATCGGCGGACAACCGGTCGCCAGTCCTGGCCGGAACCGGCTCCAGGGCAACGGCGTCACCGACGTGCGCAACCTGCGGAGCGGCTACACGGTCCAGGCCGAGGCCAATTGCTGGGATCACGCGACGGTCGAGCTCGTCTCCATCAACGACCTCATCGGGCTCGTGGACGTCGATCCCCTGGGCTCGGTCTGCGGTCCGATTGACGGTCAACCGCCGGCCGCACCGACCGGGCTGCGGATCATCGCGGCCCCCTGACGGTCTCTCTCGTCGCAAGAAACGCACCCCCACCTTCGCCGAGTCGCCAGATCGACACGGCTCTGCGTCTGACAGCGATTCAGGATGTCGTCGGTACCCGATCGCCGCGTGCTGATCGTCAGCTCGCACTTTCCGCCGGACCGGAGTGCGGGGACACATCGCGTCCTGCGGCTGGCCAACCATCTGCAGACGCATGGCTGGGCAACGTCCGTCCTGACGCTGGACCCCGCGTTCTATCGGCGCTCCATCCAGATCGACGAGGCACTCGACCAACGGGTCGATCCGGGCGTGACGATCGTCCGCACCGGGGCCTGGCGCGGAGCGACGAGGCTCATCACCTGGCGAAACACGGTCTTCGGGCGGACTGCGGCGTCGCCATCGAACCGCAGCCGCCCGCAGGCAGACGACGAAGGAAGCTGGAAGGCGCGGCGGACACGGGTGGCGAGCGGCCTCTTCGGGTTCCCCGACGACGAGATCGGCTGGCTCGGCCCCGCGGTGGCGCAGGGCATTCGCGTCGTCCGGCGGCCGGCCAGACTGCCGGATTCCGTCCGATCGAGTCCGTGGCTGGTGCTCACATCCGCGCCGCCCTTCACGTGTCACCTGATCGGCCATGTCCTGCGATCGCTGTGTGACGTGCGATGGGTGGCGGACTTCCGCGATCCCTGGGCGCGGGCGCCCTGGGGCCGGACCGGCAGTGCTCGCGGCCACCAGTGGCTCGAGACGCGGGTCATCGCGCGAGCGGATGCGGTCGTGCTCAACACCCCGGAGCTGTACGCGGAGTACTCGCGCTGGTATGGACCGGCCGCGGCGCGAAAATTCCACGTCGTCGCGAACGGTTACGACGCACACCTGCTGGAGCCCCATGCCCGTGCGCGTCCCGCCGCCACACCGCCGCTCGTCCTCACGCATGCGGGCAACCTCTATGGCGCGCGCAATCCCCTGCCGCTGCTCGAGGGGCTGGCGCTGTGCATCCGCGACGGCCGGGTCCCGGCCGACGGCATCCGCCTCGCGCTCGTGGGAAAGATCGCATCGGCCTTCGAGGTGGACGCGGCGATCCTGCGCCTCGGCCTGACCGGTGTCGTCAGCGTGACGCCGCCGGTCACGCATGACGCATCGCTCCGGCGCCTTGCGGCGTCGCACGTCCTGGTCGTCATCCAGCCCGACACGGGGCTCCAGGCCCCGGCCAAGCTCTACGAATATGTCGGGCTGCGACGCGCCATCCTGGCACTCGCGGACGCCGGCGCCGTGGCGCGCGTCGTTCGTGACGGGGGCTTCGGGCTCGTCGTCCCACCGGGCGATGTCGAGCGGATCGCGCACGCGATCACCGACCTCTATCGCGATCGGGGCCGGCTGGGTGCCGCGGCGGCTGACAACCCGAAGGTCACGGACTTCGACGCCCGGCGACAGTCAGGGCTCATGGCCGACATCCTGGAGGCGCTGCTTCCCGCAGCCCCGGCGCTGGCGCCATCCAACGCGCCGCGCGAGGCGGTGATTCCCCACGGCTCTGCGCCTCGTCTCGAGTCCTGAAGACGCGAGAGGCCCATGCACATTCTCTACATGGTCCAGTACTTCAACTCGCCCGACGATCCGGGCGGATCGCGAGCGTACGAGTTCGCCGGACGCTGGGCCGCGCTCGGGCACAGGGTGACGTTGCTCGCGGGCAATCTGAACCACAAGACCCTCACCACGATCACGTCGCCGACCGTCGCCCCGGCCGGTGTCGAGGTCATCAGGGTGAGCACCTACAACCGGATTCGCGGCAGCTACGCGAGACGGATCGTGAACTTTCTGTCGTTCGCCGCCGGGGCCTCGCTGAGAGCGCTGACGATTGCGCGGCGTGGACGTCGTGTACGCGTCGTCGACGCCGCTGACGACCGGCGCCGCCGGGTGGTTCGTCTCGTGTCTCCGGCGGGCGCGGTTCGTCTTCGAAGTCCGCGACCTCTGGCCCGAGTCGGCGGTAGTTGCCGGCGTGCTCCCGCGGGGACTGCTCGTCCGCCTCATCGAGCGCGCCGAACGCTTCCTCTATGCTCGAGCCGACACGCTGGTGGCGCTGAGCGAGGGCATTCGACACGGCATCATCGAGCGGGGCGGCGCGCCGGGCAAGGTGGCGCTCGTGCCCAACGGCACCGATGACTGGACGATCGATCGGCCGATCGGATCGATGGCGGACTTTCCGCTCGATACCAGCCGCTACTTCGTCTGCACTTACGTCGGCGCCCTCGGTCGCTGGAACAGCCTCGAGACGCTGCTGCAAGCCGCACAGCTCCTCGAGGGCAGCCGCGTGCGCTTCCTGATCGTCGGCGATGGCGATCACCGCGATGCGCTGCGGCAGCAGGCCCGGACCCTGGGCCTCACCAACGTCGTGTTCCATGGCGCGATTCCAAAGAAGCAGGTGCTGGAGTATCTGGCGGCCTCGCATCTGGCGATCCTGTGCACCTGGCGGCACCCATTCCTGGGGACGGTTCTGCAGAACAAGATCTTCGACTACATGGCGTCCGGCCGGCCGGTGCTGGCCGCGGCGCAGGGTGAGCTGGCGGCTCTCGTCGAGGCGGCGGACTGCGGCTGGACCGCGTCTCCCGAAGCGCCCGAGGAGCTCGCTCGGATCTGCCTCGAGCTCTCGGCCGCCGAGCCGCACGTGCTGCAACGCAAGGGTGCGAACGGCCGGGCATTCGTCGAGCAGCACTACCGGCGATCGCGGCTCGCCGATCGGGCGCTGAATGCCGCCATGGCCGGGATGCGGCGCCCGGCGCAGGCCTGAGATCACCGATGACGGGTCATTCGCTGGTCGACGAATCGCCGCCCTTTGCCGTCGATCGAGGCGACGAGCGCGACCGTCGGCTGATTGCGCTCGAACCGGCGCAGCGTGCGGTGCTCGTGGTCACCGTCGCCGCCGCCGTGATTGCGGTCGCCGTCCCGTATCCGGTGACGAAGCTCGTCCTCGGGTTCACGCTGGCGCTGTTCTGGGCCAAGCTGCTCTTCGACCTGGACGAGCGGTTCGTCGGGATGTTCGTCCTGCTCCTGCCGACGCTGCAACTGGCGCCGCTCGAGGCGCTGGGCATTCCCGGCCTGAACTGGCAGACCATCTTCCTGATCATCTTCGTCGCCGCCACCGTCAGCGCCGACGCCCCAACGGGCCGGAGCGCGGTGCCCGGCTGGATCACCTTCTTTTCGATCCTCGTGGTGCTGGCCACGCTCTACGCGTGGCTCACCGTTCAGCCGCCGCTTTGGCCGCTGCTGGTGGTCGCGAAGAACTGGCTGTTCCCGTTCTCGCTCTTCTTCCTCGGACGCCGGCTGGTGCGGCAGCCGTCACAGCTCTGGTTCCTCCTGCTCTGCGTCGCCGTCGTGAGCCTGGCGCTGGCGCTCCACGGTCTGCGCGATGGCGTCACGACCGGCAACCTGCTGACCAATCGACCGGCGGGCCTGCTCACCGGGCAGGCGAATCTCTTCGCCGGGTTCCTCGGGATGCACGCGCTGCTGTTCCTGTTCCTCTCGAGGACGTCCGAGCTGGCGCGACTCGAACGCTGGTTTCTCGTCGGGACGGCGTTCCTGATGGTGATGACCCTCGTGTTCACCTTGTCGCGGGGCGCCTGGCTGGCGTTCGGACTGGCAGGGCTGATCGTCGGGTTCGTGACCAATCGTGTCGGCGGTCGTGCTGCTCCTCGTCGCCGTCGTGGTCGGGTCGCGCTGGGCGCCCGAAGAAGCCGCGACTCGCGCCGACCTGACGCTCGACGGCGGTTGGACAATCCGGCGACAGCTCCCTCGAGGAGGCGCTCGATGATTCCGCCGCGCTGCGGGTGATTCAGTGGAAGGCGTTGCCCGATCTCCTGATGGACAGCCCGCTCTGGGGCACGGGCCTCGGCACCTTCGCGCGCCGACTGGGGCAGCACACCGGCATCTATCGATCGGCGCACGCCACGATGGTCCAGATTGGCACGGAGATGGGCCTCCTGGGCCTCCTCGGGTATGTGGGCCTGTTCGCCTCGGTCGTGCTCACCTGCGCGAGCCGGGCGCGGCGGGCGCCGCCAGGCGACGTTGCTGCGCGCAACCGGACTCGGCCTGCTGGCCGCCACGGTGTGCCTCTTCCTGCTCGATTTCAGCGGCACGCGATTTCCCGCCCATACGGTCACGACCTATTTCTGGCTGCTGGTCGGCGCGTTTCTCGGCAGCACCGATGGAGCCGCCGCTCCACCTGCTTCGAATGACCTCGTTCCCGACTACTGGACCGCCGCGTGAACGCCGCGTCCTCTACGTGATCTCCCGCTACACGTATCGCTCGACGTTCATCGTTCGCGAGATCGAGGAGCTGGCCGCGCGTGGATGGACGATCACGGTCGTCTCCCTTCGTCGGCCGATCTTCGCGCCGGAACGGACGGCGGCCGATCTGCCCTACCTTGTCGTCTACGACCGGAGTCTCACGGGCCGCGTGCTGTCCGCCTCGCTGACGATGCTTGCGTCCCGTCGTCGCGGCATCCTCGAGTACGTCCGGCTGATGGTCGCCGCCTTTCGCAGGGAGCCCGGGCTTCTGGCGCGCAACCTCAGCGTGATCCCCAAGGCGTGCTTCTATGCCTCGATGGTGCGCGGCCTCGGCTGCCGGCATATCCACGCACACTGGGCGACGGTCTCGACCTCGGCGGCGATGCTGATCTCCCGTTTGTCAGGAGTGCCGTTCTCCTTCACGGGCCATGCCTGGGACATCTTCTGCGACACGCGGCTGCTCGCGGAGAAAGGCGATGCCGCCCGTTTCGTGCTCACCTGCACCGCCCACAATCGCCAGCATCTGATCGAGACCGCACGCGTCGATCGCGAGAAGGTGCACGTGCTCTACCACGGACTGCGCATTCCCGGCCCGTCGTCGAGGCCGCGCTGAGCAGCCGCCGCGTCCGCTCGAGCTCCTGACCGTCGGCCGATGGAGCGAGAAGAAGGGGTTCGTGGATCTCATCGAGGCGCTGGCGCTGGTCCGCGACCAGGGCGTGCCGTTCAGGCTCCACCTCATCGCCGGAGACGGCTCCATGGCCTACGAGCGCCGCGTGCGCGAGGCCATTGCGTCGCGGAAGCTGCAGGATCAGGTCCGAATCTCCGGGTGGCTTTCGAGCGAACGGATCGAAGCGATCATGCGGGCGAGCGATCTCTTCGTGCTCGCCTGCGTGAGGCCGGCCAATGGCGCGATGGATGGCATTCCCAACGTGCTGGTTGAAGCGCTCTCGGTCGGCCTGCCGGTCGTCGCGACCCGCTTGTCAGGCATCCCCGAGCTGATCCGCCATCGCGAGACCGGGCTTCTGGTGAACGAGCGCGATCCGCACGATCTGGCCGCGACGATCACGTGGTGCGCGACGCACATGGCCGAGATGACACGCTTTGCCGTTGAGGGGCGCCGGCTCGTCGAGCGCACCTTCGACATCTCCCGGACCATCTCGACGCTCGAGCGGCACTTCGAGGCCGCGATCGAGGCTGGAGCCGCGCGATGAAGCCGTCGCCTCTCATCCTGATCGTCGGTCTTGCCGGGATCGCACTGCCGGTCGAGGAGGTGATGACCTCGGCTCAGTCCGCGAGGTACACGCATTTCGTGAGGCCGGACGGGAGCGCCACGAGTTTCTGTACGGCGAGCGAGCCATGCAGTCTGACGCGGGCGGTATCCCTGATCGGCAGCGCCAGCATGCGGCCGGGGAGCGTCGTGCTGCTGCAGCACGGAGTCGACGGGGTCTACTCGCAGGCGGCGCTGACGTTCGACGGCAGCGGCACGGCCGACGATCCCATCAGGTTCATCGGCGAGAACGGCGTGCGGCTCACTGGCACGCGGGCCAAGCCGCCGGCGAACGAGTGGGCGCGCGTTCCGGATCGGCAGTTCACCTATCGGCTCGCCTGGGACGACGCGGCGACCTTCACGGTGGGCAACGTGGCCCAGCGTCCCCCCGTGTCCGACCTGGCGCCCGATTCGCGTGGACGATCGTCTGCCGCCGTTCACGCAGTCGCTGGGGCGGCCGTTCTCCCTGGACTTCCCGATCCGCTATACGGGGCGCTCGTCGGTCGACCAGGTGGAGGCCCAGCACTGCACGTTCTGGAACGACCGCGCCAACGGCGGTGGTGTACGTCCACATGTGCCATGACGGCACGCCCGACGGACGCCGACAACTCTATCTGGGTCCGTCGGGCTGGGGCGCGGTCGTCATCAACGGCGACTACCTGACGCTCGAGAACATCGCGATCGAGCAGGTCACTGGAACGGCGCTGAAGGTCAACCCCTCGGCGAACGGAACGGTGCTGAGGAGGATCACGGCGCGCGCCGCTCAGGTGTGGCTCGAAGGCGTCAACACGCTCGCCGAAGATCTCGACATCAGCCACGTCATCACCCAGGGCACGCATCCGCACGCAATGCTACGACGCCAATCCCGACTTCGGCGCGGGCGAGTGCTGGAACGCTGGCCGGCGACGGGCGAGCACTGCTGGTTGGACGGCGAGCGACGAACGACCTCGTTCGGCCAGGTCGTGCGTCGGGCGAAGGTCCATCGGTCGTGGAATGGCGCACGCGTGGACGGACGCCAGACCCTCGAGCACTCGACCTTCTGGGGATTCCCGAATCACGCGCTCGAGGCGAGCGGCACGGGCGGCGTCTTCCGCCACAACGTCATCCTGAACGGGCAGGACTCGATCTTTCTCGGGACCAATCCCTTCGACGATCTCACCGTCGAGCACAACATCTTCGTGAACAGCGCGTACTTCACGGTGAGCAACCACGGCAACGGCGGCACGACGCCCACCATCGGGTGGCGGTTCCGCTACAACATCCTCGCGGGCATCGTCTTCGACGAGAAAACCTTCTCGACGGTCGACGCCGACTGCAACCTGTACATCCCACATTCAGGCGTGTCGAGTGCGATGAAAGTCATCGCCACCGACGGCGGAAGGGCCGTCGATTACGACACGCTGGACGAGATTCGGTCGAAGACTCCACTCGACCGCCGGTCGATGATGCTGCCACCGGCGGCATGGACAGACCGGGCGCTGTTTCGGCACTACGTCGGTCAAGCCTCCAGCGACTTCGATTTCTCCCCCGCGAGCGCGGAGCCACTCGAACTGTGCGGCCGGAGAATCGGACCGGAGACGACCCTCCGCCTGGCAGATTCGCGCGGGCGGAATTGACGGCAGATCGTTCGACGTTGGGTCACGCTCGCCAGCCATGGCCGTCTCGATTGATGACGATATTCGTGTGATCTATGTGATTGGAGGCCGGCGGATCGGTGGAATGGAAATCCACCTGGTCACGCTCGCCAGGCGGCTTCCTGCGTCGATTCGATGCCTGGTGTGTTGTCTGGATGCTTCCGCGGAGTATCGCGCGCTGCTGACCGAGGCCGGCATCGAGCATGCGAATCTCGACTGTCCGATGCTGGTCCGGCCTCGCAGCCTTCTCGCATTTCGGCGCTTCAGGCACGTGGTGAAGGGCTTTCGTCCGCACATCGTCCACTCATACGGATTCTCAGGCGACGTGATCGCAGCGGCGCTGCGGGCCAGCGGCGTGAACGTCCGAGTCATCACCAGCCGGCGTAGCGAGGACCGGACACGCGCGACACCAGGCCACCCGCCGGCTGGTCAACCGCGTCTCAGACCGGATCGTATGCGTGTCGGCCGAGACCGCGAACTTCGTCATGTTGACCGAATGGCCGCCGGCGTGCCTGCTCGAGGTCATTCCGAACGGCGTCGCACCCCATCCCGCGGAGGTCCCTGCCCGCGCTCGCGATCGCCGCGAGCCGATCCGGTTCGGAGCGCTGGGTACCGTCAAGCCCGTCAAGGGGACCGATCTGCTGATCGAGGCGTTCATGCAGTTCACGCCCGCGCATCGGGTCGAGCTCGTCATCGCCGGACTGATTGACCGGCCCTGGGCCGAGGCGCTGCGCGATCGCGCGGCCAGCGGATCCCCGGGTTCGGTTCATCGGACGCTCGTCCGCACCGCGGGAGTTTCTCTCCGGCCTCGACGTCTTCGTGCTGCCGTCGCGATCCGAAGGCATGTCGAACGCGCTGCTGGAAGCCATGACGGCGGCGCTCCCCTGCATCGCGACCGACGTCGGGTCGAACCGTTCCCTGCTCTGCCCTCCCGGCGAATCGCCCGCGGGCGTGATCGCCGAGCCCGCCGCGGATTCGCTGTTCCAGGCGATGCGCACGATGGCCGCGATGCCCGGACGCCCGCGCGCGCTACGGCGCCCAGGGCGCCGCGATCGCCCGCACACGCCACACCATCCGCGACATGGTGAGCGACTACGAGCGTCTCTACCGGTCGGTGGTCGGACGGCCTGTGTCGCACCCGTCCATCGCCGTACCGACGTGTGCTACGGAATGACGGTCGATGCCTGAGGGGATGGATCGATACGGGTCGTCGTGGTCGTGTCACACCTGGGGCTCGGCGGGGCCGAGCGTCAGACGCTCGATTTGCTCGGCCAGCTTCGCGGCACGGCGTGGGCGCCCGTCGGCGTCATCTGCCTGTCGGCGGAGGACGGCGCTCATGGCGATGCGGTGCGGGCGTTCGGGTATCCCCTCTCGATCGTGCCCCGCGTCAGCGGGTTCGATGTCGGCCGCTGGCGGGCGCTCCACCGGCTGCTCCGGGAGCACGCCGCCGACGTGATCCACGCGGTCAACTGGTTCGCGAGCGGATACGCGATTCTGGCGAGACCGCGCGGAGCCCGGGTCGTCAGCAGCATTCGAAACAGCCACCTGCCGGCCGGCGCGCTGCGTCGCCTGGCGCTCACCCGGCTGGTTCGCCGATCGGATGGTGTGCTCGTCAACTCGGAGCGTGGCCGCCAGCTGGTGATGCACACGTGCAAGCTCCCGGCCGCCCGCGTCTCGCTCGTGCCCAACGGGATCGATGTCGACCGCTTGCGGAGCGCGGCGATTTCTGGCGCGTTCCGTCGGGAGCTGAGCATTCCCGCCGACGTGCCGGTCGTGGCGTATGTGGGTCGAAACGCGAGAGTGAAGAACATCCCGCGGCTGTTGGGTGTCGTTCGCTCGCTGCTGAAGGCGAGCCCAGACGTACGCATGGTGCTCGCCGGTGAGGGGCTCGACCCCAGCCTTGTGGCGGGCACGGATCTCGCCGCCGCTCCCCGCCTCTCTTGCGTGGGACCACGTCGCGACATCCCTTCGCTCCTCCGTGATACCACCGTGCTCGTCCTGACGTCGGACAACGAGGGCATGCCGAACGTCGTGCTCGAGGCGCTGGCCTTCGGCGTACCTGTGGTGGCCACCGACGTCGGAGATCTCGCCAACATGCTGCCCCAGAGCTGCGGGGCTCTCGTTCCGCCGGACCCCGAGCAACTCGCATCTGCGATCCTGCGCGTGATCGCCGATGCGCCAGCCTACCGACACGCCACCGAAGGACACGCGGCATCCATGGGAGCGACCTATTCGTCTCGCGCCATGGCGAACCGAACCGTCGACGTGTGGCGGGCGTTCGCGCTTCGCGGACATCAGCCGGAAGCCGATCCCTGGCCGAGCCAGCTTCGACGCCCCACAGCCGGATGAACCCGCGTGAAGACGCTTCGAATCGTCAGTTGCCCGCTGCCGAGCGTCAATCCGTATTTGCCCTTGTACTACGGGGCTCTCGCACCGTTCGGTGTCGAGGTGGAGTACGTCCGCAACGTCATGCAGACTCCCCTCATCGGACCCTCGGGCCCCGCCTTCGACGCCGTCCACTTTCACTGGAGCGTCGAGAGGAATTGGCGCTTCTTCGGGAGAAGGACCGTCGCACAGCTCTACGGGCTGGCGAGGTGGGAGCACTTCCTGCGGCGCACCAGGCGGGCTGGCATCAAGATCCTGTGGACGGCACATGAGCTGTCACCGCCTGAATTCGGCACATGGATCGATGCCCTGGGTTATCGCCTGTGCGCTCAGGCCGCCGATCTATGCGTGTGCCACAGCGAGGTCTGCCGGCAGGAGGTCGTTCAGCGCTTCGGCGTAGACGCGGCCAGGACGATCGCGATTCCGATCGGAACCTACGAGCGGGTCCTGGTCCCGACACAGTCGCGCGAGGCCACGCGCATCCAGTTGGGCGTGCCGGCCGGGCGGCGCCTATTGGTCTGCTTCGGCTATCAGCGTCCACGAAAGGGCCTGGAGGTCGTCCTGGAGGCGATGCGTTCGCTCCACGGGGACTATCATCTCGTGGTCCAGGCCAGCACATCGAGCACCAAACTCAAACGGTGGCTGAACGGCATCCGAGAAACGTACCGGATCCTGCCGAACGTGTCGTTTCTTCACGAAGAGATCCACGATGCCGACCTGGCCAACCTGTTGCTCGCCGCCGACTGCGCCGTCCTGCCATACCTCGAGATCGTCGGCAGCAGCGCACTCGCTGCGAGCCTGACCCTCGACTGCGGAGTGGTCGTGTCCGATCTCCCCTACTTCAGGGAATCACTGGCGGACGAACCGGATGCGGGCGTGTTCTTCCGTCCGGGAGACGCGGCCGCGCTCGCGGCCGCGGTCACCACGTTCTTTTCCAGCGACACGGCGAGGCGCCTCGCTGCCGTGCGTCGATTGGCTAGTCAATGGCGGTGGGAGGACGTCGTCACCCCAGTTGGTGAATGGCTACAGACGCACTGTGAGGGCCACTCGATGGATCTCGGTGTGGCTGAACCACGACCCGAGAGGCGACTCACCCGCGCCTAGAGCCCATCGAGCTCACAATCCGGACCATCCGGTCACGGTCCATGTAAGCGCAGAGGCACCCGTAGATGTTCACACGACTTCGCCGAGACGTTCGCGAGATGCTGACGGAGCTGCGCGACTATCGCGAGCTGCTGTTCATGATGACGAAGCGTGACCTCCTGCTCCGGTACCGCCAGACCGTGATGGGGATCGGGTGGGCCGTCTTCATGCCGGTCATCAACACCATCGTCTTTACCATCATCTTCCGGAAGGTCGCGAAAATCGAGACCGACGTGCCGTATCCTGTGTTCTCGTACTGTGGGCTGCTACCCTGGAATATGTTCGCGGCATCTCTGAAGACAGGCATCAACACGCTTGTCGCCAATAAGAGTCTTTTGACCAAGGTCTACTTTCCGCGTGAGGTGTTCCCGTTTTCGACGATGCTGGTCTGTGTCGTAGATTTCTTGGTTGGCCTGAGCATCCTCGCTCTCATGATGCTCTATTACTGGATTCCGCTGTCGCCAACGGTGCTGTTCCTTCCGATCCTGATTGCCGTGCAGCTCATGTTCACGGTCGGATTGTCCATGCTCCTGGCGCCGGCCAACCTTTACTACCGTGACGTCAAGTACATCCTGGATGCATTGATCGTGGTGTGGATGTTCGTCACGCCAGTTGTTTATCCGACGCGCCAGTTGACGGGTCCGCTCGGCGTGATGCTCCAGCTGAACCCTCTCGCCCCAATCATCGATGGGTACAGGGCCGTCCTGCTTCGGGGGGAGCTGCCGAGCGCCATACCGTTCGCCGGCGCGGCCGTCGTGTCCTTCGTCATCTTTGCAGTTGGCTGGGTCGTGTTCCACCGGACGGAATACGCCCTGGCGGAGAACGCCTGACGTGGATCAGCCTGGTATCACGTTCGAGCACGTGTGGAAACGCTTCTGCCGTACGGAGCGCCATACGGCGCTGCGGGATCTCATCCCGTCGCTCGTCAAGCAGGCGGTCCGCGGCGAGGACGAGTTGAAGCGGAACGAATTCTGGGCGCTCAAGGACGTCTCGCTGGAAGCGCGGCGCGGCGAGGCGCTCGGGATCATTGGTCCGAACGGAGCGGGCAAGTCGACCGTGTTGAAGCTCCTCACGAGAATCCTTCGGCCCACCGCCGGACAGTGTGAGTTGCGGGGACGCGTGGGCGCCCTCATCGAAGTGTCGGCCGGCTTTCACCCGGATCTGACCGGGCGCGAGAACGTCTATCTCCAGGGCGCGATCATGGGCATGAAGCAGGCGGAGATCGATCGCAAGTTCGACGAGATCGTCGAGTTCTCGGGTATTTCGGAGTTCCTCGACACGCCGGTGCGTCGCTATTCCAGCGGCATGAACGCCCGTCTCGGCTTCGCGATTGCGGCGCACCTCGAGCCCGAGGTGCTCATCGTCGACGAGGTCCTCTCCGTCGGCGACTTTTCGTTCCAGCAGCGGGCGTACGGGCGTCTGGAAGAGATGGTCAAACAGGACGTGACCACGATCATCGTCTCCCACCAACTGGAACGCATCGCCTCCCTGTGCAAACGCGCCGTGCTCCTGCGTCAGGGCGAAGTGGCGCACTCCGGACCTGCCGCTGAGACCATCGCTTCGTATGTGAGCAGCGCGACCGAGGGAGCGCAACCCGCGCGCACGGACTCTCCGATCGTGATTCGGAATGCGGAGCTTGTCACAGACGGACGGACCGTCTCCGGCGGCCGAGTCTCGATCCGTGTGGACGCCACCGTGGTCCATCCAGATCGACTCCATGAGACCACCGGAATCGGAATACGGGTGCGATCGATGCAGAACGGCAAGGTGCTGTTCTGGACCTCGTCCTTTCATCATGGTGTGTCCCTCGACGGCCTGACTCGCGTCACGCTTGACATGAGCCTGCAGCTCAATGCCGCTCCAGGCATTTACGCGATCGAGACGATCGTGGCCGGCTACGAGCGCGGCCAAGCGATTGCCGAGGGTCCTTGGGTCAACGTCGCCGTCCATGAGGGGCGGAGCTTCGGCGGCGACATTCAGATGAATCCGGAGATGGCTCTGGATCCCTCGACACGCCGATACGAGCGACGGAAGCCGTCGAGCGCGCCCGAGAGTCGTGCGTCGGAAAGAGACCTTCAAGCGCCGGCAGAGACGTGCGGCGGGGGAAATAAGGTCATCCGTTGATCCGGTGACTCCAATGGACCTGCTCGTTCGGATCGCTCGACGAACGACGAAGCCTTTTCGCGACGCCGCCGATCACCGTCGTCGTGGACGGCTCTACGGCCCGCAGCACGACGACGTCGATCGCAGCCGCCACCTCTGGGAGGCCGTTCGGTGGCTCGAGCGGGCACAGGACTTCGGAGAGGATCGCGGCGTCAGCTACGGTGCCCGCTTCGGCGAGGGTTTCCTGCCCAGCTATCCCGAAACGACGGGCTACATCATTCCGACGTTCATCGCTTTGTCGCGGCGGTTCGGCGACGCGAGCCACCTCGCTCGTGCGTGCGCGATGGCTGACTGGGAGATCGAGATTCAGCTGCCTTGCGGCGCCGTCATGGGCAGCAAGGGAAACATCACGCCGACACCTGCAATGTTCAATACCGGCCAGGTGCTGCTTGGCTGGTCTGCCCTCTTCGCGGCCACCGGGGACGTGCGCTACGCGGACGCGTCCCGCAGGGCGGCGAACTGGATGCTGGAGATGCAGGAGCCTGACGGCCAATGGCTCAATGGCAACTCGAATTTCGCGTTGAAGTCGGCCACCGTGTACAACGTCAAAGCCGCCTGGGGACTCTGCGAAGCCGGCCGCGTCCTCGGTGAGCCCGGTTATGTCGAGGCCGCAATCCGCAATGCCGAGTTCTGCCTCGGGAAGCAGCTGCCGAATGGCTGGTTCGAAGATTGTTGCCTCACCAATCCGGACCGGCCGCTTCTCCACACCATGGCTTACGCCATGCAAGGGCTCGTGGGCATCGGCAGGCTGACGGGACGCGAGGCGTTCATCGATGCCGCTCACCGGACGGCTCGTGCGCTGGAGTCACGGATGCACGAAGACGGATTCCTGGCCGGGCGATACGATTGCCGGTTCCAGGAGGCCGCGTCGTGGTGCTGCTTGACGGGATCGGCGCAAACCTCCATCGTCTGGAGCGACCTCACCCTCCTCGGGCGGAGCCCGGCAGGCCATCGATCGATCGAGCGAATCAACAATTACCTGTGCCGGCGACACGATGTGACGAACGCGGATCCGACGCTCCGCGGGAGCGTCTGCGGGTCGTGGCCGGTCTGGGGCGAATACGGCCAGTACAAAGCCCTCAACTGGGCGGCCAAGTTCTTCGTGGACGCTCTGCTGCGTGAAGAGCAGATCCTTGGTCGCGACACGCAACGCGAATCGAGTCCGCTCCAATGAGCCACGCGGAAATCCTCGGGCACATCCAGCGCATCCTCGGAGACCTGGCGAGCGCCAAGGGCGTTCGCATCGGCGTCATCGGCGACTCGACGAGTCTGCTCGGCGGTGACCTGCCGATCGATTCGCTCGATCTCGCCGCGCTGGTCGTGGAGCTCGAAGAGATCACCGGGCGCGATCCCTTCCGGGAAGGCTTCACCGATTTCCGCACCGCCGGCGAGCTCTCCCGCCTCTACACGCGATGAGCATCCTCGCGGCGGATGTGCGCGCCGCACCTGAACTGCCGTTTCTTCTGGCGGAAGGACGGCTGGTCACACGAGCCGAGCTGGGTCGGCTGATCGATGCGCTCGGCGACGACATCGCTGCCCGCCGGCTCGCGGCCGTCGTGACGTACACGCCCGATGCCGCGCAGATTGTCGCGGCCCTTGCCGCGTGCGAAGCCACTCGCGTCCCGATCGTGGTCGCCCATGCGACGCTGGGGGAGGAGGGCGTTCGAGACCTCTGCCGGGCACTTGGTGCTCGGGCGTTCCTGGGCTCCTCCCTCGAATGGATCGACGTGTCCGGCGACAGCAATGTCAGCGCGAGCGATTTCACGGTGACCCTGATGACCTCCGGAACGACCGGCCGGCCCAAACTCGTCAGACACCATCTCACGAGCCTCCTCGGCCGCATTCGCAGACCAGCAGGCTCAGGGATGCACCACGAGCAGCGATGGCTGCTGACCTATCAGCCGACCACGTTTGCGGGACTTCAGGTCATCCTGACAGCCCTGCGCACGGGCGCCGCCATTCTGCAGACCTTCGACCGCACGCCGGCCGGGTTCCTCGCCACCGCTAAACGGTTCGGCGCGACTCACATCAGCGGGACGCCAACCTTCTGGCGATCCTTCCTGCTCGCGGCCCCTCAGGGCTCCCTGGCGCTGCAGCAGATCACCCTCGGCGGGGAGGCGACCGATCAGTCGACGCTGGATCGGCTGGCGCAACACTTTCCGGACGCGCGTCTCACGCATATCTACGCATCGACGGAGGCGGGGGCGCTGTTTTCCGTCCACGACGGTCGCGCCGGATTTCCGCGGGCGTGGCTCGACAGCCGCGCGGCCGGCGTGGGCCTTCGCGTTCGTGACGGCGTCCTTCAGGTGGAGAGCCCTCGGCGCATGCTGGACTACGTCGGATCGTCATCGCCGACCCAGACCGACGACGGCTGGCTCGTGACCGGGGACCTCGTCGACGTCCATGGCGATCGCGTGTCACTTCCAGGGGCGCACCGACGACATCCTCAACATCGGCGGAGCCAAGGTCTATCCGCAGGAAGTGGAAGCGTTCCTGCTCGCGTGCCCCGGCGTGGCGGAAGCCCGGGTGCGCGGCCTTCGCAACCCGATGGGCGGCCGACTGCTGGCAGCAGACGTCGTGCTGGCGCACGGCTACGTGCCCGACGCGCACCGCGTGGAGTTGATGCGCGTCTGCCAGTCGGCGCTTCCCTCGCACAAGGCGCCAAGGGTCATCCGCGTCGTGCCCGAGATTCCGATGCATGACTCCGGCAAGAAGGCCTGACCGGGATGGAGACCAGGCGACATCTGATCGTGTCCGGGGGGAGCCGCGGGCTCGGTGAAGCCATCGTGCGGCGCATGCTGTGCCGCGGCTATCGCGTGTCGACCTGCAGCCGCAGCAAGACCGACTTCATCGACGAGATGTCGGCCCATCCCGACTACGGGGAACGCTTCTTCTGGAGCGCATGCGAGGTCGGTGTCGCGGCTGAGGTCGATCGGTTCGTCAAGGATGCCGTCGCGTGGGCGGGCACAGACGGCCTTTACGGCCTGGTGAACAACGCCGCCATCGCCATGGCGGGCATCCTGGCCACGTTTCCCAACATCGAATCCGAGCGGATCCTGCAGGTCAATCTCCTCGGCGCCCTTCAGATGGCGCGGGCCGTCTCCCAGGTCCTGCTGCGGCAGAACGGCGGCGGACGGATCATCAACGTCAGCTCGATCATCGGCACGCGCGGCTACAACGGCCTGGCCGCCTACTCCGCATCCAAAGCCGGCCTAGATGGCCTGACCAGAGCGCTCGCCCGCGAGTTGGGGCGCCGGCAGATCACGGTGAACTCCGTCTCCCCTGGATATCTGCGAACGGACATGTCCTCCACGCTGACGTCGGGACAGCTCGCGCAGATCGTGAACCGGACCCCGCTCGCGCGACTCGCAACCGAACACGACGTCGTCGGCCTGATCATCTTCCTGCTCGGTGAGGAAGCGGCCTTCATCACAGGCCAGAACATCATGGTCGACGGCGGCATCTCGTGCTGAGCCGATGATCCGCCACAGGATTCCGGCGCGGCTGAAACCCTGGCTCCGGTCCGTGCGGCGGAAGGTCCGGCATCAGTGGGTCAACACGTTTTCGGCCTTCGGCCCGGAGGAGCTGACAGCGGTCCTCCGACGGCTGGGTGTGGCGCAGGGCGACGCCGTCATGGTGCACAGCTCGTTCGATCGTTTCGAAGGATTCCAGGGCTCGCTGCGCGACGCGATGCAGGTGTTGCAGGACGCGGTCGGCGACGAGGGCGCCCTGCTCATGCCGACGCTTCCCTTCTCGAGCACTGCCGTGGAGTACGCGCGAACGAATGCCATTCTGGACATCAGGCGCACGCCCTCGCGCATGGGCTTCATGACCGAGATTTTCCGCCGCATGCCCGGCGTGCGCCGGAGCCTGCATCCGACGCACCCGGTCGCCGGATGGGGAGCCCGGGCGGCGCACCTGCTCGACGGCCACCAATCGGCGCGAACCCCCTGCGGGGCCGGCTCACCGTTCGACAAACTCGTCGAAGCCGACGGGAAAGTGATCCTCCTCGGCGTCAACGTTCGGACGATGACGTTCTTTCACTATCTGGAAGAGGAGCTGGAGGAACGGATGCCCTTCAGCCCCTTCACGATCGAGACATTCACTCTCAACGTCCGCGACGAGGGAGGCCGGACGTGGCCAGTCTCCACGCGTCTGTATGACCCGGTCGTCAGCCGCACGCGCGATGTTCGACTGATGATTCCACATCTCAAAGCCCGGGGATTCTGGCGCGAAGCGCGGATCGGCAAGCTCGACGTCATCGTGTTGCGGTGCCGGGAGGTGCGTCAGGTCGCCTTGAACATGGCATCCAACGGCTTCTTCTGCTATCACGAGGTGCCGTGCCTCATCGATCGACGCACGCCAGCGTCACGCCTCGCTAAGAAGCAGGCCTTGGGGGACCGTCTCCCTCATCAGTAGCGTCCCAGTGCGCGACCGGTGACGCCACAAGCACCGGGTGCGCGTCCCGGTTGGCTCGACATTACGGCGGGTTCCTATTGGTATGTAAGCCAAGGGACGGCGTGTGCGCTCACTCGAGTTAGATAACCGACCGTAATCGCCGCAAAGGAACCTACCAGGCATCTAATGACCCTTAGGGGTCGTTTCTTATGTGCCTTTTCATACACGTCCGCGTCGAATTGACGAGCAATTGTTACTCGGGGTGATGTCACAAAAATCTCGAAAAACACGCGGCTTTTTGTCAGATCTCGATTGACATCTGCAACTCGCGTAACTACACTCTCCGTTGTCCAGGAACTACGTTCAAAGTCTGTGAACAGTGAAAGGACGATCGCCATGGTCCGCACACTCAGTTTGACCGTGAGTCTTGCTTTCTCGCTGCTAATAGTGAGACAAGCATCGGCCGTCTCCATTTCTCCTGTGGACCTCGACGGCCTGGGTACGGGGTCGCCCGTCGGCCTTGTGCTGATCTCCGATTTCACGGCGGCGGCCCCTCCGCCGGCGTCGACGGGAACGGCGGAGAGCCGGGTGTTCTCCGACGGCACCAACTACTTCTATACCCAGACCGTGACGCCGACCGGCAATGTGAACGTTGTGTTCAGTACCGAGTTCGACGTGACCGACTTCACGGGCGTCGCCGGCTGGAGCTTCAGCGAGGCGGGGGCGGCCGGCGGGGACGGCACGGACGTCGGACTTTCGCATCGAGCACCTCGACCGGGCGGCCAGATGGTGTGGGTGCCGCGGCTGGATGGCGCTCTAGGCGCCGGGTGGAATGCCTCCGAGCCGATTACGTTCTTCTTCGCGAGCACGAAGCCGCCGACGATCAAGGACTACAACCTGTTCTCGCTGATGCCGGTCGAGGTCGGCACGGCGCAGGGGCTCGCTCCCGTGCCCGAACCGGGCTCGATCGCGCTCTTCGGGTCCGGGCTGGTGGGTCTCTACGCGGCGATGCGCCGGCGTCGAATCTCAAGATGTAGCGTCAGCGCGTCGACGCGAACGCGACCACGGGCTGGAGTCGCGCGGGGTCCACCCGACGTCGCCCCGAAGACCCCGTTGCCGGTGGTGACGGGGTTTTCGTCTTTTCGGCTGCCTGCTCATCCGAGCGGCCATCGGCGGAAATCTGAGGAGGACGAGATGCGCCCAGCTCTGAAGGGCCGCATCATGCTGCCCGTCCTGCTGGTCGCCACGCTGATCGTCTCGTGCTCGCGCGACCCGGAAGTCGCCAAGCGCGAGTACGTGGCGAGTGGCGACGCGTTCCGTGCGTCAGAAGAAGGTCAAGGAAGCCATCGTCCAGTATCGCAACGCCGTGAAGCAGGACCCGCGCTTCGGCGAGGCGCGCTTCAAGCTGGCCGAGGCCTACGCCGAGGACGGCGACTGGAGGCGGGCCGGGCGCGAGTACATCCGGGCAGCCGATCTGATGCCCAAGGACGTCCAGGCGCAGCTGAAGGCGGGACGCTTCCTGCTGTTCGCCGCGTCAGTTCCAGGACGCGACGACGCGTGCGCACAATGCGCTGGCGATCGATCGCCGCAACGTCGACGCGCAAGTCCTGCTCGGCAACGCGCTCGCGGGTCTCAAGGATGTGGAAGGCGCCATCGAGGAGATCCAGGAAGCGATCAAGCTCGACCCCGGCACACCGCTCGGATACGTCAGCCTCGGCGCCCTGGAGCACGCAGCGGGTCGGCGCGCCGACGCCGAAGCGGCGTTCAGAGAAGGCGATCGACGCCGATCCGAAGTCGATCCCGGCGTACCTTGGATTGGCGAACTTCTACTGGGCCACGCGGAAGAAGGCCGACGCAGCTGCGGACGCTGGAGCAGGCCCACGAGATCGACCCGAACGATCCCCTGACCAATCGCATGCTGGCCCTGTTTCAGATCGCGACCGGCAAGCCGGCCGACGCCGAGCCGTATCTGACGAAGCTCGCCGAGATCTCGAAGGATGCCGAACGCACAGCTCGTGCTCGCCGACTATTACCTCGCCTCGGGTCGGACCGGACAAGGCCGTGCCGCTCCTGCAGAAGATGGCCTCGACGCCGGCGCGAGGCGAGGCCGACTTCGGCTCGCGGAGCTCGATTTTCGCGAGGGCGCGCCGCAAGGACGCCGGCAGCGGGTCGACGCGCTGCTCGAACGCGAGCCGGCGAACGCCCGGGCGCTGGTGCTGCAGGCGCGAGTTCCTGGCCGACGATGGCAAGCTCGATGAGGCGGTCGGCCGGCTGCAAGCCGCCGTCGCCGCCAATCCTGGCCTGGCCGAGGCCCACTTCGCGCTCGGCCGGGCCTACGTCGCCAAGAACGACCGCGAACAGGCGATCCGGGCATTCAACAGACGCTGCGGCTCAATCCGCGGGCCGTTGCCGCCCAGGTGGAGCTGTCCCGGCTCGAGCTCGCCCGCGGACGTCCCGACAGCTCCATCCAGTTTGCCGAGCAGGCGCTCAAGAACGCGCCGCGCAATCCCGACGCCCAACTGGCGCTGGTTCGCGGCCTCATCGCTCGTCGCGACGTTCGGCGGGCGGAAAGCGCGCTCCAGGCGTTGATCCGAGCAGTATCCCGACCATGCCGCCGTTCAGACGCAGGCCGGCATCCTCGCCGGCCATGAAGGGCGACCGCGCGGGCGCGGCCCGCACGCTCACCCGTGCGCTCGAGCTCGACCAGAACAACCTCGAAGCGCTGAATGCCCTGGTCTCGCTCGACCTGGCGCAGAAGAACTCCGCCAGCGCGATTCGCCGCGTGGAAGCGCGGCTGGCGAGGACGCCACACGACGCGGGCGCGCTGCTGCTCGCGCGCCGGGACATATGCCGCGGCGGGCGACCCGCCGAAGGCGGAGCAGAGCTGCTGCGCAAGACGATCGAGGTGGACGGCTCGAACGTTCAGGCCTACGAGCAGCTGGGCCGCCTGTACCTGTCGCAGCGGCGCCTCGACGAAGCGCTGGCGGAGTTCGACGCGCTGTCGAAACGCCATCCGCGCCCGGTGCAGGCGCATACGCTCGCGGGCGTCATCCTCGAGGCGCTGAACAAGCCGCAGGAGGCGCGCAAGCGCTACGAGCAGGCGCTGGCGATCGATCCGGAGATGCCGGTCGCGGCCAACAACCTCGCCTGGATGTACGTCGAAAGCGGCGAGAACCTGGACGTCGCGCTGCAGCTGGCGCAAACGGCCACCCGGCGTCTCCCGGACAACCCGGCGATGCAGGACACGCTCGGCTGGATCTACTACAAGAAGGGCCTGGCCAGTCTGGCCGTTCCCCCGTTCGAGCGGAGCGTCAAGCTCGAGCCGAGCAACCCGATCTTCCACTATCACCTGGGGCTGGCCTACATGAAGGCCGGCGACCCGGCACGTGCCCGGGTCGCGCTTCAGGAGGCGCTGACGCTGGCGCCCGACTTCAGCGGGGCCGCCGAGGCGAGCAGATGCTGGCATCACTCAAGGGGTAGCGCGCGCCGAATCGTGGTCCTGGAGCGCTTCCGCGTCCTGGACGTCGTTGAGGACGACGCCCAGGACCCGCTTGCGATCGAGCGTCTGGACGGCCCGGTCCACGACGTCGTACGCGGTCTTTCCGGCCCGGACGACCACGATGGCCACGTCCACCATCCGCGCGAGCAGGTTCGTGTCGGGCAGGAGCACGACCGGCGGCGTGTCCACGATCACCCAGTCGAAGGCCGCCGCGGCCTCGTCGAGGACCTGCGACATCCGCCGCGAGGTCAGCGCGCCCTTCGGATCGAGATTTGAACACCCGGCCAGCAGCACCGACAAGCGTGGCGAGATCTCCAGCATGCGCGCCATCTGGCGCGCATCGTGCTGCAGGACCTCGCTCAGCCCCGACACCCGGACGACGTTGAGCATCTCGTGGACGCGCGAGCACCTGAGGTCGGCGTCGATGAAGGTGACGCGGCGGCCGTAGGATTCGCTCAGCGTCAGCGCCAGGTTCAGCGCGGTCAGCGTCTTGCCTTCGGCGGCCATGGCGCTCGTCACCATCACCTTCTTGATCCCGCGCTCGTTCTGGGCGTGATGGAGCACAGCCGCCAGTCGCCCGTACTGTTCCACAGTCGCGTGATCCATCTGGCTCCCAACCACCTTCCCCGCCACGAGGGGACTGAAGCCGTTGAACAGTCCCATCGGGCTCGGTCGCTCGGCCCGTCGCATCCGGCGTGACCTCGTCCACCGGTTCGGCGCCAGGGGGCCGCGTGCCGGCCGGCAGTCTCCGGAGCAGTCGCTGCTCGGCGGACGCTGTTCCCGGTCGGCGCGTGCATCAGGCGGCGCCGCGTCTTCGCTCGCGAAGCGCTCGAGCAGACCGGCAGAGATGAGCGGGTCCTCGCCGTCGTCTGGCGGCAGCCAGTCCGCTGCGCCCGCAATCTCTTCGGGAAGCGCCGCGGACTCCTCGAGCCGGCGTTTCAGCGCGTGATCGAATCCGCTCATGATCGGGGTCCCACTCCGGACAAGGACCAGCACCGACGCGACCAGCCGGCCACGGTTGACGGCCGGCGCTGGTCGCCGGACTGCTTCCGTGGCGGGAGGTGTGCCACGTGATGCCCATTCGGTGCCAGGTGCGACGTCGGAATCTCGAGGACTACTCGCCGGCGGTTTCGTCGCCGCCCGCCGGCGTGACGTCCGGCAGGTCGAGGTCTTCGCACACCTGCACCACCAGGCGTCGCGTCACGGGTTGTTCCTGCTCGGCGAATCCGGTTATCAGCGCGTTCTCGCCGATGACGCTGATTGATCGGGCAATACCGCGTGAGCGATCGTGAATGACCCGGATCGCGTCGCCGGTGAAGAGTCGGCCGGCGTCGCCGCCTGCCGTACGAATCCGGCTCCAGATGTAGGCCGCGGTTTCCGGCAGCTCGAGAGGCGAGAGGACTGACCTGATCTCGATCCGCTGCTTCAGCTGCTTCCACATATCCTGGTTGAGGCGGAACGCGAGCTTCGGTTGACCGATGAGCACCAGCGTCAGCAGCTTGCCCTCGGCCGTTTCGACATTGGTCAGCAGGCGAACCTCCTCGAGCAGCTCGTCGGACAGGGTTTGAGCTTCGTCAACGACCAGCGCCACGGTTCTCCCCTGCTGGCTGACGGCCAACAGCTCGCGCGTCAATTCGAGGATCAGGTCGGAGTTGGACGACTCGGCGCGTGGCCCCAGGTTGAACGACTGCACCAGGCAGCGCCGCAGATCGGCCGCCGAGGTGAGCGACTGATTCAGGTAGACGAACGTCGTGGTCGCGCCGCGCCTGGCCATGAGCGCGCGCGCCACCGTGGTCTTGCCCGTACCCGGCTCGCCGATGAGCGACACGACCCCCTTGCGGGTCGAAATGCCGAGCTCGAGGTTGATCAGGGCCCGGCGATGCCCGGTGGTCAACAGCAGAAAGCGGGGATTCGGCGTGAGATCGAAGGGCCGCTCCTGCAGACCGTAGAACGTTTCGTACATGGAGCTACCGCCAGCGGCTCGCGACGAGTCGCATCATGCCGGGGCGACGGGGTCGCTCGGCGGCGACTCCGAGGCTCCGGACTACCGCCAGCACCGGGAGGCCGAGAGCGGTACGCACGTCGGTCTCGGTCCGAAGACTGCGGTCCCGATACTCGAGGAGCAGCACGAACCCCATTCCCACCGCCAGGCCGCTCAAGGCGCCCATCAGGTTGATCTGCAGCCGGTTCGGGCTGACCGGACGCTCCGGGAGCCGCGCGGGCTCGAGGATCCGGAATTGCTCCCCAATCTGACGGCGCTCCAGATTGGTCGACATCCTGGCGTTCTCGCTTTTCGCCAGCAGATTCGTGTAGCCCTGGCGAAGCGTTTCGTAGTCGCGCGTGAGCTCGACCAGCTCGGTCTCGCGCAACGGCACGGCGGCGATCCGCCCCTGATACCCGCCGAGCGCGTCCCGCAGTCGCGACAGCTCCTTCTCCTTCTGCGCAATCCGCCGGGGCAGCGCTTGCTGCTCCGCGAGCATCTCGCGAAGACGAGCCTGGCGTTGCAGCTCCGGCCGGCTCACGGCCGCGGCCGACCGCGTCCGATCGTCTCCCGGGGTCAGCGGCTGCTGGAGCGCTTCCGCGTCCGCACGCCGCTCCAGCTCCGCGACCCGACGCTTGGCTCGCTCGAGATCGGGGTGCCCGGGCTTTATGCGCAGCTCGAGCCCGCGTAGCTCCGCACGCCTCAGTTCCAGCAGCTGTACGGCTGACAGGTTCGCGTCGTCCAGCTGGTCGTTAGGCCCGGTCGCTGCCGGCAGCGCGGCCTCCATGGCTTCGGTCTCCGCCACCAGGCGGTCGAGCATGAGCTGACGGTCCCGGTCCTGGCTGATCGACTGCGCCAGCGCCTGCAGCTGCAGCTGGATGTTCTGCATGGCCTGCATGTTGGAGTTGAGCTGCGACGGCAGCTCGCCCGCATGCTTCTGGCGGTAGGCCTCGAGCCGCTTTTCCTGCTCGACCAGCCGGTTGCGGGCGTCCACGAGCTGCGTGTCGAGGAACTGGTTGGTCCCTTCGGCCAGGGTGGCGCGATCGCGGAGGCTCTCCTCGATGAAGAGCGACGCCAGACGCTCGGTGACCCGCATCGCGGTGCGCGGGTCCGCGCCCGAGTAGCTGATGCGGAACGTCGGCGCCGATCGGTCTCGCCGGTCCGACGAGCCCGTCGTCTGCACGGCGATGTCGCGGGTCCGCATGCGATCGACGATGTCCTCCATGATCGCGGTCTTGCGCTCCTCGGCGTACAGGTTGAACTCGCGAATGATCTGCTCCAGCCGCGTGCGGTTCAGGATCTGCTGGTTGAGCGACGCCAGCCGATCCTCGAGCCGGGCACTGACGGTCGGCTGGACGTAGCTCTCGGGAATCTGCTGGGGCACGATCAGCACCAGCGTCTCGGAGCGGTAGCGATTGGGCAGCCGGCTCGCGACCACCGCGGTCGTCGCCGCGATGACCAGCAGCGGCACCACGAGCGCCCACTTGCGGCGCCAGAGGATGCGGAGTATCGCTTCCGGTGTGTAGCGCTTGCCTGGCAGCATGAGCTCACGACTCGAGCGGAACCCACAGGCTCAGCCCAATCCTGAAGGCGACGCGATCGAACGTCCGGGGGAGCCCGGGAGGACGCGCGGCCTCTTCGTCGATCACACCGACAACCGTGATGAAGCGCCCGGTGTGTGTCGTCAACATGTCCGTCACTCCTGCGCGGCGCGCGCCACGTGCCTACGACGGCGTCCCCAGCGGCTCGACATCGGCCGCGTCGATCTGGACGCTGAGCGCCCGTCCGAGCATTTCAATCGCGACCACGAGCGTGGTGCTGCGGTCCTTGTGCACGAGCCGCCCGCGGACGCCGCGCAGGGGGCCGTAGACGACCTGCACCCACATCCCGACCTCGATCAAGGGGCACGGGTCGTGTGGGAGCGTCGAGGCCAGCAAACGCCGGATGCCGTCGATCTCGTAGTCGGGGACGGGCGCGGGGCGGGCGGCGAACGAGACGAGGTGCACCACGCCCTGGCACGCCAGCACCGGCCGCACGTTGCCCGACGAGCATCGGGCGAAGCAATAACCGGGGAAGAGCGGCCACTCGATCAGCTTTCGCCGATCGCGCCAGCGGCTCCACCGCTGAACGAACGGCAGAAACGACTCGACGTCCCTGGACTGAAGCTGGTCGTGGACCTTCCGCTCGTGTCTCGACCGGGTGACGACCGCGAACCACCTGAGCTCTGCCGCGCGCGACGCACCGTATCCGTTCACGGTCGTGTCGCCCGGGTTCACGGGCGTTCGGCGCTCGTCATGATCGGGCCGGGCGCAGATGTGGGCCGCGGCCGGGCGCAGGGCCCAGCGGCAGGCCACCATCGTCATGGCCGGAGCGGAAGGCCTGGGCTGTCTGGTTGCTGGTCATGTGGCTGTCCCGGATCGCCGTCGATCCCGCGGGCCTCGCGTGAGCGACCCGCGCGAGGATGCCGTCAGTGCGGACGCTGCCGACTCGAGCCCGGCGTGCGCACCATCACCCTGTCGTCCGTCCGGATGCCCTCTTCGAGCGCCTGCTCGGCCGCCCGTTCGAAGGCGAGCGCCGACGCGACGCTGATTCGGCAGATTCGCGGTCCGAGCCGCACGCCGCTCAGGTATCCGGCCGCCATCCGTCGGCGAATCTGCTTCTGGCTGACGCGCCAGGTACTCGGCCAGCTCGCGCACGGTCACGTAAGGCACCGCGTGATCCACAAGGTTGCGTATCGCCACGTCGCTCCGCCCTCCCGTTTGCAGGACGCGATGTGTCGCACCCCGGAGGCACGGCCCGGGTCGGGATCGATGCGCCGACGCGGCGCTCGCCAGGCCGATCGAGTCGGAGAATGAACGTCGGCTGGAGACGTGTCCAGACGGTGCTCGCACTAACGACGCAGCGGCAACATCTGGCGTGGCTTCTCACAACGCAGCTCAGAAGCCACAACACGCACGACCGGTCACGCAGGACTCAGGTGGCCCTAAACGGCGCTTGTCGGCCGACAGCCCCATGTCTTGGGTGCCGGCAGGCGCCTGAAGGCCTGCGCACCATCGGCACAGAGTGAGGAGTGGGCTGAGCTCGGCTGGCATGCAGCGCGCCGCCGAGGTGGCGCGGGCTGCTAGCCCGGCCAGCGCGAGCAACGGCGGGGAGAAAGGAGGAATCGGGCGGCAGGCGTTTCAATTGCGACCGTGTCATTCCGTGTCGCGTGTTGCAATTGTGAACAGGGGGCCACGCGGGGTCGCGCCCGGTGTCACGAACGCCGTCGAGTGTCCGAGTCCTCGCGAGTGGACGGCGCGTCGCGGGATGGACCAAGTCCAAACTCGCCGTGGCTCCTGCTGCGGCTCTCGAAGTCCAACGCGGCCTGTACCCTGACTCGATAGGTCTTCGGTCCGAGCCGGATTCGACTCGAGCGAGCCCGTTTCAATCAGCTTGAGCACGTGTTTCCGGCTGACGTCCCAGTACTCCGAGAGCTGGCGCACGGTCACGAATGCGCCGGAGTAGGTGAGCAGATCGGTGAGCTGCTGCTGCCGCTTGAACGACATAAAGGGGGCCTTCCGCAGAGCAGCGAAACCTCGACCGTGCTGGCCGTCCGGTAGTGCACGAGGTCCGCAACCCTTCGGAATGGCCGAAGCAAATTGCAACGTTCAGGCCACTTTGAATTTGGCGCTGATCGCAAACTGCAGCGCATCCGCAGTACGAATTCTGCAGAGCCGGGGGCCGAGGCGGACAGCAGGGAGAGTGCCGGCGTCGATCTGCTTGTAGAGCTCGTGCCGATGCACGTCCCAGTAGTGCGCGAGCTCACGAACCGACACGTACGGTCGAGGATGGGTCGAGAGATCGCGGATGGCCATGTTCCACCTGATCTTCGGAACTGGCGGGCGGGCACGTCGACGAGGGCAGCTTAGCACGCCCGGCGTCGCCGGGCGCCTGAGCACGAGCGGCGTCAGGCAGGTGTGGATGCCTTCTCTTCAGAGGTCAGGCGCGGCCGCGACGCGAGCAGCAACTCGATGGCATCGGCGACATGCTCGTCCGTGATGTGATGGTCGCCACGTGCCACGCGCAGCAGATGGGCCTTCATCAGCACATCGACGGCGCGCAGGCCTTCGGGAGTCTCGAACTTGTAGCAGGCCAGCTCGATCTTGAGGCCGTTGGGATCGTGGAGGTAGATGGAGTCCATGAAGCCGCGATCGCGCTGAATGAACTCGATGCCACGCTCCTGCAGCCGGGCGGGAGCGTGCATGAACGTCGCTCTCGAGACGTTGAAGGCGATGTGCTCCACGCATCCGACTTCCCGTGGCGCATGCCGCCGGGCGTCCTCGCGTGACTCGTTGGTGAAGACGGTGAGCAGGCGCCCATCCCCGGGATCGAAGTAGAGGTGGTTCTCATCCGGCTTGCCGAGGTTGGGCTGCTCCAGGACGAACGGCATGCCCAGCACCCCTTCCCAGAAGTCGATGGCACTCTGCTTCGTCGATCCGACGATGGTGATGTGATGAGCGCCCTGCACCTGGATCGTCTTCATGGCCGGCTCCTGGGAATCGATCGTTCAGTCGTCGAGGGTCCCCTCTGCGTCGCGGCGGCGGCGCGCTCCTCGCGGATGCGTGCCAGCTCCTTGCGGCCGTTCTCGAGCGTCTCGAGATCGGTGCCGTGGAGGAGCCCCTTGGCGTGAAGCCCTTCCATTACGGACATGGCCTCAGCGTAATCGCGCTCCGCCATGTCGAAATCGGCGGCCGGCGTCGATCCGGGGACCCGGCGGCGGGCCAGCAGCGCAACCGCGTCGGCCCGTCCCGCGAGCGCCAGGACGACGGCGATGCGCTGCTCGATGTTGGCCGGGTTCGCGGCGCTGATGGCGCGGCTCATCGTGACCGCCAGCGTGTGGTTCTCAATCGTCGCCGCGCGCTCGCCAAGCTTCGCCTGCACAGTGGCCAGCCGGTTGTGGTCGGACGCCACCTCGAGCTTCAGAAACTCGTTCGCCGGATCCGACGCCGCGAGCCGCCGATGGATGTCGAGCGCGCGCGCGTGCTCGGTCCGGGCGTCGCGAAGCTTGCCTTCGAGCTCGAGGACCTCGGCCATCTTCGAGTGGCCGAGCGCGAGGTCGTTCTGCCCGGCGGCGTTCGACGGGTCGGCCGCCGCGAGCTGCTCGGCAATCGACAGCGCCTCGCGCCGCCGCACGACCGCCTCCGGCACGCGCCCGAGCGCCTGGAGCACGTCGGCGGCATTGCTGCTGGCCACCGAGAGCAGGCGCTTGAACAGGGCGTTGTCCGGATAGCGCGCGATCGCCCGGCGCGCGATCGCGACCGACGTCTCGATGTACGGCAGGGCGCCGGCGAAATCGCCGACGTTCGGATAGTTCGGATTGCCGAGCGAATTCGCCATCCGCTGGTTGGCCGCGATCAGCTGCCGCAGGTTGTCGGGGTGGTCCGGCTCCGTCGCCGCCACCGCTTCCATCATCGCGAGCACCTTCCGCCGCTGAACCAGGGCACCCGCCGTATCGCCGGTCGCCGAGAGCAGATCGCCCATCCGGCTGTTGCTCGCGACCAGCGCGCGGCGGGCGTCGGCCGGCGACGTGTCGTCGGTCGTGGCTTCGTGGAGCGCGAGCCCCGTGCGCGTGATCGCCAGGGCGTCGGCGGTCTGCCCCGTCGACGACAGCACTTCGGAGAGCCTGAGATACGCCGTGCCGAGATCCCGGCGCAGCGATCGATCGGGCGACGTCGCCGCGCCGATCGACTCGTAGATGCCGGTCGCCTTGCGGTAGCTCGCGAGCGCGCCCGCAGTGTCGCCCAGGTTCGGCAGGTTGGGACGTCCCTGGACGTCCCCGATCCGCACGTACGCCGACGCCAGCTCGCTCTGCAGATCGAGCGCGTCCGCCGGCCTCGCGCGCCAGCCGGTCGAGGTACTCGAGCGCCTTCGACACGAGCAGACGCCGCGCCGGTGTGGATCCGGGCAGGTCGCGAATCGCGTCGTGAATGTCGAAGACGAACGCATTCGCCAGCCGGCGCACGTCGTCGAAGCGCGCCTCGGCGCGGGCCCGCGCGATCCGCGCCTCGCGGGCCTGCCACGCCGTGCCGATCACCCCGGCGACGAGCGCGAGGAACGTCAGCGCGGCGGCGCCGACCGCCGCACGATGGCGCCTGATGAACTTGGCGGTCCGATAGTTCCAGGTGTCCCGCCGCGCCAGCACGGGAAGCCCTTCGAGGTGCCGCCGCACGTCTTCCGAGAACTGATCGACCGAGGCGTAGCGGCGCGCCGGCTCCTTGCTCAGCGCCTTGAGGACGATGGTATCGAGGTCGCCGGCGAGCCGCCGGCTCAAACGCTGCGCCTCGACCGCGCGCAGCTGGCCGGCGGTGACCTCACGCGTCGGCACCGCCTCCGCGCCGGTGATCGGCTCCGGTGCGTCCGGACCGTCGGACGGGTTCGTGACAGCGGTGCTGGGGCGCGCCGGCACCGCCTCGCAGACCACCCGCGCCACGTCGATCGGCGCCCGGCTCGTGATGCGATAGGGCCGCCGGCCGGTGAGCAGCTCGTAGAGCAATACGCCGAGCGAGTAGACGTCGGTCGCGGTCGTCACCGGATCGCCGCGAACCTGCTCGGGGCTGGCGTACTCCGGCGTCATCAGCTGCATGCCGGCCACCGTCGGCGCGTGGGTGTGGCCCGCCACCTCCGCGTTCAGGAGCTTCGCAATCCCGAAGTCGAGGAGCTTCGGCGTTCCGTCCATCGCCACGAGCACGTTGGCCGGCTTGAGGTCGCGGTGGATGATCAGGTTCTGGTGCGCGTACTGGACGGCGGCGCAGACCTGCCGGAAGATCGCGAGCCGCGCCGACGTGTCGAGGCCGCGCGATTCGCAGTAGTCCACGAGCTGGCGGCCGTCCACGTACTCCATGGCGAAGTACGGAAGGCCGTCGCTCGTCGTGCCGCCGTCGAGCAGCCGCGCGATGTTCGGATGCGTCAGGCTGGCGAGGATCTGCCGCTCGTGGCGGAACCGCGCCGCGATGGCGTCGGTGTCCATCCCTCGCTTGAGGATCTTGATCGCGACCCGCTGCTCGTAGGCGGCGTCGGCGCGTACCGCGAGATAGACCGTACCCATCCCGCCGTGGCCGATCTCGCTGATCAGGCGGTATGGCCCGACGCGCGGGTCGCGCCCGAGATCGTGGCTGGCGGCGCCCACACCCGAGCGGTTCTCTGCGGCGAGGCTCACGAGGCTTGAGTATAGTCGTCAGCCCCGCATCCGGTTTCGGCCATGCCAGTGCGACGAATCGATCGCTATACGCCGGCCGGCAACGGTCCCGAGCGCGGGGATTGTGGCATCTCTCGACGCATCGGCTGCCGCTGCCAACAGGTCAGCGATCGCCAGAGCTTGTCCATCATTTTCCTGATGGCTTTCATCGTTGTCGCATGGTCAGGCTGCGGTCACCGGGGGCTTTCCGGTTGCCGCGAGCTCTGTATAGGTTCTCCCCGTCCGCCAGGCCAGGCCCAGCCAGACGATCACGAGCAGGGCGTTCACCGCCGCGAACCCTCGTGGGTCCAGTGTGAACACAGCCGTGCCCACGAACACGAGCAACGCCGAGAGAACATCGCCCATGCGGACGAAGAACGAATCGATCGCCTGCTTGGCACTGTATTTCTGTTCCGTCGTACACGGAAGGAACAGCATGTTTTTTATCGTGTTGTTCAGGGAGTAGTCAGTGGCGTTTTCCGCCACCTTTGCGGTGCGCACAGCGCGCAGCAGCGGGAAGAACACGATGATCGAGTAAGCCGTGAGCGAGATCACGGGCAGAATCATGATGCCAAAACCGACACCCAGGTACTTGACCACCCGCGACACCACGAACATCTGCAGCAGCAGCCCGAGGACGTTCACGTAGGTGAAATAGGTCGAGTAGAACTGGCCGATGGCGCTTTTGATGGCGTTCTGGTCGGTGCTTCCCACCTGTGCGATCGCGTTTTCGAGCACGATGCTATCCAGGATGTACCCGCCGGTTGTGTTGACCCAGTTGAGGAGCATCAGCATCACCGCCATCATGAGCAGATAGCGCGTCTTGAAGACCATGCTGAACGCGCCCTTCGATGCGGTGTGCGACGCGGCCGGCTTCGGCGCAGACCGGCTCGCGGCCACGCGCGCGCGCTCGCGGCGGTCGATGGCGTTCGTCAGGAACACCTGCGCCACGAGCAGTACGGCACCGACAATCATCAGCTCCAACACACCGATCAGCTCGATGAATTGTTCGGAAAACATCGACCCGAAGACGGCGCCAAGCGACGCGCCGAAGCCGACAATCGGAAACAGCCGCTCGCCTTCGTCCTTCGAGTACACGTCGTTGGCAAAGGACCAGAACTGCGCCACGACCATCAGGTTGAAGATGCCGATCCACAGAAAGTATGGGATGCCCAGCGGCACGCCCGCTCGTCCGAGCACGTAGAACACGGCCAGGCACACGACGAAAAACCCGTTGACCGTGTTGATCAGCCTGCGCCGGTCCATCGCCGACACGAGCTTCGCGTACGCCGGCACGGCAAACGCGAGCAACACCACCTGCCCGGCCGACATGTACGCCTTCACCTCCGGGCTCGCCTCGCTCAGAATCAGCGCCTCCCGAACGACCTTGAGCACGTAATAGGCCATCAGGATCAGGAAGATGTTGAACGCCAGGAGTAGCGCGGTCGTACTTTCACCCGACCGGACGTCCGTGAACAGCTTCAGGAAGCGATCGAGCGGCCCGGGAGCGGCGGAGGGCGCGGATGGCGGTGTCGTCATGGAAAGCTCACCCTGTCAAATGCGGCACGTTCCGAAAGACCGACCAGCGGCCGGTTCGGTGCTGAGCAGTCTGCCCCAGAATCCAGTGGCGACACAACCCATCGATGGTGCCGTCCCGCCACTTCAACTCGATTCAGTTGTAGACGAGCGCGGCCCAATTCGGGTCGCTTCTCGGAAGCGCGGTGATGGGGTGGGGCGAACGGAGGAGATCGCGCGACGAATCGATCGCTACACGCCGGCCGGCAACGGTCCCGAGCGCGGGGATCGTGGCGTCTCTCGACGCATCGGCTGCCGCTGCCAATAGGTCAGCGATCGCCAGAGCCACTCCGCCGGGCCGAAACGGTACTGGCGTAACCAGACGGGACTGAGCGCCAGCTGCACGCTCCAGATGATCGCGACGACGATCAGCTGCTCGGCGTAGTCCAGCCGGCCTGCCCATCCCAGGCCCCAGCCGAGAAACAGCGCCGAGGCGATGAGGCTTTGCAGCAGGTAGTTGGAGAAGGCCATTTGTCCGACCGCCGCGAGTCGCCAGCGGAGCCCGGTGAGCACGCCGCCCTTGACGACCAGAATCAGCACGGCCGCATACCCGACGGACGCGAAGATGGCCCCGACGTAGTTCCAGAGATCCGCGATCGTGCGGTCGGGCATGGCGAAGCGCACCCGCTCGAGCGCCACCGTCCCGTACCACGCCAGCGCCAGCCCCAGCGGAAGGCACGTCGCCGCCGCAATCAGATAGTCGCGGGCCGGGCGGCGACCGTCGAGAAAACCCCACTTGTAGAGGGCCATGCCGAGCAGCATCATTCCGCTGCATCGCCAGAAGAAGAAGAGCCCGAAGTAGATCGTCTGCGCCATGAACACGGTCGGGGCGCGATGCGCGACGACCTCGGAGTAGCTGCCGAGCATCCGTGCGAGGTGCTGGCTCGCCTGTTCGCGCGTCGGCGTCAACATCTCGAGCTCGGTCGCGCGCTCGGCTTCGGACATCGTCGTCCACGCCATCCCGTGGCTGACCGACAGCAGGACGCCGACGAGCAGAAACGCCATCGACAAGGCGAGCAGCACGCCGGCGCTGAACCGGCGTACCCACCACAGGAGGAGCAGGCCGCACAGCGCATACGGCACGAGGATGTCGCCGTCCCAGATCAGATAGGCGTGGACGAGGCCGATCGCAAGCAGCCAGAACATCCGTCGGAACCACAGTCCGCGCGGAGGCAGCCCGGATTCGGTCGGCTTGGCGGCATACAGCAGCACGCCCGCCCCGAAGAGCATCGAGAACAGCCCCATCATCTTCAGGTCGAACACCACGCTGGTGAAGATGTAGGCGGCGCGGCTGGCGCCGGTGAAGTCGAAGAGCGCGTACGGGTACAGGTAGGTCCCGAACGGCGCCGCCATCGCGCGGACGTTCATCGCCAGGATACCCAGCAGGGCAAAGCCGCGAAGCACGTCGAGCGTCTCGATGCGCTCGCCTGACGGGACGGGAACCGGCGTCATTCCTCCACCCAGACGACCAGGCTGACGCGATCGTCTCCATACTGGCCGGTCAGTTCCCAGCAGCCCTGCGGGATCTCCGGCATGACCAGCATCGTCCAGCCGCCAAACGACTCGTCGTGGGCGTTGGTGGCAGGGCCGACCTGAATCTCGGCCGCCGGTCCCCCCAGGCGTCGTCCACGCACGTGCAACGCAGGGGTCGGCTCGCTCGGTCCGTGATAGCCGGGCCGCCACCAGAACTGCTTGTTGCGATACGCGAGCCCCTGCGACGTGGGCCGCCCTATCCCGCGCCACACGCCATCGGCCTTCGCCATCACCCACAGCGAGTCGGAGCCGATCCAGACTGTGCCGGACGGCGGGGCCGCCGGGTATGGAGCGGGAGGAACGAACCAGGGACCATGAACCGCCGTAACCGGGCAGCTGTCAGGGACCTTCGCGAAGGGTTCCGTGCCAGCCAGGGTCCGCGGTGCGGAGAGCAACCCCGCGATCAAACCAAGCGTGAGCACGGACCGACGGGCATTCACCGCGCATCCCTCCTGAGCCTTGGGGACTCCATGGTGCACTCGTGGACGGTCGAGATCCAAGCGCCTTCTGTTCGCCACCAATGCCGTGGACAAGGTGAGGCGTTGCGAGTTCTGTCGGTGACGTGGTGTCCGGCTTCAGCCGGACCCCAGCGGCAGGATCCGCGCGATCGTTGGCGCCAGCAGAGGAGATCAGACGAACCCGCGCCGTGCGATCATGGCCGACGAGACGTCGGGGCGCATGATGAGCCAGACATTGCAGGTCGTTCCAACCCGCTGGTTCCGCTGGGAGTTCGCGATCTCACAGGGGTCGCAGCCGATCGCCGGCATCGACATGTCCTCGTGGCGCGAGCGTGGCGAGTTGACGGTGCAGGGGACGACGTTCCGCGTGTCCCGCGAAGGGGCACTGAGCGGAGACTTCCTGCTCTCCTCCGGCGAAGGGGTGCTCGCACGAGCCACCAAACCCAGCGCGCTGCGCCGATCGTTCGTGGTCCGAAGCGGCGCGAAAACGTACACATTGCGCGCGCGGTCGGCGTTTCGGCGGTCGTTCGTCCTCCTCGAGGACGACCGTGAGGTGGGCGGTATTTCCCCGGACGCCATCTGGTCGCATCGTGCGTCTGCCAACCTGCCGGCCGACCTGCCCGTACCGGTTCAGGTGTTCTTGATCTGGCTGGCGATGCTGCTGTGGAAACGGGAGGCGGATTCTGCCGCCACGATGAGTTGACGACTTTCTCGTTCGGGGTGCCGCTCCAGCGTCAAGGCGTCGACAGGAATGCGGGGTGAGTTCGCCGCGGCGGGCCGCTGACGGGAGGCGCCGGACCGCGCTCCGCGAAACGCCAACACGCGATCGCTATCGCTCGCACGCATGGACACCCTCATCGCCGAGCGCGGCGAGCGTTGGAGCGTACCCGCCTGCCGGCAAAGTGCCGAGGGGACGGTTGGCCGAAGCCGTGGAGACCGGAGCGAATCTGATGTGCCGCTTCGAGTGTGCACGGTCGATGACCCAGCCGGCGAATGCCCCGATCCCGGTCATGATGCCCCCGGCGGCCAGATACGTCGGACCCCATTCGTCGAGCTCGTTCCGGTCCACGGCCAGCGCATAGGTGAACATCGCGAGGACGAAGCCGCCGACGATTCCCGCCCCGATCAGCGCGCCGTTCTTCGCCGAGTCCCTTGGCCGCTCGAGTGAGCGAAGGGCGCTGTACGGGATCGTGACTTCCAGACGCCGGCCCGACTCTGCGCCCGCCACTGGAGGCTCGACGAGGAGGCCCAGGTCGGCGTCCCCGACGCGCGTCAGCCGTCCCTTGATGGCGTGTGGCTCAGAGCCGACGATGGACACGACGTCGCCGGTGCTCAGTTCGCGCCGCAGCTCATCGAGCGTCGCGACACGAACCTGGGCAGCCGCGGGCGCCGTGACGACGGGGGCGAGGGCGTCGATCGCCACGAGCGCCAGCCACCCTGCCAACGATGATGTGAGACGCATCCGACCCTCCTTGAACTGCTGGTTGGCCGGTACTGTGTCAACGCACGCGACATCGGCTCACGGGCGCGGGGTCGCTGCTGGAATCCAGCGTCACTTGTCGATGGAATTGAGGGGCGTCGCACGTTCGTCATGTCGCGGCGATAGGTTCCGCGCTGTCTCAACCGCTGAGCACAGTGACACTCAGGAGACCACCCGCCATGCGACGTGCCCGTCTGCTCCCCTCGCTCTTCGCCTTGTTACTGGCCTCCGCCGCCAACGCGGCAGCGCAGCCAACCTTCGTCAATGGCCTCGTCGTTCCCGGGAATACGCTCGACGCGACCCGGGAACCCGGCGCAAACGCGGGCCGCTTTGGCCACTTCTCGGACCTCTACTACGACCCGGTCCGCCATGAGTGGTGGGCGCTGTCGGATCGCGGGCCAGGTGGCGGCCTGCTGGACTATGGGACCAGGGTGCAGCGGATCGACCTCGATGTGCACCCGTTCACCGGGCGTATCTCGAATTTCAAGATCAAGGAGACGGTCAGGCTCAGAGATCGCTCCGGCAACCTGCTGCCGCCGGGCGTCGTCGTGAACGACGAGAAGGCGTTGAACGGCCTGAATCCCCAGTTGCTCAACGGCAACGCGGCCGTGCTCGGGCGCAGCTTCGATCCGGAAGGGCTGGCGATCGATCCGCGGACGGGACGCTTCCTCATCGCCGACGAATACGGGCCGTCGGTCTACGAGTTCAGCCGGAGCGGCCGGCTGGTCGGTGTCTTCGAGGTGCCGCCCAACCTGGTCCCGATGCCGGCTTGGAGCCCTCGACTACGTCGCGGGGCGCGATGGCGGTTCGTCGGGCTCGGGGCGGCAGGACAACCGAGGCTACGAGGGCCTCGCGATCAGCCCGGACGGCAAGCGGCTGTACGCCGGTGCTTGCAGGATCCGCTCCTCGACGAGGGCCCGCGCAGCAACTCGAGCGACGCCACGGACAACGACGGACGTGACGGCCGGAACCTCCGCATCATCGTGTTCGACAACGACTGGTGGAGCCGCACCTACCGCCAGAGCATTGCCCAGTACGTCTATCAGCTCGAGCCACAGGCCCTCGTCCGGGCTCGGATCGTCGCGGACGGAGGCACGCGCATCGGCTACCGACCCACGGCAGGGGCGCAACCTCGGCGTGTCGGCGATCGTCGCCCTGAACGATCACGAGTTCCTGGTCCTCGAGCGGGACAATCGCGGGATTGGTGTGGACAATCCGGCGGGCAGCGGCCCGGACGGCGCGCCCGTTCCCGCCGCTCGGCATCGTCGGCAGCAAGCGCGTCTACAAGATCGACATAGACGGCGCCACCGATGTGTCCAGCGTCTCGTTGCCGGATGACGGCAACCTCGCAGCACCGGCATCGTCCCGGTGCAGAAGGACGACGCGGCGCCGTTCATCGACATCTCACGGAACACGCTGCTCCCCGAGAGAACCAGGCCGAGAAATGGGAAGGACTGACCATCGGTCCGCGACTGTTCGGCGGCGGCCATGTGATCGTCATCGGCAACGACAACGACTACTCGGTCACCCAGACGGGCAGCGGTGAGCAGTTCGACGTCTACGTGGACTTCGAGGGCAACTTCGCCCGCTGCGTCCTGGACGACGCCAACGCCTGCGAGGTCAATCCTCTACCGAGCGATCTCGTGGTGGACAACCCGGTCCCCTTGCCTGGAGGCTACGTCCTCCTGCCAGGTCTGTTGCACGCCTACCGGGCGTCGGCACGCGACATGGAGGGCTACGTCAAGCCGAGACCCTGGTTCTTCGGCGTGCCCTGGTCCTTCTGGTGGCTGCCCTTCGCCGACTGACGTGGCCTGGTCGCAAGGGTCACGCCGCGTGAATGTAGGTCGTCAGGAATTCATTCCGGAACTTGCCTCGCGGATCGTGTTCGGCGATGAGTCGTCTGAACTCGGGGAGACGATCGTAGAGGGCGGCCAGCGCAGACCGGTCCATGCTGAACAGCTTCCCCCAGTGTGGCCTTGCGCTGAACGGCGACAGCTCCTTCTCGATCACCGGGAGCAGCTGGCGGACAGCGGGCCAGTCCTGCTTCCAGGTGAAATGGATGGCCACGCACGCCTGCTTGTAGCAGGGGCTCATCCACAGATCGTCGCCGGCGATCGTCCGGATCTCGGAGATGAAGAGATGCGGCCCGATCCGCGGCCCGAGGCGGGAGATCGCCAGAATCGCCTCGACCGCGTGCTGATGGGGGACGAAGTACTCCGCCTGGAGCTCCTTGCCGCTGCTCGGCGTGAAGCCCATCCTGAAGTGCGGCAGCCGCTCGAACCACGGACCCGGGACACCCATCTGCTCGGTACAGTTGACCGCGGAGAGCGCGGCGATCGGGTGCAGGTTCTTCGTCGCGCGTGTCGCTCCATGACGTTCGAGGTCCGCTGCAGCGCCCGCCGCCTCGTCGACGCGGCTCTTCACCCACACTTCGTTGACGCTCGGCTGCTGCCAGTCCGTGAACAGGCTCACGCTGTATCCAGCGGACATGATCGCTTGAAAATGTTCCGTCAGCTGCGGGAGCGGGAGCCGTTCGTACACGTATTGGCGCACCGCGAACGTCGGCTGAACGGCCAGCGTCACCTTGGTGATGACGCCCAGCGCGCCGAGGCTGACGACGGCCGCGTTCAACGCTTCCCGATCGCCGTCCGCCGACAGCGTTGCCGGTACTGCCGTCGGCCCTGACCACCTCCAGCCCCATGACCGCCGTCGCAAGGTTCCCGTTGGTCACTCCGGAGCCATGGGTGGCGGTCGCGCAGGCGCCGGCAACGGAAATGTGGGGCAAAGAGGCCAGATTGTGGAGCGCAAAGCCCTTGTCGTGGAGATACGGACACAGCTGTCCATAGGTGATGCCGGCTTCGACGGTGACCCGGCGCCGCTCCGCATCGAGGGCCACCACCTTGTTCAAACCGGTCAGCGCGACCAGCCGGTCGGAGCTGTCGGCGATGCGGTTGAAGCAGTGGCGCGTGCCGAGCACTTTGAGCCGGTCATGCTTCTTCACCAGCATCTGCACATCGTCGAGTGATGCCGGGTGATCCACCCCGGGCGTACTGTAGGTGACGTTGCCGGCCCAGTTCGTCAGGCGGTTGCTCTGTCCCCAGGCGGACGGCGATCGACAGAAGGGAGCGATCACCAGCGCCGACGAGAGTTTGAGAAATGCTCGTTTCTCCATGGCCGACCCGGCATTTGCGTCCGACTCAATGCAAGAATTGTTGGACTACACTCTCACACCACGAGTAGTGGAGCCAGCATGAAAACCAGAATCGCTCCGATGTTGGCCGTCAGCGATGGGGACGCCGCGATCGCGTTCTACAAGGCCGCATTCGGCGCGATGCTGCTGTGGCGCCTGGATGGCGGACATGTCGTGGCCGGGCTCGCCATTGACGACGCCGCCTTCTTCCTCGCCGACGAATCCCCTCCTCATGGGACGCGCAGCCCGGCCGCGGTGAACTTTACAACGGTGCGGATCGAGCTCTTCGTCGAGGACCCCGTCGGCGTGCACAGGCAGGCGTTGAGCGCCGGAGCGATCGAGCACAGCCCCGTGCAGGAGCACAGCCACGCCACGCATGGGCCCCACCCGATCCGGCGGATGCTCCAGGGTGCCGTCGTCGACCCGTTCGGTCACCTGTGGCTGGTCGGCCGGATCCTCGAGTAGGGACGGCGGTGAGTTCCACGGTGGAGCAGGGTTCCTCGCAAACGGGTCACATCGACTCTGCTCTTCTTGATCACGCCGGCGGGAGTCCGTGTGATGAACAAGCGAAACGCCAAAGTCGTGGCCGGCCTGCGTGACTTCGCCCTGAGCCTCCCGGGTGCCTACGAGGCGTCCCCGTGGGGCGGATCAGTCGCGCGGGTGAAGAAAGGCATCTTCGTCTACTTCGGCCGCAGCGATGACGAAAAGCTGCAGGCGTCCGAGAGGAAGAAAGCGCATATCGGCGAACCAGGCGACTACTCGATCAACCTGAAGCTGCCGACCTCCGGACGGCGGCTCGTCGCGAGCGGCGCCGGCCGGCCGAGTGACTATGGAATGGGCGCGAAGGGATGGGTGACGCTGACGTACCCGCGCGGTGCGGCGCTGCCGTCAGACGAACTGAAGGCGCTCATCGAGGAGAGCTACCGTGCCGTCGCACCTCCCACATTGACCGCTCAGCTCGGGCCGATGCGAAGATGAAGGGCCGAGGCCGATGAGATCCGAGTCGGCCTTCACACCTTCGGCGGCGTTAGAATCACCGGCGTTGATGCGTGACCCGATTTCGACGGCCGTCGTGGCCAGCCGCGCGTCGCGCCTGTGCGCCGGCCGTCGTGTCGCATTCGGCCTCGTCTGTTGGGCGCTCACTGGATGCGCCCCTGCGGCGACGACCACGACCGTAAAGGCGCCCGACCCTCTGGCCCAGGCGCCCGCGGCGCGCCTGCCCGCGCTGGTGCCCGAGCCGGCCCGCGTGGCAGCGGCGCCACCCGACCTGATCGCGCGTCTCGAAAGCGACGCGTTCAACTATTTCCGGTTTCTGAACGCGCCCTGGTCGCAACGCGTCTGCAACGCCTTTGCCGCCGATTTGTCCTCGCTGCCAATGGTGCGCGTGCACGGCGACGCGCACGTCGAGCAGTACGCCTTGACCCGATCGGCCCGCGGGCTCGACGATTTCGATGATTCGGCGTCCGGTCCCTCGGTGATCGACCTGGTGCGGTTCATGGGCTCGATCGATCTCGCGGTCCGCCAGCGCGGGTGGGACGCCAGCGGCGCCCGGCTGTTCGACGAGTTCCTGAAAGGCTATCGCCAGGGGCTCGCCGATCGAGACTATCTCCCGCCCGAGCCGGCCATCGTCCGGCGTGTCCGCGCCAGCAGCACCCGAGAGACGCCGGCCTTTCTGGCCGGGGCGGAGGCTCTCATGGAGCCCATTCCCCCGGAGGAACTGCCCTCAGTCGAAGCCTCCATCGCGCGCATCGACGGCCTCGTCCGCCGCGTCAAGCCCGGGCTCCCCGACGGCTACCTGCGCTTGAAGAAGGTGGGCTGGGCGCGGCTGGGCATCGGCAGCGGGTTGGCCCGGAAAGCGCTCGCGCGGGTCGAGGGGCCGGGTCCCTCGCCAGACGATGACGTCATTCTGGAAGCCAAGCAGCTCAGCGACCTCCGCGGTGTGTCCTGCTTGTCGGTCGCCGCGGCTGTCGACAGCTTTCGCGTCGTCACCGGAGCCCGCCAGCTCGGGCGGATCGAGCACATCATCCTGGCGATCGTTCCCAAGGCGCCGCTGGGAGGTCGCGACCTGGCGGACTGGTGGGTTCGAAGCTGGGATTCCGACGTACGTCGAAATCAGGCTGGCCGACTATGAGTCGGTCGAGGAGCTCGCGGACGTCGTGCACGATGCCGGCGCGCAGCTCGGTGCGGGCGGCCTGCGCGACGACGGCACGTCCGCGGAACGGCAGAAGCGCGAAGCCGAGCGCGACACGCTGGGCAGGCTGGAGCCGCGCATCAGACAACTGGCGCGCGAGCTCGCCAGCGAGCTGGTCGCGGAGTGGGCGGCCTTCAAGGCCGGGCGTGCCGCGCCCAGCCGTCCCTGAAGCCGGCGGGCACGAGTCCCCGCCCTCCGAACTCGATCGCGCCTACCCCTTCTTCTTCTTTTTCTTCCCCTTGCCCGGCCCGTCCGCCTCGAGAGTCTGTCGCGCCGCCTCGAGCTCAGTCTTCTTGGCCGCATCGACCGTCGGGAACTGCAGGTCGAGCTCGTCGAGCGCCGAAACGACGGCGGCGCCGACGACGAGCCGCGCGAACCATTTGTTGTCGGCGGGCACGACCACCCACGGCGCCTCCGGAGTGGCGGTGCGTCGGATGGCGTCCTCGTAAGCCACCATGTAGTCGTCCCAGTACTCGCGCTCTTTGGCGTCCCCGAGCGAGAACTTCCAGTTCTTCTCGGGCATCGTCAGACGCTCGAGGAAGCGGTCGCGCTGCTCCTTGCGCGAGACGTTCAGGAAGAACTTGAGAACGACGTAGCCGTTGCGGGCCAGGTACTGTTCGAACGCGGCAATGTCGGCGCACCGGTCGGCCCAGATCTTCTTGGACACCACCTGCTCGGGCAGTTTCTGGCCGGCGAGGATCTGCGGGTGAACCCGCACGACGAGCACTTCCTCGTAGTACGACCGGTTGAAGATGCCGATGCGTCCGCGCTCCGGCAGTGACTTCGACGTCCGCCACAGGAAGTCGTGATCGCGATCCTCGTCGGACGGCGCCTTGAACGAGAAGACCTGGCAGCCCTGAGGGTTGATGCCGCTCATGACGTGCTTGATCGCGCCGTCCTTGCCCGCAGCGTCCATCGCCTGGAAGATGAGCAGGACGCCCCACTTGTCCTGGGCATAGAGGCGTTCCTGCAGATCGCACAGCTTCGAGACCCCGTCGCCCAGCGCCTTCTTCGCGCGCTCCTTCTGCATTCGGCCGGTGTCGCCCGGATCGTGGTCCTTCAAGCGGAACTTCCGGCCATCCTTGACCAGATACGGCTTCACGAACGACGCGGCGTCTTTTGCCATTACTCACTCCCCTTTGGCTGCGCGCGGTCAGCGGCCGCCGACATGCGCTCGAGGCCGACGAGCTTCCAGCCGGTGTCGAGCCGCTTGAAATAGACGTCGATGGGCTTCGCCCAGGACGGGTGGTTCGTGCTCTGCGCGCTCAATGCCACCTTGACGAAGGACCCGGGGGCGGTGGGCAGTTCCCCCGGCGCCGGCATTCGCGGCTCCCGGCTCGTCGTGTCCGCGATCGGCGTCGTGGCGCCGGTGGCATTGTCGAACCGGGACCAGACGGCCGTGTAGGTCGTTGGTGCCTCCGCAAGGCGGTGCTCGACGGCGGCGTTGCCGAACGACAACGTGCCCGCCTCGAGCCGGGGATCGACGATCGGGTTGATCTTCGTGAGATACACGTGGCCGATCCTGTCCCGCCGCTTGATGAGCACGTCAGCCAGGTGCTGTGCCGCCTGCGGGTCGGTGTATTGACCGGTCTTCACGATAGCTCGAATCAGGTCGTCCGAAAAAGCCATGACCCGCCGCGCCGCCCAGAAGGCGTCGTCGTCGCGCATCTCGATGTAGGCGGCAGTCGGCACGCGGGGCTTCCAGGCCTCGGGGTCGAAGTATTCGCCCTCGAACCGCCCGACAGCCGGGTAGTTCTGGTAGTCGGCGACCTGCCAGGGGCTGAGGCCGATCCCGAAGGTGAACAACCGGCGCCGTGAGGGCCCCTTGTCGTAGATGTACTCCCACCCCTCGTTCCAGTCGTGGGGGCCGTTGGCGCCGACGCCGAAGGTCGAGCCCACGTCCTGGAGGTAGTGCTTGACGATGCCGCGCGTCCCTTCGGTGACGACCGTGTCGAGGGTGTTGCCCGCCTTCATGTCCGTGAGATTGGTCCACGCCCCGAAGACGCGCAGGGCTCGCAGCTCGCGCCGGTTCTCGTGCGGGACGATGTCGTTCGGGTCGTCGGGTCTCGTGCCGTGGTAGCGGAACCCGCCAAGGACCTTGCCGGGCAGCATGCGCCCCGCCGCCGTGCGGTACGACCCGTCGGCCCTCCGGTGCGCCCGCTCGAGAATCTCGTCCACGTCGTCCTGGGTCAACGGACTGCGCTTGCCCGACGGCCGGCGCTTGGTCGCACCCTCGGCGATCTCGATCGCGTCGGGCCGCAGGTCGGTCACGAAGTATTCGACCTGGTTGTACCCGAGCGCCCAGAAGATCTTCGTGGCCACGACGACCGCGCCGGTCGCCCCCTCGGGATTGCGCGGCGCGTCGAAGGAGACGAACCAGGTGTGACCGCCGGCGTCCTTGGCGGTGAATCCGGGCGCGTCTCCGGCGCTCTTCTCCCGCGTCAGCGTCCAGCGCGACGGATCCGGCGCCGGCCCGGCCACCGGACCGCGCGTGACCTCTTCGGCCGTCAGCGGGCGCGCGCCGATGCGATTGGTGAACCAGCTCGAATCGGGCACCTCGTCGATCGTGTTCAGGTTCTGCGCGCGGCTGCCGGTGGGCGTGCGCTCGGCCGTCACGAACGTGTTGTAGGACAGGTCATAGAACAGGTCGATGTCCCACGGCTGCGCCGCCGAGGCGTCAGCCGATTCCGGCGCGCGCGCGATCGGGTCGTCGGAGAAGAACTTCATCCCGGCGGTGCGCACCGGGTCCAGCGCCGCGAGCAGGAAGCCGCCGGCGGCGAGCGCGGCGATGGCGCGTCGGAAGAACGCGCGAGACAGAACAGAAGGATGATTCATGGTCCAGTTCCTCAAAACGCGGCCTTTGCCGAAAACACGAGAACGAGCCCCTCATTGCTCTTCGCGAACTCGATGCGCAGAGGAGTCGCGGCCGGACCGTGCAGGCGGAACCCGATGCCGTAATCCTTCTTGAGGCCGTCGAAGTCCAGATCCGACGTGCTGCTGGTGACCTTGCCCGCGTCGTAGAACAGCGCCGTCTCGAAGAAATTGTTGACGATGATGCGCCAGTCGGCCTGGAGCAGGAGACTGTGGCGGTCGCGGAAACGCCAGCTCGCGAACCCGCGCAGGCTGGAGCCGCCGCCCAGCGCGGGCAGCATGAAGAACGGAATCTCCTGGGCGTCATCGGTGAACGTCGTTTCCATCCTCCCGTGGAGCGAGAGCACCCACCGGTCACGCCCGATCGGAATGTGGTGGATCGCGTCGTAGTCCACCTGCCTGAACCCGTAGAGGTCGTCGCTCTCGGCGTATCCGTGCAGAGTCACCCCGTAGTACCCACCGCGGCGCGAATAACCGGGAGACGTGCGCGTGTCGATCGCGGCCGTCCCGGTCAGGTGGAGGTAGGTGGGCTCCGCGCCCAGCCCGGGCAGCGTCTCAGGGGTGTAGACCTCCTCGACCGACGGAAACGTCCCTGACCCGGGCCCCTGTTGCCACTGCGAAAACTCGGCGCCGGCGCCGAGCACCAGCCACGATCGGTTCGGCCGGACTTCCAGCAGCGCCGACAGATACGGCTGTTGGAAGCTGTAGTTGACCCGATCGTCCTTCGAGGTGTTCGGGGTGCCGATGCCGTAGAAGCCCACCTGGGTGGCGTCGCGCCAACCGCCGATGACCGAGAGCGTGCCCCGGCGGTTGAACAGGCGCGGCGCCAGGAACTCGGCCTCGATGCGCTTGTAGCCGCTGGGCGTGATGCTGCCGCGGAAGTCGACAATGTTGTAGTCGCTGACGTGCCGGGCGTAGCCGGCGCCGAGCGTGAACCCGCCGCCCGCATAGGCGCTCTGAAAGAACGGGTGCCAATGGAGGTTGCCGGTCAGGAACTGTTCTTCGAGCTTTTTGACCAATATCTCGGCCTTGTTCGGCACGTACGGCTTGAGCTCTTTCGCTTTGGCCTGTTCCAGGGCAACGAGCTGACCGGCACGCGTGTCATCGCCCGGGGGCGGTGACTGTCCCGACGCCGCCCGCGCCGTCCCGACGGTCGCGAAAATCAGCGCGGCGATCAGGGCGCGGCCCCGATCGGTCGTTTCCTGGTGACGGATCGAATCATCTGCAATCTCTCCTCGAACAGTGGGCAGTCGCTGCGTCCGGCACTAATCCTACCGGATTCGACATCCCTGTAGGCATGACCATCGGGGAGTAGCCATGTCCCGCTTCGGTGCGGGGCCCTTGGATCCGGCGGTCCGAGGCGCTGACACCCCTTGTGCCCGCAGGTGTGCTGTGTCCTAATGCCGCGTCGGCCAGGAAGTCGGAGCGAGGGAGTCGGCTTGCGCTCGTCGACCTGCGGCACGGAGAAAGGGATCAGCGACATGAGCTCAGTAGAGACGCCAGCCACCGGCGGAGCAAGGCCTGCGCCCGAGGGATACGGGGGCCGCCCGAAGACACTCCTCGAGCGCTAACTGTGACCACGGATTGCCGGCCGCACAGGCCGGCAGGACGGCGGTTGCGGTTCGCGGCGGTGTGCGGGCTGCTCTTGACCACCCCCTCGGCCGCACGCGGGCAGGTGAACCCTCAGCTCTGGGGCAACCTGACGCTGAACTGGGTGAAGAGCGATCGTCTGGTGTACGAGTTCGACATCGAGCCGAAGGTGCTCCTCGACGCGCCCGAAGGCGAGCCGGGGTGGCACAACCTGGACCTGACGCCGAACGTCGAGTACTCGCCGAAAGGCTGGCTCGATCTGCTGGCTGAAAGCGTCGTCGGGTACACGAAGCAGACCGACGACGTCAACAGCGTCGAGGTGACGCCGCGTGTGGGCGTGCGCTTCCACCTGTTCTCGCGCATGCGGCGGCTCCGGCTGCGCGAGCAGCCACCCCACCGGCGCATCGTCGTGCGCGATCTCGTGCGCGTCGAATCGCGGAACTTCTTCTACACCGGCGCCGGCAGCGGGAGCTCGTCGGGCGTGCGCTTCCGCAACCGCCTCGAGCTCCAGATCCCGCTGAACAAGCCCAAGATGAGCGACGACGGCGTCCGATACCTGCTCGCGGACTGGGAATGGTTCGTCCCCCTCGGCGAGCCCGACGAACGCTTCGCCAGCAAGCAGCGCATCCGCACCGGACTCGGATACCGCCGCAGCTTCGCGTGGAGATTCGAGGCCCTCTACATCTGGAACCGCTCGCGCAACACCATCGACGACAGCTTCCACACCAGCGAGAACATCCTCAACATCCGCGTCAAACGCCTCTTCTGAACCTCGGGCTCATTTCGCGGCGGCGGGGTCGCGTTGGGCGAAGTCCTGCGGCGGCGGTCTGCGGCCCGCGTCCTCGGTGTAGGCGCGCGTGATCTCGGCGCCCAACAGCACGATTTGCGACGTGTAATACACCCAGAGCAGCAGCAGGATGACGGAAGAGGCCGCGCCATAGCTCGACGCCATCGCGCTGTTTCCGAGGTAGAGCCCGATGAGGTGCTTGCCGACGGTGAACAGGACGGCCGTGACACACGCGCCCAGCGCGACGTCTCTCGCCCGCAGCTCGACATCGGGCAGGAAGCGATACAGCAGCGCGAACAACAGCGCCGTGACACCCAGCGAGACGCAGAGGTTGACGAATTGCCACATCGCCGGCAGGCCGGGCACACGGCGATCGAGCCAGGCGCTCAAGGCCTCGAGCGCAGCGCTGACGGCGAGGGACACCAGCAGCAGGAACCCGACGGCGATGACCAGGCCGAACGAGCGAAGACGGTCGGTCACGAACGAGGCGACATTGAAATGTTCCCTGGGCTTGACGCGCCAGATGGTGTTCAGGGAAGTTTGCAGCTCGAGGAAGGCGCCGGTCGCCGCGAGCACGAACGTGACGGCTCCGACGACTGTCGCGAGCACCCCGGACTCCCGCCGGCTGGCCCCTTCGAGCAGGGCCTGCACGGCAGCCGCGCCGTCGCGGCCTACGAGGTCGTCCATCTGTCCGACCAGCTCTCCACGTACGGCCTCGGGGCCGAATGCCATGCCGGCAATGGCGATCGCCACAAGCAGGACCGGGGCGATCGCAAAGAGGGTGTAGTAGGCCAGGGACGCGCCGAGGCGCGGGATGTCGTCAGCCCACCAGGCTTTCAACGCCGTGGCGAACACGTGAAGGAAGCGGCCGTAGTGCACCTGACCTCGCGCGCGAACCGGTTGGGACATCGCCTCCGCCGTGAGCCCGCGACCTCACGGCCGAACCACCTGAGCCGGCGGCGCTGCGAGATCGGGTCGTTCTCCATTTGACCACCAAAGCAACCGGACGCAGCCCGACGGACGCTCCCCGGGTGCCGATCGCGACCTCCGACCTTGCGGAAACCTAACCGGACGCTCACGACTGCGTCGGAGGGAGCCGGTACGCTGTCGAAGGAGCCTCAGCTTCCGCGAATCGACAGGCGTGCCAGCAAGGCCACCCGGGAGACCGATGATCAAGACGCCACTGCCAATCGGCCCGACGTTCGTCTTCACCGCATTCGTCGTCCTGACGTTCTACAGCCTGGGCGCCGGCTATCTCGAATCGTTCGTCAACTATCCGCTCTGGCACATCATCGGTGAGACCGATCAGTGGGTCGCGTATCACCAGGCGCTGGGCCCTCGCATCCTCGTCGTGCTGGCGATACCGGGGCTGGCGCTCTCGCTGATCGCCAACGTGCTGCTGTTCTTCTGCCGGCCGGTGGCGGTGCCGCCGTGGACGATCGCCGTGACGCTGGCGCTGCTGCTGGTGGCCACCGTGTCGACGATGCTCATTCAGGTCCCGATCCAGATGAAGCTCGATGTCGCCTACGATGCGGCGGCACTCGACAGGTTGATCACGTCGAGCCTGTGGCTCCGCGACGTCCTGGGTGGCGCCAGGGCCGCCACCGTGGCGTACATGCTGCACCTCGTCGTATCGAGCTCGGCTCACGTGGCCGATGCTGTCGGATCGGCGCCATAGCCCGTCGGATTCAGGAGTGCCGACCATGACAGTCGTAGACGTACGCGAGGTCATCGACACCCGACCGGTCAGCCGGTACCAGTGGGGCGTCGTCGCGACGTGCACCGCCATCGCGCTGATCGACGGTTTCGACGTCCAGGCAATGGGAGTCGCGGCGCCGGCGCTGGCGCGGGAATGGGGCGTGCCTGCCGGCGGGTTCGGGCCCGTCTTTGCGGCCGCTCCGGCCGGAATGCTGGTCGGTGCGCTCGCGATGGGCCGGCTTGGCGGACCGTGTCGGCCGGCGCCGGCCGGTGATCGCGGCGACGCTGTTGTTCGCGATCGGCACGGCGCTGACGTCGTTCGCCCCGACACTCGAGATGATGACCGCGATACGCTTCGTCACCGGGATCGGCCTGGGTGGCGTGCTGCCCAATCTGGTGTCGCTGGTGACGGAGTTCGCGCCCCGGCGACTGCGCGGGACGTTGACGACGGTCACCTTCTCGAGCCTGCCGTTCGGGGCGATGCTCGCCAGTCTGTTCGCCCATGCGTCGATGGAGTCCTACGGCTGGCAGTCGCTCTTCTATGTGGGGGCGATCCTGCCGATCCTGGTTGCCGGCGTCGCCGCCTGCAGTCTGCCCGAATCGGTCCACTTTCTCACGCTCGCCGGTGACCGGCAGCCCGAGATCGCGCGGATTCTCCGCAGGGTCGCTCCAGACCTCGCCGTCGAACGGACGACGACGTTCGATGCCGGCGAGAGGCGCAACACGCCGGTGTCGTTCCCGGCGCTCGTCGGTCCCGGTCGCACGCGGACGACGGTGCTGCTGGTGGCAGTCGTCGCGCTCAACATGTCGATGCTGTACTTCACGCTGAACTGGCTGCCGCTGCTGATGAACGGGGCCGGGTTGTCACGCGAGCACGCGCTGCTGGCCACCGTCATCGTCAATGCGGCTGGCGGCCTGGGGGCGATGGCGTGGGGCCTGTTGATGGACAGGTTCGGCCGGATTCACGTCATGGCGGCCGCCGGGGTGGCGGCCTTTGCAGGCCTGGCGCTGCTCGGCGTCGGCCACGATCTGACCCGCGCTGCTGATGGTTGCGCTCGTCATCGTCGGCGCCTGCATCATGGGCGCGTTGCCGGGCCTCTATGTGGTCATCGCGTCGGTCTATCCGACGGCCATCCGGTCGACGGGCGTGGGCGCCGTGCTGGGCGTCGCCAGGATCGGATCGGTGCTGGGCCCGATGGCCGGGGGCATCCTGCTCGGCCGCAACTGGCCCGTTTCCGCCATTCTGATTGCCGTCGGGTCGCTGGGACTCTTCTGGGCCTCGGGCCTGTGGCTGATGGACCGCGGCGCGCTGGACGACACACGAGCCGAGGACTACGCCCGGCCCTGACAGGGCAGAATCCGGATTATTCATGAATCAGTACGTCGCTGCGGTCCGTGCGCGCCAACCCCGGCTCCGCAGGCCGGAAAAATGCGGCTGCGACTCAGAACACCACCTTCAACCCGATCTGGATCTGCCGCGAATCCATGCGCGTGCCCGTGATCACGCCGAACGTCGGTGTCCGCAACGTGTTGCCCGGCTGGTTCCAGATCGGGTGATTGGGCAGGTTGAACACTTCGATGCGCAACTCGGCGAAGCTCGATCCGTGCAGCCGGAAGCGCTTGTTGGCCGACGCGTCTATGCTCACGATGCCGGGGCCGATCACCGAGTTGCGTGCGACCGTGCCATAGCGGAACGGTCCCCCGGCAGGATTGCGATCGACGAACGCGTTGGTGTTGAAGTAGCGCTCACGCGTGCGCTCGCTGCCGGAGAGTCTCCAATCTTCACCCGTCGGATCGGGATAGCAGTTGCCGCCGCCGTTCTGGATCGTGCCGCCGCCGCACAGCATGGTGAGGGGAAACCCGTCCTGGAGCGTCACGATGCCGCCGAGCTGCCAGCCGCCGACCACCCAGTCGAGGAAGCCGCCCTGGTTCATCCAGCGCTGGTCGCGGCCGAGCGGCAGATCCCACAGGACCGACGTCGTCCATCGCTTCCGGAAGTCGAACGCCGACAGCCCGCGCTCGAGCTCGAGGTTGTAGTTGTCCGACGGCGTGAGCGAGTCGCCGTCCGTCGTGCGGATGCCGCTGCCGTTGTCGATCGCCTTGCCGTAGGAGAAGGAGCTCAGGAAGCTGAGGCCTTGCGAGAAGCGGCGCTGCACCTTGAGATAGCCGGCGTGATAGCTCGAGTGTCCGGGCGCGCTCATCACCTGGATGCTGCCGAACTTCGGAAACGGCCGGGCGTTGTTCGAATTGGCCTGCTGGCTCGGTTCCGGATTGTTGTAGCTCATGAGCCGCCGCAGATGGACACCGGCCGAGCCGAAGTAGGTGGCTTCGACGGTCATGCTGCCGGTGAGCTCCCGCTGGACCCCGACCGACCACTGGGCGATGTAGCTCGAAGGCTCGTCCCACTGATTGGCGAGGATGAAGGTCGGCGCGCCGGTGCGGACGAACGGCTGCTGGTACGACAGGTTCGGCCGGAACGTCTCGGCCGGCTCGTCGCGGCGGATCGTGAACGGGGCGTTGCGCACCGTGTCGAACACGGCGTTCCCGATGTCGCGCACGTAGTAGATGCCGCCGCCCGACCGCACCACGGTCTTCGGCGTCACGCTCCAGGCGACGCCGAGCCGCGGGGCGAAATCGTTGAAGTCGCTGCGGTAGGCCCCACGGCCGAAGCGGCCGTCGCGCACGTACTGGACGTCGGGCGCCAGCTGGAAGGCCGGATCGCCTTCATAGGGATCGCCGGTGCCGGTCCTCACGAACACGGGCTCGTAGGAGTTGTCCCAAGTGAAGTCGATGTTGACGATGGCGTCGTTCTCGTCGCGGAAGGGCTGGTCGTACTCCCAGCGCAGCCCGTAGTTGATCGTCACGTTCGACCCGACGCGCCAGCTGTCCTGCGCGTACAGCGCAAAGTAGTTGGAGTTGAAGTTGGCGATCGGCGCGCCCACCTGGCCTTCTGACCGGTTGAAATGGCCCAGCAGGAAGTCGGCGAACGCCGAGCCGCCACGCTGTGCCGCCGGCAGCAGCGGATTCTGCGTGTAGCGTCCGTCGAAGGCCCACCGTCCCCGCGTGACGACGCCGCCGATCTGGTCGTAGTCGACGCGGCGCAGCTCGCCGCCGAACTTGAACGAGTGCCGCCCGACGGTCCACGTGAAGTTGTCGACGATCTGCAGGGTGACGTCGTCGTTGATGAACGGCGCGTCACTCTCCTCGCCGATGCCCGCGAGACCCGTGATGCCGATGTTGGGCACGCCCCAGTAGAGCGGGTTGTCGCTCGGCAGGTTGATGCCGAGCCGGCCGACGACGTTGTCGACGTTGGCGCGAGGCGAGATGTGGCCGTTCTTCAGCTTGCCGAACCCCACCCGCACGTCGTTGAGCATGCTCGACCCGAACGTGCGCGTATAGCCGAGCGCAATCTGCTGCACGTCGGTGTCGGTGTTGATGCCCATGTCCGGGATCGCAAACGGGTCGTAGCCGAGCTCGGTCGAGAAGCTGTGGCGGAAGAACCAGCTCGCATTCGAGCTCTGCGTGAAGTCGAGGCGATAGGTGAACTGATCGGCCTCGATCCGCCGCGGTTCGTCGTTGACGAAGTTGGCGCCCGTCCGCTCCTCGAGCGGCAGCGGGTAGTACTCGGTGAGCTCCCGCGAGATCGGGTCGATGCGATTCGCCGGGATGACGTTCCCGGGGAACGGCGTCGGCGCCTGGATGACGTTGCCCGCCGCATCGAAGACGCGCGTGGCCGGATCGTAGATCGGGATGAGATTGCCGCTCGCGTCGCGGAGCTGTGAGAAGTCGCCGGTGCGCCAGGGCGTCAGCGGCACCGACGGCGTCGCCGTCAGCGACTTGCGCTCGCGCAGGCCTTCCCAGTTGAACAGGAAGAACAGCCGGTCCCGGCCGTCCAGGAGCTTGGGCACGACGACCGGCCCGCTCACGGTGACGCCGTACTGATTGCGCCGGAACGGCGGAATCGCCCGATCGTCCCGGTCGAAATAGTTCTTGGCGTCGAGCGACGAATCGCGCACGAATTCGAAGGCCGTGCCGTGGAACTGGTTGGTGCCCGCCTTGGTGGAGGCGTTGATCTGCGCGATCGCGCGCCCGTACTCGGCGTCGAACAATCCGGCGACGACGTTGAACTCCTGGAGCGCGTCCACCGAGGGCAGCAGCATGTAGGAGTTGAAGTTCAGGTCGGTGTTCTCGATGCCGTCGAGCGAATAGTGGTTGTAGTGGATGCGCTGGCCGGCGACGTTCAGCGCAAAGCTGTTGCGCTGCCCGCCCATCCGCTGCTTGCCCTGGCTCGACGAGGGACCGTTGGTCGTCGCACCCGGGATGAGCGAGGCCAGCTGCAGATAGTTGCGGCCGTTGAGCGGCAGTTCGACGATCGCGCGGTTCTCGATGACCGTGCCGACCGCGGAGTTCTCGGTCTGCAGCAGCGGCGCGCCGCCCTTGATGTCCACGACCTCGGACAGCTCGCCCACCTCCATCGTCACGGCGATGCGGGTGGCGCTCCCGACCTGGACCTGGATGTCCTTCCGCTCGATGGTCCGGAAACCGGTGAGCACCGCCTTGAGGGTGTAGGTGCCGGGCTGAATCGCCGGCAGCATGTAGAGGCCCGCCTCGTTGGTCTGGACCTCGCGCACGGCATTGGTCGCCTGGTTGAGCAAGGTGACGGTCACGCCCGGCATGGCCGCGCCGCTGGCATCCGAGATCAAGCCGCTGATCTCGCCGGACGGCGTCTGGGCGTACAGCGAGGGGGCGATGGAGCCCACGAAGAGAACAGCAGCCAACAGCCTCATGACCATGGGGTCTCCCTTCACGGGATGGCGCATCACCCGGCATGCCACCCCCTGGCCCTGTGAGCCACGGGCGTATTGGACGCCGGAACGCGGATCAGTGAACTGGAACGGTGCGTTCTAGCACGCGCGCGGCTGCCGAATCAAAGAAAATGTTCGGCATGCTCGGCGACGAACCACTGGTCCGGCAGCGGGCGCAGGCGGCGCTGCTCGTCGAGGGGAGATCGAAGAAGCCTAGGACGATCGAAGCAGCAGTTGATGGCCCATACCGAGGCCAGTCAGGAACTGCGTGACCAGCCCAATCTCAGCCGGTGAGCACCCGAGCAGCAGCTTCACTTCCATGTCCCGCTTCCGCAGGTCCACGGTGCAGACGGCCGCCGTGACGGATCGATCGGCGGCCGCGCCGATCCACACGTCGATGCCCTCGCCGTCACCAGACGTCGTGCCGTCGAGGTAGCCGTAGTCGACAGGGTAGAAATGCCCCGGATACCTCGGATGTTCGCTGTGCCGGGGACGATCGACGACGACGCGGCTCGAGGCGACGAGCTCGTCCACCTGCGTCCAGAAGGCAGACGGCTGCGCGGACATGGCACCGGCCATCCGACGCAGCGAGTCACGATCGGCCGGGCCGCTCATTTACGGCCGACGGGCATGTTGAATGCCTGCGCCACCTTCTCGAGACCACTCTCGATCGCACTCCACGCGGATTGTGCCCCAGACGACAACGTGCGTCCCGACGCCGCCGCACGCATCCTGGCAGCGTGATCGAGCAGCGCCTGCGCCTCGCCCGACGCCGGCCGTTTGTCGTCGACCACGTCATCCAGCTTCTTCGCGCTCTCCTTCAGCGCGTCGGCCTCCCGCACGGCAGCCTCCCGCGTCGCCTGGTCGATCGTGGTGTCTTTCCTCAGGGACGAGTCCAGCTCCGACTTGAAGCGATCCGCGCTTGCGGCGAGCTCTTCGGCTGTCTTCTCGACCTCGAGGTCGTTGAGCCGTCGCGCCTGGTGCCCTTCCGCAACGGGCAACGTGGTGCCGTAGACGGCGGCGAGCTCGCCGAGGCTCGCCGACAGCTTGTTCCATTCGCTCCGACCGTCGTAGTCCGCGGGCAGTGTGGACATGTAGCGGTGGATGTCCGACGCCTGGCGGAGCACCGTCGTCACCTCGGCGCTGGCCGCGTACTCCGACTTGAATCTCTCCTTCATCTTGTCCACGTTGTCCTGGAGGTCGTCCAGGTAGCGATTGACGTTCACTTCGCCGGCGGGCCCGCGAAGAATGCTGTTCTTCAGCTTGCTGTCGAGCTGGTCCTCGAAGCGATCGCGCTCATTGTCGATCCGGTCGAGCAATTCCTCGACTTCCTTGTCGCGCAGACGCTCGGCGGAGATGCTCGTCATCGTCCCGAGCATGGCAATGGCAAGTGCAGCCGCGATCCGCGTCACACGGCGAGATGACCGTGATCGCACCGGGCCCGTGGATAGTGTGTCGATAGTCGTGGTCATGAGAGCTCCTTCAACGGCCAACAGGGAGTAAGTCGCTCGACGCAGCGTCAGCGCTGGCCGGCCGAGCGCAACTGGAGTGCATGGAATTGATGGATTATCGCCGGTTGCCGGCCAGAAAGTAAGCCCGCGGCAACTGCCACGCAAGTTGGACCTTGGTCCCACCCGTCGGCTTTTCGTGGAACGGGCCCGGACCCGGGGCCCTCGCTGTCAGCGCCTCCGCGCGCTGGATCTGGCGACGCCAGCTTGATTGGGGATCGGGATCGAAGACGACGTCCCCGTCGCCGTCGAGCACGTGCCACGAGCCTTCCGCCGTCTCGGCTTCGAGCTGCCCGGGTCCCCATCCGGCATACCCGACATACACACGCACGCGCTCGGATCCGGAGCCGGCGGCGATCGTCTCCTTCAGGACGTCGCCGGTGCTGACCAGATACACGTCGTTGACGACGCGGCGGCTGTCAGGCCGCCGGGTGCTCGAACGGAGCAGCGCGAGGACGCCAGACGGCGATACCGGGCCGCCGAAGAACACGGTAGCCGAGGAAGCCTTGTCCGGCGCCTGTTCGAGCCCGGGAAGAAGCCGCGCGAGCGTCACCTTCGTCGGCCGGTTGACGATGAGGCCCATCGCGCCCTGCGCGTTGTAGTCCGCGAGCAGCACCACCGTCGAGGCGAAATTCGGATCCGGGAGGTTGCGTGCGGCGACGAGGAGCTTGCCAGTCTCGAGCTCACGCACGGCGCCGCGCCGCAGCTGCGCAGGACCGGTAACGCTCGCAGCCGGCCAGGTGACGACCGGATGGGAACACGTCAGGGCAAAGGCGACCGCGCTCACGACAATCGCGGAGGTCTTCCCCGAGCGTCTCCCGCTGACGAGCGCGGACGAGCCCACCATCGATCCCGCCGTTTCGGTTTACCGGGACAGCGCCGGGAGCGTCATGTGAAACGTCGCGCCCCGCCCGTCGTGGTCCTCGGCCCAGATCTGCCCGTCGTGTGCCTCGACGATCGATCGCACAATCGCCAGGCCCAGACCCAGGCCCTCCTTTTTCGTCGTGAAGAACGCGTCGAACAGCCTGGCGAGCCGGTCGGCGGGAATCCCGTGGCCGACGTCGCTCACGGCGAGCTCGACGGCTTCGTCGGCGGTCCGGCGAGTCCGGACGACGACCTGCCGTTCCCCCGCGTCGATCTGCTCCATCGCGTCCATGGCGTTGATCATCAGGTTCACCAGGACCTGCTGCAGGCAGACACGATCGGCGGCAATCGCCGGCAGCCCCGTTCCCAGCTCGGTGCGAAGCGTCACCCCCCGCCGCCGCGCCTCACTTCCGACGATCCGCACGACGTCACCCGCGATCTCGTTGATGTCGAGAGGGTGCCGGCGCAGCGGCCGGCTGCCGGCCAGTGCCCGAACCCGATCGATCACGTCCACGGCGCGGCGGCTGTCATCGCGGATGTCGACGAGGATCTCGCGCAGCTCGGACAGGTCGTCGGGGCCGGCCTCGCCCTCGAGCCGTCGAAGGCCGACGCTGGCGTTCGTGTGGACGGACGTCAGCGGCTGGTTGATCTCGTGGCCGAGCGACGCGACCAGCTCGCCGACCAGCGCCAGCCGCGAAGCCTGACCCAGTTCCCGCCGCGCCGTCCGCAGCTCCTCCTCGGCATGTCGCCGGTCGGTGACGTCCCGGCAGGTAAAGAGCACGGCACCGTTCGTGATCGAGACCTTCTTGACGTGAACGAGGAGGTGGCGGCGGGCGCCCGACTTGGCGGTGATCTCCCGCTCCACGTTCCTGATTTCGCCACGGGCGTCGAGCTCGTCGCGATTGAACAGGTTCTCGCCCAGCAGGCTGGTAATCCGCGTCATCGCCTGCACTTCGTCCGGCACGTAGCCGAAAATCACGTCGACGTTCGGACAGATGAACGTGAACACGCCCTGGTCGTCGGTGAGGAAGACCGCGTCCGAGATGTTGCTGAGGGTGAGGCGATGGAGCTGTTCGGATTCGACGAGCGCGCGATAGGCGCGATCACGGCCGCCGTTGCCCGCCTCGTTCGTGATGCCCTCTTGCACGTGGTCCTCGCGGGTGGCGACAGGCGCGACCAGCTTCCAGCGGCGGCGCCGAGGGGAATCCGAACGTCGGCCGACCCCCGACATAGTAGTGCCACATGCTCGTGAAGTCGACGCCGGCCGCGGTCGCCGGCCGCGGAGCCACGGGCGCCCGAGGAGGGCTGGCCGGGAGGCCCGGTCACGCGTGATCGCAGGTCGCGCGCGCGATCGCGTCGAGAAGGCCGATCTCGTCAACCGGCTTCCTGAGGAAGGGACACTGCGTCTCTTGCACGGCCGCAAGGACCTTCAGCTCGTCGTAGGCGGTCACGAACACGACGGGCGGGTGGGGGCCGCGCGCGGTGAGCCGCTGGTTCAGCTCGAGCCCGCTCATGCCTGGCAGGCCGATGTCCAGGATGACGCAATCGGCGTCGCAGGTTCCCGCCAGGTACGCCTCGGCGGAGTCGAAGGCGACGACGCGATGGCCATGCGAACGAAGCAGGCGCGCGACGGCACGCCGGATGTGCTCGTCATCGTCGACGACGACCAGAGTGAGCGACGGTGCGTCCGTGACCGAGGAGGACACTCAGTGCGCCTGTTCCGCCGCGGCCTGGGCCGGGCGCTCGACGCGAAGCCTGCGCATGCGGCTGCGCAGCGAGCTCGGAGCCAGGGCGAGAATTGCGGCGGCGCCCGCCGGGCCTTCGATACGCCAGTTGGTGCTGGTGAGCACCGACGTGATGTGATCGCGCTCGACATCGATCAGGCGGCGCGATTCACTGCGTCCGGGCAGCAGGTCGATCCCACCGGCGAACCCCGCGAGATCGAGCGTGCCGTCGCGCGACAGGATGATGCCCTGGATCAACACGTTCTCCAGCTCGCGGATGTTGCCCGGCCACTCGTATCGCTCGAACGCCCGGATGGTACCCGGCGCGATCTGCGTGATCGGCCTCCCCAGCTCACGGCCCAGTCGATGGCACAGATGCCAGACCAGGGCCGGAAGATCTTCGCGCCGCTCCCGCAGCGGCGGCAGCGTGATCGGAAACACATTGAGACGATAGAAGAGATCGCGTCGGAATCGTCCGCTGACAACGTCGTCCGAGAGCCTGCGATTCGTCGCCGCGACGATGCGCACGTCCACGGTCGCCGTGCGCGTGCTGCCGAGCCGTTCGAGCTGGCCGCCCTGGAGCACGCGCAGGAGCTTCGGTTGCAGCTCGAGGGGCAACTCGCCCACTTCGTCGAGAAAGACGGTTCCGCCCTCCGCCAGTTCGAAGCGGCCCGCCTGCGACGTATGCGCGCCGGTGAACGCCCCGCGCTCGCGGCCGAACAGCTCGCTCTCGATGAGCGTCGCCGGCAGCGCCCCGCAATCGACGACGACGAACCCCCGGCGTCGGCGGGGACTGCGTTGGTGGATCGCGCGGGCGACGAGCTCCTTGCCGGTTCCCGTCTCTCCGAGCAGCAGGACCGTGGCATTGGTCGAGGCGACCTGGTCCATCCGGAAGAGCACGCTCTGCAGCGCTGCGCTGTCGCCAACGATCGCGTGGCCCGCTGAAGGAGGGTCGGGCCGTTCGGAAGGATCGGCGATGCCGACCGTCGGTGCCAGTCGCGAGACCGGCGAATGGTGGACGAGCCGCTCCCCAGCCCCGTCGATGCTTCTGATGCGGCCGGTGAACAGCATGCGGCTAGAGTACGCAGCCGGCACCGGCCTCACAATTGGACCTTGGTCCCACGGCGAGCGCAGGCGGCCAGCGCAGGGTGGGACCAGGTGCCAGGGGGGTGCTCTACGCCGCGCGACGCTGGCGGCGAGCCGTCAGGAGGGCACCGATCGCGGCTGCCAGGCATCCGCTGACCAGGCTCACAGCGTCTTCCTTGTTCCCTGCCGTCCGGTTCCCTGCTGTTCGGGCGACTGCCGCGGGGCGGTCGTCTCAGTGCGGACGGCTCGGACGATGAAACGCTGGGGCGCGGACCCGATGAAGTAGAACGGGTAACACGTCACCAGTGTGACGGTCGGCGCGGTCGTGGGATCGAGCACGGAGACATCGTCGGGCCCGACGATCCAGGTTCGCTCGACCCGGTAGTTGTCCACGCTGCCCGGCGTCTCGAGCACGAGGACGTCGCCCGCGGCAATGTCCTTGAGCGCGCGGAAGAACCCGTCCCGGTGGCCGGCGATGCCGGCATTGCCGGCCGTGCCGGGTTTCGCGGTGCCCTCGATATGACCGACCCCACGGTTCAACGTCCAGTCGTCCGTGCCTGCCAGCACCGGAGCCTCGACGCCAATCCGCGGAATGCGGAGCACGCCCAGCGGCGCCGGCGCGTCCTTCGTCTGCGCGTCGAGCCAGGCGCGGATGCGGTCGGGAGCCCAGAGGCTCAGGTCGGGCGTCGGGTCCGCGGCGGTCTGAGCAGTAACAGTCCGGAGGGCGGCGAATTGCTGCAGCGCCCGGCGAGTCCCCATGGTGCCGGACACGTGGGCCACCGACCACACACCCAGCGCGGTGAGCCCGGTCGCCCAGGCCAGCCGCTCGACCCAAAGCCAGACCCTGTTGGGGTGGCGATCGGCTTGGGTCATGACGGTCCACCCGATGGTTGCATACCGTCTAGCTTAGCGTCCTGACCGCGAAACCAGTCGCTGCTGGCGTGAGTCATCGGACGCACGTGTCGTTCTGTCACAGGTTGGTCGCCATCATAGCTGATTGCGTACGGAGTAGGGTACGCCCCGGGATCGCCGGCAGACAAGTGGGACTTTGGTCCAACCGGAGGGTTGCCACCGGATGATCAGAATCGGACGCCGGCGCTGAAGCTGACCGTTCGAGCGGCGCCCATCTCGCCCACGAAGCCGGACGGAGCGAAAGGCGGATACGGAAACGCCACCGGAATGTAGCGGGTGTCGAAGGCGTTCCGCACGACGAACTCCCCCGTCAGCCAGCCCCCCGTCACCCCGAGGCGGAGGTTGACCAGGGAGTAGGCGTCCTGCCCGAGCGAGTTCATGTCGTCGTACTGGAATGCGCCGTAGAAGACCGCGTCAGCCCGTCCCACGATCATGGCCGGACCCACCGCGCGCTGATACTGCGTCCCGAAGCTGAGGGTGTACTCCGGCGTGTTGGGAATCTCGTTGCCCGCGACGTCCACGCCTCCCGACCGGCTGCCCGACGAGAATCTCGCATGCGTGTAGCCGACCGCCGCGAACAGATCGAAGCCCGTGGCCGGCCTGCCGGCAATCTCCAGCTCGACGCCCTTGCTCACGGCGCCGCCGGCGTTGGCGATGTAGAACTGCGCGGGCACGTCCGGATTCGGCACGTTCAACTGCAGATCGTCCCAGTCGATGTAGAAGACGGCCGCATTGGCCGACAGGCGGTTGTCCGCCCAGGCTGTCTTCACGCCGCCCTCGAGGTGCCACGTGAGCTCTTCGCCGTAGGCCTCGCTCCCGACGGGGGAGGCCGGATTGAACCCGCCGGCCTTGTAGCCCCGCCCGACCGTCGCGTACAGCGTCTTGTCGGGCTTCACCCGATAGGCCAGGGCCGCCTGCGGCGAGACGTTCGAAAAGCTCTCGCCGGTCTCGACCACCGTCCCCGGAGCGATGGGGGGATCGAGGAAGCTCTCGAGCGTCGCGTTCTTGTCCTCGTAGTCGAACCGGGCGCCGCCCGAGAGATCGAGACGCTCCCCGAAGGTGACCGTCGCCTGACCGAAGACCCCCAGTCCGAAATCGTCCAGGGCCGCCCGGGGCGAGTGCTCGCTGATCGGGAACGGCGCCGCGATGAACGCCGCGTAGTTGTTGACGGCGTCCTGTTCGTAGTCCTGCGTGAAGAGTGAGACGCCGCCCTGCCACCGCAGGGTCGTCCGGTCGGTCAGCGCGATGGATGCGCGATCCGACGACGCCACCCGCAGCTCCTGTGTGAACTGGAAATCTTCCTCCGCGTTGTCGCGGGTCAGGGCCGGCAGCGGCGTGTAGTCGAGATCGGTCACGTCCCGCGTTTTCCAGTTGAGGAAGCCGGTCGTGCTCGAGAACACGAAGGCGCCGCTGTCGCGACGGGCCAGGATCGTCGTACCGAGCACGTCCCGATCGGTGAACCCCTCGAAGTCGCGGGCGGCATGGAACGGGTTCGATCGCAGCGCGCCGACGTCGTTCAGCGCGTAGTCGCCATCGCGGGCGCGCTCACCCGTGACGATGACGCGCGCCTCCCAGGCGCTCGTCGGCAGCCAGAGGAGCTGGGCCTTGGCCGAGAAGGCGGACCGATCGTCGATGTCGTTCCCCGTGACGTCGTTCACGGTGAAGCCCTCACGTGACACCTGCGCAAACGACACGCCGACGCTCGCCTTGTTCTCGGCGATCGGGCCGGACGCCGCGCCACGGACGGCCCAGGCGCCGTAATTGCCGAACGGCACGGACAGCGAGCCCCCCCAGGCCGTCAGCGACGGCCGTCTGCTCGTCACGTTCACCAGACCTCCGAGCGTGTTCCGGCCGAACAGCGCACTCTGGGGACCTCGCACGAACTCGATCTGGTCGACGTCGAGCAGCTCGATGCTGGAGGAGTTGGCGTTCAACTGAGGCACACCGTCGAAGAACGTCGTGATTCCCGGATTGGCGGGGCTGGCGCCGATGCCGCGAAAGCGGGCGTTGCTGAGCTTTCTGGCGGAGAACTCGGTGAAGAACGTGTTGGGCGCCAGGATGGCCGCGTCGCTCACGATCCGGACGGCGGCGCTCTCGAGCGTGTCCGACGGCACGGCAGTGACGCTGCCCGGGACCTTCTGCTTGTCCTCGCGCTCCTTGCGCGCCGTGACCGTCACCGTCGGCATCCGGAAGCGGAGCGCCTCATCCTGCGCGCTGGTCGCCAGCGGCGTGGCTCCGGGTTGTGCCAGAACAGGCGCCGGAGCACCAGCGATCCCCACGGCGAGAGCGGCCGCAACGGCGCGAGCATGTGCGTCGAGGGCAGCGGCAGGAAACAGGTTGCGAATGAGGAAGAACCCCTGGGTGAACATCTGCGCAATTATGCATGGACGGTCCGTTCGGACCAATGTCGTGACGGGTGCGTGATGAGTCCGGCTCCCGCCTTCTATCTCGACAGGGCTATAGAGAGGGGGGCGCGGATCACTGCCGGTTCTCCGTGATTTGTCTCACCACGCGAAGCAGGTTGCCCCCCATGAACTTCCGGATCCGCTGCTCGGACCAGCCGCGTGCCAGCATGGCCTCGGTCAGCAGCGGCAGATCGCGGATGTCGCGCATGCCGCGCGGCAGCGTCGGACCGCCGTCGAAATCGGATCCGAGCATGACGTGATCCTCGCCGACCAGCCCGATGGCGCGCTCCACGACCGCGAGCCACTCGGCGGGCGTGAACCGGATGGCGTCGGGCGCATCGACCCCGACCATCGGGAACATCGGCGCGGCGAGCCTGTCGAGCTCTTCGATGCTCAGGCCGGCTTCCTTTCGGCCGATGTCGGTCGTGTCCCAGAAGGGCTTGCCGGCGTGCGTGGTGCGCCAGTTGAACACCCGGACGTTGTGGAATTCGTTGCCGATCTGGAACCCGATGAGCCCGCCCTTCGCCGCGAGCTTCTTCAGCAGATCGTCGGACATCGTGCGCGGGATGTCGTTGAAGCTCCGCAACCCGTGGTGCGTGGCCAGCACGGGATCGGCGCTGGCGTCGATGGCCTGGGCGATCGTCTCGTCGGAGCCATGGGAGACGTTGATGACCATCCCCAGGCGGTTGGCCTCGTGAATGACCGCGCGGCCGCGGTCGTTGAGGCCGCGCCACTTGGGCGGCGCACAGCAGGAATCGGCGAAGCCGTTCGCCCAGTTGTGTGCGGGCAGCTGGAAGGATCGCAGTCCAAGCCGATGGAGATCGCGGAGCACGCCGAGGTCGCCGTCGAGATCGAAGCCGCCTTCGAGGTCCATGAAGGCGGCGATCCGGCCGGTCGCCGCGATCCGCTCGATATCGGACGCCGTGAGCGCGAGCGCGAGGGCGTCCTTGTTCCTTTCCAGCTGTGCGTACGCGGCATCGATCAGCCGGAGCACCTGCTTCGTCTCGAGGCGGGCCGGATAGTACTGCTCGGTCACGAACAGGCTGAAGAACATCGCGTCGAGGCCGCCCTCCTTCGCACGAGGCAGATCGAACTGCCCGTCGGCGACGCGCTCGCCCATGTCCCCACCGTGGTAGAACTGGCGATTGACGACGTGGACGTGCGCATCGAAGACGAGCGCGTCCTGATGGAGGGTGCGCGCACGATCGGGCACCTGCCCCCAGAAGAGCGCCGGAATCGAGGCGATCAGCCAGACGAGACGTACCATCCTGCCGCCGTCAGCCATGCGACCGGCCGGATTGTATCTGCCCTTTTGGCACTTGTCCTTCGGCCTTGGACCTTCCTTGTGCCTTGTGCCTCGTGCCTTGTGCCTTCAGGTTGCTGGCGTTTTGCAGCAACCTGTCAATCCTGGCTGGCGCTCTGGACTTTGACGAGGCGGGGCTTCTTGATCCCGGGCCTGGTGAGGCGCTGCCGGCCGCTGGGGCGTTTCCGCTCCCTGTAGGGCAGAATCCGCACCGCCTTGCCGGTCTCCGCCGACTCGTAGAGCGCCTGCACGATACGCACGTCCTGCAGCCCCTCCTCGCCGGAGGGCTCCGGCTCCCGATCGTTCAGGATGCAGTCGGAGAAGTGGAGCAGCTCCGGCGCGAACTGATCGCGCTTCCCGGTCCGCTTCTGCCGGGCCTTGCCGTTCACCGTCAGCGTGTAGGCCAGGCCCTCCGCGTACTCGTACGCCGGCTCGACGTGCAGGTCCCCCTTGGTCCCGACGATGCGGTAGGCCGCAACATCGCTGGCATTGAAACTGGTCACGAACGAGGCGATTCGCTCGCCGTCGAATCGGAGAATCGCCGCCGTGGACTCGTCGATCTCGGCGAGCCCGCGGGCTCCGCTGTTGACCGACATCGCCAGCACTTCCTTCGGCTCGGCCCGGAACAGGTACCGGGCGGCATTGATGCAGTAGACGCCGATGTCGTAGAGCGTGCCGCCGCCGTACTCGCGCTTCGTCCGGATGTCCCCGCGTCGGACGGTCATGGAGAACGACGAGTTGAAGTACTTCGGCTCGCCGATCCGGCCCCTGCCGGACGAGGTCGATCGCCTGCAGGTTCACCGCTTCGAAGTGCAGGCGGTACGCCACCATCAGTTTGACGCGGTTGGCGCGGCACGCCGCAATCATCCGCTCGCATTCGCTGACCGTGACCGCCATCGGCTTCTCGCACAGCACATGAACGCCCGCGTTCGCGGCGCGGACGGTGTACTCGGCGTGCTGCGAGTTGGGCAGCGCGATGTAGACGGCGTCCACGTGCTCGAGACACCGCTCGTACTCGTCGTACGAGTAGGCGTGCTCGAGCTCGTAGCGGCGTGCGAGGTCCCGGCGTTTCGTCCGATCACCGCTGACGAGGGCGATGAGCTCGCGAGTTCTGCCGCGCATGGGCGAACGCGGGCAGCACTGCCACCTGCGCGATGTGGCCGAGGCCGACGACGGCATAACGGACGGGCGTGCGCCTGGCCATGGTCAGCGCTTCCGTGCCGTGCTCGACTTCGTCGAGCGCGTCGTACGCGTGCGGCTCTGCTTGCGCGGCGGCACCTTCGCGCCCTTCTCCCTGGCTTCGCTGAGCCCGATGGCGACCGCCTGCTTGCGGCTGGTCACGCGCCGGCCGGAGCTGCTCTTCAGCGTGCCCTTCTTCCGGCGCCGCATCGCAGATGCCACGGTCTTCGACGCCGACTTCCCGTACTTCGCCATGTCGCGCTCCTTCCCTTGAATCATCTCAACCCGACGCGAATGCGTGATGCGGGTGTTTCAGGACTGAACGCGGTGTGTACGACGATGCGGCAGACACGCGCGCCTCTCGTTCGCCGTTCCTTGTCCAGGCTCTATCTCAACAGCCGACCTGGTTGGCGAGAAACCACAGCACCACGAGGCCGAACGGCACACCCAGCAACCAGGCAGCGATGTAGCGCATGAGTCCTCACTTCCTGCCAGACGCCTTCGCCGAACTGCAAATGCGTTGCCGTCGAGGGTCGGCTACTGGCTACGGGCTACGGGCTACAGGCAGGCTTCGGGCTTGGGAAGATTTTCCGGTACACGTAGCCAGCAGAGCCCGATGTGGCGAACCACTTCAGCGGGAATCGCGCAGACGTGCGATGAGCGCGAGCAGATCCGCCGGCAGGGGCGCTTCGAACTGCAACCGGCGGCCGTCCTCTGGATGGGCGAACGTCAGGCGGGACGCATGGAGCGCCTGACGCGTGAAGGCAATCGCGCGCGAACGGTCCACGCCGGTGATGTACCGCCGCTCGCCGAGCAGCGTGTGCCCGTGCAGGTCCGCCTGGACGCGGATCTGGTTCTGCCGCCCCGTCTGGAGCCGCAGCTCGAGGTGCGAGGCGCGCGCGAACGCCTCGACCACGCGATAGTCGGTGACAGCGTCTTTGGCCTGCCGGTCGCGGCCGTGCGCAGCCCATTGCAGGGAGGCACCCTCATTCCACACGACACGATCGCGCCATGTCCCTTCGGGCACCGTCGGACACCCATGGACGACCGCCCGATAGACGCGCTCCGGCTCGCGTCTCCGGAACTGAGCCTGCAGCGCCGCCCGTGTGCGCGCGTTCAGCGCGAAGACGATGAGACCCGAGGTATCCCGATCGATGCGATGCACGACGAACGCCTGGCGCGTGCCGTGAGAGCGCAGCCGATCGGCGAGGCGATCCTGGACTGAATCCGCACCGCCGGCGTGGTCGAGCGGCACGGCGAGCAGGCCGGCCGGCTTGTTCAGCACGAGGATCGACGCGTCCTCGTAGACGACCGGCACCTCGCCGGCGTCGATCGCGTCGAGCGCACGAGTCGCGCTGCCGGGGCGATCGAGCCAGAGCCGCACCACGTCGCCGGATTCGAGACGCCGGCTGGCGTCCCGCAGACCCACCCCGGCGCCGTTGATCAGCACCTTGCCGCGCTCGAGCGCCCAGGCCGCGCGGCCTCTCGACCCCAGGCGATCCGATGCGGCAAGGAACTTGTCGAGGCGAACGCCGGCCTCCTCGTCGCGAACGGCCCAGTCCGGGCTCATGACTCACGGTCCTCGTCCCGGCGGCGCGCAGGTTCGTGTCGACGGCCCGAAGGCCTGCGCCACATCACCAACACGAGCGCGGCGTTCAGGTCCCGCGGCGATCCGGCGCAATCGCCATCGGATGGCGCGGCTCGTACAACATCACGTCCACGCCGCCGGGCAGGCTCATCGTCACCGTGATGCCGTAGCCCTCGTCCACGGGCTCGCCATCGATCCGAACGCCCCTGGCGCGGAGATCGGCGACGGTCGCGTGGATGTCGTCGCACATGAAGCTCACCTGGTGGCGCACGCCGGATTCGAACGTGGGCCCCTCGGCAGGGTGCACGCCAATCTCCGAGGGCGGCAAGGCAAAGATCAGCCAGCCGCCCCCTGCATCGACGGATGACAGGCCGAACGTGTCACGCAGGGTGGCGCGAAGCGCGTCGGCTTCGTGCGAGTAGAGCAGCATGTGCGCGCCGATGATGGCCATGGGCCTCCTTCATTTCTGCGGCAGTGCGTAGGCGACGACGCCGAAGGGAGCCGCGGGGGCGGCGCCCGTGCCATTGGTCCCACCGCTGTCGGCCGCGGGCGCAGCCGGCCATGCCGTGACCAGGAGATATTGACGCCCGCCGAGCTCGTACATCGACGGCGCGCCACTGGTCGGTCCACCCAGCGGGAGCTCCGATATCTGCGTGCCGGTGGCGCTGTCGTAGACATGCACCTTCCGATCGGCGGCCGTCACGAACAGCAATCCGCTGGCCGTGGCAATGATGCCCCCCTTGACGGTCGCCGCCGCGCCCGTGCCGGTCACACCCTGACCGACGATCCGCAGATCGTCCCCGAGACCGATCTGCCACTTGATCGTGCCCTGGTTGAGATCGTAGGCGGTCAGCGTCGTATACGGCGGATTGACGATCGTCGGGTACAGCCCGAAGCCGTCGGTGACGTAGCGTCCCTCCTTCACGACCTCGGCAGGGGCGCCGCGGCGGGCCGCCCGCAGCTCCCCAGGCTTCAGCAGCCGGATAATCGTCGGCACGTTGAAGCCGATCACGTACACGGTGCCGTCGCCCGGGTTGCTCGCGGTGCTCCCCCAGTTCGATCCGCCCTGGTTGCCGGGCATGTGAATCACGTCTTCGAAGCCGATCGGCGTGAAGGGCCCGTCGTTGCGGGCCTTCAGGATCCGCTGCCTGAACTCCTCGCGCTCTGCCGGCGACAGAATGTGCGGATTCACATCGTCCGCGGTGAACTTCTGGCGTGAGAAGGGCGGCGGCGCGACGGGAAAGGGCTGGGTCGGCGACAACACCTCGCCGGGGACGTGCGTGCCCTGCGGCACGGGGCGTTCCTCGATCGGCCAGATCGGCTGTCCCGTGACGCGATCGAAGACGTAGAGGTAGCCGGTCTTGCTGGCCATCGCGACGGCATCGACCATGCGGCCGTTCCGGCGGATCGCGATCAACTGCGGCGCCGAGTTGTTGTCCAGATCCCAGATGTCGTGGTGGACCGTCTGGAAGTGCCACAGGCGCTTGCCCGTCCTCGCATCGAGCGCCAGGAGACAGTTCGCAAAAAGGTTGGCGCCCTGCCGATGTCCGCCGTAGAAGTTGAACTTGCCGCTGGCCGTCGGGACATAGACGATGCCGCGCTTCGTGTCGATCGACTGCTCGCCCCAGTTGTTGGCGCCGCCGACGGTCTTCCACGCCTCCTTCGGCCAGGTGTCGTAGCCGAATTCCCCCGGCCGCGGCACCGTGTGAAAGGTCCAGACCAGAGCGCCCGTGCGGACGTCGAACGCCCGGATGTCGCCAGGCGCCGACTCGTACTCCTGATTGGTGGCCGACCCCATGATCAGGAGGTTCTCGAAGACGCGCCCCGGCGTGCGGGTCTGCTGGTCCACCTTTGCGGGATCGCGGTCCAGCCCCACACGCAGATCCACGCGGCCGTCCACGCCGAAGGAGGGAATGGTCCTGCCGGTCTGCGCGTCGATGGCTTCGAGGGTGTTGTTGGCGGTGAAGATCAGGCGGCGGTCCTTGCCGTCCTTGCTCTCCCAGTAGTTGATGCCACGCGTGTTGAACCCCTTGGCGCCGGGGTGGGTCCAGATCTCCTTGCCGGTCGCCGCATCGAGGGCCACGAACGAGTCGTTCAGCCCGCGGGTGTAGACGGCGCCGCGCACGATCAGCGGATTGAAGTCGGTCTGCCCCTTCGGATAGGTCCAGGCAACCTGGAGCTGACTGACGTTCGCGCGGGTGATCCCCGTGGCGTCGACGAACCGGGAACTGTCGGGACCGCCCGCGTAGTCGCGCCACTCGCGCGGCCCGCGCCCGGACTGCGCGGCGACACCGGTCAGCGCCAGTATCAGCGCGGCGTGCATGCCGCCGACAACCCGTATCCGCCTGGAAAGAACCCGCGTACTGACCAACCGCGCCTCCGTTCACTGTGCCCGGACTCGGCCTTCCCGGTCGAGCGGTCCAACACTACACCAGCGGGATTCGGATTTGCACCGACCGCAGTGCGCGAGACTGGCGCGGACTGACGTGGTCAGAGCTGAGGGTCCGGCTGAAGCCGGACACTACGTCTCACGACATGAACTGAAGCCGGACCACTACGGCTCACGGCATGAACCGTCTCACGGCGCCTTGACGGCATGAACCGTCTCACGGCATGAACGAGCACAATCGCGACGCCGACATCAACAGCACGATTGCGGGACTGCTGCGCGACATGGCGACCGCCCAGCAGTCGCCACAGCGGCAGTGGGGCTACAAGCAGGCGGGCAAGGCGATTCGCGGGCTCGACCTGCCGGTAGACGAGCTCGTTCTGCCAGACGGCACGCTCGCCCGCATCCCGCACATCGGCCCCGCCTCGACGCGGATCATCCTGGAAGTGCTGAGCTCGGGACGTTCAGAGACGGTCGAACGGGCGATCGACGAGAGCGGCCGGCGCACCGAGGTCGAGCGGCGTCGGGCGTGGCGCGGGAATTTTCTCAGCCGGGCCGCAGCCCGGCGGATTCTGACGCGGGACCATCGGCTCGCGGGCTACCGCGGCGATCTGCAGATGCATTCCACGTGGAGCGACGGCAGCCAGACGCTCGACGCGATCGCCGCCGGCTGCATGGCTCGCGGCTATGCCTATGCAGCGGTCACCGATCACTCGGGGGGGCTCCCGATCGCGGGTGGACTGTCAACCGAGCGACTCGCCGCGCAGGCCGGCGAGATCGAACGGGTCAACCAGGCATTCGAGGGACGCTTCCGCCTGCTGCGTGGTGTAGAGGCCAATATCCGCGCGGACGGCGAAGTGGACGTGGATCCTCGCGGATCGCCGGCAGCTCGAGATCGTCGTCGCCGCCCCGCATTCGGGCCTGCGGTCGGCGCTGCCGCAAACCGACCGGATGCTGGCCGCGTGTCGAGCCCGGGCGTGCACATCCTCGGTCACCCGCGCGGCCGCATGTATGGCTCGCGCCCGGGGGTGGCGGCCGACTGGCCGCGAATCTTCGAGACGGCGGCGCGGACCGGGGTCGCCATCGAGATCGACGGCGACCCCTCTCGCCAGGATCTCGACTTCGAACTGGCGCGGCAGGCACGGGACGCCGGCTGCCTGTTCGCCCTCGATAGCGACGCGCATTCGGTCGCGCAGCTCGCGTACGCCGAGATCGCGATGGCTCACGCGTTGCTCGCCGGCCTCCCGGCCGAGCACGTGATCAACTGCTGGCCGCTCGAACGCCTGCTGGAGTGGGCGGCGTCCCGCCAGCGGTGACCGGCGCCGCGGGAGGCCGCGGCGCCTCGGCCACGGCCTCAGCGGCGAAGCGCCCGCTTCGCCGACTGGCCGGCCGCCATTTTCTTCGGCGGGGCGGCCTCGGCCTCGTCATCCGGATGGGCGATTTGAGCCGCCTCCTGGTTGATGCCGCCCTCGGCGAGTGACGAGAGCTTTTCGTCGGCGGCCTTCTCCTCGTCGAGCGTCTGCTGGAGCAGGTCTGCCGCCTGCCTCGACCGGGCACGCAAGTTGCTGCGTACGGCCATTCGCTCTGCTGCCGCACCAAGAGACTCGGGAACGAAGCAATGGAGGTTCGCCATGCAACTCGTCAGGCGTGGCAGCAGTGCGGGCAGCGGGACCATCACCCCAGGGCGCGCCTGCGGTCGATCGGGGCTGTGCGCGGCGTCATCGCTCGCGGCACTCGTGATCCTGGCCGGATCCTGGCCGATCACACAGCTTCAGGCACAGGGAACGACCCCGACTTTGACGGACCCGCGACTGGCCGTGCGGACCGTCGTCACCGGACTCACCAACCCGACGACCATGGCGTTCATCGGGCCGCACGACATCCTGGTGCTCGAGAAGACCACCGGACGAGTCCAGCGGGTGATGAACGGAACGATACAGACCGTATTGGATCTGGCCGTCAACTTCGGGTCCGAGCGGGGGCTGCTCGGGATCGCCCTGCATCCGGACTTCCCTCGCGACCCGGGCGTCTACCTCTATTGGACCGAAAGCTCGACCGGCGCCGACACCGACGTACTGTCGGACACGGCCCTGCTGGGCAACCGCGTCGATCGCTATGTGTGGAATGGCAGCAGCCTGACGCACGATCTCAATCTCATCAGGCTTCGCGCCATCCAGGCCGATGCCACCAATCCGGTGGCACGCGGCAACCATGACGGCGGCGTCCTCGCCTTCGCGCAGGAGCCGGGGGATCGCCGCCACAAGGACGGCGACGGGGAGAAGGCGGACGACCAGGAGAAGGCGGACACGGCGCAGGAGAGAAAGGACAGAGGGCGGCAGCGGTCGCCGGCAAAGCTCTTCGTCTTCGTCGGAGATCTCGGGCGCCGCGGTCAGATGCAGAACCTGCCCGATGGTCCCTTTGGGCCGGGAGTGGACGACGATCAGTTCGGCGGACCCGAGCCCGATGACGCGCACCTCTCGGGGGTGGTGCTTCGGTTGAACGACGATGGCTCGACGCCCGAGGACAATCCATTCTTCGAGTACGGCGCAACCGTCGGCGGCGAGGTCGGCGCGAACCTTCAGAAGGTCTACGCCTTCGGGTTCCGCAACGGCTTCGGCATCGCCGTCGATCCACGGTCGGGCCACCTGTGGTCCCAGGAGAACGGCGACGATTCGTTCAGCGAGCTCAATCGTGTGGAGCCCGGCATGAACGGAGGATGGGTGCAGATCATGGGGCCCGTTTCACGCATCGCACAGTTCAAGGCGACCGAGACTGCGCCCGCGCCCTTCTTCGGTCTGCAACAGGTGCGGTGGTCGCCCGAGCTGCTCGCCGACACGCCCGCCGAGGCGCTGCTCCGGCTCTTCGTCCTGCCGGAATCGAAGTACAGCGATCCCGAGTTCAGCTGGAGGTTCGAGGTCGCGCCGGCCGGCCTGGGATTCGTGCACAAGAGCACGCTCGGGCGCGAGTTCGAAGGGGATCTGCTGCTCGGGGCTGCGAGGCCGGACCTCGCGGGCGGCTACATCTTCCGCTTCGACCTGACGGAGGATCGCCGGGCGATTGCGGTCCGCGATCGGCGGCTGCTGGACAAGGTGGCCGACAACACGGCCAAGTTCGACGGCACCGAAAGCGAGAGTCTGATGCTGGGGATGAACTTCGGTGTGGGAACCGACATCGAGATGGGGCCGAACGGGCACGTGTTCGTCGTGTCGCTGACTCACGGTGCCATCTACGAAATCGGGCGGCGCCGCTGAGCCTGGCCACGGACTGGATCGATAGGAGCCACGGACAGATCAGATACGAGCCACGGACTAGATCTGCGACGATTTCAGATCTTGTCAGATTTATCCGTGGCTTTTGTCAGATCTGTCCGTGGCTCGTGTTCAGATCCGTCCGTGGCCCTGGTCCGTCGCCTGGCGATGCTCGGCCGGCGACGCTCACGCGGCGCGCATGACGAAGAACTCGTAGTGATAGAACGCCGAGTGCGTGCGCCACATGTCGATCTCGCGCTGGACCTGGTCGGCCAGCGCCTGGGCGTCGGGATCGGCGCGGTATCGCGCGCGGAACGCCTCGATGTTGCCCTCGAGCGGACGGTAGTAATCGTCCCACCACGACGCCGCCGGCAGGGCGAAGTGCCCGATCGTCTGGTAGCCGGAGTCCGCGATCACGCCGAGGAGCGTCGAGACGTCGCGGATGTCCGGATATTCCTGTGCCCAGAACGCGGCGCAGTCAGCCGGCGGATCCGGCCGGCTCCAGCAGACCTCGGTGACGGCCATGCAGCCCCCGGGCACGAGCAGGGACCGCCACGCACGCAGTCCCTGGTCGAAGCCGACGACGTTGATCGCGCCTTCGCACCAGACGAGATCGAATGAGCCCGGCGGGAAGTCGAGCTCGCGCATGTCCCCGACCCGCGCCTCGAGCCGGTCGCTCATGCCCGCCGCCTTCGCGTGACGGTTCAGCTCCTCCACGAAGGGTGGATGGTTGTCGATGGCGAGGATGCGCGCCGGCGACGCCCGCGCGAGCACGCGCGTCTGCAGACCCGTCCCGCAGCCGATGTCGAGCACGCGTGTCTGCGGACCGGTGGCCGGGACGATCGCGAGCGCCTTCAGCGTGCTGGCCTCGTCTCCCGGGCCCTGGCGCGGCAGTCCGCTGAACAGCTCGAAGAACAGCGCCGTGATCCGCTCCTGCGTCACGTCCCGTATCCTGTCACGGCTTCCGGCGGCCGGCGATATGCGGTCGGCTTTCTACTGATTTTCGACCATGTGTCTGCATTGTGTAGACACTCTACGATTCATGAAGTAGAATGCCTACACAATCATGCCCGCCACCCCGCACCGTGTCGAGCTCCTCCAGGGCACGCTCGATCTCCTGATCCTGCGGACGCTCGTCTTCGGCGCGTGCCACGGTCACGCGATCGCGAAGCAGATCCGCACGCTGTCGGAAGACGTGCTCAGGGTTGAAACCGGATCGCTCTATCCGGCGCTCCATCGCCTCGAGGCCCAGGGATGGATTGCGGCCGCGTGGCAGACGTCGGACAAGGGCAAGCGCGCGAAGTACTACACGCTCACGCCCCGGGGCCGGAAGCAGCTCGTCGCGCAGCAATCGCGGTGGCAGCAGCTCTCGGTCGCGATGACGCGGGTGCTGAGGCTGGCGGAGTAGCGCATGGCGCTTCGAGCGGCGGGCGCCCGGCTTCGCGCGTTGTGGCGGTGGAAGCGCCGTGAGCGCGAGCTCGACGAGGAACTCCGCTTCCACCTCGAGGCCGAAGCCGAGGAACAGCAGGCGTCGGGGTTGCCGGCGGACGCGGCGGAAGCCGCGGCGCGCCGGGACTTCGGCAGCGTCGCGCTGATTCGGGAAGCGACGCGCGAGAGCTGGGGCTGGGGATCCGCGGAGCGCCTGATGCAGGACCTCCGCGACGGCGTGCGCGCGCTGAGGGCCACGCCCGGCGTCACGGCGGTCGCCATCCTCTCGCTGGCGCTCGGCATCGGCGCCAACTCCGCGATCTTTTCGGTCGTGGACACGCTGCTGCTGCGGGCGCTGCCCGTGGCCGCCCCGGATTGACTCGCCCTCCTCGCCGACGAGTCCGGCCGGCGGGTGCACTGGACGAATCCGATCTGGGAGCAGGTTCGCGGGACGCGCCGGCTCGTTCGACGGCGCGTTCGCCGTGTCCAGCACGCGCTTCAACCTGGCGCTGCGCGGCGAAAGCGAGTTCGTTGACGGCCTGTGGGCCAGCGGGACGATGTTCGAGGTGCTCGGCGTGCGGGCGATGCTCGGCCGCACGTTCGGCCCGGAGGACGACCAGCCCGGAGGCGGTCCGGACGGCCCCGTCGCCGTCATCAGTGACGGGTTCTGGCACCGCCGGTTCGGCGGAGCGGCCGACGTCATCGGCCGGTCGATCACCGTGGAGCGTGTCCCGTTCACGATCGTCGGCGTGGCGCCGCCCGGGTTCTTCGGCGTGGACGTGGGCCGCACCTTCGACGTCGCGATCCCGATCGGGACGGTGACGCGGCTCTCCGGCGCGCGGGCGCTGCAACGGCGATCGAGCTGGTGGCTGCGGATCATGTTCCGGCTGAAACCGGGACAGACCGTCGAAGGCGCCACCGCGATGCTGCGGGCCCGGCAGCCGGCGATGCGCGCGGCCACGATGCCCGACGACTGGCACGCGGACGAGGAAAAGAACTATCTGCGGGAGCCGTTCCGAGTGGAGCCCGCCCCCAACGGGGATTCCAGCCTGCGCGAACGCTACAGCCGGCCGCTGACCACGATCATGGTGGTCGTCGGCCTGGTCCTGCTGGTCACGTGCGCCAACCTCGCGAACCTGCTCCTCGCGCGAGGCTCGGCGCGGCGTCACGAGCTGAGCCTGCGCGTGGCGCTCGGGGCCTCCCGCCTGCGCATTGCGCGACAACTCCTGACCGAGAGCCTGCTGCTGTCGAGCGCGGGGGCGCTGCTGGGACTGCTCGTCGCGCGGCTGGGCAGCCGCGCGCTGGCCACGCAGCTGACCAGCGAGGCCGAAACGGTGTTCCTCGACCTGGCGCTCGACTGGCGGGTCCTGGGCTTCACCGCCGCGGCCGCCGTGGGGACGGCGCTGCTCTTCGGAACGGCGCCCGCCGTCCACGCGACACGTGTGCAGCCGAACGAAGCCCTCAAGACGCAGGGTCGCGGCGCCGGAGCGGGCGGATCGGGCCGTCTCGGCCACGCGCTCATCGTGCTGCAGGTGGCGCTGTCCCTGGTGCTGCTCGTGGCGGCTGGGCTGTTTCTCCGGACGTTCGCGTCGCTCGCGCGCATGCATCTCGGCTTCGACAGCCAGCCGATGCTCGTGGCGTCGATCGAGGTGCCGGAGGCGCGGATCGAGCCAGCCGATCGCGAAGCGCTGTTCCGCGGCGTCATCGACGCCGCGCTCGCGGTGCCGGGCGTGTCCAGCGCGGCGCTGTCGACGGTAACGCCGGTCAGTCGACGGCGCTGGAACAACCGTATCGAGTTGCCGGATGGTCCGCCCTTGCCGGTGGCGGATCGCCTGACGTCTTTCAACATGGTGAGCCCGGGCTGGTTCCGCACCTACGGCATGCGCCTGATCGCGGGCCGCGACTTCGCCAGCACCGATACGCCGGGAGCACTCCCCGTCGCGATCGTCAACGAGGCGTTCGCGAGACGGTTCACGGGCGGCCGCAACCCCATCGGCACCCGCGTGCATGGGCCACACGACGTGACCCGCGTGATCGTCGGCTACGTGAACGATGCCGTGTACGACTCGCTGCGGGAACCCGTCCCGCCCACGCTGTACATGTCTGTACTCGCAGGAGCGCCAGCTCGGCGCCTCAACGTCGCTCAGCGTGCGAGCGGTCGCGGGTTCGCCGGCACGCCTCGCAAAGCCGCTCGCCGCGGCGCTGGCGCCGCTCCATCCCGACCTGCGGATTACTTTCACCCCGCTGGCCGATCGGATCCACACGGCGCTGACGCAGGAACGCCTGGTGGCGGCGTTGTCGGGCTTCTTCGGCCTGGTGGCGCTGCTGCTGGCGTCCCTGGGCCTGTATGGCGTCACGTCGTACGCCGTGAGCCGGCGGCGCGCGGAGATCGGCATCCGGATCGCGCTCGGCGCCGCACCTCGCGGCGTCGTCACGCTGGTCCTCGGACGCGCGCTGCGCCTCGTCGGACTCGGCCTGTTGTGCGGCATCGCCGTGAGCCTCTGGGCGACGCAGTTCGTCGCGCCGTTGCTTTTCGGCCTGGAGGCGCGGGACCCGCCGACGCTGATCGCCGCGGCCCTCCTGCTCATGACGACGGGCGCGCTCGCAGGCTGGCTGCCGGCACGCCGGGCGTCCCGCATCGATCCGGTCCAGGTACTAAGCCGCGGATAGATCAGCCGCGGATAGATTCGGACAAGATCAGCCGCGGACAGATCTGACCAAATCAGCCACGGATAAATCTGACAAGATCAGCCACGGATAGATCGGACAAAGTCAGCCACGGAATTGAACAGGATCAGCCACGGATTAGATCTGACAGGCACGTAGGGAAACAGTGTGAAGTGCCACTTCTGCGTCGAGATCTACGCTCCCCATGGGCTTCGTGGGATTGAGTCCTACCTCGTTGATTGTCAACTCGCGCTGAGACCGCATCAGTCGGGCTACAACGGCAAGGTTATCCTTCGAGCTCCGCCCGATTCCATCCTCGAATGGGAGATGGATTCCTCGGATGAGGCGTTGATGTTCGCATCGGGGTTCATCCCGGGAGAAGCACACATTGCCGAGACTCAACTTCGGACGCTATCGGTCGCTCTGCGCATGGCCCAGTTCCCGCACCGAATTCTGCTCGATGATCCGCCGGGCAAGCTACACGCGTCGATAGAGCACGCGTGGCCGCCGGAGAGTGCTCCTTAACGCCTCGTTGCAGACGGACGGGCGCGTCGGTCGCTGCGCTCCCTCCCTCTCGCCGCCGCCGCTGAACGGTAATATCGTCAAGCTGGGCCCCTGGATTGAAAACGCAGATGATCTCGAGAACCTGCATCGCGCAGTTCCCGATCGTATTGACTCCGGGCGGGCTCACCACACGTCGACCGGATAGGCGTTCAGGCCTCGCACGGCTTCGGCGTACCGCACGCCGCAGGTCTGTCCGCGATACAGCGCCAGCGTCTCCTTGGCGCGCTGCGCGCCGTCCAGCCTGGCTTTGTCGTAGGGTTGGTTTCGCAGCAGCGCCATGAGCCTCCCCAGCCACTCGATCGCTTGCGGCCATTCCTCGGACACGTCGATGAAGGTATCGGGCTCGAAGCCAATCGTGTGCCGCGGACCGTTGTCGAACTGATAGACGCGCTGCGCGGGTGTGAAACTGCGCTCGGGAGCGATCAGGCGATCCGCGAAGCCGACCGCGATCTTGGCGATCCGCGCGGCCATCTCGTGATCGGGATGGCGATCGTTCGGCCAGAGCGTGAACGCGATGTCCGGTGCGATGTCGGCAACGGCGTCGGCCACGAGACGCATCGTGGTCTCCGTCACCGCGATCTTCATCTCGGCGAAGTCGAGGAAACGCATCTCGACACCATATTCCTTGCCGAGACGGATGGTGCCATCGACGATCTCGCGTTCGCGCCCCCTCACCGGCCTCCAGTTGCTGTAGTCGCCGATGAGCGAGAGCACGAGCACACGATGGTGCTGGCGCAAGGCTTTCAGAAGGATGCCCGAGATGCCGAACACACAGTCGTCGTAGTGCGCGCCGATGCCCAGGACGGTCTTGGCCATGTCGTGACACCGTTGGAGGAACAGACTGCGAATGACAGGCTAACGAATATCCACCCTCACCGCCTGAAGGCCACGTCTCTTCACTTCGTGGGTGCCGTCGTCGCGCGCCATGGCTTACTCGGCGAGCCGGTCCAGACGGCTGGGTTCGTCGTGGCAGTCAAGCCGGACGTTGCGTTCCAAACGACGCCATCGATGTTGATCCGATCTAGTCAGATCTTGTCCGTGGCTCTTCTTCGTTGTCGTGTCCGCGGCGCCTTTCGTTGTGTCCGTGGCTCGAGGCGTCGTCTCACCGCGGGGCTTGTCAGCTCCTTCAGCGCGTCCTTCCCCACCCATCGCGCTGCCGGCTGCGTGGAAGCCGCCAGCCGCCCGGCAAGCTCCACCGACGCCGCGTTGAGCGCGAGATTGCGACGCCCGATCAGGCGAAGCGCCCAGCTCACGCCCTTCTTGACGAAGTTGCGCTCGTCGGCGGCGCCCCGCTCGACGAGCGGCAGGCAGCGCAGGAACCGCGCATCGTCCGCCTGCTTGTCGTGCAGCGCGAGACAGGCCAGCAGCGCGAAGGCGCCGCGCCTGGCGAATTCGTCGCGGCGTCGCGACCACTGCGCGACCTTGCCGAAGGCGTGCGGCGTGCGGTCGAACAGGTGGAAGCACACCGTGTCGCAGACGCCCCAGTTGTCGAAGTCGCGGCACCAGCGGTCCATCTGCGCCGGCGTCACACGCTCCGGCTCATCGACGAATGCCGCAAGCAGCCGGGCCTCGTACCAGCCGGTGTCCCAAAGTCCCGCCGCGAGCTGGTGATTGCGGCCGAGGCGTTTGGCAAGCTGCTGGATCGTCCCGACCGGGACGCCGAACGCCTTGTCCGACGGCAGCCCGTAGCGCGCCATGCCATCGCGCGTGCGCGCCGTCCCGCGGCGCTTCAGCCAGGCGACGGCGGCCTCGACCTCCGGCGTGAGGGACTGACCCGCCTGCCGAGGTGATCGTGTCGAGGTGGTTTCCGCCATCGCAGCCCGTAGTAGCCCGTAGCCCGTAGCCCGTAATCAACCTACCGTCCGCCATCCCTCGGCGGACGCTCAGGACTCCAGTAGGGTTCCGGCGCTTCGACGAGCTCCACCGGCACCTCGCTGATGAAGGTCCGCAGCCACTCGGCACAGAGCTTCATCCCGGCCTGCTCCGACACGACGTGGCCGAGCAGCACCAGCGCCTTCTTCTGGCCCGACGCGATCATGTCCTGCACGTACTCGACGAGCTCCCACTCGTGCGTCTCGCCGACGACGAGGACATCGACGTCGGGCTGCGAGATGAGCGGCACGCCGGGGTTCAGGCTGACGTTGCCCCAGCTGGCGGCGACACGGCGAACCGGCAGCGCCGGATCGCCGATCACCCGCATCACGCGAATCTCGAGCGTCGACTGCATGTCGCGGGCGAACTGCGCCAACGGGACGCCGTCGAAGAGGAGGCGACGCGCATTCTGCGGATCGACGCGGCGCTCCCAGCCCAGCGCGCGGACCATGCCGGTCCAGATCCCGTCGGGCTTGCGGGCGTGCCAGTGATCGTGGAAGTGAAACACCGCCATCGACTGCCTGGTCAGGAAATCGAGCTTGAACCTGTAGGTCGCATCGTCGGCGAAGGCGTCCGTCCGGTCCTGGTGCGAGAAGAACGTGGGCTCGTGCGTGATCACCATGTTCCGGCCGGCGGCGCTCGCCCGCTGCAGCACGTCGAGCGTCGCCATCATGGTGGTCGCGATCCCACGGACGGGCGTGTCGCTCGCGCCCGCGATGAGGTTGTCCACGGTCTGTTCGCGCCAGGGAATGCCGACGTTGGCTTTGATTCGTTCGACGACCTGCCCTGCCGTCAGGACCGGGGACGGCGCCTGTGCGCGAGCGGCCCCGCAGCTGGTCACGCCGGCGCCGGCCGCGATGAAGCTGCGTCGCGACCAGGCTGCAACGCCAGGAACGTCACTCAATGAGTCGTTCGGCATCGTTGTGGCGTCTGCTCACGCGGATTCTACCAGTCGATCCTGGCTGGTGGTGCTCGTTCTGCTGTGATGGCCGTCGCTGATCACGTGGCACATGACGTGGCCACGGAGTTGTGGCATCTTCGCCGGCACGATGTCGGATCCGTCGATCGATACGCATGCCGGCGCCTCTCGCACGGCCGGACCCCGGCGCATGATCGCGCGGTCACCGCACGAGCCTCACCGCACAGCGACGCCGCTCGAGCTGTTCTTCGACCTGATCTTCGTGGTCGCGATCGCCCAGGCGGCCAGCGGACTGCATCACGCCGTCGCGGACGCCCATCCGGTCGAGGGACTCGTCGGCTACCTGATGGTCTTCTTCGCCATCTGGTGGGCGTGGATGAACTTCACCTGGTTCGCTTCCGCCTACGACTGCGACGATGTGCCGTATCGCCTCCTGGTCTTCGTGCAGATCACCGGCGCGCTGATCATGGCGGCCGGGGTGCCCGCGATGTTCGAGTCGCGCGCGCCGAATCACACGATGGTGGCGGGCTATGTCGTCATGCGGCTGGCGCTCGTCGCGCAGTGGCTGCGGGCCGCCGCATCGGACCCCGTGCACCGTGCCACGGCACGCAGGTACGCCGCCGGCATCAGCGTTCTGCAGGTCGGCTGGGTTGCACTGCTCTACGTGCCTGCCCTCTGGGGACCGGGGTTCCTCGCCTTCGCGGCGCTGGAGCTCGCGGTCCCGGTATGGGCGGAGCGCGCCGCAAGCACGACGTGGCATCCGCACCACATCACCGAGCGATACGGCCTGCTCACCTTGATCGTCCTGGGCGAATCGATGCTTGCGGCGACGATGGCCGTGCAGTCGGCGGTGGTCTCCGGTGAGGCGCACGCCTCGCTGACGCCGATCATCGTCGGCGGGCTGCTGACGGTGTTCGCGATGTGGTGGATCTACTTCGATCGACCCGTCCACGATCTCCTCACGAGCCTGCCGAAGGCCATCGTCTGGGGCTACGGGCACTATCTGATCTTCGCCGCGGCAGCCGCCGTGGGGGCCGGGCTGGCGGTGGCGGTCGATCACGCCACGCATCATGCGAAGGTCGGGCGGGTCGGCGCCGGGGCGGCGGTGGCGATTCCGGTCGCGGTGTATCTGCTGTGCCTCTGGCTGCTGCACCACAGGCCCGACTACCGGCGCACACGCTGGCTCGGCCCGGCAGCCGCAGCGCTGGTCCTGGCGACGCCGTTCACGGGTCACACCGTGCCGCTCACCGGCGCCATCCTGGCCGGGCTCGTTGCCCTGAAGGGACTGCTGCTGACGCGACGCTAGTCCCCTGGAACCATGATGAGTCACCTAATTCCCGGGCGGGGCATCCCGGCTCGCTGCGTTGCTCCTCCCTCAAATATGGCCAATATTCTCAGTCGTCGCGCCTTGCGCGCCGGGCGCCGCGCTCCGGGACTCAGGCAACTCATCACGGTTCCAGGGGCCTAGTCGGGCGTGGCGGGTGCGAGCGTTGTCCTCACTCGGTGCGCAGCGCAACGATGGGCTCGATCCGCATCGCGCGACGCGCCGGGACGAGGCACGCTCCCAGCGCGACGATCACGATTGTCACGGCGACGGCTCAAACCAGCTACCAACGACCAAGGACCAGCGACCAAAGACCAGCGACCAAGCCGCTCACGCACGGGATGGTTTTGGTCGTTGGTAAGTGGTAGCTGGTCCTTGCGCAAGGAGGCGGAATCAAGCCCTGTCGATTGCTTCGGCGACGCGATGGGCGGACCGCGTCGCCGCTTCCATTCCCCAGTTCAGGTTGTCGGCATAGGCGCCGACGAAGTGGACGCGGCCGTGCGGCTCGATGAGCGCCGGCCAGAACTTCCCGACCTGCCCCGGCGGATACGAGGTCGTCTCGCAGGCGGACGCCCAGCGGTTGGTCGCCCAGGTGAAGACCTGCGAGGACTCGATGTCCTCTGATTTACCTGTGTAGTGCTTCCGATACGCGGCGAGCGCTGCCTGGGGTGACCCGGCGCCCGTCGCCGTGCCCACCAGCAACCCGCGCGACGTGTCCACCTCGTCGCCGGTGCTCCACACGTGCTGGAGCGCGTCCTCGTTGATCTCCATGTTCGGGCTCACCTTGTCGCGGGCCCAGAACCGCGTTTTCGACTGGAAGATCACGCGCGAGTCGAAGTAGTAGGGGACGTTGTGCACGGCGAAGGCCTTCGCCGCCGGCAGGGCGGGCGTGAACGGAATCACGCGCAGCATGACCGCCGACATCGCCGAGACGAGATAGTCGCCGTCGTGCGTCACCTCGCGCGCCGCCGCTCGCGACAGGTGACGCGGACGCCGGTCTCGCCCTGCTCGATGCGGGTGACGGGACAGTCGAGGCGGACGCGATCGCCGAGTTTGCTCGCGAACGTGTCGGTCAGCGTCTGGTTGCCGTTGACCAGCCTGAACACCTTCGGCGGCCAGAGCGGCACGCCGCGCAGCTTCAGGATCGCCGCGTGCCACACCGCGTGCAGCGCCGAGCCGCGCCCGCCGATGAACGAGAGCGCGGCAGGCGACGCGCCGTCCTTCTTGAACAGGTCGCTGCTGGACAGGGCGTCCAGATGGTTCAGGCCGGCGTCGAACGGCTGGTACTCGTCGCGGAAGCTGTCGAGATACGGCGCGAAGTACAGCGACGCCAGATCCCAGAACGGATGCGTCCGCAGATAGGCGATCTCGCGCGCGTTCAGGCCGAGGGCGCCGAGCGTTTTCGGATCCGACAGCATCTCCTCGGTGTAGAGCGTGCCGCCGATCCAGCGCAGCATGTGCTCGCGGCGCGGATAGTAGCGATGCGCGAGGCCGAACTCGCGGACGTACCCCCAGTAGCGCTCGTAGCCGGGCTCGGTGAACTGCTCCGCGCCGGCGTCTGCGTACAGCCCGTCAGCGAGCCCCTCGCGGAAGGTGAACACGTGGCCGCCGGTGCGGTTGGACGCCTCCAGCACCTGCACGTCGTGGCCCCGCCGCTGCAGCTCCCAGGCGCAGCTCAGGCCGGCGATGCCGGCGCCGGCGACGATGACGCGCTTCGCCGCCGTCCGACGCGCCGGCTGCAGGAACGGCACGGCGGCGAGCGTCAGCGCTTCGCGTCGCGTCAGGCTCGAAAGCGGGCTGGACGAGCGCATCAGGTTCTCCTCGCGTTGATGGAGGGTCAGGCCGCCGGCCAGCTTACCCGATTGACGCCCCGGTCCGCCTGAAGGCGGACACTACGTACCGCTTGCGAACGTCGTGTCCGGCTTAGCCAGACCCCAAGGGCGTACGCGTACGGTACGTACGTCGTGTCCGGCTTCAGCCGGACCCCAAGGGCGTACGTGTCGTCGTGTCCGGCTTCAGCCGGACCACCGCGATTGGTGATCGCCTGCCGCCAATCGGCTATCCTGTCGCTCCCCCTCAACATCTTCATGGAGGCGAGATGCCAGAGAGCGACGTCCAGGTAGTGAAGGGCATGTACGAAGCATTCGGACGCGGCGAGATCCCCGCGGTGCTGGCCTTGTTCGACGAGCAGATCGAATGGCGCCAGGCCGAGGGCAATCCCTACAACCCCGACGGGAGCCCGTGGATTGGTCCGCAGGCGGTCCTGACGAACCTGTTCGTCCGGCTCGGTCAGGAGTGGGACCGCTTCACGGTCACGCCGCGCACCTTCACGGCCACGAGCGACGGCGTGCTGGTACAGGGCCGCTACACCGGCACCTACAAGGCGACGGGCCGGGCGATGGACATGCAGTTTGCGCATGTGATCACGGTGCGCGGGGGCAAGGTGACGGCCTTCCAGCAGTGACGTCGACACCGCGCAGGCGCAGGCGGTCATGCAGGCTGGAGCGTCACGTGCGTCAGGTGCGGGGCCGCGCCCCTAGCAGGCTGAAGGCCCGGCACAGCCCGGGCCACGCACGCCGGCTCGCACAGACGCGAGCCCTGCGCGTGTTGAAGGAAGTGGCCGAGGCGCTCAATCGCGCCCCCACCGAGCAGCGCGCCGCCGGCGAAGCCCTCCGGCGCATGGCGGACCTGCTGGGCGTCGAGACCGGCTGGGTGTGGCTGCTCGACCCCGCCACCCATCGCTTCTACAGCGCCGCCGCCCAGAGCCTGCCGCCCTACCTGCAGGAACCGGTGAGAATGACCGGCCGGTCCTGCTGGTGTCTCGACCTCTTCGAGCGCGGCCAGCTCACGGCCCGCAACATCGATGTCGTCGAGTGCAGCCGGCTGGCCCCGGCGATCAAGGCACGCCAGGCGTCGCAGACCCGCGGGCTGCGCTGCCACGCGAGCGTGCCGCTGTATGCCGGCGATCGGCCGCTCGGCGTGATGAATCTCGCCATGCGCAACTGGCGGCGGCTGTCGCGCCGCGAGCTCGACCTGCTGACCACCGTGGCCGACCAGGTGGCGGTGGCGATCGAACGGACCCGCCTCGCCGAGCGGTCGATCGAGCGGGCACGGTTCGACGAGCGTGCCCGCCTGGCGCGCGACGTCCACGACACCCTCGCCCAGAACTTCACCGCGGCGGCGCTGCACATCGAGGCCGGCCTGTCCACGCTCGACGCGACGGATCCCGCGCGTGCCTCGCTGGCGAAGGCGCTCGACGCCGCCAGGCAAGGCCTCGACGAAGCGCGGGGATCGATTCGCAACCTGCGCGCCTCGATCGTCGCCAGCACGCCGCTCGGTGAAGCGCTGCTGGCGCTGGCGCGTCAGTTCACGTCCGAGACGGGCGTGCTGGTCCGGACCGAGGTGGCCGACGTCGGCCAGCTCCCGGCCGAGGTCGAGTCCGAGCTGTTCCGCATTGCCGGCGAGGCGCTGGCCAACATCCGCAAGCACGCGTCGGCGCGAGAGGCGTCGATTCGCCTGAACACGCGCCGCGGACGCCTGCGCCTCGTCGTCGCGGACGCCGGCGTGGGCTTCGCCCTGCGCGGCGCGCGGCGGCGCGGCTTCGGGCTCTCCGGCATCGGGGATCGTGCCCGGCTCCTCGGCGGCCGTTCATCGGTCCGCAGCGAGGTCGGGCACGGCACGACGGTGACGGTGACGGTCCCCCTGGAACCGCGATGATTCGCGTCCTGATCGTCGACGATCACCCGATCGTGCGCGAAGGCGTCGCCGCGGTGCTCGAGCGCGAGGCGGATATCGAGGTCGTCGGTGCGTCCGACAGCGTCGGCGCCGGACTTCGCCTCGCCGCGACGCACCATCCCCATGTCGTCGTCCTCGATCTCAAGCTGCCGGACGCCCGGGGCGGCGACGGCGTCGCGCGATTCGCCCGCGATGGTCGCGGGGTCGTCGTCTTCACGGCGTACGACGGCGACGAGGACGTGTATCGCGCGCTCGAAGCGGGCGCGCGCGGCTACCTGCTGAAGGGCGCGCCAGCGGCCGAGATCGCGCATGCGATCCGCCAGGTGCGCGCCGGCGAGTCGTACCTGAGCCCACGCGTGGCCGGCAAACTCGTGCGCGGCGTGAGCCATCCGCGGGCACGACCCGGATTGCTGAGCGCGCGGGAACGGGGCGTGCTCCGGCTCGTGGCCGCCGGACTGTCGAACCGCGAGATTGCGCAGACGCTGACCATCTCCGAGCGGACGGTCAAATTCCACGTCACGGCGCTCTTCAACAAGCTGGGCGCCGACAATCGCGCCCAGGCGGTGGCCATGGCGGCGGAACGGGGATTGCTCTCATAGGCCAAGTTGTGTGGCCGTAGTGCCCGGCTTCAGCCGACCCGGGAGTCCGCTTGAAGGCGGACACTACGACTATCAACACACGTGTCAGGGCTCAGGGCTTACTCAGGACCTGTCCGGACGGACAGGCCGTGCGCCTGTCCGGTGGCCGGAGGTTCAGGCGCGCCCGGCCACCTACGATTCGAGCGAACAGGAGGCAGCATGATTCGCCCGCTCGATCCGATCTCCAGAATGCCCGGGCTGCGCGCCGCCATCACCGGCGGGACCTCGGGCCTTGGCCTCGCGCTCGTGAGCGAGCTGCACCGGCTCGGGGCGCACGTCGCGTTCGTCGCCCGGACCTCCTCACGCGTCAACGAGGTCGCCGCCGCCCATCCCGGCACCGTGGGCATCGTCGGCGACATTGCACGGAAGCAGGACATCCATGCCGTGGCGCTGCAGATCACGGGCGCACTCGGCGGGCTCGACCTCCTCGTCAACAACGCGTCCAGCCTTGGGCAGGTGCCGCTCGCACTGCTGGGCGACACGGAATGCGAGGCCTTCGAGCTCGCGCTCGAGACCAACGTGCTCGGGCCCTTCCGGCTGACCCGCGCCCTGCTCGGCGCGCTGACCGCCTCCGCCCGCGGCGGTCGCGGCGGCATCGTCGTCAACATCTCGAGCGATGCCGCCGTCAACGCGTATCCAGGGTGGGGCGCCTATGGCGCGAGCAAGGCCGCCCTGCATCACCTGAGCCGGATCTGGGATGCGGAGCTCGCGAGTGAGGGCGTGCGCGTGCTGACGGTCGATCCCGGCGATATGGATACGCCGCTCCATGCGGCCGCCGTCCCCGATGCCGACCGATCCGCGCTCAAGCGGCCAGCGACCGCCGCGCGCGAGCTGATCGAGGAGGTCGTGGCGATCCTGGGCGCACCGGCGCCGGCAGTCATGGCGGGGCCGTCATGATCGCAGCCAGCAGGGCGACCCAGCGCCCGGAGAACGCGCGGCTGCTGGTCGTGGATGCCCGCGGCCGGATCAGCCACATCCGGCGCCCACGCTTCGTGGACCTGCTCGACCCGGGCGATCTGGTCATCGCCAACGATGCGGCCACGCTCCCCGCGAGTCTGCAGGGCGTGCACGTGCCGAGCGGCGCGTCGATCGAAGTGCGGCTCGCGGGCCGCGCGTCGCTGGCGCCGGCCGACGTGTTCCGCTTCACGGCCGTCGTGTTTGGCGAAGGCGACTTTCGCACGCGGACGGAGGATCGGCCGGCACCCCCGCCCCTCTCGCGAGGCGATCGGCTCCAGCTCGGGCCACTGCGGGCCCGGGTGGACGCGAGGCTCGGCCACCCACGATTGGTGCGGCTGACATTCGAGTCGTCATCCAGTGAGGCCGTGTGGGCCGGGCTGGCGCAGCACGGACGGCCGATCCAATACGCGCACGTGACGAGTGCGCTGGCCATGTGGGACGTCTGGACGCCGCTCGCCGCACTGCCCGCGGCCTTCGAACCGCCGTCGGCCAGCTTTGCGCTGGATTGGGCGGCGATCCGCGCCCTGAAGGCCCGCGGCATCGACGTCGCCACGATCACGCATGCGGCGGGGATCTCCTCCACCGGGGACGCGGCGCTCGATCGGCGGCTGCCCTTCGACGAGCCGTATCGCATTCCGGAGCACACGTCGGACGCCATCACGCGGGCCCGGGCGCGGGGCGGGCGGATCGTCGCCGTCGGCACGACGGTCGTGCGCGCACTCGAGCACGCGGCAACAGCGGAGGGGCACGTCCGCGCCGGGGACGGCGTGGCCGATCAGCGTGTGGGCGCACAGCGCCCTCTCGCGATCGTGGATGCGATCCTCTCCGGCACGCACGAACCCGGGACCAGCCACTACGAGCTGCTTCGCGCGTTTCAGGACGACGCGACGCTCGCCCGCGCAACGACGGCTCTCGAGCGGTGCCGCTACCGGACCCACGAGTTCGGCGACTCGGTGTTCCTCGAACGGCGCACGACACACGCGGTCAGGCTCTTGCATGTCGAGACAGGCGACGTCGGATGCGAGGCCTCAGCGGCCTGAACCGTCGCAGCCGGTGATCCTGTTCAACGCCCCAGCATACAAAAAGCTCGCTGGAAGCAGACAAATGGAGACTGCGGGGGCCGACGTTTACAACGTTCGATCTACCGCAAGTCGTCGTTAATCCTGGTATGTCAGGCTTGATGACCGAGGACCGCATGAACGAGGCCACGATCGACGCAGCGAACGTCAACGACATCTACGCGAATCCACCCGATATCGCGACCCTCGAGCTCGAGCCGGGGCACCCGGGGCTGCACGATGCCGACTACGTCGCGCGCCGGCGTGTGCTCTTCGACGTGTGCCGCGCGCACCGCCTGGCCCGGCAGGGCCCGCCGGTCCTGCTCTACACCGACGACGAGCAGCGTATCTGGCGCGACGTCGCGCCGCGGCTCGACGCGCTGCACCAGCAGCACGCCAGCCGCATCTACCTCGACGCGAAGCGGGAGCTGCGCATCAGCGAGGATCACATCCCGCAGTTGCGGGTGATCAGCCGCGAGCTCGAGAGCCGCAGTGGCATGCACCTCGTGCCAGCCGAGGGGCCGATCGCTTACAAGACGTTCTACTCGTACATCGCCGAGCGCGGCTTCCCGGTCACGCAGTTCATCCGCCACGGCGCGCGTCCCGAGTTCACCCCCGAGCCGGACATGCTGCACGATTGCCTCGGTCACGTGCCGCCGCTGGTCAACCGCGACTACGCGGCGCTGCTGACGCTCATCGGCCGCGCGGCGGTGTCGGTCCGCAGCGGCGACCATGTGCTGGCGCTCAAGCGTCTCAGCTGGTTCTCGATCGAGTTCGGCCTCATCGAGGAAGACGCGGAGACCCGCATCTTCGGCGCCGGCATCCTCTCCTCGCTCGGCGAGATTCCGTTCTCGCTCTCGTCGGAGGTCGAACGGCTGCCGTTCGTCACCAGCCGGGTGATCGAGCAGGACTACGACGCCTCCCAGATGCAGACGCGGCTGTTCGTGATTCCGTCGTTCAGCTTTCTCAGACACGAGGTCGAGCGCCTCGTGCGCCGGTTCGGCGTCACTCCCTGACGAACCTCCTCAGCACGCTATCCACATCCTCCCGGCCCGTGGGCAGGTCCGACGGGTCCGGGCGTTCGCCGGCGTCGAGCAGCAACTGGACGGTGGCGGCAGAGTAACTGGCTTCGGCCCCGCCGTTTATTCCGCGACTCCGTTCTATCGCTTCTCGCCAGCGATCACTTCGGCCAGCGCCGCCACAGGCTCGACATGCCGGCATGTTCGGGGGGAAGCGGCGCCTGCCGGATACCGGCATACACCGGATTCATCACCGCAGCCGGCGGCGGACCGAAGTGACCGAGTCCCAGTGAATGGCCGTTCTCATGGAGTCCTATTGTCTCGACGTCGATGCCGGGCAACGGCACGTCGATGCCCCAGGGGTTGCCGGCGCGGTCGCCGACAGGGTCGCCGAAATTGTTGTTGTAGTACACCTCGTTGAGCGCCGTATCGAGGAGATTGTCACCGTTGACATCCGTCGGATTGCCTGTCGCTGGATCGGTGAAGATGAACGACACGGAGAAGGCGAGGATGCCACGCCCGCCGCCGGGACCGCCGACCGCTTCAAAGAACGCGCGCGGCAGCCATCCCGCGTTGGTGATGTCGGCCAGGAACGGATTGCCAAACCCTCCGAACCCGAAGAACGAGTCGAAGATGTCCGGGTCGGCCCCGCTGTCGGCGCGCTTGACGAGATCAACCTTCCCGAACGCTTTCTCCGCCTGCCACGTGGCCATGGCCCGGTCGATCGCCGCCTCCGTCTGCGCATTGGTCAAGCCGCTCGCCGTCGCACCATCACTCTGATCGACGAGGTAGGTGATGTTGATCCCATCTGCCAGGCGGCGCGGATCGTTGGCGACCCAACGGAGACCGGACTTGTGAATCCGGTTGCTGGGTCTCCCGCCTCCGATGGTGAAGAACTCGATGTGCTCGACCGCGATGTTGAGGCCCGCATCGCGGAGCTGGGCGTTGATCGCCGCCATGCGCGCGAGCACGTCGGGGTCACCCTCACTCGACTGCGTCAGCGCGGCGCGCGACGACAGCAGCATGCAGACTGCGACCACAACCACGACCACAAGAGAGGTCTTTCTCATCCCATACCTCCTCGATCCGATCAAGGACGTTCGACGGCCTGTTTGATGGACGGAGCGATTATAGCGATGAACGGGCGGCTGGCAGGGACCAATGGGCCCGCTGGCGCAATCCGCTGACGGGCTTTGGCCAATCCTGGAGACGAGGGACCGTCCGCTGCCGGCGGTCGTGTTCTTCGACTTCGCCACCCGCACCACGACGTTGATTGCGACAACTTCAGGTGAGCGCCAGGCGTCCGCTCATGCCCACAGCGCTGAGCTACGTCCCTAGCGTGACTCGAAGTCCTTTCGCAGCACGATGTCCACATCGTCACGACCGGTCGGGAAGGCCGACGGGTCCGGACGTTCGCCGGCGTCGAGCAGCAACTGGACGGTGGCGGCATAGTCGCCGGTCCTCCGCCGCCAGCCGTTGAGCGAGCCGTACAGACACCAGCCCAGGACCGTCGAACCGTAGTGCGGATCGCGCGCTCCGATCGGCGGCGCGTGCGTCAGCAGCCGCCGGACGAGCTCGGCGTTGCCGTGGAACGCAGCCCATCGAATCGGCTCCGCCGCATCGGGTCCGGTGATGCCGGCATCGAAGCCGATGTCGAGCATCAACGCCACGGCCGCGGTGTCATTGGCGTGCGCCTTGTCGGCGATGAGGCGCATCTCGGATCGCGTCAGAGCGGCCACCACGCCCGGATGCGCGTCGAGGACCGCCTGCGCGGCCGCGCGATCGGCGCCGGCGCACGCGGCCAGCAGCCGTTGAGCGGGCGTCGCATGGCGAAGGAGCAGCGCGACGATGTCGTCGAAGCCGAGACGGGCCGCGGCCTCGACGGCCGAGACGTTGTGGTCGAACACCCAGCGATAGATGTCGCCGCGCCGATCGCCGATCTGCTCGGGGTGTCGCGGCCCGCTTCCCGTCGTGGGCGACGACATACAGGCCTTGACCGGTGCGGTGATTGAGCGCGTCGGCATCGTCGCGCAGACAGCGCTCGACCAGGGCCGCGTTACGCAGGCCGACGGCGATGAAGATGTCGAACCAGGCCCCACGTTCGACCAGCAGACGAACCACGTCGGGCGCGTCGCGGACGAGATACTGAGCGGCCGTGGATTCGTGATCCACGTCGCGGGCGTCGATGACCGCGCCGCGGTCGAGGAGATCACGCGCGATCTCGATGGTGGCGGCGCTGTGCAGCGGCGTCTTGCCGTCGCCGCCGCGGGCGTGGACGAGCGAGGGATCGTCGTCCACGAGCGTCGCGCAACCGCTCGATCATCCCGAGGTGCGCGGCCGCGAAGACGTCCACCGTCGCCCCCCGGGCCAGGAGCGGTGCGGCCTGTTCGGGCGTGCAGTCCACGTCGAGCAGGCCGAATCCGCCGGCCCACCACGCGCTCTTCAGATTGAGATCGGCGCCATGGGACAGCAGCAGATCGAGCAGCGGCAGGTTGTGTTTCACCATTGCCGCCGGACGGCCGTCGAAGGGCCCGATCGGCGCGTTCACCAGGGCGCGGACCTCGGCATGGGTCTCGAGCAGCGCCCGGACGCGCCCGATATCCTGTGCCTGCAGCGCGAGCTGAAACTGTTCCAGCAAGGCGTTACGCCCCCCAGCGTGTCGCCTTGAGGAAGGCCAGCAGATCCGCGAGCTCCTGCAGCGAGAGCTGATCGCCGAACCCCGCCGGCATGAGCGACACCGAGCCGGGCTGCATGTCCGCAATCGTCTGTCGGGGAATCCGCACTTCCTCACGCTCGCCGGTCGCGACCACGAGCTCGTCGGCCAGCTCGTTTCGCAGGATGCCGCTGTGCACCTGACCCGAGGTCGTCGTCACGATCACGGATTCGTACCCCCGTGGAAAGCTGGCGTTCGGAAAGACGATCGCCTCGAGCAGGTCGCGCTCGCTGCGAATCTGGCCGATGGCCGTGAGGTCGGGCCCGATCCGGCCGCCCTGGTAGCCGATCGCGTGGCACGAGGAACACGCGCCCTTCGGGCCGTTGAAGACCATCTGCCCGCGCCGGAGATCGCCGCCGCGCGCCGTCGCCAGCAGCTGCTCGAGCCGGGCCGCCTGCCTGGCGATCGCCGCATCCAGCGACGAGAGCAGCGCCTCCCCGCGCTGCTGCACCGCCGCGGGATACTTCGCCAGGCGCGGACGCAGTACGTCGGGCCGAAGACTGGCACGACCCTTCGATCGCTCGAGGGCGGCCAGCATCTCGAAGCCGAGCGCCTCGTCGCTGCCGGAGTCGAAGGCCGGCAGCAGGCGCGGCAGCTCCAGCGGCCCGCTCGACTCGAGCGTCCGGGCCAGCGCCGACAACTGGGCGCGGTCGAGCCGCACCCGGGCGACGACGCCGGCGGCCGCGACCCGAATGGCTGCCGGCTGATCGGGAGCCAGGCTCGCGCTCAGCAGATCGAACAGCGCGGGATCGACCGGCGTCAGGCCGGCCTCGATCGTCGCCAGCGCATCGAGGCGCACGTCCACCGGGGTCGCCGCGTCGCGCGCGACACGAAGCAGCGCATCCTTCAGTTCCGGTGCGGCTGACGGAGCGGGCGGCGACGCGCGGGCGACGGCGACCGACGCCCGTGCGAGCTCGGGATCGCCGCCGGTCAGTCCGGCGATGAGCGGCGCGAGCCAGACGGCCGGGAGCTCCTTCGCACGCGAACGTGCCATCGCCTGCAGTGCGATGAGACGTGCGTCCCGCGAGACGCCGCGCTCGACGGTGGTCGCGAGCAGCGATTGGATCCCGGCGTTCCCGCCAAACCGGGACAGCTGCTGCACCAGCTCGTCGCGCTCGGCCCCGGTGAGCCGGGGCGCGGACAGGCGCCGCCCGAAGAATCCCGCGAGAGCGACGCCCCACTCCGGATGGCGGCCCACGACCCACCATGCCGCGTCCTTGATGATCGGGTCGCGGGAATCGAGCAGCGCGACCACGGTGTCGGGCTGCAGGCCGCCCCGATCGATCTGGTCGAGCGCGATCAGCGCGGCACGCCTGGCGCGAGGCGCCGCCGCCTGCAGGCCTGCGGCCGTGGACGCCGGGTCACCGATCTCGATCAAGGCGTAGATCACGGAGTGCTCACGGATCTGATCGAGCTCGAGACCGGCGACGCTCAGCAGGGCCGGGACCGCGCGCGCATCGCCGATGCGTCCGAGCGCTTCGGCGGCGGATCGCTGCACCGCGGGCGCCTTGGATTGCAGCGCATCCAGGAGGGCGGGCACCGCCGCCCGATCCCGCCACAGTCCCACCGCATGCAGCGCTGACAGCCGCACCCGTTCGTCGCGGTCGGTGAGCGCCGTCCGGACGCCGCTGCGCGCCTGCGGTGCCTCGATGCGGGTCAGGGCCCAGACCGCATTGCGGCGTGCGTCTGCCGAGGACGCCGGGGCGAGCACGCGCTCGAGCGCCGCCACGGCGTCCGGTCGGCGTGCCAGCAGATCGATCGCGCGCGCCTGCACCGCTGGACGCGGATCGTCGAGCCGCGCCGCCAGATCGGCCGGGGTCATCGACGGCCAGGCGAGTCGGCGTCCGCGGGGGTCCGGGACCGCCGGGGCGCCCTTGCGGCGGACGCGGTAGATTGCGCCCGGCACGTCCGGCTTGGCGAGCTGCGAGGTCGGGCAGCACAGCTTGTACCAGGCGCCGGTATCGACGACGAGCAGGCTGCCGTCGGCGTCTTCGAGCACGTCGGTCGGATGGAAGTCGAGGCTGTCGGAGACGAGGAAGTCGGTGTCGCGGCTCTTGAACGAGCTCCCCTCCCGTTCGAGCTCGTGTCGCGTCACCTTGTGCAGGTTGAACAGCGTGGCGAAGAAGTTGTCGCGATACTCGTCGCCGAGGACACGCGACGCATACCGCGCCAGGCCCGAGGGCGCCGCCGGGCCGAAGTGCGACACGGCCGGGAGCAGGTCGCCGGTCTGGCGCTGCCCGTCGAGGACCGCGTGCGGCTTGCCGTAGACGCCGCCATACACCGCGTGAATCAGCGCATCACGTCGCCCGAGCTGCGGATGCTCGAGGAACGTGGCGGTGAGCATGCGCTCGCCAGACGACGTGAAGGCGACTTCGACGGGATTGTCCATGCCGCCGGTGAGCACCGGCTCCACGAGCGTGTCGCCCGGACGCCGACGGAAGATGTGCGCGGCGCGGGTGACCAGCGGCGCCGCCCCGGGGCGTTCGTACGTCTGCTGGGCGAATGCCCCTTTCGTCCAGTAGATCCAGCCATCGGGTCCGAGGTAGGGCCCATGGAGATCGTTCGCGCAGTTAGTGAGCGTCTTGCCTTGAAACCACTCCTCGCGGCGATCCGCGACCCCGTCGGCGTCGGTGTCCGTCAGCTTCCAGATGCTCGGGGGCGCCGCGACATAGAGCGATCCGTCGAACCAGAGCGTGCCCTGTGGCAGCATCATGCGGTCCGCGAACACGCGGCTGTCGTCGTACCGGCCGTCGCCGTCGGTGTCCTCGAGACGCACGATCCGGTGCGGCCGGTCGGCGAGCTGCTTTTCGACCTTGTCGTTCGATCCCGACGAGTCGGCGACGTAGAGACGGCCGTCGTCGTCGAAGTCGGCAACGATGGGACGCTCGACCAGTGGCGGACCTGCCACGAGCTCGACCTCGAAGCCGTCGGGGACGGTCAGCACCTGCCCGCGGAGCGAGACCCGCTCGCGCGCGTCCGGCAGCACGAGCGATGCGAGGATGAGGGCCGCAACGCCGCCGGCGCGCGACGCGCGCATAGTCGCAGGACTCATGAGCCAGCCTCCGTCACGTGGATCGTCAGCGGGCGTGAGTATAACGGTGGAGCGGCTGGAGCGGCTGGGCGGCTGGAGCGGCTGGGCGCCTGGAGCGGCTAGAACGGCTGGAGCGGCTCGAACGGCTGGGGTCTTCGGTCTGGCCTGAAGCCTGCAGCCCGTAGTCGGTCTTTGGTCGTTGGTCGTTGGTCGTTGGTCTTTGGTCGTTGGTCTTTGGTCGTCGGTCTTTGGTCCCTAGTCGCCCAGACGCCCAGTCGCCCAAGTCCCCAGCTCACTCCCGGTCAACCCGATGTTGCGCGCGATCGCCTGGAAGCGCGGATGCGAGCGCAGCGATCGGAAGCGCGGCTCCACCACCATGAACGGCAGGTGCATCTGCCGGCTCGCGTGCGCGTGCTCGAGCCAGTCCAGTGCACGTGCCTGGTCACCCAGGCCCGCGTGGACGACGGCGATCTGAAAGGCACAGTTGCGAATGCGCGTGTGGAGATCTTCGAGGCGGCGAAGGACGTCGCGCGCCTCGCCTTCGCGGCCGCTCCGGCCGAGCAGATACCCCAGGGCGGGGAGCGCCCGGCGATCCTGGCCGTGAATCTCGAGCGCCTTGCGATACTGGGTCAGCGCCGGCTCGACGTCGCCTTTCGCCTCGAGTGCCATCCCGAGCGCCACGTGGGCCCGTATCGAGTCGTGCTTGAGCGCGATGGCGTCGCGGGCGACAGCCATCGCCTGATCCGGGCGCCCCTGATCGAGCAGAATCTCGGCCTCCTTGACGGCCAGGATCTGCAGCGCGGGCTGCAGCGCCCGGCCGCGACGAATGGCCGCAGCCGCCTGCTCGAGGCGCCCGGTCTCGCGCAGCAGGTCGGCGTACTCGACGATCGCCCACGCATTGCGGGGCGCGAGCTCGAGGGCACGGCGATACGCCGCGTCGGCGGCCGCGAAGTCCCACCGCAGGTAGAAGAGGACCATGGCCAGCATCGCATGGCCCTCGGCCAGGTTCGGATCGAGCGTCAGCGCACGCCGTGCCGCGTCCTCCGCTCTTCTCGCATCGTCGGCGGCGCTGCGCCCGACGAACGCATATGCGTATTCGTAGGCTTCGGCGAGCGACGCCCAGCCTCGGGCAAATGCCGGGCTCCTGGACACCGCGAGCTCGTAGCGCTCGATGGCGCGCGCAAGGGTCTGCGGCATGCCGCGATCCGACAGGGCCGAGTGCGGATCCTGCCGGAGCAACTCGTTGCCTTCGTGCCAGGCCGTGAGGCTCTCGGCCCGGGCATCGGCGTGGACGGCTGCGGTGCCCGGGCCCGGCTCCGCCCCGACCCGGTCGGGACGCCACAGCCACCATGCGAGCACGAGCGAGGCGGCGGCCATGACGAGGATCGACCATTGCGCCGCGAGCCCGCGCATCTGCCGGTCGCGTCCGGGCCGGTCAGCCTTCGTCGCCACGGGCTCCGAGGCGGGTTCGGCGACCGGCACTGCGTGGTTCCGGTCGAACGTGGGGACGTAGGCGCCCTTCGGGATCGCGATGCGGATCGGATCGAAGGCCCCCTTGTGCGTGTAGTAGTCCTGCAGCCTGGCCCGGACCCGGCTCGCCTCGACGCGCACGGTGGAATCGGCCTTGGGGTCGTAACCGGTGGTGCGTGCGTAGAGCTCGACGGCGATCACGAGCTCTTTGATCTCGCTTGCCCGGCCGGCGAGCGTCCGTTCGACGACGTAGCGCAGGAAGCTGGAGCTTCGCTCGGACGAGACGAATCGAACGTCCGCGAGGATCCGCTCCAGCTGCTCAGCCACTTCCGCGTGCTGAGGCGTGTCGAGCGACGCGAGAACCGCACTCATGGGTCAGGTCGATCATCGGGCCGCTGGACGGTCCAGTCATAACGAAGCCGTAAGCCTGCCGTCAAAGCCGGTGGCTCGGACTGGCGTAACGCCGTGACGTAACGCCCGTGTCGCTCCGATTCGTGTCCGGTCGGGACGGTCGCGCACGTAACTCATTAACGAGATGCAGGCCCGCCTCACGCTCCACGGCTCCGGCGACGGACGTCTACACCTGCTCAGACAGTCGGCCGCGCTGGTGGTCGTCCTGTCGATGCTGGGCGGGTGCGCTTCACGCGGCCCGTGGCGACTGGAAGGGACCGACCGGCCCCTCCAGCTCGAGCCGTCGCGGGCCGTGCACGATGCCGTTCACGTGTCCCTGGTCGAACGCCGCACCGACGCGCGGCCCGTACGAAAGACAAGGATGTCGAAGATGCGAACACTGATGCGCAAAGCCCTGACACCACTCGCCATGACCTTCACCCTGCTGCTCGCCTCGCCAGTGCAGGCCCTGCAGCAAGTTGAGGCACAACGCCAGGACCGACCCATTTCCCGGCGCCGGGCCCCGGACGGCGAACGCCGCCAGGCGCTCGCCTTCGCGCGCACGGAGCTGTTCTTCGGTACGGCCAAGCCCGGTGGCGTGGTCACGGACGAGGACTTCCGCCTGTTTCTGGACGAGGTCGTGACGCCACTGTTTCCGGATGGCCTGACGGTCGTCAAGGGCGACGGCCAGTTCAAGGGCGCCGACGGCACGACGATCAAGGAGAACTCCTACGTGCTCATCCTGCTCTACCCGGTGTCGGGCCAGAAACAGAGCAGCAAGAGCATCGATTTCATCCGCGCGGAGTACATGAGCCAGCATCAGCAGGAGTCAGTGCTCCGGGTGGACGACCCCTGGCTGGTGTGGGTCTCGTTCTGACCGGCCCTGCGGCCCGATTCCGCAATCCTTACGCTTTCCTGACGGCCATGCCGCCGTTCGGACTGCGATGATGGTGCGCGGAGTGGCGGGGTCCGGCTGAAGCCGGACACGACGACACCGAGACGGCATGGCTGAAGCCGAACGCTACGGAGCCCGGTGACTCGGACGAGTGAGGGTCCGCCGTGCCGGCTCACGCTGGACCCGGACGGCCGCCGTGTGCCAGCTCCAGCCGGACCCGGACGGGCGAGAGCCGCCGTAGTGTCCGGCTTCAGCCGGACCCGGAGGAGCGAGGTCGGCGCATGTGCGGAATCGTGGCATCGGTCTCGAAGCACCCCGTGGTCCGGGCGGAGGACATGCGCCGGGCCGTCTGCCGGCTGCGGCATCGGGGACCGGACGCCCAGCACGTCTGGATCGCGCCCGACGCGTGTGCCGGCCTCGGCCACGCACGCCTGAGCATCATCGACCTCGAGACCGGCGATCAGCCGATCGCCAACGAAGCGGGCACGCTGCGACTCGTCGCCAACGGCGAGCTCTACGACTTCGAGCGGATTCGCAGCGACCTCGAGCGCGACGGTCACCACTTCCGGACGCGGTCGGACAGCGAGATTGCGCTCCATCTCTACGAAGACCGCGGCACACGCGCCGTCCACGCGTTGCGTGGTGAGTTCGCCCTCGCGATCTGGGACGCGCGGGATCGCCAGCTCATCGCCGCGCGCGATCGCTTCGGGATCAAGCCGCTCTATTACGCGGCGCATGGCGGCGCGGTCCACGTCGCCTCGGAGGTGAAGGCCCTTGCCGCGCTGGGCGTGCCGCTGCGCTGGGACCGCGACTCGCTCTACGACGTGCACTTCGTCTCGCACCCGCCGGATCGGACGCTCTTCGCCGGCATCTATCAGGTCCCGCCCGGCAGCTATCTGGTGACCGACGGCGATCAGGTCCGGATCATTCTGTACTGGGATTGGGACTATCCCCTGGCCAGCGAGACGACGACGCCCGACGAGCCCCGCGCGTGGGTCGATCGTCTCGAGCGCACGCTGACCGACGCCATTCGCGTGCGGCTGCGCGCCGACGTTCCGGTGGCGTGCTATCTGAGCGGCGGCATCGACTCGTGCGCGGTGCTCGGCTTCGCCTCGCGCCTGTCGCCGCGGCCGCTGCGCGCGTACACGCTGTCGTTCGACCACGACGACTACGACGAGGCTGCGCTGGCGCGCGAACAGGCGGCATTTTCCGGCGCCGAGTTCTGCCAGATCGACGTGCGCTCGTCCGATCTGGCCGATCACTTCGGCGACGCCGTCTATCACGCCGAGCGTCCGTTCGCCAACGCGCACGCCGTGGCCAAGTTCCTGCTGAGCCGCGCCGTACGGGATTCCGGGATCAAGGTCGTGCTGACGGGCGAAGGCAGCGACGAGATTTTTGCCGGCTACCCGCACTTCCGGCGCGACCTCGTGCTGTACGGATCCAACCGCCCCGGGGCTGCCGAGCAGGCGCGTCTGCTCGCCGATCTCGAAGCCGGCAATCGCGTGTCGGCCGGCACGCTCCTGCCGCAGGGCACGACCCCGCTCGACAGCGTGCAGCGCATCCTGGGCTTCGTCCCGTCGAACCTCGAGGCCTGGAGCCAGATCGGCGCCGGGCTGCTGCGGGTCGTGGACGACGACTTCCAGCAGGAGTTCGCCGGCCGCGACACGTTCCGGGTCCTGCTCGGCTGCCTCGACGTGGAGCGTCAGCTCGCCGGACGCGATGCGGTGAACCAGTCGCTCTACATCTGGGGCAAGACCATGCTGCCCAACTACATCCTCAGCAATCTGGGCGATCGCATGGAGATGGCGCACTCGGTCGAGGGCCGCCTCCCTTTCCTCGATCATCACGTCGTCGAGGAAGCCGCCCGCATGCCGGTCGCGATGAAGATCAAGGGGATGACCGAGAAGTACGTGCTGCGCGAGGCGGCGCGTCCGGTGGTGACCGACGCGGTGTACGCGAAACAGAAGCATCCGTTCATGTCGCCGCCCGCCACCATCCAGCAGGACGGCCGGCTCTACGCGTTCCTGCAGGACACGCTGCGGAGCCCCGCGCTGGAGCGCCCCGGCCTGTACGATCGCGCCAAGGTGATCCCGCTGCTCGACTCGATCCCGTCACTGGACGGACCGGGCCGGGCGCGCGCCGATGCGCTGCTGATGTGGATGACGAGCCTCTGTCTCCTGCACGAGCGGCTCGGGCTCTAGCAGGTGATGAAAAACCCTCGGTCTTCAGTCTTCGGTCTTCAGTCAGGGCTACGGACTACGGGCTACTGGCTACGGGGCTTGTGAAGAGTTTGCCCGTAGCCTGTAGCCGGGACACGGCAAAATCTGACAAGAGCGAACAGAAGCTAAACCGCGCCCCGTTCGACGCTCCAGCCGTTCGAGCCGCTCCAGCCGTTCCAGTCGCTCCAGCCGTGCCAGTCGCTCCAGCCGTTCCAGTCGCCCAGTCGCCCAGTCGCCCAGCCGCTCGAGTCGCCCAGTCGCCCAGTCGCTCCAGCCGCCCAGTCCCCCCCGTTACCGCCCCCCCAGATCCACCGCCATCGTCTGGGCTTCCGGAGGCAGTGTCTGCGGTCGCGAACCCGGAGGCGCTGCCGAACGCCGGGCCGCCCACCAGGCCAGGGCGTCGATGCGCGACCAGGTGGCCTCGGCTGAAGACTGCCCGAGGGCCTCGCGCAGCGCGCCGGCATCGATGAAGCGCTCCTCGGGCGACTTGGCCAGACACTCGAGGATCACGGCGTCGAGATCCGCCGGGACTGCGGGCGATCGTCGGGATGGGGGTTGCGGGGGCGTGTGCAGATGATGCGCGCAGATCTCGACGATTGAGCTGCCGTCGAACACGGGATGGCCGGTGAGCAGGAAGTAGCCGACGCAGCCCAGCGCGTAGATGTCACTGCGGCCATCGACCAGGTCCCCCGACTTGATGGCTTCGGGCGACAGGTACGACGGCGTGCCGGTGATCATGCTGCGCGACGCCTGTGTCGTCTCGGCGCCCTCGAGATCGAGCGTCTTGACGACGCCGAAGTCCACGACCTTGACGACGTCCGGCTCGCCGCCGCGCTCGGTGAGGATGATGTTCGCCGGCTTGATGTCGCGGTGCACGAGGCCGGCGGCGTGCGCCTCGGCGAGCGCCCCGCATACCTGGCGGAGCAGGTGAATCACCCGGCCGGGCGGCTGCGCGCCGTAATCGCGCACGAGCGCCGCGAGATCGAGCCCGGGCAGGTATTCCATCGCGTAGTAGAACATCCCCTGCGGCGTCCGGCCGTAGTCGTACACCGCCACCGTGTTCGGATGCGTGAGCTGGGCCGTCAGCCGGACCTCGCGCTCGAACCGCGCGATGTTCTCCTCCCCCGCCCGATCGGGCGGCAGCAGCTTGACGGCGGTGGGCCGGCGCAGCAGCACGTGATGCGCGCGATAGACGATGCCCATCGAGCCCTCGCCGATCTTGCCCTCGAGGCTGTATTGCCCGAGCCGTCTGATGCTGGCGGTCTCGCGGCGCAACCCGTAGATGACGCGCGATCCCACCGTCGCCACGACCGCGGCGACGGTCGCCCAGGACAGCATGGCCACCGGCGCCTCCAGCAGCTCGTCTCCACCGGCCGTGAAGCCGCGAAACGCGTGGACGCCGCTCAGCAGCTCGAGCGGGAGAAACGCGATCACGCTGAGGAGAACCGTGCGCGCAGCAGAGCTCGGGACGATGACCGCCCGGGCCAGCACGACGTTCGTGCAGGCCAGCATTGCGGAGAAGAGGCCGATGGTCTGGGAGAGGCCGGGAGCGGGCCCGGCCGCGTGAGTGGCGCCCATCAAGCCGTAGCAGGCGCAGCTCAGGGTCACGGCGCCGGCATCCAACCCGCGCAGCACGGGCAGCGGCCATGACCGGAGGCGCACCAGCAGCCACACCGAGGCGGAGACCGCGACGGCGAGGAGATGGAACATGGCCATGGCGGTCCGGGCCACGGCCACGACGCCGTCCTCGCCGGTGACGCCGGGGAACGTCATGACGAGATTCAGCACGTAGAAGCCGAAACCCAGCAAGCCCGTCGACAGCGCGAACACCCGCAGCCGATCCTGGAAGAGCGCCCGGGCCTCCTCGTGGTCGAGCGGCTGGGTGTCGAAGGCGATCGGCACCCGCGTCATCGGATCGCTCCAGCTGGTCATGGACGAACTCCCGCGCTGAGACTGTTCCATCTTCGGGTTACGGCAGGCGCTGATCGCCAGTTCGCCGCTGAAAAGCGGTGAGTTGACACGGCTGCCGGTCGATGTGTTATAAAAATCGCATTAGTGCTATAAACCTCACATGACGAAGTCCGCCGCGATGCATGCCGTGCTGACCAAGCGTGAGCGTCAGATCATGGACCGGCTCTACCGGCTGGGACGCGCCACCGCCGCCGAAATCATGAACGGGCTGCCGGGCGCGCCGAGCTACTCTACCGTCCGCACGCAGCTGCGTGTCCTCGAGGCCAAGGGCCACGTCACGCACGAGGCGCAGGGGCTGCGCTACGTCTACCTGCCGACGGTGCCGCGGCGCGCGGCGCGGAAGTCGGCGCTCAAGCACCTCGTCGAGACGTTCTTCGACGGATCGAGTGCCAAAGTGGTCGCGGCCCTGCTCGGCGGCGAAGGCGCCACGGTCTCGGATGCCGAGCTGACGCGCATCGAGGCGCTGGTGCGCGAGGCCAGAAAGGATCCGCGATGAGCCTCCTCATCGACCTCACCCTCCGAACCTCCGCCATCGTCCTCGCGGGCCTCTGTGCCAGCCTGGTGCTGCAGCGCCGGTCGGCGGCCCTGCGCCACGGCGTGCTCGCCGCGACGATCTTTGCGGCCGCTGCCCTGCCGCTGCTCGGACTGCTCCTCCCGGCATGGGACATCGGATGGCGCGAACCGCTGGCAGCGCCCGCGGTGTCGGCGATGACGCGCGTGCCGGCCAGCGCGGTGTCCAGCGTCGTCGAGGCGTTCCCGACAGCGCGTCCTTCCGTCGGGGCCGGGACCGTGCTCGCGATTGTCTGGGCCATCGGATTCGTGGTGAGCGCCGGGGCATTGCTCGCCGGCCTGCTTCGACTCCGGAGACTCGCCTCGCGCGCGCCCGAGGTCGGTGACGGTCGATGGGCCGAGACGGCCGCACGCGTCAGCGGGGCGTATGGGCTCGCCCGTCCCGTCAGGCTGCTCCGGACCGACCAGCCGGGCCTCCTCGCCACGTGGGGACTCCTGCGGCCCGCCGTCATGCTGCCAGAAGCGGCCAGCGACTGGAGCGACGAGCGCGTGCGCATCGTCCTCTGCCACGAGCTGGCACACGTTCGCCGGCACGACTGGTTCGTCCAGATCTGCGGCGAAGCGCTGCGAGCGATCCACTGGTTCAACCCGCTGGTCTGGCTGACGTGCGTGCAGTTGCGCCGCGAGAGCGAGCGGGCCTGCGACGATCTGGTGCTCGGGACTGGTGTCCCGGCGCGTGACTACGCCGCCCACTTGCTGGAGGTCGCACGGAGCTGCCGGCCCGGCGCCGCCGTTTCCACGCCGTCGATGGCGATGGCACGTTCGTCCACGCTCGAAAGGAGAATCGCCGCCATGCTGAACCCTGGCCTCGACCGCCGCGCGCTCACGCGCCGCGCGCTCGCCATCACCGTGCTCCTGTTGTCGGCCATCGCCCTCCCCGTCGCCGCGGTTCGCGGCACCCAGACGGCGCCGCTGCCCCTCACCGGGGTGGTCTACGACTCGACGGGGGCCGTGATGCCGGGCGTCGAGCTGACGCTCCGGAGCGCGAGCGGCGGCACGATGCAAGCCACGACCGACGCTGCCGGGCGCTTCGTGTTCGCGTCGGTCGCTCCCGGTCGCTACGGCCTCGACGCGGCGCTGGCCGGTTTCGGCCGGCTCCGCCACGAGTTCGATCTGAAAGTGGCGCGGGACTGGGAACGCGCCGTGACGCTGCAGGTCGGCACACTGAGAGAGACGATCAACGTCAGAGAGCGGCGCGTGGCCGCCACCCAGCCCTCAACGCCCTCGGCGGGAACCCACGCTTTGCGGGTCGGGGGCAACATCCGGCCACCCCGCAAGCAGCACGACGTCAAGCCGGTCTACCCGAAGGCGATGCGGGACGCGGGCCGCGAAGGCGTGGTGCCGCTCGAAGCCATCATCGGTGCCAAAGCAAGATCCGGTTGCGTCTCCGCCAGTTGGTCTACACGGAGATTGAATCGCGCGAACTGCTGCTCAAGCATTTCACCGGGACGAACCCAAAACCGCTCGACTTGCAATCCATGCAGGGTGTTTTAGGTGAGGACTTTGAACGTGTCGGCCCGGGACAAGGAGTCCGGCGGTCGATCCGATGCCGGCGGCGCGAAAGAACAACCCCACAGCAACAAGGCCAGCAGGGACCAGGCTGCCAGATGGCGCCACCATCCGACCATCGGTCAGACACCTTCGTTGTCTTCAAACGTCCGGCCGGCTCCGGTCCGCTTGAGTTGATAGGCTCGGAGACGTCGTTTCTTCGACTGGGCGCGGACGCCCGAACTGTAATTCAGATGGAGTTTATTTTCAATTCATGAATGCAGCCGGGTCGATGGCAGGCTCGCGACCCTGGGGTAGACCGATCTCATCGCGGTCATGAAAGGCAAACACCACAGTTTTGCCCAAAGGGTCGAGTTATTCGCAAGGAAGCGAACCGAGTCTCCATCTGGGATGCCGGCCTGCGGCTTGAATCGACCCTTGATAAGTGTGAACGGCATGGTATGTCCTCTCTTCTTTCAAGATGGTGACACTCGGATTTACACTTTTGGCCCGCTCAACGCCCCAAAGGAGCCGCCGGCCGAAACAAAGGGGGCATTCCGGGTTTCGGTTCAGTGGGAGCCAATGCTTCGGCGTTAGGCGGGTTCCATGTGCGACCTTCAAGCTTTCAATTGAGAGATTCGCGACATTTGAAAGGCTCTGCGGCACTCTGCGGCGGTTCATCGCTACTGCTTCCAGTCAAATGCAGCTGGACGATCGGTGCGATTCGGCCGCATCGGTCGTTCCAGGTCTTCGCGGAACGCCGTTGCAAATTCGCTGCGGAGATAGGCATCAAAAATAAGACGGTTTCCTAATGAGAGACGCAAGGGGTCTGGTGTTGGCTAGACGGCTTTCGTTCGACCTCGACGATATCCGCATTGGAGTATCCGATGCGATCCATGTGCCTGTAGACGGCATCACGACATCGGGTGACTGTGAGGCAGAAACTACCGACGACATACTTCACCGGCACGAGCACCGCATAACCAAGGACGGTGCTGAAGGCGCCCGCGACGAGGCCCACTTTCGAGACGATATCGGCGTTCGCCCCCTCCCCCGAACTCAGATAGACAGGAAAGGGCTCTGGATAACGAGGATCGACAAAGGCTTGCCCGATGCTCGGCCCTGCAATCCGGACAACCTTCACCACCCGATAGCGATGATGCCAAAGTATCCGTGAAGCGGATGCGCTTCTCTGAACCCCGCCGCTGTGGCCGGCCAGATAGATGCGGTCGTTCGGATCTGCATGATCCATGATATAGCGCGCTTCCGTGTAACCGGGGCCGTGCGAAAGATTAAACATTGACCACGTGACATCGACGGCCGTGCCGTGCCGGTACGGTGAGCTGTAGATGTCATAGGTAGGATAGACTTCCTTGGCGAAAGCGGCCCACAAACCAGTATCCTGCCCCCACTTGTTGCCTCCATAAATCCCACGAGATAAAAATATCTTCCGTCGAGACGTGGATGGTAACGAATCCGGTTCCGACCAATCAGCTCCCCAGTTGTACTGAAACGCCTGGCCCACCAAGGGCGTTTCGGGTCAGCAATCGATACAGGCCGGCCGCTGCCCCACGCCGAGGCCGCCTGAGCAGCTCGACGGATAGCACATCGCGCGCATTGACGAGATTTTGGACCGGGTAATTCCAGGTATCGCGGCCGGCAATGAGCCCGGCGATCAAGCTGAACGGCAGATCTCGATGACTTCCCCGAACGCCGCGTTCTTGATCCCGATGACGGCTGAAAACGGATATCCTGTCCAATACCATGCCTCGACCCAAAGAGGAGTTGCGTCAGGATGTTTTTGGCTCTCGCTAGAATCGGTCTTCGCGATGATCCGAGGCTCCGGCGTCGCTTCATTCGCATAAAGTAGGTCATATCCGAGAAAAATCTTGTCAGGGATCTGTGCTTGTTCCAGTCGAACCCATCTTCGAAATAGAAGGTGACACCGTACCGGATGAGTGTCCGACTCCTAGTTCTCCATGGAATTTGATAGCCGAGCATGATCACCCGATGCTGGCGGTGTCGAACTCGGCTCCGTCCCCGAGGAGATGCCCTTTATGACCTCGGCAAGCTTTCTTATGCAGATGGTCCGGCTGGGTAATGATCAGGTACAGGCTCCGATGCTCCTTGTCGCAGGGCGATTCCGGCTTGCCACACCATTGCGAGCCATCGTCACCGCTTTCTTCCACAAATTCCCTATTGCTTTCGTCCTCGTCTGCTCGTAACGGGTTGCCGGCCAGCCTCTTGACCAACTGTGATGAGCGCAGGAACTCTTCAAGTCGATCAAGCGTAATGGTTGGTGTCTGCCGGATCAAGCGAGTAGGTGGCCATCCATTTCGACGCCGTTTGTCGGGCCCAAAACTCGGCCGACGGTTCTCCGGGTTTCAACGGCTCGATTTTGTCGCTGACGTCGGCCCCGACCTGACGCATCCGTATTTTTGTACGCTGTACGGTGGTCTTGCATGCGCGACCCGTCAGAAGCTTCTCTAGACGCTTCGCAACGAGCTCATCGTGCTGCTCCGGCCTCTTCGGAGAGACGCCCAATTCGAATTCAGATAAGGCGAGCGCCAGCTCGAAGCGTCGCTGTAACGCGCGAATCGAGTCTTCGGCCATGAATCCGTCCGGGGGCAGATCCTCGACGACCGTTTTTACGACCTGATCCAATGGAAGGACGCATTGCAAAGGTCCGGTCGGACCCCTCGTCGTCAGTAGGCTTAATGGAAAGATAGTAGGGTAAATCCGATGCACAGCCCGCGAGAAGGAGACCAACTGCTGAAAGAATTCCGGCAGTCAGTAGACGCATGGGTCCCTCTCTTTATGACTCAGCGATGGGGTCCCTCATAACAAAATCCTCCCCATCTGTCTGTAGCTTGTCAAGGTGACGGCTGGCGCTCGGTGGTCTCGGGACCGACCTGAGGGGTTGCGGGGAGCGCAAACAGCACGGCGATAACGACCACGAGGACAGTCGAGATGTTTCGTCTTTATAAAGGTCTGCTTCCGATAGGTCTGCGATAGCCGCGTCCGCCTGAGGCCGCGCAGGCCTCATCGACTGCGCCGCTTTGTTGGACGGCTCAACGAGCTTCGCAGCGCTCGCCGAAAGGTCCACATTCGAGGAAAAGACTAACACGCTATATTCTAGACGGGCGATAATGGATACCCTTTCTGGCGACTGAATATCTCAAAAGCTAGAAACTAACAGCCGGCAACTGAAACTGTCTCTCGTGGTTAAAGCAGCCATCGCCGTGGCTACGGGAAGGGAATCAATCGCGTGGATATCTCCCTTTGAAGTAAGCAGCAATTGCCGAGGTGAGGCGGGATGCGTTTGGGGCCGGTGTCAGCGTGAAGTGATCTTCTCCGTAGTGACGCGCGAGCAGATGGTGCAGGCGTGCGTCGTAGTTGGTCCAATCTGTTGCTCGCAGACGACCTTGTTCATCGCAAATCACAATCAGCTCTCCAATCGGTGTCGCGAGCGTCTCTGTAAGAAGGCGAAGCTTATGGGGCATGACAAGCCTCTCTTGGATTTTGGACGGCAGCGCTATCGGCGATCCATAAATACTGTGCGGCATAGGCGCGCCAGGGCCGCCATGTCTGCGCACGCTGAACCTGGGCAGCTGCCGCGGTAGGAAAGCGCCCATCAAAACGCGGATCGCGCGTCTGGAGTGCTCGGTAGCAGATATCCGGGTCGAACTGGTCCATACTCTCTACTATGCCCTATGCATCGGCCAAGTTCTCGCTGTTTTCGGACGTGACCATGACAAAGGATGGATATTGTACTTGATCCTCTGAAGCACATCGAACGGGGCTCACCAACGCTTCCGCGAGGGCTGCGCATCGGGTTTGCCCCCGGTGTCAGCGATAGCCGGTTACGTCGGCGGGTTTGCCTGCGTCCTGAACTTCGGTGAGGTACCTCCAGGCGTCGGGCTGGCTGCCGTCGAGATCGGTGAAGCCGTAGATCTTGGCGAGCTGGCCACTCGACAGCGACTGTCCGTTCCAGCGCGCCACCTCGGGATCTCCAGCGAGGGCAGCGACGGCACGCCCGACGAACGTTGGACTTTCGGAAATAGCGAAGTGGGGCACACGCGTTGTCACGTCACGCCAGTTCGATTCGGTCACGCCGAACGCCTCGAGCATGGCCTCCGATCGTAGCCAACCCGGAGTGAGTGACAAGGCCGTTGCGCCGTGGGGCTTCAACTCGTGGCCCAGTGCGAACGCCATTCGGAGCACCGCCGCCTTGGCTAGGTCGTAGAAGAAGGAGTTTCGGTAGTTGACCTCGTTGTACT
>CAWIBS010000033.1:0-429125 GCA_963834365.1 Vicinamibacterales bacterium | reverse complement strand
ACACTACACCCGCCTTCGGCAAGCGTCAATACTCGTGCTGGGACGCTTCACGCGACTACATACGCGCTCCGATCAGTTGGATTCGATCTTGGTTTTTGGATCACATTGGTCTTACCATTGAGGGTCTAAAAGGCGTTGGACCTTAGGCTTTGGTCCTCCGCAATTCGGCTGATCATCATGCAGACCCTGACTCCCGCTCCGCTCCGCGATTTCGCCATCATCGTCGACGCGCCCGACAACGTCGCCGTCGCCAAGACCGAGATTCCCGCCGGACCTGGCCATCGCGCACGGCGACGGCCGCGTCGTGCAGATGCGCGGCCCCGTCACGCCGGGCAACCGCTTCGCCACGCGCGCGATCCCGGCCGGCGAGTTCGTGCGCCAGTACGGCCAGCCGATCGGCACCTCGCGCGGCATCGCCGAAGGCGATCCGATTTCGCACGCGAACATGTCGAACGACGTGCCGGTCGTGCGCGATCTCGACCCGAGCCTACGACACGCCGCCGCCCGACTACTGCCCGACGCCGACCGGCGCGACGTTCCTGGCTTCCGCCGCGCCGGACGGCCGCGTCGGCACGCGCAACTTCATCCTGATCGTGCCGACCAGCATGTGCGCGAGCCACGAGGCGACGCAGATCGCCACGATCGCCGAGTTCACGATCTTCTCGCGCGAGAGCTTCCCGAACGTCGACGGCGTCGTCGCCATCCCGCACAACAAGGGCTGCGGCTGCTCGGACGGCTCCAACATCGAGGTGATGCTGCGCACGCTCGCCAACTACGCCGATCACCCCAACGTCGGCGGCGTCGTCTTCATCGGCCTCGGCTGCGAGAAGACGAACCTGACGGTGATGGAGCGCTTCCTCGCCGAGCGCCAGCAGCCGGTTGCAGAAGCCGACGGTGCGGATCGGGATTCAGGATGTGGGCGGGACGGAGGCGGCGGTGCAAGCGCGGTGTCGAAGCGGTGACGGCGATGCTGCCGATCGTCAACTCAGGCTGCGCGCACGCCGAGCGCTCGATCTCCGAGCTGATTCTCGGCGTGAAGTGCGGCGGCTCGGACGGCTTCTCGGGGCTCTCGGCCAATCCCGAGCCTCGGCCACGCCGGCGATCTCCTGATCGCGCAGGGCGGCACGGTGCTGATCACCGAAGTGCCGGAGTTCTGCGGCGCCGAGCACATTCTCGCGCAGCGCGCGAAGGACGCGGAGACCGGCCGCGCCGTCTACGAGATGGTCGACTGGTACAAGGACTACGCCTCGAAGTTCGGCACGGTGCTCAACGAGAATCCGAGCCCGGGCAACGTCGCCGGCGGGCTGCTGAACATCACGATCAAGTCGCTCGGGGCGATCGCCAAGGCGGGCACGACGCGCGTCGAAGGCGTGGTCGGCTACGCGGAGCGGCCGAACGGACGCGGGCCTGCGGCTGATGCAGGGGCCGGGTTACGATCAGGAGTCGACGCCGGCCTCGTCGCCTCCGGCGCGCAGGTCGTCGTCTTCACGACCGGGCGCGGCACGACCATCGGCAACGCCATCGCGCCGGTGATCAAGCTGGCGTCGAACACGGCCGTGTTCGAGCGGATGACGCGCGATCTCGATTTGTCCGCGGGCGGCGTCATCGACGGCACCGAAACGATCGAGGAGGTCGGCGCGCGCGTCTTCGAGCACGTGCGCGCGTCGCGAGCGGCGAGGTGCAGGCGCACGCCGAGCGCCACAAGCACCGCGAGTTCCAGGTCTGGGCCGAACAGTCGGTCTCGCTGTGAGCGCGGCAGGCTGCGGCTGCGGCTCGCGGCTTCAGGCGGCTCCAGCTCGATCTGCGAGGAACGCTGACCTCGGAGCGTCGACCGGCAGCCTCCGAAGACTCGGTGACGCAGTCCTGGCCGGAGCGCGGCGGCACGCATGCGCGCCGCCGTCCTCCACGACGTCGCGCGGATGGCGATCCGCGACGTCGCGCGCCGGCCGCGGGCCCGCGCGACGTCGTCGTGCGCGTCGACGGCCGTCGGGCCTCTGCGGCACCGACTTCCACATCTTCGAAGGCCACGGCAACTATCACACCGATCGGCGCGGCCGCCGCATCCCGCTCGCCGAGCATCACCGCAGATCCTCGGCCACGAGGTCGCCGGCAAGGTGATCGACGTCGGGCCGCGACGTGCGCGATGCTCGCGGCCGGCGATCGCGTCGTGCTCGATCAGGGCCGCAACTGCGCGAGCCGCGGGCGCGAGCCGCACTGCGAGTACTGCGCGAGCGGGCGACTCGCATCAGTGCGAGCACTACGGCGAGCACGGCATCACGGGGCTGCCGGGCGGGCTGGCGAGACTACCTCGTCGTGCCCGCGGTGCAACGCGCGTGCGCGTGGGCGCGGCGACGTCGCTGCCCGACGACCGAGGCGGCGCTGACCGAGCCGCTGGCGTGCATCATCCATGCGATGGACGCCGGCGCCGCGGCGCGCAGCCGCGGTACGACGCTCGACGGACCGGCGGCGGCGCGGCGCGCGGACCGTGCTCGTGGCCGGCGCCGGGCCGGCCGGGCTGCTGTTCGTCCAGTACCTGCGCAACGTGGTCGGCTTCGAGGGCCGCTGCTCGTCAGCGAGCCCGACGCGGCAAGCGGGCGCTGGCCGCGTGCAGTTCGGCGCCGAGGCCGATCGATCCGCGCGCGACGGGCACTGGCCGACGCGGTGCTGGACGCGCACGGACGGCCGCGCGTGCCGAATGGCTGATCGACGCGTCCGGGCTCGGCGCAGGTGTTCGTCGATCTGCCGGGCCTGATCGCGCAAGCAGGCCACGGTCGTGCTCTACGGCGCACGGCCAGGCCGGCGTCGACATCAGCGTGCTCAGCAACATTCAGTTCAGGGAGCCGCGCTGGTCGCGCCGGTCGGCGCCTCGGGCGGATTCGACGCGGACGGCCGTCCGGTCGTCTATCGGAGGCGCTCGGCCTGCTCGAGGCGGGGCGCGTCGCGTCGGCGCCGTTCATCACGCACCGCTATCACTCGCTCGACGCCGTTCCCGCGCGCCTTCGGCGGCGCGCATCGCCAGCCCGGCTACGTCAAAGGCGTCGTCGAGCCTGAAGCCGGGACGGGTGCACGGTCCGGCTGAAGTCGGACGCATACGACAGCGACGTCGATGGGCCGCCCGACGTCTGACGCCCTGAACTGCGGACGCTCGACGTGGCTCCGCACCTATCGATCGGCGCGGTCATCTCGGGATGTTGCTGCATGATGCCAGCGTGCGCGCGCTTCGCCTCCCTGCTGCGGACTGGTCGTCGCCGGCGCCGTCGCGCGTCGGCGCCTGCGGCGGATCGGCGCCCGCGAAGAAGACGTATCAGATCGCCGTCATTCCCAAGGGGACGACGCACGAGTTCTGGAGGAGCATCCATGCCGGCGCGATGCGAGGCCGAGCGCGAGCTCAAGGCACAGGGCGTCGACGTGCACATCATCTGGAAGGGGCCGATCCGCGAGGACGACCGCGAGCAGCAGATCCAGGTGGTCGAAGGCTTCCTCAGCCAGGGCGTGAGCGGCATCGTGCTGGCGCCGCTCGACGCGCGCGCGCTGGTCCGCCCGGTCGAGGAGGCGGGCGCCGCGAACATCCCCGTCGTGATCTTCGACTCCGCGCTCGACTCGAAGAAGATCGTCAGCTACGTCGCCACCGACAACGACAAGGGCGGGCGGCTCGCGGCGGAGCATCTCGGCACCATCCTCGGCGGCAAGGGCAAGGTGCTGATGCTGCGCTACCAGGAAGGCTCGGCGAGCACCGAGGCGCGCGAGCAGGGCTTCCTCGAGGCGCTGAAGGCGAAGCTACCCCGGCATCGAGCTCGATCTCCTCGGACCAGCACGCCGGTCCGACGCGCGACACGGCGAAGCGCGCGTCCGAGAACCTGCTCAATCGCTATCGGCGCGGCTCGACGGGCATCTTCTGCGTCAACGAGTCGTCCGCCGCCGGCATGCTGCTCGCGCTGCAGGACCTCGGGCGCGCCGGCAAGGTGAAGTTCGTCGGCTTCGACTCCCACCAGGTGTTCCTCGACGCGATGAAGCGCGGGCGAGATGGACGGCTTCGTGCTCCAGAACCCGTTCGAGATGGGCTATCTCGCCGTCAAGACGATGGTCGCAGCACCTCCAGGGGCAGGCGGTGCCGGCCGTGATCGACACCGGCGTCCAGGTCGTCACGCCCGAGAACATGGACACGGCCGGAGATGCAGCGGCTCCTCGAATCCGCCGATCGAGGAGTATCCTGGGGAAGTAGGCGCAAACTGACCAGCTACCGACGACGCGAGGCTACCAAACTCGTTGTTGGTCGCTGGTCGCTGCGCCTAACTGGTCATGTCGCTGTCATGCGTGCTGACGCTCACCGGCATTCGCAAGCGCTTCGGGCCCACGGTCGCGCTCGACGGCGTCGACCTCTCGATCTGCGCCGCGGCGAGGTCCACGCGCTCATCGGCGAGAACGGCGCCGGCAAGAGCACGTTGATGAACGTGCTCGCCGGCGCGCTTCGCGCCCGATGCCGGCACGATGGCGCTCGACGGCGCGCCGTATGCGCCGGCCTCGCCGCTCGACGCGCGGCGGCGCGGCATGGCGCTGATTCATCAGGAGCTCTCGCTCTGCGACCACCTCACGCGTCGCCGAGAACATCCTGATGGGCCTCGAGCCGCGCGCGCGCCGGCTGGCTCGATCGCGAGGCGATGGCGCGCGAGACCGCCGCCGTGCTCGACGCGTTCCACCATCCCGAGCTGCGCGCCGATCGACCGGTGCGGGAGCTGCCCATCGCGGCGCGGCAGGTCGTCGAGATCTGCCGCGCGATGGCGGCGCGAGCGTCGATCGTCCTGATGGACGAGCCGACGAGCAGCCTGCCGCGCGAGGACGTCGAGCGCCTGTTCGCGCTGATCCGCCGGCTGCGCGATCGCGGCGTCGCCATCGTCTACATCAGCCACTTCCTCGAGGAAGTGCGCGAGATTGCCGACCGCTACACCGTGCTGCGCGACGGGCGCAGCGTCGCGACCGGCGCCATCGGCGGACGTGACCAACGACGCGCTGATCGCGCACATGGTCGGCCGGCCGATGGACGCGGTGTTCCCCGAGCCGGCGCCGGCGCCGGCCGACGACGTGCTGCTCGACGTGCGAGACCTCGTCGGCGCCGCCCGCCGTGCATGCAGGCGTCGCTGACGCTCCGCAAGGGCGAAATCCTCGGCATCGCCGGCCTCATCGGCTCGGGCCGCACCGAGACCGATCCGCGCGCTGATGGGCCTCGAACCCGTGGCGGCCGGGCGCGTCCGGCTGCGCAATCGCGAGGTTGCCGCTCGCAGCCACGCCCCGGCGCGCGCATCCGCGGCGGCGCCGGCTATCTCAGCGAGGACCGCAAGGGCGAAGGCCTGGCGCTGACGATGTCGCTCGCCGACAACATCACGTGCACGCGCTACGACGCCTGTTCGACCGTCGGGCTGGCTTCAGCTCGGCGCGCCAGCGCGAGCAGGCCGGCACGCTGGATCGAGACGCTCGCGCGTGAAGGCGCGCACGCCGCGCAGCCGGCGCGCACGCTCTCCGGCGGCAACCAGCAGAAGGTGGCGCTCGCGCGGCTGATGCACCAGCAGGCCGACGTGCTGCTGCTCGACGAGCCGACGAAGGGCATCGACATCGGCAGCAAGGTCGAGATCTATCGCGCGATCGTCGAGCGCCGCACGCGCAGGGGCGGAGCGTGGTGATGGTCAGCTCCTACCTGCCGGAGCTCTTCGGCGTGTGCCACTCCCTCGCGGTCATGTGCCGCGGCCGGCTCTCGCCCGTCGCGCCCGATGTCGACGTGGACGCCCGAATCCGTGATGGAAGCCGCGATTGGCGGATAGCGCGCATGCCGGAGCTGCGATCGTCGCGCCTGGCTCGTCCCGCTCGCTCGGCCTGGTCGCTGGTGATCGGCGTCTTCGCCCTGCTGAGCGACGCGCCCGGCGCAATACCTGTCGGTGCGCAACCTGCGCATCGTGCTCGCGCAGACGGTCATCGTCGCGCTCGGCGCGATCGGCATGACGATGATCATCGTCAGCGGCGGCATCGACCTGTCGGTCGGCTCGACGATCGCGCTCACCGGCGTCGTCACGGCCGTGATGCTGCGCGACGGCTACACGCCGTCGCTCGCGCTCGCGGCCGGCGTCCTCGTCGGCGGGCTTGTCGGCGTGGTCAACGGGCTGGCGATCACCCGGCTCAAAGTGCTGCCGTTCATCGCGACGCTGGGCACGCTCGGCGTCGCGCGCGGTGTCGGCGAAGTGGCTGGCCGATCAGCAGACGGTGAACGCGCCGGTCACCTGGATCAACGAGCTGGCGGTGACGTTCCCCACGCCGTCGTGGCTGCTCGTCGCGCCCGGCGTGTGGATCGCGCTGGTGCTCGCGATCGTGATGACGGTCGTGCTGCGGCGCACGGTGTTCGGCCGCCGGGTCTTCGCCATCGGCTCGAACGAGGCCGCCGCGAGCGCGTGCGGCGTCGCGACCGATCGCTGGAAGGTGTGGATCTACGGGCTGGCCGGGCTGTTCTTCGGGCTGTCCGGCGTGACCCAGATGTCGCGCCTGCGGCAGGGCGATCCGACGGTGGCCATCGGCACCGAGCTCGACATCATCGCCGCGGTCGTGATCGGCGGCGGCAGCCTGGCCGGCGGTGAGGGCACGATCGCTCGGCGCCATGATCGGCGCGCTGACGATGGCGTTCCTGCGGAACGGCACACAGCAGATGGGCTGGCCGAACTACATCCAGGAGATCATCATCGGCATCATCATCGTCCTCGCCGTCGCCGCCGATCGCATCCGGCGGACCCGCGGACGCGAGGCTGGCTGATCACGAACGCGGCTCCCGTCCCGATTTCTCACGCCCGCGGTGCGCGGCGACTTCAGCACCTGGCCGATCGCAGCCGACAGGCGTTCCCACTGCGAGGTGTCGTCGGACAGCCGGCGCTGGCCAGTCCTGGTCAGCGCGTAGAACTTCGCGCGCCGGTTGTTCTCGGACGCCCCCCACTCCGCCTTGATCAGTCCCTGGCGTTCGAGGCGATAGAGCGCCGGATAGAGCGACCCCTGGTTCACCTTGAGCACGTCGCCCGAGACCTGCTCGATGCGGTGCGCGATGCCCCAGCCGTGCATCGGCTCGACGGCAATCGTGCGAAGAATGAGCAGGTCGAGGGTGCCTTGCAACAGATCGAACTGCATGCCTCCCAAGTGGTCCTCCGGGTTCTGAACGGGCTACGGGCTACGGTTACGGGCGTGGCGGCGGGGCTGAAGCCCCGCCCTACCGGATTTGAGGTATCCCTCGTCGGTAGGCCGGACCTTCAGGTCCGGCGAGCCAGGGCCACCGCACAGGTTCTACCGCAGTCCTGAATAGAACTGCGTGAACACGTGATCGGTCTCGGCGTGCTGGCGATGGCACGACTCGCAGCGGCCCGACGCCTGGGGACGAGCGGTGGGCCGGCCATCGCCGAAGTCGAAGTACGCCCAGCCTTCCGGGAAGCGGGCCGTGTCCTTCAACGCGATCTCCACGGCGAGCCGCCGGCCGCTGAAGGAGCCCTGCTTCGCCGGGCTGACGCGGGCCGCCGGCTCGCGAATCTCGAGCGCCAGCATCGTACCGTCTGGAAACGTGCCGCGCGCCCGGTACTCCGCGTACGCGCGTGGCGTGAGATAGACGTGGTGAAAGGACTCGTGGCCGCCGGCGGCGTCCGAGTAGCCCAACCCGAGCGACGTGCCGACGAGGATCCACTGACGGTAGCGCTCCGGCCAGGCCAGGGCGCCATCCGACCAGCGGGGAAGCTCCGATGTGCCAGCGGACGTGCTCGCCGTATCCGCCGCCCGTGACGCTTCGGGTTCGCTTGCCTCCCCGTCGGGACACGGCGTGACGTCGGGAACCGCCGCGCACAGTTGGCGAACTCCGAAGGTGCGCAGAATCCCCTCGAACGCCGGCGGCGCCACATCGCGAACGGCGTGCGCGGCGGCGATCAGCACGACACACCCGGCGATGGCGCGCAGCAAGGCTCGAACGCGGTGGCCCCGCCGCGGCGGCCGCCCGAAGTCGTTGGTTACGAGGCTCGCCATATTTGCGCCTCCGCTACTTGTGGGTCCGGCTGAAGCCGGACACTGATATGGAATGACCCTTGTCAAGCCCCGATTTGTCGATGGTGGCTTGGCGATAGCGAGCAAGCGTCAGCTTGCTCGCATGAGTGCCTCTAACCAGGTGGGGGGCACGGTGTCCAGGGGCGCCAGAGGCGCCGCCTGAAGGGCGCGCAGCCCTGGATGCCGTGCCCCCCACCTGGTATCTCGGACGCAGTTCGCTGCGCGGGCCGCGGAGACGACGGACAGTCGAGGGCGCTTCGACGACGAGTCACGCTGATATCCGGTGGTTACCGCGGTCGCCCGCGGCAGAGCACCCATGACAGTGGTTCGTCGGGAGGTCGGGCAGTCTACCAGCGCGAGTTCAGGACGTGGTCCCGGTCGCATAGTGTCCCCGCCGATCCTCGCAATCGTGCCTCTGATCATCCGCCGTCTTCGCGGTCCGGCATCGGCCCGCGTCCCCTGCCTCCCCCCTCGCTCGCTGTCGTTACGTCACGGTCGCCGGCTCGGGTTGCAAGGCGGCCCACAGAAAGCCGGCCAGCTCGCGCGCGATCGCCACGGCGATCTTGGGCGCCGGTTTATGGGCCGCCGCCAGTGTGCGGAAGCGTCGACACAGCCGCTGTTGCGCCTTCTCCGCAATCGCGATCACGCGGCTGGGTTGTCCTGTGCGTCGGCGCGTGAGCGCGACGCCAATGCCCGGTCGATGTTGGTAGTGCCACGCCGTTTCGACGAGCAGCCGGCGGACGAGTGTATTGCCCGTCCGTGTGATGCGCCCGCGTCGATGCTTCTCGCCGGTGGAATGCTCCCCCGGCACCAGGCCGAGATAGGCCATCAAGGCGCGGGGCGAGTGGAACCGGCGAAAGTCGTGCAACTCGGCGAGGATCAGCATCGCCGTCAACGTGTCGAGGCCGCGGAAGCAGCGCAACCAGCCGACCGGTTCGCGATAGGGCTCCGTCTGCGCCAGCTCGCTCAGCCGCGCATCGAGCTCGATGAGCCGTGCCTCCAGATGGTCGATCGCCAACTCATAATCGTCCACCACCACGCGCTCCGCGGCGTGCGTCCACTCGAGACTGTCCACCCATCGTCGATGCGCCTGGGTCCAGTTCCGCCCGCTGAAGTGCCGCCCGCGCCGCAGGAGCAACTTCCCCAACCGATGGCGACACCGCTGCAGATCTTCCCGAGCGTCATCCCGGGCGCGACACAGATCGCGGACCGCTTCCTCCTCCGGCGTCGGCGGTCGCACCTCCGTCAGCAGTCCCGCCCGGAGCAACTCCACCAGTTTCCGGGCATCGCGCCGATTGGTTTTGATCCGCTCGCCCGGCTTTCGCGGGACGAGCGCTGGCGCGATCACCTGGCAGCTCACCCGCGGGGTCGCCAGCTGCCGCTGCAACGCATAGCCCCCGGGGCCGGCTTCGTAACACACACGCACGGGGCCTGGCGCCTCGCGCTCGAGCTTCCGCACCAAGCGTCGTACCGCGTTCGGTTCGTTGGCCAGCTGCCACGTCACCGGCGTCCTCTGATGGCCAATCAGCATCGCGATGAAGAGATCCTTCTTGTGCGCGTCAATCCCAACGTACGTAGTAACCTGTTTCATGACCGGCTCCTCTCGTTGGCGGCGCTGGCGCCGCGAGGCGTTAACCCGCGATCTCGGTGGCACAGACCACCTTGTCGAGTGCGACCGCACTACGACGCTACGATAGCGGGCCGGTCATTCCATATTGTCTACGTCGGCGACTTGCGGTCCGGCTGAAGCCGGACACTACGATCGGACACGACGTACGGACACACGACGAAGGACACGACGAACGGACACCACGAACGGGGACCATCGATTGCCCCGTAGTGTCCGGCTTCAGCCGGACCGGGCGGTCACGTAGAGTTCATCAGTCGCCCCTCAGCGCCACGAGGGGATCGACACGGGCTGCCCGTCGGGCCGGCAGCAGACACGCCAGCCCGCCGACCGCGACGAGCAGCAGGAACGCGATCGCGATCGTGGCGGGATCGGCGGGGCGGACGCCGAACAGGAGCGCCGACAGCCGTCTGGCGAGCGCGATCGCGCCGCCAAGGCCGACGGCAAGACCGATCACCACGAGTGTCAGCCCCTGCCGCAGCACGAGTCCGGCCAGATCGCTGCGCCGCGCACCGAGCGCCACGCGCACGCCGAATTCCCGCATCCGCTGATTGACCGCGAAGCCAATCACGCCGGCGAGGCCGACCGCCGTGACGACGAGCGCGAGGCCGGCGAAGATGCCGAGCAGACCGGCGGTGAGCCTCGGCGGCGACAGCGCCTGTGCACGCAGATCCTCGAGCGTGCGGAACGTGTCCACCGGCTGCTCGGGGTCGATCGCGGCCGCCGCCGCCCGCACCCGTGCGGCCGCCTCCGGCAGCGACAGCGTCGTGCGCGCCGCGAACGTGGCCGAGAGAAACGGGTTGCGAAGCAGCGGGAGGTAGACTTCGTCGCGTGGCTCGGCATCCAGCCGCTGCCGGGCGTTGCCGACGACGCCGACGACCGTGAACCAGGGGTCGTCTTCGTCGAACGAGATGATCTGGCCAATCGGGTCGGTCCGGCCCCAATGGCGGGATGCGAGCGACTGGTTCACGATCACGACCGGCGGCGCCTCGAGCGTATCGCGCCGGTCGAACGCGCGGCCGCTGAGCACGGGGACCCCGATCGCCTTGAAATAGTCGGGGCTCGCGATGTGCACGTCGGCCTGCGGCGCGCCGCGGCCCGCCATGACCGGCCGGTCGCGGAACACCAGGCGCGTCGTCCCGCTGAAGTCGCCGTCGAGCGGCAATCGCGCCGAGCCTCCGACGGCGATGATGCCCGGCTGGCCTTCGAGCTGCGCCAGCAGCCGGCTGTAGAAGTCCCGGCGCGCCGGCTCCTCGCGATACTTGGTGAAGTTGAGCGGCACCACCCAGGTCGCGGTCTGCTCGGGGCGGAATCCCGGATCGATCCGCGTGAGATTGAGGAACGATCGGACGATCAGACCGGCGCAGACGAGCAGCACCATCGAGATCGCCACCTGCGCGACGACCAGCAGCCCGCGCAGGCGGACCCGGCCCGGACTCCCCGTCGCGCCGCCGCCGGTTTCGGTCAACGACGGCACCAGCGAGCGCCCGGCGGGGAAGGCCGGCAGCGCGCCGAACACGAGCCCGGTCGCGACCGCCAGCGTCAGCGTGAAGAACAGCACGGTGCCGTCCATCGACACTTCCTGCGCCCGCGGCGTGAGCCCGGCCGCGAGCGTCTTCAGCAGCGACAGCGACGCCCAGGCGACGGCGAGGCCGAGCACCGCGCCGCTGGTCGTCAGCACGAGGCTTTCGGTCGCGAGCTGCCGAATCAGCCGCCCCCGCCCGGCGCCGATCGCCGCACGAACGGCGAACTCGCGCTCCCGGCGCAGGAGCCGCGCCAGCATGAGATTGGCGACGCTGGCGCACACGATGAGCAGGACCAGCCCCGCGGTCGCGACGAGGATGACCAGCGTTGACGAGAAGCCGCGGTTGACCTGCGCCACGAGCGGGACTGCGGTCACGCGGTAGTCCTTCGGGTAGGCCTCGGGAAATGCCGTGTGCAGGCGCCCCGCTGTGGTGTCGAGGTCGGCTTGCGCCACCGCGAACGAGACCCCGGCCTTCATCCGCGCGAACGCACTCTTCATCCGCATCGTCCGGCTCTCCGACACCACCGCGGGCCGATGGAACGGACAGTGCCAGACCGGCATGAAGACGTCGTTGTCTTCCGGATAGAGCGGCACCGGCGGCAGGACGCCGATGACGGTGTGCGGCCGATCGTTGAAGCGGTAGGTCCGGCCGACGACCGACGGATCGCCCCCGAGCGCCTTGAGCCAGTAGGCGTGGCTCAGCACGATCACGCCCTGCGACTGCGGCCCGTCGTCGTCGGCGCGAAACGTGCGTCCGTGCAGCGGACGGATGCCCAGCGCGTCGAAGTACGAGGCCGAGACGACGCCCGTGCGCAGGCGTTCGGGCTCGGCGCCGCCGTAGAAGATGAACCACATCTGGTGATACTCGACGATGTGCTCGAGCGTGCGGGTCCGCTCACGGTGGTCGGCGAGCTCGCGCCCGGCGAATCCGGCGTTGACCTCGTTCTCGCTCGGGATCTGCGCCTGGAGCACCAGGACGCGATCGCCGCCGTCGTAGGGCAGCGGTTTCAGCACGACGCCGTAGACGACGCTGAAGATCGCCGTGTTGGCGCCGATGCCGAGCGCCATCGCCACCAGGACCGCGGTGGTGAACCCGCGGTGTCGCGCGAGCATGCGCACGGCGATGCGAAGGTCCTGCGCGAGCGCGTCCAGCACGCGCATGCCGAGCGAGTCGCGGCAGGCATCCTTGACGTGCGGGACGCTGCCGAAGCGCTGGATCGCTCGTCGGCGCGCCTCGCCCGGATCGACGCCCTGCCGGACGAGCTGCGCGGCCTCGAACGCGAGGTGGCCCTCGACCTCCTCGTCCATGTCGGCTTCGATGCGCCGGCGCCGCACCATCGATCCGAGCGCCGTCCAGAGCCCGCGCACAGCGTTCACGACTGCCCTCCCGTGACTCCCCTAGACGATCGACAGGAAGGCTAGGCCCATTCCTCTAGACCGTCAAGGGGAAACTGACGGCTCCGGGTCAGAACGGCATCGCCTGCCAGAGGCCGATCCAGCGGTCGGCGTAGTACCGGAGGACGGTCTGGTGCACGAGCGCGAGGTTGAGGGCGACGAGAGCGGCGAGCAGTCCGTGCCTGGCGAGCGGCACGCGGTGGAAGAAGAGCGCGCCGGCGCCGAGTGCGGCGGGGAAGAAGTAGCGCCCCTGGAAGGTATAGCCCGCGCTGTCGAGATACCAGTATTCGCCGGCCAGCGTGACGATGGCGAAGGCGAGCCATGACAGCCCGAGATACCACCCGATGGCGTAGCCGCGAAGAGGCCGAAGCACCACAGACAGCAGGTTGGCGAGGACCATGAGCCCGATCAGCCAATACCAGACATTCGCGGCCGCGTAGTCGAGCCATCCCAACTGGCCCCAGTACATTCGCCAGGCGAGGCCGGCGAGGCCGGTGCGGACGGCGAGGTACTGCCGCCACGAATCCGGTGACGGTCCGGCGCCCAGGAACCGGGGTGGCGACCACAGATAGAACGCGAGCACGGCGACGAGCCCGGCGCCCGCGACCAGGGCAACGGCCGTCGCGGCGCGGCGCCGGTCGATCCGGCGCATCAGTGTCAAGGCGCCGATCACCGCGGCCAGGACCGGCACGAGCTGGAGACCGGCCGGTTTGGTCAGCAGGGCCGCGAGCAGCGACACGACGGCGGCCGTCCGGCCCCGACCGGTCGCGGCGACACGCCAGACCTGCAGCAGCGCCAGCGCGCACAGCGGGTTGTTGACGGCGTCCGGATTGACCGCGGACGACATGAACGCGAGCATCGGGTTCATGACCACCAGTGCGAAGACGGGCCCCGGCGGCACGCCCAGATCGGACATCCCGCGCAGAGCCGCCCAGACGATGGCCCAGAGGAGGGCCGCGAGCAGCGCGGAGACGAGCCGGGCGGCGTAGGTCGCCTGATACGGCGTCAGGCCGAACTGTCTCGTGATCGGTTCGGAGAGGCCGAAGAGCACGAGGTAGTACGGCGTCGGATAGCTGGCAATCGCACGCTCGTAGTCCGCTAGCGGCCGCGCGCGGTCGAGCCAGGGATGGCTGCGGGCACGCGCGATATCCGGCCCGGTCATCGTGTTGACCGGCCGGAAGAACAGCTTGTCGAGCTCGGGCGGCGTTTCGAGGGCGAGCGGGTTGACGTACCGCGCATCGAGGACGAACCGCCCCGGCGGGCTCACCCACGGTTGCCGCAGGACCGACCCGGTCTTCAGCAGATGCTGGGGCTCGTCCGGGCTCTGCAACGGCGGTCGCAGCAGCGCCCACGCGCCAAAGTAAGCAAAGAGCGCCAGCCCGACGAACAGCGCGGAGGCGTGGCTTGACCGGCGCGAAGGCGTCGAGACCTCGTTCATGGGCGGTGCGGGCGGCGGCCTCACTATAATTGCTGCGTGCGCCTCGAGCGGGCCCCGCTTTTGCCCGTGGTCGTTGGCGCGGGTCTGCCTGCTGTCGCTCGTGTGGCTCTAGTCGGTCGTTGTGCGTTTCGGATTGGAGTATTTGTGAAGCGTTCGACTCTGCTCGTCACGATCCTCGTCGTCGCGGTGCTGGCGGCGGCCTACTGGTATTGGTCCTCCCGGCCGGAGCCGGGTCTCGTCCTCGACCTCGTCGAAGGGTTTCGGGGAGCCGAGAAGCGCGCCAACGCCGAAATCAACGCCGTGTTCGCTTTGGAGCCGCAGACGATCAAAGGAGAAACACGTCCGGCGATCTACATGCACCCGACCAGCCGGGTGATCTACAGCGACGTGAAGATCCCTCCAAACGCCCGCATTCGCGCCTGGCTGGGGATCAGGGAAGAGGCGTGGGACAAGGGTACCGACGGGGTGTACTTCCGAATCGGCGTGTCGGCCAACAATGTGTTCGCGGACGTCATCACGCGCCATGTCGATCCGTTCCACAAGCCCGAGGATCGCGGCTGGGTCGCGGTCGAGGCCGACCTGTCCGCGTACGCCAACCAGACGGTGAGCGTCATCCTCAACACCAACACCAGTCCGCCCAACATGGGCGATCACAACATGTACGACTTCGCCGTCATCGGCTCGCCGGTCATCTACGTGCCCCAGGCTCCCTGAGCGTCGAGCTCATGACGGACGCCGAGTTCATCGACGCCTGCTTCACGCGCTTCCTCCGGCGCCCGGCCGAACCCGAGGGCCTGGCTTACTATCTCGAACGCCTGCGCAGCGGCGCCGACCGGCTCGACGTCGTCCAGGGCATCGTCGTCAGCGACGAGTTCCACGAGCTGCTGATGCGTCAGGCGTTCGGGCGCCACGTCGGCAACCCCCTGCTCGCCTTCGCGCCGCCGGGGCACTACTACTCGCCGATCCCGTCCCGGGACGACGTCATCCGTTCGGCGGACGAGCGGTTCGCCCAGGGACCCGAGAGCCTCGTCGGCATCGACCTGAACGTCGCCGCACAGCTCGCGCTGGTGGAAACACTGGGACCGTTGACGTCGGACCTGTCGTTTGCCGACGAGGCGGGCGGCGCGACCCGATACTTCTGGAACAACCCGGGATTTGCGCCTGGAGACGCGACCGTGCTCGCCGCAATGCTGCGCCATCTCCGTCCGCGGCGCATCGTCGAGGTGGGCGCAGGCTTGTCGACGGCGGTGTTGCTCGACGTGGCGGACACCTATCTGAGCCACCGGCCGATCATCGAGTGCATCGATCCGGAGCCGCAGCGGCTGCGGGTGCTGCTGCGGCCCGGCGACGAATCAGCGCTCACGCTCCACGAGCGCCCCGTGCAGGCGCTGCCAGTGGAGTTCTTCACGGCCCTTCAGGCCGGCGACCTGCTGTTCATCGACTCGTCGCACGTCCTGAAGCTCGGAAGCGACGTCGCCTTCCTGCTGCTCGACGTCCTGCCGCGTCTCGTGCCGGGCGTCGTGGTACACGTGCACGACGTGGCGACCTCCTTCGAATATCCCATCGAGTGGTACGAGGAGGGACGGGCGTGGAACGAAGGCCCGGCACTGCGGGCCTTCCTCAGCTTCAACTCCGCATTCGAGATCCTGTTCTTCTGCGACTACCTGATGCGCTTTCAGCGCGAGGCCATCGCGGCGCACCTGCCGCTGGCTCTTCGACAGCCTCCGGGCGTGAGCGGCAACACGGCCGTGAGCCTGTGGCTTCGACGACGGCCGCGCTGACGACGCCCCGGCAGAAACGTCAGCTCCCGCCAACCTCTGCTGAGAACGCTGACAGGCTGAGCTTTCTCTCAGTCTGATTACGTGGTTAACATGGCCGCGATGGCCCGATCTGGCGCCATCGCCCTCGGCCCAATCCGGCCGGAGGGGTTCACACGTAGGACCACACAGCCGGCGCCTGGGGAATCGCAGCGCGTAACTGCGCATGCCGCGATTCGCCGGACGCACGCGCTCGCGAGAGGAGCCTCATGCCGATCGAAAGCCGTCTTCATCAGCCCGGGTCCGGGACGCGCGCTTCGTTTCGATTCATCTGTCGTGGTGTTCGTGTTCTTCTGTTCGCGGCGTCGCTGACTGCCATTGCCGCGCCGGTCTCTGCCGCCGTCGCCTACGGCCTGACCACCGACAACCAGCTGGTCGTGTTCGACACCGGTGTGCCGGGGACTCTCCTGGCCGACCGTGCCCATCACCGGCCTCCAGCCCGGAGAAGCCATCCTGGCGATCGACGTGCGACCGGCAACCGGACAGCTCTACGCGCTCGGCAGCACGAGCCGTCTCTACGTCATCAACCCGGTTTCCGGAGCCGCGCAACAAGTCGGGACGGGGACGCTGGCGACTGGCCTGCTCGGTGCGAGCTTCGGTTTCGACTTCAACCCGACCGTGGACCGCATCCGCGTCGTGAGCGACGCCGAGCAGAACCTCCGCCTCCATCCAGACACGGGCGCCGTTGCGGGCGCGGATACCGATCTGGCGCCAGCCGGCAACGTCGTCGCGTCCGCCTACACCAACAATTTCGCCGGCGCGACCGTGACGACTCTGTTCGGGATCGACAGCGCGAGCGATCAGCTGGTCCGGCAGGGAGGCGTGAACGGGACCCCCAGTCCCAACGCTGGCGCGATCACCCCCATCGGCTCTCTCGGCGTCGATACCTCCGACGCCGTGGGGTTCGACATCACGGCCAACGACGGGCGTGCATTTGCCTCCCTGACGGTGGGCGGCGCCTCATCGCTCTACACGATGGATCTCGCGACCGGCGCCACCACGCTGGTCGGCCCGATCGGCACGGGCACCGTCCTGCGTGGTCTCGCGATCCTGTCCCGCGGCACCACGCTCTACGGCGTGACGACGACCAATCAGCTCGTCCGGTTCCATAGCGCGCTTCCGGGCACCATCGTCGCCACGTCCACGATCACGGGACTGCAGGCCGGAGAGAACGTGCTCGGCATCGACTTCCGTCAGGCGACGGGACAGCTCTACGCGCTCGGCAGCACGAGCCGGTTGTATCGTCTCGACACCGCGACTGGCGCCGCGACGCAGGTGGGGTCGGCGCCGTTCACGCCGGCGCTGACCGGGTCGGCGTTCGGCGTCGATTTCAATCCGGTCGTCGATCGTCTCCGGGTCGTGAGCGACACGGGACAGAACCTCCGGCTGCATCCCGACACCGGTGTCGTGGCCGGCACCGACACGGCGCTCAACCCGCCCGGACGCGCCATTGTCGGCTCGGCCTACACGGACAACGTTGACGGGACGATCAGGACGACGCTGTTCGGCATCGACGCCACGGGCGACGCCCTCGTGCGGCAGGGCGGACCCAACGGCATCCCGAGCCCGAACGCGGGCCTCATCACGCCGATCGGCGCGCTCGGGGTGGACACGAGCACGACGCTCGGCTTCGACATCTCCACACTCGACGGGACGGCGTTCGCGGCGCTGCAGGTGGCCGGCACCTCCGCGCTGTACACCATCGACCTCGGCACCGGGGCCGCCACGCCGATCGGCGCGATCGGGGCAGCCGTCGCCGATCAGCGGGCTGGCGGCGCAGCCGGTGGACTTCCACATGGCGGAAGGATCGACGGGGACGTTCTTCAACACCGACATCCTGGTGGCCAATCCCAACGCCGTGCCCGTGCCGGTCACGGTGTCGTATCTCACCGAGGCCGGAAACGTCGTCACGGCAAGCCAGACGTTCGCGCCGCAATCGCGGACAACGATTGCGGCCGACGCCGTGCCCGGGATCGGCTCCACCGCCGTCTCGTCGGTCGTCACGTCACACCTCGGGCTGCCGCTCGTCGTCGAGCGCACGATGCGGTGGGGCGAGGGCGGCTACGGCATGCACACCGAGACCGCGGCGCCAGGCCTGGCCCGCACGTGGTACTTCGCCGAGGGCTCGCAGGGCTTCTTCGACACCTTCTTCCTCCTGGCCAATCCGGCGCCGGTGGCCAACATGGCGACGGTGCGTTTCCTGCTCGAGGGCGGGGCGGTCGTCACCAAGACGTATCCGCTCACGCCGCAGTCGCGCCTGACGGTCTACACGGGCGGTATTCCCGAGCTCGTCAATCAGGCATTTGGCACGGTCGTGACCTTCGACATCGCCGGCGCGGCGGAACGGGCGATGTACTTCGGAACGCCGATCTTCAATGCCGGCCACGGATCGCGCGGCGTGATTGCACCGGCGACCGACTGGTTCCTGGCCGAAGGCGCGACCGGCAGCTTCTTCACGACCTTCGTCCTGCTCATCAACCCGGGCACGACGGCCGCCAACGTCACGATGACGTACCTGCGCGAGGGCGGCGGCCAGGTGACGAAGGTGAAGAGCATCCCGGCGAACACCCGTCTCACGGTGAACGTGGCGCTCGAGGACCCGTCGCTGGCGGCGACGGCCGTCGCCACGCATGTCTCCTCGGATGTCCCGGTCGTGGTCGAACGGGCGCAGGTACTGGCCGTTCACACCCGACCAGTGGTACGAAGCGCACAACAGCTTCGGGGTGGTCGGCACCGCGTCGCGCTGGGCGCTCGCCGAAGGCCGCGTGGGAGGCGACGAGCAGTTCCAGACGTTCGTGCTGCTGGCGAACAACGACGCCATCGCCGGCCAACGTCACGCTCACGTTCCTGCGATCCACCGGGCGCCAGTCACGAAGATCGTGCTCGTGCCCGGCAATGGACGGCTCACGGTGACGACGGGTCCGGGCTCGATGGTGCCGGAGCTCGCCAACGAAAGCTTCGGCGCGCTCATCGTCGCCGATCGGCCGATCTTCGTCGAGCGGGCGCTCTACTCGAACACCACCGGCGTGTTATGGGCCGCCGGCAGCAACGCGACAGCCACGGCTGTGCCGTAACGAACCGCAGGAGGGCGCCCCTTCAGGAGCGCCAATGCGTGTGCCGGGTCGGCGGGGCTGAAGCCCCGCCCTCCTGGTCGTTGGTAGTTGGTCGCTGGTAGTTGGTCACGCGCTCGCGTCCATCGTCACGGTGAATCGTGTCGGGCCGCCGGGTGGGCTCTCGAGCGCATAGTCGAATCCATGGCCGGCGAGGATCTCCTGAACGAGCGTCAGGCCGATGCCCTGCCCGTCGGGCTTGGTGCTGAAGAACGGGGTGAAGAGATTCGCCTGGACCTCCGCGCTCAGACCGGGACCCGAATCCTCGACCGACAGCACGACGTGGCCGTTGCGGCGGCGAAGACGGAGCGTGATCACGCCGGTCGCGCCGACGGCCTCGACCGCGTTCTTCACGACGTTCAGCAGGGCCTGTTCGAACTGTCCCCGATCGATCGACACCCGCAATGAGGGATCGGCGATCTCCCAGCGCCAGCTGACGCCCGCCGCTTCCGGCCGGGCGCTCTGCAACCGCACGACGGGTTCGAGCACGCCGAGCACCGTGCACGGCTCGCGATGTGGCGGCGGCAGCCGGAACACGTCCGCGAACCGGCGCATGAAGGTGTTCAGCTGCTCGGTCCGCCCGATGACGATGCCGATGGCGTGCTCGAAGTCGTGGCGACTGCCGGCGCTCAACTCCCCGCCGTAGGTGAGGCTCGAATGCAGCAGCGAGTTCGAGGCGGCGACGGTGTTGTTGACCTCGTGCGACATCACGCGAATCAGCTTCTCGTAGGCGGCCCGCTCGAACTGGCGCAACTCCTCGGTCAGCTCCTCGATCAGCAGGAAGCTGCGTTCGAATCCACGATCGATGAACGTGCCATGGTGGCAGCGCACCCGCCGTGCGCCGGTCAGGCTGACGACGTCGGCGATGCCGGCGGGCAGCGCGGCCAGACACCTGGCGAGCGGGGACTCGAGCTCCGCCAGCGGGCGTCCGAGCATGCCGGCAGCCGGCAGATCCAGCAACCGCTCGGCGGCCGGATTCGCCGCCGCGACCCGGCGATCGAAGTCGAGGACGACGATGCCCGAGGGCGAGACCCGAAGGATGTGGCTGAGGAAGTGATGCTGTTCCTGCAGTCGGGTGCGCTCGTTGCGCAGCGTGTCCACCATCGTGTTGTAGACGCCGATCAGCCGATCGACCTCCGGCTGTCCGATGGTCAGGAAGCGCGAGGTGAACTCGTGCTCGCGAATGAGCCGGGCGCCTTCGTCGGCCAGGCCGAGACTGCGGAACGCGCGGCGGGCGAGCGCCACTCCGACCGACAGCGACAGGAGGAAGGCCGCTTCGACGCCGAAGAGCGACAGGGGGTACTGCCAGAGGAGGAACGCGCCCAGGGCCGCGAAGACGGCGTGGATCGCCACCAGATACGCGTAGACCCGCGCCCGCAGGCTCACACCGAGATCTCGTACTTCTCGAATCGCCGGTACAGCGCCGCGCGGCTCAGACCGAGCGACTCGGCCACGCGGCTGATGTTGCCGCCGTGATGACGCAGCGATTTCACGATCATCGCCCGCTCGATCTCGTCGATCGTCATCGCGCCGACGGGCGGCAGCGCATCCGCCGACGACGGTCCGCCGTCCATGCGCGCCGTCTCGGTGAAGTCGTCGATCTCCAGCGTGTCGCGGCTGGAGACCAGCACCGCGCGCTCCACCCACTGGCGCAACTGGCGGACGTTGCCGGGCCAGGGCTGCGCCTGCAGCCAGCGCCGCGTCGCGTCGCTCACGGTGAGCTCGTCGCGGCGATAGACCTGGCCGACGCTCTGCAGGAACCGCGTGGCGAGAATCGGGACGTCCTCGGGGCGCTCACGCAGCGGCGGGAGATGGATCGGGATCAGGTTGATGCGATAGAGCAGATCCTCGCGGAACTCCCCCCGTGCGACCAGATCGGCCAGGGGCCGGTTGGTCGCCGAGATGACGCGCACGTCCACTTCGCGCCGCTGGCTCGAGCCGAGGACTTCGAAGCTGCGGTCCTGCAGCACGCGCAGCATCTTGACCTGCGAAGCCGCGTCCAGATCGCCGATCTCGTCGAGGAAGATCGTGCCGCCGTGCGCGACCTCGAAGCGCCCCTTGCGATCGCTCCGGGCATCGGTGAACGCGCCGCGCACGTGGCCGAACATCTCGCTCTCGAAGAGCGAGGCGGCGATGCCCCCCAGGTTGACCTTGACGAACGGTTTGGCGGCGCGGCGGCTGTTGCGGTGAATCGCTTCGGCCACGAGCTCCTTGCCGGTGCCGCTCTCGCCCGTGACCAGCACCGACGCGTCGGTGGCCGCCACCCGTCCGATGAGCTGCAACACCCGCAGCAGCCGGGCGTCCCGACCGACCAGATCGCCGAAGTCGTACCGCTCGTCGAGCTCTTCGCGGGTGAGCGAACGGTCCTCGGCCTGTGCGTGCGTCGCCGAGAGGCCGAGCGCCGTCCGGACCGCGTGGAGCATCTGCTGGTTGGTCCACGGCTTGGTGACGAAGTCGTTCGCCCCGGCCTTCATGCCCTCGACCGCCAGCCCGATCGAGCCCCACGCGGTGATGAGAATCACCGGCATCGACGGCGTCGTCGCCTTGATGCGTGCCAGCAGATCGAGCCCTTCCTCTCCCGACGTACGACGGGAGAAGTTCATGTCCTGAATGACGAGCTGACACGGCAGGCGGCCGAGAAGCTCGAGCGCCTCGTCGGGCGAGGATGCCGACTGTGACGCGTAGCCCGCCTGCTTCAGCAACAGGGCCAGTGACGCGGTCACCGAACGGTCGTCGTCGACGATCAGGATCATGTCGGGCTACGGGCTACAGGCTACGGTCCGCGGCGCCGGACCTAAAGGTCCGGCCTACCGATTGAACGCCTATTAAAGGTCCGGCCTACCGATGGAACGTCCAAAGTCTGCGGTCCGCGGCCTACCGATTGAACGTCCAAGCTCCGTGCTCACGGATTCATGGCTTCGTCATGTCGATGACCGGTGATGCTCCCAACGGTAGGCCGGACCTTCAGGTCCGGCGCCGAGGCTACGTCCGGCGCCGAGGCCGAAGGACGTGGACCGAAGACCGAGGACCTTCACTCGTAGTGTAGTGCCTCGGCCGGCTGGATCCGGGTCGCGAGACGGCTGGGGTACCAGCCGGCGGCGAAGGTGAGCACGTAGATGACGAGCGCCGACAGGACGACGGCGGTGAGGAAGACCGGCCGCGCAAAGGCCATGCGCTGCGGGAAGGGCAGCAGCGGCAGCTGGAACAGCAGGAACGTGCCGATCGCCAGCGCGACCGAGGTCAGGATGAACAGCTCCGCGAGCACCTGACGCCGGATGTCGGGGACGGTTGCGCCCTTGGCGCGCCGCAGCCCGAACTCGCGGATGCGCTGCGTGACGTTCTGCCACACCACGCCGGTGAGGCCGAGGACGACCATGGTCAGCAGGAACGCGGCGACGATTCCGACCGCAATCAGTGGCGTGAGGTAGCTACGCAGGTTGGCCTCGCGCCGCTCGACGAGCGGCTGCACCTCGAACGACCAGGTCCGTTCCACCGCCTGCAGCCGCTTCACCATCGTTTCCTCGAAGGCCGCGGTCGTGCCCGGACGAACCCGGACCACGAGCATGCCCGGCACGTCCTCGCGCGGATCGACCGCGTCGAGGCGGCTGCGGTAGAACATGAACTGGTCGGGCGTGGCCAGTTCTCCGAACTGCCGGAAGTCGCGGATCACGCCGACCACGCGGTGAGGCTTTGTCGGCCGGTAGTCAGGCCGCCGGCGGTCCTCTTCCGTATCGGGCGCGATCGGAATCGTCCGTCCGGCGACCGACGTCTCGCCCCAGATGAACTCCGCGAGCCGGGCGTTGATGACGACGGGCTGCCAGGTCGTCGCGGCATCGTCTTCACGCGTGAACCAGCGGCCGGCGATGACCTCGAGGTCGATCGCATCGCGGAATTCGTCGGTCACGCGGTTCGCGCCGAAGTCGGCGTCGCGCCCGTCGCGCAGCTTGTAGCCCGACTCCCACCGGGCGTTGAGGAGCGGCGCGGTGTTGCTCGCCGACGCCACCTCGACCTGCGGCAGCGTCCGCAGTTCCGCGAGAAGACGTGCGATGGTCTCCCGCTGCCGGACCCGCACCTCGTCGTCCTCGGCGCGATCCTCCTTCTGCACCCTCACCACCCAGACCGGCTCGTACTCGTAGCCGAGCGGCAGGCGGTAGTTGTTGGCGTATTCGACCGCGTACAGCATCACGCCGAAGAGCACCAGAAAGGCGAAGAGCACTTCGAGCGCCAGGAGAAAGTTGTGACGCTTGCGGTTCCAGATCAGCCGGATCAGATGGCGTGTCATCGAGCCGCGCTTCCTTTCAGGGCGTCCACCGGGTGCAGACGCGACATCCGCCAGGCAGGGTAAACGCCCGACATCAGGCCGAAGACCATCGTCAGCAGCAGTCCCCATCCGAGAATGCGCAGATTCAGGCCGAGGTGGGCATGCTCGATCATCCCGCTGGAGTTGATAGCGCGGAGGACCAGCGCCGACAGTCCGGCGCCGACCGCTCCGCCGGCCAGCGTCAGCAGGAGGTTCTCGACGATGAACTGCCCGATGAGGGTCCGCGACGAGGCGCCGAACGCCTTGCGGACGCCGATCTCCGACGCCCGCTCCATGATCCGGCTGACGTTGACGTTCACGAGGTTCACCGTCGGCAGCAGCATGAACAGGAACGCGAGAATTCCCAGGAAGAGCGCCGCCTTCCATCCCTGGCTGGCGGGGTCCTTCCGGTCGGCGAGCGGCGAGTTGCGGGCGAAGCTCTCGAATCGCGTCTCGAACGGCGCGACGAGACGCTGGAAGAACTTCGGATCGGGCAGCTCCACGCGGGCGAGGCGGGCGTTGAATTCGTCCCGGATCTGCGGCAGTTGCGCCGGCGTCGCCGCGAGCGCGATCGCGTTGTAGCCGCCCATGATCTCGTCGCGATAGGCCGGGGTCTTGGCCGTGGTGTGCGGCACCCACAGGTCGGCGAAGGCGACATCACGCAGCCGCGAGATGTTCTCGACCACCCCGACGATCTGGAAGCGCTGCCCGTCGGCCTCGATCGTGCGGCCCGCAGCCGGCGCCGCTCCGAACAGCTTCCTCCGCGTGGACTCGGTCACGACCGCGGCGAATCGCGCCTCGTCCACTTCCTGCGTGGAGTACGGGCGCCCCTCGAGAAAGGTGAAATCCAGGATCTTCCAATACTCGCCGTCCGTCCGCTTGAGTGACAGGGTGAGCTTCTCGCCGCCGACGTAGGGTACTGACTGAGTCGGTGGAGGAGTAGATCGACAGGCGCTCGACGCCCGCCAGGTTCCGCGCATAGCGATCGAACAGCTTGAAACCGGCGTCGCCGGACCACGTCCTGTGGTCTCCGAACATGACCGCGTAGTAAACGCCGAGCGTCCGGTCCTGGCGGGTCTCCGGTGCCGCCGGGCCGAAGGTGTGATCGAACATCGCCGTCGCCACCATCAACACGACAATCGTGATGCTGATGCCGAAGAGGCTGATGAAGGTGAAGAAGGGCCGCCGGAGCAGCACTTTCACCGCAAGGGTGAGGTAATGGCGCAGCATACGCGTTGGCCCGTCACTCGTTACTCGTCACTGGTAATTCGTCACTCGTAGCTGACGTAGTGTCCGGCTTCACCGGGACCCGGGTCCGCCTGAAGGCGGACACTACGAGTTCGTCGCTGGTCACTCGTGCTGTCGCTTGTCACTTGTCACTTGTCACCTTGTCACTTGTCGCCTCCTTGTCGCTGCTCAATTCACCTGCCGTCCGTCGAACAGCCGGACGATGCGATCGGTCTGCTCGGCTTTCTGCTGGTCGTGGGTCACCATCACGACGGTGGTCTTCTGGTGGCGGTTGAGGTCCTTGAGGATCGCCATGATCTCGTCGCCCATCTGCGAGTCCAGGTTGCCCGTGGGCTCGTCGGCCAGCAGGATCCGCGGCTTGCCGACGATGGCGCGGGCGATCGCCACGCGCTGCTGCTGGCCGCCGGAGAGCTGGGACGGGAAATGGTGGACCCGCGCGGTCAGTCCGACGCGCTCGAGCGCCTCGAGCGCCTGCGCCCGGCGGTCCGCATTGGAGCTCTTGCGATAGAGCAGCGGTACCTGCACGTTGTCGCTGACCGACAGATCGCTGACCAGGTGGAACGTCTGGAAGATGAAGCCAATCTCGCGGTTGCGAATCCCGGCCAGCTCGCGGTCACGATAGGTCGTGATCGGTGAGCCGTTGATCTGCACCCGGCCCCGGGTGGGGACATCGAGCAGGCCCATCAGATTGAGGAGCGTGCTCTTGCCACAGCCCGAGGGGCCCATGATGGAGACGAACTCGCCCTCGGCAATCTGCAGGTTGACGCCGGAGAGCGCCACCGTCTCGATGCGATCGGTGCGATAGACCTTCTCGATGTCGTTCAGGGAGATCATGGAAGTTGTCCCTACCGAATCTTCACCTCGGCGAGGTGAACGTAGTCGCGCATGTCCGACACGATGATTTCATCGCGCTCCGAGAGCCCCGAGACGACTTCGACTTCGTCGAAGCTCGAGACGCCGAGCTCGGCAGGCGTGCGGATGGCGCGGCCGGCGCGCACGACGAACACCGGCCGCGAGCCGGCCCCCTCGGCGAACGGGCCGCGTGCCACCTTCAGCACGCGCGCCTTGCGCTCGGTGACGACCAGCACGTCCACCCGGAGATTGGGGCGCAGCGCCGCGTGGGCCCGTTCGGTCAACGCGACAGTGAACCGGAGGGCGCCGTTCTCGACCGTGGGGTAGACCTCCGCGACCACGCCCTCGAGGCGAACCGCGTCCGAGACGCGCACGATCGCCGGCATGCCCGGGCGGATGCGGCCGACGTGGACGTCCGAGACGCTCGCGTCGACGCGGAACGAGCTCGAGATCCGCGATGCGGGCAATGACGTCACCCTTGCGGACCAGCGCGCCCTCCTGCAGCAGCACCCACGTCAGCACCCCGTCACGGTCCGACTTCGTCGTCGCGAGGTCGAGGACGCGCCGCGCCTCGGTCACCTCCTTGCCGGCGGAGCTGCGCTCGAGGCTGAGTCCCTGGAGCTCGACATCGGTCGTGCGCTCGGCGTTCTTCCGCTGGGCCTCCAGCTGGGCGAGCTCGGCCTGCGCCTGGCTGACGGCGAGCTCCGACTGGCGCAGCGCGTCCCGCGACAGCAGCTGCTCCGCGAACAGCGCCTTGTTGCCCTGCAGCCTGGCTTCGGCCCCCTGCAGCTCGAGGCGCTTCACCTCGATGCGGCCGTCGAGATCGACGAGCGACTTCTCGAGCCCGAGCCGCGTCTGGGCCTGCTTGTTCTCCTTGACCTTCGAGCTCGTTCACGAGCTTGTCGAGGCCGAGGACCGACTCGCTGACATCGAGTTGCACGACCGGATCGCCGGCCTTGATCGCGGCGCCGGGGCGGGCCAGGATCCGCAGCACGCGCGCGTCGAGCGGGCTCGACAGGACGCGCTCGACCTCGGGCACGATCGTTCCCGAGGCGGTGAGGCTCGCTTCGATGGGGCCGGTGGCGACGATCGCCGTCCGCACGCGAGATCGGCTCACCGTCGGACGCATCCAGCCAGGCAGCCCGACCAGCACCGCGGCAATCACGACGAGGGGGACGATGATGCGGGCCGCCTTCTTGAGGCGATCCAGGCGCTGAACGTCTTCGGACAGGGGGCGATCCACCACGCGGCTCCGCCCCTCATCCATCAAGCTCCGTGCCGCAGTCAGACAATCGAATCAGGCACTTACGGCCGCCCGGATCGACCGGACGTTCAGGAGCGCACGAACCGCTGTCCGGAACTGAACGCTGACGGCGAGTGAATAGCTGGACTACGGGCTACGGGCTGCGGACTACAAGCCCCGGAATGCTGCAGCCCATAGCCGTCCTGAGATAGTCGTAGTGTCCGCCTTCAGGCGGACCCCCCAGTCCGGCTATAAAGCCGGACACTACGTCAAGGCTCGAACGTCGGCTCGTCGGCGGCGCGAGAGTCGTAGTCTCCGCCTTCAGGCGGACCCGGGTCCGGCTCCTCAGCAGAACTGCAGGGCTGCACCACCGCCGATCAGCGCGAGCCCTTGACGGGCTCGGTCGCCGCCGGCCCGCCGTAATACGGATAGCTGTCCCACCGGTCATCGTCTGACGTGGCACGCGGGTCACCGGACTCGCGCATCCAGGCCTCCACGAGGCCGCGCAGACGGGCCAGGTCCCGGGCGATCGACGGTCGGGCGGCGATGTTCGTGAGCTGCCCGGGGTCGCGGCGGAGATCGTAGAGCTCCTCGGCCGGACGCTTCCCGGTCGCCAGGTCGAAGAAGCGTGCCACGGGTGCCGACGTGCGCTGATCGAGGAGCACGCTCTTCGTCGGCCCGCCGTCGATGTCGCCGAAGGGGCCGACGGCCACGTAGGTCTCCGGATCGCCCGCCGGCCAGCGATCCGGCCGGAGATTGCGGATGTAGAGGAAATCCGCCGTGCGCACGGCGCGGACGGGATACGAGAGATCGCCTCGCCGGACGTTGGCGTGACGCTCGCGTTCGATGAACACCCGATCGCGATCGGGCTGCGGCGAACCGGCTGCAAGGGGCAGGAGGCTGCGGGCCGTCATCGACGCGGGAACCGGCAGGCCTGCCGCCTCGACGAAGGTGGCCGCCAGGTCGCTCGTGCTGACGAACGCATCCGAGCGCAAGCCGCGACGCACACGACCCGGCCATCGCATCGCGAGCGGCAGTCGGGCCCCGGCATCGTAGACGTTGGCCTTGGCGCGCGGGAACGGCATGCCGTTGTCGGACGTGATGACGACCAGCGTGTGATCGAGCTCGCCGAGCTGCTCGAGCCGGCGAAGCATCTCACCGACTTCGCGATCGAATCTCTGGACCTCGAAGTAGTAGTCGGCGAGATCGCCGCGGACGTCCTGCGTGTCGGGCAGAAAGGCAGGAACGGCTACCGATCCGGGGTCGAGGCCGCCGGCGGCGCCCGATCCCCGCTCGTACGGCCGATGCGGGTCCTGGCTGCCGAACCAGAAGGCAAACGGCTGCCCGTCGCGCCGTGCCGCGAGAAAGGCCTCGAAGTCCGTGAAGGTCGGCCCCGCCGGATTCCGGCTGCGCCCGCCCGGCTCGAGGCGGCCGGGGCTCCAGCCCTTGCGCGTGAAGCCGACATGGTAGCCGGCCGCTTCGAGCAGGTCCGGATAGGTCGTGAAGCGCGCCGGCAGGAAGCCATGGAGCATCGCTCCCTGCTCGAGCCGATGCGGGTACTGACCGGTGAGCAGCGCCGCGCGGGCCGGCGTGCAGGATGGCGCCGCCGTGAACGCATGCGAGAACAGCACGCCCTCCCGGGCCACCCGATCGAACACGGGCGTTCGGACCGTCCGGTCGCCGTACACGGACGCGTGCGGGTACGACCAGTCGTCCGCGATCGCCAGCAGGATGTTGGGGCGCCTGGGTGCCGCCTGCCCTCGCGAGACGGCAGTCCCGCCATGCAGGACCACGCCGACGAGATCCGCCGCCAGCAGCGTGACGAGGAGCGTGCGCCAACGCTTCATGATCAGAGAGCAGCTACGAGTGACCAGCGACCAACGACCAGAGTAGTGACCAGTGACGAGTGACCAGCGACGCAGTGAGACTTTCAATGCCCGCGAGACTGAAGGCAGCTACAGGCGACGGCCTACAGGTTAGGCCGCAAGTGCTTTTCGCAAGTCCCGTAGGCCGCAGCCCTAGTCCGTAGCCCCGACCGAGACCGGGGCCGAGTAGTGACCAGTGACGACCGAAGACCAATGACGAATGACCAACGACCGAAGACTGAAGACCGAAGACCGAGGACCGACCGACCTACCGTCCCGGACTGACGATGAGCAGCGGCGCCTTGCTGCGATGGCGCACGTAGTCGATGGTGCTGCCGAAGAGGATATCGCCGATCAGCCGGTGGCCGTGGGTCGTCATCGCGATGAGATCGCAGCCAGTCTCGTTGGCGAGCCGGAGGATCTCGCGCGGCGGGTCACCGAGCGCCAGTCGGACGTCGACGCGGAGACCATCTGACCGGAGCGCCGTCGCACGCTGATCCAGGTATTCGCGATCCAGCCGCATCTCCTCCGATTCGGCGAGCTGCAGCAGATCGTAGTTGCGCGCCACCCATCCATCGGCGACGTGCACGAGCAGCAGCTCGGCGCCTGTCAACTGTGCGAGCGCGCAGACGTGCGGGACGAGCGTGTCGTCGGCCTTGGTGTGATCGAGAGCGACCAGGATGCGCTGATACATGGACGTGGCGCAGTCTATCCCGCCCCGTAGATGAACTGCCGGACCGGCTCGGGGATGAACGTGTCGAACAGCAGCTTGACGTTGAGCGAGATGATGATCGTCGCCGAGATCCACCCGAGGGTCCTGATGACCGGCGGGTTGACGAAGGCTCCCATTTTCGCGCGCTCGCCCGTGAAGCGGAGGAGAGGCCACACGGCGAAGCCCAGCTGCATGCTCAACACCACCTGACTGGCGACGAGCAGGTCGGTCGTCCGCTGCTCGCCGTAGTAGCCGATGATTCCCACCGCCGGCACAATCGCGATCATCCGCGTGACCAGCCGGCGCAGCCACGGGCGCATCCGGAAGTTGAGGAAGCCCTCCATCACGATCTGGCCGGCCAGCGTGCCGGTGAGCGTCGAGTTCTGACCGGAGGCCAGCAGCGCCACGGCGAACAGCGTGCTCGCCATGCCGACGCCGAGCACGGGGCTGAGCAGCCGGTGCGCGTCCTGAATCTCGGCGACGTCGCGATTGCCGGACCAGTGGAAGGCCGCCGCCGAGACGATGAGAATCGAGGCGTTGATGAAGAGCGCGAACATCAACGCGACCGTCGAGTCGATGGTCGCGAACTTCACGGCCTCGCGCAACCCCGCCTCGTGCCGCTCGAACCGGCGTGTCTGGACGATCGACGAATGGAGGTACAGGTTGTGCGGCATCACCGTGGCGCCGAGGATGCCGATCGCCACGTACAGCATGTCCTGGTTGTGGAGGATCTCGCCGGACGGCACGAACCCGCCGAGGATGCCCGGCACGCTCGGCCGCGAGAAGGCCAGCTCCGCGGCGAAGCACGCGCCGATCGTCGCCACCAGCGTGATCACGAGCGCCTCGACGTAGCGGAACCCGCGATTCTGCAGATAGAGGACCGCCAGCACGTCCACGCACGTGACGATGCACCCCCAGACGAGCGGGATGCCGAACAGCAGCTGGAGGCCGATGGCCGAGCCGACGACTTCGGCGAGATCGGTGGCGGCGATGGCCAGCTCGCACAGCACCCAGAGGAACCACACGACCGGCCATGGATAGTGATCGCGGCAGGCCTGCGCGAGATCGCGCCCGGTGACGACCCCCAGCTTGATGCAGAGATGCTGCAGGAGGATCGCCATGAGGTTGGACATCATGATGACCCACAGCAGCGAGTAGCCGAACCGCGCACCGCCGGCGAGGTCGGTTGCCCAGTTGCCGGGATCCATGTAGCCCACGGCCACGAGATAGCCGGGCCCCGAGAAGGCCAGCATCTTGCGCCAGGACGGGGCGTTCAACGGGACGACGATGCTGCGGTTCACCTCGGGGAGGCTGGCCCCGGAGCGCTTGCGCCAGCCCTCGACGGCCGGGCCGGGCGGCTGATCGGCCGCCGCCGGCGGTGGGGCGGGATCAGGCCCGGTGGGTGCGGACATTTCAGCTATTCTAGCCGAAGGTTTTGATAAATCAAAATCATCCGGGGTGGCCGTGTTGGTGGTAGCGTGAGCCTCATCGTCGCCACCGGCGCGCAGGCGCCCGCTCAGCGTCGCGCCGCCGTCCGCCGGGGCCCGTGAGCATCGGGAGCCGCGCTCCCAGGAGGCCGACCATGGCGCAGCGTCTCACTTACGAGCAACTGCGGCACCAGACGATCGAGCAGCTCCGCGACCTCGCGCAGTCGCTGGGGCCCGACGCACTCCCCGGTCACACGCAGATGAACAAGGAGCGCCTGCTCCCGGCGCTCTGCAGCGTGCTCGGGGTCGATGCCCACGTGCACCACCAGGTCGTGGGGCTCGAGAAGTCGCCGATCAAAGCCGAGTTGCGCCGGCTCAGATTCGAACGTGACGCGGCCATCGCTGCCCACGATCACCTGAAGCTGCGCGAGATCCGGCGTCACATGCATCATCTCAAGCGACGCATCCACGCCGCGACCGTCTGAGCACGTGCGCCGGGCTCTGGGGCCCGGTGGCCGATCGAAGGGAGTCGCACTGTGTCTGGTCACTCCTGGCGCCGGCTGTGCCTGATGGCCGGCGTCTGGCTCGTCGTGTCGTGGGCCGCGACGCTCCTGCCGCTGGCTGCGCCGGCGTCGTCCGTCCCGCGCGTGCTCGTGGCGGAAGTTGACGGCGCGATTCACCCGATCACGGCGGAGTTCATGGTGTCGGCCATCGATCACGCCGACACCACCGGCGCGTCGGCGCTGATTTTCGTGCTGCGGACGCCCGGCGGCGTCCTCGATTCCACCCGCACCATCGTGTCGCGCCTGATCGCGGCACGAACGCCGATCGTCGTCTACGTCGGACCGAGCGGAGCGCGGGCGGCGTCGGCCGGCTTTCTCATCACGCTGGCGGCGGATGTGGCGGCGATGGCGCCGGGGACGCACATCGGTGCGGCCCACCCTGTCAGCGCAGACGGGCGCGAGGCGAACAAGACCCTGTCCGACAAGGCGGCATCCGATGTCGCGGCCTACGCGCGGTCGCTGGCCGAGGCGCGGGGGCGCAATGCCGCGCTCGCCGAAGAGGGCGTGCTCAAGAGCCGGTCGTTCACGGCGCGCGAAGCGGCGGACGCGACGCCGCCGCTCGTGGACCTCGTCGTCGGCAGCCTCGAGGAGCTCGTCACGGCGCTCGACGGGCGGGAAGTGGTGCGGTTCAACGGCGCGCGGGCGACCATCGAGACCACCGGGGCGCGGCGGGACACCCTCGCGATGACATGGCGCCAGCGTTTCCTCAGCGCGCTGGCCCACCCGCAGATCGCCTACCTGCTGTTCACGCTGGGCATGCTCGGGCTGACGGTGGAAATGTGGAATCCGGGGAGCGTCGCGCCGGGCGTCGTCGGCGGCGTCTGCCTGCTCCTCGCGTTCCTGGCGTTCCAGGTGCTGCCGATCGACGTCACCGGGCTGCTGCTCATCGGGCTCGGGATCGGGTTGATGGTGCTCGAGATCAAACTTCCGAGCTTCGGGGCGCTGGGCGTCGGCGGGATCGTCAGCCTCGTCCTCGGATCGATCGTCCTCATGGGCAACACGCCGGGACTGCGCATCGGCTGGGAGCTCAGCGTTCCGGTCATGCTCGCCTTCGGCACGATCTTCCTCTTCCTCGGACGCCTGGCCGCGAGGGCGCAGGGGCAGATGCCCGTCACCGGTGCCGCCGGGATGCTCGGCATGGAAGGACGGGTGGTCACCGCCATCGTGCCGCAGGCCGTCGGCCAGGTGGCCGTACGGGGTGAGATCTGGTCGGCCAGGGCCGCCCAGGCTCTCGACGTCGGCGTGCGCGTCAAAGTCGTGTCACTCGACGGGCTCACTCTGATGGTGCAGCCCTCCGGGGATCGAGGTCCGCTCTCATGATGATCATCCCACCCGTGTTGCTGTTCGTGTTCGTCGTGCTGCTGTACGTGCTGAACTCGATCAAGATCCTCGCCGAGTACGAGCGCGGCGTGATCTTCCGGCTCGGCAAGCTGCAGCCGGCGCCGAGGGGCCCGGGCCTCATCCTCGTCTTCGTGCCGATCGACCGCATGGTCCGCGTCAGCCTGCGGACGGTGGTGCTCGACGTGCCGCCGCAGGACATCATCACGCGCGACAACGTCTCGGTGAAGGTCAACGCCGTCGTCTACTTCCGGGTCATCGATCCCTCGCGTGCCATCGTCGAGGTCGAGAACTTCCACTACGCGACGTCGCAGCTCGCGCAGACGACGCTGCGCAGCGTGCTCGGGCAGGCGGAGCTCGACGATCTGCTGGCCGAGCGGGAGCGACTGAACCAGGAGCTCCAGCAGATTCTCGACAAACAGACCGATCCGTGGGGCGTCAAGGTGTCGGCGGTCGAGGTCAAGCACGTCGATCTGCCGGCCGACATGCAGCGCGCGATGGCGAAGCAGGCCGAAGCCGAGCGCGAGAAGCGCGCGAAGATCATCCACGCCGAAGGCGAGCTGATTGCGTCGGAGAAGCTCTCACAGGCGGCCGCCGTCATCGCCAGCGAGCCGCTGACAATCACGCTGCGCTATCTGCAGACGCTCACCGAGATCTCGGCCGAGAAGAACTCGACGATCATCTTCCCGCTGCCGATCGACCTGCTCCGGATCATCAAGGAGCGCTGAACCGGAGGCACACAGATCTCATCTACTTGGCTTGTCGAGGAGGGCCCATCGTGAAGAAGCAATTCACCGCAACACTGCAGAAGAGCCCGAGCAAGGGTGGGTGGACGTATGTGGTGTGGCCTGAATCAGTGGACGTGTTCGGGACCCGCGGCCTGGTGAAGGTCAAGGGAACGGTCGATGGACACGCGTTCCGGAGCTCGTTCATGGCGAGAGGGGACGGCACGCACATGCTCCCGATCAAGGCAGACGTGCGCAAAGCCATCGGCAAGGAGGCCGGTGACCCGGTGACGGTACGACTGCTGGAACGGGTCACGGACTAACAGGGTGATGAAAACCCCGTGAGAGATTCCTCACCAGCCGGAACCTCTGCTCGACGTCGTCTACCGGGGTCACCTGCTCGGTTCTTATCGCCCTGATTTCGTGTGCTTTGAGGAAGTCATCGTCGAGATCAAGGCACGCCACTCGATTGATGGCCTCGACTACGCCCAGACGCTGCACTACCTGAAAGCCGCGAACGTGAATCGCGGGCTGCTGATCAACTTCGGCGGCGCGAAGCTCGAATGGAAGCGCTTCATCCGCGAGTGCGGTGAGCGCGCATAGCCTGCCGCCGCGTACGCCGCTTCCGCCATCTCGCTCGAAGAACAGCGCGGCAAGAACTGCGAATGAGGGCGGCGACCTCGTCGCAGTGCGCTTGCAGGTCGATGTGGGCAGGTTCCGTCCGGCGCGTTGTCCGCGTCCGATCTTCTTGTCAGATCTTTAGTCCGTGGCTGATCTTGTCCGTGGCTCAGATCTTTCCGTGGCCGGTGGTCCGGCCCCAGTCGTCCCGCTGCCGATCGGGCGCGGCCTCCACATCGTCCATGAGGCGGTCGAGCGCGCGGCGATCGTAGAGCTGTCCGCGCAAGACGACGGCGCTGATGCGCCGGGTGTGGCGGATGTCGGTGCCCGGATCGGCGTCGAGCAGGACGAGGTCGGCGATCTTGCCCGTCTCGATAGTGCCCACCTCGTCGCCGATGCCGAGGAAGCGTGCCGCGCGGCTGGTCGCGCGCTCGAGAACCTCGCCGGGCTCGAGGCCCAGCTCGGTGACGAACGCGGCCATTTCGTCGTGTATCGAGAAGCCCGGGAAGATGTTGAGCACGGCGGCATCGGTACCGACGAGCAGGTCCATGCCGGCTTCGTGCATCTCCCGCAGATCGCGCTTGATCCCGGGCCAGATCTTTGCCAGGAGCGCCTGGCGCTCGGCCGTCGTCTCGAGCAACTGCTCCCGCCAGTCGAGCACGAGATAGCGGGCGAGGTAGCGCCGTCGGCGATCGACGCGCCCGTCATCGTCAGCGGCGACGGCGCGCAGTTGGTCGATTGACGGCAAAGACGCCTGGGTGAAGGTCACCAGCGTTGGCACGACGGGGACGCGCCGCTCGGCGAAGCGCCGCCACAGCGCGAGGCGCGTCTCCTTCGACGGCTCCTCGAGCGACGGATAAAACGTGTGGTCGATGCCGTCCTGGCCCGCGTCGAGCACGACCTCGGGAGGGATGCCGGCGACGTGACCCACGAGACGGAGTCCGTGGGCGTCGGCGGCCGCGTTCAACGCCAGGTAGGTGGCCCGATCCTGCACGGTTCGGATCTTGAGGAAGTCCACGCTCTTCCGTTCGGCCAGCGACGCGACGATGCGGCGTGCGTCGTCGGGGGTCGCGACCGCGACGCGGGTCCGTTCGAACGGCTCGATGCGCTCCGACGGCGGATCCTTGCGCATCCGCTCGACGTTGCGCGCGGCCTCGAGATACGGGCCGGCGATCAGGATTCGGGGCCCGAGCCGTTTGCCCGACTGCACGTCGCGCCTCCACCCGAGCAGCTCTTCGTGGTCGCCGCCCATGTCGCGAAGAGTCGTCACGCCGTTGGCGACGAAGAGACCGAGCGAGGACGAGCGGGTCTTGGAGAGATGTGCGTGCAGGTCGATGAAACCCGGGACGAGGAACTTGCCCGAGCCGTCAACCACGTGCGCCCCGGCAGGCACGCTTCCCACCACCGTCGAGATTGCGGCGATGCGATCGCCCTGCACCACCACGGTCGCGCGTTCGATGGGCGGCGAGGTCGCGGCCGTGAAGACGGTCACGTTGCGAATCACGAGCGCCCGATCGGCGCGTTCCGGCGCTGGCTGCGCGACGCGTTCCGGCGCCGGCGCCAGAGCCAGGCACACCATCGCCAGCGAGCTCGTCAGCGCCCTCATAGGTCCTCCGCCTGGATGACTCGCCCGGGAGCGACGGCGCTCACCCGGGCATGCACGTCATCGGGATGTGACGTCAGCGGGCGCCGGCGCGTTCGCCGCTTCGGTTGAGCCGAGGACCGCTTCGACGCGCGGCAATGCCGATCGGAGCTGCTGGACACCTGCAGCGGTCACCGAGGTCTGCCAGACATAGACGCGGCGCAGCTTGGTCAACGTCGCGAGTCGTGACATGCCGGCATCGCTCACGGCCGTGCCATAGAGATTCAGGTATTCGAGGTGCGCGAGCGGCGCGAGCTTCGCGAGCCCGGCGTCGGTGGTGGCCGTGCGGCTGACGTTGAGGCGTGTCAGGTGCAGCATTCGCGCGATGGTGTCGAACGCCGCGTCGGTGACTTCCGTGCTGCTCAGGTCCAGCCACAGCACCTGTCGGGCGATGCTCGTCAGGCCCGCCACACGCTCATCGTCCGAGCCGTCCGCGCCGGCGCGGACCTGGACCTGCAGGAATGGCGACTCCGCCACGATGAGATTCACGGCGATGCCGCGCGCGCGGAGGGCGGCGATGGCCGCGGCATCCGGCGCGCCGACGGTGACAGGAGGAATGGTGGGGCCGCCAAGTGCGAGAGGACCGACGGCTCCCTCGAGTGCAGAGACGAGGTCGGGCGGCACCTCCAGATCCGCGAGCGTGCCTTCGAAGCGCGCGCCGGAGTCCACCCACCAGCGCAGGATCGCCGCTTCGGCGGGCGACACCGGCCGGCGCGCTTTCGGCGGCATGGCGTCAGCGTGGCCGCGAGGCAGCCAGACCCGGAGGACGAGCTCGCTGGATGCGGCGCGGCCGGGGACGAGCACGGCGCCGTGGTCGCCGCCTTTGCGTATCCGGTCGGCCTCGTCGAGCCGCAACCCGCCCTGCACTTTGGCGGGACCGTGGCAGGCGACGCAGTGCGTCTCCAGGATCGGCTGCACGATGGCCTGGAAGACCGGGGCTCGTTCGGCCGGTCCGACGTGTTTCACGGTACGCGGCTGTCCGACCATCCGCTCGACCAGCTTGCGCACCGGCCCGGGCGCGTGCTCGGTGAGATACCCCTCGCCGTGCGTGAGCGTGGCGCCCAGGTGCCCGGCTCTCGTCAGGACGATCAGCGTGACGACGATCAGCAGCCGCGTCGCCCGCGTCCCCAGGACTCCCGGGCGCCGATCGCGCAGCCAGCTCGCGCCGGCGGTGACGAGCGAGAGTGCCGCGAGGAACAACCCTGCCGCTCGATGCTGCTCGTAGGTGTCGCCCCCGTAACCACCGCGTGTTCCGAGCAGGTAGCCGGCACCTGCCGCCGCGACGGCCGCCAGCGCCCCGAGACCCAGGAGCAGCGTCACCGGTCCGGCGGCGCGCCGTGCGGCGCGTTCGTCGGCCGTCCGGCGGCGCGCCGTGACGACCTCCAGGATCCCCGCCAGAATCAGCAGCGTGATGGGGAAGTGAACCAGCAGCGGATGGAAACGACCCGCGAACTGTCCGACGTCGGTCACGCGAGCAGGTCCTTGACGACGTGCCCATGGACGTCGGTCAGCCGGTAGCGGCGGCCCTGGTGCTTGAAGAGCAGCCGCTCGTGATCGACGCCCAGGAGATGGAGCAGCGTCGCCTGGAAATCGTGGACGTGGACCGGATCCCGCGCGACGTTGTAGCCGAACTCGTCGGTCTCGCCGTAGGTGAAGCCCTTCTTCACGCCGCCGCCGGCCATCCAGATCGTGAAGCACCGCGGATGGTGGTCACGGCCGTAGTTGTCCTTCTCCAGCTTGCCTTGCGAATAGTTGGTGCGGCCGAACTCACCGCCCCAGATGACGAGCGTGTCCTCGAGGAGACCGCGCCGCTCGAGATCGAGCACCAGCGCGGCCGACGCGCGATCGACGGACCGGGCCATGATCTGGATGTTTTCGGGCAGGTCGCCATGCTGATCCCAGCCCTGGTGATAGAGCTGGATGAAGCGGACGTTGCGCTCGGCCAGGCGGCGCGCCAGCAGGCAATTGGCGGCATACGTCCCCGGCTTCCGCGCGTCGGAACCGTAGAGCTCGAACACCGAGTCCGGCTCGGACGTGAGATCCATCGCTTCGGGCACGGCGGTCTGCATGCGGTACGCCATCTCGTACTGGGCGACGCGCGCATCGATCTCGGGATCCATGACGCGGGCGTGCTGGCGCGTCTCGAGCGCGCGCAGGGCGTCGAGCATGCGCCGGCGGCTGGTGCGGTCCAGGCCTCCCGGATCGCCGAGGTAGAGCACCGGGTCCTTTCCGCCGCGAAACTGCACCCCCTGATGCTGCGACGGCAGGAAGCCGCTCCCCCAGAGCCACGAGTAGAGCGGCTGGTCGCCATCGCGCGCGCGCGACAGCAGCACGATGAAGCCCGGCAGGTTCGCGTTGTCGGAGCCCAGGCCGTAGGACAGCCACGCGCCGATCGACGGACGTCCCGCCTGCTGCGAGCCCGTCTGGAAGAAGGTGACGGCCGGATCGTGATTGATCGCCTCGGTGTGCATCGACTTGACGATGCACAGCTTGTCGACGATGCGGGCCGTGTGCGGGAGCAGGTTGCTGACCCAGGCCCCCGAACCGCCGTGCTGTGCGAACTCGAACTGCGATCCGGCCATCGGGAACGATTTCTGGAACGCCGTCATGCCGGTGAGCCGCTGGCCCTGCCGGACCGACGCCGGCAGCTCCTCCCCGTTCCTCGTCCGGAGCAGCGGCTTGTAGTCGAACAGCTCGAGCTGCGAGGGGCCGCCGCTCTGAAAGAGGTAGATGATGCGCTTCACCCGCGGGACGAGGTGCGGCGCGGCCAGGAGAGGTTGGCCCGCCGCGGGCACGTCGCTGCCGGAGGCTCGCGGAGACGAGCGAGGGATCGAGCAGCGCGGCAAGCGCCGTCGCGCCCAGGCCGAGGCTCGAGGACGACAGGAAATGCCGCCGGGTACAGTTGTATTTGAGATCGTCGAGCTCGTGCATGGTCGTCACACCCGGCGCGGCTGAAGCCGCGCCCTCGTCACGTCACCCGGCGCGGCTAAGCTGCGCCCTCCGGGGAATCGCGTGGACCGGTCCTCCGCAGGAGGGCGGGGCTTCAAGCCCCGCCGTTCACCGTTTCACCAACGCCTCGTCGAAGTTCATCACCGTGGACGCGACGACCGCGAGCGCCGCGGTTTCGGCGGCATCGACCCTGGAGGGCCGCGGCGACTCGCCGACGGCCAGCAGCCTGGCGGCGGCATTACGATGTGCCTGGAACGTCGCGAGCTGCTCGCGATAGAGACCCTCGAGGACCGACAGTTCCTCGGGCGCCGGCCTGCGGCTCGTCAGCGTCCGGAACGTGGAGGTGATGCGTTCCGCCGGTGTCGTCCCGCCCTCGTGGACGATGCGCGCCGCGAGCACCCGCGCCGCCTCGACATACTGCGGATCGTTCATCAGCACGAGCGACTGGAGCGGCGTGCTCGTCCGCTGCCGGCTGACCGTACAGAAGAGGCGCTCCGCCGCGTCGAAGTTGATCGCGGATGGCGGCGGCGACGACCGCTTCCACACCGTGTACAGGCTGCGGCGGTAGAGATCCTCGCCGTGGCCCTGCTCGTAGGTCGTGGCGTTGCGCGTGGCGAGCGCCTCCCACAAGCCGGCCGGCTGATACGGATAGACGCTCGGTCCGCCGACGGTCCTGACCAGCAGCCCGCTCGTCGCCAGCGCGGCGTCGCGTATCTGTTCGGCCGCAAGGCGGTGAGACGGCCCGCGCGACAGCCACACGTTCTCGGGGTCGCGCTCGATCGCTTTCGCGTCGGCGGTCGACGACTGCCGGTACGTTGCCGACATCACCACCTGTTTCTGGAAGGCCTTCAAATCCCACCGTGACTCGATGAACGTCGTCGCCAGCCAGTCGAGCAGCTCGGGATGCGTCGGCAGCCTGCCTTGATTGCCGAAATCGGCCGGCGTGGTCACCAGGCCCCGCCCGAACAGCTGCGCCCAGTACCGGTTGACGATGACGCGGGCGGTCAGCGGATGGCCTGGCGCGACCAGCCATCGTGCGAGCCCGAGGCGCGTCGGCGGCAGCCCCTTCGGCGGATCGCCCGCCGCCGACGGCGTGCCGGGCGTGACGGGTTCGGTCGGCGCGTCGTACGCGCCGCGGGCCAGGATGAACGTCGGCCGCGTCTCGGCGCGGTCGCGCATGATCATGACCTCGTTGAGCGAGGTCAGCAGATCGTTCTCCTCGCCGCGCACCACGGTCAGCGTTCGCAGCGTCTCGGCAAAAGACCGATCGGCGCGAAGCAGGTAGTGCTCGCGCAACGCCGACTGCTGGGCCGGCGTGCGCGCGTCCGCAGGAGTGCTCATCGCCGCGCCGAAGGGATCCTCCGCCCCGGCGAGCGCTGCGATCTCGAAGGTCGAGAGCTGTCGATCGAAGACGCGCAGGTCGTCCACCGTGACGGCGTCGAGCGTCTCGTCCTGACGGCGGCCGAAGCGGAGCGGCGGCGGGTCGCCCCAGCTTCCTTTCTCGCGGGCGTAGATGATGCTCCGCCGCAGATTGTCGATGAGGACGCGCGAGGGGGCGAGCTGACCGTCCACGAACAGGCGGATACCCGCGGCGCGGCTCGATCCGTCGTAGGCCAGGGTGAGCTGCTGCCACGTGCCCGCCGAGACGAGCGGCTTCGTGATTTCGATCTCGGCGGAGTTGTCGGGCGACGACGTGATGCAGGCCGGCGGTGAAGGTGCCGTCCGCCCGCAGCATCACCTCGTACCCGCGGTTGCCGTTCATCACCCCGCCCGAGCGGGTCAGGAGCGGTCCCGCGGTGCCCGCCTTGTCGACCCTGAACCAGAACGCCACCGAGAAAGGCCGGTGCCGATCGAAGAAGCCGACCTTCTCGCCGGCGCTGATGTGGCTGTCGCCCACGAGCTGCTGCGCCTGGCCGACCTTGCCGGGAACGGTCCTGGTCGGGCGATCCTTGTCACCGACGCGGCCGCGCTCCTTCGCGTTCACCAGGTTCTCGAAGACCAGCAGCTGTCGCGGTTTCGGCGGCCCTTTCTCCTTGCTCTTCGGATCGGGCTTCGGGTACTCGACGAACGGCACCGCGCGATCGAGCGGGTAGTGGGCGACCAGTCCCGGCGGCTGCGCGACCGCCGAGCGCATGCTGGTACGTCCGGCTTCCTGGGCGCTCCTCGCCAACCAGGCCTCGAAGCCCTTGTCGAAGCGGGCATGGCTCGGGACGAGCTCCGCCTCGAGGGCGCGGATGCGCCCGGCAAAGGTGGCGAGCTTCGCGTCGATCTCGGGATTCGTCACGATGACCGTCGGGCTCGGCACGCCGGAATACGGAATCTGGCCGCTCTCGTTGACGTTGTTGAAATACGCGTAGAGCCGGTAGAACTCCTTCTGCGAGATCGGGTCGTACTTGTGGTCGTGGCAGCGGGCGCACTCGACGCTCAGTCCCGAGGAAGGCGCGTCCGAACGTGTTGACCCGATCGACCACGTACTCCGTCCGGTACTCCTCCGGGACGATGCCGCCCTCCTGGCTCTGCATGTGATTGCGATTGAAGCCGGTCGCGAGCAGTTGCTCCTGCGTCGGCGATGGGCAGCAGGTCGCCGGCGAGCTGCCAGGTGATGAACGTGTCGAACGGCAGGTTGCGGTTGAACGCCGAGATCACCCAGTCGCGCCACGGCCACATCTCCCGCATCCCGTCGTCCTGGTAGCCATGGGAGTCGGCGTAGCGCGCGACGTCGAGCCAGTCGGCGGCCATGCGCTCGCCGTAAGCCGGCGAGGCCAGCAGCCGATCCACGACGCGTTCGTAGGCCTGCGGTGAGGTGTCCGACAGGAAAGCGTCGATCTCGGCGAGGGTCGGCGGCAGCCCGGTCAGGTCGAACGTGGCTCGCCGGATGAGCGTCTCCTTCTCGGCTTCGGCTGCCGGCCGCCAGCCCCGGCGCTCGAGTGCGGCGAGAACGAAGCGATCGATCGCGCCGGTGCCCCAGCCAGTGGTCTTGACCGCGGGGAGCGCCGGCTTCTTCGGCGGGATGAACGACCAGTGGGGTTTCCAGTCCGCACCCTGCTCGATCCAGCGGATGAGCGTCGCCTTCTCAATCTCGTTCAGGGTGAGGTGGGATTCGGGGGCCGGCATCATCACCTTCGGATCGGTGCTGCTGATGCGGCGGACGAGCTCGCTGCGTGCCCGTCTTGCCGGGCACGATCGCGCGGCGCCCGGATGCGAGCGCGCCGAAGGCGACGTCCTTCACGTCGAGCCGCAGCCCGGCCTTGCGCTGACGATCGTCGGGGCCGTGGCACTTGAAACAGCGATCCGAGAGGATCGGCTTCACGTGGAAGTTGAAGTCCACCTGATCCGGAACACCCGCGACCCGCGGCGTGCCCGATCGGCAGGCCCCGGTGGCGAGGACTGCGGCGAGCACGGCGGCCAGGCCGAACATGCCGAGCCCTCGCACGACGGAGGAGCGGAACTGCGGGGCGCGCACGATGAGGAATTATCCTCCGGCTACCGGGATCCCTGGGCGGAGGCTGCGGACGTCGCCTCCGGCCTGGCTGGCAGCAGACGCAGCGTGATCGGTGTCGACGCCTGCTCGACCGGCTCGCCGCCATTCACTTCCGCGCGCGCCGTGACATACAGCGTCTGCTCGAGCGGCGTCGCCCGGGGGTCGGCGGTGATCGTGAACGATCGACGATCCTGCTGTTCGGTGATCAGGATGCCGTTGAGGCCGATGTCGGGAATCGTGGCGAAGAACGGCAGGTTCTGCGGCGTCAGCGGCACGCGGCCCTTGAAGCCCCCCAGCCGCTCGATGACGGCCTCGACCTGCGCCGATTCGCCGGGGCGCAACTCGACAACCGCCGGCGACACCGACACGATCCGGAGGGGAGGCGGCTCGGTCACCGAGACGACCGCCATGGCCCGCGTCGAGATCGACCTGTCGAACCAGCGTCCCGTTCGCCGACGCGCGCCGTCCCCTTGACCGCGAGCGGCGCATTCACGGTCGCCGCGTCGGCGCTGGCTTCAATCGTCACCGCCACCTGATGGTGCCCCGGCAGAATCACGCCCTTGGTCGCACGCAGCCCGGCCGGCAGCGCGCCCAGCTCGACCTCGATCGGCCCGTCGAACCCGTCGTGCCGGAAGGCAAAGATCTGCACCGCCACCCGCCCGCCCCGTGACACATTCGGGTTCGTCGGTGCGACCGAGAGGGTGAAGTCGGGCCGCGGTGGCGCAATCGTGAGCCGGTAGGCGTGCTTCGGTCCACCCTCGCCGCGTGAATCACGGACGCGCACGAGGTACTCGCCGGCCGCGGGCGCGGTGAAGTCGAGATACGGATCCTTCCCGTAGAACGGCCCGCCATCGTCGTTGCGCTGGTGGAGCGTGAAGAGCGGGAGTCCGTTCGGCGAGAACCGCGTCCCGGGCGGATGGACCTCCACCTTGTAGATCGGCCGCGTCAGCGCGTGGCTCTCGCCCGAGGTGCCCTCGTAGCTGTAGCGCCGGTTCCGGAAGTTGGTCAGGCGCACGTCCTCGTCCGGTCCTTTCGGCAGCTCCAGCACGCGCATCAGCTCGCGATCGACGAAGACGTAGTCGCCCTTGCGCAGCTCGCTCCACGACAGCATGCGCAGCCCCGGATCCTGCGATCCGCGGTCGCGCAGATCGACCGCCGTCTGCCACACCGGCCGGACGATGGCGCGCGGCACGGGTTTGCCGGCGGCATCGAGGACCTCGATCGTGGCGTCGAGCGGCGACGCCAGGCGCGCCGCGGCGATCGACAGCACGACCCGCTGGCCCTTCCGCGCGGCGATGCGGAACGTATCGTGCGAGGCGCCGTCGGCGCGCGGCGCGATCCGCCCGTTGATCGTGACCGGCCAGGTGACGGGCTGCCCGGTCCGGCTGCCGGCGAGGGCATCGCGCTCGACGATCTCCGGCCCCTCGCCGCGCGCCGCCAGGAGATCGCTCACGACGGGTGTGCCGCCGACCGTCAGATCGAGCGGGATGACGTCGGCGGGCGCCGCCGGCGGCGGGAGGCCGGCCTGGCGGGCCGACTCGGACAACAGCAGCGTCGAAGTCGCCTTCGATGCGCCATCGAGGTTCGCGCCCTTGATCGCGAAGCTCGTGTCGCGATCGCGCGGCCCGCCGAGCGGGAAGAACTCGGTGACGTATGGCACCGCCCCGGCCGTCAGGCGATACGGCATGTTCGTGCCGCCCCCGCCTGCCGCATCGGTCACTTCCAGGACGAAGCGACCCGCGGCCTCGAACTGGTGGATGAGCACCGCATCCCGTGTCGTGTCGTTCTCATCGTCGTTCCGGGCCACGACCGCGCCTGACGCGTCGCGGAGCGTCAGCTTCGAGTCGAACCGCGAGCCGAGACCGGCCGCCTCGATCGCGAAGACCAGCTGCTGTCCCGCCGCGGCGTCGATCGCATACAGGTCCACGTCGCCGGGCCAGCCCATCTCGCCGTTCGCCGTGACCGGGAGGGTGATGGGGGCAGGCTGCTCGTCATTCGGCTCGTTCTCGACCGTTTCGGCGAGCAGACCGACTTCGATGAGCCGCGCAGGCGTCGTCCCGAGCGGCGTTCGGACTCGCATCACGTGATCGCCGACCCGTGCATCGGGCGCGGCTGTGAGCTCGATCGTCAGCTCTCCGCGCGTGGCCTGATCGGTGAGCGGGGCCGACGTGTCGGTGGACGACCGTCTCGGCTTGTCGGCGCCGATCGCCGTGTGCCGCACGATCCGCCCGGTCACGCGCGCGTCGTCGAAGAGGATGGCACTCGCGTCCTGGAGGTTCGTGCCGACGATGGTCACGGTGGCGGTCGTGCCACGCTGCAGTCCATGTCGCGTCAGTTCGGCGATGTTCGAGGGACGGACGACCTGGCCGGCCGACGGGGACGCGAGCAGCACCGTGGCCGCCACGGCCAGCCATCGCACGTCTACTCGTCCTGCTCGCACGCAACACATGGGCATGGGGACTCTCATTTCAGTGCCGCGACGGGCGGCTCGCCCGTTCCTGATTGACGCGCGTTCGACCCTGCCGGCCTGGCGGCGCGCCGCACGACGTCGCTCGTGCGCCGGCCGGTGCCGGTGTCGTAGAGCGCGACCGAGCCGTCGAACCGCCCGATCGCGAGCGTCCGGCCGTCGGGGCTCCAGGCCAGCGCCTGCGCCCAATCGGGCTGTCGCTCGAGCGTGCGGACTTCGCGCCAGGTCGTGGTGTTCCAGATCTTGACGACGCCGTCGCTGGCGGCGGACGCGAGGCGCGAGCCGTCCGCCGAGTAGCTCACCGAGAGGATGGGGGCGTTGTGGCCGAGGATGGCGGCCACCTGCGTGCCGCCCTGGGCCGTCAGGGTCCACGTGCGAATCGTCTTGTCGGCGCCGGCGGCCGTCACGCGTGCGGCGCTCGGGTGGAAGGCCACGGTCGAGACCGGCTCGGTCGCGTCGGTCAGCGTGTAGAGGCGGCGGCCCGAGCGGACGTCCCAGATCTTCACCGAGCGATCCCCGGACCCGGAGGCGACCCACCGATCGTCCGGGCTGAACGCCACGGCGTACACCGCCTCGGTGTGCTCGCGCAGCACGCGGAGCGCCCGGCCGGTGTCGAGATCCCAGATCCGCACGGAGCGGTCGTAGCTCACCGTGGCGACGCGGGTGCTGCGGTGGCTGAACTCCACGTCGTAGACGTAGTCGCGGTGTCCCTTGAGCGTGTGCGCGAGCTTCCCGGATTCGGCGTCCCACACGAGCACTTCGCCGATGGCCCCCGGGATGCCGCCCGCACCGGCGATCCACCACCCGTCGGGGCTCACGGCCACGCTGCGCACCAGATCGATCGCGCCGGGCAGGCTCGCGGGCGGACGCGGGGCGCGCGATGCCGCGACGCCGGACGCGGCCGCGCCCCGGGGCGCCACGGGTATCCGCCGCACCTCACGGTAGCCCGGGACGACGAGCTCCAGCCGTTTCGGATCGAACGCGAGGCTGTTCACCGGCGGCAGCTGCGACTCGCGAGCCGCGATGGCCGGCAGCCTGGCGTCGAGCGTGAGCGGCGCAGAAGGCGAGTCCTTCGCGCCCGCGTCAATCCATGCGCGCACGATGGCAATCTCGTCCGGCCTCATCTCGCTCTTTGGCGGCATCCGCGGCTCGACGCGTCCCTCCATCATGCCGACGAGCGGACTCTTGTCGCTGTCCCCCGCGACGATTGCCTGTCCATGCCGTCCGCCGAGCAGGACGTCCTCGTGCGTATCGAGCACGAGGTTGCCCTTCTGCGCCGCGGCGCTGTGACAGCGGAGGCAGTTGGCTTCGAAGACGGGCAGGACGTCGCGCGCGAAATCGGGGGCGGGCGTAGCCGCGGGGGCGGCCTGTCCGAGGGCGACAGCAGGCGCTGCCCACAGCACCAGCGCGATCGAGAGCCGGGCTACGGGCTTCAGGCTACGGGCTGCGGGCCACCGGGAGCACCCACAGCGTTGCGCCAACGCGAACATCACGGCACGGCGCAAGGAAGACTCGGAACGCGGCTTGCTCACGCGTGGTCGCACGACGACCACGATAGGAGGCTGCCGATGGCGCGTGACGTGCGCAAACTGAAGGTCTTTCATGACGCTGACGAACTCGTTGCTCCCGTCTATCGCATGACTCGCACCCTGCCTCCCGAAGAGCGGTTCGCTCTCCAGGCCCAACTCCGGCGTGCGGCCGTGTCCACTGTCACGAACCTGGTCGAAGGTTGCTCCCGTCGCTCGACTCGCGAGTACCTGCGATTCGTCGAGATCTCGCTCGGGTCTGCGTCCGAGGCCAGATATCTTCTGGATCTGATGCAGCGCCTGTATCCGACCAGCGAACCAGCCGTCCGCGACGGCAGTCTCCGCTACAGTCGAGTGATTCGATCCTTGCAGAATCTGCTGACCAGCCTCGAACACGACCAGGAAACTTGAACCGGCCGCCCGTCACAAGCCCCGTAGCCCGTAGCCTGTAGCCCGTAGTCCCAATCACTGACGCGGGCGGAGCGCGCGTCAGTGATTGAAGACAAACTCCTTCGACGTGAGCACCGCCCATGCCAGGTCCTCGACGGCCGCGCGGCGCTTCTCGGGCGCCGGGCCGGCGCTCGCGAGGGCGGCGCTCATCTTCTCGCGCTCGCTCGCTGTCGGCGGCCGGCTCAACGCGGTCTGGAAGAGCCGCTCGACGACGACGTCGTTCGGCGTGGCCGCTCCGGCGAGCGTGGCGACGAGCCCCTGGCTCGCGGCGAGCTTGTCGTTCATTGTCTCGCCGTTGATGGCATGCAGCGCCTGCGTCAGCGTCGGATCCTGCATGCGTTCGGAGGTCGAGGTGATCTCGCGCTCCGGCCGGCCGAAGACCGTCAGGAAGTACAGACTCGATCCGCGTGTCGGGCAGCTGCATCGCGCGCGTGCCGCGCGGATAGCCGGCGAAGGCTTCCGGCACGCCCGTCGCCTGGGAGAGCGTGTCGAGCATCACTTCGGCCGGCAGCCGCCGCGGCACGTACCGCGACAGATACCGATCGTCGGCGCCGTTGGTGGCATTGGGCTCGGCCGCGCGCTGATAGGCCTCCGAGAGCATGATCGTCCGGACGAGCCCGCGCACGTCGTAGCCGCGATCGACGAAGTCCTTCGTGATCGCCGCGAACAGCTCCTCGTTCGAGGCCGGGTTGGTGGCCCGGAGATCGTCGGCCGGGTGCACCAGGCCGCGGCCGAAGAAGTTGGCCCAGACGCGATTGACGACCGTGCGGGCGAACAGCGTGTTCGACGGCGAGGTGAGCCAGGCCGCCAGATAGGCCCGGCGGTCCTCGCGAGCTGCCCGCGGACATCGGCACGCCGTCGAGCGGCGTCGGCGGCAGCACCTCGCCGGTGCGCGGGTGCCGGATCTCGCCCGCTGGCAGTGGAGACGACCAGCATCGAGTCGGGCTTCGCCCCGCCATCGTCCTTGATCGAGACGCGGGAGAAGAGATTCGAGAACGCGTAGTAGTCGCGCTGGGTCCACTTCTCCATCGGATGGTTGTGGCAGCGCGCGCAGGTCAGCGTCAGGCCGAGGAACGCCTGCGTGTAGTTCTCCGTGAGATCGATCTGGTTGCGGTGAATCAGGAAGTAGTTGACCGCGCCGTGCTCGGTGCTGCGACCGGTGGCCGTCGTGAGCTCGCGCACGAAGACGTCCCAGGGCTTGTTGGCCGCGACCGACTCGCGCACCCAGCCGTAGAAGGCCTTGACGTTGTTGGCCCCGAGCTTCCGGCTCGACACGAGCAGGACATCCGACCACTTGTAGGCCCAGTAGTCCACGAACTCGGACCGCGCCAGCAGGTCGTCCACCAGCCGCGCCCGCTTGGTCTCGCTGGTGTCGGCCACGAAGGCGGCGACTTCTTCCGGCGTCGGCAGGATGCCCGCCGCGTCGAGGTATGCGCGGCGGATGAACGTCCGGTCGTCGCTCCGCCCCGAGGGCGCCAGATTGAGCGCCCGCAGCTTCTTCAGCGCGAGCTCGTCGATGAAGTTGGCGCGCGGCGACTCGGCGTACGCCGCGTCGGGGACGCGGTGGGCGAAGGGCGACGTGACGCGCACGGACCCGACGCCGGTGAGGAACCCGACGGCCAGGGCCGTCTCGCCCGGTCCCTTGACCTGCAGCGCGCCGTGCTCGTCGATCACGGCGACGTTCTCGTCGGCGGTCGAGAACCGCGACCAGCGGGTGACGTCCTCGGCGTGGCCGTCGCTGTAGTGCGCGACCACCTGCAATTGCGCGCGCGCCCCCACCTCGAGCGTCTGCTGCGCCGGGGTGACCTCCAGGCGCACCAGACGTGGATCGGACGCCGCCGGCGCCGGCATGCCGGCCGCGATCCAGCGGGCGAGCACCTGGTATTCCGGCGAGGCGGGCTCGAATCGCTTGCCGCCGAGATGCGGCACCGCCTCGGTCGGCTTGAGCAGGAGCAGGCTGCGCGCCGGTGCCAGCGCATTCACGCGCCGCCCGGCCGCCTGCCGCGTGAGCGCATCGTAGTCCGCGTCCGGATCGTAGCCGCGCAGCGTCAGGCCGAACCCGTTCTTGCCCGCGGCCGCGCCATGGCAGGCGCCCGAGTTGCACCCGGCCTTGGTCAGCACCGGGATCACGTGATTGCGGAACGACGAGCCCGTCGAGACATCGACAATGGTTGGCACGCCCGCACCCGACACGTTCCGCGCCGTCGCGATCGTCGGTCTCCGGTCTTCAGTCTTCGGTCCTGGGTCCTCACGAGCGTCGATTCGCACGCCGACAGCCACGGCCAGGCACGTGGCGAGCAAGGCGGCGATGGCGGACGGCAAGTGGCGAGTGTCAGTCATTGTCGAGCGCTTTCACGAAGAACCAATCCCGCCGAAGACCCGGCCCGCAGCCGTGTAGCCCGTAGCCCGTCGAGCCGCAAGACCGAAGACCGAAGACCGATCAGAACAGCTCCAGAATCGGTTCGGCGCCGTGATCCACCACCCGCATCGGCCGTCCGCCCGGGCCGGGGAGCTCGGTCTCGAGGTCGATCCCCAGGCCGTGCATGATCGTCGCGGCGACCTCGCCGGCCGGGATCGGCCGATCCTTGGGATACGCGCCGATCTCGTCGGACGCGCCGATGACCTGCCCGCCCTTGACCCCGCCGCCCGCCATCGAGATGGTCCAGCACTGCGGCCAGTGATCGCGGCCGCCGGCCGGGTTGATCTTCGGCGTCCGGCCGAACTCGCCCATCGCCACGACCATGGTGTCGTCGAGCAGGCCGCGGCTCGTCAGGTCCTCGAGCAGCGACGCGTAGGCGTTGTCGAACATCGGGCCCAGCAGATCGCGGTAGGCCTCGATCGGGCTGAACGGCGCCGATCCGTGGATGTCCCACGTGATCTCGTTGAAGACCGTCTCGAACATGTTCACCGTGACGAAGCGGACGCCGGCCTCGACCAGCCGCCGCGCCAGCAGGCAGCTCAGGCCGAACCGATTGCGGCCGTAGCGGTCCTTGACCGCGTCGGGCTCCTTCGTCAGGTCGAACGCGTCGCGCGCCTTGGCCGAGGAGACGAGCGTGTAGGCCTGATCGAACGAGCGATCGAGCAGCCGCGCGTCGGGGCTCGCTTCGAAGCTCTTGACGGCGCCATCGACCATGGCGCGCAGGTTGCGGCGCTCGTCGGCTCGGATCGCGGTGATGGTGTCGGGGGCCTGGAGGTCGCGGACGCGGAAGGCCGGATCGGACGGGTCCGCATTGAGCACGAACGGATCGTGCAGCTTGCCGAGGAAGCCGGCGGTCTGCCCGTGCGGCATGTTGCCGCCGGTGTTGCCGATCGGGCGCGGCAGCATGACGTGCGGCGGGACGTCGCCCTTCGGTCCGCGCAGGAACCCGAGCACCGATCCGACGTGCGGCGTCTCGATGCCGGCCTGGAAGAGCCGCCCGGTCTGCATCACCTGGTGACCGGCATCGTGGACCGCGACGCCGCTGTAATAGACCGACCGCAGCAGCGCGAACTTGTCCGCGTGCTTCGCCATGCGCGGAAAGATCTCGCTGATCTGGATGCCGTCGGCGTTGGTCGGGATCGGTTTGTAGGGTCCCCGGACCTCGGCGGGGGCATTGGGCTTCATGTCCCAGGTGTCGAGCTGGCTCGGCGCGCCGACCAGGAACAGCATGATGCAGTTCTTGTCGGTCGTCGCCTTCGTCAGCCCCGCCGCCTGCAGCGCGAACAGATCGCCGAGCGACAGTCCCAGAAACCCCAGCGCGCCCGCGTGCAGGAAGTCGCGGCGCTTCAGGCCATCGCAGAAATGCACCGATCGCTGAGCGTCGAGTTGAATCATGGGCGGGCTCCTGACGGCAGGCCGTAACCGGCCGCGCGGACTGCGCCCGCACCGCCCGGTCGCGGGGCGTGTCGTGTTATCAAGCGAGTATAGGAACGGTCCCGAGAGTGGTCAAGGTAAGAGACCACTGGGCGATCGGGGCGCACAGGTTTAGCCACGCCCCCGAGGGTGGTCACGGAAATCTCGACCAAATAATGAAGAGAATCGGCCAAAAGGGTCGAGCCGCCGAAACTGGCGTCCCTCGCAAAAGTGGAGTGGTTTGACCAGTCCGTTTCAGCTCTCGGCTTGACACCCGACCACTTCTGTCCGAGGATCAGCGCGAACACCAGCACAACCGCGACCGCCGAGCGGTCGGGATTTTCGGACGTGGAGGGGCGAGCTATGCGTTGCCGGCTTCAGCGGATTCTTGCGATTGCGACCCTGGCCATCGTCGTGGGCGCGCCTGGGGCTGCCCTGGCCCAGGGCGATCGCGGCACCATCACGGGAACGGTCGTCGATACGTCCGGCGGCGTCGTCGCCGGCGCGTCGGTCAAGGCGCTCCACGTCGCGACCAACTTCGAGCGTGTCGTCACGACGTCGCCGCAGGGCACCTACGCCATTCCGCAGTTGAACGTCGGCGCCTATGTCGTGATCATCACGGCCTCCGGCTTCCAGACGACGACGCTCGAGAACATCGAGGTGACGGCGGGCGGCAGCGTGCGCGTGGACGGGACGCTCGCCCTCGGCGGGCTGCAGGACGCGGTGACGGTGTCGGCGGAGAGCAAGCAGATTCAAACCGACAGCGTCAAGGTGACGACGGCGATCAGCAGCAAGTTCATCCAGGACCTGCCGCTCGTCGTCGGCGGGCAGTTGCAATCGCCGCTCGACCTCAGTCTGATCGCGCCCGAAGCGAAGTCCGGCAACAGCGGTGACCTCAGCCGGGGGAACATCGTCATCGGCGGCGGCCAGGAAGGCGGCTGGGACCTGTCGGTGGACGGCGTGTCGGCCACGCCCGGCGCTCCCTTCGAGCAGCGGCTGTGGACGACGCTCAACTCGCCGTCGGTCGAGGCGATCACCGAGTTCGCGGTGGACACCAACGGCTTCAAGGCAGAGTTCGGCCATGCCGGCGGCGGCGCGGTGAGCTTCGTCTCCCGCTCCGGGCGGCAACACCTATCGCGGCAAGGTCTTCGAGTTCTTCCGCCACGACAGTCTCGACACGATCAACTACTTCACCAAGGCGGCCGGCCGCGAGAAGCCGCCGCTCGAGCAGCACGACTTCGGCGGCGTGTTCGGCGGACCCGTGAAGGTGCCGGGCCTCTACAACGGCAAGGACAGGACGTTCTTCTTCGCGTCCTACGAGGCGTATCGCAACAAGAGCTCCGCGGCGCCGTCCGTCGTGACGATTCCGACCGCGGAGATGTACAACGGCGACTTCTCGAACTGGCGCGACGCGAACGGGAACCTGATCCCGATCTACGATCCTGCGACGACGCGGGTGAACCCGAGCGGCGGCTTCACGCGCGATCCGTTTCCCAACAACCAGATCCCGTTGAGCCGGTTCAGCCAGGTCTCACGGGAGGTCATCGACCTGGCGACGATGCGGCCGGATCGCCCGGGCGTGCGCAACAACTTCACTTACACGTCGGGCGATCAGATCTACACGAACCCGTGGAACAAGTTCAGCATCAAGCTCGATCACAACCTGTCGAGCAAGGACCGCCTCGGCTTCCTGTTCCACTGGGGTGAGGTGCTCGTGCTTCCGCCGGCCGACGGACCGGGCGGCGGGCTGCCCGGTGCCGCTCAACAACTTCCGCGACGAGGACTCGAATACCCGGGTGTATCGCTTCAACTGGGACAGGGTGATCTCGCCGAACCTGCTCAACCGCGTCAGCTTCGGCCACAACGACTGGTTCCAGTTGCGCGCGTCCTACAACCGCGACCAGGGCTGGGGCACGCGCAATCGGCCTGCAGAACGTCCCCGGGCCCGACAAGCTGTTTCCGGGCATCAACTTCTCGAACGACTACCTGAACTGGGGACGCGCCGAGTTCGGCGGCTCGGGCAACTACCTGTGGGCGATCACCGACGACCTCACGTGGGTGAAGACGAATCACACCTGGAAGTTCGGGTTCATCTTCCAGCAGGATCACTACGACGGCTACGGCTGGCACACTGCCGCCGGCGCCTACAACTTCAACCGGGGCTCGACGGCCGGCTTCCTGCCCAATGGCACGCTCGACACGTCCGGCGCGACGGGCAACGCCTTCGCGACCTTCCTGCTCGGCGAGGTCGGCTCGTCGGACATCACCACGAACCGCTACGTCTCCGACCGCTGGCGCTACTACTCGGGCTACGCGCAGGACGACTGGCGCGTCGAGCAACAAGCTGACGGTCAACTACGGCCTCCGCTACGAGTACACGCCGCCGACCTTCGAGGGCTACTATCCGGACGGCTACTCGAACTTCAACCCCGACCTGCCGAATCCGGCGGCCAACGGCCGACTCGGCGCCTCCGAGTTCGCGGGCGAGGGCGAGGGCCGCACCGGCAAGGACACGATGTACGAGGCGTGGCCGTGGGGCCTCAGCCCGCGGGTCGGCGCCGTCTACAGCGTGGACGACAACACGGTTCGTCCGGCTGAGCGCCGCGCGCACCTTCGGATCGGTGAAGAACACCGGCGGCAGCTCGCACTGGAACGGCTTCATCGGCGGCTACAACGTGCAGACGCCGGGCGCGCCCGCCAGCTCCGCGTTCAACTGGGATCAGGGCTGGCCGGCCTGGCCCGCGCCGCCGTTCCTCGTCCCGAACACGCTCAACGGCAGCGACATTCCCTACTGGCAGCCGTACGACTCGGGCCGGCTTCCCGAGTACTACACCTGGACGCTCAACATGCAGCGCCAGCTCCCGGGCCGCTTCGTCGTCGAAGCCGGGTACAACGCGCAGCTGGGCCGTCATCTGACCACGAACCTCCTCAGCCTGAACCAGGTCGACCCGGCGATCTTCCAGGGGTTCGTCCAGCAGTACGGGGGGCCCGCGTGCGATCACGCTGATGAACTCGCGGATGGACTCGACGGTGGCGCGGCAGGCCAACATTCCGTATCCCTATGCCAGCTTCCCCGGCTCGCAGTCGGTGGCCCAGGCGCTGCGTCCCTACCCGCAGTACCTGAACATCAACACCGGCGCCGACGGCGGCGATCGCAGCGGCCGGTCCAGCTATCACGCCTTCGTGCTGAGGGGCGAGAAGCGGTACGAATCAGGCCTGACGTTCCTCAGCTCGTACGTGTTCTCGAAGACGTTCTCGCTCCGGTCGGATCGCGCCAACGCCGGCGACGGCCGGGCGATGAACCACTTCAACCGCGACGCCGAGAAGGGCCTCTCGGCCTTCGACCAGACGCACGCGATCAAGTTGAACTACAGCTACGAGCTGCCGTTCGGCCCCGACAAGCCGTATCTCAAGGACGGCGTGATGTCGATGATCCTCGGCGGCTGGCGGATCGCCGGCGTGCACTCGTATGCCTCGGGCTACCCGCTGACGGTCTTCCCGGGCTACGGCCTGCCGCTCTTCGCCGGCGACAACCGCATCACGGTGCTCGACTACAACGGGTGGCGCGCGGCCGACGCAGGGCGACAGCTTCGATCCGCTCGTGGACCGGTGGTGGGACCGGAACGCGTTCCCGCGCGCGGTGGTGGACTCGGTCGATCAGCTCCAGGGCTTCAAAGGCGGAGCGCTGCGAACCGAGTTCGGCAATGCGACGACGCGCAATCCGAACGAGCGCGGGCCCTGGTTCCTCAACGAGAACATCTCGCTGGCGCGCACGTTCGGGATCGCCAGGACGCGCCTGGAGTTCCGGCTCGAGGTGTTCAACCTGTTCGATCGCAAGATCTGGGGAGCGCCCGATTCGACGATCACGAGCGCGAACTTCGGCCTGATCACTGGGCTCGCCAACCAGCCGCGGCAGGTTCAGCTGGGCGTGCGGTACGAGTTCTGAAGACACGACGCCTAGCGTCCTGATTGGCGGGACTGACAGCCCCGCCCTCCTGCGGGACTACGGGCTACAGGCTACCGGCTGCGAGGACCGGCTACGGGCACGGCACGGTACGGCCTGCTTGCCAGGCCGCGCAGCCGTAGTCCGTAGCCCGTAGCCCTTTTCAGGAGATTCGTCTTCGATGAAACGACGTGACGCATTGCGGCAGTTGTCCACCGGCTCGCTGCTGGCCGGAACGGCGATGATGGGCGCGTCCGAGGCGCTCGCTCAAGCCCCGGCGCCCACCGTGCCGCCGGCGCCGAAGGGGCTGCCGCCCATCCGCATCAAGGACGTCCAGACGATTCTGACCGCGCCGAACCGCATCCGGCTCGTCGTGGTCAAGGTCGTCACGGATCAGGACGGACTCTACGGGTGGGGGTGCGCCACCTTCACGCAGCGCGCCCTGGTCGTGAAGACGGCCATCGACGAGTACCTGAAGCCGTTTCTGATCGGTCGTCGCGTCGACGAGATCGAGGACATCTTCCAGTCCTCGTACGTGAGCTCGTACTGGCGCAACGGTCCCGTGCTCTTCAATGCGATGAGCGGCGTGGACATCGCGCTGTGGGACATTCTCGGCAAGCGCGCCGGGCTGCCGCTCTACCAGCTGCTCGGCGGCAAGGTGCGGCACGGCGCGGACTGCTACTACCACGCGAGCGGCGGCGACTTCAAAGAGCTCGAGGACAACGCCCGCAAGGGCATGTCGCTCGGCTACCGGCACGTGCGCGTGCAGGGCGGCCTGTCCGGGCTCGCGACCTACGGGGCGCGCAGCGCCGGCGCAAAGGAGGCCGGGCCGGGCGCCGAGCCCATCGGTCCCACCGCGCCGCGCGGCATCTGGGAATCGGCCGGCTACGTGCGCATGCTGCCCAAGCTGTTCGCGCATCTGCGGACCACACTCGGCGACGAGGTGCAGCTGCTGCACGACGTGCACGAGCGCGTCCAGCTCAACGAAGGCATCAACCTGTGCAAGGCACTGGAGCCCTACAACCTGTTCTTTCTCGAGGACCCGTTCCCGCCCGAAGACAACGCCTGGTTCCGCCAGCTGCGCCAGCAGACCAGCATCCCGATCGCGATGGGGGAGCTGTTCAATACGGTGCAGGAGTATCTGCCGCTCATCTCCGAACGGCTGATCGACTTCATCCGCATCCACATCTCGCAGATTGGCGGCCTCACGCCGGCGCGCAAGGTCGCCGCGCTCAGCGAGTTCTTCGGCGTGCGCACGGCGTGGCACGGCCCCGGTGACGCGTCTCCGGTGGCGCACGCGGCACAGCTCGCACTGGAGCTCTCCACCTACAACTTCGGGATCCACGAAGGCGGCGGCTTCCCGGAAGAGACGCGCGAAGTGTTCAGGGGCGCGCCGGAGGTGAAGAACGGCTACATGATCGCGAACGACACGCCCGGCCACGGCGTGGACGTGGACGAGAAGCTCGCCGCCAAGTTCCCCATCCCGCAGGGGCCGCCGAACTTCGACTATTCGTGGGGCACGACGCGCAGGCGCGACGGCACCGTCATTCGGCCGTAGCGCGTCTGCGGCACCGCACGTGGCCGGGCTGAAGCCCGGCCCTCCTGCGGATGGAGCCGCCGACCTAGGCAGCGGAGGGCGAGACCGCAGGAGGGCGCGGCTTCAGCCGCGCCGTCCCGATCACGCCGAGGGCGTGAAGCCCAGCACCACGTCGAAGGTGGCGCTCAGCTCGCCGATGGCCGATCCGGCGAGCGGACTGAACGGCACGATCAGCGCGTTGCGCGCCACATCGTCCTTGACCCCCATCAGGATCGAGTCCTTCTGGTTCTGCGGCTCGCCCTTGACGTAGCACTGCGTCGTGAACTTCTCCTGGCCCTTGATCTTCACGGCCATGTGGATGTGGGGCGTGCGTCCCGGATACGGCACCGGCTTGATCGTCCGGAAGCCGTACTCGCCCTTCGATCCGGTCATGAACCGGCCGAATCCCTGGAAGTTCCCATCGCGCTTGGCCCCGTTCGCGCTGCCGGGATGCAGGTAGACCCCGCTGTTGTCGCACTGCCAGATCTCGACGAGCGCGTTTCTGATCGGTTCGCCCCGGGCGTCGAGGATGCGGCCCCCGAACCACGTGATGGTCCCGACGGCGGGCGTGATGCCGTCGTTGACGATGAGCAGGTCGTTGTCGGTGTCGAGGGGCAGCTTGTTCGGATAGAACGGTCCCTCCGTCTGCAGGGGCGTGCGCACGAGCTGGTCGGCGAAGACGCCGCGGGCTCCGAGCGCCATCGCGCCGAGCGCGAGCCCCCGGATCAGCCCTCGGCGATCGAGCGCGAACGCGTGGTCGATCGCAGTACGGGGCGTGGACGTCTCGTCACGGGCCATGAACTCCTCCTCGTCGGGTGGGGCTAAACAGATGAGTCACGATACCCGGTCCCTCCCGCCGAGGTCTACTGAATTCCTGGGACGAGTCCGTCGCGTCACCGCTTCACATCCTCCGCGACGGTGACTATGCTTGCGGACGACCAGCCGCTCCTGGTGTCCCCAGCCCTGACCGGGAGCTTGACCGTTGCCAGCGTGAAGGACGAATGGCGAACGGTTCCCCACAATGAACAAGGTGAGAGGAGTCTCGGTGCGCCGATCTACATGGCGAGTATTGCTTGGCAGTCTGCTGGTGTCTGCGATCGGTGGGGTGCCGGCGCAGGCGCAGTTGAACACTCAGCACATCAAGGGCACGGTGGGACTCAAGGCGGGCTCTCAACCGCCGCCGCACATCTACGTCATCGCCCCGCTCTTTTACGCCTACGGCACCGACGAAGTGGTGGACAGAAACGGCGATCGGCTGCCGATCGATGCGAGCATCACCGTCCGCGCTTACGCCGGCGGCATCAACGTGGTCACGACCAAGAAGCTCCTGGGCGGCTTCTACGGCTATCAGGTGCTGTTCCCCGTCGCCATGAACAACCGGATCCAGGGCACGGAGATCGACGCCAATCCCGGCGGCGGCCTGAGCGATTCCGTGGTCATGCCGATCAGCCTGGGGTGGCATGGCAAGCGGGCGGATGCGGTTGCCAGCTACGGGATCTTCGTGCCGACGGGCCGCTACACCGACGGCGCCACCGACAACACCGGTCTCGGCATGTGGGGGCACGAGCTGTCGTTCGGGACCACGGTCTATTTGAACGAGACCAAGCAGTACCACGCCGCGACGATCGCGAGCTTCGACTTCCAGTCGAAGAAAGAGGACAGCGAGACCAAGGTCGGGAACGCCATGAACCTCGAAGGCGGGATCGGCGCCGACTTCCTGAAGGGCGGCCTCACCGTCGGGCTGGACTACTACGCGTCATTCAAACTGACCGACGATCACATCGAAGGATTCCCCGACATCCTCATCCGCGGCAAGAACAAGGTGTTCGGGCTCGGTCCAGAGGTGCAGCTGGCGCTCGCGAGGAAGGGCACGCTCTACGGTTTTCTGAAGGTGAACTACCAATGGGAAACCTATGCGCGGACGACGACGAAGGGAAGCGGGCTGACGGTGCTCCTGACCTTTCTCGTGAAGCCGCTCAAGTTGCCCTGAGGCCAAGCCCGCTCATGGGAACCCGCTCACCTCGATTCCGTCTGTCTGCGTCGATCGTGTTCGCGGTGTCGCTCGCCGCGGCGATCGCCGCGGGCTGTCGCCGCGAGCCGTCGGCCGAGCGTGCGACGCAGCCGACGACTCCAGGGACGGCCGCGCCCGCACCGTCCTCGTCCGCCGATCCGCTGGCCTCGTGGAACGATCGCCCATCGAAGCACGCCATCGTGGACTTCGTCGGCCGCGTTACCCGTGAGGGCGCCCCCGACTTCGTACCGGTGCCCGAACGGATCGCCACGTTCGACAACGACGGGACGCTCTGGGGCGAGCAGCCCGCCTACGTCCAGCTGGCCTTCGCACTGGACCGCGTGAAGGCGCTCGCCCCGCAGCATCCCGACTGGAAGACCCGGCAGCCGTTCAAGGGCATCCTCGAAGGCGACATGAAGGCGTTGACCGCGAGCGGCGAGCGGGGGCTCGTCGAGGTGATCGCCGCGACGCACGCGGGCAACGACCACCGAGGAGTTCGAAGGCATCGTGCGGGACTGGATCGCCTCGGCGCGTCATCCCAAGTCCAACCGGCTGTACACCGAGATGGTCTACCAGCCGATGCTGGAGCTGCTCGCATATCTGCGGGCGAATGGCTTCAAGACCTTCATCGTTTCCGGCGGCGGCGTCGAGTTCATGCGGCCGTGGGTCGAGCGCGTCTATGGCATTCCGCCCGAGCAGGTCGTGGGCAGCAGGGCCAAAGTCAAATACGAGCCGAAGAACGGAAAACCGGTCCTCCTGCGATTGGCGCAGATCGACCATATCGATGACAATGTCGGCAAGCCGGTGGGCATCCACCAGGTCATCGGCCGCCGGCCGGTGGCCGCCTTCGGCAACTCCGACGGGGACTTCGAGATGCTCGAGTGGACGACGTCGGCGCCGGGGCCCCGCTTCGGGCTCCTCGTCCACCATACCGACGCCGAGCGGGAGTGGGCCTACGACCGCGAGTCGCACATCGGACGACTGGCGCGCGGGCTCGACGAAGCGCCGAAGCGAGGCTGGGTCGTCGTTGACATGAAACAGGACTGGCGCGTCATCTACCCGCCTCAGAAGTAGCTTCAGAAGTAGTTTGGTCAGGGACCGAGGAGGTCATCGTGATGAAGACCCGCAACAAGGTGCTCGGATATGCGCTGGCGCTGGCGCTGGTGCCACTGGCCGCGTGTTCGAGCCAGCGGGATCCGGCGACTCCGGAAGAAAAGGCGGCACGTGGCGACGAGCTCCTGCGCAAGCTGAGCGACTCGCTCAAGGCGGCGCCCGGACTGTCGTTCACCGTCGTCGAATCCCACGAGCGCGTGCGGCGGAACGGGGAGAAGCAGCCCTACACGCTCAAGCGCGACGTCCAGCTGCGGCGGCCCGATTGCCTGTGGACGCACACGACCGGAGACGCCAATCGCGACGTCAAGTTCACCTACGACGGCAAGACCGTCACGGTCGTCGGCGACACCCATAAGATCTACGCGACCGTCAAGGCGCCGGCGACGCTCGACGAGACGCTCGACCTCATCAACGAGCGGTTCGATCTGCGGTTCGCCGTTGCCGACTTCCTCTACAGCTCGCCCTACGACTCCTTCGCCGACAAGGAGGCGAAAGGTGGCTGGGTACGGCGGACGACCGTGGACGGCAAGGAATGCGACGAAGTGGCCTACCAATTGAAGGCCGTCGATTTCGCGTTGGCGATGACGACGGCGGCGCCGACGGTCCCGTGCCAGGCCGAGATCACGTTCAAGGAGCGGCCGGGCAAGCCAGTCACCCGCCTGGTGTTCAGCAACTGGAACCTCCAGGCAAAGCCCGCGGACTCCCAGTTCGTGGCCAACGTGCCGGCCGGCTACGAGCAGATTCCAATCGTCGAGCGCATCCCGAAAGCGGAGTTGAAAGCCGACGCGGCCAAGGCCATGGCCGCGGCGGGGAAGTGAGCCTGCCATGCGAATGCACACACACACGAGGGAATGGAGACGCCTCATGCACTCGAACAGACGCTGGCTCGCGTTGGCCACGGGACTGCTCGGCGGTGCCGTCCTGATCACGTCCGGGTTGCAGGCCGACGGGGTCCGCGCATCGAAGCGAGGTGCGGTCGCGCACGGCGAACAGGGATCGGTTGCCGTCGGGCGACGGGGAGCGGCGGTCAAGGGCGAAGAGGGCGCCGCGGCGGTCGGCCGGCGTGGCGCCGTGGCCGTGGGTGACGAGAGTGCGGCTGCCGTCAGCCGCCGCGGCGCCGTCGTCGCCGGTGACGAGGGCGTCGCCGCCGTCGGCCGGCACGGCGGGGTCGTCGTGGGCGAGCACTATGAGAGCCATGAAGCCTGGCGGACCGCGGCCGGCGTGGCGGCGGGTGTGGCGACCGGCATCGCGATCGGCACGACGCTGTCGAAGCCTCCGACGGCGTCCACGACCGTGGTCGTCAGCGGGACGAGCTACATGTACAGCGACGGCGCCTACTACGCGCGCGTGATGTCGGGCGGAGCCGTCGCCTATCAGGTCGTGCCCGCGCCGGCCGGGGCCATCATCGCGACCCTGCCGGGGGGATGCAGCTCGGTGAACGTGGGCGGCGTCGCGTATACCCAGTGCGGTTCCACGCATTACCAGCGTGTCGCGAACGGTTATCAAGTCGTCGTCGTCAACTGAGCCGACCTCGCACAAGCGTCCGCCGCGACCTCCTCTGCGGCCGAGATTTCCGACGGCCAGTCAGGTCCGGCTGAAGCCGGACACTACGAAGAGAATCGCGGGTCCGGCTGTTTCCCGAGGTGGGACAGGGCTTCAGCCCTGTCGTCCTGCGCTACGGTTTCATGGCGGGCCAGCGGTCGGAGTGCGTTCGCGCAGTCGCCAGATACGACTCGAACATCGAGACGATTGCCGGCTGGCTGGCGGCGACGTTCGTCGCTTCAGCGGGATCGGCGGCGAGATCGTAGATCTCGAGCGCTCGATCGGCGCCGGTCTTCACGGCCTTCCATCGCCCGCGACGCGCCGCCTGCTGGAATCCCCGCTCGTGGAACTCCCAGTACAGCGTGCGATCGGCCATCTCGCCCTGCCGACCGCCGGTGAGTACGCGCCGCATCGACACCCCGTCGATCGCCTCAGGCGGGCGGGCGCCGGCGAGATCCGCGATCGTGGGCAGCACATCCCAGTGGGTCCAGACGTCCTCGCGCGTGCCCTGGGGCACGGTGCCCGGCCACCACGCGATCATCGGCACGCGTATCCCGCCGTCGTACAAGTCCCGCTTGATGCCGCGCAGCGGCCCGTTGCTGTCGAAGAACTCCGGGTCGGCGCCGCCTTCACGATGCGGACCGTTGTCGCTCGTGAAGAGCACGAGCGTGCGGCGATCGATCTTCCGCTCGCGCAACCTGGCGAGGAGACGTCCGACGTCGCGATCGATGCGGCTCACCATGCCGGCGAAGGCCGCTCGCGGATGCGCCTGCGATCGGTAGCCGGCGCTTTGCGAGTACGGCGGCTCGGGACGCAGTCCGTCGGCCTTCTCGTTGACGAACGGCGTCTCGGGGAACCTGCCGCGGAACGGCGCGACCGCCTCCTCCGGCACCCGCAGTTCGGCATGCGGCGAGGTGTAGGCCAGATAGAGGAAGAAGGGCGTGGCCTCGGCGCCGGCGCGACTCGATTCGTCCACGAACGCGAGGGCGGCCTCGGTGAAGAGGTCGTTCACGTAGTCCTTCACCGGGTCGATGTCGATCCACGCGCCGTCCTTCCACAGCCGTTCGGTGTACTGGCGATGTGCATGCGGGTGGCGCAGGAAACCGAACGCGACGTCGAATCCCTGCCGATCCGGCCTGCCCGGAGAATCGGCATCGCCCAGGCCCCACTTGCCGACGACGGCGTTGCGGTAACCCACGGTCTTCAGGACCTCGGCGAGCGTGACGTCGGCGTCCTCGAGCGGAATGTCCCCGTTGCCGCGAATGCGGGCGTGCCCGGTGTGACGGCCCGTGAGCAGGGCGCCCCGTGACGGGGCGCAGACGGTACTGCCCGAGTAGTACTGAGTGAAGCGCAGGCCCTCGGCTGCCATGCGATCGAGCGCGGGCGTCGTGAAGCGTTTCTGCCCGTAGACGCTCAGGTCGCCCCAACCGAGGTCGTCGGCCTGGATGAGGATGACATTCGGGCGGGCTGTCGCCGCATCGGGTTGAGGCGTCGAGCCCAGTCGCCCGGATGCCAGGCCGAGCACGACCAGCAACGTCGTCAGCAGGAGGCGTGACATGCGTCCGTCGATCGAGGGCTCAGCGTGCGGGGGGACCGCTGTCCGGCGACGAAGGTGCGCCCCGGCGCGGCAGCGCGAAGGCGACGAACGCGTCGCCCGACTTCGTTCGCGGCTTGCCGCCTCCGCCCGCCGCGATCACGACGAATTGCCGTCCCCCGACAGCGTAGGTCGCGGGCGTGGCGTAACCGCCGGCCTCCAGCTGGTGCTCCCAGAGGACAGCCCCTGTCGTCTTGTCGAACGCGCGGAACTTCTCGTCTTTCGTGGCGCCAATGAGCACCAGGCCGCCGGCGGTGACGATCGTGCCGCCGAAGTTCTCCGTGCCGGTCCGGGCCAGGCCTTTCTTGACCAGTTCCGGATGCTCCCCGAGAGGGACCTGCCAGACGATGCGGCCGGCGGAGAGGTCGATGGCGTTCAAGGTGCCCCAGGGTGGCGTGATGGCCGGATAGCCATGCATGTCGAGGAACTGCCGGTAGGCGGAGAACCGGTAGGCGAAGGCCGCACCTTCGTCGGCTTTCTCGAGCTTGAGGATGTTGGCGATCTCGTTGGCGTTGACGTAGAGCCAGCCGGTGGAGGGATCGAACGACGCGCCCGACCATGTCGAGCCGCCGCGAGTGCCTGGAAGAGCCACCGTCCCCTCGAGGCTGGGCGGCGTGAAGATCGGTCCGTGCCGCATGGTCGCAAATCTCGTGCGTGCGTCGGCGGCAGCCTCTGGCGTCGTGCCGAAGACGTCCTTCTCGGTGAACGTCTGGCGGATGAACGCCGGCGGCAACGAGGGAATCGGCTGCGAGGCCGCGGCGCGCTCACCGGGCATCGTCGAGGCCGGCACCGCACGGTCGGTCATCTCGAACACCGGCTTTCCTGACTCCCGTTCGAAGAGGTACACGAAGCCGGTCTTGGCGACCTGTGCGACCGCGTCGAACGTCCGGCCGTCGCGCGTGACGCGCACCATGATCGGTGGGTGTGGCAGATCGTAGTCCCACAGATCGTGGCGGACGGTCTGGTAGTGCCAGACCCGCCGGCCCGTCTTGACATCGAGCGCGATGGTGGAGTTCGCAAACAGGTTGTCGCCCTTGCGATCGCCGCCGTAGAAGTCGAACGTGGCCGACCCCGTCCCCGCGAAGAGCAGCCCGCGCGCCGGGTCGGCGGTCAGGCCCGCCCAGGCGTTGGCGCCGCCACGGCCCTTCCACGAGCCGTCCTCCCACGTCTCGTGTCCGGCCTCGCCGGGCCGCGGCACGGTGTGGAATCGCCAGCGCTCGACGCCCGTGCGCACGTCCCACGCCACGATGTCTCCGGAGGCGGCGGGCTCCGGGCCCTCGCCGACCGATGCGCCGGCGACGAGGAGATCCCCGACGACCAGCGGTGCGGACGTGATGCCGATCAACCGGCCCGCGTACGCCGGGTCGTCGCCGGGTGACAGGGTCAGGATGCCTTTGGACGCGAAGCTTTCGATGGGCGTGCCGGTCGCGGCGTCGAGTGCGAAGATCTCGCCGTAGGCCGAGCCGTGGAACACGCGTCCGCGGCCGTCGGCGGGGTCGGCCCAATAGGCGACGCCGCGGTTGACGCCGCCGGCGACGCGCATCCGGCCGCGTCCGGCCGTGGCATCGAACGACCACTTGCGCTCGCCGGTCGCGGCGTCGAGCGCCACCACCTGACCGCGCACGGTCGTGACGAACATCACGCCGTTGACGACGACCGGCGTGCACTCGATGGTGGAGAAGTTCTTCGGATCCGCATCGCCCGTGCGGTAGGTCCAGGCCACCTCGAGCGAGGCGACGTTCTCGCGCGTGATCTCGCGAAGGTCGGATACCGGGTGGCGCCGGCATCGCCGTGCACCATCGGCCAGTCGATGTTCGCCGCCTCAGGGGAGACATGGCCGTGCGGTCCCGTCGGGACGGCACCGATTGCCCCCGCCAGCGCGATGACCGTCACGAGAGCAGGCGCTGCCGGCTTCATGGAGGACCTCTTCAGCTACCAGCTACGAACGACCAAAGACCAAAGACCGAAGACCAAAGACCATCGTGCTCAGGAATCCCGGATCAGTCAATCACGTCCTTGGATGATGGTTCGTGATACACAGGTCGTAGAGAAAGCCACCCAGCACGGCGCCGATGACGGGCCCCGCGATCGGCACCCACCACCAGCCGTTGGCGCTGGTGAAGACCTCGGACCCCCAGCCGGCCAGCGCGGTGAAGAGGCGCGGTCCGAAATCGCGCGCCGGGTTGATGGCATATCCGGCGTTGAACCCGAGTGAGACGCCGATCAGCAGCACCAGCGCGCCGACCACCACGGGCGCGGCGACGGCGGGCGGCGCCGTGTTGCGTTGGTCCGTGACGGCGAAGACCCCGGCCATGAGCAGCGCCGTGCCGACAATCTGATCGATCAGCCCGCCGGTCGTGCTCAGAAACGGCTGCGGGTACGTTGCCCAGATTCCCGCCGTTGCGGTGGGACCCGCGACCGCGCGCACGCCGCTGTCGAACGCCATGAGCGCCTCACGATAGGTCACGTAGACGACCGCGGAGGCGACGAACGCGCCGATGATCTGCGCCAGCGTGTAGGGCACGACCTTCGCCCAGGGGAAGCCGCGATGGACCGCGAGGGCGAGGGTGACGGCGGGATTGAGATGCCCCCCCGAGACGCCGCCCGACGCGTACAGGGCGATCATGACGGCGAGGCCCCACCCGAGGTTGATGGACAGCGTGGTGCCCGCGCTCTGCCGGCTGAGGACGACCTGTGCGACCACGGCCACGCCGAACACGATCAGCAAGAACGTGCCGAGGAATTCGGCCAGCAGCTCACGCACCATGCCACGGTCCATGGACATTCCTCCGGGGTGGACGCCGACGTTCCAGGGAACGCCAATCCTACACGCAACGGTTGTCGGGGACCGGAGCCATTTCTCAACATGGGCATAATGTTGAGACATGGCTCCCGTCCCCGACACCCTTTCCCGGCGGACGCTGCTGCGCTCGGTGATCGCCGCGCCGCTCGCGCCGCTGGCCCGCGCTGACCAGACCGCGGCGCCCGCCGTACGCGCCTCCCGGCCTCGCGACATCCGCATCGTCGAGGTCGGCTTTGCGTTCGAGGAACATCGCTACCGCGCCCCGTACCAGTTCGGCGGACGCACGGTCGATCGCGTGACCATTCTCAACGTCGAATGCCGGGTTCGGTGCGGTGACGGCCGCGAAGCCTGGGGATTCGGGTCGATGACGCTCGGCAACGCGTGGGCGTTCCCGGCGGTGCCGCACGACGCCAGCCTGGGCGCGATGACGGCACTGGCCGCGGAATTGCGCGCGCAGACGGCCGGGTGCGACGAGGCGGGCCACCCGATCGATCTGTTCCGGGTGCTCGAACCGGCATACCTGCGCGCCGCCGACGCCGTGTCCCGGACACGCGCGCTTCCGGTGGCCATTCCGAAGCTGTGCACGCTGGTGGTCGCCAGTCCCTTCGACGCGGCCATTCACGATGCGTACGGGAAGGCGTTCGGCGTCAGCAGCTACGAGACCTACGGCCCCGGGTTCATGACCCGCGACCTGTCGCACGACCTTGGCGCCGCCTTCAAGGGCGAGTATCTCGATCGCTACGTGCCTGTCACCCCGCGGCCGCGCACGCCGGTCTTCCACTCGGTCGGCGCGAGCGATGCCATCGAGGCCTCGGACGTCCGGGTTCGCATCGACGACGGCCTGCCCAATACCCTCGCCGAATGGATCGCGCGCGATGGCCTCGTCCGCTTCAAGATCAAGCTCAATGGCGGCAACGCGGATGCCGACTTCGACCGGATCGTCCGCGTCGATCGCGTGGTCACGCGCGAGCTCGGCGAGCGCCGCGTGACGGATTGGAAATACCTCCTCGACTTCAACGAGGGGTGCCCGAACGTCGGCTATCTGCTCGACCTCCTCACGCGCGTGCGGGCGGCCACGCCCGCCGGCTTCGCGCGTGTGCTCTACATCGAGCAGCCGACGGCGCGCGACCTCGAGAAGGATCGCGCGAACGTGATGCACGAGGCGGCGCGGCTGTGTCCGGTGGTGATCGACGAGTCGCTGACCGACCTCGAGACGCTCCTGCTGGCGCGGGAAATGGGCTACACCGGCGTCGCGCTCAAGGCGTGCAAGGGTCAGAGCCACGCGATGCTGATGGCGGCCGCGGCGCAGAAGTTCGGGATGTTCCTCTGCGTGCAGGATCTGACCTGTCCGGGCGCCTCGCTCATCCACTCGGCGGGCATCGCCGCGCGTGTCCCCGGCAACGCCGGCATCGAAGCCAACGCCCGGCAGTTCGTCCCTGCCGCGAGCGCCGGCTGGGAGGCTCGTTTTCCTGGCGTGTTCACGATCCGCGGCGGCCACATGCACACGGGCCAGCTCACCGGCCCGGGACTGGGCGCGGTCGCTGCTGGCTCGAGGCTCGGCCTCTGATACGCGGGCCCGCCAAGGTGGCGCCGGGCTTCAGCCCGGCCAACGCGGGCCCGGGCAGGCCTAAAGGCCTGCGCCACATTGTCAGAGCTCCCTTAGGCGGACTCCTGGTCCGGCTGAAGCCGGACACTACGTCAATGAGGCTGTCAATGAGGTTCAGGACGCGTTCTGCAGGGCCGTCCGGATGAACGCCAGGTCGCGGCGTGCGTGGTCGATCGTGCGGGACTGGCGCTCGGCCGGCGTGGCGCCTGGAATCTGGTACTCGAAGTGGACGGACACGGGCCCGGCAAATCCCACCCGCGCCAGCGCCCGCGCGAACCACGACCAGTCCACCATCCCTTCGCCGAGCGGGCAGTTCCGCGTCCGCCAGCCAGCCGGCTGTTTCTCCCAGTAGAAATCCTTGACGGCCACCATTTTCAGCCGGGGCGCGACGCGGCCGAAGGCCGTCTTCCAGCCGATGCCCCCGCCTTCGACGACGGCGTGGCGCGGGTCGTAGTAGTAGCCGATCGCCTGCTCGTCCAACGGATCGATGTGTGGCGCGATGTCCCAGATCGCCGCGCCGACATTGTCGGCGTGATTGTGGAAGCCGAGCTGGACGCCGTGATCGCGGGCGAGTGCGGCAAGGCCCGCGAGATCCCGTCCCACGTCGGCGAGCTCCTTGCGCACATCGGCCAGCGCGTATCGCCAGTACCCGAGCTTGATCAGCCGGATGTTCAGGCGCGCCGCAGTCGCGAACACCGCGGCCGCCGCCGGGTCGGAGGCCGACGTGATCGCGGTCGTGATCATCGGCACGTCGAGCCCGGCGTCGCGGATGGCGCCGGCCGTGCGCGGCAGATCCTCGGTCACGCGTGACGGGACGACGTGTCCGCCCGGGCGCACGGTGAGGTCCACGCCGCCGAACCCCATGTCCTTGACGGCCCGACCGAGCGCCGGCCCCGCCAGTTCGGGGAGGTGCTTGGAGAAGAAGCAGAGCGTGCCGGAAAAGCCCGAGCCGGCGGCGCGCGTCGTGTCCGCGCGGGCCGCGGCAGCCAGCGCTCCTGCTGCGACGAGCCATTCGCGACGAGTCATGGTGGGATCCTTCAGCTACAGGCTACCAGCTACCAGCTACCAACGACTTGCTGTCGTCCGTAGCCCCTGATCGAGTGAGGTCATGCGCCCATGTCATCCACACATGTACGCCGCAGCGCTGGCCATCACGGCCGTTGACACCCACAACGCCATCGTCGTCAGCCGTGACGGCGCGAGCTCGCGCGGCAGGTGCGCGTGTCGGAGGTAGATGACGGCGAGGCCGATGAGCGGCAGCATCAGCATCTGTGCGACGCCGCCAGCCACCACCATCTGAACGGGCGAGGTGAACAGCCAGTAGAAGAGCGCCGGCAGGACGGCCAGCGCGATGGTGAAGGCGTCGCGATAGCGGTTGCGGCGCGCGGCGTCGCCGCGATCGTAGCGGCCCAGCACGCGCATGAGATCCGCGAACACACGCGCATGCGCCGCCGTGCTCGCGAAGATGGTGCCGTACAGCGTGATGATCGCGCCCAGATAGAAGAGCCACAGCGCCCACTCGCCGAGTGTCTCGGTGTACAGGCGCGACAGCACGCGAATGGTGTCGGCCTGTGCGGGCACGAGCCCCATCCGGTAAAGGACGCCGGCGCCCAGCAGATAGAAGGCGACGGTCGCCAGCGTGTAGACGATGAGCGAGGCGGTGATGTCGAGATGCATCACCCGGATCCAGCCACGGGCGCGCGCGAGCCACTCGCTGGATCCGTCGCGGCGGCCGGCGTACCGGGCGTAGCCTTTCTCGATGCACCAGTAGGGATACATGACCAGCTCGGTGGCGCCGACGCCGGTGATGCCGAAGACCGCTGCGGCCGTCGCCAGTCCCGCCGCGGGCAGCTCGAAGCTCAGGCCACGGGCGAGGTCGGCGGCCGTCAGCGCGCCGGGCCGGGCCGCGAGCACCACCGCCGCACAGACGGTCAGCAGCGTGAAGAGGCTCACCTTGACGATGGCGAAGCGCTCGACGCGGTCGTAGCCCCCGCCGAGGAGCAGCGCCAGCGTGAAGACCAGACAGATGGCCACCCACGCATTCACCGGAACCGCCGGCACGACCAGATGCAGCACCTGCGCGACGCCGCCGAACATGCCGCCGATCTGGAGCAGCGAGAGCATGACCATGCAGGCCCACGTCCATACGAGCCAGCTCACACCGAGGCGAGGCCCCGGCATCCGGTTGAAGGCTTCGAGGCCGGTCTCGCCGGTCGCGATCGTGTACCGGCCGAGCTCGCCCTGAACGACCGGCTTGATCGCGCAGCTCGCCAGGATCAGCCAGAGCGCGATGAAGCCCACCTGGGCGCCGAGCGTGGTGGTCGCAATCAGCTCACCCGATCCGACGATCGACGCGGCGAGCACAATCCCGGGACCGATGCGGCGCAGCGCCCGCCAGAGGCTGGCGGGCGGATCGTCCACGGCCTCGGGCGGTCAGCCCATACAGATCGTCGACAGCCATCGGGGGTGAGGTGCCGCGAACGATATCAGGCGGATGGCTGCTTCCAAAGCTCCAGCCGGCGAGTGGAATCAGCAAGTCCGTCGATGGCCGCGACATTCGTCCAGTCTGGCTCCTACTTCACTCCGCGGATCGAAAGCCGTCCGGTGCGCGCCACAGTGGTGGCGTCCTGCGAGTCCGGGCCAGTTTGCCGTGTTCGGCGGTGGTGCGGCGGCCACCGGTGGCCGCGCAGGCCGCGCGCGGTCGCGCGCTCGCTGTCCGGCAGGAGAATTGCTCCTCCGGAACGAGGAGCGCCCCATGGCCGTCGTTCCCTTCGACCCGTCGATCGCTCGCCTCCGCCGGCCCATGCGGCCCATCCGCCCATCGCCGGCGGCGAGGGCGCCGATCCGGCCGCGCGTCGCGGAAAAGCCTGCGCCGCCGCCTGCGCCACCACAACCCCGGCTGCGCGTGAACCTCTCGCCGGCCGCGGCGACCCGCACGCTGGCGTCGCTCGGCCTCGGCATCGCGCTGTGCGCGGCCGTCGCGACGACGCTCTCCCTGACGGGTGGAGGAGCCATGGGGCTGGGCCACTCGGGCCCGACGGCTGTCGGCCGGTTCGCGGCGTGGCTGGTCTCGCTCCCCTGGCTCTTCCTCGGCCTGACGCTCTTCGCCGTCTCGCGCATCGAGCGCTTCACGAAGCCCGAGGCCGGGCGGGCCTGGTCGCTGCTGGCCGCCATGTCAGCGCTGGTCGCCGCCCTGCAGGTCGGTCGGCCCGATGCCTTGCGCGTGGTGGATCCCGTCGTCGGGACGGCCCTCGTGCTGGCGTTCGGCGCGGCGGTCGCGGTTGCCTGCCGCCGGCTCTTCACCGGCGACTCACCGGCGCTGCGCGTTCAGATCGTGGCCGCGGTGACGACGGGCCTGGTCGTCACGACCGGCCCTTTCATGATGATCGGAGAGCTCCTGTTGCCGGCGGCGGATCGGACGGGCGCGCTGGCGGCAGTCCTGGCGGGCAGCGACGCGCTGCTCGGCCTCGTCGTCGCCACGCTGGCGGTGCACGCCGGCCTGGCCTACGTGCGCGACTACCTCCCGGACTTCAGCATCGCGCTCGACACCGCCGACGAAGACCCCGCGCCGATGCCACGCGTCCCGCAAGCGCCGCGACGAAGTTAGCCGTCGCGAGCATCCCGGCCTGGGGTCCGGCTGCAAGCCGGACACTACGTTCAGCGACAAGCGATTCGTCAATCGTCACGTCCGCTTGAAGCCGGACCTACGTTCGGCGACAAGCGATTCGTCGATCGTAGTGTCCGGCTTAAGCCGGACCTCGACCATGCGGGACGTGTCTGGTCAGTACTTCATGTAGACCGTCTTGCTCTCCGTGAAGAACTGCACGGCGGCCGGACCCTGCTCGCGCCAGCCGCTGCTCGAGTCCTTCATTCCGCCGAACGGAATCTGATACTCGACGCCGGCCGACGGCAGGTTGACCATGATCATGCCGGCCTCCGCGCGCTCGACGTACTCGAGCGCGCGGCTGATGTCGCGGGTGCAGATCGACGCCGACAGCCCGAAGCGCACGTCGTTGGCGAGCGCGACGGCGTCGCTCGAAGTCGTCGGCTTCGATGACGCCGAGCAGCGGCCCGAACACTTCCTCCTGACCGAGCCGCGATCGCGGCGCGACGCCGCGCATGATCGCGGGACGGCTGAACCAGCCGTGCGCATGCGCGCCGTCGGACAGGCGCTCGCCGCCGTACACGAGCGTGGCGCCTTCCTCGCTGGCCGATCTCGACGATAGCCCAGCGTCGTCTCGAGCTGGCGTTCGTCGATCGCCGGACCGAGCTCGGTGCGCCGGGATCGCGCGGATCGCCGATCGTCAGCGCTTCGGTCCGCGCCACCAGCCGCTCGAGGAACGCGTCGACGATCGGCCGTTCGACGATCGCGCGGCTCGTGGCGGTGCAGCGCTGGCCGGTCGAGAAGAACGCGGCGTTGAGCACGCAATCGACCGCGACGTCGAGGTCGGCGTCGGCGAGCACGATGGTCGGGTTCTTGCCGCCCATCTCGAGCTGCACGCGCGCGAGGCGCTCGGCGCCGATCCTCGCGATGCCCGTGCCGACGCCATCGGAGCCGGTGAACGAGATGGCGCGCACCGCCGGGTGCGCGACGAGCGGCGTGCCGACGCCGCTGCCCGATCCGGTCACGAGGTTGAGCACGCCCTTCGGGATGCCGGCCTGCTCGAGGACCTTGACGAGCTCCACCGACGTCATGCGGCGCCTGCGACGCCGGCTTGAAGACGACGGTGTTGCCCGAGACCAGCGCCGGCGCGATCTTCCACGCCGGGATCGCGATGGGGAAGTTCCACGGCGCGATCAGCGCGACGACGCCGAGCGGCTGGCGCAGCGTGTACATGAACACGCGCGGCCGTTCGGACGGGATCGTCTGGCCCGAGAGGCGCGAGCCTTCGCCGCCGAAGTACTCGAGGATGCGGACCGCGCGCGTCACTTCGCCTTTGGCTTCGGCCATCGTCTTGCCTTCCTCGCGGCTCAGCAGGTCGGCGACCGCGCCGAGCTGCGCCTTCGAGCAGGTGCGGCGGCGCGTGAGCAGCATCTTGCCGCGCACCGGCGCCGGCGTCGCCGCCCACGCCGGGAAGGCGCTCCGAGGCCGCGTCGACGGCGGCGTTCACGTCGCGGGCGTCGGAGTCCTGCAGCAGGCTCGACGACGTCGCGCGTGTCGGCGGGATTGACGTTGGCGAACGTGCTTCCGGTGGCGGCGAGGCGCGCCATTCGCCGTCGATGAAGTTGAGGGTGATGTCAGGCATGGTCAGCTGGATGTTGAAAGCTTGTCAAGGCCAACTGCAGCACAGGCACAAGGAAGGCTGCAACCTGTTAGACGAAGGCGACCGGATTGCTCAGGGTGCCGAGCTCGGGGCACGACAGATCTGACGATGTCTCCCGGCTCGAGGCCGGTCTCGATCGGCTGGATGATGCCGGTGCCCGTCGAGAGCACCGTTCCGGTCGGCACGGTGTTCGATTGGAGCAGCCAGCGCACGAGCTCGGGAAATTTCCGCTTGAGCTGGCCGTGGACGCGGCGCCGCTGAAGACCGTCGCGCTCGCCGCGCTCCACCAGGCAGGTCAGCTCGAGCGCGTAGCGGATCGGCGATCTCGTCGGGCGTCACCACGGCCGGGCCGAACGAGAAGCAGCCGGCGTAGATCTTCGACTGCGGGAGATAGAGCGGGTTGTCGCGCTCGATGTCCCACGCCGAGACGTCGTTGGCGATCGTGAAGCCGAGGATGTCGCCGCCGCTCGACACGACCAGCGCGACCTCGGGCTCGGCCGCGGTGAACTGCGAATCGCGGCGCCGGCCGATCGGCGCGTGCGGACCCACCGAGCGGCTGGGCGAGGCCTTGTAGAACAGCTCCGGCCGATCCGCCTCGTAGATGCGATCGTAGATGCCGAGGCCCTCCTCGCGGAAGTCGGCGCTGCGGCGGTAGGTGACGCCGCACCCCCACACTTCGGGCGCGGTGATCGGGATGGCGAGCTGCCACTCGCCGTCGCGTCCCGCGTCGTGCAGCGCGCGCCACGAGGCACGGGTCGTCGCACCGCGCGGCTGCGGCGGCATCGAACCAGACGCGCGAGGTCGAGCCCGCCATCCGCCGCGGCCTCGAAGAGCGCGAGCGTCGTCGAGATGCCGTCGTGTCCAGCCGGGACGATGATGGCGTCGTCGCCCTGCACCAGGCCGGCACGCAGCGTGCCGGAGCGATCCGTCACTTGAAAAAGCCGCATGTCAGATTTGAGACGAAGACGCTGGCCGCAGGAACCAGGTCGTGATGTTGGTCACGATGTCGGCGTCGCGATAGCCCGCCGTCGCCGACAGCTTCTTCCACTCCGGGTCGGTGCGGAACGCGTCCCAGCTCTTCTCGCGGGTCGCCAGCGACTCATGCACCAGCATATAGGTGAAGTTCGGGACCCGCGTCCCGACGAGCGTCCGGCCGAAGAAGACCGGCGTCAGGCCGACCCGCCGGAAGATCTCGAGCTCTCCCATCCGGGTGAACATCTCCATCTTCTTGCGGTGCGCGACCTCATTGTGACTCTCGTAGACGACGCAGCTCGAACAGCCGGGGCCCGCGGGCCGCCGCGGCGGCCGGCACTTCCAGACGCGGGATGTTGGGGAACGCGCGCAGCAGCGACACCTCCTGCCGGAGGTAGACGGGGTCGGCCGCCGGCGCCGACAGATAGGGCTCTGCGGTACGGCCGAACTCCGCGTCGGCTTCGAGCACGTCGTCGAGGTTCGCGAACGCGTCCAGCGACGCGAACGGCAGCAGCACGAACACGCTCGGCGAGGCGGGGCCGGCCACGGTTTCGAACACGCCGACCGGCTTGACGCCGAGCCGGTTCAGCGCCGGGAGGGCGGCCTGCTGCAGGAAGTCGAGGAGCCGGCGCGGCTGCGTTCCCGTGCGCAGGAGAAACTGGCGCCACACGTAGAATTCCGGAGACGGCCGGCCGCCCGCCGCCTGTGACGCGTGGCCGGTGTCGGAGAACTCCGCCAGGAACGGCGCGGCGAGTGCGGCTGACATGAACGACCGGCGCTGCATGGGCCGAGAGCTTATCAAAAGGGGATGGCCGAATCCCGACGGGTCGCCCCGAGCCGGCCGGGCTGCACGTGGGCGCTTCGTATAAGCTGATGTCGCCCGCGGCGACGTTCGCGGATGCCTGTCGCGCGCCAACGCTCAGTCGATCGACATCACATGCGTCCCACGATCGGATTCATCGGTCTCGGCCTCATGGGCCGCCCCATGGCTGGCCGCCTGCTCGCCGCGGGCTACCCGCTGGTCGTGTTCAACCGGAGCCGCCCGGCGATGGAGGCCCTCGCGCACGAGGGCGCACGCGTTGCGGAGTCCCCGGCCGACGTCGGCCGTGCCAGCGGTGTCATCATCACGATGCTGCCGGATTCGCCGGACGTCGAGGGCGTCCTCGACGGCGAGGCCGGCGTCTTCGCGCACGCCGCGCCGGGCGCGCTCGTCATCGACATGAGCACGATTGCGCCGGCGGCCGCGCGCGGCCTGCACGCACGGGCGCGTGCGCGCGGGCTCCGCATGCTCGATGCGCCCGTGAGCGGCGGCGACAAAGGGGCCGCGGCGGGCACGCTGTCGATCATGGTCGGGGGCGACGAGGCCGACTTCGCGGACGCGCGTCCCGTCTTCGAGGTGATGGGCAAGACGATCACGCGCTGCGGTCCGGCCGGGGCGGGGCAGCTCGTGAAAGCGTGCAACCAGCTGCTGGCGGCGCTCCTGCTCGAAGCCATCTCGGAGGCGTTCGTCTTCGCCGAGCGGGCGGGGGTCGATCGCGAGGTGATGATGCGCGTGCTGCAGGGCGGCCTCGCCCACACGCGCCTCATGGACGCCAAGGGGCCGGCGCTGCTGGCGCGCGATTTCACGCCGACGTTCCGGGCGGCGCTGCACCTCAAGGACCTGCGGATCGTCGAGCGCGAGGCGCAGGCCATGGGCGTCTCGCTGCCCCAGGCCGCGCGCGTCACCGCGATGTTCCAGCAGCTCGTGGACCAGGGAGACGCAGGCCTCGACAACGCCGCGATCTACAAGGTCGTCGAGGCGCTTTCCAGCACGCGCTGAGCTACTCGAAGACGAGGGTCCCGAAATTCCGGAACTCGTGGAAGTTCCGCCCGACGCGCGACCAGTCCCATTGCACCGGCGTCGGACCATCGTGATCGACCCGGTAGAAGTTGGCGCGCCATTTCGCGCCTGGTGACGGAGGGACGCTCCGCAGCGGGGTGAGGAGCGCGAAGGGGATCATCAGCTCGGCCCGCCAGCCCTTGATCGCCGCTCCCGACTGCATCGGGCCGCCGACGATCGAGGTGAGATGGCGGACACGCCGATCGCCGCCGTAGTGCCAGGGACGCCACCCGAGGAAGCGATCGTCGAAGTTGGGAATCAGGATCGGCAGTTCGCGGCCGAGCGGCGATACCTCGTATTCGAAGTAGATCGTGTCCCGCTCGTCGGGCCACAGGAACACCTCGAACACGTCCTCCTTCCAGAGGTCGGAGAAGTCCTCCTGATAGGTGGCCGTCAGTTTCTGGTCCGCGGCGTCCATCAGCACGTACAGACCCGTCGCCGAATACGCCACCTTGATGCGCGTGGCAGGAGCGCCGGTCACGCCCTGACGGCCGTTGAGGGCCACCCACTCGAGCCGCGCCCACGTGGCGTGGTCGCCCTGACCCGAGATGGCGAAGTCCTCGACGCGCGGCACGCGCAGCGTCGGCCGATCGCCCGCCGTCGGCGTCTGGGCCGAGAGCGCCGGCACGAGGACGGCGGCGGCCATCGCCGTCCACGCGAGTCGTATCCGGGCCCTCCAGCTCGACATGCACCACATGATACGGGGAAACGGGGACGGGAGCCTCCCGGGGATATTCCGAGGCTCCCGTCCCCCTTTTCTACTACGATTCTTCGCGCGGCATGGGCTTCGATTGCGACGTGATCGTGGTGGGCGGCGGACCGGCCGGATCGACGGCCGCCGCGGCGCTGGCCCGGGCCGGGCGCCGCGTCATCCTGTTCGAGCGCGACGCCTTCCCCCGATTCCACATCGGCGAGTCGCTGCTCGCCTCCGTCAACGAGGTGGTGACGGCGATCGGGGCCGACGCGGCGGTGCAGGCCGCGGCCTTTCCACGCAAGTGGGGCGCGACCTTCATGACGCCCGACGGCGGCATCGAGCGCTTCGCCGACTTCGCCGTCTCGCGTGAAGTGCCTCATCCCCAGACGTGGCAGGTGCCGCGCGCGGCCTTCGACGCGTTGTTGCTGGACCATGCCGGCGCCTGCGGCGCCGCGGTGCACCAGCAGCATCGCGTGCTCGACGCCGCCTTCGATTCGCTCGGGGTCACGGTCACCGTCCGCGACATCAGCCGCGCGGACGACAACGCCGCGACGGCGCCATGCCGCAGCCTCCGTGCCAGGGCGATCGTGGACGCATCGGGGCGGGGAGCGCTCCTCGGCCGCGCCCTCGACCTCCGTGTGGACGAGCCGCGGCTGGCGAACGTGGCGCTCTTTGCCCATTACGCCGGCGTTCCGCGCGCCGACGGCCGCCGCGCCGGCGACATTCGCGTCGTCGCCCGCCGCGATCGCGGCTGGTTCTGGCTGATCCCGATTTCGGACGAGCTGATGAGCGTCGGCGTCGTGCTGCCTCGACCGGAGTTCCAGGCCCAGCCACGCGTCGATCCGGCGGCCCTGCTGGAAGCGCTGATTGCCGACACGCCAGCCGTCGCCCGCTTGATGGCGGCGGCGGAGCGGCGGTGGCCGGTTCGCGTCGAGCGCGACTTCTCGTTTGCCGCCCGGCGCTACGCCGGCGATCGCTGGGTGGTGGTCGGCGACGCGGGATCGTTCCTCGATCCCGTGTTCTCGAGCGGCGTGGCGATCGCGATGGAATCGGGCCTCGAGGCGGCCCGGGCGATGGATGCCGGGTTGTCGCGCGGCGACCTGTCTGCGCGCGCATTCCGCACGTTCAATCGCCGCCAGCGGCGGCGGTATGCCGCCTTCCGCCGGTTCGTGCTGGCGTTCTACACGCGCGGCTTCCGCGATCTGTTCTTCAGCCCGGATCCGCCGCGGTGGATGTTCGAGTCGATCGTCACCGTGCTCGCGGGCTACTGGCGGCCGTCAATGCGGGCGCGCCTCTGGCTCGTGCTGTTCTTCGTGAGTGTCTGGCTGCAGGAGCGCCTGAGGTTCGCGCCGTCCTACCTCGACGCGCAGCCCAAGCCGGCGCCAGGCCGCTCGGGCTGCGTGGACGTGTGATGCGGCATCCCGTCAGGGCGTCGCGTTCGAAGGGGACCCGTGGCGCGCGCTGAGTTCCGGCGCATTTCGGCGATACTCACCTGCGATCCGGATGCCGGCCTCCTGCGCGCGACTGGACTCGAAGCCCTCGTGGCCGACCTTCCACGCACGGCCGCTCCGCGCCGCGGTGGCGCGCAGATCGATGCCGTCCAGCGCTTCGATGATGTGCTCCAGCTCGTGCGGGAGCTGCGGGGCCCAGTCCGAGGCGGCCATCAGACGGACCCGGACGTACTTCGACCGCGCCCTGTTCGCGGACAATAGTCGCGTTCGCGTTCGCACGGCCGAGCTCATGTCGCCCGACGACCATGACTGCCACCGTGACGTTCGCATCGACGATTCGACGGACCTGGGTCCGGAACCCCGGCGACCGTGCCCACATCGCGTCGACGAGCGGACGCACCGCCGCCGCTACCAGGAAGCCCTCGGGCATCGCCGGCTCGGCAGTCTGGGCCGCCGCGGCACTCGGGACGCTCAGGGCCGCCACACTCGAGATGATCCACGCGCAAAGCAATCGTCGCACTCGCCCTCCAGTAATGAGGAAAACCACTTGCGACCCTGCCAGACGGCGGAACAATCCCGGAGAACCGTGGAACTCCGGCCAGCCGATCCCGAAAACACCGCAGGCGCAAGGTGTTCGCTCGGCGGCGATTGCGCGTTGTTCTCACTTGAAGGCGTCCCGCGTTCCACACCGATGGGTGCGGGGGGACGACCCTGGGCCGCGGCCCCTGCCAGCCCGTTGCCGTGGCAGGCGAGCGGCGCGGCGAGATGAAGGAGGCGGACGCCATGCGCTGTGCGTTCGGCGAGTGCATTCTTGATTCGGATACACGTCAGATCTCACGAGGCGGCCGAGCGGTCCATCTCGGGCCTACGGCCTATCAACTGCTGCAGACCTTGATGGCCGGCCGGCCGAAGGTGCTGAGCAAGCTCGAGCTCTATCAACAGCTCTGGCCGAACACCGCGGTGTCCGAATCCAGCCTGTCCACCGTCGTGGCCGAGCTGCGGGACGCGCTGGGGGAAGGTCCGAGGGAGGGCCGGTACATCCGCACGGTGTACGGATTCGGCTATGCGTTCGTGGCCAACGTGTGGACGATCGACACGGTGGACGCAGCGCCCTCGCCGACCGCGATCGCGTATCGCCTGACCCGCGAGGGCTGGACACACGATCTGTCGCCGGGGACCCACATCCTCGGCCGGGCGCCCGACGCCGCGGTCTGCATCGACGCGCCCGAGGTGTCGCGGCACCACGCGCGGATCACGGTGTTCCAGGGCGGGGCGACGATCGAGGATCTCGGCAGCCGCAACGGCACCGCCCGCAACGGTGAACGCATCACCGCCGTGGTGCGGCTCGCGCCCGGCGACGTGATCGCGATCGGTCCGGTGTCGCTGCGCGTCGAGGCGATCGCCACCGGCGGGGCCGAGACCCTGCCGGGCGTTTCGGCCGACGCGTTCACGTCCGGCGGGCGGATCTCAGGCGCGAACGCCGCTGTTCACCAGCCAGCCGCCGTCGATGAAGATGGTCTGTCCCGTAATGTAACTGCCGGCCGGTGACGCGAGCAGGACCGCTGCTCCAGCCAGATCCGTCGGCAGGCCCGGCCTCCCCATCGGGATGACGCTCACCGCGCTGTCGTAGAGATCCGGCACCGAGAACACGGCGTCGGTGAGCGCCGTCCAGAAACGTCCCGGCGCCAGTGCATTGACGGTCACGCCGTCCGTCGCCCATTCGAGGGCCAGCTGGCGGGTGAGCTGCCGCATGCCGCCCTTGCTGATCGCGTAGAGCGTCACGTTCGGGACGGCAAACTCGAAGGTCATCGATCCGATGTTGATGATGCGGCCGTGGCGTTGCCGCCGCATCACGCGCCCGGCCTCGATCGAGGCGAAGAAGGCGCTCTTCAGGTTGACCGCCATCACCTCGTCGTAGTCCTGCTCGCTGAAGGTATCGGCGGGACGACGGATGTTGATGCCGGCCGCGTTGACGAGGATGTCGAGCCGGCCGAGCGCCGCTTCCGCGCGCGCGACCATGGCCCGGACGTCGTCCACCTTCGAGACGTCGGCTTCGATGGTGACGACGCGCCGTCCGGTCCGGCGGACCAGCGCGGCGGCCTCCTCGAGCGTTGCCGCCGTCCGGGCGGCGAGCGCGACGTCGGCGCCGGAATGCGCCATCGCCAGCGCAATCCCGAGGCCCAGACCGCGGCTGCCACCCGTGACCAGCGCCACCTGCCCGTCGAGGCGCAGGCTCGGCATCTCGAACTCGTCATCCCGCGGTCGTCTTCGCTCGCTCATCGTGTGACGGTCCCATCGGATCGTGGTCGGCGTCGAGATTGCCGTGCGCGTCGAACGTCCACGGCAGCGGGTCGGACGCGATCCGCAGATCGCTGCGCCCGCGAATCTCGTCGAGGTAGGTCTCGGATGCCACGAATCGATCGAGGGCGAGCGTGCTCTGGATGCGGACGATCCCCGATCGGTCGGCATCGGCGCCCGAGAAGCGCACGGCGGCGGTGAGGCAGTCACGATCCGACGAGAAGTACATCGGGGTCTTCGCCGTGCCCGGCGTCACCGACGACAGGGCGTTGGTGAACACCGCCTCGGGATCCATGCTGTCGACGAGCGATCGGGTCGTCACGTCGGCCATGCCGATGCCGATGGCGTTGCCGTGAGACGCCGGCGTCAGGCCGCGCACGAAGATCGCCCCCACATCGGCGCGCCTCCGGGCGAAGGGCTGGCCGTTGATGCCGCGGCCGATGATGTTCGGGTCCATCCCCGCGCCGCTGATGTCCTTGCCGATGCGATCGATCACGAGCACGTCGATGCGCTCGAACGGCAGCGCCGGCATGAGGGCACGGGCCTCCGCCAGCAGCGCCGCCTCGCGTGCGTCGATCGCCGACGGGGGAACGACCTCGACCTTCGAGAGCTGGTGCAGCCCGTCCTCGACGAGGGCGACGCCGCACACGAGGTTGAGGTGCGCTCGGACGACGCGAGACACGGCTGGAAGCACGGCTTCCAGTCCGAGCTTCAGCGCCGCACGATGACACGCGGCCGCGCCTTCGGACTTCCCGATGCCGATGGCCGACATCTTGACGAGGCCACTGCCGACGAGATCGCTCTGGAAGTCGGTGTGCGGTTTGATGCGGTTGACGAGGATGACGCCGTCGGCGTCGAGCGCTTCCTGGGCCACGAACACGGGCGTCCCGTCGGACGTCCGAGCCACTTCCCGCGTGTCCATCCGCGGGCGAATCGGCGCGCCGACCGATTGCCTCCGTGATGCCGATGCCCTCGAGGATGCCCGCCTGGCCGTGTCGGTCGCGCCGCCGTGGTTCCCCATGACGGGAACGATGAACGGGTCGCCTCCGTGCTCGCGCACGAAGCTCACCGTGGCGCGCACCACCTCCGCGATGCGGTCGATGCCGCGGCTGCCGGCGCCGATGGCGATACGGCGTCCGCGCAACAGCTCGGGCGCGAGCATCCCGGCCAGCTGGCCCGCGACCGCGCCGGCGGGATCGGCGAGCCGGCGCGAAGCCACGGTGGCCTCGACGAGCACCTGCCGGGGAAGAGGAGCATCAGGGGCGAAGCGCGCAATCATGGCGGATTCCAGGCTCGAGCGCACGGCCCGGGCGTCCGGACCGCAGATTCAGTTGATTGGCGTATCTTACCTCGCGCTCAGGCCTCAGGCGCCCGGATCAGGGGTCAGGGATCAGCTACCAGCTACCAGCTACCAGCTGACCAGAGACCAGAGACCGAAGGCCCAACGCTTCCCGCTAGGCCACGGGCCCGCCAGCAGGCCTTCCACAAGCCCGTGGTCCGCGGCCCGCAGTCCGTAGCCCAGACCGAAGACCCTATTTGTAGGCGATCGCCGCGCTCGACGGGCCGGCGAGATGGATCACGTCGAATCGCGTGAAGCCGGCCTCGCTGCACCAGCGCCGGAAATCGGCGCCCGTGTAGTCGAACGCATCGCCGAACTCGATCAGCATGTTGAGCGACATCAGCAGACCGAAGGTGTTCTCGCGCCGCTCATCGTCGATGAGCGCCTCGATGGCGATGAAGGCGCCGCCGGGCGGCAGCGCGTCGTAGGCGGCACGAATGAGGTGCTGCTTCTTCTCGAGGTTCCAGTCGTGCAGGATCATCCCCATCGTGATGATGTCGGCCTTCGGCAGCGGCATCGCTGAAGAAGTCGCCGGCGGCCGTGCCGATGCGGTCGCTGAGGCCAGCCGCCGCGATGGCTTTCCTGGCGACGGGCTCGACCGCCGGCAGATCGAAGCTGGTGCACCGGAGGTGCGGATGGCGCTTCGCGACCTCGATGCACAGCAGCCCGGTCGCCCCGCCGATGTCGCACAACGTCTTGTAGCGCGAGAAGTCGAACTTTTCGGCGAGGGCCTCGAAGTTCATGCGCGAGAGCCCGGTCATCGCGCCCATGAACAGCTCCAGCTTCGGCAGCTCGGCATACAGCGCCTCGAAGATGCCCTTCTCGCCGTGCTTCACCTCGTTCTGCGGCAGACCGGTGCGCAGCGCCTCGGGCAGATCGTGCCAGAACCTGAAGAGCCGCGCGTTCAGCATCTCGAGAATGCCGCCGATATACCGGGGGCTCGAGCGATCGAGGAACAGCGCGCCTTCGGGCGTGTTGTAGTACTTCGCGCCGGCGCCGTCGCCCTCGCGGGCGAGGAATCCCATCGCGACGAGCGCGTCGAAGAAGTCGCTGATGCCGCGCGGATGCAGGCCGAGCTCGGCGCCGAGCGCTTCGCCGGTGAGCTGCCGTCCGGCGAGACGGCTGAACACGCCGAACTCGACGGCGGTCAGCAGGACCTTGGAGGACCAGAACCCGAACGCGGTGGCAAGAATGGGTGCAACGTCAGGAGCAGGACTCGTCATCGGCCTCGTCGTGGACATCAGCAACTCCCGTTCGTTCGTTCGGAAAGACCGGCGGATCGTATCACCGACTCAGCCGGAGGCATCATTCGAGCGGTGTGGTAGCGTCGGTCGCCATGCCAGACGTTCGGCGGCTCGTCATCGTCATCGCGCTGCTCGCCCTCGGCGGGACGCCGGCGGCAGGGCAGACTCCGCAGGAACGGCCGAACATCCTGTGGATCACGAGCGAGGACAACGGTCCGCACCTCGGCGCCTACGGCGACACCTACGCCTCGACACCGCATCTGGATCGCCTCGCGGCCCGGGGGCTCGTGGTCTGGAACGCCTGGTCGAACGCCCCGGTCTGCGCGCCGGCGCGGACGACGATCATCTCGGGGCTGTATCCGACCACCACCGGCGCCGAGCACATGCGGAGCATGGTGCGTCTGCCCGCGTCGATGCGCATGTTCCCCGCCTACTTGCGGCAGCGCGGCTACTACACGACGAACAATGTGAAGGAGGACTACAACCTCGAGAAGACCGCCGACGTGTGGGACGAATCGTCGCCGCGCGCGCACTGGCGGCATCGCCGGCCGGGCCAGCCGTTCTTCGCCGTCTTCAACACCACCGTCACGCACGAGAGCAGCATCCGGCAGCGCCCGCACACGCCCGTCCACGATCCGCGGACCGTCCGGCTCCCCGCCTACCACCCTGACACGCCCGAAGTCCGGCGCGACTGGGCGCAGTACCACGATCGGATGTCGGAAATGGACCGGTTCGTCGGCGAGCGCCTCGCCGAGATCGAAGCCGACGGCCTTGCCGATCAGACGATCGTCTTCTACTTCGGCGATCACGGGCCCGGGCTGCCGCGGTTGAAGCGGTGGCCCTACAACGCCGGGCTTCGCGTGCCGCTCATCGTCTCGGTTCCGCCGCGCTTCGCGGCGCTGGTGCCGAAGGGCACGCCGCGCGTCGGCCGGAGCCAGCGGCTCGTGTCGTTCGTCGATCTGGCGCCAACCCTGTTGAGCCTGGCGGGTGTCGCGCCACCAGCCTGGATGCAGGGGGGAGCGTTTCTGGGCCGGTACGCGACGCCCGACCCCACCTATGCGTTCGGGTTCCGTGGCCGCATGGACGAGCGGTACGACCTCGTCCGCTCGGTCCGCGATCGACGCCACGTGTACATCCGAAACTACCTGCCGCACCGGATCTACGGCCAGTACCTCGCGTACATGTTCCAGACCGAGACGACGCAGGTATGGAGACGCCTGTACGACAAGGGCATCCTCGCGCCGCCGCGCACCTACTTCTGGGAGCCCAAGCCGAGCGAGGAGCTCTACGACCTGCAGTCCGATCCCGACGAGGTGAAGAATCTCGCAGGCTCGGCGGCGCATCGAGGGATACGCGATCGCCTGCGTGGGGTGCTCGTCGAGCACCTCGTCCGGACGCGCGACCTCGGGGTGCTGCCCGAATACCTGATGCGCGCGCAATCGGCGGACACCACGCCGTACGAGCTGGGTGAGCGATCCGCCGCGTCGATCGTGCGTGCGTGGCAGGCCGCCGATCGCGCCACCGATCGGGCCCGGCCGGTTTCAGCCGTGACGGGGGATCTGCGCGACGGCGACGCGGCGGTGAGGTACTGGGCGGCAGTCGGCTGCGTCATCCGCGGCGCGGACGCCGTGTCGAGTGCGGGAGACGCGCTCGAGCGGCTGCTGGACGATCCTGATGCGGGGCCGCGCATCGCCGCGGCCGAGGCGCTGGGCCACTACGGGAGCGTGACCCAGGCCGCGCGTGCGAGGAAGGTGCTCGCGGCCGCCGCCGACGTACGATCCAGCGGCCTTTACGCGGCGGTCCTGTCGCTCAATGCGATCAGCCAGCTCGAAGGACCACCGCCCGACCTCGAAGCGGCGCTCCGCGTCCTGCCACAGGAGCACCATGCGATCGACGCCCGCGAACGAGAGTACCTGCCGCGCTTGATCGAGGCCATCCTCGAACGGCGGCGGTAGATAGCGGCAGTCTACGGGCTACAGGCTGCAGGGCTACGGGCCACTGGCGGCCTTCTACGAGCGTGGACAGGGCTTCAGCCTGTCGGGCTGACGGCCGTGACGGGCTGTCCCACTCGTGCCCGTAGCCCCCGTAGTCCGTAGCCCGTAGTCCGTAGCCCGTGCTTTACGGCGCGCTCGACGTGCCCGGCGCCTTGCTCTTGGCTTTCAGGTGCGTGTCCAGGAATCGCAGCACGGCGCCGTAGCCCTCGATCTGATTCTTCTTCTTCGTGAATCCGTGTCCCTCGTCGGCAAAGACGATGTACTCGACGGGGACGTTGTTCTTCTTGACGGCGGCGACGATGTCGTCGGACTCCGCCTTCACCACCCGCGGATCGTTGGCGCCCTGCAGGACCAGCAGCGGCTTGCGGATCTTGTCGGCATGGAACACCGGCGAAATCTCCTTCAGCATCTCGAGCTGCGTCGTCGGGTCGCCCAGTTCCGTGAACAGCGCCTTGCGCTGCGCTTCCCACCACGGCGGGGTGTTCTGGAGCGTGCGCACCCAGTTGGAGACGCCGAAGATGTCCACGCCGACGTCGAACACGTCCGGCTTGAAGGCCAGCGCCGCGAGCACCATGTAGCCCCCGTAGCTGCCGCCGATGATGCCGACCCGGTTGCCATCCACGTACGGCAGCGACTTCAGGTAGTCCTTGGCGGAGACGCAATCCCACAGCGGCTCGCGGCCGTGCTTGCCGTCGTCGGCCGCGAAGAAGGTCTTGCCGTAGCCGGAACTGCCGCGATTGTTGATGCCGAGGACCACGTAGCCGTGGTTGACGAGGTACTGGATGACGGGACTGTAGCCCTTCGTCGTCTGTCCGCCCGGGCCGCCGTGGACCCAGACCAGCGCCGGCGCCTTCTGCTGCGCCGTCGCCTGATGCGGCTTCCACAGGATGTTCGGCACGCTCATGCCGTCGAACGACTTGAAGCGGACGACCTCGGTATCCACGAGGTCCGCCGCGTCGATCGCCGGATTCATCGAGTTGCTGAGGCGCGTGACCGCCGTGGTGCCGAGCGCGTGCACGTAGAGGTTGTTCGGCGAGCGATCGCTGTTCACGTAGAAGGCCATGCTCTTCTCGCTGCGCGACATGTTCACGCCGGTGACGCTGCCGTCCGGCACCTTGGGCAGGCTCACGGGCTTGCCGTCCGCCGCCTGGACGATGCTGACGGCGATGCGGCCGTCCTCGTTGATCCCGGTGACCCGGTACGTGCCCTTGTGCGAGAAGTACGTGTAGACGATGTCCCACTCAGCTTTCTGCACGTCCTCGTGGGCGCCGCCAGCCAGCGCGTAGCGGCGCACGCGCGTGAACTCGCCGGCATCGTCCGTCAGGTAGTACAGGTAGCGCGAGGCCGGATCGAAGGCGGAGGGACTGAAGCTGACCGTTCCCTGGTGCGGCGTCAGGTGCGTGAGGGCGCCGGTCTCCTTGTTCCAGAGGTAGATGTCGCTGTCGTTGGTCGTGTTCGGCTTGATCAACGCCATCCACCGTGCGTCGTTCGAGATGCTGGCCGGCATGTAGCCGGCCTCGTTCTTGTAGAACATCGTGCGCTCGTAGGTCTTCGCGTCGTAGCGATACACGTCGAAGAACTTGGGGTCGCGCTCGTTCGTGCGCACGTAGAAGGCCGAGCCGTCGGGCGTCCAGCCGTTGAACTGCGCCTTGAGCTTGTCGCCGGGGGTCAGATCGCGAGGCTCGCCGTAGGTCTTCCCGCCAGCCGCGGGCTCGAGCACGTAGAGATGGTTCAGCTCGTTGCCGCCCTGGTCCTTCGTGAACAGGATGCGGTCGTCGCCGGGAAAGTACGAGACGGCGTAGGTCGAATCGGTCGTTGACTGTGTGATCGGGGTCCAGTCTCCGCCCTTCACCGGCGACACGTACGCGTTCCAGATCCCGGTCTTGTTCGACGAGAACAGGATCCGCGTCTCGTCCGCCGAGAACGATCCGCCGCCGACCGACGTCGTGTCGATGAACTGTTCGATCGTGTACTGCTTGAGCGGGCGGGCGCCGGTCGCGGCCGGCGCCTGAGCGGCGAGGACGGACGGGACGAGCACGGCCAGGGTCAGCAGACCAGGCACGCACGACCCGCGGCGGGACATGAGCATGACGCACTCCTTCGGATAGAAGTCTCCGGATGTTGAACTGGCGAAACCGGAAGAGACAAGCATACGCCGGTCGCGCGTCAGCCCATCACGGCCAGCACCCGATCCGGCCCGGTCACGGCGCGGCTCGACGCAACCCGGCGCGCCCAGAAGCGCGTGATAACATGCAGCGCCTGCGGCCGGCCCTGTGCGTCTCCCTGGCGGCGGGCGGGTCCGAGTGATGCCCGACACGGCGGCCTCAGGCCTGCGGCCGGGCTGCGCCGCACGCTGAGGTGCGGCGTGACGACACGTCGAGTTGTCCCATGCCCACGCTCAATTCCTTTGGCGCCCGGACCACGCTGGTGTCGGGCGCAGACACGCTCCAGTACGCCAGCCTCCCTGCGCTCGAGCGCGCCGGCTTCCCGCAGGTCTCCCGCCTGCCGTATTCGCTCCGCATCCTGCTGGAGAACCTCCTGCGGACCGAAGACGGCGCGTTCGTCAAGAAGGACGACGTCGCGGCGCTCGCGAGCTGGGATCCGCGGGCGCACCGGGAGAAGGAGATTGCCTTCACTCCGGCGCGCGTGCTGCTCCAGGACTTCACCGGCGTGCCGGCGGTCGTCGATCTCGCGACCATGCGCGACGGGATCGTCGCCCTCGGAGGCGACCCGAAGAAGGTCAACCCGCTGCAGTCGGTCGAGCTCGTGATCGATCACTCCGTGCAGGTGGATTACTTCGGCCAGCGCAACGCGTTCGATCTGAACAGCCGCCTCGAGTACCAGCGCAACCGCGAGCGCTACGTCTTCCTGCGGTGGGGCCAGAACGCCTTCGGCAACTTCCGCGTCGTGCCGCCCGAGACCGGGATCGTGCACCAGGTCAATCTCGAGTACCTGGCGCGCGTCGTCTGCCGCGAGACCCGCGACGGCGTGCTGCAGGCGTTCCCGGACACGCTGGTCGGCACCGACTCGCACACCACGATGGTGAACGGGCTGGGCGTGGTCGGCTGGGGCGTCGGCGGCATCGAAGCCGAAGCGGCGATGCTGGGCCAGCCGATCTCGATGCTGATTCCCGAAGTGCTCGGGGTGCGGCTGGCGGGCGACCTGCCCGAGGGGGCGACGGCGACCGACCTCGTGCTGACGGTCACCGAGCTGCTGCGCAAGCAGGGGGTGGTCGGCAAGTTCGTCGAGTTCTTCGGACCGGGGCTGCCGTCGCTGACCATCGCCGACCGCGCGACCCTCGGCAACATGTCGCCCGAGTACGGGGCGACGATCGCCATCTTCCCGATCGACGAGATGACGCTCGACTACCTGCGCCTCACGGGTCGCGATCCGGCGCAGGTCCAGCTGGTCGAGGACTACACGAAGGCGCAGGGGCTGTTCCAGACCACGGATTCTCCAGAGGCGGTGTACACGGCGACCGTGGACGTGGATCTGTCGGCGATCGAGCCCAGCCTGGCGGGGCCGAGACGCCCGCAGGATCGCGTCTCGCTGAAGCAGGCGAAGCCGAAGTTCGGGGTCGCGCTGGCAGAGATGCTCGCGGTGCCGAAGAAGCCCAGAACGGCGGCCAGTGGGACCGCCACCGCCCCCACCGCGGCCGCGACCGCCGTGGCGGTGGCGACGCTGCCGGAGTGGGCGGCCGAGCTCGATCACGGCGCGGTCGTCGTCGCCGCCATCACCAGCTGCACCAATACCTCGAATCCCAGCGTGATGATCGGCGCCGGGCTGCTGGCCAAGAAGGCGGTCGAGCGGGGGCTGACCCGCAAGCCCTGGGTCAAGACCAGCCTCGCGCCGGGCTCGAAGGTCGTCACGGCGTACCTGGACAAGGCCGGTCTCACGCCCTATCTCGAGAAGCTGGGGTTCGACCTGGTCGGCTACGGCTGCACGACGTGCATCGGCAACAGCGGCCCGCTGCCCGACGAGGTCGCGGCGATCGTCGAGGAGCGCAACCTGATCGTGGCGTCGGTGCTCAGCGGCAACCGCAACTTCGAAGGGCGCATCCAGCCGCTCGTCCGCGCCAACTATCTCGCATCGCCGCCGCTCGTCGTCGCCTACGCGCTGGCCGGCCGCATGACACTGGATCTCACCGCCGAACCGATCGGGCAGGACGAGTCGGGCGCCAACGTCTACCTCCGCGACCTGTGGCCCAGCGAGCGCGAGATCCAGGAGGCGATGGTGGGCGCGGTGCGCGCCGAGATGTTCGTCGAGAAGTACGGGGACGTCTTCGCCGGCGACGATCGCTGGAAGGCGCTGCCGGCGCCCGAGGGCGAGCGATTCGCGTGGGAGGCCGACTCGACCTACATCCGCAAGCCGCCGTTCTTCGAGGGGATGACCGCGGTGCCGCCGCCGGTGGCCGACATCGAAGGCGCGCGCGTGCTGGCGGTGCTCGGCGACAGCGTCACGACCGATCACATCTCGCCGGCGGGATCGATCCGGGCCGACAGTCCGGCGGGGCAGTATCTCATCGGGCATGGCGTCAAGCCGGCGGACTTCAACTCCTACGGCGCGCGCCGCGGCAACCACGAAGTGATGGTGCGCGGGACGTTCGCGAACATCCGGCTGCGGAATCAGCTCGTCCCCGGGGTCGAGGGCGGGTTCACGCTGCACCTGCCGGGCGGCGAGCAGCAGACGATCTACGACGCGTCGATGAAGTACCAGGCCGAGGGGGTGCCGCTCGTCATCCTCGCGGGGAAGGAATACGGGTCGGGATCGTCGCGGGACTGGGCGGCCAAGGGCACGAAGCTGCTGGGCGTGCGGGCGGTGATTGCCGAGAGCTTCGAGCGGATCCATCGCAGCAATCTGGTCAACATGGGCGTGCTGCCGCTGCAGTTCGCGGCGGGCTCGACCGTCGCCACCCTCGGACTCACGGGCCACGAGGCGGTGGCGATCGTCGTGTCGAACGGGCTGGCGCCCCGGGGCGAGATCGCCGTGCGTGTGACGACCGCAGCGGGAGTGGTGACGACGTTCCCGACGCTGGTGCGGATCGACACGCCCGAAGAGCTCGTGGCGTTCCGGCACGGAGGGATCCTGCCGTATGTGCTGCGGCAGCTCGCCGGCGCCGCACGCTCGTGAAAGCGATTCAGATGTAGTGTCCGCGCTTCGGGACAACCGAGGGGTCCGGCTGAAGCCGGACCGACTCGGGCGCGGGTCCGGCTGAGGCCGGACACTACGTGCTCAGAGATCACGTGCTCAGAGCCGCTCGCAGAAACGCTGCAGGTGTCCGTTGAAGGCCGGGGCGTCCTCCCAGAACGGCGCGTGACCCACCTTCGGCATCATCGCAACCTCGACGTCGGCCAGGCCAGCCTTGTGCTGATCCACCGCCGCCGGTTTGACGATCGCGTCCTCTGCGCCATGGACGATCAGCACGGGCTTGCGGACGCGCGGCAGGAGATCGTCATTGTCGACCGAGCGGGACAAGAGCGCCTGGCGGACAAAGGGAGGCACCGACACGCTGTAGCCGAGCATCAGGTACAGGTCCTCGGCTGACGGTTCCTGCGCCAGGCACAGTCGCAGCAGAGACCGTAGGCTACGGGTGCTTTCGTCGGCGTCCGTCGCAAAGAATCCAGGTACCAGCGCGACAAATGCGGGGGTGAGCACCGACATCGCCGCGTCGCTGCCGAGCTTCGTCACGCCGCTGACGATCGAGAGTCCGCCAACCGCGTCCTCGCCGAAATGGCGAAGGTAGTCGAGGATCACGAGCGGCCCATACGACCACCCGCACAGCACCGGCCTCTCGAGGTTCAGGGTCCTGATGACCGCGTGGACGTCCTCGGCCCACACACGGGAGTCGGCATAGCCGTCGAGCGGCTTCTCCGACAAGCCGTGCCCCCGCATGTCCATCGCGACCAGCCGATTTCGCTCGCCCAGGCTGGAGCTCAGCTGCCGGCTCCAGCACAACCAGCATTGCGACAAGCCGTGGATGAAGAGAATCGGGCGGCCCCCGGGAGTGCCCGTCTCGGCCACGTGAAGCTTGACACCGCCGCCGCCGGTAATCGTGTGATGCGTCATGTCGTCACTCCTCGAGTGTTGCGGCGGCCAGCACGTCGCGATTTGTGTCGCGTTCACAAACGTCGAATAATCGCCCGATGGCGTTGACTTCGGCCTCGCTCAAGGAGAAAGCCGCCGACCTCGGATTCGATCTCTGCGGAGTTGCGGCCGCTGAGGCCTATCCGGAGCTGCGCTACTTCGACGACTGGCTCGCGCGCGGCTACGCGGGTGAGATGCGCTACCTGGAGCGCAGCGCGGCACGCCGCCGCGACGTGCGGCACGTCGTTCCCACCGCCCGATCGGTGATCGTGACGGGCACCGTGTACAACAGCCCGCGCCCGTACTCGACAACGATTGACGACCCGGGAACCGCACGGATCTCCCGCTACGCCTGGGGCGACGACTATCACGAGGTCCTCGAGGCGCGGCTCGAGGCCCTGGTGACCTGGATGCGCGGCGAGAGCGCCAGGCCCTTCGAGGCCCGGGCTTATGTGGACACCGGTCCCGTTCAGGAGCGTGTCTACGCCCAGTACGCCGGGCTCGGCTGGATCGGCAAGAACACGTGCCTGATCAGCTTCAAGCGCGGATCGTGGATTTTCCTATCCGCCGTCATCTGCAGCCTGCCGCTCGAAGCCGACCAGCCGGCCACCGATCATTGCGGCACGTGCACCCGCTGCCTGGAGGCCTGTCCGACCGGCGCCCTCGTCGAACCCTGGGTGCTCGATTCGCGTCGCTGCCTGTCCTACCTGACGATCGAATTGCGGGGCCCGATCCCCGAAGCCCATCGAGCCGCCGTCGGGTCGCACGTCTACGGCTGTGACATCTGTCAGGATGTCTGCCCATGGAATCGTGCGCCGCTCGTCTCGACCGCTGCGGAGTGGCAGCCGCGTCCGGCGCTCGATGGCCCGCGGTTGACCGAGCTCTGGCAGCGAGCCGATGATGAATGGCGCACGGCTCTCGCGGGCAGTCCGATGAAGCGGGCACGGCTCACGGGCCTTCGCCGTAATCTGGCGGTCGCGCTCGGCAACGGCGATCCCGAAGCCCTCGAGGCGCTGGCTGCCGACCCTGATCGGGCGAGGCCGTCGCTCGACGACCCGATGGTGCAGCAGCACCGGGAGTGGGCGCTGGCGAGGGTGCGGGCGCGTCGGGATGAAGGCGACTATCAATGACGACGGTCGAGCAGACCGAATCGACGGGCACCCGGCCGCAACCGGCCGTTCAGCTGTTCACCGTCGCGTGGCTGGCCGCCGTCGTCGGCTTCGCCCTCGAGCTGCTGTCGGCGCTCGGTGCGTTCGCGCTGCAGGGCGGCACCAGCCCGCAGGTCTTCTTTGCGGGCCTGGCGCAGCGCGTGTCGTGGTCCACCATCGTCTGCGTCGGCCTGGCGTTCGCCAAGGCATTTGCGCCCGCCAACCCCGGCGCGTCCGCGTGGGCCGGCATGCTGGCGGCGCCGGCGGCTTTCACCATCGCCCGCGCCGCGCACAAGGGCCTCGGACAGGCACTCGGTCTTGCGGTCGCCTCGCCCCCCATTGCCATCATCGCCCTGCTCACGACGCTCAAGGCCCTCGAGTACGGCGTGCTCGGCGCGTGGCTCGCGCGCTACGACGAGCGAGGCGACGCGAGCGGCCGGCGCTACGCTGGCGCGGGCCTTGCCGTGGGTGTCGGCTTCGGCGGTCTCACCCTCGTCATCCTGGCGATCTTCTCGCCGCGCGCCGCGCCGCCCGCCGAGTGGCTCGCCCGCGGGCTCAACGAGGTCCTCTTCCCGATCGGCTGCTCGCTGGTGCTCTATGCCGCATCGCTGGCGAGCAGGAGGACCGGCGGCTAGCAGCCGCCGGAATTCACAAGGCACAAGGCACAAGGCACAAGGAAGGTCGAAGGTGTGTGCCTCGTGCCTTACCATAAGGACATGGCGTCCGTTCCGCGATCGTCCGGTGTCGCGCCCTCGCTCCTCCTGTCGATGCCCCAGCTCGTCGATCCCAACTTCCATCGCACCGTGGTGCTGCTGTGCGAGCACACGGCTGACGGCGCCTTTGGCCTCGTCATCAACCGGCCCACCGAGACGAGTGCGCTCGAGGCGGTGCGCCTGACACCGGCGCCGGCGCGCGATGGCGGTCTGGCGCTCTGGTCGGGCGGTCCGGTGGAGCCGCAGCGCGGATGGATCCTGATGGGGAGCGAGCCGGAAGACAGCGAGTCGGTGAAGGTCGCCTCGGGCGTCTATCTGTCGACGTCGCCGCTGCTGCTGCGCCGCCTCATCGAGACGGCACCGCCGCGCACGCGCGTGCTGACCGGCTACGCCGGATGGGGGCCCGGACAGCTCGACGCCGAGCTTGCAGCCTCCGCCTGGCTGATCGGCGACGTCGAAGCGTCACTCGTGTTCGAGACGCCGCCCGCGACGATGTGGGAGACGGCCATTCGCCGCCTCGGCGCCGATCCCGGCAAGCTTCAAATGGGCCATGGCGTACATTGATCCTTGCAGGTACGAGAGTACGAGGGACGAAGTACGAAGTGAAGCCAGTTCGCCGGTGACTTCCTCCGTCACTTCGTACCTCTTACTTCGTACTCTGCGTACTTCGCCTGAAAGTCGCCCCGGCATGTCGGCGACCACGTAGGTCATGACCGCCAGGCCGGCGGCCGCCCGGGAGAGGTCGCGCGGATCGATGCGATCGACCGTGTCGGCGGGCGAGTGATGGTAGGTGAAGTACCGGGCCATGTCGCCGGCGATCGAGAGCGTGGGAATGCCCCCGGCTTCCGCGGCCGGAGCGATGTCGGCGCCGCCGCCGGACGGGCCGATGCGGTCGAGCCCGAGCCCCGCCAGCAGCGCCCGCGCGATCTGCTCGATCCGGGTCCGCGCGACCGGCGAGCCGCTGAAGCCGATGGTCAGCGGGGCGAACACGCCGAGGTCGGATTCGATCATCAGCACGTGCGAGCCGAGCTCGGCGCGATGTCGCGCGAGATAGCCGGCGCCGCCTCGCAGGCCGTTCTCCTCGTTCGTGAAGAGCACGAGACGCACCGTTCTCCGCGGCCGCAGGCCCGCGGCCTTCATCACCCGCAGCACCTCCCACGCGACGATGCAGCCGACCGCATCGTCGCTCGCGCCCGTGCCGACGTCCCACGAATCGAAGTGCCCGCCGACGACGACGATCTCGTCGGGATGCTCGCGCCCGCGCCACTCGGCCACGAGGTTGGCCGACGGCACGTCCGGCAGTTGCTGCGCGCCCATCGTCAGACGCAGCCGCACCGGCGTCCCGCGTCGCTGCAGTCGCGAGAGCATCGCGGCGTCTTCGGCCGAGATCGCCGCCGCCGGAATCGGGGGGACGCCGTCGGCGTAGCTCGTCGCGCCGGTGTGGGGCGTGCGCAACCCGATCGGCCCCACCGAGCGCAGGAGCAGCGCCACGGCGCCAGCCCGCGCGGCACGCATCGGACCGGCAATACGGTACTGCACGGTCTCGCCGTAGCTGCTGTAGGGAACGTCCAGCACGACAATGCGGCCCGGTACCTCGGCGGCCCGCCGTTCGAGCGCGTCGAAGCCGTCGACGACGACCACCTCGCCCTCGATGCCGCCGGGCGGCGTTCCCACGCTGCCGCCAAGTCCCAGCACCGGCAGCGATCGGGGCGCGGGCGCGATCACGTCGAGGCGTTCGTCGCCGCGGACCCAGCGCGGCACCATCACCGTCTCGCGCCGGACGTTCGCAAAGCCCTCGCGGCCGAGTGTCGCTTCCGCCCAGTCGATGGCCTGCGCCAGGTTGGGCGACCCGCTCAGGCGCGGCCCGAACGTGTCGGTGAGCTCCGCCAGGCGCTGCCAGGCGAAGTCGTCCCGCATCGCCCGCTCGATGAGGGCCGCCGCGTCGGCGCGGTAGGCGTCCACCCAGGACTCGCGGGGCTGTGACGTGGTTGCGGCGCCAGTGGGGAACGCCGCGGCCGCCAGCGCCAGCAGCGCGCCCACCAGCACCAGCGGCACCGTCATCGCTCTAAACCCGGACCTCACTTGTGGTGATGTGGCGCAGGCCTTTAGGCCTGCCCGGGCCCGCGTTGGCCGGGCTGAAGCCCGGCGCCACCTTGGCGGGCCCGTTGTCAACACAAGCGAGCTCCGGGGCTGGGCGTCGATTGCACCTGGATCACGGATCATCCTCGCGGTTTGTACTGCCGCTGCGCCTTGTGCACGGTCCGCAGCTTGCGTCTGGCGTCCATCTGGGCGAGCTCGTCCTGGCGCCGCTCCTGGAGCGCAATCTCGCGCTGCAGCTTGCGATAGGACGTCAGCCGATCGGCGGGCAGACGCCCCTCGTCGGCGGCCTGCTGCACGGCGCACCGCGGCTCCTGCTCGTGGCGGCAGTCGCGGAAGTGGCAGCCGCCGGCGAGCTCGAGAATGTCGGTGAACGCGTCCTCGAGCCGGCCCTCCCACAGCTGCACCTCCCGCATTCCCGGGGTGTCGATGAGCATGCCGCCGTCGGGCAGTTGCAACAGCTCGCGATTGGTCGTCGTGTGCCGGCCCTTCTGGTCCTTGGCGCGGACGGCAAAGGTTCGCTGGCGATCGGCTCCGAGGAGCTTGTTGATGATCGTCGACTTGCCGACGCCGGACGAGCCGAGGAACGCGCAGGTCTGTCCGACGCCGACATACTGCGTGAGGGCGTCGAGGCCGCCGCCGGACTTCGTGCTCGTGGCGTGCACCGGGGCTCCGGAGGCGATCGCCTCGACCTCGGCCACCGCAGCGTCCACGTCGGGGCGCAGATCGGCCTTGTTCAGCACGATCACGGGCCGCGCGCCGCCGTTCCAGGCGGTCGTGAGGTAGCGTTCGATCCGCCGGAGACTGAAATCGTGGTCGAGGCCGCTCACGAGGAAGACCGTGTCGATGTTGGCGGCCACGACCTGCTCCTCGGTGACCTCGCCGGCAACCTTGCGCGAAAACCGGCTGCGACGTGGCAGGACGGCCTCGATCGCGGCTTCGATGGACTCGGTGGCCGGGGCGAGCGCGACCCAGTCGCCCACGGCGGGGAATGCCTCGCGTGCCGCCGCGCGATGACGCAGCCGCCCCCGCACCCGCGCCAGGACCTCGTCGGCGGCGGTGTACACACGGTAGATATGCTGGTGCTCGAGCGCGACACGTGCGGGAACACACCGCGGTGCCCAGGGCGCGAACGCCTCGGCGAACGCGGCGTCCCACCCCAGCTCGGTCAGCCGGTCCAGTGCCACCGGCGTAGTGTAACGGTGGGAACGGCAGTAGCATAGGGATCCGGCTCATGTCCCCCATCCGCGTGCTCCTGGTGGAAGACAACGAGATGGAAGCGACGCAGGCGCGGACGATGGTGTGCGAAGCCGAGGATACGGCGTTCACCGTCACCTGGGTGGCTTCGATCGACGACGCCCATGCCGCGCTCACGTCCGACCACTACGATGTCGCCCTCGTTGACGCATCGCTCGGCCCTGAGAGCGGGTTCGACCTCCTGCGGCGGATGCGCGATCAGCCGGCGTCGCCGCCGCTCGTGCTGCTGGCCGAGTACGTGGATGCGCGGCGGGGCGAAGAAGCCTTTCGCCTCGGCGCCAACGATTTCCTGGTGAAGGGCGAAGTCACGGCGCCGGCGCTCCAGCGGGCGCTGCGCCACGCCGTCGAGCGCAGCCGGACCGCGGCCGAGCTCCTCGAGAGCCAGGCGCGTCTCGTGCAGGCCGAGCGCATCGACAGCCTGGGGCGGCTGGCGGGCGGGATCGCGCACGACTTCAGCAATCTGCTCACCGGCATCCTCGCCTGCACCACCACGCTCGAACGCGAGTTCGAGCCGGAGCATCCGTCGCGTGAGTCGGTAGACACGATCCGGCGGTCCGCCGAGCTCGCCTCGCGCTCTCACCCGGCAGCTGCTCGCCTACAGCCGCAAGCAGACGCTCGAGCCGGTCGCCGCTCAATCTGAGTCGAGGTGGTCGAGGGGATTGCCGAGATCCTCCGCCGGCTGATCGGCGACCATCTCACCTTTCGCGTCGAAGCGCCGGCGCGGCATGCCGCTCGTGACCAGCGACCGGGCGCAGATCGAGCAGGTGGTGATGAATCTGGTGCTGAACGCGCGCGACGCGACGCCGCCCGGCGGGACGATCACGGTGCGGACCGAGCTGGCGCGGATTGACGATACCGAGGCGGCGCGCGAACGGATCGGACCGCCGGGCGACTATGTCCGGCTGTCGGTCGAGGACACCGGGCGCGGCATGCCGCCGGAGGTCGTGTCGCGCATCTTCGAGCCGTTCTTCACGACCAAACCGGAAGGGACCGGCACGGGGCTCGGCCTGGCGACGGCCTACGGCATCATCAAGCAGTCGGGCGGGTTCATGCGCGCGACGAGCCGGCTCGGTGAGGGGACCACGATCGCGGCCTACCTGCCGCGCGCCGCCGATGCCCAGCCGGCCGCCGAGCTCGGCGCGCCCGGGGCCCCGGCGGCCGAGCCCGTGCTCGTCGTCGAAGACGATGCCGGCGTGCGCCGCTACATTCGCGATGCCCTCCTCCGCTTCGGCTATCGGCCGGTCGTCGTCGAGAGCCCGTACACGGCCACCGAGCTCGTGACCAACGCCGCGACGCCCTTCGCGCTCCTCATCGCCGACATCGTGCTACCCGAGATGAGCGGCATGCACCTGGCGCAGCGGCTGACGCGCCTGCAGCCGGGGCTCCGCGTCGTGTTCATGTCCGGCTACATCGACCCGCGCGCCGGCCATGCGGCGCTGCCCGCCGACGCGCTGTTCCTGCGCAAGCCGTTTCCGCCCGACGAGCTGGCGCGGGTCGTGCGCCGCGCGCTCGAGGACGGCGAGAGCAAGGCACAAGGCCCGAGGCCACAGGGTGTCATCACCTGATCGAGCCGATCCCGCGAGACTGACGGCGCTGCTCGAAGAGGCACGTGCCGGCAAGGCCGAGGCGCTCGACGCGCTGCTGCCCGTCGTCTATGACGAGCTGCGGCGCGTGGCCGGGGCGTACGTGCGCCGCGAACGGCCCGGACAGACGCTGCAGGCGACCGCGCTCGTGCACGAGGCCTACCTGCGTCTGATGCGCGAGCGACACGTGTCGTGGCAGAACCGGGCGCACTTCTGCGCGATCGCCGCCAACTCGATGCGGCAGATCCTGGTCGAGCGCGCGCGAGCGCGAAAAGCGCTCAAGCGTGGAGGCGACGCCGCCCGCCTGTCGCTGCACGAGGACCTGCTGGCGGCGCCCGACTCGGGGGTGGACGTCGAGGCGCTCGACCAGGCGCTGTCCCGGCTGGCGGCGCAAGACGCCGGCCAGGCGAGGCTGGTCGAGCTGCGATATTTCGGCGGACTCACGATCGAGGAGACCGCGGATGTCCTGGAGATCTCGCCGGCGACGGTGAAACGATCGTGGATGGTGGCCAGAGCCTGGCTCAAGAAGGAGCTCGAGGGGCGTCCTCGGTGAACGCCGACCAGTGGCAGCGCGTCAACGCCATCTTCCACGAGGTGCTGGCGCAACCGCCCGATCGGCGGCAGACGTTTCTCGATGCCGCCACGCCAGACGAGGCGATTCGGCGTGAAGTCGAGGCGCTCATCGCCGCCCACGAAGCCGACCCGCAGTTCCTGGAGCCGTCCGCCGTGGAAACCGCGCTCGGCACCGCGGTCGAGAGCAGCCTGGTAGGACGACGCATCGGCCCCTACCACGTGACGCGCGAGCTCGGGCGCGGCGGGATGGGGATCGTCTACGTCGCCGAAGACACGCGACTGGATCGGCTGGTGGCGCTGAAAGCGCTCGCCCCGCACGCGCACGCGGGCTCGGAGGCGCGGGCGCGGCTCCGTCGCGAGGCGCGCGCGGCCGCGGCCCTCGCGCATCCCGGGATCGCCACGATCTACGCCCTCGAGGAGGATGGGGACGAGCTGTTCCTGGTTTCCGAGCTCATACAGGGACGCACGCTCAGGGAGCTGATCGCGAGCGGGCCCCTGGGCCTGGCGCAGCTCGTCTCGATTGGCATCGACCTGGCGACGGCGGTGGCGGCGGCGCACGCCATCGGTATCGTCCACCGCGATCTGAAGCCCGAGAACGTGATCCTGACCGACACCGGGACGATCAAGGTGCTCGATTTCGGCCTCGCGCGCGCCGCCGGCCCGTTTGGACACGCGATGACGCCAACGATCACGCGATCGGGCGCGCTCGTCGGCACACCGGCCTACATGGCACCCGAGCAGATACGCGGGCTGCCGGTCGATGCGCGCGGCGACGTCTTCGCCATCGGCGTGATGCTGTTCGAGCTTGGCACCGGCCAGCACCCGTTTGGCGCCGAGTCCGTCGGCGAGACGCTGCATCGCATCCTGAGTGCGCCGCCGCCGTCGATCCCCGTCTGTGGAGGATCGGCGACCCCGCTCGACGACCTCCTCGCCCGGTGCCTCGAGAAGGATCCGAGCCAGCGCCCGGACGATGCGGCGGCGCTCGCCGCGGGATTGCAGGGGGTCGCCGACGAGCTGGGCATGTCGACACGATTGCGCAGCGGTCCGGCGGCCGCGACCTCGCCAGCGCGCAGCGGCGTCGGCCGCGGATCGGGCGTACGATCGCAGTCCGAGGCGCGCGAATACGGATCCGCGTGGTGGTGGTGGGCGTTCCATCAGGCCGGCGTCGCGGCGTTTTTTGCGGCCACGATCGCGCCAGCCTGGCTGGCCTGGGAACGCGTCGCGCCCGAGGATCTGCGGCTCGGCCTTCGCATGGCGCTGCTCGTGCTGACGGCGGCAGCGGTCAGCCTGCGGCTGCACCTGCGGTTCGTGGCGCGGGAGGACCAGGGGGCGCTAAAGTCACAGCGGCGCGCGGTCGAAACTCTGGTTGCGACTCACCGACGTCGGGTACATCTTTGTGCTGGCCGCCGGCGCGCTGGCGCTCATCCGGGTTCGCCCGGCCGTCTCGGCCGTATTCCTCGGTCTCGCCGTCTGCTATGCGGTCGTCGCGTTCGTGGTCGAGCCGGCGACAGCGCGCGCGGCCTTTGGGGAAGAGGATTGGGAGTAGGCGGCGGCTGAAGCACCCGACCCTCCTGGGATCGCGACCCCTCGCGACGGCAGGAGAGGCGCGGCTTCAGCCGCGCCGGATCTGGCCGTGCCGGCCGACCCACCTGCCGTCCGATCGTCTTAAGGTGTGGCCACCGTGGATCTCGATCTGAAAGACTCGCCGAACGACCTCGACTTCGATCTGCGGCCGACGGCAGACCCGCCGCCGGGACCCGTGCGTCGCGCTGGTGGCCGGATGGGCGCGCTGCTGGTCCTGGCGCTGCTGGTGTCGGGGCTCACGGTGTTCTACTACTGGCGGCCGCTCCCGCTCCCCGAGCGTGCCGAGACCCGGCCGGCGCCGCCGCCGGCCGCGGCCGCCGTGCCCGCCGAGTACGGTCCGGTGCCGGCGCTCGATGCCAGCGACGACTTCGTGCGCGCCCTGGTCAGGCAACTCTCCTCCCGCCCCGAGCTCATCGAATGGATGGCCGGCGGCAATCTCGTGCGCACCCTCGTCGTCAGCGTCGACAAGATGGCGATTGGCTCGAGCCCGGCGCGCGAGATGAAGGCCGCGGCCCCGGCCGGCCGGTTCCTGGTCGCGGGGTCAGGCCCGACGCTGCGCATCGATCCCGCGAGCTACGCGCGCTACAACACGCTGGCGAACGTCATCGACGCGGTGGACGTCGAGGGCGCCGCCCGCGCCTATCGGCGGCTCCGCCCGCTGATGCAGCAGGCGTTCGACGAGCTGGGATATACCAACCTGTCGTTCGACGATCGCCTGGCCCTGGCGCTGGGCCGGCTCGTTGACGTGCCGGTGCCGGAAGGCGACGTGGGGCTGCGCGCGACCTCGGTGACGTTCCAGTTCGCCGACCCCGATCTCGAATCGCTGGCGCCGATCCAGAAACAGCTGCTGCGCATGGGTCCGCGCAACATGCGGATCATCCAGAGCAAGGTCCGGGCGTTTGCCCGCGCCGCCGGCCTCACCCAGGGCCCCCCGCCCTCGTAGAGACGTCCCCGCGGGCCTTCCAGCCAGCAGCGTGCGGGCCTCCCGCGCAAACGTGGCCGCATCCAGATAGCGCCCCTGCACGCGCGGCTTCTCCCGGCTTCCGAGCTGATGCATCCAGAAGTCCGGCATGGGGGGCGTCGGACCGTCCCAGCGCGCGTCGGGACCATAGAGCAGGAAGACGTCCCACGCGTCCTCCGGAAGCCCGAGGACGTCCTGATAGGCGTTCATCAGCCGCGCCCCGCCGTCCCAGAAGTGGTGGAGCCGCGCATCGGGCACGAGCGCGGCGGCCGCGTCGATGTGGCTGGCCCGGCCCCGCACCTTCGGCACCCAGACGACGAAGGGCTGCAGCCGTGGATCCGGCTCCCGCGCGAGCAGGGCGTCGTGGACTCCGGAGGCCCCCCGGAGACAGATATCTCAAGTCGGAGCAACCAGCATCACGACCCGCACGCGACCGGCCTGTGCGTTGAACGCGTCCGCCAGCGGCCCCAGATCCGCGTCGAGTGACGTGTACGCGATCGTCGAGCGCGATGCACAACTCGCGGAGACTGCCGCGAGCGCTATGATCGTCGTCAGCAGGCGGGCGCGACGTGGCATTGGGCAGATAGTACACAGTTGGAGCGGCTGGAGCGGCTGGAGCGGCTGGAACGGCTGGAACGGCTGGAGCGGTTGGAATTCCGGATGGACACGAGAAGGACGCGGATAAGGCGCTGGTCGGCGGCGAGCCTGGCGATCCTGAGCCTGTTGGGCGTGCGAGCGTTCGGCTCGGGGCAGCCGCTCCAGCCGCACCAGCCGTTCCAGCCGCACCAGGCTCACCAGTCGCTCCAGCCGCACCAGTCGCTCCAGCCATCACCGCTTCGCGCCGGCGAGGCGGCGGGCTGGGCGGCGGAATGGGTCGAGCGCGACTTCCCGTTCTTTTCGTCGGTGCTCGACGCGCGGGCGGCCGGACCGCGCTTTCCGGCCGACAACCTGACCGTCCGCGGCCTGGTGCTCAACCTGGGGCGCGACCACTGGGCGGTGTTCGACACGGATCTGCTGCGCCTCGGCGCGGCCTGGCGTGGCGATGGCGTCGCGCCGGTGGCGCTCGCGCCCGGCTCGTATCACGACCCGGGCCGCAAGACGCCAGGCGGACAGGTTCCCCTGCCGACGCCGCTCGGCACGATCTGGGTCGCCAACGGCATCTATCCGGGCTGGCAGATCGGCGCCCGCCCGTCCTTGCACGATCCGCGATCGCCCGCTCCATCGATCGAAGAAGTCGGGCGTGGGCCACTGCCCGAACCAATGGGCCGTTTCAACGCGATCCGCCTTACGCAGGGCGGCGCCGTGCTCGACTACACGGTCGGGGGAGCCCGGATCCGCGAGTGGGTCACGATCTCCGACACCCGCCGTCCACGCGCCATCGAGCGCCACCTCGAGGTGGCTCCCGCCGACGACACGTTGTGGCTCATCCTCGGCGCCACGTCGGACAACGTGACAGTCGGCCTCGACGATGGCGGGGCAGCGTCAGCGGTGCTGGAGACCCTGACCATGGCCGCGCCGGCGCCGCCGGTCCCGGGCCCTCGATCCGCCCCTCGCGCATCCGCCGGGGACCTGACGCTCCGTGCGGTCCGCGTTCCGCCGCACGCAGGCACCGTGCGCTTCGCGGTCGCATTTGGCGAAGACGCCGCGCCCGCCGTCGTGGGGCGCGCGATCCCGGAGGCGCCGTCGCGGTCCCGCTGGCCGCAGGACGTGCGCACGCGCGTCTCGCTGTCGAAGAAACCGGCAGCCTACGTCGTCGACGATGTGGAGCTGCCGGTGGACAACCCGTGGCGGCGTCTCGTGCGGCCCGGGGATATCCAGTTCCTGCCGGACGGCACCGGCGCGTTGGTCACGCTCGACGGCGACGTCTGGCTGGCCCGCGGCCTCCATCAGCCGGGCGGACAGGTGCGATGGCGGCGATTCGCCTCCGGCCTGCACGAGCCGCTGACGCTCGCGATTCGGGACGGGCAGATCCACGTCTTCGATCGCAACGGCATCTGGCGGCTGACCGACGCGAACGGCGATGGCGAAGCCGACGTCCACGAGCTCTTCTCGAACGCCTTCGCGCAGACCGCGGACCTGCGCGAGTTCCCCAACACCATCCGGCTGGCGCCCGCCGGCGAGTTCGTCATCGCCAAGGGCGGCCAGGAGGCGGCGACCATCGGCAAACACAACGGCAGCGTGCTGCGGATCTCGGCGGACGGCCGGCAGGCAACCGTGCTCGGCTACGGACTGAGGCAGCCGAATCTCGGCGTCAACGTGCGCACGGGCCTGGTCACCGCCAGCGATCAGCAGGGACACTACATCCCGACCACGCCGCTGCACGTCGTTCGCGACCGGCAATTCTACGGGTTCATCAGCACGACGCTGCCGGTCGAATCCTATCCGGCGCCGATCGCCGATCCGCTGACGTGGATTCCGCACTCGGTCAATGCCTCGGCGATGTCGCAGGTGTGGCTCTTCGACGCCCGCCTGGGGCCCCTCAACGATTCGCTGGTGCACATCGGCTTCAACCGGCCCGAGCTGTTCCGCGTGCTCCTCAACGATCGCGGCCGCACGCCGCAGGCGGCGGTGGTCAGCATCACCCACGACTTCGACTACCCGCCGCTCAACGGCTCGGTGAACCCGGCCGACGGCCAGCTGTATCTCGCGGGGTTTCAGATTCGAGGCTGGGGAACCACGGCGACGCGCCTCGCCGGGCTCGGACGCGTGCGACATACCGGGAGCGACTCGACGCTGCCGCGCGAAATCGTGGCGATGGACAAGGGCGTGCTGCTGCGCTTCGAGGTCGCGCTCGACGCCGTCAAGGCCGCGGATCCGTCCCGCTATGCGGTGGCGAGCTGGCACTACCGCCGCACCCACAAGTACGGCTCGCCGCAGCTCAAGGCGGACGGCACGCCAGGCGTCGATCGTCTGCGGCCGACGAGCGCCCACGTGTCCCTCGACCGCCGCAGCGTCTTCGTCGCGGTGCCCGGCATGACGCCGGTGATGCAGATGCAGGTCGGCTGGTCGCTCGCGACAGCCGCCGGCATCCCCGTTCGAGGAGAGCGCGTCGTTCACGCCCTACGAGCTGCCGGCCTTCGATCCCCGCGCCGAAGGCTTCGGCGAAGTCACCATCGAGTTGACCGCCACGACCGCGGTCGAGCAGCCGAAAGGGCCGGTCAGCGCCGCGGAAGGGCGGCTGGTCTACGAGCGCGTCGGCTGCATGGCGTGCCATGCGAACGATCGCTCGACCCCCGATTGGCTCGGGCCGCCACTCGCGGGACTCTACGGCTCGTCGCGCCGGCTCGCCGGTGGAACCACCGAGGTCAGGGCCGACGAACCCTACCTGCGCGAAGCCATCCTCGAGCCCGCGGCGAAGATCGTCGAGGGCTACGAGCGCAACGGCATCGGGATGCCGAGCTATGCCGGGGTCCTCACCGACGCCCAGCTCGAGTCGGTGATTCTCTACATCAAGAGCCTCAGATAGATCTGACGCACAGCGGCGCCGCGGACAGTCAGCCACGGACAACGTCCGACAAGATCGGACGAGATTTTCCGTGGTTCACATCAGCCGCGGAGACCGAGGTGACTTGTTTTGATGATGTGGCGCAGGCCTTCAGGCCTGCCCGGGCCGACGCGTCACTGGCGCCCCAGCCAGCCGTCCAGCGCCTCGCGCACGACCGCCGCGGGGTCGCGCTTCTCGACGTCCACCGCCGCGTTCAGCCGGCGCATCGCCGCCTCGTCGATCCGGCCCGCCAGCCGTTCGAGCGCGCGGTTGAGCGCCGGATGCTGCAGCAGCGTCTCGGTCCGCACGACCGGGACCGCGTCGTAGGGCGGGAAGTACTTCCGATCGTCCTCGAGGACCGCCAGATCGAGGGCGGGGATCAATCCGGCCGTGGCGTCGCCGGCGATCAGATCGACCTCGCCCGACGCCAGGGCCCGGTAGATGAGCGACGTGTCCATGACGCGGGGCGGCTCGCGCAGGATCAGCCCGTAGCGTGCCGCCAGTCCCCGAAAACCGTCCTCGCGCTCCAGGAACTCGTAGCCGAACGCGGCGCGCCAGGTGCGCGCGTGCGGGACGGCGTCGCTCAGCGTCCGCAACCCGGCGCGCCGGGCGAGGTCGCCGCGCACGAGCATCGCGAAGGTGTTGTTGAAGCCGAGCGGCGAGCCGAGGGTGCGGCCAGATTCTGCATACTTCTCGCGGACGATCGCCAGCGCGCGCGCCCGGTCCGGGACGACCGGCTGCTTGAAGATCGCGGTGAGCGCGGTGCCCGAGTACTCGACGTAGACGTCGATGTCTCCGGCGCGCAGGGCCTGCTCGCAGATCAGCGTGCCGCCGAGATTGAGCTTGCGTGTGACGGCGAGGCCGGAGGTGCGCTCGACGGTCTGAGCGACCAGCTCGCCGAGAATCATCTGCTCGGTGAAGTTCTTCGACCCCACGACGATGGCGGCGTTACCGCCTGTGGCCGCTGGCACGGCGAGCAGAAGGCTGGCGGCGACTGGCGCCAGCGCGAGCGCCGCCAGGCGCTGCCACGAGAGGCGCCGGCGCCGGCGCGCCATCCGTTCCACGAGGGCCAGCAGCCCGTCGGCGGCCAGCGCGAGCCCGGCCGCCGGAATCGCACCGGCGAGGATGACGACGGGATCGACCATCGACAGCCCGCGGAAGATGAATTCGCCGAGACCGCCCGCTCCGATCGCCGCCGCAATCGTCGCCGTTCCGACGCCGACCACCGTCGCGATGCGGACGCCGGCGAGAATCGAGGGCAGGGCCAGCGGGAGCTCGACGCGCCGAAGCCGCTCGGCATCCGACAGCCCCATCGCGCGGGCGGCGTCGATCAGGTTGCCGTCGATGCCAGCCAGGCCGCTGAACGTCGTCCGGAGGATCGGCAGGACGCTGTAGAGGACCAGGGCGACGAGCGCCGTCCGCGCGCCCACGCCGCCGATGAACGGCAGCGGCAGGAGGAACCCGAACAGCGCCAGGCTGGGAATGGTCTGGACCACGCTCGCCAGCGCGGCGACGGGACGACCGAAGCCTGGCCGCCGCGCCGCGACGATGCCGAGCGGCACGCCGATCAGCGTCGCCAGCGTGGTGGCCACGGCCACCAGCCCGACATGCTGCCGCACCATGATCAGCAGCTCCGCCTGGTGCGCCTGCCAGAACTGCAGCAGCCTCACGAGGCGGCTCCCCGCACGCCCTCGTCGAGCGTCTCGAGCAGGGACCCCACGAAAGGATGCCCGCTCGCTTCGAGTGTGTTCCGCACGCCGAGCGCGACCAGCGCTCCGCCGTCGAGCACGCCGACACGCGACGCCAGCGCCAGCGCCTCGCGGAGATCGTGCGTGACGATCAGGATCGTCTTGCGCAGCGTGTGCTGGAGGCGCGCGAACTCCCGGTGCAGGTCGAGGCGGGTGACGGGATCGAGGGCGCCGAACGGCTCGTCCATCAGCAGGATCGGGGGATCGAGGAAGAGCGCGCGCGCGACGCCGGCGCGCTGACGCTGGCCACCGGAGATCTCGTCGGGCCAGCGGCCGGCGAGACTGGCCGGCAGGCTCACGAGGTCGAGCAGTTCCGAGACGCGGGTCTCGAGCCGCGCGGCCGGCCATCGCGCGACGCTGCCGAGCAGGCCGATGTTCTCGCCGATGGTCAAGTGCGGGAACAGACCGACGTCCTGCCGCACGTAGCCGATGCGGCGCCGCAGCGCGATCGGATCCCACGACGGCGTCGCGCGGCCCTCGACGCGAACCTCGCCGCGATCGGGCAGCGTGAGGCGATTGACGAGCCGAAGCAGCGTGGACTTGCCGGCGCCGCTGCGGCCGACGAGCGCCAGCACATCACCCTCATCGACCGCCAGGTCGAGCCCCGCCAGGACGCGGGGGCCGCCGGGGTACTGGAAGCTGACGCCGTCGAACTCGATGGCAGGCACAGGCCGCGGGATCATAGCCCACGGCGGCTGGGCGGCTGGGCGACTGGGCGACTGGGCGGCTGGGCGCGTGGTAGGGCAGCCGCGTCTCGAGCACGGCGGTGCCCGCGGCCCAGATGACGCCGTTCGCAGTCGTGTCCATCCCCCGCTCGACGACGATCTCCGGCCCGTCGCTTTCGACCGGGCGCTCGGACCCGTCCGACATGACGCTGACGCGGGCGTCGTGGCACTGATTAGGATGGGCACGTGATATCGACACTCATTCCCCTGGCCGTGATGTTTGCGTTCGCTGCGACCGGTCACGCGGCCGCACAGCCTCGGCGGCAGACGCCGAAGGGACCGCCAAAGTTATACACGGCGACGCTGCCGATCGAGCAGATGAAGAACAAGCAGGCCGTGGTGGAGACGTCTGCGGGCGCCATCGTCATCGACCTGCTGCCCGAGGCTGCGCCCGATCATGTGGGCTATGTCATGAAGCTCGCGGCGGAGGGCGCCTACGACGGCACGACGTTCCATCGCGTCCTGCGCCACGGCCTCATTCAGGGCGGCGATCCCGTGACCAGGGATCCGGCGAAGCGGAGCCTGTATGGCACCGGCGGCCTCGGCATGCTCAAGTTCCGCGCGAACGACCTGAAGCACACGCGCGGCATGGTGTCAGCCGTGCTGCGCCCCGGGCAACCCGATTCGGCCGGCAGCCAGTTCTTCATCTGCATCAGCGACCAGCCCGCACTCGACGGCCAGTTCACCGTGTTCGGCCGCGTCGTCGAGGGCCTCGACGTGGCGCAGAAGATCTCGGAAGCGCCCGTGGACGCCGCCAGCCTTGCCACGGATCGGATCGAGATCCGATCGATGACGATCCGGGACACGCCGCCGCCCGAGCCGACGCCGTTCGAAGCCGAGACGCCGGCCGAGCTCGCGCGCTGGAAGGCCGTGCTCGACACGACGATGGGGCCGGTGTCGATCGAGTTCTTCCCCGACCGTGCGCCGGGGCACGTCCGCAACTTCCTCCGGCTCGCCAAGCTCGGTGTCTTCGACGGCACCTCTTTCCACCGCGTCGTCCCCGGCTTCGTAGTGCAGACGGGCTGGATGAGCAGCCGGCGCGAGCCGCCGTCGCAGAAGCAGCAGGCCGCGATCGCGAACCTGCCGCCCGAGTTCAACGACACGAAGCACGAGCTGGGCATCCTGTCGATGGCGAGGGGAGACGACCCGTCGAGCGCGCAGACATCCTTCTTCATCTGTCTGGGGCTGGCGCCCTCGCTCGACAACAAGTACACGGTCTTCGGCCGGGTCACCGATGGGCTCAGCGTGATCCAGGCGATCGAACAGGCGCCGCGTAAAGGCGAGGAGCCGGTCGAGCGGATCGAGATCACGCGCGTCATTCTCACGCAGCGTTGACGCGGGACGTGCGCGGCAGGGCGTCGATCAGCGGTCGAGCGCCAGCCTCGTGTAGGCGGGATGCGCGCGCAGCGGCGCCCATCTGGGATCGAGCCGCAGGACCTGCGCGGAGAAATGCGCCGGCTTCGCGACCAGACGCGCGATTTCGCGCAGCGCGTCATCGTGCGCGCCAATCATCGTCAGCGCGAGCGCCACGTCCTCGCGCACCGTGGCCGCCGGGAGCGAATCGGGCCACCGCATCAGTGCGATCGCCTGTCGCGCTTCGCGTCGCGCGTCGTCGCGACGGCCGAGACCCGCGTAGGCGATCGCCAGCGAGCTTCGCAGGCGCATGTCGTCCGGCGTATCGCGCACCTCGGCCGCCAGCAGGCGCGCGGCGTCGGCAAACGTGGCGTGCGCGCGGCCAGCGTCGCCCTTCAGCCGCCAGGCCTGGGCCTCGAGCAGGACGATCGGCCGCACCAGCAGCGCACCGCGCATCCACGTGCCCGCGAAGGGCGCAAGGCCTTGCAGGGCGTAAGTGACGTCGCCCTCGTGAAGGCCCTGGAGGAACCGCAACTCCGCGTAGCGCCAGTCGTCGGCCGGCAGCCGATCGAGGAGCGTGCGCGCCGCCCGGAGGTCGCCCTTCCAGAGCCACTCGCACCAGACCTGCAGGACGTACGCCAGCAGCTGATCCGGGTCGGTCGCGATGGACTGGTCGATGAAATGCGCCGCCTGCGCGTAGCGGCGCGTCGCCAGTCCGACCAGAGCAGCGTCCGCCAGCAGGGAGGCGTCGCGGGGGTCGAGCGCCACCGCCCGCTGTGCGGCGGCGAACGACTCGTCCCACGATCCGATCTGCGAGAGGAGGCTGGCATGGAGGTTCGCAATCGTGGCGTCGCGCGGACGCAGCGTCGCGGCCTGGCGCAACACCTCGAGTCCTGCGGCGGGCGCGTCGACGAGCCGCAGGTACATGGCCCGGGCGAGATAGGTGTCCGCGGTGCGCGGGGCCAGCGCTTCGGCGCGCTCGACGGCCCGTCGAACGAGCGATGCGCGCTCGGTGGAGCTGTCGTAGCCAAATCGTGCGTAACGGGCGTGAGCGAGTGCCAGCGCGGCGTGCGCCGGTGCGAAGCCCGGGTCCAGATCGACCGCACCCTGCAGGGCCGCGATCGTGCGCGTCATGCCGACTCGAGAGACGTCGGCGCGCCGCGCGTAGGAGAGCCCGAGCAGATAGGCGCGATAGGCGTCGAGATTCGCCGCCGCGTGTGCCTCGAGTGCCGCGCGCTCGCTGGCGAGGATATTGGCTCGCAGTTCGCCGACCACGCGGGTCGCGATCTCGCTCTGCAGGCGGAACAGATCGGTTGCCGCGCGGTCGAAGCTGTCTGACCACAGGTGGGTGTCGTCGGCGGTGCGTATGAGTTGCACGGTGATCCGGACGCGAGACGGACTGCGCGCCGCATCCCAGGCGACCGCCCCCTCGAGGACGTGATCGACGTCGAGGTCGCGGGCGACGTCCCGCACGGTCCGGCCGCCGCTCTGAAAAGCCATTGCCGTCGTCCGCGAGATGACGTGGAGATTCCGCATGCCCGACAGCCGGCCGGTGATCTCCTCGGTGAGGCCGGCCGCAACGTCGTCCTGGCCGGCTGGCCCGAGGTTCTTGAACGGCAGCACGACGATGCGCGGGAACGTGGTCGGCGTGGCTGCCCGGTCCGGCCGAGTGGCCAGGGCGAGTGCGGAGACGACCGCGACGGCGACCGCCGCCGCCAGCGGGCGCCAGGGCCGCCGCCACCCCTGCAGCCGGCGGGCCGCCGCGAGCCCGGTGTGTCCGGTCGCGCACACCGCCGGAGGCGGAACCGGCTCAGGCGCGACCGAGGCGGCCGCCGGCTGTTCCAGCTCCGAGACCACCGGCGACGGCGGCGACGAACTGGTATCCGCGGCCGGGCAGGGTCACGATGAAGCGATGGTCGTCGGGCGTTTCGCCCAGCACCTTGCGCAGCGTCGAGACGTTGCGCGTCAGGTTGCCTTCTTCCACCGCCACGTTGCCCCACACCTCCTCGAGGAGCGCGTCCTTGCCGACCGGACGCCCGGCATGCCGGACGAGCGTCTCGAGGATGTCGAACACGCGCGCCGTGATGGTGACGGGCTGTCCGTCGCGGTAGAGACGGCGATTCGTCGAATCCAGCACGAACGCGCCGAAGGCGACACGCGGGGGCTGGCTCGGGGATGCGGAGGCGTGCATGGCTCCGTGACAACCAACGACGGGCGCGCCACGGGCGAACGCCGGCATCGAGTCGCGCCCGCCGGCGATTTCCGACCTTTTCAGGCGGGTCGTCAGGACTTTTCCGGACCGGCTGGCCGAGTCTTGGTCGTAGGGGCCCAGTCGGACCCCGGGAGGCATCTCATGAAACGACTGATGATCGCGATGGCGTTCGTGGTAACAGGTCTTGCCGCCGGTCCCGGCGACCTGGCGGCGCACGATGGCGACGTTCTGCGGTTCGTCGTGGACGTGGCCGAGGATTTCCAGAAATTCGTGCCCACACCGGTCAACCCGGGGGACACGGAGCCGGTTCGCGGCGCATGGTTCCTGACCGAAGGCAACATTTACCCGGCCTATACGATTCAGGGTGACGGCAACGCCTTCGACCCGACGGCGCCTGGCGCGATCGGCCGCTGGATCTGCAGAGGCACGCACCTCGTCAGTCTGGCCGAGATTCTCAACGGTGCCCCTCTCTGGGTGGCCTCGACGCAGACGTACCTGCTGCCCGGTGATCGTATGCTTTCGACCGACGGCCTCGAAGGCAGCATCGAGCTCATCCGGTCGGTCACCGGCGGGACCGGCACCTTCCGGGGCTACGTCGGGGAACAGCATCAACAGTTCCTCGGGTTCAATTCTCGCAACGGCGTGAACCTGCGCGTGACATTCGTGCTGCGGCGCGCGGCGAATCGTTGAAGCATTCACTGGGAGAGGGGTTCATGTCGCGTCTGTGCCTTGCGCTGCTCGTCTTGCTCACGCCTGACCTCGCCGTGCCGACCGCCACCGCTGGTGACGGCGCGTCCGACAGGCGTGCGCGCGCTCACCGGGATACGGTGGTCGTGGAATGGAACGAAGTGGCGCTCGAAGCCGTACGGCGCGTCAGGCCGGGGCCTCCGATCACGGCCCGGGCGCTCGCCGTCGTCAGCACGTGCGTGTACGATGCGTGGGCCGCTTACGATCGCAAGGCGCTGGCCACGGAGACGGGTGGGACGTTGCGCCGGCCCCGGCACGAGCGGACATACCGGAACAAGCACGAAGCGGTCAGCGTGTCGGCGCACATGGCACTCGTCGATCTCTTCCCGGGTGAGCGGGCGCTGTTCGACGAGGCCCTGCGCGAGCAGGGCTACGAGCCCGGCGCACCGGCCGGCGTGGAGTCGCCGGCCGACGTGGCACGGGCGGCGTGCGGCGCCGTGCTGGCCTTCCGGCACGCGGACGGATCCAACCAGCTCGGGGACGAGAACAACGGCGCGCCCTACTCGGACTACACGGGCTACGTCCCCGTCAACACGGTCGATGTCGTCACGGATCCCAATCGCTGGCAGCCGATCACGTTCTCCACCGGCGCCACGCCCGGGTTCATCGCCCCGCACTGGGGCCTCGTCACGCCGTTCGCGCTCGAGGAGGGCGACGACCTGCGGCCCGGCCCGCCGGCGTTTCATCCGAAGGACGAGGCCTATACGGTGCAAGCCGAGGCGCTGCTGCGCATCAGCGCCAACCTCACCGACCGCCAGAAGATGATCGCGGAGTACTGGGCAGACGGACCCTCGTCCGCGCAGCCGCCCGGTCACTGGAACCTGTTCGCGCAATTCGTGTCGCGCCGCGATCGCCACGGCCTGGACGACGATGTGCGGATGTTCTTCGCCGTGAACAGCGCGCTGCTCGACGCCGGGATCACGTCGTGGGAGTGCAAGCGGTTCTACGACTACGTCCGGCCGTTCACGGCGCTCCGGTTTCTCTTCGCGGGCCAGCTCGTCGAGGCCTGGGCCGGACCAGGACTGGGAACGCAACTCATCGACGGGGCGGACTGGCTGCCGTACCAGGCCGCGTACGTTCATCACGCCGCCGTTCGCCGAATACCCGTCGGGCCACAGCACGTTCAGCGGGGCGGCGGCGGAGGTTCTCCGGCGATTCACGGGACGCGACTGGTTCGGGATGGTGGTCGTGCTGCCACGCGGCTCCTCGTTCATCGAACCGGGGCTGACGCCGGAGAAGCCGGTCGTCCTTTTCTGGCCGACGTTCTCGGCCGCCGCCGACCAGGCCGGGCTCTCCCGTCGCTACGGTGGCATCCACTTCCGCGATGGCGATCACGCCGGTCGCAGCCTGGGCCGGCAGGTCGGTGTCCGGGTCTGGCAAAAGGCGGAAGACCTGTTCGATCCGGGCAATGCGAACCGGCACAAAACGGGTCCGACGACCGAACCCTGAGAGGGCGCCATCGGAATTCACTTGCGTTGATAGTCGTGGTGTCCGCCTTCAGGCGGACTCCCGGGTCCGGCTGAAGCCGGACACTACGTCAACAAGCGAACTCCGGGCTCGGAGAGCCGTGTCGGCATCGACAGCCTGCCCGATCGGCCGATGGCGTCAGAATAGGCGGATGCGATACTTCAGCAGCGCCATCCGCGGGCCAAAAGCGGAGCGCGCGCGACTGACCGTGGCTGCCGCCTCTTCGACGACCTCATCGGGAACGACCGGGAAGGCCGGTCCTGACAAGAAGAAGATCCGCTGGTCCGAGGCCTGGCAGGAGGCGAGCGTCCTCATCTGGTCGCGCCGAGGCCGCCTCGGGCTGGGCCTGGCGCTGATGTTCGTCAACCGGCTGTCCGGCCTCGTCCTGCCAGGGACGACCAAGCTCCTCATCGACGATGTGTTCGGCCGTGGACGGCACGAGCTGCTGACGCCGATCGCGCTCGCGGCAGGCGCGGCGACGCTCGTGCAGGCGGTCACCTCGTTCGCCCTGTCACAGGTGCTCGGCGTGGCGGCGCAGCGGGCCATCACCGAGATGCGGCGGGCGGTCCACGAGCACATCACGCACCTGCCGGTCCGCTACTTCGACACGACGCAGAGCGGCGTGCTCATCTCGCGCGTGATGTCGGATGCGGATGGCATCCGCAACCTCGTCGGGACAGGACTCGTGCAGCTCACCGGCAGCGTGGTGACTGCGGGCTTCGCGCTGGCCGTGCTCTTCTATCTGAGCTGGAAGCTGACGCTCGTCACGCTCGTCGTGCTCGGGTGCTTCGGCGGCGTGATGGGCTATGCGTTCAAGCGGCTGCGGCCGATCTTCCGCGAGCGGGGGAAGATCAACGCCGAGGTCACCGGCCGGCTCTCGCAGGCCCTGGGAGGGATCCGCGTCGTCAAGGCCTACACCGCCGAGAAGCGCGAGCAGATCGTCTTCGCCGAGGGTGTGCATCGCCTGCTGCGGAACGTCACCTCGTCGATGACCGGCGTCTCCGCCACGACCGCCCTGTCGACCGTCATCATCGGCATCATCGGCGTGATCATGATCATCGTCGGCGGCGGCGCGATCCGCGACGGGTCGATGACGCTCGGCGACTTCATCATGTACATCTTCTTCACCGGCCTGATGGCGGCGCCGGTGGTCCAGATTGCGTCCATCGGCACGCAGATTACCGAGGCCTTTGCCGGCCTCGATCGCATCCGCGAGGTCCGGCAGACCCGCACCGAGAACGCCGACGACGGGTCGCGCGGGGCGCTCGCCAACCTCCGCGGGCACGTCGCCTTCGACCGCGTGTGGTTCGCCTACACCGAGGGGGTGCCCGTCCTCCGCGATGTGACGTTCGATGCGCCGGCCGGTTCGACGACCGCGCTCGTCGGCTCCAGCGGATCGGGCAAGAGCACGCTCGTCAGCCTGGTCATGGCGTTCAACCGTCCGACCGAGGGCGTGATCCGCATCGACGATCGCGACCTGGCGTCGTTGAGGCTGGCCGACTACCGCGCGCACCTGGGCATCGTGCTCCAGGACAACTTCCTCTTCGACGGAACCATCGCCGACAACATCCGCTACGGCCGTCCGCATGCCACGGCGCAGGAAGTGCAGGATGCAGCCCGCGTCGCCTACTGCGACGAGTTCGTCGAGGGGTTCGCCGACAAGTACGAGACCGTCGTCGGCGAGCGCGGCGTCCGGTTGTCGGGGGGCCAGCGCCAGCGGGTCGCGATCGCGCGCGCCATCCTGGCCGACCCGCGCATCCTCATCCTCGACGAGGCGACGTCGAGCCTCGACAGCGAGAGCGAGGCCAAGATCCAGCAGGCGCTTCGCGCGCTGCGGCGAGGCCGGACGACGTTCGTGATCGCGCATCGACTGTCCACCATCCGCAGTGCCGATCAGATCCTCGTGCTCGAGTCGGGACAGATCGTCGAACGGGGAAGCCACGGGCAGCTGTACGAGGCCGGCGGACGGTATCGCCAGCTGCACGACCGCCAGTACCAGTGGGAACACGAGCGGTTCATCAATCCGGGGGAAGACGTTGCGGCCGTCGAGACCCGGTGAGGGCGGGGACGGGAGCCTCCGCTCGATTCGTCCACGACGGCCACCAGGTGGGCGGCCGCGCGTTTCGGATCGCGTGCGTCACCGGCATTTTCTTCGGTCACTTTCGCGGCGGTATTCCCTGGCAGCTGCTCCCGCAGGAACTCCGGTCGGTCTACGCTGCGGCGTTTATCGCGAGTAACCCGAACTACCAGCGATTGGCCTCGGACTTCAAGTGCGACCTGATGCCTTGCCCTGCCAGCGGTTCTTGTCTGAACCTCGGAATGACATGCAGGTGGGCGTGGAAAACTTCTTGCCCGCCAACGCGCCCGCAGTTCCAACCAACGTTGTATCCGTCGGGTGAGAACTCCGCATCCATCGACGCCTTGACCCTCCGCAGCAGCCGGAACGTGGCGGCAACTTCGGACTCGTTGAGGTCGAATACCGTCTCTCGATGCGCGACCGGGATGATGACTCCCGAGTGTTTCAGCGCACCCTGATAGCGGCGGTCCCGCACAAACCACACGAGGTCGTCCTTGAAGACAACCTTCTGATCCGACGCTTCCAGCGAGCAGTAGGGGCAGTCCATCCGTAGCTCCGATCGGCCTCGTTGCGGGCCTGTCCTGGCATCTGCCGCGATGCTCCCCAATAAGTCGCCAAGGATAGAGGAAACGACCTCGGCGCAGGCACGAGACGGCCCGGATGGTCCCAAACCAGTCACGTGAGGTAGAACTCGCGACCCCCAGCGGTTACGCTTCGATGATCCCGATTGGGGAGACTCAGGAATCCAATGCTGTGATCGGCCGCCGCGTACTGCTCGCCGCTACCCTAGTCGGCTCGGCGCCCGTCATCGTGCGACCCATCGTGGGCACGACACAGCCACCTGCCATCAGCAGTCCCGCAGCGGCAGCCGGCCAGCCGCTGTCGCGCCACGAGATCAACGATCGGTACGTTCAGCGTGTGACGGCGAGCATCGCCGGTCGGGAGAGCGAACCGGCGGAGCGCGTGTTCAAGAACATCCGCCTCGAGATGTTCAAGGCAATCCCCGCGGCTGACTTGCTCGACATCATGAACGGCGGCTACAGTCGGGCCCTCGACGTCACGTGTACCCATTGTCACGTCGACGATGACTTCTCGAGCGATCGGAAGCGGACCAAGCGTGCCGCCCGCGAGATGGCGACGATGCATCGAGACATCAACCAGCAGCTCGCCAGGATGGAGCACCTCGAGTCGGCGCCCGAGGCGCGCTTCATCAACTGCGGGACCTGCCACCGTGGTGCGCTGCATCCGCAGAAGCCGCCGCGCTAGGCGGATTCGAGCATGGGGGCGGAACACGAGTTCCGTCGGCAGGCCCGGCGAGGTGTCGGAGGCGAGCCTCAACGGTTCCTCTGCTGGCCTGGAACATCCTTGGCGCATTCGACTCGGCGTTGCAGACTGTCGTCACACCGCGCGACCTGCGCGCTTTGCCAGAGAGCCGAATCGCCGGACCGCTCCTGGCTTTGAGTGCGACTCCGAGGTTCCTCCACGCTCCGGCGTGACTCGTGACCTACATCTCACTGGATGGCCGACAGCCGCCGGGCTGCTGCTAGTGCGTGCGACCGCTTCGGAATTCCGCCTCGGCGGCGTCGATGAAGGCGCGGTAGCCCTGAGGGTCGATGAACGCATCCGCCGGACGCTTCTCGGTCTGGCTCGCGACGAACTTCCGGTACCTGCCCCACCATCGTGCATGGGCGGTCACCCAGATGTCGGCGGGGAGGCTCCGCAGCAGGCGGAAACTGCGCTCGCGGTCGGCCGCTTGTTCTGAATAGGTGGACGTGGCGAGCACCCCCGTGTCGCACGCGCTCACGACATTCAGCACGCGGTCGCCATCGTGGACGGGGAACGACCACGAGGTGCAGCCGCGCGTATGCCCGGCGGTGACGTGCGCGGTGAGCGCGATCGGCCCGACACGAACCGTGTCGCCGTCCTTGAACCGATGGTCGACGCGCGGAGGCGGGTAGCCGAAGACGCCGATCCAGACGAGCGCCCTCAACGGCAGGATGGCGTCGGCATCGTCGCCGCCGGCCGCGAGGGAGTCGGCGCTCGCGTGGCTGGCCCACACCTGGGCCCCCGAGGCCTCTTGGAGCACCGCCAGCCCGCCCGCGTGATCAGGGTGCGGTTCCGAGTTCAGGAGCACCTTGACATCCTTGATGTCGAAGCCGAGTTTCGCGATGCTCCCCATGATCAGCTTCGCGGTCGTGGGATAGCCGGCGTCGAGCACGACGTGGCCTTCGGGTCCGGTGATGAGGAAGGCGGAAACGTCGGTCGCGCCGACGTAGTAGAAATTGCCCGCGATGCGGAACGGTTCTGCGGGCCCCTGCCCGCCAATCTTGTTCGCGTTCAGCCACCTGGCGACGAAAACCAGCGTGAGAGCGATCAGCAGTCCCAGCCCAGCGAGCACGCGTCCCCTGGCGAGGCGCCGCATTCGTCGCCCTCCACGTTCGCGAATGTGAAATTCCATAGCTCCTGCATGATCCTCGTTCGCGCGGCCCGAATCTTCACCGTTCGGTGAGCATTGTGTGAGGTGGGGGCGAGAGGCGCTATTGCGCGCGTCGATGTCACGGAACCGGCAATACGGACGAAGCTACCGATGGCTCCCGTGTAGTCGCCAAGTGGCTTCGAACACGAGAGCCTATCCGGATTATTGCCTGAGAGGCCGACTGCGGTAGGGGGCGCCCGTATAATCGGTGGCCATGCCCGACAACATTCGGCGCCCGCAGCTGCTTGCGATCTTTTCAGTCCTGGCATTGCTGCTTGTCGTCGGCTTTGCCGGCGCGCAGCCGGTCACGCGCGAGCCGCTCCAGGTCATGTCCTTCAACATCCGTTATGGGACCGCGAAGGACGGCGAGAACCACTGGTCGGCGCGCCGCGAGATGGTGTTCGACCTGATCCGCGAGCGCGACGCCGATCTCGTCGGGCTCCAGGAGGCTCTGGCGTTTCAGATCGACGAGATCCAGGCCGCGGTGCCGGGCTATGCGGTCGTCGGCGTCGGCCGGGACGATGGCGGCAGGGCCGGGGAGTGGTCGGCGATTCTCTTCAAGGTGGGGCGGTTTCGCGTCGCCGACGCCGGCTCGTTCTGGTTCTCGGACACGCCCGAGGTGCCGGCGTCGAAATCCTGGGGCAACAACGTCACCCGGATCTGCACGTGGGCGAGACTCATCGATCGCGACGGCCGCGGCTTCTATCATTTCAACCTGCACCTCGATCACGAGTCGCAACCGTCGCGAGACCGCAGCACGGCCCTTCTCCGGCAGCGCATCGACGCGCGGGCGTTTCTGACCGATCCGGTAGTCGTCACCGGCGATTTCAATGTTGGCGAGCGTAACCCTGCGCTGGCGGCGCTCGTCTCGAAAGGGAACCCGGCCTCGCCATTCGTCGACACGTATCGCGTGCTGCACCCCGACGAAACAGTCGTCGGCACGTTCACCGGCTTCAAGATCGGCAACACGGCCGGCGAAAAGATCGACTACCTACTCGTGCAGCCGGGCGCGGAGGTGATCAGCGCTGAGATCATTCGCGCGAGCCGGAACGATCGGTATCCGTCGGATCACTTTCCGGTCGCGGCGACGATCCGGCTGCCCGTGAAGTGATGGCGCAGTGGAAGGACCGATGCACCGCTCACCGGCTGACGATAACCCACACGTGTGCGCTTCGGCCACGGACGCGCTAGACTCCCGTGTCTCCTTCCGATAGACAGTCGCGGCTCTGGTTGGCAGGCAGTGGGCTGAAGACAGCAATCCGCTTCGCCACCTACGACTGGACGAGCGAACTGCCGGTGTCGCTGCGCGTCCCCACATTCGTGGTCTTTGCCGGATGACCCTCTTGAATAGAGCCATCAACTCACGGCAGTCCGCATGTTGCTGCGCATTGGCTCTTGAGGCGATGTAGTCATCGACGCTGGCGTCGGTTGGCTTGGTTTTGTTCTCGGCCATTGAGATAGTCCGCGACTGCCGGTTCTCGGTGCCTCACTGGACCACGCGCCAGGATGGATGGCGGCAACAAACGGGCAACCAACACCCCGCTCGGGGGCCGAGAAGGAGCAGCGTAAGTCCCTCTGGAGTAAGGCGGTGTGGCGGTCACAGGCGGGATGCTCGGAGGCGGTGTCGCTGCTAGCGCTTGCTGCCAACCGCATCGATGCGGCAACTCCTCTCCACACAAGACGCTCCGTCATCAGGATTCCTAACCTAAAGTCGCCATGTGGCGAGAATCGCGGTGCTAATTTTTCGGCAGATCGGCGTTGATCGCCAGCAACGTCTCAGCGATAAGCGGCGGCGGTGGTAGCCGCCTGTCCGCTTCCAGCGTGCTCTAGACTTTTAGCTCCTTGTCCAGGACGAACACTTTCACCGTCTCTCGCTTGACGCCATCAAATGTCATGGCCTCCACCGTCGCCGGGGAATCCAGGATCTTCATGCAAGTGTCCAGGTCATCCGGCTCGAGACAGACCGCAACGTGATTGTCTTCGATTGTCGCGAAGCTGACGGGTTTGTTGACGGTTTGACTCCTGAAGAGGCTACCGTGTGTACGGAAATTCTGTTCCCATTTCACAGGGTCCTCAACCTGCGCCGTGACTACGACCTTGGGCATGTTCTACCTCCTTGGTATTCGCAACAACTGTGTGCCCGGACATCTGGCACGACGTGACGATCGCAGGCACCGCTCGTCGCGATACGCATGCGCCGATTCTCACGTTGACATTTGCGCAACCGACCGCAGTCCGTCAGGCTTCATCATAGGCACGTCCGAGACGAATCGCCTCATTGAAAGTTTCTACCGCACGCTGGATGTCCCGTCGTCTGGCCATCACCATCGACGCCGACGACAGCAGGCTGACGAACGTAAGGGGAAGCATTGTGATCTATTTCTTTGCGGGGGGATGTCCCGCCGCGCTGTTGAAATTCAGCGGCGGCTCGGGTGACGACTACGCGACCTGACGTTCTCCACTGCGACGACGAGTCCGAGCTGGCTGATCGCGCGCGCGAAGGCGGCGACGAGCGTGGGCATGTCAGCATGCCCCTTCAGTCGACGGAAGCCTTTCACGGCTTCGAGGACGCCGGCGGCGACCCAGCGCAGCATCATCTGCCCGCCGCGCCAGCGCTTGACGTTCCGCTTCACGTAGCCGCGTGCGGCTGATCAGACTCTCGGCCGCGTTGGTCGTGGCGAGCGAGCGGCGCAGCGCGCGGCGAGAGCTGCAGCGTGAGGACGGTGAGGGTTTCGTCGAGCCCTTCGCGGACGCTCTCGGCGGCGCTGGGATACTCGGTCTCCAGCCGGCGCGCGAGATCGAGCGAGCAGCCGCTGCGCCGTCTTCACGTCGGTCGCCTGATAGGCGCGTCGGAGGATCGCCTTGCGCCCACGGCGCGATCGCGCGCTCCGGCAGATGGTCGAGGATGTTGCGCAGTCTTGTGCACTTGGCAGCGCTGGACGAGCGCGGCCTCGCCGAAGATGGCGCGCACCGCTTTCCGCAGCGCCTTCGAGCCATCGAGGATCACCAGCAGACTGCGGTCCGTGCGCAGCCCGCGGCTCTGGAGATTGGCGAGCAGGTCCTGACACACGCGCGCGTTCTCCGTCGAGCCGTCCCACAGGCCGAGCGCGTGTTTCTGGCCATCGGCGGCGATCCCGAGCGCCACGATGAGGCAGTGCTCGCCGATGTGGACGCCGTCGATGAGCAGGCCGACCAGGTCGAGGCCGTCGAGCGGGGCGGTCTGCCACGCCGCCAACTGCGCCGCCGTCTTCGCCACGAAGCGGCGACTCACCGTGCTCTTGCTCGTGCCCGCGGCTCACCATCGTCGCCGGCACCGGCTCCAGGCTCCGCGCATAGCTGGCGGGTGGCGACGCCCACCAGCATCTGCTCGACCACGCGCCGATTCAACGGGTCGACATCGGCCATGGCCTGGAACGTCGGCAACGGGACCTCGTGCGCCGCCGGCGCGCACCCGCGGCCGCCGCACCGCCACCTTGCGGCCGCCGAGCACGACCTCGCTGCGGCACCGTGCCGGCCCGCGAGGCGCTGGCGCTCGGCCTGATGCGCATACCGCGGCCCGCAGAGGGCCGTGCGATCCTCTTCCAGCATCGTCTCCAACACCTTCAGGCCCGAGCGCGACCGCGAGCTCGAACAGCTCGGCTCCGCGTATCGACCAGCAGATCGACCAGCGGCAGGTGACGCGGGGAGATTCAACAGCGATGGGACGAGCGGACTGTGCGAGACTTCTTCATGGCGGCTCCTTGTTGGCGGGCTTTCGCCTCGGGTTTGTCACCACTCGTGTATCACGAGCAGTGAGGAGCCGCCGCTTCAATTTTCAACAGCTATCGGGACATCCCCTTGGTCCGGAACGCTGGCTTCAGTTCACGGGACACCGCGAGTGTCGCGCCAACCGAGCCGATGTCCCAGAAGCCGGTGTCGCCGCGTACAAGTGCTTTCTCCAGCTAGCCGACGTACAGACTGAGATCCGGTGGCAGTTGACAACCAGTACGTCGGGCGCGGCGACTGGCGAACTATCTGATCCTCTGGCTACGTCCAGCCTTCCCAGCACGGTGCGGCTGTGGAAAAAGCGACAGCAGTCATCGAACTGGATAAGACCTTGCCTGGGGGTCGCACATCGCGGCTGGGCAGATAGGTCCTGCCTTGTCGCTAGCGTTCATCGGAAGTGCCTCGGCCAAGGCTGGTCGAGGAAGATAGCCCGATGCAGGTTCCGAGGCACTTTCGATAACGAGACTTGAAGGAAGCCGCTGGCGCGGCGGCCGCCTATGGAGCTGGAAGCGCGATCGGGCTGTGCGCGTGGGCACCGTCGATGGGCCGGCGCCGCGTGAGCGGCGGCGGCCAGTGGTGGGGTGGACCACGCGAGGCATAACCGCGCGTGGTCAGGCTCGCGGAGCCCCGACGACGGACGGACGATCACCGATACGTGGGCGCGCACGTCGACGAAGAGACCGGTCATGACGAGGGCGTGGACGCTCATGAGGTGTCGAAGGCGAGCGTGAGCGTGGCCAGCTGGAGCACTGAGAGGATGCGCCGATGATCATCGTCGCCCCGCATCGCGGACACGCCCACGAGGTGCGGCGCCGGTCGAGGGGCGCCGTCGCGGTCGCGGCGTGACGCCGCCGCTGTCGCGAGCAGCGTCCGGGCGAGCGCCACGCGGGCCACGCGACAGGTGTTCGCGAGAAAGCCTGACTGGCGGATGCGGACGAAGCCGCGCGGCAGCACGTGCTGGACGAAGCGGCGCAGAAACTCCATCGCGGTGAGCGTCATCGTGCGACGCTGGCCCCCGTGCGCGTAGTCCTTCCAACGAGAAGGTCACGCGGTCGCCATCGAAAGCGATCAGGCGATGATTGCTGATCGCCACGCGATGGGTGTAGCGACCGAGATACCGCAGGACCGGCGGCGCCCCCCCGAAGGCCGGCTTGGCGTAGACCACCCAGTCGGTGTCGAAGAGCGCATCGACGAAGGCGTGCCACTGCGCGGGGTCGCGCAGGGGCGCGGTGGCGCCCGCGAGGTCGAGTTCGTTCGCGGTCGTACGCCCGGCGCAACGCCTCGACAAACTTCCCGCGAAAGACCCGACTGAGTACCTTCACGGGGAGGAAGAAGCCGGCGTATTTCGGAGGGATCCACCGCTGATGATCAGGCGAGAGGCCACCCGCCGGCACGACGCAGTGGACATGCGGATGGCGGACCAGCGTCTGCCCCCACGTGTGGAGGATGCTCAGGACGCCGATCTCCGCGCCGAGATGTCGCGGGTCGGCCGCGACCTCGCGCAGCGTCGCCGCGCTCGCCTGAAAGAGCCACGTGTACAGGCGCGCGGCATTCCGATAGCACAGCGGCAGCAGCGCATGCGGGAGTGTGAAGACGACGTGCACATACGGCACGTCGAGCAGCTCGCGCTCTCGCGCCGCCAGCCACCGGGCGCGCGCCTGCGCCTGGCACTTCGGACAGTGGCGATTGCGACACGAGTTATAGGAGATGGCCTGATGTCCGCAGGCGCCACACTGATCGAGATGCCCGCCGAGCGCGGCGGTCCGACAGCGCGCGATCGCGCGCAGCACCGAGCGCTGCTGCACGCTCAGCCACGGATGCTGCTCGATGAAGGTGTCACCCTGCGCGTGGAGGATATCGGCCACCTCCACGGCAGGCCGGCTCACGACTGCGGCGGCTTCCGCAGCAGACGCGACCGCGGCACGCACCGGTGGCGGCGTCACGTGCAACTGCTCAAGCGGAATCGGGCGCCGCGTGGAGGTGCCGTCGCGACAGGTGGAGATACACCGTCGTGTGCGACAGGTCGGCGTGGCCCAGCAGCAGCTGAATCGTGCGCAGGTCGGCACCCGCTTCCAGCAGATGCGTCGCGTAGGTGTGCCGCAGGGTGTGCGGCGTGACGCGCTTGTCGATCCCCGCCTTCCGCGCGGCGAGCCGGACGGCCTCCCAGACGACCTTCGTCGTGATCGGCGCGTCGGCCCGCCAGCCGTGGCGCGTGCCCGGGAAGAGATAGGTCTGCGGCCGCATCCAGCGGTAGTACTCACGCAGGGCCGTGAGGAGCGTCGGGGACTGAGGGGGATCTCGCGATCGCGGCCGCCCTTGCCTTGCTCGACCCGGAGCACCATCCGCTGGCTATCGATGTCGCGCGACCTTCAGCTGACACGCTTCGCTGCGCCGCAAGCCGGCGCCGTACAGGGTCAGCAGCAGCGTGCGGTGATAGAGATTCTTCGCGCCCGCGATCAGGCGCTGCACCTCCTCGGGACTGAGCACGACCGGCAGCCGGAGGCGCTGCCTTCGGATACGGCAGGTCCTCGCGCACGTCGCGGCGCTTCAAGACGTACCGGCAGAAGAAGCGCAGCGCGCAGATCTGCGTGACCACCGTCCCGATCGCCAGGCGGCGCTCCTCGAGGAGGAACAGGTGGTAGCGGCGGAGCTGGGCTGGGGTGAGTCCGATCGAGGCGCGCCCCGTCTGCTGGCGAAACGCCTCAACGATCTGGACGTAGCTGCGGATGGTCGGTCGCGGCGTAGTCGCGCCGCACCAACTCGTCGCGCAGGCATTGCAGTAGCTTGGTCACAGACACCTCCTGTGACCAGCACCCTATCCTGCTACGAAGTACCCAGCTGCCCGTCGGCCGCCGCGCCAGCGGCTTCGTTCTAGTCGCCCAGTGTGGAGCAAGCCGCCGAGTGCACGCCCGAATCTATCTCGCCGATTCCCGAATCATCATGAGGTTCTCTGCGCCCACAGACTACTCGACGTAAACGCTCGTGTTGTGCTCGTAGTCGTCGACGAAACGCATGTCCGACGCCGGCGCGACGAGCGGGCGATCCTTGGTCACGGAGCGCTGGTCTTGTTCCTCGCAGGCGCGAGCGGACCGAGAGACCGCGGGGGCCCGATACGGCGCGCCTCAATCTGCAGGTGGTTCTTCACCCACGTCTTGCCGCCATCGGTCGAGCGATCGGCCGCCCAGGAGAAGCGGTCCTGCTCGATGTTGTAGTACCGGATCCGCATGATCGCCGGCTTGCCGCTCGCGACGCCGAACTTCTGCTCGATGTGCACCTCGCTCCCGACGCGGCGGGCCGTCCCGAAGTCCAGCATGCCAGTCCCCGCATCCGCGCCAATCAACTCCCAGCGATCGGCGAACTTGTTGTAATTCCGTAGCGACGTCGTCACGTAGTACGTCTCACCCTTGTCACCGGTGACGCGATATTCGTCCAGGACCTGGCCTTCGGCGAGCTTCATCGCGCTCCAGTATCCGCCGTGCTTGCCCCACTCCTTGCTGTCGGAGGTGAACTCCCAGTCGCCGAGCAGGTAGTCGAAATCTCCTTTGTGCTCGTTGAAGGATGCTTCGATCTGCTCCGGTGTCCGCTGGCCGGGCGGAACACGCGTGAATGTGAACTCGCCCCCGCCGTCCGCGAATCGGAACTTCCCGGAGACGATGCTGTCATTGATCGTGCCTTCGATGACGTAGGTCCCGGCGACGCCGTCGGGTCGCTTGCCTTCACCCTCGAGTCTCAAGGTGCGCGTCTTGGCGTCATACGTGCCGGTCTTGATCGGGGTGCGTAGCGCCTCACCGCCGCCGCGCCAGATCGCCGTCCCTGTGACCGTCCGCTCGCCGTCGAACTCCAGCTCCAGGAACGTTGCGCCGTCCGACGCCCAGCTGCCGGAAACGGGGTCGGCAGCCTGCGCCCCTGCCGCCATTGGCAGCAGCAGAACACCGCACAGAACCCTCGAGATTCGGCTAGTCATGGTGTGGGCCCCTCCTCTCGTTCAGAAGTTACACCGAAGTCGGATTGAAGCATCCGTTGCACCCGCGCCGGTCTTGCCCTAGACTTCTAGGGTCATGCTCCGCCGCACCAAGAAGCCCGATGCCCTGCAGGGGACGCTCGATCTCCTGGTGCTCAACACCTTGAGTCACGGCCCGCAGCACGGCTACGGCATCGCCGCCCACGTGCAGCGCATCTCCGACGACCTGCTTCGGGTCGAGGAAGGGTCGCTCTACCCGGCGTTGCATCGCATGGAGCAGAGCGGCTGGATCGTGGCCGAATGGCAGGTCACCGCCAACAACCGGCGCGCCCGCTTCTATCGCCTCACGCGCACGGGACGGCTCCGGCTCGGCGAGGAACAAGAGAAGTGGCAGCGCCTGAGCGACGGCGTCAGCCGCGTTCTCCGTTTCGCGTGAGGCCTCGCTGACCTGGACGCCGCACGTTGCTCGTCACGGTTCTGAGCCTCGAGCCCTGAGTCAATCAAGGGAGAAGCGTCATGGGGTGGATCCGCCGGTTGCGCAGCACGCTCGCCAGCAGGAAGGTCGACGAGACGTTCGAGGAAGAAGCCCGCTTCCATCTCGACCAGCGGATTGCCGAGTACCTCGCCGCCGGCATGACGCCGGAACGCGCCCGGGACGAGGCGCGGCGCCGCTTCGGCGGCCTGGCGCTCTCGCGCGAGCGTGCCCGCGATGCCGATACGCTGCCCTGGCTCCGCGACGCCGGCCAGGACGTCCGCCTTGGCGCGCGACAGCTGCGAAGGAACCGCGGCTTCGCGCTGGCCGCGCTCCTGATCCTGGCGATCGGCATCGGAACCAACACCGCGCTCTTCACCGTCATCGACGAGTTGCTGCTCGAGCAGCTTCCCGTGGACGCCCCTCACGAGCTCGTCCTGTTCGACTGGCTCGAAGGGCGCAAGGGCATGCGCTTCGGCATGGACGGGATCCGCACGACGGACGCCGCGACCGGCCGCTCGACGAGCACGTCGTTCTCCTATCCGACGTTCCTCCGCCTGCGCGACGCCAATCGCACGCTGACCCAGCTCTTCGCGTTCTTCCCCGTCCAGCAGCTCAATCTCGTCGTCGACGGCCGGGCGGACGTGGCCTCAGGTCAGTACGCGTCAGGCAACTACTTCAAGGGTCTCGGCGTCGGTGCGCACCTCGGCCGCACGTTCACCGATCACGACGACCGGCCTGGCGCCACTCCCGTGGCCACGATCTCCCATCGGTTCTGGCAGCGCCGGTTCGGCGGCGATCCGCGCATCGTCGGCCGCACGGTCACGATCAACCGCATCGCCATCACCATCGTCGGGGTCACGCCGCCGAAGTTCGAAGGCGCGCTCGAGGTGACGCAGTCCGCTGATATCACGATGCCGTTCGCGGCCGAGCCCCTGCTCGAAGGCGACCGTTCGGAGCTGCACCGGCCGGCGTTCCTCTGGGTCCGGCTCATGGGACGCCTCAGGCTCGGCGTGACTCGGGAGCAGGTCGCCGGCAACCTGAACGGACCGATGCAGCACGCCATGCTGGACGAATGGCGTCAGGTGATCGCGACCGGCGACGAGAGGGGCGACGGCGACTCGATCCGGACCCTCGACGATGCCTCGACGCTGCGCGTTGGGTCGGGCAGCCAGGGGTTGATGGATTCACGCGAGCGCTACGCGCGACCGCTCCTGCTGCTGATGGCGTGCGGGGCCCTGGTGCTCGTCGTCACGTGTTTGAACCTCGCGAACCTGCTCCTCTCCCGCGGCGCCGCGCGGCACCGGGAGATCGCCACGCGGCTTGCGCTCGGTGCACGCCGCGGCCGGCTGGTGCGTCAGCTCTTCACGGAGAGTCTGCTACTCGCCGGCGCCGGCAGTCTGTGTGGTCTGGCGCTGGCATGGTGGGGAACGGACCTGCTGCTCGTCTGGCGACCGTGGGGCGGGGCGATCGCGCTCGAGAATGCCTTCAGCTGGCGGGTGCTCGGCTTCAGCGGTGCGGTGACCGTCGTCACGGCGGCGCTTTTCGGGCTGACGCCGGCGTTGCGGGCCACGCGCGCCGATCTGTCGCACTTCACACGGCGGACGGCGGGCGGGTCCTCTCGGCTCGCCCGGGTGCTCGTCATCGCACAGGTCGCTGTCTCGGTCGTCCTGCTGGTCGCGGCGGCCCTCTTCGTCGGCACGCTTCGCAATCTCGGCGCGGTGGACATCGGCTTCAACGCCGACCGCCTGCTGCTCTTCCGCATCCAGCCTCAGCTGAACGGCTACGAGGCGCCGGCGCGATCGGCGCTTTACGATCGGCTGATCGAGCGCATCGGGACCATTCCGGGCGTGCAGGCCGTGACCGTCTCCCGTCATCCGCTGCTCGCCTCGAGCCGCCGCGCCGACGGCGTCACCCTCGAAGGCGTGAGCGCCCCAGCCGACAACGGCACCGAGATCAACATCGTGGCCGCGAACTATCTGCCAGCGATGGGAATCCCGCTCGTCCTCGGGCGCGGCTTCGAGGATCGTGACGGCGAGGCCGCGCCGAAGGTGGCCATTGTCAACCAGCGTTTCGCGTCGAGCTTTTTCCCAGGAAGTCACCCCATCGGCCGCCGGTTCTGGTTCGGCGAACAGCAGGGCGACGCCATCGAGATCGTCGGGGTCGCGCGGGATGCGAAGTACACCGACCTGCGAAATCCGACGCGGCCGATCGTCTACGTGCCGATACGGCAGGAGGTGCCAGGCCAGGTCAACGTCGCGGTCAGAACGGCTGGCGAGCCGCTGGCGCTGGCGCCGGCCGTACGCGAGGTGGTGCGCGCCATCGATCCGAACCTTCCCATCTTCGACGTGAAGTCCCAGGTCGACCAGGCGCGCGAGTCGGTCGCCCGGGAGACGGCGTTCGCGCGGCTCTCGAGCCTACTGGGTGCGATCGCGCTTCTGCTCGTGGCCGTCGGCCTCTACGGCACGATGTCGTATGCCGTGGTCCGGCGGACCGCGGAGATCGGCGTCCGCATGGCGCTCGGCGCCCGGCGCACGACGGTCGTGGCCATGGTGCTGCGCGATGCGCTGGTGATGGCCGGCGTGGGCCTGGCGATCGGGATTCCGGCGGCGCTGGCGGCCGCGCGAGGATCGCGAACCCTGCTCGACGAGCTGCTGTTCGGCCTCGAGCCGACCGACCTGCGCGTGGTGGGGTTCGCCGTCGTCGCGCTGCTCGTCGTCGCCCTGCTGGCGGGCCTGCTGCCGGCGCGGCACGCGTCGCGGGTCGACCCGGTGATCGCCCTGCAGGCGGAGTAGCTGTCGGAGGGGGAGGGCTGACGAGAAGCTGAGAACGGAGGTTGTCCCAACGGCGAGACGGCCCTCATGTTTCATTGTCTCCGGCGGCTCCCGGGCTCCGGTCACCGTCACTCGAACGGCAACCGGCTGGGCCCAGAGAGGGTCGGCGGCGGCTCGATGGCGTCGCACAGCCCGTGCACGCTCACGCCCAGCAGGCGGATCGGGCCGCGTCCCGGCTTCGGTGCGATCCACCAGCCCGACGGCCCGCTCGATGATCCGCGACGCCTCCCGCGTCGCCGGCCGCTCGGTGTGGCTCCTCGTCAGCGTGACGAAGTCGTGGTACCGCACCTTGATCGTGACCGTCAGCGCGTAGAGCGCGTGCCGCTCGAGCCAGCGGGCCGCGCGTTCGGCCATCCGCGCAATCTCGTCGCGCACCTGTCCGCCGTCGCGGAGGTCTTCCGCGAACGTGTGTTCGGAACCCGAGGACTTCGTGTCGCGATGCGATTCGACGCGACGCTCGTCGATCCCGTGGGCGAGCTGCGTCAGCCACTCGCCCAGGCTCCCCACGAGGCCTTGCAGGCGCTCAGGCTCGACGGCCCTCACGTCCACGAGCCGATGGATGCCTCCGTCCTTCAGTTTTTTCGCGGTCTTGGGCCCGACGCCCCACAGTGCCTCCACGGGCAGTTGCGCGAGGAAGTCCTCGACGCGCTCCGGCGCAATGACCGTGAGCCCGTCCGGCTTCTTCCAGCCAGAGGCGATCTTGGCGAGGAACTTGTTCGGTGCGACGCCGGCTGAGACCGTCAGGCCGGTGGCCTCGCGCACCGCCTGCTTGAGCCGGCGAGCGACCGTCACGCCGAGCGGCTCGCGCCAGGCGTTCTCGGTGACGTCGAGGTAGGCTTCGTCGAGCGAGAGCGGCTCGACGAGTGGTGTGACGTTCCGATAGATCTCGAAGATGGCGTGCGAGATCTCCTGGTACTTCTGGAACGACGGACGGACGATGACGAGCTGGGGGCAGAGGCGGACGGCCCGTGCCATCGACATCGCGGAACGCACGCCGAACACGCGGGCTTCGTAACTGGCCGCGGCGACGACACCGCGCTGCTGCGCATCGCCGCCCACCGCGACCGGCTTGCCGCGGAGCGCCGGATGGTCGCGCTGCTCGACCGACGCGTAGAACGCGTCCATGTCGAGATGCAGGATGCGTCGGAGCATGGGGCGAATCGTGAGCTTCGCATAATTTTCGCCCGTCCGCGTCTCCCTGCGCAAGCGTTCCGGTCATCCGGCCCTGTCGCCACGCGCTATGATCGGCGGTTCGGAAGGGGCGACGGCCGGGCGCAGCCTGTCGGTAGCCTGGTCCCCGTAGCCCGCAGCCCGTAGCCCGTAGCCCAGAGTCGGCAGCCCGACCTCAAGGAGAGAGCCGTGAGCGCAGGATCACAGTGGTATCTGGTCATCAACGGTGCGCAGGCCGGCCCGATGGCGCAGGAGGACGTCGTGTCGCGGCTGCGGACGGGCGAAATCAATCGCTCGACCCTCGTGTTCACGGCGGGCATGGCGAACTGGACGCCGCTCGGGGAGGTGCCGACGCTGGCCAGCGCGCCGGCCGTGGTGCCTGGCGTGCCGCCGCCTCCGCCGGGCAGCTTCGGATCGACGGGGGTCGGCCAGCGCGCGCACGACATCAGCTACACCGTCTACGGCGAGGACCTGCAGTTCGTCGAGGTCGAGCTCGACCCGCGCGAGAGCGCGATCGCCGAGGCGGGCGCCCTGATGTACATGACGCCCGGGATCGAGATGGAGACCATCTTCGGGGACGGCAGCGGGCAGCAGAAGACCGGGATCATGGGGGCGCTGCTCGGCGCCGGCAAGCGGCTGCTGACCGGTGAGAGCCTGTTCATGACCGTGTTCACCAACACCGGGGCCGGCATCCAGCGCGTGGCGTTCGCGGCGCCCTATCCCGGCCGCATCCTGGCGATGGATCTCGCCAAACTCGGTGGCGAGCTGATCTGCCAGAAGGACTCGTTCCTCTGCGCCGCGAAGGGCATTGCGATCGGCATCGCGTTCCAGCGGAAGATTGGCGCCGGCCTGTTCGGCGGGGAAGGCTTCATCATGCAGCGGCTGCAGGGTGATGGCCTGGCGTTCGTCCATGCCGGCGGCATGCTGCATGCGCTCGAGCTCGCGCACGGTCAGACGCTGCGGGTCGATACCGGCTGTCTCGTCGCCATGCAGCCGTCGGTCAACTACGACATCCAGTTCGTCGGGAAGGTCAAGACGGCGCTGTTCGGCGGGGAAGGGCTGTTCTTCGCGACGCTCACCGGGCCCGGCAAGGTGTGGCTGCAGTCGCTCCCCCTCAGCCGCCTCGCCGATCGCATCTACAAGGCCATCCCCGGGATCGCCAAGGGCGGGCGCGAGGAAGGATCGATTCTCGGCGGGCTGGGGAACTTGCTCGACGGTGATTGAGACCGAAGACCGAAGACGGCTCAGTCCGGAGACATAGGTAACAAAACAATCCGAAGACATAAGTAACACTTTTCGACATAGATTCACAGGAGGACACGATGCCATGGCAGGAGATATCGCCCGTGGATTTACGAATACAGTTCATCACGTGAGTAACTGTCTGGAAGCGGTTCTGATGACCGAGCTCGTACGTGCAGTATCAGATCAGCCGCAAGACGGCCTACAAGTGGGTTGCGCGGTACCCCGCGCGGGCCCCGCGGCCTTGGTCGATCGATCGCGGCGGCCGCATCGCAGCCGTCGGTCAACGGACGTCGTCGCTGGTGGAGGCGCTGGTGAGCCTTGCGCGCCGCCACCCGCGCTGGAGGGCGAAGAAGTTGCTCGCGTCGGGGACGCCGGCTGCAGCCGCGGCCGCATGGCCGAGTCGATCCACCGTCTGTGATCTGCTGCGGCACCATGGGCTGATCGTGCCGCGCCGCGGCGGCGGCGCGGGCCGCATGGGGGGCACCGCTGGCGCCCATCACCCGCGCGAACGAGACGTGGACCACCGACTTCAAGGGCGAGTTTCGCACGGGCGACCGCGCGTACTGCTATCCGCTGACGCTGCGCGACGGCTTCAGTCGCTATCGTCCTGCGGTGCGACGCACTCGCTCGTCCGCACCTCGCGGGCACGCGCCGGTGCTTCGAGCGCGCGTTTGCCACGTATGGGTTGCCCGAGCGGATTCGCAGTGATAACGGCTGCCCTTCGCCGGGCCCGGCCTGGGCCGGCTGTCGCGGCTCGAATGTCTGGTGGGTGCGGCTGGGCATCGTCCCCGAGCGCACGGGGCTCGGGCACCCCGAGCAGAACGGCTCGCATGAACAGTTCCACCGCGTGCTCAAGGCGGAGACGACCCGGCCGCCCGCCGCCCATGCTGCGGCGCAGCAGCGGCGCTTCCACGCCTTCTGTCGGGAATACAACGACGTTTCATACTGCCCCACTTCGCTATGTGCTTGAAAGGCTCGAAAAACTGAGGGGTTGCTGGTGAGCGTCTGGTATTGCGACCTGTCGCGTGCGACGCCGGACGCGAGCGACAAAGGTGGCGGCCCCTTCCGTTTCGAGCCCATGCCGGTGAAACACCCAGGGACCATCGGCCAACGGATGCTGCGCCTCGATCTCGCCTCGCTCGACCGCCAAGCGAAGGGTTCTGGCACTGACGCCGAGCCGGTGCGCAGCTTCCGTCAGATTCATCCATCCCTCTGACGCCCGCCGATCACCGTCGTAACAGGCGATCTCGTGGTACGTGCGAAGCGCGGTCACCCGTTCCCGTGTCCACCGATTCCCGCGTCCGGTCAGCAGACCGTTGCGATTCAGCGTGCTGGCCAGTACGTCGTCGGAACAGATACGTGCCAGCACACGAACGGCCTCAATCAGGTCCTTCGGCGTCTGGGCGCTATTCTGCCCACGACGTCGTCGGGGGATTCGCAGTTCGGTATGGACACCGCCTTGCCAATGAATGAGCAGGATGACTTCGCCGGCGTCCGCATCCACGTCGACCACGACTTCGTGGATCACGGTGCGGAGCAGGCGCTTCTTTACCCGCACATCGGCATAAGGACCATGCCAGACGGCCTCCAGGTCCGCCGCCAGCCCGGCAAACTCCTCGCGCGTGGGGGGCGCGACATCCGGTCGGCGGTGGCGGTGCTGCTCGAGACGCTGCTCGATCTCCTGGACCCGCTGCAAGGCCTGATTCCAGCGTCGCTCCAATTCATCCGCGACTAAGCGATTCTCTGGATCGGTTGCGTCGTATTGCTTCTGCGCCCGCTGCGCGGCGTACCGTGCGGCCTCCAGGTCTCGGGTCCACGCCTGCCGCACCTCGTCCTGTTGGCGCGAGGCATCGTCGCTAGCGACCACCGCCGCGTCAATAGCCGCGGGTTGCACGACGCGAAGGACTTCTGTGGCCATGGCGGTATCGACTATTCGCCCGCCAAAGGAAATGCAGCGTGGTTCACCGTTGTCCAGCGCCCCACGATGGCAGGCATACCGAAGCACGGTGTGCGCGTGGCCAGTGTACCAGACGGTCAGCCGGCGGCCGCAGCGTCGACAGCGCAGCAGTCCGGCCAGGAGCGCCGGCCCCTTCGTCGCGGCGCCGAGGCGTCCCCATCCGCGCACGTTCGCCGCCATGGCCTGCTGGATCCGTTCAAACTCCTCCCAGCTCACATAGCCTTCATGGGCGTTGGGAATCAGCACGAGCCAATGCTCACGGGGTTTGCGTCGAGACACGGCGCGCGGTTCCCCGTGTTCGTAGTGGAGCGTCCGTTCGCTCTTCCCGTACGCGTATGCCCCGCCGTACACCGGGCTACTGAGAAAGCGATACAGCATGCCGTAGGACGGCCGTCGCCACGTCAGTTCGCCGGACGCCGGCCGGACGGGCAGTTGCAGCCCATGCTCCAGAAACCACCACAACGTTTGGCGCACCGTGCCCAGTTCGCCAAACTTCCGAAACACCAGCGTGATGGCCTCCTGGACGCGGCGATCCGGATCTTTCTCGAGATGGGGCGCGTCGGTTTTCAGATACCCGGCCGCGGCCGCCACCAGGAGCTCCCCGCGTCGTGCCTTCGCCCGCCGCGCTTCCACCGATCGCTGCCGCAACAGGTCCAGTTCGTATTCGTTCAAGCTCCCTTTCAGGCCCAACAGCAGACGATCGTTGCTGTGGCGTGGGCTGTACACGGTGTCGAGATCGATCAGCACGGTGTCCACGACCCGACAGACCTCGACCAGTTGCTGCCACTCGCGGCTATTGCGGGCGAAGCGGGAGACCTCGCGAGCGGCCACCGCACCGACCTGGCCCATACACACCTCCGCCACCATGCGCGCAAACCCGGCCCGCGTCACCAGTCCCGCGGCGGACCGGCCCAGGTCGTCATCCACCACGTCGACCTCCCGCCACCCGAGCTGCTGCAACCGCTCCTGCATCGCGTACTGCAGCCGCTGGCCCTCCAGGTTATGGTGCACCTGGTGGACTGACGATTGACGGATATACAAGATCGCTTTGCGCGTCTGATGATGTGGTTTGATCTTGTCACTCATCACGCGCCTCCTGCGCCGGGCCGGCCGCGACCACGCCGTCGACGTGCCCGCGCAGCAGCCGCGCCAGCAATCGGATCGTCTTCGCTTGGATCTCGGGCGGCAACGTCTGAAACGACGGACCCGAGGGGAGGGGACGAAACAGTGTCAGCTGCGAGAGTCGTGCGGGGATCACGGACCGGAGCATCAGCACCTCCTGCCGCAGGCAAGGAACGATGCTGGGCTTGTACCACACCGCTTGAATCACACCGGGCCATGGTCCGAAGCAACAACCTGCAATGCTCTCAAGGCATCGCAGTTGACCGTTGGAACGGTCAGTACACGCAGCCCACCACACGCGGCCGGCTCAAACATCCACGTCGGTATCTCTACGCGAGAGACGATTCCGCTCCTCCTCGAGACCGCACCGGCAGACGGAATGCCCCTGCTTGACGAGCACCTCGTAGACGGCGACCGCACGACCGAACCATGGATGGAATGGATAGCGGACTTCCCGTAACTCAGTATTGTGTGTGTTGGGTTGTCGACTTCTACCACGACATCCGGCCGCACGAAGCGTTGGCCGATCAGCCGCCGGCGACCGTCTATCAGCCGTCGCCACGCCCGTGGTCGGCACGGCTGCCGCCGCTCGAGTATCCCGGGCACTGGGACGTGCGCCGCGTCTCGACGGGCAGCGTCATCTCCTTGGGGCGGCCGGCCGGTGTTTCTGACCGAAGTCCTGGGCGCGGAACACGTCGCCTTCGAAGAAATCGACGACGGCCTGTGGACCCTGTACGTACGCGACGGTGCGTCTCGCCCGGTGTGACGCACGCGCCCGGACGCTCACGGCACTGCCCGCGGTACCCATGACGGGATAACCCGCGGCCTATGGAAGCTGCCGGAGCTGTGGACGCACAGTGCGGCACCCACAGCTCCTTGGAAAACCACAGCGCAGGTTTTCCACAGCTACCACAGGCCCTTCATCTTACGAGGTCACTAAACAACAACAAAACCAAATCCGTATACTTCAAATGTTATCACCTATTTATCCGGTTAATCTGTCACCCATCTCCCCGGCCCCGCGGACCGAAGACCAAAGACTGAAGACCGAAGACCGAAGACCGAAGACCAGCCGTAGTTCCCACGCATTGAATGCCTCCCCCATACATCTATGTGATGAAAGGTCTGGGCAAGGTCCATCAGCCAGACCATGTCGTGCTCAAGGACATCTGGCTGTCGTTCCTGCCGGCCGCGAAGATTGGTGTGCTGGGCTTGAACGGCGCCGGGAAGAGCTCGCTGCTGCGCATCATGGCCGGCGACGACGCCGAGTTCCTCGGCGAAGCGTTCCTCGCGCAGGGAGCGACGGTGGGCTTCCTGCCACAGGAGCCCATGCTGAATCCCCAGAAGACAGTGCGCGAGTCGGTCGAGGAAGGTGTGGCACCCATTCGCGCGCTGCTCGAGCGGTTCGACGCGATCAACGCGCGCTTCGGAGAGGAGCTGTCGCCGGAGGAGATGGACAAGGTCCTCGAGGAGCAGGGCAAGGTGCAGGATCGCATCGACGCGCTGAACGCGTGGGATCTCGATTCACGGCTCGAGCTCGCGATGGACTCGCTGCGCTGCCCGCCGCCCGAGACGCCGGTGCACGACGCTCTCCGGCGGCGAGCGCCGGCGCGTGGCGCTGTGCCGCCTGCTCCTGCAGCAGCCCGACCTGCTGCTCCTCGACGAGCCGACCAACCACCTCGACGCGGAATCGGTGGCCTGGCTCGAGCATCACCTGCAGGCCTATCCAGGCACGGTCGTCGCCGTCACCCACGACCGCTACTTCCTCGACAACGTCGCCGGCTGGATCCTCGAGCTCGATCGCGGCAGCGGCATTCCGTGGGAAGGCAACTACTCGTCGTGGCTCGATCAGAAGCAGCAGCGGCTCGCGCTCGAGGAGAAGGCGGAGAGCCGCCGCCAGCGCACGCTGCAGCGCGAGCTCGACTGGATCCGCATGTCGCCCCGGGCCCGGCAGGCGAAGGGCAAGGCGCGCCTCAACGCCTACGAGCAGCTGCTGTCGCAGGACGCCCAGCAGAAGATCGATCAGGTGGAGATCTACATCGCGCCCGGTCCGCGGCTGGGCGACGTCGTCGTCGAGGCGACGCACCTGCGCAAGGCGTTCGGCGACAACCTGCTCATCGACGATCTGACCTTCAACCTGCCGCGCGGCGGGATCGTCGGGGTCATCGGGCCCAACGGCGCCGGCAAGACGACCTTGTTCCGCATGATCACCGGGCAGGAGCAGCCGGACGGCGGGGAGTTGCGAGTCGGCGAGACGGTACAGGTCGGCTACGTGGACCAGAGCCGCGACGCGCTCGACGGCGTCAAGACGGTGTGGGAAGAGATCTCGGGCGGGCACGACGAGATCGAACTGGGCCGCAAGAGCGTGGCGTCGCGTGCCTACGTGTCCTGGTTCAACTTCAAGGGGCGCGATCAGCAGAAGAAGGTGGGGACGCTGTCGGGCGGCGAACGCAATCGCCTCCACCTCGCCAAGCTCCTGCGCGGCGGATCAAATCTCCTGCTGCTCGACGAGCCGACCAACGATCTGGACGTGGACACGCTGCGCGCGCTCGAGGAGGCGCTCCTGAACTTCGCCGGCTGCGCCGTCGTCATCAGCCACGACCGGTGGTTTCTCGATCGCATTGCGACGCACATCCTCGCCTTCGAAGGCGACTCGCGCGTCGTCTGGTTCGAGGGGAACTACCAGGACTACGAGGCCGATCGGAAGCGGCGCCTCGGCGCCGAGGCCGAGCGTCCGCATCGGATCAAGTACCGTAAGCTGACGCGATGATCGGGCTACGGGCTCCGGGCTGCCGGACTACGGGCTGCGGGAAGATTGTTCTCCGGCTTACCCGCGTCCGTGGTCCAGGGTCTTCAGCCGTAGCCTGTAGCCCGTAGCACCGTAGCCATCGAGGATCCAAGATGCCCGACACCCCGCAGCGCCCCGCGGCCCTCTGGAAGAGCATGTCCGACGAACAGCGGCACCAGGCCGCCGAAGCCTTCTGGGAGGACGAGGAGTCCATCGCCGAGCAGACCGAGGTCATGCTGCTGCTGTCGAAGAAGCTCAACTTCCGCTATCGAACCGTCCAGGGACTGTCGATCGAGCGGAAGGTCGCGCACCTGATGAAGCTCGGCAACCTCTCCGACAGCGTGGCGGGCCGCCTGCTCGTCACCTATCACCTGACCCTTCAGCGGCCGATGATGGGGGCGTTTCTCGATGCGTTGGGGATCGCGCACGACAACGGGCTGATCGCGGCCGACGAAACCCCCGAGGCCCGATGCCGCGAAGCTGGCGGACGCGGCGGCGACGCTTCGCTCGGCTTACCCGCCCGAAGACGTCCGGCTGTACTTCGCGACACTGACGCTGCAGGATCCCGGGACCTGGGGCGGCCTGACATCGCTGATCGATCCGGCGCCGCCGGAGAGCGCGGTCTGAGCCCGCGAATCACGGGGCGACGGCACCTGCTTTCGCCTCCGCCACCGCCACGACGTCCGGGTCGGCGCGGTGCCAGTTGGTCAAGAGTTGCCGATATGCCTCGGCGGCGCCGGCGTGGTCTTCGGCGGCGCGGCGCGCCCGGGCGAGGCCCAGCAGGGTGGCGCTGCGCCTGGGCGTGAGCTCCAGCGCGCGCTCGTAGGCCGCGACGGCTTCACGGAACCGGCCCGCTTTCACGAGCATGTCGCCGAGCAATTCGTGCGTCCGCAGCGTCCACGGCGGGCCGACGGGGGGCCGCGCCGGTTGCGGAGGCCTCCTGAACGAGCGCGTCGATCTCTGCCGGAGAGCCGCCCCGGATGACATTCAGCATCCGCACGTGCAGGAGTGCGGTCTTCAACGAGGTTACGCGGCCATCCTGCGCCGGCAGCGCGGCCATCCGTGCTCGCAGCGTCTCGATCGACACGTCGCCCCGGCCGCACATCACCGCCGCCACCGCCGCCTGGTAGGCCGCCGTGGCATGGAACGATCGCTCGCGCGCGGACGTGGAAAGGGGCGCGGGCGGCTCGGCGGGGCCGCTGCAGACCGGGCCGGACCAGTCGTTGCTGTTCGCGGCGAGCGAGAACAGCAGCGTGCCGACGGTGTAGCGCGCGTCGACGTGCTCCGGTTTCGACAGGTCCGCCTTCCTCACCGCGTCGCGCGCCGTGTCCACCAGCGCCCGGGCCGAGCCGTAGCGGCCCTGCTGGAGATAGCCGTACTGCAGCCACTGCAAGGCGTGAAAGCTCAGGTCCGCGGTCGAGAGCTTGCGCGCCTCGACTTCGGCCTGCGACGCCGCCAGCGCCCGCTCGTTGGACGTCACCGCATCGTCCCAGAGGCCCGAGCTGCACGAAGATGTGGGACGGCATGTGCAGCGCATGCTCGGCGTCAGGCGCGATGAGCGCATAACGGCGCGCCGCGTCGAGCCCGCGCGCCGCGAACGCCGGGTCGTCGGTGGCGTGAATCACGTAGTGCGCGCCCCCCGGATGGCGCGGGTTGCGCGCGGAACACGCCTTCGGCCACGGTGATGGCTTCGTCGCGGAACGCGCGTCCGCTGATCGGCCGGCAGCTGACCGACATACTCGGCGAACATCAACGCCAGCGACGTGAACGCTGCGGCGTCGAGGTCGTCGGGGTACGCGGCCGCCACCTTCCGCATGCCCGTCGGCGAAGCCGCGCACGCCGGCTGGCAAGATCGCCGTCGACATAGAGCGCTTCGATTGCCGTCGCCGTATGCCCGCTCGCGCGGCGTGCCGGCGCGGGCCAGCCGCGCTCCGCGCGTCGGCGCCAGCCGCGCCAGCGCACGTCGCGCGCGCGTCGCGGTCGTCCTCGCCCCAGAGCAGGTGGCTGTAGGTGACGGCCTCGCCCCAGAACGCCATCGCAAACGACGGATCCGCGCGCTGCGCTTCGCGGAAGGCGTCCGCGGCCTCGTCGTACTCGAAGCTGTGCAGAAGCGCGAGGCCGCGCAGAAAGGACGCCTGGGCTGCGGCCGCGCCCGAGTTCGCGAACGCGATTTCGCCGAGCTCACCGCTCTTCGCCGACGGATGGTGCTTGTGCGGCTCGCGGTCCTGCGCGCTTCCGGACGCGACGAGGCCCACTGCCAGGACACCCGCCAGGACCACTGCACGACGCATGGGCACCTCCGGAGCAACCGGGGTCGGGAGACCCGCCCGGTCGAGAATGGTGAAGGGGCTCCCGTCCCCGTCAGCTCACCGAGTGATCGTGCACGGCGCCGACGCTGTCGATGGCGCGCCGGACCGCATCGTAGTCATTGGGCAGCTCCACCGGCCGCCGGGCGTACGTGGCCCGCATGCCGTCGAGCCGCCCCTCGTGGTACTGCAGCTTGAAGTCGGTGAACTTCAGCCCGTTGGCCGTCGAGATGACGACGACGCGATCCGAAGCGTGATCTCGCCTCGGTCGACGAGCTTCGTCAGCACGGCGAGGGCCACGCCGGTGTGCGGGCAATTGAACATGCCCGTGCGGTCGGCGGCGGCGGAAGCGTCCGCCAGCTCCTCCTCGGTCGCCTGCTCGACGATTCCGTCGTAGCGCTGCAGCGTCCGGATCGCCTTCTTGACCGAGACGGGATTGCCGATCTGGATCGCCGAGGCCAGCGTCGGCCGCGCGGCGACCGGCTCGAACTCCCAGTCGTTCTTGTAGGCGAGATACAGCGGGTTGGCCCGCGCCGCCTGGGCGACGACGATGCGCGGCCGCTTGACGATGAGCCCGACGTCGATCATGAGGTCGAACCCCGCGCCGAGCGCGCTGACGTTGCCGAGGTTCCCGCCCGGGATGATGACGACGTCGGGAACCTCCCAGTCCCACTGCTGCACGATCTCGATCGCGACCGTCTTCTGGCCCTCGAGCCGCAGGCTGTTCATCGAGTTCGCCAGGTAGACGCCCTCCTCGTCCGCCAGCCGCTGCACGATGCGCATGCAGCCGTCGAAGTCCGTGTCGAGCGAGAGGACCAGCGCGCCGTTCGCGAGCGGCTGCAGCAGCTGGGCGACCGATACCTTGCCCTGCGGCAGGATGACGATCGCCGGGATGCCGGCGGCGGCGCAGTAGGCGGCGAGTGACGCCGAGGTGTCGCCCGTCGACGCGCAGGCGACGGCGCGAATCGTGCGCCCCTGGCGGATCATCTGCTGCACGACCGAGACCAGCACCGTCATGCCGAGGTCCTTGAACGAGCCGGTGTGCGAGTTGCCGCACTGCTTGATCCACAGATCCTCGACCCCCAGCGTCCGGCCGAAGCGCTCGGCCCAGAGCAGGTTGGTGCCGCCCTCGTCCATCGAGACGATGCACTCGTCGGGGAGCTCGGGGCAGACCCATTCCTTCTTGCCCCAGACGGCCGACCCGTACGGCCAGAGTGTCCGCTTGTAGCGGTCGTCGAACAGGCGCATCCAGGCGGCCGGCGAGCGGTCGCGCAGCGCCCCGAGATCGTGCGCGACCTCGAGGAGATCGCCGCACGCCGGACATCGGTACAGAGGCTGTGTGAGCGGATGCTCGCCGTGACAGCCGGCGATGCAGCGGAACCAGGCGCGGTACGGCATGTGAAACGGCGGGTGTTCGTGGATCGCCCCGGATCGCGGCGGCAGCGACCGGGATGCGACCAGTGTATACGCAACTGCTCATGCTGGCCGCCGCGCCGGCGGTCCGTCCGCGCCGAATGGCCGACCGGCGTCAAGTCGTCGTCGTGACGGTGACGACGCCGGTGGTCGTGCGCTACTGAGGCTTTCTGGCCGGCTTGCGTGGAGGACGCTGCGGATCGTCCGCGAGGCTTGGCGCCCGCTGTCGGCTTGCGAGGTGTGACGGCCTTCTTCGTCGCCGATCGGCGGCGTGGTGCGCGCGCGACCTCCGGTTCGCCATCGCCCTCTGCTTCTGCCACCGGTCGTGCTTCCTCGACGCGCTGGGACGGTTCTTCGCGCCTGTTCGCCGCTCTCGACGATCTGGGCCTGTACTACGGCGTCGGGCGCAGACGTCGTCTCCGCGATGACGTCGTCGGCTGGCGCCGCGTCCGAATCCTGCCGCGCGTCGGTGGCTGGAGCCTGACGCTGGAGCAGCGGCCCCGGGTAGACGCGCAGCACGCCCTGCCGGTCGCGATCGAGCCGGAACAGACCTTCGCGCTGGCCGAAGCGCAGCGCCTCGACCATGCCGGTGAATCCATAGCGCCGCTCGTCGAATGTCTCGTCGACGCCGCGGATGATCTGCTTCACCTGGCGGAGATACAGCGGCCACCGCGCCACCACGCCCGGGCGGATGAAGACGTCGTGGATCGTGCGGTAGCCGTCGAGCTGTTGGCCCGTCGCCGCAGGCGTGGCGGCCGGCGAAGGTGCTGGCGCGTGCTCCCGGGGCTCGGCCACGACCTGCGCCACGATCGCCACACCGTCAGTGGCAGGCGCCAGTGCGTGACCGTCGCCCTCCGGCGCGGGCGGCTCGCCGGCGGCCTCGGGTGTCTCGTCGCTCGACGAGTCGGCATCGCGGATCGCCGGCGTGGAAGGCGGGTCCGGCCCCTCCCGCAGTTCCACGTAGATGTTCCGATCGGATCCCTTGAGCGTGACGTAGCCCTGGCGTCCGAGCCGCTGGACCAGAATCGCGGAACGTGCTCGCGCCGTACTCGCGTTCGGAGAACGTCGGGTCGAGCTGGAGCAGGGTGCTCTTGAGGACGCCGAGCTGCGGTGACACTTCGCGGTCTGCGAGCACCTTCAGGGCGCGCCGGACGAGCGTCACCGCACCGGTGAGCGGCGCTTCCTGCTGCGCGCGCCCGCGAGCGCCCCCGCGGCGGCCGATCAGGTTCTCGTAGGCGATGAACTCGTGGCAGTTCTTCTGGAGGATGTGGCTGGTGAAGGCGCGCCCGCCGACGACCAGCACCTTGCGGTCGTACTGCTTCAGCTTCTCGACGAGCGCCATGAAGTCGCTGTCGCCGCCGACGATCACGAACGTGTTGATGTGGCTGTGCGTGAAGGCCATCTCGAGCGCGTCGAGGGCGAGGTTGATGTCAGCGCCGTTCTTGTCGCCGCCTGGCGTCAGGTTGCGCTGCACCATATGGATGGCGTGCTGGGTGAGCGAGCGGCTGTAATCGCCCGCCCTCGTCCAGTCGCCATAGGCGATCTTGGTCACCACCTCGCCGCGCTCCTTGATGGCCTCGAGGACCGCTCCGGCGTCGAAATGGCTGCCGAGCGTGGTCTTCACCCCGATCTCGATGTTGTCGAAATCGATGAAAACCGCAATCTTGAGCTTCGTTTCTGCCAACGTTTTGAACCCCTTCCCGATGGGGTGGTCGCGCCCGGCCTTACGGGCGCATCTGGACCTTCCCCCACAAATTCCTGAATATAGTGTGAACGACGACACGGCACAAGCGCGGGGCAGACCGGCCGGGGCCTGGCTCCGGGGGCTTCGGACCACGGCACCTCTCATGACCGCCGATACCGCGAAGCCGAGCGCCGGGCAGACCATCCTCATCATCGATGACGAGGCGGCCGTCCGGAACGTCACGCGGACGCTGCTCGAGCGCGCCGGATTCCGGGTCCTGACGGCGGCGGGCGGCGCCGGGGGTGGCGTTGCTGGCGGGCGAGGCCGGGACCGTGAGCCTCGTGGTCCTCGACCTGAACATGCCCGTGATGACCGGCAAACAGGTGCTCGACGAACTGGCCCGCGTCCGTCCGGATGTCCGGGTCGTGCTCTCGAGCGGCTACCCGCAGTCGGAAGGCATGCCGAGCGGCCCGAACGTGGCCGGGTTCCTCCACAAGCCGTTTCGGTTCGAGGAACTGCTGCGCACGATGCGCGCCGCGATGGGGGAGGAGGGGCAGGAGCCCTCCTCCTGAGCAGGGGCCGTTCAGCCTCGGGAGTGAGCCGCCGTTCGCTGCCAGCGTGCGTGATTGAGCCAGTAGGACAGCGCGCCGAGCACGTGCGTGATCGCCATCAGCGCGATCCAGTAAAAGCGCTCGTGGCCGTTCAGCCCCGGATTCTCCAGGCAGTCCCGCACCATCCAGAGCCAGAACAGGTTCAAGACGGCCACCACCAGCACGACGACGATTTCGGGACCACCGATGGACATGCGTCTGATCGCCGGCCGCGGCCGCGCGTCCCCCTGTCCGTAACAACGCGCAGAGCCCGGTGAACGAACCAGCTTCCGGACGAGTCGGAGACGCGACGGAGGGTCGCGGGGTCACGCCCGGCGATCGGGCCCGGGGCGGGTGAGCAGCGAGACCACGACGAGCACCACGAAACCCAGCGGAATCGTCACGATGCCCGGCTGAGAGAACGGCACCAGGGCATCGGCGGCCGGCAGGTTGTAGACGTCCCGGAACGCCTGAGCGCTGAGCAGTACCCACCCGAGCGACGTGACCATCCCGACGAGAATCGCCCACGTGATCCCCTGTTTGGTGGCGCGCGGCCAGAAGAGCGCCATGACGAGCGCCGGCAGATTGGCCGACGCGGCGATGTTGAACGCCCAGCCGACGAGAAACGAGACGTTCAGCCGCTCGAAGAGCACCCCGAGCACCATCGCGATGGCGCCGACCACGACGGCGGAGATCTTGCCCGCGCGGACCTTGCCCGCGTCGGTGAGATCGAGCTTCGCCACGTTGGTCAGGACGTCGTGCGCCACCGCGCCGCTCGCGGCGATGATGAGGCCGCTCACCGTCCCGAGCACGGTGGTGAACGCAATCGCCGAGATCAGCGCGAACAGCAGCGGGCTGAAGCTCTTCGCGAGCAGCGGCGCCGCCATGTTGTTGTTGGTGACGTCGAGCGCGCCGGAGGTCATCGCCCCCAGGCCCAGGTAGAGAGTCAGCACGTAGAAGACGCCGATCGCGCCGATGCCGACGACCGTGCTCTTCCGCACGGCGGCTTCGTCCTTGACGGTGTAGTACCGAATCAGGATGTGCGGCAGCGACGCCGTCCCGCAGAACAGCGCCAGCATCAGCGACAGGAAATCGAGCTTCTGGAACAGCGTGGCGCTGCGCACGCCGCTGAAGGTGGGGCTGGCGCCCGGCAGCAGCAGGTCGCTGCCGGCGATGACCGTCGGGTAATACACGGTCGTCGCGCTGCCGTCGGCTTCGACGATGCGCTCCGAGGCCCAGGTCTGGACGCTGCTGGCCTGCAGGGTGCGCAGGAAGGCCGACGGGCCGAGCGGACCGGTGTCGGTCGCGCCACCCGGGAGGGCCACGACCTGCCCGATCGGGCGCAGATCGTGGTCTGCCCCCTGCGGACGCCCGTCAACCAGGCGCTCACCTGACGCGGTCACGGTCACTCGTTGCGTCGGCACCAGCGACGAGCCGTCGCGCCGCCACACCTCGACGCGGCCCTGGCGCTCGAGCCGCACGTACGGCTTGCCGGTCCATCCGCCGGCCGGGTCGAGCACCGTGACATCGGGCTGCGAGACGACGGAGGCCTCCGTCTGCGGCGCGAAGGCCGGCGCCCCGCTCGCCTCCGGCGTGCGCAGACCGCGCGCGAGGATGAGCACCGTCAGCAGCCCGCAGAACACCACGAGCAGCGACCCTTTGATGAACTGGACCCACGTCGTGGACACCATCCCCGCCGTGACGACGATCGTCGTCACGACGACGCCGACGATGAGGACGCCGGCAGCGTGGGGGAGGCCGAGCAGCGGCGTGACCAGCGCCCCCGCGCCGACCATCTGGGGGATCAGGTAGAAGAGGCTGACGACCAGTGTGCTCGTCGCCGCCGCCAGCTTGATGCCCCGCGAGTGGAAGCGCCGATCCAGGGCGTCGGCAAACGTGAAGCGGCCCATCCGCTTGAGCGGTTCGGCGACGATGAACAGCGCGACGACCCAGCCGGCGAGATATCCGATCGAGTAGAGGAAGCCGTCGTAGCCGTAGAACGCGATCATGCCGCAGATGCCGAGAAACGACGCCGCCGACAGGTAGTCGCCGGCAAACGCAATGCCGTTGACGAACCAGTGGATCTGCCCGTGCGCGGCGTAATATCCGGCCGACGATTTCGCGCGGCGTCCGAGCCAGGCGCTCAGCCCGATGACCAGGACGACGAAGAAGACGAAGATGCTGATGGCGAGGAGCGATCGCTCGTAGATCACAGGTCGCCTCTCGACTCGCCGGTGCCGCGGGCCAGCCACCAATATGCGAGCGCGAGCGCGAACGCCGCGCCGATCAGCAGGAAGCCGTAGACGATCGCGAAGTTCACGCCGCCGAGGGGCGCCCACGCCATCAGGCGCAGGTCGAACGCCGTGAGCAGCACGAATCCGAGATACAGCGCCAGGTAGACGGCGAAGAGCCAGAGGCGGAGTTTGGCCACGGGGACCTATCTTGTGCCAGCCCGGCCCTGACGCTCAACGTCAACTACCAGCTACGAGCTACCAGGTACCAGCCACAAGCTACAAGCGACCGACTCCATCTGCGGGACAGCTGATGGCTGAGCGCCATTTCACTGATATGCTCCGAGGTCGCTCTGGAGGGCACATGCCACGACGTCCGGACCCGACCGAGTATGCGCCGTACTACGAGGCCTACATCCACCTGGTGGACGAAGAAGACGATCTGGCCGAGATTCTCGCCCGGCAGATCGACGAGACGCTGGGCGCCTACCGGTCGGTCACCGAGGAACAGTCGCGCACGCGGTACGCGCCGGGCAAGTGGAGCATGAAGCAGGTGCTGGGACACATCGGCGACACCGAGCGCGTGTTCCAGTACCGCGCCGCCGCGTTCGGGCGCGGCGACGCGAGCGCGCTGCCGAGCATGGAACAGGACACGTGGATGGCGACGTCCGGGTTCGACGAGCGAAGCTGGACGAGCCTCATCGACGACCTCAAGGCCATCCGGGCCTCCAGCGTCGCGCTGTTCCGTCACCTCCCCGACACCGCACTCGATCGCCGCGGCATCGCCAGCGGCAACGCCGTCAGCGTCCGCGCCCTCGGCTACATGATCGCCGGGCACGAACGCCACCATCTCTCGATCTTCAAGGAGCGCTACGGGCTGCGCGAGAAATGATCAACCCGTCCCCGCCCCGGCGCGGCTGAAGCCGCGCCCTCCTGCGGAATGTGAAGCAGCTTCTTCTCCGCGCTCTTTCGTACTTCGTCCTTCGTCCTTCGTCCTTCGTCCTTCTTTTAGCCCTGCCGCTCGGGCCGCCACGCCAGGCCGGTGTTGATGATCCGCTGCAGGAGCTGCTCGTAGGTGACCCCGGCGTGCTCGGCCGACTCCGCGAAGTCCTCCCCGTAGGCGAGCTGCGGGTTGGGGTTGGCTTCGAGCACGTACACGCGGCCGTCGGTGTCCAGCCGCAGGTCGATGCGGGCGTAGCCGCTCAGGTCGAGCGTGCGATACACGCGCTTGCAGAGCTTCTGGACCTGGAGCTGCAGGTCGTCGATCGAGATCGTCGGCGCGGTCCGCTCGTGATCTCGTGCTTCTTCTGGTACTTGTCGCTCCACTTCACGCGCTCGGTCGCGATCGGCCAGTTGTCCTCGGCCATCTTCGTGAACTGCAGCTCCCAGACCGGGAAGACCTGCAGCTTCAGGTTGCCGAGGACGCCGACGTACAGCTCGCGTCCCTCGATGTAGCGCTCGACGATCGCGTCGGTGCCGACCTTGTGGTGGATGAACTGCACCCGCTCGCGCAGCTTCTCGTCGTCTTCGACCACCGACGCCTGCGAGATGCCGATCGACGACTCCTGCGTGAGCGACTTGACGATCAGCGGGAACTTCAAGCCGCTTCGGGCGCTGGATGGCGCGGCCGACGCGGAAGACGGCGAACTCGGGCACCGGAATGCGGTGATACGACGAGCAGCGTCTTCGACAGCGCCTTGTCGCGCGAGAGCATCAGGCCGCGCGGATTGCAGCCGGTGTACGGCACGCGCAGCAGCTCGAGGTAGCTGACGACGTTCTGATCGAACATGGCGATGCCCTCGAAGTTCTCCATCAGGTTGAAGACGATGTGCGGGTTCCAGTCCTTGACGGCGGCGGTGATGACGCCGAGATCGCCGCCGAGGCCGAGCGCGCGCACGTCGTGGCCCATGTGCTCGAGCGAGTGCGTGACGTCGAACTCCATCTTCCACTTCGCGCTGGCGAGGTCGTGGCCCGCGACCGTCGGCCGGCGGCACGAGATAGTCGTGCATCAGCGCGAGCACGCGCAGCTTTCTCATAGCGCCACCCGGTGCCGGCCGCTGTGCAGGTAGTTCATCGTCTGCACCGTCAGCAGGACCGTGAACTCGAGTTTGGCCTGATCCTCGGGCGTCGTCAGGCGCAGGTCGAGCTCGCGGCAGCGCGCGATCATGTCGTCGAACACCCGATCGATCGTGTATTGATACTCGCCGGTCCAGCGCGCGACCTTGCGGCACACGTCCTTGCGGACGCGGCCGAGGAAGCGCGCCGCCGTCATCGTCCGCGCGCGCGTCGGCGGCGGCGGTGAAGAGGCGGCGCAGGTCGCGATCGTAGAAGTTCGGATACTCGTCGCCGTAGTGATCGCGTTTCCGCGCGTAGTGCTGGCGCAGCGTCTTCTTGAGCGCCGGCAGCGGATCGACCTTGCGCCGCGAGACGCGCGCCGGCGGCCTGGCCGGCCAGCTCGCGCATCAGCTCGTCGACGTATTCGAGCTTCTTGATCGCCGGCCAGTCGTCGTAGCGCTCGCGCCACTGCGAACCCGGCTTGAGCCACACCGCGAACGTCTCGGCGAAATCCTCGTCGGGATGGCTCTGCGCGTACCAGGAGTCGAGATGCAGCACGAAGCTCTTGCTGTACGGCTTCGGCGTGTAGTACTCGGGATACGGCGTCGACGAGGAGCCGAACAGCTTGCTGCCGCTTGCGCCGGCGCTGCAGCTGGTAGGCGTTGTCGAGGGCGTGGCCGGCCTCGTGGCGCAGGATCTTCATGCACCACTCGTAGTCGCCGCCCTCGACTTCGAGCATCTGCGCTCTCCTCGAGCTCCTCGAGGCGCGGGTGGGCGAGATAGAACGGGATCGCGATGCCGCCGACGCCGTCCGGCGTGAACCACTCGTCGGAGAGCCAGTAGTGCGGGCGGAACGCGATGCTGTCGCGCGTCGAGCTCCGCGTGCAGATCGGCGATCCGCCGCGCCAGCGCGCTGGCCTCGATGGTGAGGCCGAGATCGCACATCCGCAGGTCGAGCAGCGCTTCGTCCGGCAGCGACCTCCACCAGTCGAACGGGCGCTCGGGCGGAGATGGCGGGGTGGTGCGCGGGTCGTCGGGAGCGTCTCGTTGCGGAGACGGGGGCGGGGCGTGGTCCATCGGGCGGCGGCAGTGCGGTAGTGTAGCGGAAGCGTGGACCTGCGTGTCCTGATCGCGAGCTCGGGATCGGAGCGCCTCGCCGCGGCCGAAGCGTTCGTGTCCGGCCAGGGGCCGGGCGCCGAACTGGTCGTCGTCGGCGCGACGCGCGAGGCGGCCGACGACTTCTGCCGCGCCCTGGCGGTCCGTCGCGGCGCGAGCTTCGGCTGGCATCGGTTCACGCTCGCCCAGCTCGCGTCGCGCGCGGCTGGCGCCGCACTGGCGGCGCGCGACCTGGCGGTCTGTTCGGCCTTTGGCGCGGAAGCGGTCGCTGCCCGCGCCATCTTCGAGCTCCATCGCGCCGGTGCGCTCGCCTATCTCGCGCCGGTCGCCGACAGCCCCGGGTTCCCGCGTGCGGTGGCCGGCACACTCCGCGAGGTTCGCGAGGCGGGACGTGCGGCCCCGGCGCTTGCGGGCCTGCCGGATCCCGGACCAGACCTCGCCCGGCTCGCCGAGGCGTACGAGACCGAGCTCGCCGACGCGCGCGTCGTCGATCGCGCGGCCCTGCTTCGACGAAGCCGCCCGGCTCGTGCAGGCACGTGCGCCGGGGACGCTCGCGGGCCTTCCGGTGCTGTTGCTCGACGTGCGGATCGCGTCGGCCGCCGAAGGGCGGCTCGTCGCGGCGCTGGCCGCGCTGGCGCCTGAGGCGCTGCTCACCGTTGCCGCCGGCGACGAGCGCACGCTGTCGCTCCTGCCCGACGGCGCCCGGCTCGACGTGCACGCGGCGTCCACGGATGCAACGGCCGCCTCGCTGAATCGCGTCCGCACGTATCTGTTCTCGGATGCGGCCGTGCCGGGTGAGGCAGCGGACGACCTGGTGTGCTTCTCCGCGCCCGGTGAAGGCCGCGAGACCGTCGAAGTCGCGCGCCGGATCCTGGCGGAGGCGGCGCGCGGCGTGGCGTTCGATGACATGGCCGTCGTGCTCCGCACGCCCGACAGCTATTGGGGACCGCTCGAGCACGCGCTGGCCCGGGCCGGGCGTGCCCGCATGGTATGCGCGCGGCACGCGACGTCCCGGACCCCGCCGGCCGTGCGTTCCTGGCGCTCCTCGCCTGCGCGGCCGAGGGCCTGTCGGCCCGCCGCTTCGCCGAGTACCTCTCGCTCGGACAGGTCCCGCGGCGCGACGCAACGCGGCGCCCCGGCCGCCGCGCCCGTCGCCGCTCGTCGCGCCTCGAGACGAGACGCTGACCGGCGGACAGCTGTCGCTGTTCGACTTGATCGACGAGCCCGCGCGGCCGGGTGACCCCAGTTCCAGCCCCGGCGTCTGACCCTGGCACTCCTGCGGACGACGACCAGGATCGCGGCGCTGCGCGCGCCGTGGAAATGGGAACGCGCTGCTCGTCGAATCCTCCGTCGTCGGCGGCGCCGATCGCTGGCGCCGGCGGCTCGACGGCCTCGCCAGGAGCTGAGCTGTCCGCCGCGACGAGGCCGTGTCGGACGACCCGGACTCGCCGCAGGCCGCCGCGCATCGCCCGCGACCTCGACGTCGCTCGACGAGCTGCGCCGCTTCGCCCTGCCGCTCATCGACGCGCTCGCGGCGCTGCCCGCAGGCGGCGACGTGGGGCGAGTGGCTCGATCACTTCGAGCGCGCTGGCGCCGCGCTCGCTCCGGCATCCTGCGCGCGTCCTCGAGCTGCTCGCCGAGCTGCGGCCCGATGGCCGCGATCGGACCGGTCACGCTCGCGCGAAGTCCGGCAGGTGCTCGTGCCGCGGCTGACGACGCTCGAGCGGGATCCGCCGAAGCCCCGCTTCGGACGCGTCTTCGTCGGCACGCCCGATCAGCTGCGCGGCCGCAGCTTCCGCACGGTGTTCGTCGTCGGGCTCGCCGAGCGGCTGTTCCCGCAGCGCAGCCGGCCAGGATCCGCTGCTGCTCGACGAGCTGCGGCGCGCCCTCGACGCGCCGCTCGCCGTCGAACCCGATCGCGTAGCGGCCGAGCGGCTGCTGCTGCGGCTCGCCGTCGGCGCCGCGACCGAGCGGCTCTTCGTCTCCTATCCGCGGCTCGACGTCGTCCAGGGCCGCGCGCGCGTGCCCGTCGTTCTACCTGCTCGACGTCGTGCGCGCCGTGCAGGGGCGACGCTGCCCGACTACGAATCGTTCGAGCGCGACACCGCCGTGGCCACGGGCGCGTGGCTGGCCTGGCCGGCGCCGTCGGATGCCGGCCAGCGCGATCGACGAGTGCGAACACGATCTCGCCGTGCTCGGGCGCGCTGCATGGCGCCGGAGACGCCCCGCGACGAGGCTCGCGGCGGCGCCCACTATCTGCTCTCGCTGAACGAGCCGCTCAAGCGATCGCTCCGACGCGCTGGGCGCGCTGGACGCGGCGCTGGTCGAGCTACGACGGGCTCATCGGCCAGACCGATCTCGTGCGGGAGCAGCTGGCGGCCTCACGCCTCACGGCGCGCAGCTACTCGGTGACGGCGCTGCAGCGCTTCTCGTCGTGCCCGTACCAGTTCCTGCTCGGATCGATCTACCGCCTGGAGCCGCTCGAGCGCCCGGCGCCGCTCGAGCAGCTCGATCCGCTGACGCGCGGCGCGCTCTTTCACGAAATCCAGCGCGACGTGCTTCGTGCACTCGCCGGCGAAGGCCTGCTGCCGCTGGCGCCGGAGCACCGGGAGCGGGCGAGCGCCATCGTCGATGCGGCGTGCGCCCGGTGCATCGGCGCGCTATGCGGATCGCCTCGCGCCGGCGATCGATCGCGTGTGGCAGGACGAAACCGACCTCGTGCGCGCCGACCTCCGCATGTGGATCGACCAGATGATCGAACGCGGGGCCGAATGGGTGCCGCGCTATTTCGAGCTCAGCTTCGGGCTGCCGCTCGACGAGGGCCACGACCCGGCGAGCGTCCGCGAACCCGTCGTGCTCGACGGGCGGTTCTCCGCTGCGAGGCGCCATCGACCTCATCGAAGAGCACGCCGTCTTCGGCAACCTGCGGGTCACCGATCACAAGACCGGCCGCAACCGCACGACGGACCGGCTCGTCGTCGGCGGCGGCGGCACGCTTGCAGCCCGTCATCTACGGCCTGGTGGCCGAGCAGATCTTCGGCCGCACGGTGGCGCACGCCCGCCTGTCGTTTGCGACGACGGCCGGCGGCTTCTCCGAGCACGTCGTGTCGCTGCGGCCGGAGGCCCGGCGGTCGGGCATCGAGGCCCTCGAGATCGTGGACCGCGCCGTCGCCGCGGGGTGCCTGCCGCCGGCACCGCGCGAGGGCGCCTGCCGCTTCTGCGATTTCGCGGCGGTCTGCGGCCCGCTCGAGGAGCGCCGGTTCGATCGCAAGGCGCACGATCTGCCGATGATTGCCGACCTGCTGGAGTTGCGGAGACTGCCATGAGCGCCTGCGCTCCCCGACGCGGACGTGCGTGCGCGCATCGAAGGCGATCTCGACGTGACGCTGGCCGTCGAAGCCGCGGCGGGCACCGGCAAGACGACGGTCCTCGTCGAGCGCATCGTCAACGTCCTCGCACGCGGCCGCACGACGGTCGATCGCATCGTCGCCGTCACCTTCACCGAGAAGGCCGCGGGGGAGCTGAAGCTGCGGCTGCGGACCAGGCTCGAGGCGCGCCGCCCGTCGGCGCCGCCCGACGAAGCGCGGCACCTGGTGCGGGCGCTCGCCAACCTCGAGCAGGCGCACGTCAGCACGATTCACACCTTCTGCGCCGACCTGCTGCGCGAACGCCCGGTCGAGGGGCGGGTCGATCCGCAGTTCGTCATGCTGACGGAGGTGCAGTCGCGGCGCGACTCTTCGGCGAGGTGTTCCGCGACTGGCTCCAGGCCGAGCTCGAGCACCCGCGCGAAGGCGTCCGGCGGGCGCTTGCGGCGGACGGCCTTCAACGACGAAGAAGGGCCGACCGGACGGCTCGAGAACGCGGCGTGGACGCTCGCCGAATGGCGGGACTTCCAGGGTTCGTGGCGGCGGGCAGGGTTCGATCAGCGCGCCCGTGTCGAGGCGCTGCTGCGCGAGCTCGGGTCGTTCGACGCGCTCAGCGATGCGCCGGCCGACCGGCGCGATCCGCTCTTCGACTCGACACGGTGCGGCGCGACGCGCCTACCGGGAGGCGATGCTCGCCGACCGCGTGCGGTCCGCGCGATCTACGATCGCCTCGAAGCCCGGCTGGTCGATCTGGTCTGGGGGCTGCGCGACACGAGGACAGGGCGGAAGACCTCGCCCTACCGCAAGGGGCGTGCCGCGCACCGATGTCGTCGCCGCCCTCGATCGCCTGAAGATCTCGCTCGCGGATTTCAAGCGCGACGCCGACGCCGATCTCGCCGCCTGCCTGCGCGAGGAGTTGAGCCGAGGTCGTCGACACGCTATCAGGCCGCCAAGGCGCGTGCGCGGCGCGCTCGACTTCCTCGACCTGCTGGTGCTCGCGCGCGATCTCGTGCGCGGCGGCGACGAGGTCCGGCGCGCGTTCCAGCAGCGCTTCACCCACCTCTTCGTCGACGAGTTCCAGGACACCGATCCGCTGCAGGCCGAGATCCTGCTGCTGCTCTCGGCCGACGATCCTGCGTGCCGCGACTGGCGCGCGGCGAGACGCCGTTCCCGGCAAGCTGTTCCTGGTCGGCGATCCCGAAGCAGTCGATCTACCGGTTCAGGCGCGCCGACGTCGGCATCTACGAAGAGGTCCGGCAGCAGCTGCGCGGTCACGGCGCGGAGTGCCTGACGCTCTCGACGAGCTTCCGCTCGCCGCCGGCGATTCAGCGCGTCGTCAACGCCGCGTTTGCGCCGCTCATGACAGGGCGACCGCGCCGCCGTCCAGGCCAGCTACGTCGCGCTCCAGCCGGTTCGCGACGATCCGCCGTCACAGCCGGGCGTGGTCGCGCTCGCCGTGCCGCGTCCGCTCGGCTTTCGCGGGCAGGTCACCAAGACGGCGATTGCGAAGTCGCTGCCCGACGCCGTCGGGGCGTTCGTCGAATGGCTGGTCAGGACGAGCGGCTGGACGGTCACCGATCGCGAGCGGCCCGGGGCGCGGCTCCCCATCGATCCCCGACACGTCTGCCTGCTGTTCCGGCGCTTCGACACGTGGGTCTACGGCCGATCCGGCAACCGGAAGGAGGACGTCACGCGGCCCGTACGTGCAGGCGCTCGAAGCGCGCGGCATCCCTCATCTGCTCGTCGGCGGCAAGTCGTTCCACGAGCGCGAGGAGGTCGAGACGATGCGCACGGCGCTCGCCGCCCTCGAGTGGCCGGACGATGAGCTGTCGGTGTTCGGGACGCTGCGAGGAGCGCTCTTCGCGGTCGGCGACGAAGCGCTGCTCGAGTACCGGAGCCTCGCAGGGCGCGTGCATCCGTTTCGGCGCCCGCCGGCGACGCTGCCGGAGCGCCCTGGCACCGATCGTCGAGGCGCCTCGATCTGCTCCGCGACCTCAGCCTCCGCCGCAATCATCGTCCGGTCGAAGAGACCATTGCGCGGCTGCTCGGCGCGTCGCGTGCGCATGCGATCTTCGCGCTCCGGCCCTCCGGCGAGCAGGCGCTGGCCAATGTGCAGTACGTCGTCCGAGCTCGCCCGGCAGTACGAAGCGTCGGGCGGGCTGTCGTTCCGCGGGTTCGTGGACGAACTGCAGGAGGAAGCCGACTCCACGCGCGCCGCCGAGGCTCCGATCCTCGAGGAGGGCAGCGATGGCGTGCGCCTGATGACGGCGCACAAGGCGAAAGGCCTCGAGTTCCCGATCGTGGTGCTCGCGGACATCGGCGCCGACCTGTCGCGATCCACGGCGAGCCGCTGGGTGGACGCGCGCGGCGGGGACGTGCGCGATCAGCCTCGCGGGATGGGCCCCCATCGACCTGCTCGACCACGAGGCCGAGGAGGTGCAGCGCGACGCCGCCGAGGGCGTGCGGGTCGCGTATGTCGCCGCCACACGCGCGCGCGACCTGCTGGTCGTGCCGGCGGCCGGCGACGGGCCGCTCGTCTCGAGCTGGACGAGCCCGCTGAACGACGCGATCTTTCCGGCGTGGGATCGGCGCCGCGAGGCCCGGCACGAAGCCTGGCATCCACACTTCGGCTCCGACAGCGTGCGCGATCGCGAGGGCCCGCTCCCGATCTCGAACGTGCGTCCTGGCGTGCACAGGTTCACGAGCGAGGATGGTTCGGCGTTCGACGTCACCTGGTGGGATCCGGCGTCGCTCGATCTCGATCGTCAGCCCACCTACGGCCTGAGGCGCGAGGAGCTCATTGCGAAGGACGCGCCGCGGGGCCGCGTCGAAGCCGGGCTCGAGCGGTTCTACACGTGGCAGAGCAGCCGCGAGGGCGCGATCGAGCGCGGGCAGAAGCCCTCACGGCGCGTGCTCACGGTGCGTGCCCGCGCCGCGCAGCCGGGGGAGGAACCGGCAGCCGCGATTCCCGTCACGGTCGCCGCCGTCGAGCGCGTCCCCGGGGCTGCCAGGGGCGCCCGATTCGGCGCGCTGGTCCATGCCGCGCTCGCCATCGTCCCGCTCGACGCTGGTGCGGCCGCGATCCGCGCCGTCGTCGCCCAACAGGCCCGCCTGCTCGCGGCGACCGAGGCCGAACAGGACGAAGCCGCCGCCCGCGTCGCCGCCGTGTTGTCGCACACGATGTTCGATCGCGTCCGCGCGGCGGCGGCACGGGGCGGCGTGCGTCGCGAGGTTCCGGTGTCGCTCGCCGTGGACGATGGCACGCTGGTCGAGGGGGTCGTGGATCTCGCGTTCGACGAACCCGGGGGATGGGTGGTCGTGGACTTCAAGACCGACCTCGACCCGGCCGAATCGCTCGACGCCTATCTGCGGCAGGTGCAGCTCTACGCGGAATCGATCCGCCAGGCGACCGGTCGTCCGGCGTCTGGCGTGCTGCTGCAGCTCTGAAGCGCCCTGTCCCCCATCTCGAACAACTGAGGTCAGCCCGCCGCAGCCCGGGGTCCGGCTGAAGCCGGACACTACGTCAATCGGCCCGTGTCCGGCTGAAGCCGCCGTCACGTCCGGGGTCCGGCTGAAGCCGGACACTGACGTCAACCGGCACCGTGAACCATGGGCCTATCGCGACGATCGTGACGGTCGCGGGCGCTCGGTCATCAGCGCATCGACGGATGTTTCCCCGCCCACGCGATGCCGCGGAGCAACATCGGCTGAATCTCCGGGTGCGCGAAGTTCGCGTAGTTGTGTCCCTGCATCCACACGAACGCGCGGTACGGCTCGCTGCCGGGCCCGGGGACGAGCGTTCGCTCGTAGGTCCAGATCTGGGGGACCACCTCGCCCTTGTGCGTGCCGGCACTCTTCGTCGCGGCCATGGGTGCGGTGGCCAGCACCGTGACCTCGGGCGCCTTGGACCACGTGAGCAGGAAGAACGCTTCGTCCTTGATCGTGAATGCCGACATCCCCTGGACGATCGGATGCGACGGCGTCGCGAACGTGTAGGCGACGTCGGCCTCGAGTGTGTAGTTCACCTCGCCGTGCTTCTTGGCGCCACCGACGATCGTCGAGAAGTAGTCGGGGTCCGGCCCGCACAGCGCGTCGTGGAAGCTCACCAGGCCACCGCCGCGCCTGAGATAGGCGTCGAGCGTCGCCCGATCCTCGATGCTGAGATATCCCGCGTCGCCCTTGTAGATGATCAGCACGTCCACGCCCGCGAGCTCACGCGCCGACGGGAAGTGCAGGCCGCCGTCCACGATTGCGCCGCGGTTGGTCAGCAGCTTGCTCCAGTCGGCCAGGAACTGGGGATAGTCGTGCTGCCCCTCGGCGTGGGTCTTGAGCCCCGCGTGAATGTAGACGCGAAGGGGCGGCGACGGTGACGGCGAGCCCTGGACCTGCGGCGGCGCGGCGAGATCCGGTGTCAGGGCTGCCGGAGACGCGGAGATCCACACCCCCGACGCGGCAACGGCTGCGGTGAGCCACGAGAAACAGAGCTTCACGACATCCTCCCAGCTGTTCCAATCGAGCCCGGAGCTCACGGTGTTGACAGCCGTAGTGGCCGCCTTCGGGCGGCCGGGTCCGGCTGAAGCCGGACACTACGGCCGAACACGCGTGGCTTTCCGGCCACGTCAACGCGTCGGCAACGCGCCGGTGGTGGACTGCGCGGCAGTGAGGATACTGCAGCCGACCGCGAGGCCACGGCCTGGCCGCGCACATCCACGCGCGGCAAGTATTCGTAGCACTACACAGTTCACGCCCTTGCTCAGTGATGGCAGGTGGTTCATGCGCACTGTTTGGACATTCGTGTTTCTGATCGCCACTGGCGCCGGCTCAGCCTGCCGGGGCGTCCCCGGCGCGATCGAGCCGCCGGCCGCGTCCGCCGCGGACGATTCGTGCCAGGTCGCGACCGCGGCTGTCGCCGACGGCCCGCTTTCCAAGGAGATTGCGACGCTTCAGACGCGCGCCGCGGGAAGCCCCGGCGCCGAGGCGGCGCTCGAACAACTCGGGTACATGTTCGTGGCGCGTGCCCGCCTCGCGCACGACGAAGGCTTCAACGACGCGGCGCTGCATGCCGCGTCCTGTCTCGAGCGTCGCAGTCCCTCCAACCACCAGGCGCGCCTGCTCAGAGGACACGTCCTGCACCAGCAGCACAGGTTCGGCGAGGCGGAAGCGATTGCCCGGAACCTCGTCGCCGCGCGTGGCGCCGCGATCGACCATGCGCTGCTCGGCGACGCGCTGATGGAGCAGGGACGGTTGACGGAGGCCGGCGAGGCCTACCAGCGCATGATCGACCTGAAGCCGTACCTACCAGTCGTACGTCCGCGCGGCGCATCTGCGCTGGCTCAGGGGTCAGCTCGACGGCGCCATCGAGCTGATGACGAAGGCGCTCGCCGCGGCGAGCCCGCGCGATCCCGAAGCGGGCCTGTGGGCACGCACCCGCCTCGCCGCTTATTACCTTCAAGCGAATCGCCGTCAGGAGGCCGCCGACGAGTGTGAGGCGGCCCTCGCCGCACGCGCCGACTATGCGCCGGCCCTGGTCGCGCTGGGGCGCGTTCGCCTCGCCCAGCGACGGCCGGTCGACGCCGTGACGGCGTTCCGAAAGGCCGCCGCTGTCCACGCCGCACCCGAGACGCTCTGGGCGCTCGCCGATGCGTTGCGGGCTGCGGGCCTCGACGGCGAAGCCCTCGACATCGAGCGCACGTTGACGCAGACCGGCACCGAGCGCGATCCGCGCACGCTCTCGCTGTATCTCGCGACGCGTGGCGAGTCTCTCGAATTGGCCGTGGCGCTCGCGGCCAGGGAGCTCGACCGCCGCGCCGACGTCTTCACGCACGACGCCGCTCGCCTGGGCGCTGGCCCGCGCCGGTCGTCTCGCCGAGGCGCAGCCGCACATGACGCGTGCGCTGGCCGAAGGGACGATCGACGCGCGGCTGTTCCTGCACGCCGGCCTCATCGCCCGGCAGGCCGGCGACGCCCGGAGCAGCCGCCGCCTCCTCGCACGCGCGCGATCGCTGGCGCACACCCTGCTGCCCTCGGAGCACGACCTGCTTGCCGGCGATCCGGAAGCACCACCCATCGCCCGGGAACGAGGTCCCGGCCGACCGCACGAAAGGACGAATCCATGACCGTGAGCTCCACTATCCGCACGGCCGTCGTCGCCAGCCTCCTCCTGGCGCCGGCGCCCGCGCTCGCATCCAGCCACATGGATGCCCCACTCATCACGCTGGACGATGCGGCGAACACGACCGACGTGTACGCGTTCCTCTCGTCGCGCAGCGGCGCCAAGTACCTGACCACGGCCCTGGCCGTCTACCCCTTCGAGGAACCCGGCATCGGTCCGAACAAGTACAACTTCGATGACGACGTGCTCTACGAGCTGCACGTGGCGCTCGGCGACGACGTCGCCAAGGGCAAGCCGACGATCACCTATCAGTTCCGCTTCCGCACTACCTACCGGACGCGCCGCACGATTCTCCAGTCGTACCTCGGCGTCATCAACGACGTCGGAGACGCGGCACAGAACCTGGTCCAGCGCTACACGGTGACGAAAGTCGATCGTAAGAGCGGTGACGTGAAAGTCCTGGGCGACGGCATCGTGCCGCCGAACAACCAGGGGAACGCCACGCCGCGCTACAACCGGCTGGACAGTGGCGAGAACCTCGCCAAGGACGGCGTCGCGACCGAGGACGCGCTGGACCGGTACACGATGCAGTCGATCGCGGACCTGCGCAGCGACTACCGCGCCTTCGCCGGCCAGCGCGACGACGGCTTCTACGCCGACGTGCAGGCCGTGTTCGATCTGCTGACGCTTCGCGGTCCCGGCATGGCGCAGGACGCGCAGGGCGGCTTCAACGTCCACACGATGGTGCTCGAGATTCCGGTCTACGAGCTGGGGGGCGAGATGCAGCAGGTCGGCGTCTTCGCGACGACCAGCCGCCGCCGCGTGAGAATCCTGAGCGAGATCGCCGACCCGGCGAACCTCGGCGACTTCGTGCAGGTCGGGCGGCAGGGCAATCCGCTCTTCTGCGAAGCGCTCGTCGCCATCATCGACAAGGACCGCTACAACCGGACGCTCCCGACCGTCGACGCCTCGCTCTTTGCGAAATACGCGCTCAACCCCGAACTGGCCGTGCTCATCAACAAGCTGGTGCTCGGCGACGCGGAAGGCGATGGTCCGATCGCGACGATGAACCGCACCGACCTCGCCGGGATCTTCGTGCCGGATGTGATCAAGGTCGATCTGTCCACGCCTCCCGCGCGCCTTGCCGGGGGCGGTGCGAGCCACCCGACCACTCCCGACGACATGGGCTTCTCGCGCCTGAGCGTGTTCGGCAACGACGTGCTGCCGAGCGCGATCACGAAGGGCAACGTGGCCGGCGGATGGCCCAATGGCCGCCGGTTCGGCGACGACGTGCTCGACATCGCGGTGACGGCCATCGCCAATCTGGGGGTGCCGGTGGGGGACAACGTGGACAAGAACGAGATCGCCTACAACAAGGTGTTCCCGTACGCGGCGACGCCGCTGAACGGGCGCATCCACCCGCATCACGGACAGTGAAGCTTCCGATGCCCTGCCGGACCTGAAGGTCCGGCCTACCGGTAAGGCCGCGACAAAATCGGTAGGGCGGGGCTTCAGCCCCGCCGCCGGGCCCGAAGACCGAAGCCGACCGAGGACTGAAGACCGAAAGACCATCGTTTCGCAGCCCCGAGGCTTCAGGCCTCGGGGTCCCCGCCCGCCGGAACTCCCAGATAAATGTACGGCTGAGGCTTAAGCCCAGCTATTCTAGCGTCGCCTCTGGTGCATCACCGCGGCAATGCGTCAGCCGAGGTCTGCGCCGCACCAGTGGGCAAGGGCCATGCAGGCCAAATCGATTCTCAGGAGGACCGATGAAGATGCTCGTCGTTTCCAGCGTGGCGCTGTGGATGGTCGCCGTTCTGCCCCTGCCGGCACGAGCCCAGGCGGCGGCAGCCACCGAGCTCTACCACGTGCAGTTCGTGAAAGCCGCGCCCGGCAAGATCGGGGCCCTGATCGAGCACACGCTGAAGACCCCGCCGGACAAGAACAACCCCGAGCCGCCGGTCATTCTGCGGCACGCGCACGGCGACGACTGGCAACTGCTGATCGTGTCGGCGCTCGGCAAGGACGAGACGATTGCCGCCCAGGACGACGATCCCGCGCTCGCGCAGTGGGTCCTTCAGGCCCGCGGTCTGAGCGTCCGCCATGGCGACACGTTCACCCTGGGCCCGCCGGTCGCGGATGCGCGCAAGGCGCTCGTCGGCGACAACCAGCCCGGTGCCGTCTACATCGTGACCACGTACGAGCCGGTCCCGGGGCGGCGTGCGGACCTGATCAAGGTGCTCGAACAGCCGGCCGTCGGGGCTGCGGCGCGCCTGGTCCTGCAGCATCGCGAGGGGGCGCCCTGGCAGGTGCTGACGATCACGCGGTACGTGTCGTGGGCGGCGTTTGCCGAGGGCATGCAGAAAGAGCGTGCGCAGGGTCCGGCCGTTCCACCGACGAACGAGCTGATTGCGTCCCACCACGACACGATTGCGGAGCGTGTGACTGGTCCGGCGCGCTGAGCGCGGACGCGGCGCGCCTCTCCGAACTTGGGTTGACAGTCGTAGTGTCCGCCTCCGTAGGCGGACTGACCCCGGGTCCGGCTGAAGCCGGACACTACGGCAAACCCCGGGTCCGGCTGAAGCCGGACACTACGGCTACACGAGTGATTTGGGATCAACGCGGTGTCGCGTGTGCCCTGAGCTCTTCGTCAATCACGCGCTGAAAGGCTTCGAAGGGCTGTGCCCCGGCCATGAACCGGCCGTTCACGAAGAACGCCGGCGTGGCCGACACGCCCAGCCGGTCGCCTGACGCCGTGTTGTCGCGGACGATCGCGGCGACGCGTGCGCCGCTGGTGCACGCCGTGAACCGCGCCGTGTCGAGTGAGAGCTCCGTCGCATGCTGCAGCAGGTCGGAGTCTGCCATGCGGTTCTGCTCGGCGAACAGCCGACGGTGGTAGTCCCAGAACCGGCCCTGTTCGTTCGCGCAGTGCGCCGCCTTGGCCGCGTCCACGGCGCGCGGGTGGATCGCCGTGAGGGGATAGTCGCGAAAGACGATGCGGACGCGTTCCCCGTAGGTCTTCTTGATCTGCTCGAGCGCCGGTTCGACGCGCGCGCAATAGGGACACTGGTAGTCCGAGTACACGACGAGCTGAACGGGTGCGCTCGCCGAACCGTGGGACGGCTCTCCTGGCCCGATCGTGATGGTCTCGCGCGGCGGCTCGAGCAGCACGCTGACACTGGCCGCGCGCCGCAGTCGATCCACCAGCCGGGTACGGGCCTCCTCGCGGCGCTGCTGCTCGAGCCCGTCGCGGATACGGGGAGCGACCTTGTCGAAGGTCGCGCCGTTCAGCCGGGCCTGGTTGGCCTTGAACCAGCCTTCCACATCCGCGTCGGTGACGGGGACCATCGTCGCGGCGCTCTCGCGCGCGACCAGCGTGTCGGCCGGCACGCCCCGGCGCTTCGCCTCGTCAGCGATCAGCTGCTCGCCGATGAGGGTGTCGAGGGCCGCCTTGCGCGCCTCGTAGATCGCGTCCCGCAGCCGCATGCCCCGGAAGGCCGCCGCATCCTGCACGAGTGCCAGGCGATCGACGTCGTCGAGCGTGATGGTGCGATCGCCGATGCGCGCGGCGGCGGCCGTGCCGGCGCCGGAAACCGGCTGCGCCAGGCCTGTGCCCGCGGCCAGCAGCGAGAGCGCGGCGATGAACGACGTGATCATGGCGTGGCGGGCCTCGTCGTGGGAGGTGGCGCCGGCGCGGCCGGCGCCGAGGGTGCGGCCGGCGCGGTCGGCTGAGGCTGCGCCTGCTGGTCAATCCACTGGCCGAGCGGCGCGAAGTAGTCGAGGATCGCGGTCGCGTCCATCTTGCGCTCGCCGGTCAGCGCCTCGAGGGCATCGGGCCACGGCTTGCTCTGTCCCATCTCGAGCATCTTCGCCAGCCTGGCGCCCACCTGCTTGTTGCCGTACACCGAGCAGCGGTGGAGCAGGCCCGGTGTAGCCGGCCTCGCGGCACATCGCGCGGTGAAACTGGAACTGAAGGATGTGGGCGAGGAAATACCGCGAGTACGGGCGTGTTGGCCGGCACGTGGTACTTCGCGCCGGGGTCGAAGTCCTGCTCGCTGCGCGCGACCGGCTCCGCCACGTTCTGATACTTGCGCCGCAGCTCCCACCAGGCGCTGTTGTAGCGGTCCGGCGTGACGGCGCCCGAGAACACCTGCCAGCGCCACTGATCGACGAGCAGGCCGAAGGGCAGGAACGCGACCTTGTCGAGCGCCATGCGCATCAGGAACTCGAGGTCGCCCTCCGCGCCAGGCGCCTGGCCCAGCAGCCCCACCTTCACGAGGTAGTCGGGCGTCACCGAGAGCGCCACCGCATCGCCGATGGCCTCGTGGAACCCGTCGTTCGCGCTGTCGCGATAGACGAACGGCAGCGTCCGGTACGCGCGCTGATAGATGTTGTGCCCCAGCTCGTGGTGGATGGTGACGAAGTCCTCGCCGTTGATCTGGATGCACATCTTGATGCGCAGGTCCTGATCGTTGTCGACGTCCCAGGCGCTGGCGTGACAGACGACCTCGCGGTCCTGCGGCTTGGTGAACAGCGAACGTTCCCAGAACGTCTGGGCGGAAGGGCGGCGAAGCCGAGCGAGGTGAAGAACCGCTCGCCGTAGCGGACCATCTCCTTCGCGTCCACCTGTTTGGCCGCAGCAGCGCCGTCAGGTCGTAGCCGGGCCCGGTCGCGGGCACGCCGACGAGATCGTAGATGTTGCCCCACTGCTGCGCCCACATGTTGCCCAGCAGGTGCGCCGGGATCGGGTCCGCTGGGCGGGGACGACGCTGCGGGCCGTACTTCTTCAGCAGCGACGCGCGCACGTGCGCGTGCAGCGCGTCGTAGAGCGGCTTGACCTGCGTCCACAGCCGATCGAGCTCGGCGGCGAAGTCGTCGGCCGGCATGTCGTAGTTCGACCGCCACAACGCGCCGAGGTCCTTGTAGCCGAGCTCGCGCGCGCCCTCGTTGCCGAGCGTCGACGAAGCGCGCGTATTTGTCCTTCATCGGCGGCGCGATGGCGTGCCATCCCCGCCACGCCTCGAGCAGCGCGTTCGGGTCGCGGCTCTTCGCGAGGATGTTGCTGAGCGCGTTGATGTCGAGGCAGTCGCTGCCCGGCGGGGCAGTACTTGCCGCGCCCGTACTCGCCCTCGAGGCCGGCGGCGATCTGCGTGAGCTCGGTCTGCCTGGCGGGATCCGACGGCGCCGGCAGCGGGATGCTCGCGAGCTTGAGCAGCTTGAGACGCCGCGCCACGTCGGCGATCGAGCTGCACGAGATCGAACCGCGTCGCCTCCTTCGCCAGACGCATCGAGCTGGCGATGTAGTCCTGATAGGCGCTCGGCCGAGAGCGCTTCGGTGTCGCCCGGTGATGAAGTTGGCCGCCACCCACTGCGCGCGACTGACCTCGTTCGCGCGGGCCAGCAGCTCGACGTCGGCGGCGTCGGCAAACTTGGTTGCGGCTTCGGGCGTTGGCGGCGGCGCCGACGCCGGCCCCGTCCCCCGTCCGCCGCACGCGAGCGTCCCGGCGACGAGGGACGACCACACGGCAAGGGCGGCCAGGGCTCGCAATCTCGGCATGACTCGATTCTATGACAGCGTGTCCCCGGTTCCCGCCTCCAGCAGCTCGCTCTCGTGCTCGCGCAGCCAGCGGCGCGCAGCCGGGTAGCCGGGACAGGCCCGGGCCACCAGCGCCCAGAACCGGCGCGAGTGGTTGGGCTGCCGCAGGTGCATCAGCTCATGGACGAGCACGTATTCGCGCACGGGGGCCGGAACCTGTACCAGCCGCCAGTTGAGCGAAATCCGCCCGGTCGTCGCGCACGAGCCCCACCTGGTGCGCTGGTTGCGCACGCTCACGTCCTTGATTGTCAGCCCGTGCTCGGCCGCGAGCTCCCGCAAGCGGATCGGCAGCTCGCGCCGTGCCAGCCGCCACAGCCAGGCCGTCACCACGCGCTGGAGTTCGCCATCACGGGCCGTCGCCTGCGGCCAGACGACTGAGAGCCCGCCGTCGGCCCCGAGCGCGATCGACGTCGGGGTGCCGCGCGAGACCGCCAGCCTTCGACGTTCGCCGTTGACGAGAATGGACTGCCCATCGCTCCACGCCGCCGGACGCCGGGCGCGGCGCGCGGCGAGCCGCGCCCGCTCGCGCGCGATCCATGCGTGCTGCGACGTCGCGAAGCGCTCGGCCTCACGGCGCGATCCCCGGCGCGGGATCGTCACGCGTGGCGTCCCGTCGGGCAGCAGCCGCAGCACGTAGCGCCGTGCGCGGGGATGCCGCACGAAGATCGGGGCGCGCACGTCCATCGGCGGCGCGGCTTCGACCACGGTCACCGGCGCCGCATCGTCGAACCCGAAGCGGAGCTGCAGCGCATCCTGCACTGGACGTGCGCCTGGCACCTGCGCGGCCACGGATCGATAATACCCATACCATGCCGATCATCGAAGATCAGAAAACACGGAAACGAATCGTCCAGCTGCTCACAGAGGCGTACTGGATGGAGATCGAGACGGTGATGAACTACATCGCCGCATCGGTCAATCTCGATGGCGTGCGCGCCGAGGAGATCAAGAAGAGCCTGGCGGCGGACGTCACCGCCGAACTCGGGCACGCGCAGCAGTTCGCCCGGCGCATCAAGACGCTGTCGGGGGTGACGCCGGGCAGCTTCGCCTTCAAACCAGCGCAGAAGACGCTCCAGCCGTCGAAGGAGACGACCGACGTCGTGCACGTGATCAAGGGCGTCATCGACGCCGAGCGCGGCGCCATCGACCACTACAACCGGATCATCAAGGCCTGCGACGACGTGGACTACGTGACGCAGGACATGGTCATCACGATTCTCGGCGACGAGCAGGATCATCTCCGGGAGTTCGAAGGGTTTCTCAAGGAGTACAACTGAGTGTGGCTCACGGCTCGAGGCGCGAGCGGCCCCGGGAGCTATGACCGGGAGCTATGACACGGCGGGGACTTGTCGTGTCCGGGCGCGTTGGGTACACTGCTGCTGTTAGACATCCGGAGTGACCCGCCAGAGACAAGGCGGGTCCGGCAACCTGGGCGGACATCCCAAGGTGCCATTCTCTCCGGGCCAGCCGCGAGCATCGCGCGGTTTCGGAGGCTCGGCCCCTAGGGAGATGTGGTTCCGCTGCGTGGGCGGAACAACCCAATGTCCACCGGAATACCATCCGGGCCTCGCTTTATCCGCAGCGCCCGCTCCGGCCCTCCGGATGTCTTCTTCAGACCGTCGCGCGGCGACCCGTCAGGGGGCCGGCGTGCGACACAGGAGAAGACATCATGTCAGCCACTCAGGTTCAGACCGTATCCGCTGCCCACCCAGCTCGACGTGTCAAGCGGACGTCGTGGCCAGGCACGCGCGCACGGCATTCGAGTCGCGGCCGCCCGTCGGCCGCGACCCGTGCCGAGCGTGGAGCTCGCCTCGAGCCGTGCGTTCGCGAGCAACCCCAATCACCACTTGTGGAGGAACGGCCGGCTGTGGTCGATCGCCTTCACCTTGATCCACGACGGCTGGCGCCAGGAGCGGGTGCGGCAGTCGCTCGGCACCGACAACCTGCCCGAGGCGCGACGGCGGCGTGACGCCATCCTGTCGCTCTTCGGACCCTCGACGGTCGAGCGTGTCTCGACCCCGAGCCCGACGGGGTCGGCGAATTGACGCTGGCTCGGAGCGCAGAGCTGAGGGGCTCGAAGGGCGCCGGGCTTGAGGCCCGGCCATCGCGGGCCCTGCAGCCGCCCGCCTGCGCCCTGAGCCCGTCGAGCGCTACTTGCTGGCGTAGACGCTGGTCTTCCCGCCCTTGTCGAACGCGACGATGTTGTAGGCGTCCTTTCGGCCGTCGGGCATCTCCATCCCCGGCGACCCGGCGGGCATCTGGGGCACGGCGAGGCCGACCACGGAAGCCGGGCGCTCGCGCAGCAGACGACGCACCACGTCGGCAGGCACGTGTCCCTCGAGGACGTAGCCGCCGACGAGCGCCGTGTGGCACGAGCGGGCCGCGGCCGGGACGCCGTGCTTGTCCTTGACCGGCGCCACGTCGGGCACGTCGGTGCTGTTGACGGTGAACCCCGAAGCCCGCATGTGCTCGTTCCACTTCGCACAGCACCCGCAGGTTGCGCTCTTGTAGACCGTGACGGGCATTGGCACAGGCGCCTGGCCGGAGTGCGCCAGGCGGACGCTGCCGGCCAGAGCGATCACCGCGGCAATCGTGCCTGCCAGCCTCGTCCAGCCTCGATCGGAATACGTGCGTGTCATCGACGGTCCTCCGCGTCCGGCAGCGAGGACGCGCGATCGATCCTATCGTGAAATCGAGCCCCCGGGTGTCGCCGGCGTGCCGGGGACGATCGCGCGAAGCCCGGCCACAAGGCGATCGAGGCCGTGGGCCACGGTTTCGGGCGCCAGCGCGCCGAAGGAGACGCGCAGGTAGCAGCCGGTGGTCAACCCGAACGCCGGGCCGGGGATGACCGCGACGCGATGTTCGCGAATCAGGCGCTCGCACAGTGCGAACGGGTCGAGTGCCGTATGCACGCGCAGCAGCGCATAAAAGGCGCCTTGCGAGTCCGGCGCGTCCGCCAGGTCGGCGACCTCGGCGAGCCGCTCGCGGACGACCGTCCGCACGCGGGCGAGACTCGCGAGGTGGGGTGCCGCGTACTCGCGTCCCACCTTCAGCGCCGCCAGCGCGGCGCACTGCGACACCGCCGGCGGGCAGATGAGATTCGTGTCCTGGATCTTGTTGACGGCGTCGAACAGGTGCGCCGGGATCACCATGTAGCCGATGCGCCAGCTCGCGAAGCCGTAGGCCTTCGACAACGAGAACAGCGAGATCGTGTGCGGCGCGGCGCCGGCCTCGGCTCCCGGCGAGACGTGCGGGACGTCGTAGGTGAAGTATTCGTAGGCCTCGTCGTGCACGTGGTAGAGGCCGCGCGTGCCGCACCAGGCGTTCAGCTCGCGGAGCACCGAGCCCGGATACATGGCGCCGCTCGGATTGTTGGGCGACACGGTCACCATCGCCCGCGTCCGCGGCGTGACGGCGGCGCAGATCCGGTCGAGATCGAGCTGATAGTCGTCGCGCGTCGGCACCGGCACCGTGCGGCAGCCCGCCATCGCGATGGCCATGTCGTGGTTGAAGTAGAACGGCGCCGGCAGGATCGACCTCGTCGCCGGGGTCGGTCACCGCGAGGACGGCGTTGAAGAACGCCATGTTGCCGCCGGCGGTGACGACGGTGCGCGAATCGCGGTCGGAGGCGATGCCGTTCTCGAGGCGCAGCTTCGTGTCGAGGCACGCGATGAGCTCCGGCAACCCCTCCACAGGTCCGTAGCGATGATCCTCGGCGTTGCCGCCGAAGGCGCGCACCGCCTCGAGGCTCTCGGCGGGCGGTCCGTAGGACACGATGCCCTGCCCGAGCGAGATGGTGCCCGGCGATTCCCGGATCCAGCGCGCCACGATCGGGATCACGGGCGGCTGCACCGCCGCCATGCGGCCCGGGGCGCGCGGCGTCTGGCCTGGATCGGTGGGGCGCGTCATCGCGGGATCAGGCTTCGTTCGAGCTCGTCGAGAAACGCGACCTGGGCCGGGTTCAGCTTCCGGCGAGCCACCGACACCGTGAAGAAGGCGGCGTAGTCGATCTCGGGGTACTCGCGCATCTGCCCGGAGCCCGGTGGCCATTCGATCGTGAACGTGTTGGCTTTGACGGCGTAGGGATCGGCATCGCCGCGGAACGCCCAGGCCATCACGATCTTGCCGCTCTTCTGCCGAACCGGCGTCAACGGGATGTACGGCGGCGCCGACGACAGGCTGGTCTCCTCGTGGAACTCGCGGATCGCCGCATCGAGCGGCTGCTCGCCCTCCTCGATGAGCCCCTTCGGAATCGTCCACGCCCCATCGTCCTTGTTCCGGAAGAACGGCCCGCCCGGATGGACGAGGAATACTTCCAGTCCGTCTGCCTCCTCGCGAAACATCAGGAGTCCCGCACTCAGCTTGCCGCTTCGCTTTCGCACGTCGCGCGACTACTTGACGATGCCGTCCAGCGTCGAAGCCGAGACGGCATGGTAGCCGGGCCGGGCCCGCCGGTAGATGCGACGCGCGTCCGCCTTGCCCCAGTCGGTGGCCATGAGGTCCTCGTAGAGCGGCCTCAGGAACTTCCGCCGGCCCTGCGAGGTCAGGAAGGACTCCAGCGCCGGGAGAGCCGGACGATACTGATGCCGGATGGCGAGTCGCAGCCATCCGAAGAGCACCTCGCTGTTGCCCGACTGCGAGAAATGGAAGGCGCGATCGAGATCGCCGAGCTGCGCCGTCGTCAGCGCGGCCGGCAGCGCCGTCAGGAAGTGTTGCCACTGCTGCGTCACCCAGCCGCGCGTGTCGAGCTGCGCCGCGGGCGTGCCCGACGCGAACCGCTTCGCCTCGTGCTCGACCGGCGTGAACGCCGAGGATGCGGGCTGCGTGGCATTGGCCGGCAGCCCCGGCTGGTGAATCCACGCGTCGAGCTGCAGACGGGCTTCCGCGGCGGCGTCGTTCTTCAACAGGTTGGCGCGAAGATCGGCGACGAACTCGTCGGTCGTCACCGAGGTGAAGGCGCGGCGATCGAACCAGGAGCGCAACCACGCGTCGAAGCGCTCGCGGCCCACCTCGTGCTCGATCACTTTGAGAAACGCCGCCCCCTTTTCGTAGGCAATGGCCGTCACCCCATCGTCAGGGTTGCGCCCGGCGAGATCGAGGTGCAGCCGCGTGTCGGCGGACGCCGGCCCGAGCCTGGTGATCTCGTCGGTCAACTCGCGGCGCCCCAGGACTTCGAGCATCGCCGCGCGATCGCGTCCATAGAGCGCTTCCATGATGCGGAGCTCGAAGAAGACCGTGAAGCCTTCGTTCAGCCAGAAGTCACTCCAGGTCGCGTTGGTGACGAGGTTGCCCGACCAGGAATGCGCGAGCTCGTGCGCCACGAGTGAGGTCAGCGAGCGATCGCCGGCGAGAATGGTCGGCGTCGCGAAGGTCAGGCACGGGTTCTCCATGCCGCCGAACGGGAACGACGGCGGGAGCACGAGCAGGTCGTAGCGACCCCAGCGGTAGGGACCATAGAGCTGCTCGGCGGCCTCGACCATCTTCTCGAGATCCACGAATTCGCTGGCCGCGCGTTCGACGACCGACGGCTCGCTGAAAACACCCGTCCGCGCACCAATGGGCCGGAAGGCGAGATCGCCGACCGCGAGGGCGATGAGATAGGGCGGCACGGCCTTGTCGAGGCGGAAGTCGAAGCGCCGGCCGCCCGCGACCGCCAACGCGTCCGGCGTCAGCCGTTCGGCGCTCATCACCGCCACCAGCGGCGCCGGCACGGTGATGCGGGCCTCGTAGGTTTGCCGGATCCCCGGGCTGTCCTGTGTCGGCACCCAGGAACGCGTGAGGATCGCCTGGCCTTGCGAGAACAGGTACGGATGGCGCTTGCCGGCAGTCTGGGTGGGATCGAGCCATTGCAAGGCCGGAGCCGACGGATTCGTCCGGTACTCCACCGTGATGCTGCGTGTGCCGGGCGGGAGATCCACCTCGAGGGCGCGGCCGAGAATCGCGTCCTTCTCGCCGAGCCGGTGGGCCAGCGGCGCCCCGCGGTCGCCGGAGACGCGCGCGATCTCCAGGTCGAAGGTATCGAGCGTGACGCGTGTCGCGCCCGGCGCGACCTCGAGGTCGAGCCTCGCCTGCCCGTGCAGTGTGCGCGTGGTGAAGTCGGCCGCCAGATCGAGTGCGAGATGGCGGACCCTGCGCCTCGTCCGGACGGGCGTAGGAATGGATGTCGCGGACCTGGCCCGCCTGGCGCGGCGGTGGAGGAGATGTCGAAGGTGGCATGGCAGCCTGATCCTGGCGTGCGTTCCCGGAGCCGCTCCCGCACGCGCCGATCACGAGGCAGGCGGCCGCAGACAGCAGGACCGAAACAATCCGGCGTCGACGAGTCATGAGTCCAGCGTCCACACCACGGGCGCGTGATCGCTCGTGCCGATGTCGCGCTGCACGACGCAGGACGTCGTCCGCCGATGGAGCGCGTCACTCGCGAGCACGTAGTCGATGCGCCAGCCGATGTTACGCTGACGCAGGTTGCGCCACGGCGCCCACCAGGTGAAGAGGCCCTCGTTCTGCGGGTCCACGGCTCGGCCGGTGTCGACGAGCCCTCGCCCGATCAGCCGCTCGAGCAGCGCGCGCTCCTCGGAACGCGTGCCGACCTGGTTGGGCTTGCGCTCCTTGGGGTGGACGTCCATCTCCGTGCGTGCAACGTTCAGGTCGCCGCAAAGGACCAGCGGCGTGCCGGCGTCGGCCACAGCCCGCAGCGAAGGCGTCGAGCGCGGTGAGGAACTCCAGCTTGGCGGCGAAGTCCTTTCCCCCGTTCGGCACGTAGACCGACGCCACCAGCATCTCCCCGAGACGCACGGTCACGATGCGGGCCTCGAAGTCGAACGGCGGATGCACGAACGCCGGCCGGTCGGCCATGAGGTGCTGCGCGACGAGAATGGCCACGCCGGAGTAGCCCTTGTCCCCGTGCCAGTAGCACCAGTAGCCGTCGAGGTCGGCGAGCAGCCCCGGCAGTTGCGCCGCCGACGCCTTGATCTCCTGCAGACAGATGACGTCCGGCCGCTCTGCCGCGGCCCACGCATCGAGCTGCGCCTGCCGGGCACGAATCCCGTTGACGTTCCACGTCGCGATCTTCACTGCTGCGTTCTACAGCCGCTCCAGCCGCTCCAGCCGCTCCAGCCGTTCCAGCCGTTCCAGCCGCTCGAGCCGCACCAGCCGCTCCAGCGACCTACCATCCCGCGCCCTTCGTCAGCGTCTTCAGCCGGACGAGGAACATGTCGGCAGTGATGTAGAGCGTCGAGCCGTCATCGCCCCACGCACAGTTGGCGGTGGCCTGCCCGGTCTCGATCCGGCCGAGCGCGGTGCCATCGGGCGCGATCACGTGGACGCCGCCGGGTCCGGTCGCGAACAGATGACCGGCACGATCGACTGCGAAGGCCATCGGGCAGGCCGGGATTCTCTTTCGCGACCATGCTGGTGACGTCCTTCAGCACTTTGCCTTCGCCCAGCGTCCCGTCGGCGGTGACCGGAAACGCCATCCAGATCGCCCGCTGCGGATCGGAGTTGGCGACATACAGCGTCTTCTCGTCGGGCGAGAAGGCGAGGCCGTTGGGCCGCGACAGCGCCTTGGTGAGCAGCGTCACCTCACCGGTCTTCGGCGACCAGCGGAACACGCCGCAGAAGTCGAGCTCGCGCCGCTTGTCGGTCTCGCGGTCGGGAAGGCCATAGATCGGATCGGTGAAGTAGACGTCGCCGTTCGATTTGACGATGACGTCGTTGGGGCTGTTGAAGCGCTTGCCCTGGTAGTGATCGGCGAGCGTCCGCTTGCCGCCGTCCCACTCGAGCCGGGCGATGCGCCGGTCGCCGTGCTCGGCGAGGACGAGGCGTCCTTCGCGATCGAGCGTGAGGCCGTTGCTCCCGGGCTCGCGGCCGTAATCGGCAACCCCCGTGTAGCCGGACGGCTTGAGGAAGAGCGTCACGCCGCCGCCGGCCGACCACTTCATGATCGAGTTGCGGGGGATGTCCGAGAAGAGGAGGAAGCCGCCCTCGCGCTTCACCCACACCGGACCCTCGGACCACTCGTAGCCGTCGCCGAGCACCTCGAGCGTCGCGGTGGGCGCGACGAGGGCATCGAACCGGGCGTCGGTCTTGATCAGCCGGCCGATCGTCTTTGGTGCCTGCACCGCTTCTCCCTTCAATGTCCACGGGCTGGCGGCCGCGAGCACCACGGCAGCCACTGCTATCAGACGAGACATGCGCATGGGTCCTCCCGGATGCGAGCGCTAATGATAGCCTCGGACGGAATCTGACAAGCGCCGCGGACCAAATCTGACAGGGGCCGCGGACCAGATCTGACAAGGGCCACGGACCAAATCTGACAAGATCTGACGCGGACGGCCATGAACTGACAATCGGGGCCGGCCGGGCTCAACGTTCGTAGTAGCATCGCCGTCGATGCGCTACAGCTATGCCGAGCTCGCGGGCATGATTGACCACTCCCTCCTTCACCCGACGATGACCGACCGGGAGCTGCGGGCCGGCTGTCGGCTCGCACGGAAGTACAAGGTCGCGTCGGTCTTCATCAAGCCCTACTTCGTGAAGGAGGCCGTGCGCCTGCTGCGCGGCTCGGGGGTCGTGGTGGGGACCGTCGTCGGCTTTCCGCATGGCAGCAGCGCCACCGCCATCAAGCGGGCCGAGACGGCCCTGGCCTGCCGCGACGGCGCCACCGAGATCGACATGGTGGTCAACATCGGCAAGGTGCTGTCCGCCGATTGGCGGTTCGTGTCTCGTGACATCGCCGCCGTGGTCCGCGAGGCCCGTCGTCACCGGGCCATCGTGAAGGTGATTCTCGAGAACGACTACCTGCCGACCGATCGGATCAAGCGGAAGGTCTGCCGCCTCGCCGAGGCTGCCGGCGCCGCCTTCGTCAAAACGTCCACCGGCTACGGGTTCGTGAAGCGCGCCGACGGTTCGTACGGCTACCAGGGGGCGACGGCGGCCGATCTCGCGGCTGATGCGCCGTGCCGTCTCGTCGCACGTGCAGGTCAAGGCGGCAGGCGGGGTGCGCGATCTCGACGCGCTGGTCGCCGTGCGCGAACTGGGCGCGACCCGCTGCGGCGCGACCGCGACGGCAGCGATGCTGACCGACTACCGCGTCCGCGCGCGAGCCGAGCGGACCACGGCGGCGAGCGTTTCCGGTCGCGACGTCCGACGGCGGGTCCCGCTGAAGCCGGACACGACGTCTGACATCGACGCCCCTGTCGCGACGCTCGGGACCGGTGGCTACTGACGTGCCGGCGCCCTGCGAAGCCTTCGCGCATTGTCCGTCCTGCGGCCGCCGTGCGGCCGCGGCCGGAGCGGTGCCATTCGAGTGCCGGGACTGCGGGTTCGTCTACTTCTTCAACCCGGCCGTGGCAGCCGCCGCACTCGTCGTGGCGTCCGACGGCCGCGCGCTCTTCATCCGCCGCGCCCACGAGCCCTCGAAGGGCAAGCTGGCACTGATTGGCGGCTTCGTCGATCCCGGCGAGTCGCTCGAAGAGGCCCTCCGGCGCGAGGTGCGTGAGGAAGTGAACGTCGAGCTGTCGTCGATCGAGTACCTGAGCTCGCACACCAATGACTATGCCTATCGCGGCCTGACCTATCCGGTCGTGGACGTCTTCTTCATCGGCCACGCCGAGCGTCCGGAAACGGCCGCGGCGCTCGATGCGGTCGAGAGCGTGACGTGGCTCGACCCACAGGCCGTCAGAGCCGACGACATCGCCTTCCCCTCGATGCGCGAAGCCCTGGCCGAGTACGGCCGTCGGCGCGCCCGGGCGCGGGCGGAAGACGGCAACGTCGCGCAGCCATGACGAAGACCGGTCTGGGTTCGCGCCTCGTGGAGTACGGCGATCGCGAGCTGGCGCTCTTCCTGCGACGGTCCGTGGCCCAGTCCATGGGCTTCTCCCGTGAAGCCCTCGACCGGCCGATCGTCGGCATCGTCAATACGTTCTCCGAGCTGAACCACTGTCATCGCGGTCTCCGGGAGCTGTGCGAGGCGGTCAAACGCGGGGTCTGGCAGGGCGGCGGGCTGCCGCTCGAGTTCCCGGTCATCTCGCTCGGCGAGATGTTCACGTCGCCGACGGCGATGTTCGCGCGCAACCTGATGGCGATGGACGTCGAGGTGATGCTGCGCGCGCAGCCGCTCGACGCCGCCGTGCTGGTGGGCGGGTGCGACAAGACCGTGCCCGCCCTGCTGATGGGCGCAGCCAGCGCCAACCTTCCGGCCATCGTCGTCGTGGCGGGGCCGATGCTCGCGGGCAGCGTCGAGGGGCAGCGCGTCGGCGCGTGCACCGATTGCCGCCGCATCTGGGGCCGGTTTCGCGCGCGGGGAGATCGATCGGGCCGAGGTGGACAAGGCTGGCGCGCAGCTCGTCCCGACTGCCGGGACGTGCGGGGTCATGGGCACCGCGAGCACGATGGCGTGCCTCACCGAGGCGCTCGGCATGATGCTGCCCGGAGGCGCGTCGGTTCCGGCAGTGTACGCGGACCGGCTCCGCCACGGCGAGGAGTCGGGCCGGCGGGCCGTGGGACTCGCTGCGGAGCGCCTCACCCCCGATCGGATCCTGACTCCGTCCCGCGTTCGAGAACGCCATTCGCGTGCTGCAGGCGATCGGCGGCTCGACCAACGGCATCATCCATCTGACGGCGGTGGCCGGCCGCGTCGGGGTGCGGCTGGATCTCGGATCTGCTCAACGAGATCGGCGCGCGGACGCCGGTACTCGTGGACCTGCGTCCGACGGGCGACGGCTACATGGAGGACTTCCACCGGGCGGGAGGCCTGCCGGTCGTCCTGCGTGAGCTGCGCGCGCATCTCCATCTCGACTGCCTGACCGTGACAGGCGGGCGCCTCGGCGATTCTCGGCGACGACCCGTTTCCGACGTGGCAGACGGTGGTCCGCCCCGCGGCGCGCCCGATCGTGGAGCGGGATGGGCTGGTGGCCCTCAAGGGCACGCTGGCGCCGGACGGCGCGGTCATCAAGCGGGCCGCCGCATCGGCGCATCTGCTCAACGTCACGGGGCGGGCCGTGGTCTTCGAGTCGCTCGAGGACCTGGCCAGCCGCGTCGATTCACCCGACCTCGACGTCGCGCCTGACGACATCCTGGTCCTCCGACAAGCCGGACCGCTCGGGGGCCCCGGGCATGCCCGAAGCCGGTGCGCTGCCGATCCCGAAGAAGCTGGCCGGCGTGACGGACATGGTGCGGATCTCCGACGCGCGCATGAGCGGCACCGCCTTCGGCACCGTCGTTCTTCACGTCTCGCCGGAAGCGGCCGCGGGCGGGCCTCTGGCGTTGGTGCGCAACGGCGATCGCATTACGCTCTCGGTGGACGACCGACGCCTCGATCTCCTGGTGGACGATGCGGAGCTCGAACGCCGCCGCGCCGGTTCACGCCACCGCCGATTCCCGGCCGCGGCTACGATCGGCTGTACGCCCGGCACGTGCAGCAGGCGCATCTCGGCTGTGATTTCGATTTCTTGAGGCACGAGTCGCTGCGTTAGCGGAGGTTTGCGTGAGATCGGTTGACATCAGGCCTCTCTGCGTCATGGTGCTGCTCGGCGCGGTGGCAGGCGGCGTGCTGGCCGCCGGCCAGGCGCCACGCACGAGCCCACCCACACTGACGATTCGACGAGTACAAGCCCAAGTCGCACGCTCGTTGTCCCCGAGCATCCCGTCCCGCGGGCGAAGTTTCCGGTGATCGACGTGCACAGTCATCACCAGACCGTGCCGACCGGTCAGCGTCTGAACGCACTCATCGCCGAGATGGACGCGCTGAATCTGCGGGTCCTGGTGAATCTGTCCGGGGGGACCGGCGAGCGCCTGCGGGCGGGGCTCAGCGCCATCAAGGCGAGTCCCCATGCCGACCGGATGGTCTTCTTCGCCAACCTCGATTTCGACGATCTCGACGACGCCCGGCTATGGAGAGCGCGCCGCCGCACGTCTCGAAGCCGACATCAAGGCCGGCGCCGTCGGCCTGAAAATCTTCAAGAACTTCGGCCTGCACCTGAAACGGAAGACCGGGGCGCGAGTGCCCACCGACGACCCCGAGTTCGATCCGGTGTGGGCGGCGTGCGGACGACTGGGCGTTCCCGTCCTCATCCACACCGGCGAACCCCAGTCGTTCTTCGATCCGGTGGACCCGCACAACGAGCGCTGGCGAGAGCTCCAGCTGCGCCCGCAGAACCGGCTGCCGCCCGATCGATTCCCGACCTTCGACGCGCTGATGGCGGAACGGGATTGGCTGTTCGCCCGCCATCCGAAGACCACGTTCATCGTCGCCCACTTCGGCTGGCACGCGAACGACCTGGCGCGGCTCGGCCGGATGCTCGACACCCTGCCGAACACGGTCGTCGAGACGGGCGCGATCCTGTACGACCTCGGACGTCAGCCGCGCGCGGCGGCCGCCTTCTTCGAGAAGTACCAGGACCGCATCCTCTTCGGCAAGGACCGCTACGAGGCCAGCGAGTATCCCTACTTCTTCCGCGTGTTCGAGACGCGCGACGAGTACTTCGACTACTACCGCGACTATCACGCCTTCTGGAAGCTCTACGGCCTCGGGCTTTCCGACGACCTGCTGCGAAAGCTCTATTACGGCAACGCGCAGCGGATCGTGCCTCGCCTGCCGCGCGTCGCGTCCTGACGAGTGGCCGTGGATCCGCTGCAGCAGGCGATTGCCGCCGAAGCCGCCGGCGTCCAGGGCCGGCAGCTGCGGTCCGCCGCCGGGACGCTGAGCGCGCGGTACCGCGACCCCGACGCCGTCGGATCGCCGGGCCCGCTTTCCGTCACCGAGCGGCTCGCGTACGCAGCGACCCGAATGCCGGCGACCGCCGCCGCACTCGAGCGCGTGCTGCACGAGGCCGCGCGTCGGCTCGGTCCGCCCGAGTGCCGGCGCCTGCTCGACCTGGGCGCCGGACCGGGGACGACGCTCTGGGCCGCCGCCAGCGCCCTTCCCCGGGCTCGAGAGCGTGACGTCGGCAGACGCCGATGAGGGAATGCTCGCGTTGAGCGAGCGGCTGTGGCGCCACCATCCCCGTCACGGCGACCTCCGCGTAGAGTGGCGCCGAGCGGCCCTCCAGACGCCATTGGCGTGGCCACCGCACGACCTCGTGGTGCTGTCGTACGTCATCGGCGAGCTCGTTCCCGAGACGCTGCGGGCCGTCGTCCTGCGCGCCGCGCAGGCAGCCAAGCGCGCGATCGCGATCGTCGAGCCGGGCACGCCGCGTGGCTATCACAGGGTGCTCGCCGCCAGGGACATTCTGATCGCCGCCGGCTTTCGCGTGCTCGCGCCCTGCCCGCACGATCACCCCTGTCCGCTCCGCGGAACTCCTGACTGGTGCCACTTCGCGGCGCGCCTCGCTCGAAGCCGCCTGCATCGTCAGCTCAAGGGCGGCGACCTGGGGTGGGAGGACGAAAAATTCTCCTACGTCATCGCTGGTCCGCAGGCGCTGGAGCCGCACCCGGCGTCGGCAGAACCTTCTCCTCCACCTGTCGTGGAGGCGCGCGTGATTCGACACCCGATCAAGGGCACAGGTCACGTGACGATGACGCTGTGTACCCCGAAGGCATCGTCGAGCGCACCGTGAGCCGGAAGGACCGTGATGCCTATCGACGTGCGCGCGACACGCGATGGGGCGACGAGTGGTGAATTACGAAGTACGAAGTCGAGGTACGAAGTTCGAAGGAGGAAGGAGGAAGGAAGCTCACACTCGAGCTGCCGGACGCACGCCTGGACGGCCCGTTAGAATGTCGGCCATGGTCTCGTTCCGCTCGATCGGAATCATTGCTGCGCTGCCGCTCACCACTTGGATCGCGCTCGGCGCACAGTCTGCGCCGGGCACCTGGGCCATTGTCGGCGTGCGCATCGTCGACGGATCGGGCAACGAGCCGTTCACGGGAACAGTGGTGGTCGAAGGGGGGCGCATTCGCGCCGCGGGCCGGACGGTCGAGGTGCCCGCGGGCACCTCGACCATCGACGGAGCCGGCAGGACCCTGCTTCCGGGATTGATCGACCTGGGCGTACATGTCGCCGAGGGCAGCGATGCGCCGTCGACAGAGCAGAGGCGCCGCGCCTTTGCGGCGCTCCTCTACAGCGGCGTCACCACCGCCGCGGTTGGCGGGCCAGACGCGGCGCGATTCGACGTGGTGGCGCGGGACGCCGGCCGCGCCGATGCCGGCCCGCGCATCCTGTTCCTCGCCCATCCGGCTGGTGCGCCTTCGCTGGACGAAGCCGTGGCCCAGCGGAGTCCGACGGCGCGCGGGGGCAACGACCCGGCCGCGATCGCCGGGTCGGCTGCGGCGGTGACCCAGGCCAACGTGACGGTAGTGCCGGAGCTCACGCGCGCGGTCGGATCCCCGGCCGGGACCGCTTCGCCGCTGGCGACCGAGGTCGCGGCAGCGGCGGGAGTCGATGTGTCAGCACAGAACCCCGGAGCCGAGTGGCAGAGCGCCGCCAACGTCGTCCGCGCACTTCGGGAGGCGCGCATACGCGTGGCCGTCCGATCCGACGGCGGATCGGCATCGATGGCGTACGGCTGGTCCACGCATCTGGCGGCGCGATTGCTCGTGGCCGCCGGCCTCACACCACTGGAGGCCGTGACTGCCGCAACCAGTGGCGGCGCATGGGGGCTCCAGCTGCACTCGGACCGCGGCTTCATCGCCGCCGGGATGCGCGCGGATCTGCTGATGGTCGAGGGCGATCCCACGGCGACGATCGACGACCTGGCCCGCATCGATCGCATCTTCCTCGGCGGCCAGGAAGTGGACCGCCAGGCCTTGCGCGCGGTGCTCGCCCCTCCGGTGGTGGAAGCCGCGCCGACGGCCGCTGCCGCCCCACCCGCGACCATTGCCCCTCCGCCGGCACGCAAGCCGGCGCGGGGCCGCCGGGGCCGATCGGAACCGGCGGAGGCGGCTGCAACTGCGACTGCACTGCCCAGCCCCTGCCCCTGCCCCTGCAGCAGCGCCCCCGGTCGCCGCCGTGCCGAAGCTGGACGTAGCGCTGCTCGACGACTTCGAGCGCGAAGACGAGCGCAGCCCATCAGGGCTGACCTGGATCACCGGGACCGAGACCGCGGATCGCCCGACCACCCTCGTTGCCGGCCGCGTCGTGCGTGCCTTCCGCGACCATGCGCTGCACCTGACGGCGCGGATGGGGGAGGCGGCATCGCCCTACCTGCGCGCCTCGCTCGCGCTCTCCCCCGATGGAGAACCGAGAGACGTGAGCCGGTTTCGCGGCCTGCGTTTCGATGCGCGCGGGGAGGGGCGTTACCGGATCGTCTTCGTGACCCGCCGGGTGGCCGACGGCCGCTTTCACGAATCCTACTTTTCGGGATCGCCGGAATGGACGCCCGTGAGCATTCCTTTTGCCTCGGTGGGGCAGAACGGCAGCGGCAATCGCGTGGCGTGGACCGGACGCGATCTGGTCGAGATCCGGTTCGAGGCCTCGCGCGATGCCGGAAAGCTCGCCTGGCTCGAGCTCGACAACGTCCGGCTGTATTGATTTGGCGGTGGCCGCCCTCAGCGGCCACCGCGCGCCGCCCTTGATCCCTCGCGGCTGTTCGGCGGCCCTAGGCGGGCCGCCGGCCGCTCGGGGGCGGCGGTATTGATTTGGCGGTGGCCGCCCCAGAGGCACCGCGCGCCGCCCTTGATCCCTCGCGGCTGTTCGGCGGCCCTGAGGCGGGCCGCCGGCCGCTCGGGGGCGGCGCGGTCGCGATTGGCCGTCGGCGCAGCTGCGCAGCCCGCGCGCGGCCGGCGGGCCGCCGCGGCAGTCGCCTCGCCGGACTAGCTCGGCGCGCCATGCAGGCGCTCGCCGCGACGGCCGGCTGCGGGCCGCCGTCAGCGCTGATTCTGGCGGTGGCCGCCCTCAGCGGCCACCGCGCGCCGCCTTGATCCCTCGCGGCTGTTCGGCGGCCCTGAGCGGGCCGCCGGCCGCTCGGGGGGCGGCGTTGGGCGCGGTCGTCGCTAGATGGCTGCAGCCCGCGCGCGGCCGGCGGGCGCGGGCAGCGCCCGCCGGATAGCCGCGCGCATGAAGGGCTGCCGCGACGGCGGCTGAGGGCCGCCGTCGCCAGATAGGCTGAGGGCCGCCGTCGCCAGCTAACGCAGTCCGAGCATCCGGAGCAGCTCCAGCGCGTTGCCGGCCTCGGCGGGGCCGGGCCGCAGCCGATAGTCGAAGGTCATCGACACGTCCTCGCCGTGCCGCGCCAGCGTCTCCTGCAGATGGAAGCTGTCGGCGTTGAGGGTGAACGCGGCATCGTGCGCGAGCTCGAGATCGTGGGTGGTGACCGCGCCAATCGCTCGCGTTCCCAGCAGGTGCCCGACGATGGTGCGGACCGCGACCTGCCGCTCGGCGCTGTTGGTCCCTTGCAGGACTTCGTCGAGCAGGTAGCCCATGACACGGCCGTTCGCCTCGCGCGCGCTGCGCACGATGCGCTCGAGCCGCACGAGGGAGGCCATGAAGAGCGACAGCCCGCGCTCGAGCGAGTCGGCGACCCGCATGCTCGTGTGCAATGTCATCGGCGGCAGGGTCATGCGCGAGGCGCAGACGGGTCCTCCGGCGTGGGCGAGGACGATGCCGACGCCCAGCGATCGCAGCAACGTGCTCTTGCCCGACATGTTGGAGCCGGTGATGAGCAGGAAGCGGCCCGGAGGCCCGAGCTTGACGTCGTTGGCGACCCGCACGGCGTCGGCGAGCAGCGGATGCGCGAGCGCGTCGGCCTCGAGGCGGTGATGCCGTGGGGAGACCTCGGGAAACGCCCAGGCCGGATGGTCGTGCGCGAGCGAGGCCAGCGCGGACAGCGCTTCCACTCGGCCCACCGCGGTCAGCCACTCGGCGACGTGACGGCCATGCGCGTGGCGCCAGCGCTCCATGGCCCACCACACGTGCAGTTCCCAGAGCGTCAGCGACTGAATGGGGAGGTAGAGCCACGTGGACAGACGGAAGTCCGCCAGCGCGACGAGCTGTTCGAGGCGCCGAAGCGACCTTCGCGCCTGACCGCCCGTCGCGAGCGTGGCTTGTGCGGCCTTGAGCTCGACCGCCTGCCACCGCGCGGTCTCGATCAGGCCGATGGGCGTCGTCCACGACCGCACGCCGTGCTCGGTCGAGGCGCCGCCGAACGTCTGTTCGAGAGGATGGCGCACGTACGCACGTAGCATCCATCCCGCGGTGGCGGTGGCCAGCCACCAGGGGGCGACGGGCCACCCCGCGAGCCACAACATGAAGAGGCTGGTCGTCACGAGCCCCAGCGCGATCGCGACAATGCTCACCCAGGGGCGCGAGAGGAGCCACGATGGCGACTCGGCCCAGCCGACGAACCGCACGAGCGGCGGCTCGCCCTTCAGCGCGCGCGACTCGGCTGACGGGCCGGTTGCCGAGATTGGCGGTTCCACGAGCGACGCCGGGACGCGATTGAGCGCGGGAATCCGCCTGGCCGCGACCGTGAGCTGCTGTCGGAGGTCGAGCAGAGGTGCCAGCTCGCGGACGGCTTCCTGGTGACGGGCGATGACGTCCGGCTCGGCGTGCGCGGGTCCCTGCAGGAGCCAGCGACTGAGCAGCACACGGCCGGTGGGGGTCTGCACCGGACCGAGGATTCCGCTGAGCGACGCGTGTCCGAACAGATTGAGGTCGCCGGCGTACGGGTGATCGTCGATGCCGTCCACCTGCCACGTGGCCGGCATGGCCGACCAGTCGCGGTCGAGGCGCCGCTGGGCGTCGCGATTGACCGTCGCCAAAGCGGCAGCCACGTCGCGCCGCTGCTCGACCCGGTCGTGCCGGATGACGAGCACCAGGAACGCGGCCACGGTCGCGGCGACCGCCGGCCCCGCCCAGGTGCGAGTCGGGTCGCTCAGCCAGGCAATCGCGAGGAGCGCCGTCGTTGCGGCGATGGCCAGCCGCGCGCTGGAAAAACGGACGGAAACGCGAGCCGCTGATCGCGCGTCGGCGGTGAAGCGTGCTTCACGCGCGCCGTAAGGGGAGAGCACACCAGATGATACGTGAGCAGGGACAGGGATGAGCCGGGACCAGGGATCGGGCCTCAGGAATCAGACTCCGGACGCGAGCTCCGGACTGGAACATCCCTGATGCCTGGATCCCTGCTATGGCAGAGGGCGGACGATCACGCGGGCCTTCCACTTCTCGTCCTGGCCGTGGCAGTGATCGTGGACGCCGAACGACCCGGTGGTCACGAGGTTCGAGGTTTGGCGCGACTGGCCGAAGTCGAGCCGTCCAATCCCGAACTCGGGGTTGTCGCCATGCGTCGGGTGCGGGTCGTCGGAGATGTCGTGTCCGCCGGCTGCACAGTCGTCGGTCACCACCGAGTTCGGATCCTGGTTCAGGATCGTGACCCGGGTCCCTTCATCGACGACGAGCACCTTCGGGAACACGCCATTGGCAGTCACCAGGAAGGTGTTCGGGGCGAAGAGCGGCGTGCCGAGGGCGTTGGTGCCGGCGGCCCAGATCGACGCGCCGGCGTTCGAGTACATCGCCCGTTCGACGACCAGTTGTGGCGGCGTGGCGCCCAGCCCCTCGACGAGGACCGAGAAGCGCCGGCCCTGGGCGATGGTATTGGCGCAGATCGACGTTGTAGCGGCTCCGCGCCGCCACCGTGTATTCCGTGACGAACGGTTCGCCCTGATCCTCGAAGAAGAGCGTGACGCGCACGGTCCCGGGGAAGGGCGACGTGTTGGCGAGCAGCACGTAGGTCTGGTGGGCTCGCGTCCCGCCGAACTCGCCCTCGGCGAGCGCCCACCGTGGCGACGTGACCAGCGCGCCGGCGCTGTTGTGGGCTTCGGTCCAGTTCCCTCCGGGCCACCACATCGCCCGCTCGACGACAATCGGCACGGCGCTGTCGAGTGAGCGCACGACCGCCGAGGTCGCGACGTCCTCGAGCCCTGGCTCGACATCGACGTACACCGTGCGGCGGCTCTGGGCCGGCAGCGCGTAGTGCCGCGTGATGGTCTCGCCGCTAATCAGCAGGTACGCGATCTCCACGGTCGTGGGCGTCGTGTTGGGATTGGCGAGCAGGATGAACAGATCGAAGTACGAACCCGACGCCCCTTCGGCCAGAAACCAGCTGGTCGCCTGCGTCGTGATGCCCGCGCTGCTGTGGCCCGCCGCGAACAGACGGCCACCGGCCGTCATGTACATCGCCCGCTCGACCAGGATCGGGACGGTCGTCGAGACAATCTGCGCCGAGACATCCGTCTCCGAGAGCAGCGTCGCGTTGGTCGGGCCGAAGCGCTCGTTGTCGACGTTGATCGTGAGCCGGCTGCGCGGGTTCACGACGTAGTTCTTCGTCAGCGGGTCCCCGAACGCTCGCAGGTACGTGATCGTGACGCTGGCCGGCGCGGCGTTGGGGTTCTGCAACAGATAGTAGAGGTCGAATCCACCCCCGGTTGCGCCTTCCGCGAGATACCAGACGTTCGACACCTGCTCGATCGAGGTCTCGGCGTGGCTGCCGATCCCGCTGCCGTCCCAGGTCATCGTTCGATCGACCACGACCGCCTGGTCGCTTTCGATGACCGTGGAGAACGACGTGGCTTCGAGTCCGGGGAAAGCCTCGGGGTTGATCGTCGCGCGCGAGTGGGCGGGCAGCGCGACCAGCTGCTGCAGCTCCGGATTGTTCTCCCGCTGGTAGCGGAGCAGGACCGTCGCCAGCGACGCGCCCGGGTTGAACAGCGCCACCCGACTGTCGAAGAACGTCCCGGTCGCGCCCTCGGCGAGATAGCGGGTGAAGAAGCCCTGCGGATGTGTGTTGTTGGCGAGCTCCTGCAGGTTGGTGACGCCGTCGCCATCGGGGTCGAGGGCCGCGTCGTTGGCTGCCGGGTCCAGGCCGTATTGCGTCTCCCAGGCGTCGGTCATGCCGTCGCCGTCGCTGTCCACGAGATCGTTGCCGCTCGAGAGTCCGTAGACGAACGCGTCGGACGAACCCTGCGCGCCCGACACGGGATAGGACGAGGCTCCGGCGACGAAAACCCGACCGACGGCGTCAATCGCCACCCCCATGCCCTCGTCGTTGTTGCTGCCACCGAGGTAGGTGGCGTAAGTGACGGCCGAATGGGGCGGGTCGAGCTGCAGCACGAAGGCGTCGCGGTTGCCCCCGCTGGCCGGCTGCGCCGCCCGCACCACCGGCAGGTTGGCCGACATGGTCTGGCCGGCGACCACCAGGCGACCCGCCTCGTCGAGCGCAATCGCGCGGCCCCGTTCGCTGCGCGCCCCGCCGTAGTAGGTCGCGAACGCAATCGCTCCACCGGGGGACACCGCGAGCAGGAAGGCATCGAGCGATCCGCCAGACATGGGCTGGATGGCGTTGACCGTGGGCAGCAGCGCCGAGGCGGTCGTGCCGACGATGTACGAGTAGCCGGCGGCGGAGACGGCGACCCCCTGGCCGATGTCGGCGCCGTCGGCGCCGAAGTAGGTCGAAAAGATGAACGTGCCGGTGGTCGAGAATCGGGAGATGAACGCATCGACGCGGCCGGCGTTCCCCCCGAACGACTGGGCGAGCAGGGGGAAATCGGTCGACGTCGTGCTCCCCGTCACGGTGGCATTGCCGGCGGTGTCGACGCCGAGGGCGGTGACGGTGTCGCTGCCCGACCCGCCGTGGAAGGTCGAATAGAGCAGCGCCCCGGCCGGGTCGAAGCGGGCGACGAATCCGTCGAGGACGCCGCCCAAGCCCGCCTGCCGCGCATTCAAGACCGGCAGCCCGGCCGAGCGGGTCAATCCGCCGATGTAGGCGTTCCTCTGCGCGTCGATGGCGACGGTGTTGGCTTCGTCGGTATCCGTGCCGCCGAAGTAGGTCGAGTAGACGCAGCCCGGCCCCGGTCGTGGATAACTTGAAGAGAAAGCCGTCGATGCCGCCCGCGTGCGCCGCCTGCCGCGGCAATCGCGTCGGGAAGTTGCCCGACTGCGTGATGCCCACGACGTAGGCGTGTCCCTGCGCGTCGATCGCCAGATCGCGCGCCTCGTCGGCGCCGGCACCGCCGACATAGGCCGAGAACAGCACCGACGTGCCGCGCCGATCGAGCTTGGTCACGAACACGTCGAACGCGCCGCCGGCGCCCGTCGCGCCGGGGAAGTTCGGAGACGCGGTCGTGCCGGCGAGATACACGTGCCCCGCGGCGTCCACGGCGACCGCGCTGGCTTCATCGACGCCCTGCCCGCCGACGAGCATCGAGTAGGTGAGAATCGGATCGATGACCAGCGTCTGCGTCGTGTCGTAGGCGCCGACGGCGATGCGGACCCTCGTCGCGTCCACGAGCTCGTAGCGGCTGGCGATCGGCGTGCGCGTACGGCCGTCCGTCTGATGTGCGACCGGACGACGAAGCGTCAGGGTCTCGCGGCCCGCATCGATGCTCAGGCTGCCATCGGCAGCCACGCGCACGGCGCTGGCCCCGTCGAACGCGATCGCGATGTCACCCGGGTGCGCGCCAGGCGCGACGATGAGGTCGTACTCGATCTCGCGGTCCGTGCCGTAGTACCGCGACGTCGACGCCCGGATAGACGTCCTTGAAGCGGACGCGGCTGAAGGTCGGGATGCCGGTCCGCCACGCCTCGGGATCGTTGCCGTGGAAGTAGCTGACCGTACCCCCGGCGCGATCGGCCTCGACGCGACGGATGCCCGGGCTTGCGCCCGCGAACCGCATCGTGATCGGCTCGGCGGCGTGCGCAGGCGATCCGGGGCGCAGCGCGATCTCGGCTCCGCTCGACGACACACGCACCGCGTAGCGTGGCGTCCGCGCGATGAAGCGGGATTCCTGCGAGGACGAGAGGCTGTCCGCCTCGAAGACCAGCGGGACCTGGGCCGTCCGGACCCGCGGCTGCGCTGCCGCCCGTGGCATGGCGTGCGCGCTCTCCTGCGAGGCGCCGTGGCGATGGGCATGGGTCGCCACCGGCGCGGCGACTGCGGGCGCGAAAGCAGCTGGCCGCTCGCCGGCGGGCGCCATCGAACAACCCGCCAGCGGAAGCAGGAGGATGACGAGACGCTTCACGCCGGCTCGGCTTTGCAGATCCCGGACCAGTTCCGGCGTCAATGGGGACTCGCGAAAGCCGTGGATTCGAAGACCGCCGGCGAAGGGATTGAGGAATCGCACGTTCGGATTCGTGTGCCGTGGTTACGGAATAGTGAGGCCGCGCCGAACTGCACGCTCGCGCGTGAACGTCAGCGAATACTGATGGAGCCGATCAATGACGGCGCTTCGGGGTTGATGTGATCGTGGAATCCACAGGTCCGGGCCATCACGAGGTTTCCGCTCTCGCGCTGTTGGCCCGGGTTCAGAAATCCGACCTGGTTCAACTCGGGGCAGTCCTCGTGCGTCGGGTGCGGATCCGAGGTCATCTCGTGCGGCCGGGCATCGTTGTTGATGAACAGCACGCGCGCGCCCACCGCAACCGTCAGCGCCCGGGGACTCGCCCCCATCGAGGTGATCGTCACGGTCAGGCCCGGCGTCCCGGTCGGCGGCTGGGTCGGCGTGGTTGGCGTGCCACCACCGCCGCCACCGCACGAGGAGATCGTCAGCACCAGGGTCGCCAGACACGCCTTGCGCCAGCGCCGGGGAGCATACCAGCGCCACGAGGAATCGGTGATCACGCCAGCCAATGTCGCATCGCTCCGGGACGGAAGCGTCATTATAATTCCCGCCATGCCAGCTTCCCGGACCGAGCGCCGCCAGTTCTCCCTCGACGAAGCGAACCGTCTCCTGCCTTCCGTCAAGCTCGTGACCGCCGAAGCAGTTCGGGAGGCCGAAGACGTCTCACGCGAGTTGCACCGACATGGCGAATCGCACCCGCGGCACGAGGAGTTGTCGGAGCAGCTGAACGGGATCGTCGCCCGGTGGGCGTCCCGCATCAACGATCTGCAGCTCGAAGCCAAAGGACTCTGGCTCGTGGACTTCGACAACGGCGAGGGCTACTACTGCTGGCAGTATCCCGAAGAGACGATCACGCACTTTCATGGATACGACGAGGGATTCTCCGGCCGGATGAAGATCGTCTAGCCCCGCACGCCACAGTTCCAGCCGCTCCAGCCGTTCCAGCCGCTCCAGCCGCTCCAGCCGCTCCAGCCGCTCCAGCCGCTCCAGAATCTCCGACCAAACAGGCCCCTTGTTTACGCTGCAGTGGCGCGTTAGCATCCAACATACTGAACACCGTTCCATTATGTGGAATGGTGTCTTGAATGGCTCAGTGAATGGGCGACACCGCACCGGCGTCGAGCTCGGAAACGCGCGTCACCTCGATCGAGAAGGCGTTCGAGGTCTGTGAGGCGCTCAGTCAGGCCCCCCGAGGCCTCGCCGTGGCAGATCTCCGTCGTCAGCTGAAACAGCCCGCCTCGACCGTGCACCGCCTGCTCGCTGTCCTGAAGCGACAGGGCTACGTCCACCAGGACGAGGAGACGGGCCGCTACCGGCTGACGCTCAAGATGCTCGACCTGAGCTTCAAGCTGCTCGAGCGCTCGGAGCTTCGGCTGCATGCGTACCCCGTGCTGCGGGACTACGTGCTGCGCACCGGATTGCGCGCGTTTCTGGCCGCATCCCACGACGGTGAAGTCACCTACGTCTGGACGACCGAGCCGGACGCTGTCGCGATGCACACCACGTATGGCAAGGCGATGCCGGGTCACTGCTCGATCTATTACGCGTCGGCATCGGCGCGGCGACTGAGCTGCCTGAAGCTCGAACGGGGACCGTTCGACGGCCGGCCGGCGCGCTTCGGGCCCTCGGGCGCGGCGCGCCCGGGACAGCACCTCGGCTGCACGTGCGCGCCGGTCATCGACTACACGGGACGTGAGGTGGCGCGGGTGGGCCTGTTCGGGCACGACGTGCCCGATGACGTGCTCGGCGCCGATCGCCGGCGCGACGCCCTGGAGCTTGCGCGACTGGTGTCGCTGCGCCTGGGCGCGACGATGCCGCAGGGCCTCGCTGGGACCGCGTGACAGCTCCAGCGACGAATGACAAGCGACCAGCGACCAACGACACGAAGTCCAGGACCAGGTCCAGCTACGAACGACCGGCGACCAGCGCTTAGGTGCCCGTAGCCCGCAGCCTGCCCGTAGCCTGAGAGAGACCGAAGACCGACGAAGCCGCCTGAGGAGCCCCGAATGGCTTATATCATCACCGAGAAGTGCATCGGAACGAAGGACACGGCGTGCGTTGACGTCTGTCCCGTGGACTGCATCCATCCTCGCAAGGACGAGCCTGAGTTTCCGGCTGCGGAACAGCTGTTCATCCATCCCGACGAATGCATCGACTGCGGCGCCTGCGTCCCTGCCTGCCCGGTCGAGGCGATCTTTGCGTTGGATGAAGTTCCGGAGGCGTCGGCGCAGTATATTGACATCAACGCGAAGTACTACGAGAAGTAGAGGCCCGGGACCCGAGAGTTCCGGCGCCCGCGGCCGGCGGCGCCCGTCGCCGCGCACGGCCTGAAGGAGACGCGTGGTGACTGCTGGCCGCGTAGCTGCCGGGTCCGTGACTGCCGGCCCGTCAACTCCAGACACTCGGTCGAGACGCCGAGCGGGGCGGGCGGGCGTCGCGCTGCTGGTGGCCACGTTCGCCGGCGCTCTGCTGGCATCCGACGAGCGCTCCCCCGAGGTCTTTCTCCAGCTCGGCGATCTCCTGTTCGACGAATCGCGATACAGCGAAGCGGTGGTGGCCTACGAGCGCGCCCGCACGGGGGCGACGGCGGGCGCGGACGCCGAGCTCGCCTATCGTGCCGGCACGGGTCTGGTTCGATCGCTTCTCCGCAGCGCCGACTTCAGCCGGGCGCGTCGTGAAGCCGAGGCCCTGGCCAGCGCGCATGCGCGATCCGCGGAGGCGCTGGCCCTTCATGGCGACGCGCTGTGGTCGGCGGGTCTCTTTCCGGAGGCTGGTGAGCGCTACCGCGACACCCTGGCGGTCGATCCCGGTGACGCCCGCGCGCATCATGGGCTGGCGCGACTCACGATGGTGAGCCGCGACTTCGACGCGGCGCTCACACACATCCGCACCGCCATCGCCCGGCAGTCATCGGAGGCCGAGTTCCACCACACCGAAGGCTACGTCTACGAGCGTCGCGGCAACTTCACCGACGCGGCGGCGTCGCTCCGCAACTTCCAGAACCTCCTGCCGCCGAGGGACCGCGAGGAACGCGCCCTTCTCACGCGCGCGCAGGTCCGGTTCCTCGAGTCGTTCGAGGGCCGCACGCCATTCGCCATGGACGAGGCCGTGGCGCGTCAGGTGCATCGGATTCCGTTCCGGGTCGTCCGCGACAAGATCGTGGTCCAGGGCCGCGTCAATGGCGGCCGGCCGATCGAGTTCGTCCTCGACACCGGCGCCGAGATGACCGTGATCGGCCGCCGGACCGCCGAGCGACACGGCATTCAGCCGCTCGGGTTCACGATCAGCGCGGGGGTGGGCGAGGCGGGTCTGCGGGGGCTCCAGCTCGGGCGGCTGGACGAGCTGTCGATCGGCACGTTCACGATGCGCAACGTACCGACGCTCATCAAGAACCCGGCGCTGCGCGGCCTCCCGACGCGTGAAGGCGAGAGCTGGTCGCCGGTCGCGCTCGGCCTGTCGACGACCATCGACTACGGCACGCGGACGCTGACGTTCGGGCGCATGCGCCTCGAGCCCGGCGAGCTGGAGATGCCGATGTTCATCTACCGGCTCGCGATGGTCCGCGGCACGGTCAACGATCGGGAGCTGGCGAGCTTCATCGTCGACACCGGCGGGGAAGTGATCTCGATCAGCACGGCCATGGCGACCGCGATCGGGCCGAGTCGATCGCGCCGGATCCCGCTCAGGGTGTACGGAAGCTCGGGATGGGATCGCGATGCCTTCCTCTATCCGGGGCTCGACCTCGCCTTCGATCGCATCCGTTTCGACAACTTCGCGACGGTCGTGCTGAACCTGCGGGCCCCCAGCGTCCTGCTCGGCATCGAGCTCGGCGGCATCGTCGGCCACCGCTTTCTGAGCCGCTATCGCGTCGGGATCGATCTCGAAGCGGGTCTTCTCAGGCTGTCTCAGCTGCCTGGAGGGAGCGCTTTGCCTCGAGTCGCGTCGCCCGCCGGGCCCGGGCCGCTTCTGCCTTCCGACGCTCTTCCTCTGACTCCACGATGAGCGGCAGCGACGGGCAGACGATGCCCGTCGATGTCCACCGCGACGAAGGTCAGATAGGCGCGGCTGGTCATCCGCCGCACGCCAGTCAGCGTCTCTTCCGAGAACACGTCCACCTGCACCTCGAGTGAATGGCTGAACGTGCAGGTGACGTGCGCCTTCAGGATGACGATGTCGCCGACTTTGATGGGATGCAGGAACTGCAGACCGTCCACGGCGGCAGTGACGAGCCGCGTACGTGTGTGCCGGATGGCGGCCATCGCTCCCGCGATGTCGATGAGATGCATCACCGTGCCGCCGAGGATGAACCCCAGGGGGTTCGCGTCGTTCGGCAGCACCACCTCCGTCATCTCGGTGACGGAATCGCTGGAGCGCTTGGGTGACAGGTCCATTGAAGTACGAGGTACGAGGTACGAAGGACGAGTGAGGGGTTCGGAGGTTTGCGACCGCAAAGAAAAGGGGCCGGCGATCTCCGGCCCCATGCTCGGTACTTCGTACCTCGTACTTTGTACTTTCAGAAGTCGTACCCAATCCACACCTGGAACTTGCCCTTGCGGAACTCGTCGCTGCCACCCGAGAGGGCGAACAGCGCGTCTTCCCAGTCCTTGTTGAAGAGCGTCTTCCAGGAATAGTCGAAATGGATCGGGAAGCCGAGCAGGAAGCTCTCGAGCCCGATGCCGTAGGAGGCGCGGCCGTCGCGGAGCCGGAACCCCGAAATCGTCTGCACCGGCCCATAGACCGGGACATAGGTCAACCCGTCTTCAGACGGCGCGAAGCCGACGATCGGTTCATACTGCTCGGCCGAGCTCGTCGCGAACTGATACGGCTCCCCGTTGAACGCCGCCCCGCCGATGTTGGCGAAGAAGACGCCGCGCAGGCCGCCGAGCACCCCGATCGGTGTCAGCATCGCTTCGATGAACGGGAAGCGCAGCTCGGCGTTCGCGAAGAAACCCTTGTGGCCGGCGAAGGAGAGGTAGTCGTAGCCGCGCAGCTCGGAGTTGCCGCCGAAGTAGAAGAAGTCGGGCGCGTCGCCAATGCTCTTGAATCCCTTCACACGGAACGCGGCCAGGCCGGAGGCGCCGATACGCAAGTAGTAGCGAACGTCGCCGTCGAGCGTCTGGTAGGACAGGTTGTTCCCGAACTCGGGTGACGTCTCGTAGGCCAGCCGCATGGTGCTGCCGGAGAGGGGCCCGAACTCGCGGAACACCGTGTCCTCCTGCACGAAGGCGACGCCGAGCGGCGTGGACGTGCCCTCTCGGAGCACGGTCGTGCCATAGGTCGCGATCTGGTACGCGTTCGAGTACGCCTCGACGTCGGGATCGTTGAACTCCTCGTCGAAGTGGACCACGCCTCCCGAGATCTCGACGCGCGAGTAGCGGTTGAACGGATAGATGCCGAAGGCGATGCCGCCGTTCAGCGTCCGCGTGGCGAGCGCGCGGTCGCGGTCGATGAAGGGCGTGACGCCGAGGTCGTAGAAGACCGTGTCCCCGTAGCCGTAGAAGAACGTCGTCTGCGAGAAGCCCTGCAGCGCGTATTGGAAGCGTCGCGACAGATTCAGATACGAGCCCGAGATCGTCCGGTACTGCGAGACCGACGCCACGAAGAGGTTGAACTGCTTGTCTCCGAGCACGTCGGCGAACGAGACCTGCGTTCCGCCGAACAGGTCGCCGCCGCTCGTCACGCCGACCGCCACCGGCGGCCGGCCCTCGAGGAACAGCTTCTCGAACGTCCCTTTCCGCCGCTGGTTCGACTGCACGAGCGTATGAGTGAGCGGCGCCTGGAAGTCGATGATCGGGCCCGGCTCGCCGAAGTCGCGGGTGGCGACGGTGGCCTTGGGTTCCTTCGGCACCAGCGCGTGGAGGCCGTACTCGCTCTTGTAGTACGTCACGAACGCCACCTTGGTGATGTTGCCTTCGCGCAGCGGGACCGCAGAAAGGTTCGCCGTCAGCGTGTCGGTGAACTGCCGCAGCTCGCCCGTCTTCAGGCTGAGCGTCCAGAGGTTGTAGATGTTGCCGTTGCGCGCTTCTTCCGGGGTGATGGGCCGGGCGGGGTCGGTGGCCGTCGACGGGAACACCAACGTGTCCGGATCGAGGAAGTGCGCCGCCGCATCGTCGTGCGTGCCGAAGGTGAGCTGCGTCTTCTTGCCGTCGGCGAGATCGAGTCGGAACAGCTTGTTGTTGCCGCTGATGCGCGCGAGATAGACGAGGTACTGGCCGTCGGGCGACACGGTGGGGGCGTAGTCGGCGAAGGCGTCCTTCGTGAGGTTGGTGAGCTCCTGTGACTCGAGGTCCACCGACCAGATGTCGCCAATCGCGTTCTGAAGCGCCGAGAAATAGACCTTCCGCCCATCCGGCGAGAATTCCGGCGATTCGGGCACGTCCACCTTCTTCATCTCGATCCGCACCTCGGTCTTGTCCGTCACCACGTTCTGGATGACGAGCGACCGCTGTTTTTCGGTGCGGGCGAAGTAGGCGAGCCGGTCGCCGACCGGCGACCAGCTCATCCAGGGAACCGTATTCCACCGGGCGCCCGGCACGGCGATGTACTCGAAGCCGCGATCCTTGTCGAAGCCGGGAGTGAGATTCCGGATGACGTCTCCGTCTTTCGTCGAGATGAGGACGAGATCGAGCTCCTGGTCCTTGCGATTGCCGGTGACGCCCGCCATGAGATCGCCCGACGGCGACGGCTCGATCGACAGCAGGCTGCTGTACTTCGTTTTCCTCGGATCAGGCGCGAGATTGCGGCCGTAGTCCACCGGCCGCTCCTTGTCGCGGAACGGCTTGAAGCGATCCTTCAGGTATTTCTCGAACTGCTGATCGAACTCCTCGGCCTTGATGCGGAACGCTTCCTCGAAGGCGTTCGATCCGCCGCCGATGACGCTCTTGCGCAGCGAGAAGACGTACTGCCGCACGCCTTCCTTGCCCCACTTCGACTCCATGAACTCGAAGGCGGCATGGCCGAGGTTGTAGACGATGCGCGGATTGCTGAAGCCGCCGTAGCCGTCGAAATCGGTCATGCGCGGCACGATGTCGGCGATGGCGACGTCGCGGACGGTCATGAGGTCGAGCGGATTCCACACCCCGGCCATGTAGTCCGCCAGGCCCTCGTCCACCCAGAGCGGGACGCCACGCGTGACCAGCCCGCGCGGGATGATGTCGAACTCGAAGATGTGGGTCAGCTCGTGGACGATCAGGCGGTACAGCTGATCGGGCGGCTCGTCGATCGGCAGGACCATGCGGTCGCGCTGGGGCTCGGCGAAGGCGGCCACACCTTCCGGCACCTCGGACGGGATCACGTTCTGCTGCTGGAACTCGGCCTGGGTCTTGAAGAGGACGAGCGGCACCTTCTGCCCGAGATCGTGCTTGAGCTCGGTGCTGACGTGCTGGTACGCGCTCTCGGCGTAGCCGGCGGCCCGTTCGAGATGCTGCTCGAGCTCTGGGTAGTAGTAGATCTCGAAGTGATCAGTGGTGTAGATGTGCCACTGGAAATTGTCGTATCGAACGCGGTTCTTCCCGAAATAGGGAACGTAGGGCGTCGCGGTCTGGGCGGCGGCGTCGCCAGCTGAGAACAGCGCGAAGGCCACGGCCGCAACGGCCCACTGGAAGCTACGTCGCCGGATGAAGTGCAGCATAGACGGTCACCTCGACGGGGGACGCCCGGGCGATGGCGATGCGGTGGCAGGCAGACGCCGCCATCTTACTTGGAGTGCGACTGGCCTCGCAAACTCGGTGTCCACACCGATTCGACGCGGCTGGAGCAAGAGGCGTGCCCCGGAATCCACCCGTCCCAGGGCGTCCGGGACGCGGCGCCGTGTCCTCTGCCGGTGAATGCCCGACTCTGCCAGGGGACAGCCCGCGGATCCCGCCTGCGTGCTCGTGAGGCAGGGAGATGTGACCCGGGCCCCGGCCGGGAATAGAATCGGGGGGCTGGTGTTCTCCTCGAGATGGGGGCCAGCGCCGCACGTGATGCTGTTTCGACGGGGCTCTTTTCGCGCGACACCAGCCCTCGAGGGGCCGGCGGCTCCCTTTGCCGACGAGGCCGTGAGCCATCTGGATCACCTGTACTCCACGGCGCTCCGGCTGACCCGGAATCGACCCGACGCCGAAGATCTGGTGCAGGAGACCTACGTCAAGGCGTTCCGGTCCGCGCATCGGTATCGGGCGGGCAGCAACCTGCGTGCGTGGCTGTTCACCATTCTCCGGAATACCTTCAGGAACGGTCGCCGGGACGAGAGCCGCCATCCGGTTGATGCCGCGAGCGATCGGCTGGACCTCGAGCCGCCGGCTTCCGGGGCGCTCGATCCGGAAGCCGCACTCCTCGCCACCGCGTCGGACGAAACCGTGCGGGCCGCGCTCGATGCCCTGCCGCGCCTCTATCGCCAGGCGGTGTGGCTGCGGGACATCGAGGAGCACTCCTACGAGGAGATCGCGCGCCTGCTCGATGTGCCGGCCGGCACCGTGATGTCGCGGATCGCAAGGGGCCGCAGCCGGCTGCACGATCTCCTCAGGCCCTCGATCGCGGACCCCACCCAGGCTCTGGACGACAGCGAGAAGGGCGCACGATGAGTCGTACGACGAATCCGGACATGGACCATGGACGCGTGTAAGCCATATCGCGCGCAGACGACGCAGTTCGTGGACGGCGAGCTGCCGGACACGGAGCGGATGAACCTGGAGGTCCATCTGGCCCGCTGTCCTCACTGCCGGGCGGCGGTGGCCACGGAGCGTGCGATGCGAACACTCCTGTGCTCCCGCCGTCTGCGGCTCCGCCAGTCGGCGCCCCCGCACCTGCGGGATACCGTCGCGTCCCTCGGCCGACACCGGGACGCTCGGGGATGGCGGCGATTCGTGCGATCGCGCCCGGCCGTGGCGACCGCCGTTCTGGTCGTGGCCGCAGTCGCCGGCTACGGCTTGATCGGCCGGGGCGGGCAGGCACTTGCGGCCCAGCTGGCCCTCGACCACCTGAAATGCACGCGCATTCTCCGCCCGCAGCCGGGCGCGGATGTCGGCACGCAGGCTGCCCGCTGGCAGTCTCGTCACGGATGGAAGCCGCCCCTTCCCACCCCTCCGCCCGGATCGCCGTTTCGATTCGTCGCCCTGCGCCGTTGCGTCCACACCGGCGGGTTGATGGCGCACGCGCTCTACCGCAAGGACGACACGCTGCTCTCGCTGTTCGTGCTGCAGGGTGATGTGCGGCCCGAGAGCCTTCGCGAGATAATGGGCCAGCGTGCGTCCTTCTGGACCGATGGCCACTACACCTACGCCGCCGTGGCGTCGGCAGATGCGTCCGCACTCGGGGATTTCCGGCAATTCGCGACACGCGCCGTGGAATGACTGTGAAGGCGTCAAGGAGTCGTCCCGGTGAGTAGGACGACTCCTGAGCCCGTTATCCGGGCAGGTTGCGAGGAGTGACGATGACGAGCCGTCGTTGGATGCTGGCCGCCGCTGGCGCGGTAGCCCTTGGCCTGTCGGCCATTCCCTTCGTGTCCGGGCGCGCGTCCGAGCCCGGCGGTCCGGCCGTTGTGCCGGCCACGGCGGCCATCGCGACCTGTGACGGCAAGAACCGCAAGGCCCCGGACTTCACGCTGAAGGACATGCACGGCAAGGACGTGCGCCTGGCCAGCTACAAGGGGAAGGTCGTGCTGATCAACTTCTGGGCGACCTGGTGCGGGCCCTGCAAGTACGAGATTCCGCTGTTCGTGGACCTCCAGAACCGCTTCGCCTCACAGGGTCTGGCGTTCCTCGGCATCTCGGTGGACGATCCCATCGACACGCTGCGGCCGTTCGTCGCCGAATACAAGATGAACTACCCCGTGCTCATCGGCCTCGGGCGCGAAGACGTCCAGGACTCGTACGGTCCCATGTTCGGCATTCCGGTCACCATCGTCGTCGGGCGGGACGGGATGATCTGCACCCGCTACTTCGGCCTCCGCTCGAAGCAGCAGTTCGAGAAGGACATCAAGTCGCTGCTGTAGAGCTGACGGCCGATAACTGACGGCTGACCAGCCGCCTTGTAGTATCATCTCGACAGCATGCTCAAAGGCTTCACGCACGCCCGACTGGCCTGTGGCTGTCGCATCACGTTTCGCGAGGGCGTCGAAGGCAGCCCCGTGACCATCGTGGTGGACCTCAAGTCGCCCGGCTGCCCGTCGAGCCTCCACGTCAGGGACCTGCCGCTGTTCGACTACCGCGAATCGCTGCGACCCTCGACGCGCGCGGGTTCCCCCGAGGAAGAAGAATTCGAGGAAGAAGGGTGATCTTCCCCGCGGCCTCCCGTACCCGCCGGACGTTCCCCGCTGTCGGTTCCGCCACGATCGGTCGATAAGCAAGTAAGGGGTGTACCGCGCTCCACGTACGCCCTGACTCGAAATCTCCATGTCAGACCGCTCACTCCAATCGACAGTCTCCGTCTCGATTTTCTGGCTGGTCCAGGTCTCGGCGCTCTCGATCTTCTTCGTGCCGTTCGCCTGGCCGATGCTCGGCTTGTGGGCCGCGGCGCACTTTTCGCGGGCGATCGGACTGACGCTGGCCTTCCACCGCTACTTCGCGCACCGATCGTTCAAGATGGCGCGCGTGCCGCAGTTCGTCTGGGCGTTCCTCGGCACTGCCGCGATGCAGAAGGGGCCGCTGTGGTGGGCGGGCCATCACATCACGCACCACAAGTACGCGGATCGCGACGGCGATCCGCACAGCCCGCACATCAGCGGCTTCTTCTACGCCCACGTGGGGTGGTTCACGAGCGACGTCCGACACAACAAGATCGAGCCCACCAATCCGGTGGTGCGCGACTTCAGCCGCTACCCCGAGCTGCGGCTGCTGGACCAGCACTACTGGGCGCCGCCGGCGCTCTGGGCGCTCGCGATGTTCGCGGCTGGCGGCTGGCAGTGGCTGGCCTGGGGGTTCCTGCTGCCGACGGTCACGCTGGCGCACGCGACGTTCTGCATCAACACGGTGAACCACCTGTTCGGATCGCGACGGTTCAAGACGATGGACCAGTCGCGCAACAACCTGTGGACGGCGATCTTCGCGGCCGGCGAGGGCTGGCACAACAACCACCACCGGTACCAGCGTGCGGCGCGCAACGGCTTCTACTGGTGGGAGTTCGATCCGACCTACTACGTCATCCGGCTCATGGGATGGCTCGGCCTGGCGTGGGATATCCAGCAGGTGCCGGAGCGCATCTACCGCGAGGCGAGGGCCGAGCAGCCTCCGGTCGCGGAGCCCGACGTCGATGGATCCGTGGCCGACGCGTTCAGCGAAGGCTAGCGCCTGGACTTCGCCCGCGCGCGGTCCGCTGCCAGCCGCCCCTCCTCCCTCAGCACCTTCCGCAGCACGAATTCGATCTGCCCGTTGAGCGAGCGCAGGTCGTCGTTGGCCCAGCGCTGGAGCGCCTCGAGCACCTCCGGGTCGATGCGAAGCAGGAAGGACTTGCGGTCCGTCATTCAAGTGCGTGGGCTTTCGGAGCCCGGGAAAGTGTTCGATCAGCAGCCCGCCGCGCTGCCAGGCGGCCCGCCCAGGGGCGCCTGAATAGCACAGCGCGGCGCAGGGGCTGCCGCGACGACCGCTGAGGCGGCGTCGCTTACTGATAGATCGTGCCGGCGTTGACGATGGGCTGGGTGCCGCGCTCGCCGCACAGGACCACGAGCAGATTGCTCACCATCGCCGCCTTGCGTTCCTCGTCGAGCGTGACGATCTCCTTGCGCGACAGCATCTCGAGCGCCATCTCCACCATCCCGACCGCGCCTTCCACAATCCGCTGACGGGCGGCGATGATCGCACCCGCCTGCTGGCGCTGCAGCATCGCGGCCGCGATCTCGGGCGCGTAGGCGAGATGGCTGATCCGCGCCTCCAGCACCTCGACCCCCGCCTTGCTCAAACGATCCTGGATCTCGTTCTTCAAGTGATCCGCGATCGCGGCCGTATGCCCGCGCAGCGACGTCTGCGCATCGTCGTGGGCGTCGTACGCATAGCTCGTCGCCAGATTGCGCAGCGCCGACTCGCTCTGGACGTGCACGTAGTTGTTGTAGTCGTCGACCTCGAAGCAGGCCTCTGCCGTGTCGACGACGCGCCAGACGACGACGGCGGCGATCTCGATCGGGTTCCCCTCGTTGTCGTTGACCTTCAGACGCGAGCTCTCGAAGTTCCGCACGCGCACGGAGATCTTCTTCTTCGTGTAGAAGGGATTGGCCCAGCGCAGGCCCGGCGCCCTGACGGTCCCGACGTAACTGCCAAAGAGCTGGAGGACGCGCGCCTCGTTCGGTGCGACCGTGAAGAGCCCGGCGAAGACGACGCCGCCCAGCAGCCCGACCGCCACCGCCAGGAAGATGCCCGCGACCCATTCGGCACGGATCGCGGCGACCAGCCCCCAGATGCCCAGGCCGAGAAGCGCCAGGCCGGCGAGCAGCATGAAAATCCCCGACGCCACCGAGCGTTCCTGTTCGCGAATCATCGTGCCCGGGCCTCCTTTGCCCGTCTCGCCGGCTCCACTGAAGCCACCGAGATAGCACGATGATATCAAATTACTATCGCGAGCGGAAGGGCTGGCCCACTACGCCGTCAGTTCGAGGTCGGCGACGAGCGGCAGGTGGTCCGATGCGACGAGCGCGAGGCGCGTGCGCGGCAGCCAGACGCGCACCACCTCGAGCGCGCCCAGGTAGTAGATGTGATCGAGGTGCAGCACCGGGAAGACGCCGGGATACGTGCGCCGGCGCGCAAAATGCTCGCGGAGATCGACACTCCGAAGGTGTTTCGAGAGCAGCGACGTGGTCAGCCCCTTGATCCACTCGTTGAAATCGCCGACGACGAGGCGCGGGCCCGTGATGCGCGAGTCGCCGACGAAGGTGGCCAGCCGGCTGGCCTGGTAGCGGCGCTCGAGCAGGGCCGTGCCGAGGTGGACGTTGAAGACGTGCAGCTTCTGGCCGCCGACGTCCAGGTCCACGCGCTGGCAGCAGCGGCGCTCGCGCGTCCGCCAGGTGAGATCGTATTGACTGGCGTGCTGGATCGGGTGGCGGCTCACCACGACGTTCCCGAACAGATGCCCGCGCAGATGGCGCGTCACCGCCATGGTCCAGCCCATGCCGAGCCCGGCGCCGATCTCCTCGGCCTGGCCCCCGCCCGAGGGTCCGGCGCCCACGACTTCCTGCAGCGCGATGACGTCGGCATCGAGGTGTTTGAGCACGTCGATGATCCGCGCCGGTCGCGTCAGGCCGTCCATTCCGCGGCAACGATGGATGTTGTAGGTGACGACACGGACGTGCGTGCGCGCACTGCCGGGGCGGCCGAAGAGGAGTCGTGACACGCCTCAGGATAGTGCAACGTCAGACCGGGCCTGCTCGGCAGCGCCTGTCGCGCGGCCGGGCCGCTGCTATGATGCCCACGAATGGGCGGGTTGCCGCGCGGCCACCTCGGGTGCCTGGTGCTCGCGCTCGGGATCGGCCTCTCGGGCTGCGGGCGCGACATCGAACCGCTGGTGGTCGAGGGCTCCCGCGTCATCGTCACCAACACGTCCGACGAGTCCTGGCGCGACGTGGAGGTGTGGGCCAACACGATCTATCGCGCGCAGACGAACTCGCTGGAGCCCGGCGGCCGGCTGGACGCGCCGCTCCGGCGCTTTGCTGGACCATATGGCCGCTACTTCGACCCGGCACGCGAGGCGATTCGCGGCATCGAGGTCGTGGCGACCACCCCGAGCGGCCGGAAGGTCACGCTCGTCTGGGGTGAAGGGCGGACCTACAAGGGGACCTTCGATCGATAGCGTTGCGGGCGCGCCTGGATGCGACCGCCTTTCTGCAGGAGTCGGCTATGGCACGTTTGAAGTCTGAGCTGTCGGTGGAATGCCCGTGCTGTGGGTCCATCCTCGTCATCGACACCAATCTCGGACGGGTCATCGAGCACAAGCAGCCGGAGCGGACCGATCTGCCGAGCCTCGACGATGCCCAGGGCCTGCTGAAGGCCGAAGCGGCCCGTCGCGAGTCGATGTTCCAGCAGTCGGTCGAGGCCGAGCGCACGCGCGGCGATGCGCTGTCCCGGCGATTCGAGGAGGCCCTTCGCCAGGCCCAGACCGAGCCGATCACCAAGCCGAAGCGTGATTTCGACTGGGACTAGTCAGGCACCAGGCATCAGGCGACCAGATCAGGGACCAGGACAGACCAGCGACCAAAGACCAGCGACCAAAGACCAAAGACCAAAGACCAAAGACGACTACAGACTACGGGCTGCAGGCCCGGGCCCGCCACCGTGGTTTTTCGCAAGCCCTGTAGCTCGCCGGACTTGAAGGTCCGGCCTACCGACGAGGGGTCTTCAATCCGCTCAATCCGGTAGGGCGGGGCTTCAGCCCCGCCGCCATGACCGAAGACCGAAGACCGAAGACCGAAGCAACCGACGCCCCGGTCAGAGAAACTCGTCCGGGATCGGTGTCCAGCGTGAGCGGTCGTAGTAGATCGGCTTCCGGCCGTGCGTGGCCAGGTACTCACGATACTGCGCGCGCAGGCGATCGATCCGCGCGTCCGATGAGCGAATCGACTTGTGCGGCAGGTCGATGAGCGCCTGTTCGACCGCCCAGAGGTTACGCGACGACAACCGCCAGTCGTAGCCGCCCATCAGGTGTCGCAGGTCCGCGACGCCGTAGCCGGTGATCCGGCCACTCAGATCGACGTACGTGTCCACGTAGCTCAAGGCAATCTCGCGGGGGCCGCGGAAGACCGGCTTGCGTCCGTGAAGCCCCGGATCGCGCGAGCGCGCGACGGTTCCCCAGCCGCGCCGCCCCCGATAGAGGAAGATCACGTGATCGAGCCGATCGATGGATTCGAGGCTCATGACCAGCGGGGGATAGCCCCATTGCTCGAGAATCACGGCCGCCGAGAGGGCCGCCTCCATGCAGTGCGCCTGCCCGGTCCGGACCACCCCTCGGAAACTGCGCTGCGTTTCACCGCCGCGCTCGGTGTTATAGGGCAGCTGGTTCAGCCAGGCCTGAACCACGGCCGGGGTCCGGAGCCTGGCAATCAGCGTTCGCTCGGCCGCCGTGAAGGCGGAGGCGGGTGGCGGCCCGGCACCGTTCACCGTGGGGAGGGCCCGCGACGCCCCGGATTGCCCTCGTCGCCAACTCTGGTATACTCCCGCCGTTCCTGATAGGTGTGTGGGGGTCAATGGTCGCTAACGGACTGGGTGGTCACGACATACGCCTATCCCGTCTCGCCGGCTTCGCCCCTCCCACGATGCGGCCGCCCGGACGCGCGGGTGTGCTGCGTAGTGTACGATCCGCGCTCACAGTCGAGGAAGCCAGAGCGATATGGGTAACAGGCTTTATGTAGGGAATCTGCCGTACAGCACCACGGACCAGGAACTCAGCGATCTCTTCAGCCGTGCAGGCGCGGTCGAGAGCGTGCGGGTCATGCGCGACATGGCCACCGGCCGGGCGCGCGGCTTTGCCTTCGTCCAGATGCGCACCGACGAGGAGGCGCAGAAGGCGATCAGCGAATTCCACCAGTTCGATCTGCAGGGCCGCCCGCTCGTGGTCAACGAAGCGCGCCCGAAGCCGGAGTTCGGTGCGGGTGCCGGCCGCGGAGGGTATGGTGGCGGCGACTATGACGGCGGCGGCGACCACGGTGGTCGCAGCCGGCGCGAGCCGCGCTGGTAGGTCCGAGCGCTGCCAGCCACGGTCCGGCTGAAAATGCCGGCCGCTCCGTGAGGCGACCTGCGGTCGTCTTGCGACCCGCCAGCTCGAATGATCCTTCCGGACACGCTGGCCGCCCGGGCGCATTCCGCGCCCGGCGCGAGCGTGCTCAGTGGACTACTCGACGACCCAGCCGTCGCGGAGCCGGATGATGCGATCGCCGTAGGAAGCGTTCGCCTCGGAGTGCGTGACCTGGATGATCGTCGTGCCGCCCTGATTGAGCTTCTTGAACAGCTCCATGATCTCGCGGCCCTGCTCGGAGTGCAGGTTGCCGGTCGGCTCGTCGGCGAGAATCACCTTGGGGTTGGCGATGATCGCGCGCGCCACCGCGACGAGCTGCTGCTGGCCGCCCGAGAGCTGGTTCGGGAACAGGTCCTTTTTGCCGACGATCTGGAACCGATCGAGGATGTCGCACACCATGCTGTCGCGCTCGCCCTTGCGGATGTTGCGGTACGACAGCGGCACGTCGAGGTTCTCGTAGACCGTGAGGTTGTCGAGCAGGTGGTAGCTCTGGAAGACGAACCCGATGTACTTCTTGTGGAACTCGGCGCGCTCCTTCTTCGGGAGCGCGTGCACGGGCTGCCCGAGCAGCCAGTACTCGCCGGTCCACGCCGTGTCGTGCATGCCGATGATGTGGAGCAGCGTCGACTTGCCGGCGCCCGAAGGCCCCATGATCGAGATGAACTCGCCCTCCTTCACGTCCACCGAGATGCGGCGCAGCACGTAGGTCGTGCTGGTGCCGTGCTGATACGCCTTCTCGATGTTGCGGAGCTGCACGAGCGGGCCGTCGGAGGCAATGACGTCCGGCTGCCGCGTGTCCGGGCGGGAGCGTGAGAACAGCATGGGGGAAGAGTATCAGAGCCAGGGAACGCCGATCAGTCTTCCGTGTTCGCCATCCACGAGATGACGACATGGCGGGCCGGGGTGACGGGCAGCGACTTCATCCACGGAAACTCGATGCGCACGTGAAGAATGCGCAGTTCGAGGTCAATCCCCCGCGAGGTCGGCTCTTCGGCCGGTGACCGCGCCAGCCCGACCTTCAGGTCGGGGCACATGAGGCCCGAGGTGGCCACCGGCACCACGGTCAGTCCCCCCAGCAGCACCAGCGCGGCGGCACTCAGGACGAGCCGACGAGACAGGACCGAGGTGAGACGTTTCATGACTCGACTCCGGGGCAATCTGCAGGATTCAGACCCTCGAGAACCAAACCCCGTGCCAGCACGCCGAGACGGCGCGCTTTCACGAATCAGCCTGTTCTCATGCTTCGGACATTGGACGATGCATCGACCGGCTCGGTTTGTGCCCATCAGAGGGGTGTTCACTTCCGGGCAGGGAAGTTCGACGGTGAACACTTACGAACGACACTTGCAAGTACGAGAGTACGAAGGACGAAGGTCCAGAGAAGGAGGAAGTAGACTCCAGAGCCATGGACACCTGGGTCGGGACGTCCGGCTACAACTACCCTGAGTGGAAGGGGTCCTTCTATCCCCCGGCGCTGGCGGCGTCGAAGATGCTCCCGTACTACGCCGAGCGGTTCCGCACGGTCGAGATCAACTACACCTTCTACCGGATGCCGAATGCCAAGGTGCTGGCCGGGTGGATGGCCCAGACGCCCCCGGGCTTCCGGTTCACGCTCAAGGCGCCGAAGCGCATCACCCACGATCGGCGGCTGAAGGACGTCGGCGAACTGGTCAAGGGATTCTGCGAGCTGGCCGGCGGGCTCGGCGACCGGCTGGCGACCCTCTTGTTCCAGCTGCCGCCGAACCTGAAATGTCAGCCCGAGGTGTTCGACGCGTTCCTCGAGACGCTGCCGCCGAAGGTGCCCGCGGCCTTCGAGTTCCGGCACGAGTCGTGGCACGACGACACGATCTTCGAGCGCCTGCGGGCGCGGAACCTGGCGTTGTGCATCGCCGATACCGGCGACCGCACGACGCCGTTCGTCGAGACCGCCGACTACGGCTACCTGCGGTTGCGCGACGAGGGCTACGAACCGGCCGATCTCGAACGCTGGGCTGCGGCGCTCGCCGCGCGTCGCGACCGCTGGCGCGAGGCGTTCGTGTATTTCAAGCACGAAGAGGCGGGCAAGGGGCCGCAATTCGCGCAGGCGCTCACGGAGATTCTCGAGCGTGCGATGCCGCGGTGACCCGCGTCAGGAAGAGGAGCGCGGCGTGCTCGGCCCAGTAGCCGTCGTGGCCGTCGCGATCGTCGCTCACGAATCCGCAGTGACCACCGTCGCGGGTGACGATGGCGGTCACTTTCGGATTGCCGGCCACCTCGGACCGGCGGAACTGGTCGCAGGGCACGAACGGGTCGTTGTCGGACGCCAGGATCAGCGCCGGCACCGCGATCCGATCGACGACACGCATCGCGCTGGCGCGATGGTAATAGTCGGTGGCGTCGCGGAAGCCATGGTGGGGCGCGGTGTAGGCCTCGTCGAACTGGCGGACCGTGCGGATCCTGGCGAGGGCCGTCAGATCGTAGCGGCCAGGCCAGGCCGCCGCCTTGCGCCGCATGCGCGACTTCAGGTTGCGCACGAAGTTCCACTGATACGCGACGTTCGACCGGCGCTCGAGTGCCGCGACGCAGTATGCGAGATCCATCGTCGGGGAGACGGCGCACACCGCCTTCAACTCCGGCGGCGCCTCAGCCCCGAAGTCACCAGCGAGCTTGAGCGCCAGGTTGCCCCCGAGCGAGTAGCCGGCCACCACGAACGCCGGAAGGCGCTCGCGCAGCGCGAGCTCCCGCATCACGCATAGCGGATCGTCGGTCAACCCGGAGTGATAGAGCCCCGACGACAGCGATTCGGTGCCGCCGCAGTTGCGCTGGTTGAGCAACACGACGTTCAGGCCAAGCGCGTACGCCTTGTCGGCCAGCCCGCGCATGTAGTGGGCGCCACTCGAGCCCTCGAGCCCGTGGAGCGCCAGCAGGGTCGTGGCACCCGTCCGCTCGGGCTGCCAGAACACGTGCGCGAGCACGCGGCTGTCGGGTCCGACGTCGAAGTAGCGCGACTCCGGCGGCGGCAAGCGGGGGAACGCCCGCCGCCGCGCCCACGCGTACACGGTCATCCGGTGTCCGCCCGACCAGCGGCGTGACGCGATGTAAGGAGGAAGCTCGATCGACAGGCTCTTCAAGGCTGGAGGCGGTACACCCGGAACTGCCGGTTGCGGTAGAGCTCCGGGAGCGGGAACGGCCGCTCGGAGACCAGACACTGCAGATCATAGCGCGCCGCCAGATCCTGCGCCCGCGGGCCCGTGAGATCCGCGAAATCGCCGAGCGCCGCCCGGCGTTCGGCCACCCGCATCGCCACCTGCCGATCGTACATCGCGATCGACCCGTCCTTGACGTTCTCCAGGAAGACGTCGCGGGCTGCCGTGACCCGCAGGCTGAACCCGTAGAGAAAGGCATGGCCGGGATCGGCGAGGAGGTGCGCGTTCTTCGGGGTGTGCCGCTGCAGCCACGTGGACACGTCCTGCCACGCATCGTCCGGGAACGTCACCTGGACGAGCGGCCGTCCGGGATGCTCGACGGCGAGCACGTACCAGCCGCGAGCCGACGCGGCGGCCACGAGAAGGGCGGTGACGAGGATCGGACGCCACGAGCCGGCGGCGCCCGGCAGGCGCGGCACGCCGCCGCGATCGAGACCGCGCCCCCAACGGGCCTCGCACAGCCACCAGGCGACATACGCGGCCGACAGGGCGTCAGCCATCCAGAACACGCGGGACACCTGCAGCTGGACGAACGCGGCAATGCCGGCCGCGATGAAAGGCAGCGCCGCGAGAAACGCCGCGACGAGCGACAGGCAGCCGACGACGACCCCCCGCTCCGCAGGAAGGGCGAGGCCGAGGCGCTGGCGCACGAGGAAGCTCGCGCCAATCACGACGGGATAGAGCAGGTTGACGGCCCACGTGGCGGGTGCCCAGTCGTTGGGGAAGACGTAGTCCTTGTCCGCCAGCGTCGAGAGCCAGGCAGCGTCCATCGGCGCCATCGACAAGAAACCCGTCGACAGGACGATCGCCGCACCCGCCACCGCCACGGCGGCGAGCGCCAGCAGCTTCGGGCGCAGCCCGCGCTCGTTGACGATCAGCGCGACGCCCACCCAGGCGCTGAACCACAGCGCCGTCGTCGGATGGATCGCGCCGGCGACGACTACGGCGACGATCGACACCATGACGCGGCGCCGCAGCACGGCGGCGATGGCGACGAGGCCAATCGCGAAGGCGAGCTGCCGCGGATGGAAGAAGCCTTCGAGGCTGTTCGCCCCCGTCTTCGTGATGCGATGCCGCAGTGTGGACAGCGTCACGAACGCGGCGATCGTCCATGAGTTCGCGAAGATCGATCGGCCGAGCCACGTGAGGGTGGCGAGGTGCGTGGCCAGCGTCACGAGGTAGCCGAGGAGGAACCACGCCGGCAATCCGATGCCGGTCGCCGACATCAGCCAGGCGAAGACCTCGTCGAGGATGAACAGGCGGGACTGGCTGTCGATGAGCGCCGCGTCCCTCGGGAACAGCGCCGGGTCCACGTGACGCAGGATGGCGGGAATGTAGAAGGCCTGGTCGGCGGCGCCGTAGCGGTATCCGGCCGAATTGAGCGTCGCGAGCATGGCGAAGGCCGCGACACCAGCGGCGAGGACGAGCGGCCGCCTCACGCGCGGCCGTCCGCATGCAGACCGTAGACGGCCGGCACGGTCACCCCGCACATGCGCAGGTACACAGTCATCTGTCCCCGGTGATGAATGAGGTGGTTGAGCAGGAACCGGCGCAGAACGAGCCCGCGCGGCGCGACGAAGATCTCGTCACGGCCGCGCATCATCTGCCACTGGCCATAGAGGTCCGCGTCGCTGCGGGTCGCCATCATCTGGCGGGCGGCCGATGCACGGCGATCGAACGCCTCGAGCAAGGCCTCACCCGTGGGATAGGGCGTGACCGACGCCGACGTCGTGTCCGACAGGTCGCAGGCCGGCTCCAGCAGCAGATTGCGGGCGTAGCCGAGGACGTGGACGATGTGCGCGGCGAGCTGCCCGAGCGCGAACGATCGTGGATGCGGGCGCCAGTCCGAGGCGCCGGCCGGCAGGCGGGCGAGCAGGTCGCGGGTTCGCGCGATCTCCTCGTCGAACTCGGTGAGCAGCAGCGGCACGACCATCATGACGCGGCGAGCTCGATCCAGCAGGCCAGCTGGCGCGTGTCGGTGTTGGTCGGCTCGACTTCCGCCGGTACGAATCCGCCGCGGGTGACGAACTCGATCCGGCGCGTGCCTCCGGCGGGCAACGGGATGTCGCGGCCCTGGCCGGGTTCGAGACTGACTGTCTGCTGTCGTCCATCGATGCGAAGATCCACCTGGGTCGCGGCGGGCCCGGCCCGCAGCCGCATCACGCCGGGGCCGCGCGACGTCGCTGCCAGGGTGAGGCGCGAGCGGGCGTTCGCCTTCAGCCAGATCCCGGACCGCTCCAGATAGCTCCCACCGTCGTGGATGAACAGCGTGGCTCCACCGACGTCGCGCGACTCGAGCACCTCTTCCTCGCCGAGGCGGTCGCGTCCGCTCGTGATGCGCAGCGGCGTCAGCCGCACGAGCGGACGCTGTGCCGCGAGCTGGTCCGAGGCGCGCAAACCGACGAACCCGACGGTGACCGGCAGCGTGAAGGTCGTGGCCCAGTGCGCGGCGGGTTCGACCTGCCAGGTCTCGATCGGGCCGCCGAGCCGGCCGAGTTGCAGCCCCAGCTCGCCGACCAGCGGCTGGCTCCGATCCGATGCGGTCAGCTCCACGCGGTAGTCGCCCGCGGGCAGGGACCAACGCGCACCGTGGAGCAGCGGGACCCGCTGTGGACCCCTCGCGTGCAGCGGGCCCCGCTGTGAACTGCACCATCGGCACCACGGACGCCGCGTCCACGGCGTGGAACGGATCGAAGACGATGCCGATCGGACGGCGCTGCCGATCGTAGGCCGCCAGCAGGTTGCTCTGGGCGCGCTGCGAGAGATCGCGATCGTGCACCGCGTCGCGGCCGGGCACCCGGGGCACTGCGACGGTGACGCCGCCGAGGGCCAGCGTTGCCGCGGCGAAAGCGGCGAGCCCTGCGCGGCCGTGCTGTTGCTGCCGTCGCATCAAAGCGAGTCCCAGGAACGCCACCGTCAGCGCCACCAGCCACAACGCCGCTTCGGTGGCTGCGAGTCCGGCCGGCTGCGCCACGAACGACGGCGCCACGGCCGCCAGGGGCCAGCCCGGCGACCACCAGTTCAGGAGCCGCGACGTTCCATCACGCTCCCCGGCGAGGAGCAGGCCCTGCTGCGCGAGCGCCAGGGTGGCCACCATCGACAGGCTCCCGGCGACGAGCAGCCAGGCCGCCGCGCGCAGGGCCGGCCGATCGCCGCTCCGCTCGTAGAACCACGCGATCGGCACCGTCAGCAGCAGCAGTGCGGCGATCAGTGGACGGCCCGCGGCCGCACTGCCGCCCCACCACTGATGAAACGCGCCGACCGGCACCAGCAGGGCCGCAACGACGAGGAGGATCTCGATCGCCAGCCGGCGCGGTGTGCCCGTGGTGGCGAGCATCCAGCCGAGCCCCGCCAGCGCGAGGATCAGCGCCGGGCCAATCGCGACGACGCCGTACTCCTGATCGAAAAAGAGACCCGGGGCGCCGGCCGCGAGGTTGCCGAGGCTCATCGCGTCCTGCGATCCGTACGGCGCCGACGGCGACGGAGTGCCCCAGATGGCCTGAAAGAAGGCGAACCACAACGCCAGGCTGACGATGGGGACCACCGCCAGCAGCGCGAGCGAGCGCAGACGCGACGCGGGCGACGGCCACAGGCGGAGGATCGCGAGCAGGCCCAGGACGCCGGCCATCGCGACATACTTGCTGCTCAGCCACGGCAGGGTGGCGAGCGCGACGCCGCATCCCAGCGCGAGGCGGGCGGGAGCGGCAGTGGCGTCGAGTCGAGTGACCAGGCCGAATGCCGCGATCGTCGCCAGCGCCGCCGGGACTTCGGGATAGACGGTGAAGCTGTTGAACACCGACGGCGCTCCCGCGGCACAGGCCAGCCACCCGACCGTCGCGCTCGCCGACGCGGTCCAGCGGCGCGCCAGACGCCACGCCAGCGCGCCCGCGAGCGCGGCGACGATCACCAGCGCCGCGACGACGCCGAGATAGCCGCCGAGCGCGTAGATGGGCGCGGCCGCGACCGCGAGGCCGATCGGATGAATCGAGTAGATCTCCCGATCCTTGCCGCGTGTGAGGTAGTGCGGGGTCAGCGGCAGGTTGAAGTACTCGAGGGTGTCGCCGCGACGGTGGTTGTCCTCGATTCGTAGATCGCCGTCACGCCAGAGGCTCTGGGCGATGACGAGGTAGTGGGGCTCGTCGCCGCCGGGGAAGAGCGCCGTCTGGACGAGCCGCGATGCCGCTGCTGCGTACAGCGCCAGCCCCGCGAGGAAGACGAGCATCGCGGACACACGGCGGCTCAGCCTGGGCGTGACCGACGCCCCTGCGCGCAGGAGAGCCGCGCGCGCGACCAGCACGACGACCACCGTCCAGACGACACCCTTGAACGGCCCCGCCAGGAGCGTCAGGGCGGGGAACCAGTCGGCCAGATGCGGGAGGTAGGGCGTGACGAGGGTGGCCGTCGCGAAGAGCGGCAGGCAGAGGTCTGCGAGGGAGGCCGCAGGCAGCGCGGCCGGCGCATGGCGCTGCCCGACTCGCGAGACGAGGTGGACGAGCGCGCCGATGGCGCCGATGGCCACGACACAGCAGGCGAGCGCCACCCAGAGTGGTGGCAACAGCGCCACGCGGACGATCCGATCGTCCTGCGTGACACGCTCGAGCACCCCGTTCGAGCACCAGAGCGCGAGGCCCGAAACGACGCCGGCGGCCAGGATTACGCCGTAGGGCATTCAGCGTTGCGCACCCGGGCGCGTCAGCGCGGACCGCCGAAGTCCACCTTCGGCACCTGCTGGGCGGACGGAGGCACCTCGAAGTACGGGTGCTCCTTGAAGCCGAAGACCTTGGCGGTGATGTTCGACGGGAACCGCCGCTGCAGCGTGTTGTAGGCCTGGATGGTCTCGTTGTAGCGCATCCGGGCCACGCCGATGCGGTTCTCGGTGCCGACGAGCTCGTCCTGCAGCCGGATGAAGTTCGCATTCGACTTCAGATCCGGATAGTTCTCGACGACCACGAGCAGACGCGCGAGCGCGGCGGACTGCTCGTTGGCGGCCTTGATGGTCTCTTCGGGCGTCCGCGCGCCCGCGAGGCGCGCGCGCGACTCGGTGATCGAGTCGATCACCTTGCTCTCCTGCGCCGCGAAGCCCTTGACCACCTCGACGAGGTTGGGAATCAGGTCGTTCCGGCGCTGCAACTGGTTCTGAACCTCGCTCCACGTGCCCTTGATCGCCTCGTCCATCGAGGTCAGGCGGTTGTAGGAACAACCGGACAACATGAACACGGCCGTCATGGCCCCTGCATGTCCCAGGAATGATCTGCGTGTCATAGCCCTCGTCCCCTCCTTCGCGTCCCGTGCAGAACGGCGATCGCCTCGCCGCCTTCCGATCACCAGCTCGCGCCGCCGCCACCACCGCCGCTGCGGCCGCCACCGAAGCCGCCGAATCCTCCGCCGCTGAACCCGCCGCCGCCGCCACCCCAGCCGCCGTAGGTGCCGCCGAATGGTCCCACGCCTCCGCTCCAGCCGCTCCAGGGACCGCCGGTCCAGTGTCGCCGATGCGGCCGCCGACGGCGTCCGACAAACTGCAGCACGATGATCATGAGGATGATGAGCACCGGGAGCGGGATGCCCGGCCGCGCCCTCCGGGCGCGCGGCGCCGGTGCCGGCGCCGCCACGCCGTCGAGCGTCGTGCCGCGATCCTCGGCAATCCGGTGCGCGATCCGCGCGACCCCCGCGTCGAGGCCGGCGCCGTACTGACCCTGCCGGAAGAACGGCACCATCACCTGCCGGCTGGTGTCTCCCGCAAAGCCGTCGGTGATCGCCCCTTCGAGCCCGTATCCCACCTCGACCCAGACCGCCCGCTGCCCGGCCGACAGCAGCACGAGCAGGCCGTTGTCCTTCTCGCGCTGTCCGATGCCGCGGCCGCGATTCTGGAACAGTTCGACCGCGTACTCGCGGACGTCGGCGAAGGGCGCGACGTCCTTGATCGTCACCACGGTGATGACGTCGCCGGTGCGTGCCTGAAGGGCGCGAATCGTCCGGTCGATGCTGGCCTGGCTCGGCTCGTCGATGATGCCCGCGAAGTCGTTGACCGGGGCCGTCAGCTCGGGCAGCGACGCGCGGCGATCGACCTGCGCCGCGGCGGCGGAAGCCAGCGCCAGTACGCACACGAGACCCAGCACGTATGCGCGGGCGCGCCGTGGCTGTCTTGCGTTCACCTCGGGTCTCATGCGCGCGCGGGCGCCTTCCATCGATCGACGTGCGCCGCGATCGCCGCGGCGGCGTCGTGGTAGGGCGAGTAGAGCTGCAGCGCTTCGTCCGACGGGCGCCGGTCCGCAATACCCAGGACGCGCTCCACGAGCGGCGCGGACACGCCGAGGCGGCTGCCGGCATACTGCGCGAGATCGTGCGCGGTCTCGGATGGCTGCTGCTCCAGTCGTGCCAGGCTGGACAGCAGCGCGCTGAACGACTGGCGCGACTCGCGGATCAGCCGGTCCACGGCGCCGGCCTCGCCTCCGGCCTCGAGAAAGCCTTCGCGCAGGTGGATCAGATGGCTCTTTGCCTGCACCTCGCAGGCGCGTCGGAGATCCTCGTCCCGCACCCGCACGCCCTCGAACGGGTCGGTCCCGTCGCACGTCACGTGCCGAGAGAGGATGTCGCCGAACTCGAGTGGAAACGCGTCGAGCGAGGAGACGAACTCCTCACGCGACAGGAGCAGCGGCATCGCCAGTCGCAGCCCGCCCCACGAGGCCGCGCGTTCCGCGCATGCCGAGAGGTCCGAGAACGTCAGGTCGTCCACCAGGGCCAGCGCATTGACGGGCGCCTCGTCACCGGGTCGCGCCGGTACCTCGTCGTCGCGACGACCCAGGGACCGTAGGCGACGACCGACCTGAGCCGGCCGCCGAACACGGCGCGGAGGTCGCTCGTCAGCCGGCTGACTGCGTGTGAAGCCGACGGGTGTACCGCCCAGCGGGACATGCGTCATTCTGCAACTTGCAGACGCAGGACTCAAGGCTCAGGGGTTGCGGCCACGAGGCTAGAATGTGACCTGTGCAGCTCAAGGAGCTGAATATCGGCTGTTTCGGCGGTGGTACCGGCCTGCCCAGCCTGCTCGGCGGGTTGAAGCGCAATCCGTGGCTGCGCGTGCATGCGGTCGTCACGATGTTCGACAGCGGCGGGAGCTCCGGTGTCCTGCGCGACGAGCTGGGCGTCCTGCCGCCCGGCGACGTGCTCAAGTGCACGCTGGCGCTGGCGCGCAACGAGGCCGAGGCCCGGCGCGTGCTGCTGGCGCGGCTGCCGACGCTCGAGCACGAGCGCCTGGCCGGCCACACCGGCGGGAACCTCCTCCTGTCGATGATGGAACAGTACAGCGGCGACTTCCTGGCGGCGGTCGACGGACTCCGCCGGCTGCTCGGATGCAGCGGCAAGGTCTGGCCCGTGAGCACCGAACAGGCGACGCTGTGCGCCGAGTACCGACGATGGATCCACTGCCATGGGCGAGCCGGAGGTCGATGCGGGCCAGCGTGAGGGACGGACGATTGCCCGCGTCTGGCTCGAGCCTGCCGCCACGATCCATCCCTCCGCGGCCGACGGCGATCAGTGAGCTCGACGCGATCCTCATCGGTCCCGGCAGCTTCTATACGAGCCTGATGCCGACCTGCCTGGTCCAGGGCGTGCGCGACGCGATCGCCGCCGTCCCGGGGCCGGTCATCTGCATCGCCAACCTGCTGACGGAAGGCAGCGGCATGCGAGGCTTCACGGCGGCTGAAGGCGTGCGCCGGATCGCGCAGGCCATCGGGCGTCCGGTGGACGTACTGATCTACAACACCGGCCGCCCGAAGGCCGACGTCCTGACGCGCTACGCGGCGGAACACAAACAACCCATGCCGCTCGGGACGGTGGAGCCGGGTTGCGACGTCATCTGCGGTCCGTTCTGGGCCGGCGAGTTCGCGCGGCACGATCGGCGTCGTCTCGCGTATGCCGTCTGGGGCGTGCTGGCGAAGCGATTGTTGAACTGATCGTCGGGCGATCGGAGGCGCTGAAGGCATGGCCCGCCGCTCCATCGTCGCCATCGTGGCCCTGGTCCTCGCCGCGTTCCCGACGAGCGAGGCGCGCGTCCTGCCGGAGCCGATGGTCTGGTTCAGCCCGGCGCCGGCGAGCCTCGACTTTCGCGACCTGTTCTTCGACGAGCGCAGCAACCCGGCGGTCGCATGGCCGCAGGCGCGAGACGCGGTCGACGTCTTCAAGTTCTACGCCGCGCAGCTGCTCGACCAGCACGACCAGGCGGGTTCGAATACTTACGGCTCGCTGGCCGATGTGCGCGCCTTCCTCAAGCTCGTGGGCTGGCGGAAGGAGATCGCGCTCGAAGTCGCCGCGATCAAGGGCTATAGCTGCGACACGGCGGAGGGCGTCGCGACGCTGGCCAGCGTCCTGATCGAGCGCGTGCAGGCCGACGATGCCTGGGTGACGTGGCTGGCGCTGGACGAGCCGTTCCTGTCGGCGTTCTACGAGTGCCGGATATCCGAGGACCGCGCCGCCGGTCTCGTCGCCGACTTCATTACGCGGGTGAAGGCGCGCCATCCCAAGGTCAAGGTCGGCCTCATCGAGGCCTACCCGACGTTTTCGGTCGATCAGATCGCGCGGTTCGTGCAGTCGCTGGCCGAGCGCCGTACGCCGCTCGCATTCCTGCACCTGGACGTGGACATGGCCGCCGTTCGCACGGCGCCGGCCGGCGCGGCCCCCGACGTCGTGGCCGACCTGCGGGCGCTCGATCGGTTCGCAGCCGCGCAGCGCCTGCCCTTCGGGTTCATCGTGTGGGGGAGTGCCGGCACGAGCGATCGCGACTATTTCGAGAGCGCCGTCAACGACGGCCTCGACACGCTCCGGCAGGCCTTCGGTACATGGGCGGGCATGCCGGACCACCTGATCTTCCAGAGCTGGACCGCCGACCCGGCCGGCCGATCGATCGTGCCGCCCAACCTGCCCGAACGGACGCCGTACACGCACACCTTCCTCGTGGATTTCGGGTTGCGCTGCCTTCGCGGCCAAGGACCGTGCCGGCTATGACCAGGGACGAGTGACCATCTACCAGTGACCAGCGACCAGCGACCAAAGGGGCTGCGGCCGGGGCCTCAGTCTTCGCTCGGTCTTCGGTTTCGGTCGTTGGTCGTTGGTCGTTGCCGCAGACCGAGAACCTCAACAGGTGTTTTTTCTACAGCACCGGACACTCGACTTCGGCTACAGTGCCAGAGCGCGATTGGCACCACGCCCGTCGCGGCAGTTCCGCGATTGCGGACCGTTCCGACCCTGATCGCGACGCGATCACCGGGTTCCACGACTTTACCCGCGGCCGCGCGGTCGTTGCCTGGGAGCAGCACCATGGCTGACTTCTACCAGACGGGTATTGTTCCGACGCTGCACCGCCTGAACCGGGACGGGCTCGGGAAGCTCGAGCGCGAGCTGGAGATCCACGCCAAGGCGACGCCCGTGGGCCTCGTGCTTCCCGCCTTGTATGCGGAGTTCGGGCGCGATGCGATGACGCAGATCGTGCACGAGCTTCGGAGCGCCCGCTACCTGACCCGCATCGTCGTCGCGCTCGGCCAGGCCGATGACGAGGAATATCGCCATGCCCGCCGCGCCTTCGAGGGCTTCGACGTGCCGGTCGTGATGCTGCAGGTGGACCATCCCGAGGTGGAGGCCCTTCGTCTCACACTCCAGCAGCAGGGGATCACGACCGGGCCCGCCGGCAAGGGACGATCGTGCTGGCTCGCCTACGGCTACATGCTGGCGTGCGGCGACGTCGACGTGATTGCGCTGCACGATTGCGACATCCAGAACTACTCGCGCGAGCTGCTGGCACGCCTCTGCTATCCCGTCGTCCATCCGGAGCTGGGCTTCGAGTTCTGCAAGGGGTATTACGCACGCGTCGCCGACAAGCTGTATGGCCGCGTGACCCGGCTGTTCGTGACCCCGCTCGTGCGAGCGCTCCACGGGATGGCGCCGGACGTCGGGTTCCTCCGGTTCATCGACAGCTTCCGCTACGCGCTGTCCGGCGAGTTCGCGATGAAGGCGCAACTGGCCCGCGTGAACCGGCTCCCCAGCGACTGGGGGCTCGAGGTGGGCACGCTCGCCGAGGTGTATCGCAACTGCGCCGTCTCGCGCGTCTGCCAGGTGGACCTGGCGGACAACTACGAACACAAGCACCAGGACCTCTCGCGGGAGGACGCCTCGACGGGCCTTCGGCGGATGTCGGCGGACATTGCGAAGAGCCTCTTCCGCACCGTCGCGTCGGAAGGCGTCGCCCTCACCGTCGATCATTTCCGCAGCCTGCAGGTGCGGTACGTCCGGATGGCCGAGGACACGATCAACCGCTACTACGCCGACGCGATGATCAACGGGCTCACCTTCGACCGCCACGCCGAAGAGATGGCGGTGAACGCCTTTGCCGAGAGCCTGCGCGAGGCCGCAGCCTCGTTCCTCGAGAACCCGCTCAGCCAGGCGCAGATCCCGAACTGGAACCGCGTCCTCGCCGCGGCCCCGGATTTCTTCGATCGCCTGCTCACCGTCGTCCGCGAGACCGATCCGCTGGCATCGGTGCCGCCGCCCGCCACTCCCCACCGACTCGTGGGCGCGACCGTTCCGTGATCAACGTGATCAATGACGTGATCAAGACGTGATCAAAGTCGTGTCCGGCTTCAGCCGGACACGAGGGTCAGGCCCCGGTTCCAATCTCCTCGAGAACCTGCAGGACCGCGGCATTCCAACCCTCCGGGCCGGCGGCGGCCCGACGGGCAGTCGGGACGGCCGCGCCCAGGGCAGCGGCATATGGCGACCCGACAATAATGGAAACGTCGCCATCGCGGAGCATCTCGAGATCGTTGAGCGCATCGCCCAGCGCGATCGTCTGCACCTTGTCGTGCATCAGCTTGTACAGCGACACGGTGGCGCGTGCGGCCAATGCCTTGTCGTGGCGGCCGAGCAGGTGGTGGAAGCGGTCGCCCCGAGTCAGCCGAAGTCCCATCGCGTCCACCGCGGCCTCGAGGCGCTCGATCGCGCCGGCACCGCCGCCGACCATCACGAACGGCTCGTCGAACTCGCGTTGCTTCGCGCGCTGCACGTCGGTGATCGGCAACCCGCATCGCTCGGCGACTTCGGCATCGTCCATGTCGTGGAAGCCGCGCACGATGACTCCCGCCGTCCGGGCCGCGCTGGCGAGCGCCGACACGATCCGCGCGTACGGGGTGCCCCAGGTGATGACGCGATACGCCCCCTCGAGGCGGGCGTGCGCGAAGGCGCCCGCTTTGTGTGCCGGCGCGAAGAGCGCCGCCCCGTTCTCGACGATGAACGGACCGTCGTGCCGCATCTCGTGACGCAGGGCCTCGATCTCCGCCCGGGTCTTGCTGCTGTTCAGGATCACCGGGATGCCGGCGATCGCCAGCGCGTCCAGGGCCGGCTGCGCCGCCTGCCACGCGTAGGTGGCCGGATCGAGCAGCGTGCCGTCGAGGTCCGTGAACAGAATCCAGGCGACCCGGGCGTGGCTCATGCCGGTTCCGGCACGAGCCACAGGATGTCGTACGGACGCAGCGAGACGTGCAGCGCGTCGGCGGATGCCTTGACGTGGCGCAACGACAGCGTGTCACGCCAGAGCGGCGCGTGGCTGCCGACGCTGGCGAGTGGCACCGTCACGGCCTGCGGGAGGGGCGTGACGTTGACGAGCACGAGGACGAGCGCGCCGATCGCCGGATCGGCGGTCCGCACCAGCGCGAAGGTGGACGAGCCGACGTCGAGCACCGTCTGATCGGCGTTGGGGTGGAACGCGGGCTGCTTCGCGCGCCGCTTCAGCAGTCGCCTGAAGCGCGTCGCCACCTGCCGCACCCAGGACCGCCGATCCGACAGCATCGCCACGAGCGGCTCGACCTGGATCGTCTTGCGATTGATGCTGCGGTTGTCCTTGCTGGCCAGCGCCGTCTGGGTGTCGTTCCTGGCGCCGAACAGGCTGGGCAGGTAGATGCCGGGCACGCCCCTGCAGCGACAGCGCGACCGCGCGCGTGGCGAGGAATCGATCCACCTGCAGTCCGATGCGGCTCGCTCCGCATCCTCGCGGTTGAGCGCGCTCCACCATGTGACGTTCAGCTCGTACGGGCTCGGCGTGCCGTCGCCGTTGTCGCGATACGAGACGAGCCCGCCGTGCTCGCGGACTTTCGCGACCAGGACGTCGATCTCGGCGTCTGGCAGGATGCCGCGCGCCCCGAGCAGGCCGACGCCGTCGTGCGAGGCGAGGAAATTGAAGTAGGTCGCGGTGTCGGAGACGTGCTGCGAGCGAGGCGGCCCACGCGCGTCAGCGCCGAGGCGTCGCCAGCGATGGAAGGCGTGCAGCACGAGCGGCGGCAGCGCGAAGTTGTAGACCATCTGCGCCTCGTCGGCGCCGTCGCCGAAGTAGCCGATGTTGTCGGCGTGCGGCACGTTGGTCTCGGTGACGATCGCGACCTGCGGGGCGACGACGTCGAGGATCGCGCGGAACAGCTTGACCAGCGCGTGCGTCTCGCGCAGGTGGGCGCAGCGCGGTGCCCGAGCTCGCGCCAGATGTAGGTCACCGCGTCCAGACGGACGATGTCGGCGCCGCGCCGCACGTAGTACGAGCAGGATCTCGACGACGCGCAGCAGCACCCGCTCGTTCCGGAAGTTCAGGTCCACCTGGTCGGGGCTGAAGGTGGTCCACACGAAGCGCGTGCCGTTGATCGTCCGGAACGGCGTCAGCAGGTCGGACGTGCGCGGCCGCAGGATCAGACGCAGATAGTCGGGATCGATGGCGTCCCGGGTGTTGAAGGCGACGAAGAAGTCCTCGTAGCCGGGGTGACCGTTCAGGAACGCGCTGGAACAGCTGGCTCTTCGACGGAGGCGTGGTTGAAGACGCCGTCGAACATCAGGCGGAAGTGGTCGCTGAGCTCCTCGATGTCCTGCCAGGTCCCCAGCCGTGGGTCGACCTCCTCGTAGTCGACGATGGAGAAGCCGCGGTCGGACGAGTACGGGAAGAAGGGCAGGATGTGGACGGTGTTGATGGCGCCCTGCATGAAGGTGCGCAGGAAGTCGGGGAGCGCCTGCACAGCGGCGCTTTGCCTTCCTGGACAGCGAGGTCGCCGTAGGTGATGAGGACGACGTCCTGCTCGGTGAAGCGCTCGGCGGGATCGGCCGCCCGGTCGGCTTCGATCGACGCCGGGGTCTTGTGCGCGTAATAGACGCGCATCAGGCGTTCGATCTCGACGTAGCAGGTGCTGGCGCGGACCGGTCCGTAGAGCGTTGTCAGGTGCGCCAGGATGCGGTCGCGGTGGACTCCCGGGATCTGCAGCAGCGGGCGGGAGTAGTCGGGCTCCGGCAGGTGCGCGTCAGCGGCGCGGGGAACGGCGGACATGTCCGGGCAGCGGCGCTCCTTACCTCTGGGCCGCGAGGACCGCGGGCGTATGGCTGTCGCGATAGTGCTCGGCGAGCAGGTCTCGTCCGAAATCGCCGGTGAAGTCCCGCCAGACGCTGTGAATGTGGTTCGCGCTGTTCTGGGTGTTGTCGTATTCCACGAGGAAACTCGGACCCTGCAGGCGATAGTAGTGCCGCGCGCCTTTGTCGGTCGATCCGAGCCAGGCGAACCGCAGGTGGTCGACGCCCGCTTTTTCGATCTTGCCCATGCGCTCCTCTCCGAGCTTGTTCGCCTGCGCGAAGGCATACTCGCGGACGATCTGCATCAGCAGCTTCCGCTGGCCGGCACTGAGCTGCGCCCACCCGATGCCCTGGTCGTCCAGGCGCCGCGCGTCCTTCTCGTTCATGGACTGGATGTCATCCGGCGCCTGGTCGCTGACGATCGCAGTCTTCTTCTGCGTGTCGTCGAGCGAGGCGAGGAAGGTTCGGGCCAGGTCCTCCTCGGCCGCGAGCACGCGCAAACCGGTCTTGGGGCCGGATCGGACCTCGGCCGGATTCGCGCCGAAGAACTGCGGGCTGCTGGCGACGGCCGAGCCGCCGACGACCGTCCAGTTCTGCGCGACGTGATGGCCCTCGAACCGCCACCCCCACGGCTTGTCGGCCGAGGGCGTGCCGAACACGGTGAAGAAGTAGCGATCGGGGTTGCGGCGCGGCTGGCCGTCCTGCTCCGGGACGCGGCCCTTCTCGCCTTCGATCTCGTACGAGCACCGGCTCGAGCCCGCGGATGCCCTCGGCCTTCTCGAACCCCCTCGCACTGAGCCCGGTCCGCAGCAGCTTGACGGCGGCGGCGCGCTGCGCGTCGTTCATCTGATAGAACGGCAGCCCGCTGCGCGTGCGCGGGATGAAGTGCCAGTTGAGGCGTTCGTCCGACGTGAATTCGAAGGTGGCCTTGGTGCGCTGGCCCTCGTCGAGCAGCGCGAGGAAGGCCGCGGCCGCTTCGCGCATGTCGCGCGCCACGGCCATCTCGCGTGCGCCCGCCGGCGCGACGAGGCTGGCTGCGAACACGAGCAGGGGAAGGACGAAACGTCGCATGATCGTGCACTATACGCCCGAGGCGCCAATCCCAGGTAGAGGGTGGCGCCGGCCGTGCGGCTGCGAGGAGGTGCGTGGTGAAGCTCGATTCGGTCCGCGAACTGAAGACTCGTCTGCTCTCCTCCGAGGTACGGGGACTCGCCCGGACTGCCCGGCCACAGCTGGCCGTCGCGGCGCGGGCGCTCTCGGACATCCGGGCGAATCCCAGAACCATCGCGCTCGGCATCGCCCCGGCGGCGCGCGGGGACTTCAAGCTCGCCGTTCGCACTCAGAATCGGGCGCTGGCAAGCTCCCCGCAGCTCGAATCGGATCCTGAAACGGGCCAACGGCGAGGTGGACCTTCGCTACGTCGGCCGCGTCGTCAAGCGTGCGACGCGGTGGCACCGCCGACGCCAGCGGCCCCTGATCATGGGCGCCTCCATCGGCCACCACCTCGTGACTGCCGGGACCCTCGGCGCGTTCGTCCGGCGACGCGACGGGACGGTCCTGATCCTCTCGAACAACCATGTGCTGGCCAACGAGAACGACGCCCGGCGAGGGGATGCGGTGATTCAGCCGGGACACGATGACGGCGGCCGCCGGCCGCGCCATGTCGTCGCGTCACTGAGCGACTTCGTGCGGCTGCGGGTCGACCGTTCGAACGCCCTCGATGCGGCCATCGCTGCGGTGGACGAGGAGGTGGACGTCGATATCAGCCTGCTCCGCGGCCTGGGGACGCTCAAAGGGCTGGGCCCCGAGGTGCTCGACCGTGGCGATCGCGTCGCGAAGGTGGGACGGACCACCGGCGTGACCCGTGGGCGAGTCACGGCCTTCGAAATCGACGACCTCACGGTCGAGTACGACCTCGGCGATGCCCAGTTCGACGGGCAGATCGAGATCGAGAGCACGGGTGACGGGCCCTTCAGCCTGGGTGGCGACAGCGGCTCCCTCATCGTCGATGGCGGCCGGGAAGCCGTGGGTCTGCTCTTCAGCGGCAGCGATCAAGGCGGGCGGCAAGGGCTCGGTCTGACCTACGCCAACCCGATCCACGACGTGCTGCGGCAGTTCAAGGTGGAGCTCATGGCCTGAATCGGACGAGCGGCCGGCGACCACGCTGGTATGATCAGGACATGCCGCGCGTCGGTACTGGACACACGCTCGAAGCGGCGCGGGCCGCCAAGTCGAAGGCGAAAGCCATTTTCGGCCGCTATGGCGACGTCAACGGTGTGGGCATCACGCGCGTCGGCGAAGGCTACGGCGTCAAGATCAATCTGGTCTCCCTGCTCTCCAAACGCATCGACTGGCCCCAGCGGATCGACGACGTGCCGGTGGTCGTCGAGGTCGTGGGCCACGTCGTGAAGCGCCCCGGAGCTCGTGCGGGAGGGCCGCGGGTCCGACAGAAATCAGCCGCGGACAAGAGCCACGGATAAGATCTGGGCCACGGATAAGGTCTGATAAGTTCGGACCAAAGACCAAAGACCAAAGACCAAAGACCAAAGACCGAAGACCGAAGACCGAAAGACCGACACCGTGTCCCGGCAACAGGCTACGGACTGCAGGCTGCGGGCCCGGCAGAATTCGTCACAAGCCCCGTGGCCAGTAGCCCGCAGTCCGTAGCCCCAACCGAAGACCGAAGACCTACCCCGCCGCTTCCGCGCGCCGCCAGAAGGCGAGCCGCGACCACGCCGGGCTTCGCTGTGCGCGATGTCGTCGAAGAGCGAATAGGCGACCGGCGTCACGAGCAGCGTCAGCAGCAGCGACAGCGTCTGGCCGCCGATGACGACGACGGCGATGCTGCGGCGTTCTTCGGCGCCGGGCCCGGTGCCGAGCGCCAGCGGCAGCATGCCGCCGACGAGCGCCAGCGTCGTCATCAGGATCGGGCGGAGCCGATCGCGGTTGGCTTCCATGATCGCGTGCAGCCGCTCCACGCCCTTCGCGCGCAGGTTGTTCATGTGATCGATCTGCAGGATCGCGTTCTTCTTCACGACGCCGAAGAGCACGAGCAGCCCGAGCGCCGAATAGAGATTGAGCGTCTGGCTCGTCGCCCACAGCGAGAACAGCGCGAAGGGCACCGCGAGCGGCAGCGACAGCAGGATGGTCAACGGATGGACCAGGCTCTCGAACTGCGCCGCGAGAATCATGTACATGAAGATGACCGAGAGCAGGAACGCCCAGAGGAACTCGTTGAACGTGCGTTCGAGCTCGCGGCGCGCGCCCGGCGACCGCGATCGAGTAGGCCGGCGGCATGTTCAGCTCGACCGCGGCCGGCGCAGCGCCTGCATGCGATCGGCCTGCGCGAAGCCGGGTCCGACGCCGGCGCGCAGGTTCGCCTGGCGCTGGCGGTCGATGCGATCGATGCGCGAGGGGCTTTCGGTCTGCAGACGATCTGCACGAGGTTGTCGAGCCGCACGAGCTCGCCGTTGCCGGCGCGGCACGTAGAGCTGGCCGAGCGGTCGACGGATCGTTGCGGTCGCTGCTCGGTCAGCCGCAACTGCACGTCGTAGTCGTCGTTGATCGCCGCGTCGCGGAAGCGCGTGACCTCGTCGTCGCCGCCGACCATCACGCGCAGCGCCGAGGCGATGTCCTGCGTGTCGACGCCCAGATCGGCGGCGCGCGCGCGATCGATCTGCACCTGCAGCTCCGGCTTGTTCAACTTCAGCGTGGTGTCGGCGTCGACGATGCCGAGATCCGGGGCGCTTGACGCGCAGCTTCTCGGTGTACTCCGCGAGCGCTTCGAGCTCGGGGCCGCGCATGCGCGAGGTCGAGCTCGGTGGGTCCGCCGCCGAAACTGAACGACTGGATGTTGCGGACCTGACATCGCGCAGGTCGCCGAACTTGCCGCAGGCGCCGCGCGAACCTGCTGCATCACCTCGCCGCTGCGAGTAGTTGCCGCGGAACGCCTCCAGCGGATCGAGCGTGACGAGCCCCTGGACCAGGCGCGCCCAGTGAGAACACGCGCTCCTCGTGCGGCGCGAGGCGCACGTAAATCTCGCCCTGGTTGACCGACCGCCAGGAAGCCACCGCCGCCGCTGGCCAGCACCAGCGCCACGCCGGGCACCGCCCGGATCTCGCTTCTCGACGGTCGCCATGACTTCGTTCATCGCGGCCGAGGCTGGTGCCCTCCGGCGCCGTGACGTCGACCTCGAACTCGCCCTCGTCGACGCCGCTCGGCACGAACTCCTGCCGCACCAGCGAGTAGAGCGGGATCGACGACTGAGCGCCACGACCGCGGCGACGCCGGCGATGACGCAGGCGGTGCGCGCATCGACCAGCGAGAGCATCGCGGTGTAGGCGCGATCGATGTAGCCGTAGAAGCCGCCGCGCGACTCGCGTGCCGCGTCGGTCGTCCTCGACCGCGGCGCTTCCTCGGCGCCGACTGCAGCAGCCGCGCGCTCATCATCGGCGTGAGCGTGAACGACACGAGCAGGCTGACCATGATCGCCACGGCCGCCGTGATGCCGAACTGATAGAGGAAGCGCCCCGAGATGCTCGACATGAACGAGACGGGAATGAAGATGACCGCGAGGCTCAGCGTCGTCGCCAGCACCGGCAGCGCGATCTCCGCGGTCGCCGCCTTCGCCGCCTCGAACGGCGCCCATCTGCTTCTCTTCGACGAACCGGAAGATGTTCTCGAGCACGACGATCGCATCGTCGATGACGATGCCGACCATCAGCACGAGCGCGAGCATCGTCACGCTGTTGAGCGTGAAGTCGAGCGCCGCCATCATGCCGAACGTCGCGATGACCGACGCCGGGATCGCGACGCCGGCGATGATCGTCGCGCGCCAGTTGCGCATGAACGCGAACACGACGAGGCAGGCGAGGATGCTGCCGAGCACGAGGTGCAGGTTGATCTCGTGCAGCGCCGCGTAGATGTAGCGCGACTGGTCGCGGATGACTTCGAGCTCGACGTCGGGCGGCATCTGCCCGCGAACGCGCTCGAGGCTGGCCTTCACGCCTTCGATCACCGCGACCGTGTTCGCGCCGGACTGCCGCCGGATGGCGAGCGTGACCGTCGGCACGCCGTTCAGCCGCGAGAGCGATCCGCTGTTCCTTGGTGCCGTCCTCGGCCCAGCCGATGTCGCGGATGCGGATCGGGACGCCGTTGCGCGTCGCGATGACCAGATCGTTGAACGCCCGCGGATCGACGATGCGGCCCATCGTGCGCAGCGTCTGCTCGCGGACGCTCGCCGGTGACGTTGCCGCCGGGCAGGTCGGCGTTCTGGCGGACGAGGGCGTCGCGCACCGCGGTGATCGGGAGCTGGTAGGCGGCCAGCCGGTCGGCGTCCACCCAGACGTTGATCGCGCGCTCGAGGCCGCCGACGATCTCGACGCTCGCCGACGCCGGGCGCCCGCTCGAGGTACGGCTTGATGATCTTGTCGGCGATCTCGGTCAGCTCGCGAAGCGGCCGGTTCGCCGGCGACGGCGATGGTGAGCACCGGCGACTGGTCGTTGTCCGCTTTGCTGATGACCGGCGGCCGGACGTCGCGCGGGCAGCTGGGTGATGGCTGCCGAGACGCGGTCGCGGACGTCCTGCGTCGCGGCCTCGATGTCGCGATCGAGTCGGAACGTGGCGATGACGAACGAGGACGCCGCGGACCGAGACCGAGCGCAGCTCGTCGATGCCCTCGACGGTGTTGACCGCCTCCTCGATCGGCTGCGAGACGAGCACTTCCATCTCCTCGGGCGAGGCGCCGGGCAGGATGGTGCGCACGAACACCGGCGGCAGGTCGACGGCGGGGAAGCGATCGACGCCGAGACCGAGGTAGCTGGCCGCGCCCGACGACCACCAGGCACATCATGAGCATCGCGGCGAAGACCGGGCGGCGGATGCAGAGCGCGGCGAGTTGTTTCATGACATGCGCTCGTGATCGGCCCGGCTCGCGCGGTCGTGCGGCGACTCCGAGCTGACGCCGCCGGGAGCTATTTCGAGGCGGCCGGCGCGCCGGCCGACGAGGCGTTCCCCGCGATGCGGACCGCTTCGCCTTCGACGAGGTTGCCGGGCTCGACGATCACCGGCTCGCCGGCGCGACAGCCCGCGACGATCTCCGATGCGGCCCTGCTCGCGCCGGCCGGTGGTGACCCGCTTCTCCGACACCTTGCCGTCCTTCACCACCAGCACCTTGTCCACGCCGGCGAAGGTCACGAGCGCGGAGGTCGGGCACGAGCACGGCCTTCTCCGCCGCCGGCCATCACGATCTCGGCGTTGGCGAACGAGCCCGGCCGCAGCAGCGCCCTGGCGTTGGGCACTTCGGCCTCGACCATCAGCGTGCGCGTCGCCTCGTCGATCGCCGGGCTGACGCGCGCGACCCGCCCCTCGTACACCTGCTCGTCGCCCTCGACCGTGACCCGGACCACCTGGTCGAGCCGAATCGCCTGCGCCTCGCGCTCCGGCACCGCCAGCCGCAGGCGCAGCGGATGCATGCGGACGATTGTCGACGACCGGCGACCCGGCGGCGAGGTACTGCCCGACGGTGACGTGGCGCTCGCGCACCACGCCGTCGAGCGGCGAGGTCGAGCGAAGTGTCGCGCAGCGCCTGCTCGGCGAGCTCCAGCTCGGTGCGTGCGCTGCTCGAGCACCGCCTGGCGGTTGCGCACTTCCTCGAGCGCGTCCTGATGACGGCTGTCCGCGACCTTCAGCGCGGCGTCGGCCGCGTCGAGGTCGGCGCGCGTCGCCGATGCCGCGCTTGCGAGACGAAGGTCTCGGCGCGATCCCGCGTCAGCTTCGCTTCGTCGAGCACCGCGCTTGCGCCTGCCGGACGACGCCCGTCTTCTCGGGATCGACGGCCGTCGTCGCTGCCCGTCGGGCGTGAGGCCGAGGCGGGCCCGGGCCTGGCGGCAGCGCCGCCTGCGGCCTGCTGCACGCGGAGCTTGAAGTCGGTGGGCGCCAGCCGCGCGACGACCTGTCCGCGGGTCACCGGCTGCCGAGATCGACGAACAGCTCGTCAACCGGCCCGTCACCTTCAGGCTGAGGGTCACCTGTTCCTCGGCCGCCAGCGTGCCCGTGACCGACACGGCGCGCACGAGCCGATCCTCGACCGCCGGCGCCACCTGAACGGCGCGAGCCGCGCTCGTGTCCCCGCCCGCGTTGCCAGAGCGTCCATTCGTCCCGGCCCCGGCGCGCTCGGCGCCCGGCTGCTGCAACCGGCGAGCGTCGACGTCAGTGCCGCAACCGCGAACCATGCCGCGCAGCCGTTGCACGACCTGATCGCTCGAGCCGATCACGGACCCGGAGCGTCATCGGCTCGATTCTATGCCCTGCATCGCGCGCCGATTGCGGGCCTTTTCCTGCGGCCGTGAGGCGCGTCGGAGGATGCAGGTCGGCGGTGTATCCTGCTCCGCGGACGGCTGGCGACGCGCCTCTGAGGATACGGCGGTTCGCCGCGGCCGTGCTTACTGTCATGGCCACGACCCCCACCGACATCGGGCCGATCGCCGCGCCTCGCGGCGGCGCGATCTCCTGCCAGCGGCTGGCATCAGGAAGCCGCCCTGCGGATGCTGATGAACAACCTCGACCCGGACGTCGCCGAGCGGCCCGAGCGACCTCGTCGTCTACGGCGGCGCGGGCAAGGCGGCCCGCAACTGGCCTGCCTACCATCGCATCGTCGACACGCTGCGGCGGCTCGCGGACGACGAGACGCTGCTCGTGCAGAGCGGGAAGCCGGTCGGCGTCTTCCGCACCCACGAGGAAGCGCCGCGCGTGCTCATCGCCAACGCGCACCTCGTGCCGCGCTGGGCGACCTGGGACGAGTTCCGCCGGCTCGAGGCGCTCGGCCTGACGATGTACGGGCAGATGACCGCCGGCTCGTGGATCTACATCGGCACGCAGGGCATTCTGCAGGGCACCTACGAGACCTTCGCCGAGTGCGCCCGCCAGCACTTCGGCGGCACGCCTCGAAGGCCGGCTCGTCGTCACCGCCGGGCTCGGCGGCATGGGCGGCGCGCAACCGCTCGCCGTGACGATGAACGGCGGCGTGTGCCTGGCCGTCGAGGTCGACCCTGCCCGCATCGAGCATCGGTGCGGACCGGCTACGTCGACGAGGTCGCCCGATCGCTCGACGAGGCGCTCGATCGGGCCGACGCAGGCCCGGCGGCGAACGCCGCGCCATCGGGCATCGCGCTGGTCGGCAACGTCGCCGAGGTGCTGCCGGCGATCGTGTCGCGCGGCGTCGTCCCGACGTCGTCACCGATCAGACGTCGGCGCACGATCTGCGGCTCGGCTACGTGCCGGCCGGCCTCTCGCTCGACGAAGCCGCCGCCGTGCGCGAGCGCGACGCGGCGGGCTACGAGGAGCGCGTCCTCGACTCGATGGTGGTCGCACGTCGAGGCGATGCTCGCGCTGCAAGCACGGCGGGGTCGATCGTCTTCGACTACGGCAACAACCTGCGCGGGCAGGTCGCCGATCGTCGCGGGCTGCGCGCGCGCGTTCGAGATTCCCGGCTTCGTGCCGGCGTTCGTCCGGCCGCTGTTCTGCCGCGGGGCCGGACCGTTCCGCTGGGTCGGCGCTGTCTGGCGATCCCGGAGGACATCCGCGCGACCGACGAGGCGATGCTGCGAGCTGTTTCCCGGCGCGGACATCGGTGACGCGCTGGATCGCGAAGGCGCGCGAGCGTGTGAAGTTCCAGGGACTGCCGGCGCGCATCTGCTGGCTCGAGTACGGCGAGCGAGCCGAGGCGGGGCTGCGATTCAACTGGCTGGTGAAGACCGGGACGCGTCGCGGCGCCGATCGTCATCGGCCGCGACCATCTCGACGCCGGATCGGTGGCCTCGCCGAACCGCGAGACCGAAGGCGATGCAGGACGGCTCGGACGCGATTGCCGACTGGCCGCTGCTGAACGCGCTGCTGAACACCGCCTGCGGCGCGAGCTGGGTCTCGCTCCACCACGGCGGCGGCGTCGGCATCGGCTACTCGATCCACGCCGGCATGGTCGTGCGTCGCCGACGGCACCGAGTCGCGGCGATCGCCGCCTCCAGCGCGTGCTCACCGCCGACCCCGGCACCGGCGTGATGCGGCACGCCGACGCGGGCTATCGAGGAGGCGATCGACACCGCGCGGGAGCGCGGCGTCGATCTGCCGATGGCCGGCGGCGCGTGAATGCACGGGTGCGCGGCGGCTGAAGCCCCGCCCTCCTCGTCACGCGGCTACGCCTTCTTCGCTTTCGCGTGCACCGCGAACGCCGCGCCCTGCGGATCCATGCACTGCGCGATGAGGTCGCCGCCGGGCACTTCCATCGGGCCGTTCAGGATCGTCCCGCCGAGCCCGGTGATCCCGGCGATCGACGTCGTGACGTCCTGCGACGTGGACGTAGAGCAGCCAGTTGGGCGGCCCGGGCATCTCGGCTGGCTTGTTGAAGATGCCACCGTATTCCCGTCCGGCGCGGCCGTACATCTGGTAGGTGCCTATGGCCCCCATGTCCATCGCGGTCGTCTTCTCCCACCCGAAGAGATCCTCGTAGAACCGGTAGGCCGCTTCCGGATCCGTCGTCGCGAGCTCGTGCCACGACACCTCGCCGACGCGTGGGTCGGCTTCGGGGGGTATCCATGGCGGGCGTGTAGATCGAAAATGCCGCCCCTTGCGGATCCGCCAGGACCGCATAGCGGCCGATGTTCGGGATGTCCATGGCCTCGGCCAGGACGCGACCGCCGAGTTGGCTGGCGCGCGTGACGGTGGCATCCACGTCGGCGGAGCCGATCGCAGCCAGCCAGTGCGGGGGAGTCCTCGCGGCGCGAGCCTCCTCGGGCAGGGCCATCACGCCGCCGACCGGCGCGCCGGCGTTCGTCCACAAGTGGTAGTCGATCGGTCCATCGAACTTCTGCGTGCCCCAGCCCAGGGCTTTCGTGTAGAAGTCCATGGCCGCCGGCACGTCGGTCGTCATCAGCTCGTACCAGACGAACCGGCCGCGAATCGAAGGAACGGGAGCAGGCGCCGAAGCGGACATCGGAGGGCCTCCTTGGTCAGAAACGGGGTGATGATTATCCACGGGCGCGGCCGCGCATTTCCAGCGCAGTGTGACGAACGCGGGCGTCCTTCCTGTCATCCGGTGGACGCCGGCGCCGGTTCTGTCGGACGGCCTCCCGTCATAATTAGCCGTTCCCGCCATGGTCAGGACCTGCGACCCGCGCGAGTGCCGTGATTGCGCTCGTTCTGGGCGCCTGGAGCGGTGCCTGCCGCTCGCCGGCGCCGCTCCCGGACGGGACGCCGCTGGCGCCGACGCTGACGGGACTGGGCACCCACCACGTGGCGATCACGACCCGGTCGGCGGACAGCCAGCGGTTCTTCGACCAGGGGCTCCGGCTGACCTACGCGTTCAATCACGCGGAAGCCGAGCGCGCGTTCCGCGAAGCCCTGCGTCTCGACCCCGGCTGTGCGATGTGCGCCTGGGGCATCGCCTACGTGCTCGGGCCCAACATCAACGCCCCGATGTTCCCCGAGCACGTCGCGCCGGCCTGGGACGCGCTGCAGACGGCGGTGCGGCTCGCCGGCCGCGCGTCGCCGCGCGAGGCGGCGTACATCGAGGCGCTGGCCGCGCGCTATGCCAAGGAGCCTCTCGAGAATCGACGCCCGCTCGATCGCGCATTTGCCGACGCGATGCGGCGGGTCTCGGAGCGGCATCCGGACGATCTGGATGCGGCCGCGCTTTACGCCGAATCGCTGCTGACCCTTTCGCCGTGGAACCAGTGGAAGCCGGACGGCACGCCGCAGCCGGACACGCCGTCGATCCTGCGGGTACTCGAGTCGGTCCTCGCCCGGAACGCGGACCATCCCGGCGCGATTCACTTCTACATTCACGCGACCGAAGCGTCGCCGGCGCCGGAGCGGGCCGAGCGCTACGCGGATCGGCTCGCCGCGCTGATGCCGGCGGCGGGACACCTCGTGCACATGCCGTCACACACCTACATGCGGGTCGGTCGCTACCACGACGGCACGCTGGCGAACATCGCCGCCGGCAAGGCCGACGAGGCATACCTCGCGCAGTGCCACGCGCAGGGGATCTACCCGCTGGCCTACGTCCCGCATGCGCTGCATTTCATGTGGGCCACGGCGAGCATGGAGGGCTGGAGCGCGAAGGCGCTCGAGGCGGCGCGGGCGACCGACGCGCGAACCGATCACGTGCTCATGCGCGACCCGGGCTCGGCAACGCTCCAGCACTACACGGTCATCCCCATGTTCACACTCGTCCGCTTCGGGCGCTGGGCCGAGACGCTCGCCCTGCCCGAACCGGACCTGCCGTATCCGCGGGCGCTGTGGCGGTACGCCCGCGGCCGCGCGCTGGTCGCCGGCGACCGTCTCGCCGAGGCGTCACGGGAGCTCGACGCGCTCGAGGCGTCCATGCGGGACGAGGCGATCGGCGCGATCACGATCTGGGACATCAATCCCGCCTCGTCGCTGGTGCAGATCGCGGCCGGTGTGCTCGCCGGCGAGCTGAGCGCGCGGCGCGGCGACGTGGACCGGGCGGTCGCGCGCCTGCGGGACGCCGCAGCGCGCGAAGATGCTCTTCGCTACAACGAGCCGCCGGACTGGCACTATCCGGTGCGCCATTCGCTGGGCGCCGTGCTGCTCGAGGCTGGCCGCGCGCGCGACGCCGAACGGGTCTATCGCGACGATCTCGCCCGTCATCCCGAGAACGGCTGGGCGCTCTTCGGTCTGATGAAGAGTCTCGAAGCCCAGAAACGTACGGGCGACGCCGCGGCGGTTCGCGTCCGATTCGAGAAAGCCTGGGCGCACGCCGACGTCACGTTGCGCGGATCCCGGTTCTGAGCATTCGCGGAACGCCATCAACGAACCCCCGGCGCGAGTGGTTAGACCAGCGGCCCGCCGTCCCTGCCGAAGAAGTCTCGGGCGGCATTCGGTGAACGTGCACGTACTCGCAAGTGGTCTGGCCTCGCACGCAGGGGAGACGGTGCAGGGCGCCCAGCGAAAGTTCACACCGAGTTTCCACCGAGTTTGCTTGCGCCTGCCTGATGACAGGCGTAGTCTGCAGTTATGGCGCGCGCAGCAACTTCTTCAACTTCTTCGGCTCACATGCCGCCGACGCCGCTGATGGCGAGCGTTCCGCTGGCTCCGTTCTCTCTCGAAGACCTGGTCGAGCGTATCCGGGCTGAGTTCATCGAGCAACCGGGCCTGCGATTGACCGAGGCCCAGGCCTCACGGTTGTGGCGGCTCGATTCGCCAACCTGTCAGCACGTGCTGGCCACGCTGATCGCCAGCGGCTTCCTGTCGCGCACCCTGGACGGGCGCTATGCCCGTCGCAGCCTGCGGTAGACGCGGGCCGCAGGCGCTTCACCCTCAGGGACGGCGAATCTCGCGGCCCCGTACCCACGAGCGCACGCACACATTCGGTCGATAGAAATACAGCCAGTCGGTGACCGACTCTGCGTCGAGAAGCGCGAAGTCCGCGGACTTGCCGGCCTCGAGCGTCCCAATCTGATGGTGGAGGTCCACCGCGCGCGCGGCCTGGCGCGTCGCGCCGTCGAGCGTCTCGGCCGGTGTCATCCGCTGGCGCGTGCATGCCAGCCACATCGCGAGCGGCAGGTCGAACGACGGCGCCGAGCCCGGGTTGAAGTCGGTGGCGACCGCGACGCCGACGCCGGCCTCGATCAGCGCCCGTGCCGGCGGCGGTGGCTGGTCCAGGCAGGCGGCTGCAATCGGCAGCGTGACGGCGACGGTGCCGCTGCGCGCCAGCGCCGCGATGCCGGTGGACGAGATGTGCTCGACGTGATCGGCCGAGACCGCCGCGACCTCGGCCGCGAGCGCCGCCCCGCCGCCGTCGCCGAGTTGATCGGCGTGGACCTTCGGTCGCAGCCCATGCCGCGTGCCGGCCCCGAGCACGCGCCGCCCCTCGTCGATCGTGAAGGCGCCCTCGTCCACGAACACGTCACAGAACATGGCGAGGCGGTCGCCCGCCACACGTGGAATCAGCCTCTCGCAGATCGTGTCAATCCACTGCGCGCGATCGTCCCGGAACTCGGGCGGGACCACGTGCGCGGCGAGCAGCGTCGGCACGAATCTCAGCGGCTGTGACGCGTCGAGCGCCCGGTAGACCCGCAGCTGCTTGAGCTCGTCCTCGATCGTCAGACCGTAGCCGCTCTTGCACTCGACCGTGGTGACGCCGAGTGCGGCAATACCGGCGACGAAGTGGCTGGCGCGCGCCACGAGATCGTCCTCGGTGGCGAGGCGCGTCGCCGCGACGGTCCGGAGAATGCCGCCCCCCCCGGCGGCGATGTCCTGGTAGCGCTCGCCGTGCAGCCGCCGCTCGAACTCGTCGGCACGCCAGCCCGCAAACGCGAGATGCGTGTGGGCGTCAATCAGGCCGGGGACGACCAGCCGCCCTCCCGCATCGTGCTCCTCATCCTCTCCAAGCTCCGCTGGCAGGTCCGCGTCCCGCCCGATCCACGTCAGGCGCTCGCCCTGCCAGACCATCGCGGCGCGATCGATCGTGCGCAGTTCGCCCTGTCGGCCATCCGCGGTGGGCGTGGCGAGCTGGCCGATGTTACGGAGACAAGGCATGACAAGGGCTACGGACTACAGGCTACGGGCTGCGGGCCGTGCAAAGACGCGAAACGGGCGGCGTGCAATTCCGCCGCCCGTAGCGGTCGTGCCGATCGTCGGGCTCGACGTGGCCCGTAGTCCGCAGCCAGTAGCCCGAAGCCCTCTTTCAGAAGCTGTACTTCAGCCCGATCTGCACTTTGCGCGAGCTGCTGATGACCGTGTTCCGGATCCGTCCGAACGTGGTGTTCGTCACGACGGCGGTGGGCGCTCCGAACGTCGGCGTGTTGGTCAGGTTGGTCGCGTCAACGCGGAACTCGAACGTCTGGCTGCCGGCGATGCGGGTGCGCTTCACGAGTGCCAGGTCGAGATTGAACGAGCCGGGACTGACGAAGCCGTTGCGGCCGCTGTCGCCGAACGCGCCGGCCGCGGGAATCGCAAAGGCCGCGCGCTCTTCGGGCGTCAGATACCACACCAGCCCGTCCTCGTCGTGGACGCTGCCCTCCGACCCGTCGCACCCGCTGCAGTCGGCGGGCGTCTGGACGACGTTCGAGATCGTGTTCGCGCCCGAGTAGATCGTGTAGGGCCGGCCGTCCTGCACCGTCATGAACCCGGCCAGCTCCCAGCCGCCGATGAGGTGACCGACGACCCCGTCCGTGTTCCCGCCGATCCATCGGCCCGGACCGAACGGCAGTTCGGTGACGAAGCTCGCCTGCACGATGTTCCGGCGATCGAAGTCGGACGGCGCGTAATTCAGCGCGCGATCGTAGATGTTGAACGGCGTGCTGGACGCCGATTGGGCCGAGCCGACGCCGACCACCGTGAACGCCGGGTCGAAGGACCGCGTGTCCGTCGACTTCGCGAACGTGTAGCCGACCAGGTAGCCGATGCCGCCGCGGAACCGCCGTTCGAGCTTGACCTGCAGCGCGTGGTAGCGCGACCAGTCCTCCGAGTCGATGACCGAGAGCGCCGCATTCGAGCCGCTGCCGAGGAACTGCGGGTAGGGATAGAAGAAGAAGGGTCCGAGACCGGAGAGGTCCGACAGCGTCCGGTTGCCTTGCAGCCGGCTGCCCAGCGCGCCCGCGACCGCGCCGACCGAATTCTGCTGCAGGTTGGTGGCGTAGAGGCGGCGCACCATCTGCGAGCCGGTTTCGGTCGCCAGCCGGCGCGAGTCCGGGCCCACCAGCTGGTTCATCAGCGCGCTCTCGCCGCCCGCCTTCACGATGTTGAACGCCTCGAGGAAGCCGTTGCTGAAAATCTCCGCCTGGTTCACGTCGTAGGCGCCGAAGAGGTTCTCGGCGCGGCGGCCGATGTAGGCCACCTCCATCACGTTGCCCTTGAACACCTCGCGCTGGTAGCTGAGCGCCCAGCCGTGCGTGAGCGGCGACTGGAACTCGCTGTCCATCACCCGCATCGTGCCGCCGGAGATCCCCGGCGTCAGCGCCTCGACCGGCGTGAACGTCGGCTGCAGCGACGGCAGGTTGCCCAGGCGTCCGCCGGCCGTGCCGTAGGCCGAGTTGGTCACGCCGGTCGTAATGCCCGGGATGCTCTGGAGAATCGCCGACGAGATCGCGAACGTGTTGATGCGGTCGTACGCCATCCGGTAGTTCGCGCGGATCACCTGCCTGCCGTCCCCGGACGGATCCCAGGCGAAGCCGGCCGACGGCGCGAAGTTGTTCACATCGTCATCGTAGAGCGGGGCGTCGATCCAGGTGAGCGCGGTGGTCGGCGCTTCGCCCACCGCCACGCGCTGGTTCGGACTGCGGAGCAGTCCGGCGTCGTTGCGCGGCGAGAGCTTCGCTTCCCACCGGAGGCCGAGGTCAATCGTCAGATTCGAGGCCGGCTTCCAGGTGTCCTGGAGGAACACGTCGATCTCCGGGTAGTTGGTCGAGAAGACGAACGGCGTGCCCCCCGGCGCGTATTCGCTGCCGGTCGAGACGAAGCCCTGCGAGATCTGCCCGACCCGCCCCAGGAGGAAGTTGATGCTCGACTCGAGCGCCGGCCGATCGTTGGCCTGCTGAATGTTGCCCGGCAGCGCGAAGGCGGTCGGATCGACGGTGTTGGTCGCGGTGCTGAAGTTGGTCGACGGGGTGATGTTGGCGCCGCTCACCGATCCGCGGATGTCTTCGTGCTCCTGCAGGCGGACGTTCAGTCCCAGCTTGAAGGCGTGCGCGCCGCGGTTGTAGCTCGTGTTGTTGACGAACTGCAGCGTGTTCAGGGTCCGCAGGTTCCCGACGTCGAAGCTCTCGGGCATCGTGATCGGCGTGCTGGCGTAAATCAGACGGCTCGGGTCGGCGGTCGGGGTGACGAAGTCGAACGTGAAATGGTTGGCGCCGACGACGAACTCGTTCACCAGGCTCGGCGACGGGTTCCAGCGCCAGTTGGCCGCGACGTTCCACGGATCGCGGAACGTGTCCACGAGGCACGGCGTTCCGGGGAAGGGCGGCGAGCCGCCGTTGACCTCGTCGCAGATCGTGTTCTGCTCGCCCTTCGAGTAGCGGACGAAAGTGTAGTGCTGCGGGTTGAAGACGTAGTCCACCTTGAACGAGAGGTCGTACTGCTCCTCGGTCTCGAGCGGGGCGAAAGTGTAGCCGGCGGTGTTGAGGCCGTCGCCGACCGTGAAGTTGTTGGGCAGCGGCGTCAGCCCGACGACGCGGCTGATGTCGGGATGGATGCCGCGTCGCTGGGGATCGTTGCCCGGGATGCTGTAGGTGCCGACGTTGAGGCCGGGCAGGACATTGCCGCTCGCGTCCACCGAGGCGTTCGCGGCCCCGGCGGCGCCGTTGCGGCCGCCGACGACATAGCGCCACAGCCCGTCACGGGCGTTCTGGGTGTAGACCGTCCGCGTGCGCGTCTGCGTCTGCTCGGCGCGCAGGATCTGGACGTTCGAGAAGAAGAAGGCCTTGTTGCGCTTGATCGGACCGCCGATGCTGAAGCCGTAGATGTCCTGGACGAACTCGCGCTTCGGCAGGTCGTCGATGTTGAACTCCCATTCGTTGGCGTTGAACTCCGGCCGGCGGCCGAAGTAGAAGCCCGTGCCCTGGAAGCGGTTGGTGCCCGAGCGCGAGATCATCGCCACCTGGCCGCCGCTGTTGCGCCCGAACTCGGCGGTCGTGTTGCCGGTGAGCACCTTGAACTCGGCGAGCGAATCGGGATTGGTGCGCAGCGGGGCGAAATTCGAGCCGCCGGCGCTGGTCTCGTTGACGTCGATGCCGTCGAGCGTGAAGTTCCACGATCGATCGCGCGCGCCGTTCACGTGGACGCCGCCGCCGGTGTTGGCGCCCGACACGACGCCGGGCTGGGTCGTGACGAGCGAGAGCGGGTTGCGGCCGCGCGTTGCCGACGATCGGCAGGGTCTCGATGGCTCTGCTGATCGATGACGCTGCCGAAGTTGCCCGAGGTACTCAGTTGCACGGTCTCCGAGCCGCCCACCACCTGCACGGTCTCCGCCAGCGTGCCGGTCTCGAGGACGGCATTCAAGGTCTTGGGTTCGCCGATTCGGACGACGTTCCCGGTGGACTCGTAGGTCTTGAAGCCCTGCAGTTCCACCCGGACGGTGTAGGTGCCGATCTGGATCGACTCGAACGAGTACGCGCCGGCGTCGCTCGAGACCGTCGTGAACGCCACCCCCGTACCTTCGTGGGTCAACGTCACGGCCGCCCCCGGGATGCGGCCGCCGGAGGCGTCGGAGACGACGCCGGTGAGGCGGGACGTGGTGCCCTGAGCCCAGACCGGCGAGGCGCCCAGGATCAGGGCTGTCGCCAGGAATGCGGGCAGGAGCCGACACAGCTTCTGCATGAATACCCCCAACAGGAAGGCGGGCCTGCCCCCGGCGCACACCGGAGCATCAGGCGACCAACAATGAAGAAAATGAACGGAAACCCGTGACCAAGTAACGGGAATGCTACATGCCACTCGATGACGCGTCAAACCCTGTTATGACCAGTGTCCGACCGGCGGGCAGCCGTCGAACCGTTCGTCACAGCGGGCGGCGCGTTCGTGTCAATCTCATGGTAATCTTGTCCACGTTGGCCGAAACTGGGAACATGATGATGCGTCGTCTTGGAGCAGTGCTCTTCGCTCTGGCACTCGCGGCGAGTGCCATCCAGGTGCCTGCCTGCGAGTACGACCCGACCAAAGGACCCCAGTCCGCGGGTCAGGTTACGGACGTCTTGCCCGCCTCGCAGCCCGTCGGCTGATCGCCTCCACTCCGACGTCCGCACGAAGACGCCGCGGCCGCGTGCGCGACAACTGCGCACCGCGCCGAGGTGACCGTTGGCCGAGACCATCTTCAGCCGGATCCTTCGCGGCGAAATCCCGTGTCATCGCGTGTACGAGGACGAGCACGTGCTCGCGTTCCTCGACATCGGTCCGCTCAGCCGCGGCCACACGCTGGTGATCCCGAAGCAGGAGATCGAGACGCTCGACCGGCTGTCCGACGAGGCGTCGGCGGCGATCGGCCGGATCCTGCCGCGCCTGTGCCGCGCCGTGATGGCGGCCACCGGCTGCCGTGACTACAACGTGCTGCAGAACAACGGCACGCGTGCCCACCAGGCCGTCGACCACGTCCACTTTCACATCATTCCCAAGCCTCGGGCAGGCGAGGGCCTGGGCATCGGCTGGCCGGCCTCGGCCATCGATCACGCCGACGCCGCGACGCTGGCGGCCGCCATTGCGGCGGCGGTGAAGTAAAGGGACTACGGACTACAGGCTGCAGGCTACGGGGGCCACGGGCTTCGGGCCTCGCGCCTCGGACTGCAGGTTGGGGGGAATGTGGACTGCGGCCCGAGCCCACGGAATCTTCCTGTAGCCCGTAGCCCGTAGTCCGTAGCCCTTTTACTTCAGCGGAATCGCCTCGTCGATGAGCATCACGGGGATGTCGTTGTCGACGACGTAGAGATACTGACCGTCTGCACGGATGAGGCCTTCCTTGACCTCGGCGCTCACGTCCTGACCGCCGCGCGTCTTCACGCCACCGCCACGGATCCGGGCGTTGAGCGCCTCGAGCTCGGATGGCTCCGCCAGCCGCACGGGCGTGAGATTGTCCGGGCACACGAGAATCTCGAGCAGTTCCTTGTCCACCATACGGGCAGTTAGTATAGTCGCGCGGTGCGCCTCCGGCGACTCTTCTCGCGGACGCTGATCGGCGCCGCGATCGTCGCCGTCCTGCTCGGCGCACTGACGCTCGCCACCCTGCCACCGGCGACGAGATCCGCGGTTCCTGACGCCCGGGATTCAGCACGATCGCTCGATGGCACACCGCGGACGCCGGTGCACGTCGCCACCGGGGTGTATCACGTGCACACGACGCGCTCCGACGGCAGCGGCACCGTCGAGGAGGTGGCCGCGGCGGCCGCTCGCGCCGGTCTGCGCTTCGTGGTGTTCACGGATCACGGCGACGGGACCAGGGCCCCGCTGCCCCCGGCCTTTCGCTCCGGCGTCCTCTGCCTCGACGCCGTCGAGATCAGCACCGAGGGCGGCCACTACGTGGCGCTCGGCCTGCCGCAGACGCCGTACCGCCTGGCTGGAGAAGCGCGGGACGTCGTCGAGGACGTCGAGCGTCTCGGCGGATTCGGCGTCGCGGCCCATCCGGATTCGCCGAAGCCGGAGCTCTCGTGGCACGCATGGGACGCGCCGATCGACGGCCTCGAGTGGTTCAACCTGGATACGGAGTGGCGCGACGAGAGCCGCCCGCGGCTCCTGCTGGCGTTGTTGCACTATCCATGGCGGGCCGGGCCGTCGTTGGGTGCGCTCGTCCAGCCGCACCGGCCGCTGCTGGCCCGTTGGGATCGGCTTGCACAGCACCGGCGCATCGTCGGACTCGCGGCCGTGGACGCGCACGCGCGCATCGGCGCCGATGCCGGCCCGGGCGGCCTGCTGCGGCTGCATGTCCCGGGCTACCAGGCGTCGTTCGACGCCGCGCGCGTCGCGGTCGAGATGCCCGCGCCGCTCAGCACCGATCCGGCCCAGGCTGCCGCGGCGGTGCTCGAGGCCTTGCGCGCGGGCCGGACCTACAGTTGGCTCCAGGCGTTGGCGGCGGCCGGACGCGTGGAGCTCTCGGCCTTCCGGATGGACGGCTCGACGGCCGCGATCGGCGAGTTTGCCGGGCCGCTCGCCGGCGTGCGGCTTCGTGGCGCCGCCGCGGCGCCGCCCGGCTCGGCGCTTCGGCTCACGTGCGACGGGAAGGTCGTCGCGACCGCGCCCGCTCCCGGACCCGTCGTGCACCTGGTGTCGGCACCGGCACCGGCAGCGTGCCGCATGGAGATCGGGTGGGACAGGGGAGGTGCGTTCGCGCCATGGCTCGTCACCAACCCGATTTACGGCCGGGTCTCCGATGCGCCGGCCCGTGGTCCTGCGCCGCTACCGGTGGGCGGCACGTCAACGCCGCTGCCAGTCGATCAGCACTGGGGCGTCGAACGGGAGCCGGACTCCGACGGACAGGTGGACCGTGACCCGTTGGAACCGCGGGCGGTGCGGTTCCGCTATCGTCTCGCCCCGGGCCCGCCGCGCGGCCAGTACGCAGCGCTCGTGGCGCTGCCGTTCACGCTGTCCCCCGAAGCGAGCGCGCTCGACTTCACCGTCTCCGCGGACCGTCCGATGCGGCTGTCCGTGCAGCTCCGGGAGCCAGACGGCGGGACGCATGGTTTCCGCTGGCGACGATCGGTGTACGTGGATGCCTCTGCCCGGCAGGTTCGCGTTCGCTTCGACGATCTGCGGGCGGTCGCGCCGAACCGCCGCCCTCATCCCGTGCCGCCAGACGTCCACGCACTGCTCTTCGTCGTCGACACCGTCAACACCTCGCCCGGCGAGAGCGGTACAGTGATACTGCGCGATGTCGGCATCGCAGGGAGTTCCCGCGAACTGCCCTCGCGTCCCGCGCGGTGAGTCCCGTGTGCTGGTGTAGTGTCCGGCTTCAGCCGGACCCAGGGCCGCCTGAAGGCGGCCACTACGAAATCCACGTCAACTCTGGGCCCGGAGCCTATGAGCCTAGAGCCTCGAGCCCTGAGCCACAAGGATCAGATCGTGACCGTTCGCGTCACCGAGAAGATGTTGTTCTCCGTTTCGGTGATGATCACCTCGATCGTGTAGAGCTTCTGGCGATTCGGGAACTTCGCGCGGATGTGGCCGATCACTTCCTCGAGCGCGTGCAGCGCCACGTTCTCGACGCTCGGGCCCCGTCCGTGGATCTGGACCACGCCCTCCGACTCGAAAAGCGCCGGATCGAGGAAGGCGGTATCGCCCTCGGTGACGATCATCTTGTGATCGAACTTCCGCAGGATGTCCTTGAGGTCGCCGAAGTCCAGCGACATGTCGATGTCGTCGCGCGGGAACTCCTCGGTCGCGACGACGATCGTGCCGTGCCAGGTGTGGCCGTGGACGAACCGGCACTTGCCCGGATAGCCAATCTGCCGGTGGCCGGTATGGAAACGCGCGTGAACGGTGATCTTCTCCATGCTGTCGGTCTTCGGTCGTCGGTCTACGGACTGCGGGGCTGCAGACCACCGCGGCCTACCGGATTTGAGCGTAGCCCCTCGTCGGTAGGCCGGAGCCTTCAGGTCCGGTCGAGCCTCGGTCTTCGGTCTTTGGTCTTGGTCGCTTGGTCGCTGGTCGGCTTGGTCCCTGGTCCTTGGTCCCTGGTAGCTGGTAACTGGTAACTGGAGGCGAGCACTACGAAACGCTCCCGCGCAACCGATCGACGACGTAGTCGATCTCGGCCGCCGTCGTCGATCGGCCGACACCGAAGCGCAGTGTCGTGCACCCCTCGAGGCACCCGCCGAGCGCTTTGACGACATGCGATGGTTCGGCCGAGCCGCTCGTGCAGGCCGAACGCGACGAGACCGCCACGTCGCACAGTGCCGTGGCGACCAGGTCGCCTTCGAGACCGCTGACGCTGACGTGGAGATTGTTCGGGAGCCGCCGGTCCGGCACGACGAGCGGATCCGGGCCATTGAGGCGCGAGGACGGCGCCACGTCGCGGAGGCACCGCCAGATCCGATCGCGCAGCGATCGCGTGTGGGCGATGTCCCGGTCCATGTCCGAGACGGCAACCTCCAGCGCTTTGGCGAGCCCGACGATCCCGGGGACGTTCAGCGTGCCGCTGCGCATGCCGCGCTCGTGGCCGCCGCCGTCGATGATCGGGGCGAGCTGGCAGCTGCGCCGGACGTAGAGCGCGCCGATGCCCTTCGGCCCGTACATCTTGTGGGCCGTGAGCGACGCCATGTCGACGCCCAGCGCGCGGGCATCGAACGGCAGCTTGCCGATGGTCTGCGTGGCATCGGTGTGGAACACGACCCCGCGATCGCGGCACACCGCGCCGATGGCGTCGATGTCCTGCACCGTGCCGACCTCGTTGTTGCCGTGCATGATCGACACGAGGATGGTGTCCGGCCCGATGGCGGCGGCGACCGCCTCCGGATCGACCCGGCCCTCGACGTCAACCGGCAGGCACGTGAGCCGGAACCCCTGCTCGACGAGGGCGCGGCACGGGTCGAGCACGGCCTTGTGCTCGGTGGCGGCGGTGACGATGTGCCCGCGGCCGCGCAGGCGGGCGACGCCCTTGATCGCGAGATTGTCGGATTCGGTGGCGCCCGAGGTGAAGATGATCTCCGCCGGCTCGACGCCGAGCGCCCCCGCAATCGTCGCCCGCGCGCGCGTCACGGCCTCGAGCGCCTGGGTGCCGAACGCGTGTCCGGTACTCGCCGCGTTGCCGAAGACGTCCATGAAATAGGGCGTCATCTCCTCGAACACCCGCGGGTCGACCGGGGTCGTCGCGTTGCAATCGAGATAGATCGGCAGCCTGACGGACATGATGCGGCGAGCGCTACTGACAGGGCTGGCGTGTCATCGCTTCGCCTTGCCCGCCGCGCGCGTGGTGGTCGATGACCGTCGAACGGCCTTCGTGGTCTTCGGCCCGGCCTGAACGCCCGGGGATCTCGCGGGGGTGACCGTCTCCGCGCCCTCCTGTTCCTCGAGCGCGATCACCTTCTGCACGATCTTCGCGAGGGCGGCGTCGCTGCCCTGGCCCGAGCCGCCAGGGTTGCCCTGCCACACGCCCGGCGATTCCTGCAGCAGGATGTCGCGGAACCCGCCGCCGCTCTTGACGCTGTTCGGTGCGAAGGTGGCGATGTCGATCGGGCCGGACCACTCGTCCTTGTGCTTGATGAGGAGCCACGAGCGGCTGGCGTCGCCACGCGACGGCGCCCGCTCGCCCTGGCCGCGGCCGCTCCAGCCGCGCGTGCGCACCAGCACCCACGAGCCCTTCAGCTTGTAGCCGTCGAGCCGCAGCTTGAGATCCCCTTTCGCGAGCGCCGCTCCCACATCGTCCACCTCGGGCGTCCACGTGCCCTGGTCCCAGAGCATGACGACGCCAGCGCCGTAGCCGTCCGGAATGACGCCCTCGAACGTGCCGTATTCGAGCGGGTGATCCTCGACGTGCATGGCCAGCCGCTTGTCGGCAGGATTGAGCGACGGGCCTTTCGGCACGGCCCACGAGAGCAGCACGCCGTCGTGCTCCAGGCGGAAGTCGTAGTGCAGCGCGGTCGCGAGGTGTTTCTGGACGCAGAAGAAGCGAGCGGGCCTCTTCGATCGGCGATCGGCCAGCCGGTCGTCGCCCGCGGGCTCGGGGGAGCGGGAAAAATTGCGCTTGGCGCGGTACTCCTTGAGCGGCATGCAGACAATCCGCGGCCCGGGGGCGCCACCGCGGATGCACGCTATTGTACTCGGCTGCGCGCGGAGTATGCTGCGGTCACGCTCGAGGGTCGTGGAGCTGGAGATGAGTGAGACGGACATCGGCGGGATCAACGCCTTGCGATGGAACGGGCCGGACGCGCTGCGGCGCGAGGTCGAGGCCGCCGCCGCGGCGTGGGCTGCGGCCGACAGCACGCGGCGGCTCTGGGCGCGCGACGCGTCACTGTGGACGGGCGGCGACGAGGCGCGCTGGCTCGGGTGGCTGGACGGCGTCGAGGCGGGCCGGCGCCTGCTTCCCGAGCTCGACGCCCTCGCCTCCGACGTCGCCGCGGCGGGCTTCACGCACGCCGTCCTCCTCGGCATGGGCGGATCCAGCCTGTGTCCGGAGGTGCTGGCGCGCACGTTCGGCCACGAGCCCGGGCGACCCGAGCTGCACGTGCTCGATTCGACCGACCCCGGCCAGGTGCTCGCGGTGGAAGGACGCGTCGATCTGGCCCGGACGCTCGTCATCGTCGCCAGCAAGTCGGGATCGACGCTCGAGCCGCACGTGTTCCTGCAGTTCTTCTTCGACCGCGTGTCACAGGTCGTCGGGCGCGAGCGCGCCGGACGACAGTTCGTCGCCATCACCGACCCGGGCTCGAAGCTGCAGCAGACCGCGGAGGCCGACGGCTTCCGGCGCGTCGTGCTGGGCGAGCCGACGATTGGCGGTCGATACTCGGCCCTCTCGCCCTTCGGCTTCGTGCCCGCGGCGGTCACCGGCATCGGCCTGCCGCGCATGCTCGACATGACGGAGCGCATGGTGGCAGCCTGCCGCGACGAGGCCGATCCGCGTCGGAACCCCGGCGTGGCACTCGGGCTCGTCCTGGGATGCGCGGCGCGCCTCGGCCGCGACAAGCTGACGCTCGTCGCGTCGCCGGGGATCGCAGGACTCGGGGCGTGGCTCGAGCAACTGGTCGCGGAGTCCACTGGCAAGAACGGCCAGGCCATCATCCCGGTCGATCTCGAGCGGCTCGCGCCGCCCAATCGCTACGGCGACGATCGCCTGTTCGTCTATCTCCGCCTCGGGGTCGAGCCCGACGCCATGCAGGACACCGGCGTCAAGGCCCTCGACGCGGCGGGACATCCGGTCGTCCAGATCGACGTGACGTGGTTGTTCCAGGAGTTCTTCCGCTGGGAGATCGCGACCGCGGTGGCGGGCGCCGTCATGGGCATCCACCCGTTCGACCAGCCTGACGTCGAGGCCAGCAAGATCGCGACCCGCGCGCTGACGACCGCCTACGAGCGGGACGGCAGTCTGCCGGCCGAGACACCCCTCGCCACAGGCGACGGTCTCACCCTGTTCGCGGATGCGGCCAACGCCGACGCGCTGGAGGCGCGGGCGGGCGCCGACAAGAGTGTGAAGGGTCTGCTGGGTGCGCACCTGTCGCGCCTGAAAGCCCGCGACTACTTCGCGTTGCTCGCCTACGTCGAGATGAATCCGCGCCACGAGGGTGTTCTCCAGGATGTCCGCCACGCGGTGCGCGAGTCGCACGGCGTGGCCACGTGTCTCGGCTTCGGCCCGCGCTTCCTGCACTCGACGGGACAGGCGTACAAGGGCGGACCGCCGAGCGGTGTGTTCCTGCAGGTCACTTGTGATGATGCCCGGGACGTGCCGGTGCCCAATCAGCGCTACACGTTCGGCATCGTCAAGTCGGCGCAGGCGCGCGGGGATCTCGCCGTCCTCGCCGAGCGGGGGCGGCGAGCGCTCCGGGTGCATGTGGGCGCCGACGTGCCCGCCGGCCTTCAGCGACTGGCGAGCATGGTCGATCGCGTCGAGGCTCGAGGGTGAACGGAGCCCGCAGCCCGTAGCCTGCAGCCCGTAGTCCGTAGCCCGTAGCCTGTTGAAGGTGACGTATGCAGAGCGCGATACCCGTGAAGGATCAGGAAGAAGCACTGCTCGGGGCGGTCCAGGCACGCGTGGCCGATCCGTGTGCGATGGTCATCTTCGGCGCGTCCGGCGATCTCACCAAGCGGAAGCTGATGCCGGCGCTCCTCAACCTGCGTCGTGGAGGGCTGCTCCCGGATGCGTTCGTCAGTGTTGCGGTGGCGCGGACGGACGTGGACGAGGCGGGATTCCGCGAGAAGCTGCTGGAGGATCTGAGCCGGTTCGCCACGCCGGCCCTCGAACCGGCCGAGCGCGAGTGGTTCGCGGCGCGTATTCGCTACGTGCGCGGAGATTTCCAGGACGGCGACCTGTACGTCCGTCTGTCGGCGACGCTCGCGGCCGTCGCCGGGCAGAGCGGTGGCAACGTGCTGTTCTACATGGCCGTGCCTCCCGCGCTGTTCGACGACCTGATCGCGGGGCTGTCCAGCTCCGGCCTCGGACGCGAGGAGAACGGGCGCTGGCGGCGGGTGATCGTGGAGAAGCCGTTCGGGCACGATCTCGAGTCGGCGCGGGCGCTCAACCGTCAGATCGGCACGGTCTTCGACGAGCGGCAGATCTACCGGATCGATCACTACCTGGGGAAGGAGACCGTCCAGAATCTGATGGTGCTGCGGTTCGCCAACGGGATCTTCGAGCCGATCTGGAACCGCCGCTACGTGGATCACGTGCAGATCACCGTGGCGGAGACGGTGGGCGTCGAGGGACGCGGCGGTTACTACGAAGAGGCTGGCGCCCTGCGCGACATGGTCCAGAACCATCTCTTCCAGTTGCTCGCGCTCACCGCCATGGAGCCGCCCAATTCGTTCGACGCCGATCGCGTTCGCGACGAGCGGGTGAAGGTGCTCCACGCCATCCGTCCCTTCGATGCCGACGTGGTGCGGCGCGATACGGTGCGCGGGCAGTACGCCGCCGGCAGCATCGAGGGCCGCGCCGTGCCGGCCTACCGCAGCGAGCCGACCGTATCACCGACCTCCACGACCGAGACCTACATCGGCCTGCGGCTGAGGCTCGTCAACTGGCGCTGGGCGGACGTCCCGTTCTACCTGCGGACCGGCAAGCGTCTCGCCCGGCGCGTCTCGGAAATCGCGATACGCTTCAAGACGCCGCCCCTGCTGCTGTTCCAGGATCTGTGCGCCGACCAGGTCATGCCGAACGTCCTCATCATCCGCATCCAGCCGGACGAGGGCATCGCCCTGCGTTTCCAGGCCAAGGTGCCCGGGCCGGAGCTGGGACTCGGCGTCGTGCGCATGGACTTCAAGTACGCGGACTACTTCGGGTCGCGTCCCTCGACCGGATACGAGACGCTGCTCTACGACTGCATGACGGGAGACTCCACGCTGTTCCATCGCGCCGACATGGTGGAGACGGGCTGGAAGGTCGTGACGCCGATTCTCGACGCCTGGCGCGAGACGCCGGCCAGCGTGCATCTCTATCCCGCAGGCTCATGGGGCCCCGACGCCAGCGACGAATTGGTTGCCGCAGACGGCCGCGAATGGCGAAAGCCGTAGGGCGGCGGGCGAGGACAGCATGACGAGGGGATCGCCTCAGCGCTGGACGGTGCGCGTCGTGTCCGATCCCGAGGCGCTCGCCCGTGAAGGGGCCCGTCAGGTGCGCCACATCGCCGCCGCCGCCGTCCGTGCGCGCGGGCGCTGCCTCATGTCGCTCGCCGGCGGCCGGACGCCGCAGGGCCTGTATGCTGCGCTGGCTCCTCCGGCAGACGACGGCACGGCGATCGACTGGGGCGCTCTCCATCTCTTTTTCGGTGACGAGCGCCACGTCCCGCCCGAGCACCCGGACAGCAACTACCGGATGGTCCACGAAACGTGGCTCGCGCACGTGCCCATCCCGCCCGCCCAGATTCACCGGATGCCGACGGAACTCGAGGACGCGTCGATGGTGGCGGCGAAGTACGAAGCGACGCTGCGCGAGGTATGCGGGCTGGCGCCGGGGCAGTGGCCGGCGTTCGACGTCGCCATCCTCGGCATGGGACGCGACGGACACACCGCCTCGATCTTCCCGCGCACGCCGGTCGTCGAAGAACGCGAGCACCTGGCAACGGCGGTGTGGGTGATCGGTCTGCAGAGCTCCCGTGTGACCCTCACGCTCCCGGTCTTCAATCACGCGCGCGAGATCCTGCTGGTGGTGAGTGGCGTCGAGAAGGCCGAGACGCTTCGCGCCGTTCTCGAAGGGCCTTCCGACCCGGACAGCTACCCGGTGCAGGCCTTGAAGCCGGTGCAGCCAGGTCGCCTCACCTGCCTCGTTGACGAAGCGGCGGCGTCGCGCCTCACCAGGCGGCATTGACACGGTCGCGACGAGTTCCTGGTAGCTGTTTATGAGGCCCAGAGTTCACTTGTGTTGACCATGTGGCGCAGGCCTTCAGGCCTGCCCAGGCCCGCGTTTGGCCGGGCTGAAGCCCGGCGCCACTCTTTGGCGGGCCTGTTGTCAACATAAGTGAACTCAGGGCCAGTCGCTGCTCATCAGATCCCCTCGAACGCCAGGTCGTCGTTCGAGTCGATCCCGAGCGATCCTTCGAACACGGTGGCCGATCCCGCCGGCAGGAATCCGAGGTAGGCCGCGAGCGCGCGCGAAGCGACGTTGCTCGCCACCGCGCCCCAGACCGGCTGGCGGCCGTCTCGGGCGTGACGCTCGATGAGCGCACGGGCGCACGCGCCACCGAACCCGCGGCGCCGGTAGCCATCGAGCGTATCGATCGAAATGTCGAACCAGCGCTCGGTCGTCCATGGCGCGTAGGCGAACGACACGGGGCGATCGTCCGTCCAGACGCAGGCCACCGCTCCGTGGCGGACGGCATCGAGCATCTCACCGCGCAGAGCGTCCGGGACGTGGTCGCAGCACGTCACTCGACGCCTCTCGAAGATTCGAGCCAGCGGACAATCGCCGCGGCCGCGGCCGGCCACGCCGCGCCGCCGGGACGGATGTGGAGGATCGCCTGCTCGCGGCGCCAGTCTGGAAGGGCCACCTCTGCCGCCCTGGCGCTGGCCGGCATGACGGCCAGCACCGGGGTCTCGCCGCCGTCCCGCTCCACGAACTCGACGGCCTTGACGATCAGCGCCGGCGCAGGCTCGCCGACGATGCAGACGAGCGGGACGTGAGGGGTCACGACGGCGAAGCTGTCTGGCGCGCCGCCGCTCATCACCAGCGAACGGCCGCACAGCAGCGCGCCGCGAACGTCCACCCAGACGGGATCGGTCCGGCACGTGGTACGGCGAACTCGCGAACGACGTCAGGATGGCGGTGCGTCTCGAAGACCATGTCGTCCGCAATGGTAGAGTAGCCAGCCATGCGTGGCGCAAGCCGGATCGGCGGCCGTCGCCTGCGTCCTCGTCGGAGCCGCCGTCGGCGTTCGACTGGCGGCCCAGCCCGCGAAGCAGACTGACGCAGCGGACCTGCTCCTCGTGAACGGGCTCGTTGCCGACGGCAGCGGAAGTCAGCCGCGGCGCGCCGACGTCGCCGTGACGGCAGGGCGGATCGCCGGTGTCGGCGACTTGCAGCGGTGGACGGCGCGTGAGCGCGTGGACGTCGCGGGCCTGGTCGTCGCGCCGGGCTTCGTCGACGTCCACACCCACGCCGATCGCGTCGCCGACATGCCGCTGGCCGAGAACTTCGTGCGCATGGGCGTCACGACCCTCGTCGCCGGCAACTGCGGCGGGTCCGCGGTCGATGTCGCCGAAGCCCTGCAAGCCATCGAGCGGACGGGCGTCTCGATCAACTTCGCCACGCTGGTCGGACACAACAGCGTGCGCCAGCGGGTTCTGGGGACGAGCGCGGCGTCCGCCTACCGACCGAGGAACTCGTCGCGGATGCGGGACCTGTGGCCCAGGGCGATGGCCGCGGGCGCCGTCGGGCTGTCCACCGGCCTCGAGTACGTGCCCGGCACCTACGCGACGCGCCGACGAGATCGTCGCGCTGGCCAAGGTCGGCCGCGGCGGCCGGCGGTCTCTACGCGTCGCATCTGCGCGACGAAGGCCCACAGGTGGACGCAGGCGATCGCCGAAGCCATCGCCATCGGCGAAGCCGCGGGCTGTCCGGTCCAGATTTCCCATCTGAAGATTGACAGTCCGAGCGTCTGGGGACGCGCGCCGCAGCTTCTCGCCCTGATCGACGGGGCGCGGGCGCGCGGAGTGCGGGTGCGGGCCGACCAGTACGCCTACACGGCCGCGAGCACCGGGCTCGGCATCCGCTTTCCGTCCTGGGTCTTCGAGGGCGGCGAGGAAGCCGTCCGTCGGCACGGTTGTCGGAGGAGGGGACGTGGACGCGGATCAAGGGTGACATGCGCGCGATGCTGGCGAGAGATGGGCGCAAGCGACTACGCCTTTGCCGTGGTGGCGAGTTATCCCTCCGGATCCGGCACGCAACGGGCTCTCGATTGCCGAGATCGCCAGGCGCACGCGCGGCGACGGCAGCGCTCGACGCGCAGCTCGAGGTTGCACGCGAGATGCTGCCTGTCCGGCGGTGCGCAGATGGTCTACCACGTGATGGGCGACGCCGATGTCGCGCGCATCATGCGACATCCGCAGGTCGCGGTCGCCTCCGATGCGTCGCTCAACACCCCCGGCGTCGGCCGTCCGCATCCGCGCAGCTACGGCAACACGGTCCGCGTCCTGGCGAAGTACGTCCGGCGACGACCGCGTGCTCACGCTTGGCGAGGCGGTGCGCAAGATGAGCAGCGCTTCCGGCCGAGCACTTCGGCTTCGCCGATCGCGGGTCCGTGCGGCCCGGCCTGGCCGCCGACCTCGTCGTCTTCGATCCCGCGACCGTCACGGATCGGGCGACGTTCCAGGAGCCGCACGCGTTTCCAGCCGGCCTGCCGCACGTCCTGGTCAACGGCGCCTTCGTCGTCCGCGACGGCCGGCACACCGGCATCCGATCGGGCCGTGTCCTCCGGCTGAACGCCAACCGGGGGATGCCGTGAGCGCGAGCGGACAACTGGCCGACCCTGCGTCACGGCTTCACGCGCAACTTCTGGGTCGCGAACGTCCTCGAGCTGTTCGAGCGGTTCGCCTACTACGGCAGCAAGGCGGTCCTTGCCATCTATCTCGCCGACCAGGTGGGGCTCGGCGCCGAGACCGGCACCTGGCTCGCCGGGAGCGTGTTCAACACCCTGCTCTATTTCCTGCCGGTGCTCGCCGGCACGGTCGTCGATCGCTTCGGCTTCAAGCGCAGCCTGACTGGCCTGCTTCGCGATCTTCTCGCTGGGCTACTTCCTGATCGGCCTGGCGGGCCTCCCGCATGGGCCAGCCGATCGTCGAGCGCCGTCGGCGCACGAAGACCTGGACGCTCTTCGCGCTCGTCATCACCGCCATCGGCGGCTCGCTCATCAAGCCGTCGATCGTCGGCACCGTCGCGCGCACGACGACGACCAGACCAAGGCGCTGGGCTACTCGATCTACTACACGCTCGTGAACATCGGCGGCGCCGTCGGGCCGATGCTCGCGATCCCGGTGCGCGAGAACCTGGGCATCTCCTGGGTGCTGGTCGTCTCGTCGCTGACGTCGCTCGCCCTGCTGTGTCTCGCGACGCTGCTGTTCTTCTCGGAGCCCGACCGGCCCGCGGATCGCGCCGCCGCCGAAGTCGATGACCCAGGTGCTCGCCGACATGGTCAAGGTCGTTCGGCGACCTGCGGTTCATGACTGTTCCTCGTGATCTTCTCGGGGTTCTGGGCGATGTTCTGGCACATCTTCTACGCGCTGCCGTTCTACGTGCGCGACGTGCTGAAGTTCGGGCGGTTCGAGCTGATCGAGACCGTGGACGCGTGGACGATCATCCTGGTGACCATTCCCGCGGCAGCCCTGGCAAGCGGCTGCAGCCGATCGTCGCGATGACGCTCGGGTTCGCGCTCGCCAGCGCGTCGTGGTTCCTGATGGGCGCCTTCCCGACGCTGACGATGACGGTCGTCGCGATCGCGATCTTCGCGATCGGCGAGGCGATTCAGGCGCCACGCTACTATGCCTACGTCGCCGACCTCGCGCCGAAGGCTCAGGTGGGCACCTACATGGGCTTCGCGTTCCTGCCGGTGGCCCTCGGCACGTTCATCTGCGGCGACGATCGTCCGGGTGGCTCGTCACCAACTACGTGCAGGGGTCCGCCACGCCGTGGCAGATGTGGTATTTCGTCGGCGCGATCGGCGTCGTCGTCGACGCTCCTCATGGTGCTCTACGACCGGTTCGTGACGCCAAGGCCGGCTGCGCAAGACCGGGGCTGAAATAAACCTCACTCCAAATTCGGGAGAGCTGGATGCCGAAATTGACGGTGGAGCAGGTAGGGATCGTTCGACGTGCCGGCAGGCAAGCGGCTGGTGCTCGCGATCGAGCAGGACGCCGGCGTGGACATCCTGCACGCGTGCGGCGGCAACGCGCGCTGCACGACGTGCCGCGTGGAGTTCGTCGAAGGTGAGCCTGAACTACGACGCAGGCGGAGAAGGAGCGGCTCGAGCGTGCGCGGACTGACCGGTGTCCGCCTGAGCTGCCAGATCCTCTGCGACCACGACATGACCGTGCGCGCGAACAGCCGGCTCACCGGCAGCGGACGTCCCGACCCGGGCCCGACGCCCGAGCCGCACATCACGCCGGACCCAGTGTGGCTGCGCAAGTAGGATCTGGATCAGGCATCAGGCGTCAGGACCATGGACCAAGACCAACGACCAACGACCAAAGACCAACGCCGTGTCCCGGCTACAGGCGTGCAGGCTACGGACCGCCACCATGCCTTTCGAAGTCCTGTAGTCCGCAGTCCGTAGCCCGTAGCCCGAGCCGCCGACCGACGATCGACCATCTTGAACATCCTGCTGATCGGCATGTACGAGATGGGCCGCCAGCCATTCGGCCTGGCGTCGCCTGCGGCCTGGCTTCGCGATGCCGGCCATACGGTTCACCTCTGCGATCTGCTCGCGGGATCGCTTGCCACGCGAGGTCGTGGCGAGGCGCCGATGTGGTCGGCGTTTCACCTGCCGATGCACACGGCAACGCGGCTGCTGCCGCCGGTCGTGCGCGATGTCAGGCCGATCAATCCGCGAGCGCACTCGTGCGCGTTCGGGCTCTACGCACCGCTGAACGAGGCCCGGCTCTGCGTACGCTCGGCATCGGCTGCGGTCCTCGGACCCGAGTTCGAGGAGGAGCTGGTGCGGGTTGCTCGGGGAGGCCGATGCCTCGGGCCTGCGCGCTCCAGCACCCACAATCGCGCCTCCGATGAGCGGAGCTGCCCCGGCTGACGTTCCGCGCGCCGGATCGCACCGGGCTGCCGCCACTCGCGCGCTATGCCGACGCTGCGCGTCGGCGGGGAGCGCCGCCTCGTGGGCTACACGGAGGCGACGCGCGGCTGCAAGCATCGTTGCCGCCACTGCCCGATCGTGCCGGTCTACGACGGACGCTTTCGGGTCGTGGAGGTCGATGTCGTGCTCGCCGACGTCGCGACGCAGGTTGCCGCCGGCGCGCGCCACATCACCTTCGGCGATCCCGACTTTCTCAACGGTCCGCGTCACGCCCTGGCCGTCGTCGACGGACTTCACGCGGCGCATCCCGGCGTGACCTACGACGTCACGATCAAGATCGAGCACCTGCTCGCGCGCCCGGACCTGCTGCCGCGCCTCCGCGACACCGGGTGCCTGTTCGTCACGAGCGCTGTCGAGTCGTTCGACGATGACGTGCTGGCGCGGCTCGAAAAGCGCCACACCCGCCGCGACGTCGAGCAGGTCGTGGCGCTCTGCCGCGACGTCGGCCTGACGCTCGTGCCGACCTTCGTCGCGTTCACACCCTGGACGACGCGCGCGCAATATGCGGATCTGCTGAAGGGCTGTGTGGCGCTCGATCTGGTGGACGCGGTGGCGCCCGTGCAGCTCACGATCCGGCTTCTCGTGACCGAGGCGTCGCGACTGCTGGAACTGCCGGATCTCCGCCGGCTCGTGCAGCCGTTCGACCCGGTCGCGCTCGTGCACCCGTGGACGCACCCCGATCCCGGCATGGACGCGTTGCAATCGGAGGTGGCGGCCCTCGTCGGTCGTCACGCCATGCAAAGCCGTCGCGAAGTCTTTCACGAGATCTGGCGCCTCGCGCAGCACCGCCTGCCTGGCCTGCTGCCGCTGACGCCGTTCCCGCCGGGAACGGTTCCCGCCCGCGCCGATGTGCCCTGGCTGGACGAGCCCTGGTACTGTTGAGCGGAACCGGTCGAAGCGCCGGAGGCGTTTCTCTAGCCGCCATGCTTTTCGCAAGCCCTGAGCCAGCGGCCCGAGCCGACCGGACCTGAAGGTCCGGACTGACCGACGAGCGGTCACCGCAAGATCACGGTAAGGCAGCGCTTGAGCCCCGTCAGCCCGTGAGGACTGAAGACTGAAGACCGAAGACTGAAGACTGAAGACCGACGATGAAATGACGAAAACCGTGCTCGTCATGGCGGCCACGACGGGCTACCAGACCCGGGCGTTCGAGGCGGCGGCGCGTGCGCTCGGCGTCTCGCTGGTGTATGCCACCGATCGGTGCGACCAGCTCGACGATCCATGGCGCGACGGCGCGATTCCGGTCGACTTTCGCCACGAGGAGGCGGCCGTCGAGGCGATTGGCGCGAGCGTGCAGCGCCAGCCGCTCGGCGGCGTAATCGCGACCGGCGATCGACCAGCGCGTATTGCCGCGCGCGCCGCACGTGCGCTCGGCCTGCCGTTCCACGAGCCCGACGGCGTACGCGCCGCCGTCAACAAGCTGGCGACGCGCGGGCGACTGCTCGCCGGTGGCCTGGCCGTGCCATGGTTCGTGCGGCTGTCGATCGATGAAGACCTGGGCCGCGTGGCCGATCGTCTCCGGTTTCCAGCGGTGGTGAAGCCACTGGCGCTGTCAGCGAGCCGGGGCGTCATCCGCGCCGACGATCCGGTCGCGCTCGAGAACGCGCTGGCCCGCGTCCGCGCCATCCTGCGTTCGCCGGACGTGCGCGCGCAAGCCGATCCCGCGCACGACGACATCCTCATCGAAGGGTTCATCCCCGGCCGTGAGCTGGCGCTCGAGGGGGTCATGGAAGCGGGCCAGCTGCGGGTCTTCGCGATCTTCGACAAGCCGGAGCCGCTGGACGGCCCGTTCTTCGAAGAGACGATCTATGTGACGCCGCCGAATCTGACCGACGCCGAGCGGCGCGTCATCGCCGGGACAATCGCGCATGCCGCGCACGCGCTCGGCCTCCATCACGGACCGGTCCACGCCGAATGCCGCGTCAACGAGGCTGGCGTGTTCGTCCTCGAGGTCGCGCCGAGACCGATCGGCGGTCTCTGCGCCGACGTCCTGCGTTTCGAGTCGGCGAGCGCCCGGGGTGTGACGCTGGAGGACCTGCTGCTGCGCCACGCCGTGGGCGAGTCGCTCGAGGGATTCGGCCGCGAGGTGGCGGCCGCCGGCGTGATGATGATCCCGATCCCGCGTCCGGGGCGGCTCCGGCACGTCGAGGGCCTCGACGAAGCGCAGTCGGTCGCGGGAGTCGTACGGGTCGTCGTCACGGCGCGCGCCGACCAGCTGCTCGTGCCGCTGCCAGAGGGGTCCGGCTATCTGGGATTCATCTTCGCGCGCGGGGAGGACCCCGAGGCGGTCATTGCGGCGCTCGCGCGCCGCGCACGCGCGCGTTGACCTTCCGGATCGACGCGGCGATCCCGGTTACTTCGCCTGCTGCGGCACGTACCCGGGAGGCAGCGCCGCGCTCTCGCTGAAGAAAAACTCCTCCATGTGGCGAGCGACCAGCTCCTGCGCCTCTTTCTGCCACGGCATCAGGCGGTACTCGTTCAGGATCATCTTCATGCGCTCTTCCCACATCGCCCAGGCTTCGGCCGAGACGTTCTGGTAGATGCGCTCGCCCAGCTCTCCCGGCCATGGCCGTTCCTCGAGGCCAGGCAGCTCCCGTCCGAGCTTCACACAGTGAACCAGTCGCGGACCGGCCTGTCCATCCGTCGGTGCCATTGCGCCCACCTTAGCACAGGGGCAAGTTCTGGGTTCTGAACCGCGAGTGGTGGGTCGCTAGTCGGTCTTCAGTCTTCAGTCATGGCGGCGGGGCTGAAGCCCCGCCCTACCGGATTTGAGGTACCCCTCGTCGGTAGGCCGGACCTTCAGGTCCGGCGAGCTACAGGGCTTGCGAAACGCATGGTGGCGGGCCCGTAGTCTGTAGCCGGTAGCCTGTAGCCGGGACACGGCGTTGGTCGCTGGTCGTTGGTCGCTCGTCGTTGGTCCCTGACCTCCGACCCTGAGCCCTGAGCCACCCGAGTACACTGAGGCGTGTCTCGTCGAACCCTCGTCACACTGGGCGTCCTCGGCGGCGCCTTCCTCGCCGCCATCGAAGGAACCATTGTCGCCACGGCGATGCCGACGGTTGTCGAGCAGCTCGGTGGACTCGGGCACTACAGCTGGGTGTTCTCGGCCTACATCCTCACGTCAACGGTCACGATGCCGCTGTGGGGCAGGCTCTCGGACTTGTATGGGCGGCGAGCGTTCTACCTGGCGGCGGTCGGGCTGTTCCTGCTCGGGTCCGCGCTCTCGGGCGCCGCATGGTCCATGGGGTGGCTGATCGGCTTCCGCGCCGTACAGGGCGTCGGCGCCGGAGGACTGCTGCCGCTGGGCATGACCATCATGGGCGAGCTCTACACGCTGGAGGAGCGCCCGCGCGCCCAGAGCCTCTTCAGCCTCGTCTGGGGGGTCGCGTCGATTGTCGGGCCGCTCGTCGGCGGCTTCGTCACCGACCATTGGTCGTGGCGCTGGGTGTTCTACCTGAACCTGCCGTTCGGGCTCGCGGCCGCCGCGCTCGTCGGATTGGCTCTGAGCGATCGCGAGATCCACCGCACCCACACGATCGACGGCCGCGGCGCCCTGGCGCTCGCCGGGTCGCTGACGCTGCTGTTGCTCGGGCTGGGCCAGAGCGGGCTCGAGGGGCGGGGAGGCATTGTGCCCCTCCTCGTCACCTACGGCGTCAGCCTCCTCCTGGCGCTGGTCTTCGTCCGGCTGGAGCGCGGCTCGCCGGAGCCGATCGTGCCGCTCGATCTGCTGCGGAACCGGTACGTGGCGAGCGCGACGCTGACCGGGTTCCTCGTCGGCATCGCCATCTTCGGAGCCCTGGCCTTCGTACCCCTGTTCGTGCAGGCCACCCTCGGCAGCTCGGCGACCGAAGCCGGCTCGGTGTTGACACCGATGCTGCTCGCCTGGGTGGCGATGACCATCATGACCAGCCGGCTGCTGCCGAAACTCGGTTACCGCCGAATGGTGACCATCGGCACCTCCCTCGTCACGCTCGGATTCTTCGGGCTCCTGGGGGTGTCGCACGCCTCGGCGCTGTGGGCCATCTACGCGGCCCTGGCGTGCATGGGCACCGGGATGGGCATGACGATGCTCCCGTTGATCCTGGCGCAGCAGAATGCGGTCTCGCCGGACCGGCTCGGGACGGTGACCTCGCTCGGCCAGTTCTCGCGGAGCATCGGGGGCGCGGTAGGCGTGGCGGTCATGGGCGCCGTCATGGCCGCGTCCCTCGGGGGCCTGCGGCCCGATGCCGTGGCGCGATCGGCGCCAATCGAATCGGCGCTCCACAATGCGTTCATCGCTGGCGTGATCGTCAGCATCCTGGCGCTCGCGTCAACCGTCTTCGTGCCGCACGGGTTCACGGTGGTCAGCCCTGGCGGGCCCACGGCTCCGGACGCCGCGCCAGTCAGTGGGCCAGTGCCATGAGATACCGTCCGTTTTCTACCCGAGTCAGGTCAGCAGTGTAGCGAAACGCATCAGTTCAGGTAGGCTGGTCGCGTTGACCGCTGGCGCACAGTTTCGGCAGCACACTGCGACTTCTCGCCCATTATCAAGGACTCCGACGACTGGTGGACTTCGTTCGCCCCCTGGGCTGATTCGCGACCCCTCGTGGCACGGTTGTTGAACCGATGGGGTGCAGGGCAGCGACTATTCGGCCGCTGCCAATCGCGAATCGCGACGCGCGTTCCTCGCTCCCCGCGCGCGCCGTTCGATTCGCAGAAGCCGGGCCGCGGGCGGTCGGATGGCCGGTGCGACAGACATCGGGCCACCGTTCGCGGCTTCTCGACGCCCGCCAGTTGGCGGGTGACGCCAGGGTGCAACAACTGGGTGGAGGTGTTCCCGTGAACGACGAAATGCGAACGAGCGGTCATAATGGCTCCCCGCGGGCCGGCGAGGCGGCAACCGGCGAGCAGCCCGTGCGCCGAAAGGAACGTCGGGGCTTTGCGTCGATGTCTCCGGAGAAACAGCGCGAGATTGCCAGCAAGGGCGGTCGTGCCGCCCACCTGAAGGGAACCGCTCACGAGTGGACGTCCGAAGAAGCGCGCTCGGCGGGTCGCAAGGGTGGCATGATCAGCCGTGGGGGCCGGGGCCGCCTGGCGACCGACGACTCAACCTCGGAGGCCGAAGAGACCGGGTCCCTTCGCGACTGAGTCGGCGACGATCCACGCCGCCTGGCGCGTCGTCGCCACTCCTGCGGCGACGTCGGCCAGGCGTCGCTGGCCGCACCCCTGACGCGGGGGTGCGGGCCAGCGTCCCTGCGGTTTCCCCATGATCCGGCTGGGTCCCCGGAACAGGCCGAGCAGCTTCCCCCTCGACCTCAACACGGCCGCTCTCGTTTCGATTTGCGCACTCCTCTCTGGTCGTCCCGTGCGCGGCTCAGGTCACGGCGCCACCGCCCGAGCCGCAGCGCGTCGCGGTCAGCGACGTCGACTTCGAGGGTGTCACCGTCGTCAATACCGGCGATCTGGCCGCCGTGCTCGCGACGCAGAAGAGCCCGTGGTGGCCGTGGTCCCCCCGGCGCTACTACTCGCGAGCGGAGCATCGCGACGACCTGCGGCGCATCGCCGCGTTCTACGCTGACCACGGCTACCCCCGCGCGCGAGTCACCTCCTCGACCCGCGTCAACGAGTCCAAAGACGAGGTCGTCGTCGTCTTCACGGTGACGGAGGGCGAGCCCATCCGCATCGAGTCGATCGAGGCGTTCGGTTTCGAGACCCTCCCCATCGTGGCGCGGCGCCTCCTGCGGGAACAGGTGAGCCTTCGCTCCGGGCAGGTGCGCACCCAGGCCGCCCTCGAGAACGCGCGCGGGCTCGCCGAGAACGCCTTCAAGGAAGAAGGCTATCCCTACGCGCGTGTCTCGGTGCTGCAGTACGCGGGCAAGGCGCCGATGACCGTGTCCCTCATCTTCGCCGCGGAGCCAGGCGAGCCGGCCCTCTTCGGCCCGGTGACCGTCAAGGGGAATGCCCGCATCGGCGAGGAGGTCATCCGCCGGCAGCTCGCGTTCGGTCCGGGCGATCCCTTCAAGTTGAGCCGGGTGCTCGAGAGCCAGCGGCGGCTCTACAACCTCGAACTGTTCGACCTCGTGAACTTCGGCATCCCCGATCTCGCGAGTCAGCCGCGTCAGGTACCGCTTGCGCTCAATCTCACCGAGGCCAAGCATCAGCGTGTACAACTCGGCGTCGGCTATGGCAGCGAGGAGCTCGGGCGGGTCTCCGGGCGCTGGCGCACTGTCAACTTCTTCGGCGGCGGGCGCTCGGCCAGTGTCGAGGCGAAGTGGTCGGCGCTCGACCGGGGCGTTCGCACCGCGATGGGATTGCCGTACTTTTTTTCGCCGAGCCACCGCTTCGACGCCCAGCTCCAGCTGTGGTATGCGAACGAGCCGGCCTATGAGCTCCTCACGCGCGGAGGCCGCGCGACCGTCATGCGCGAGCTGGTCCGGCGCGACGCGTACAGCCGCATGCGCTCGACGACGCGTGTGTCGCTGTCGTTCATCGACGAGTACGAGAACTACAAGATCTCGCCCGAGGCGAGCCAGGATCCCGAATTCCGCGACGATCTGATCGCGCTCGGTCTGGACCCCGACACGATGGAAGGCCGCGGCACCCTGGTCGCCCTGGCGCTGGACCTGCGGCATGACACGGCCGGCAGCCTGCTCGACGCGCGCCGGGGTACGTCGCGGCGCTGCATGTCGAGCAGGCGGGGCGCGTCGTGGGCGGCGACTGGCAGTACACCGAGGCGACGCTCGAAGGGCGCCATTACCTCACCCTCGGGCGTTGGGGCGTCCTCGCAACACGGGCCCGGGGCGCGGCCATCATGGCGCCGGGCCGCGAGAGCCCGGACGTCGATCCGCTGAACGTCCGCAACCCGAACGTCCCGTTCTTCAAACGGTACTTTCTCGGCGGCGCGAGCAGCCTGCGCGGCTGGGGCCGCTACGAAGTCAGCCCGCTCAACGAGGGAGGATTTCCGATCGGCGGGCTGGCCTCGGTCGAGGCGATGACCGAGCTGCGGTTTCCGATTCGGGGGAAGCTGAGCGGCGTCGTCTTTCTCGAGGGCGGCAACGTGTGGACCGACGTCGCCGACGTGGCCCTTGGCGACTTCAAGTACGACGCGGGTACCGGGCTTCGATACATGACGCCCATCGGGCCGGTCCGCTTCGATTTCGGATCGCAAATCACGCCGATCGAGGGCCTGATCATCAACGGCGAGCAGGAGACGCGCCACTGGCGCGTGCACTTCAGCGTCGGGCAGGCGTTCTGAACAGCCGTCAGTCGACGGCGGTCTGTCAGAATGGCGCCGAGACCAGCGACCAGGGACCAACGACCAGCGACCAGGCACCAGAGACGAGAGACCGAAGCGACCAACGACCAACGACCAAAGACCAAAGACCAGAGACCAAAGACCAAGACGGCTGGCTACGGGCTGCAGGCTGCGGGCCCCGGCGGAATTCTTCACAAGCCCTGTAGCCAGTAGACCGTAGTCCGTAGCCGTGAAGACCGAAAGACCGTCAGCCAGCTACGCAATGTCCGTGACCGAACCGCCCACCGATGAGCCTCGCCCGCCTCGCCGGCGTCTGTGGCGTCGTCTGGTTCGCGGCTCGCTCGCGTTCTTCGCCCTCTCGCTCGCGTTGCTGGTCGTGGCTGCCGCGGCGATCCAGACCGGCTGGTTCAAAGACTGGCTGCGCCGCTACGTCGAACGATCGGCGGGGCGAGTCCTGAATGGCGAGTTGTCGATCGCGCGGCTGAGCGGCGACCTGTTCACCGGAATCCGGCTGGACGACGTCACGCTGCGCCATGACGGATTGGCGGTGATCTCGGTCGCGCGTGTTGACGCGAACTACAGCCTGCGCGACATCGTCGGGCGTGGCCTCGTCATCGACCGGCTCGTGCTCGGCCGTCCTGTGATCGACGCGCGGCAGGACGCGACCGGCTGGAACCTCACGCGGCTCGTACGGACCGCGCCCGGCGGCCGGCGGCCCGGACGACCCGTCGAGATCGCGTCGCTCACAATCTACGACGGCACGACGCGCGTTGAGCGAGCGGGGAGCCCGGCGACGCATCTCACCGACCTCGATCTGCAGATGCGGCTCTCGTCGCATCCGGGCGAGATCGTCGTGGACGTGCCCCACGTCTCGTTCAACCTGCCGGACCGCGCGCTGCGAGTGGGTCGCGCGACCGGGCGTGTCACCAAGCGCGGGGATGTCGTCCTGATCGAGCGCACGCGCGTTGATCTGCCGAAAAGCCATCTTCGCGTCGAAGGAGCGGTCCGCGACGTCGGCACCAGGGCGCAGCTCGATCTCGGGGTGGCATCGTCGTCCTTTTCGTTTCCCGAGGCCGGCGTGCTCGTGCCCGGCATCGGGCAGATCCCGCTCACCGCGGCGTTCGAAGCCAGGGTGCGCGGACCGCTCGAGCTGATTGACGTGGCGCTCGCGCTGCGCTCGCCGGGCGGCAACATCGATGGTCGCGTGCGCCTTGCGCTCGGCGGTGCATCGCGTCGTATCGACGCCGACACGACGCTGACGCGGCTGGATCCCGCACCGTGGTCGGGTGTCCGCGCCCTGGCCGGGTCGGTCACGGGCCGGCTCCGTGCCACTGTGCCGCTCGGTGGCAAGGGGTTGTCGGGCACGTTTCGACTCGAGGGGCCCGAAGCCGCGGCTGCGGGATACGAAGCGCGGGACGTCGTCGTTCATGGACGCTTCGACGGCGCGCGCGTCGTCCTCGAGCCCAGCACGGCCCGTGCGTATGGAGCCCGCGTCTCGGTGTCCGGCACGATCGAGCCCACACCCGGAGCGGCGCCCGGTGTGCAATATGCGCTCTCCGGGCGCGTCGCCGATCTCGATCTGCGGCGCCTGCCCGCATCCCTGCCGGTGCCGGATCTCGTGACCGATCTGACGGCCGAGTACCGGTGCGGGGCCGGCCCGGCCACGTCGATGGCCGCGCCGCGCTCGCGGCATCGACCCTCGAAGGCGCGACGCTCGCCGACGGGTCAACGGGCTACGTGAACTGGGCCGCCGGGGATCTGCGCTACGGGGCCTCCGGATCGATCGCAGGACTCGATCTCGTGAGGCTCGGAGGCGCCCTGAAGGTGCCGGCCATGACGCACCGGCTGCTCGCGGGGCGCCTGGCGGGCGTGTTTGCCGTGGACGCATCCGGACGGACGCTCGATCGGCTCGGCCTGAGTGCCGACCTCGCGCTGAGGGACACGGTGCTCCTCGGGGCGGAGCTGCCGGGAGCGACGTCGCTGCGCGCGACGATTCGACAGCGGGCGCTGACCGTCGATCTCGATTCCGGCTTCACATCGCTCGAGCTCGATTTCGTGACCGGCCGCCCGGCACTGGCCAGCGAGCTGAACGGCACGATCAAGGGTCAGGTGACCCTCGCCGATCTGGCGACGCCACTGGTCTTCGAGGGGATCGGATTCCAGGGAGTCGTCGCGCTGCGCGACTCGAAGTTCGGGGAGGTCGCGATTACGTCCGCCACCTTCCCGAGCACACTCGGCAGCGGTGTGCTGGCGCTCGACGCTGCGACCATCGCGAGTCCCGACGGGAACGTGAAAGCGACGGGTGCCGTCGCGCTCGGTGAGACAGGCGGCTCCGATCTCCGCTACGAGATCGAACAGGGATCGCTGGCACGCATCGGCGCGGCGCTCGGCCAGACGCTCGGCGGGACGATCGCGGCATCCGGCTCCCTCAGCGGGAACGCCGGGACACTCGCCACGGAAGGCAAGGCGCACATCGACGCCTTCTCGGCCGTCGGCCGCGTCACCGCGGCCTCGGTGGACGCGACCTACCGCGTGAGCCTTCCCGACCTGTCGCCCGCCCGCGCGCGCGTCGAGTCCACCCTTCGGGCCACGAAGCTGCAAGTGTCGGGGCAGGCGGTGGACCTCCTCGACGGACAAGTGGCGTACGAAAGCCGCCGGCTCGAGATCGACCTCGATGCCTCGGGCGGCTCGCGCAAGCTCGAGACGCAGGCAGCTGTGGTGTTCGGCGAAGGACATCACACGGCGGAGGTGTCGCGGCTCTCGTTCGTCTCGGGCGGCCACACGTGGACGCTCACGAGCGGCGCACCCGCGACGGTGGCATACGATGGTCAGACCGTCGAAGTGAAGGGCCTGACGCTCGGCAACGGCGCGCAGCGGATTGACGTTGCCGGCACGGTCGGTGTGGACGCGTCCGCGTCCTCGGCGCTCCACGTGGCCATGAACCAGGTGCAGTTGGCCGATCTGGAGGCGCTGCACGGCCGCGCCGATCTGCGTGTGGGCGGCATCATGACTGGCGTCGCCGATGTGAGCGGCACGAGGGCGGAGCCCGGGGTGACGGCGAAATTCACCGTGGAGCGCGGGTCCTATCGAGAGCTGACCTTCGAACGCCTGGCCGGCACTCTGGGCTACGGACAGCGCCGCGTGACCATGAACCTGCAACTCGACCAGCAGCCGGGAGCGTCGCTGTCGGCCGAGGGCACCGTTCCGCTCTCGCTCTTCGCGAGTGACGCGCCGGCGGGGGAGGAGTCGAGTCCGATCGACCTCCGCGTCCGCAGCTCGACGATCGGTCTCGACGTGGTGACGGGGTTGACGCCGCTGGTCCGCGACGTCGGCGGTACCGCCCAGGTCGATCTCCACGTCACGGGCACCGCCGACAGTCCGGAGTTCGCCGGCGGGATGTCGGTGAAGGACGGGCGGTTCTTCGTCGTGCCAGCCGGGCGTGCGCTACTCCGGCCTCACGAGCGAGTTCCGGTTCGTGCCCGGCGCGCTCGTCATCGACAACCTGCGCCTCATCGACGATGGGAACGATCCGCTGACGGTGACCGGAGAGCTGGCCCTGCGGCGGCTCGCGCTTGGCGAGATGAAGCTGGCGATTGTCGCCCAGAACTTCGGCATCGTGCGCAACGCGTACGGGACCGTGGACCTCAACGCGGTGCTGACGGTTTCGGGGCAGCTCACGCGGCCGCGCGTTGTCGGCGACATCGCCTTGCATGCCGGGCGCATCGAAGTGGACCAGGTGCTGACGCGGCTCACGTCCGGCACCTACGCCACCGATCCGCTCGAGGACAACGTCCCGATTCCGGGCCTGGATGATCGGGTGCAGGACCCCCAGCCGCAGCCGGAAGCCGGCACGCCCCCGGCTGCCCCGGCGCCACCATCCGGGACAGCGGAGAAGCCCGACCCCAAGCCCGCCGGCCGGTTGTCGATGGATTTGCGCGTGCGCCTGCCGGACAACCTCGTTCTTCGGGGCACCAACCTGCGCACCTCCGCGACGTCGCTCGGCCTCGGTAACATCAACGTCACGGTGGGCGGAGATTTCCGCGTCCGCAAGGAGCCGGGAACGCCGATTGCGCTCGTCGGGACCGTGAACACGGTGCGCGGCAGCTACGACTACCGCGGCCGCCGATTCGACATCCTGCGCGACGGCCGGATCCAGTTCCAGGGGTCGCAGCCGATCGATCCGGCCATCGACATCACCGCGGAGCGGATCATCGAGCCGAGCGGGGTCGAGGCTCGCATCCGTCTTCAGGGCACGGCGCGCAACCCGTCGCTGTCGTTCTCGAGCACGCCGCCGCTTGCGGAGTCCGACATCCTCGCGCTGATCGTCTTCAACCGCGATCTCAACAGCCTCGGCACCGAGCAGCGGTCGTCGATCGCGACCATGGCGGGGACCGCGGCGGCGGGCTTCGTCGTGGCGCCGCTGACGGAGTCGATCGGCCGCGTCTTCGACCTGGATCAGTTCGAGCTGCAGGCCACGAGCGAAGGCGATACGGCCGGCGGGCTGGTCACGATCGGAGACCAGGTCTCGGAGCGCCTGTTCGTGCGCTTCCGCCAGCAGTTCGGCGCGCAGGAAGTGAGCGAGCTCGTGCTCGAGTATGGCTTGACGGACTTCCTCCGCCTGCAGGCGTCGGTCGCGGACGGCGACGGCGTGGGCACGGCAAACCGTTCCCTCACGCGCCGAATCGAGCGCGCCGGCATGGATCTCATCTTCTATTTCAGCTACTGAGCCTTGATGCCGTCATCTCCCAACGTGTCCGGCGATCGCGTACCCATCCATGCCATCGTCCTCGACTACGGCGAAGTGCTCTGCCATCCGGCGGACCCCGCCGACATGACTCGCATGGCCGGGGAAGCGGGCATCGATCCGGACCGCTTCGCGGCGCTGTACTGGCAGCTTCGCGAGGACTACGATCGCGGGACGCTGGACGGCCCGCGCTACTGGGCGCGCCTGGGCGCGGCGGCGGGTGTGCCGATGCCCGACGAGCGGGTCGCCCGCCTCATTGCCCGCGACATTGACACCTGGACGCGTCTCGATGCGGTCATGCTCTCGTGGACCGAGACGCTGTTCGAGCGGCGGATGGCGGTCGGCCTGCTGTCGAACATGGTCTATGAGATCGGATCGTACCTGCGCCACGAAACGAGCCTATTGCGCCGCTTCGCGCACGTGACCTACTCGTTCGAGGTCGGGTCGGTGAAGCCGGAACCGGAAATCTACCGCCACGTGCTGCAGGGTCTGGACGTCTCAGCCGACCGCGCCCTGCTCATCGACGATCGCCCGCCGAACATCGACGGTGCCCGCGCGATCGGCATGCACGGTCTCCTCTTCCGGGGGTACGACGCCCTGATGGCGGACCTGTCGGCGTTCGAGCTGGTCAGCCGGCCGTCGCCGTGAGCCGGTCAGTGTATTGGCGGGTCGGCCGGGGTCTCAGGGACGAAGACCGACAGTGACTGGCCTTCCCACGATGCGCTCACGATGCGGGTCACTTCGACCCGGGCGTCGTTGAAGCACGCCCCGCCACCGAGATCCGTGAGCGTCGCGGGCGCCAGCGCCGTGGCCGTCGCGCGATTGAAGGTGCTCTTGCGCCACAGCCCCTTGGGCATCGTCACCGTGCCAGGCCTGATCGCGTCGCCGACCTCGACCAGGCAATGCACTTCCCCCTGGTCGTTGAACAGCCGGACCGCGTCACCGCTCGACAGACCGCGGGCGAGTGCGTCCTCGTGATGCATGTAGACGGTGGCGGCGCGGGTTCGGAGGTCTCCGAGCGTCGAGCTGATGGTCTTCTCACTGGCCGGCGAGATGAGGGCCAGGGGGTATTCGTCGGTGGCGGGATCGGGCTGGTAGGCGTAGAGGCCGCCTGGCGCGAGTGTGGGCAGGGCGTCGGGATGGAGGTGTGCCTTCTGGTCGGCCGTCAGCGGGAAGGAATCACCGAACTGCACGGGACGCGGCCCGCACGGGGGCACTGCGAGCCCGCGCTGCAGCAGCGCCTCGCGCGTGTCGTCCGGCAGCGCGTTCACCACGTGGAGCAGCGTTTCCGCATCGTCTTCGGGTTCGCTGTCCGCCGACAGTCCGAGGCGGATGGCGAGCTCGCTGAAGACTTCCATGTTCGAGCGCGATTCGCCGACCGGCTCGATGACCGGCTTGGTGAGCTGCAGCGCGAAGCTGCCGTAGCTCCGGCTGACGTCGTAGTGCTCGAGGAACGTCGTGGCGGGAAGGACGACGTCGGCGTACGCCACCGTGTCGGTGTTCACCTGTTCGAAGACGACCGTGAAGAGGTCGTCGCGCAGGAGGCCGCGAATCACATGGTTCTGATCCGGGATGGTCGCCACCGGATTGGCGTTGTAGACGAAGAGCAGCTCGATCGCGGGATCGCGTCCGTCGGTGAGTGCGGATCCCAGCTGGTTCATGTTCACCGTGCGTGTGGCGGCCGGCTTCTCGCCGATCCAGTCGTCGGAACGCATCCGCCACGCGCCGGAGTTGCTCAGCGAGTAGCCGCCGCCGCGCACCCCGAACTTGCCGGCGACGGCTGGCAGCGCGAGCACGGCCATGACGGCGTGCCCGCCGTTGCGATTGCGCTCGAGCCCCCACCCGCACCGGATGACCGCTGGTGCCGTGCGGGCGTAGAGATCGGCGAACCGCTGGAGGTCGCTGGCGTCCACGCCGGCCACGGCGCCGGCGCGGTCGAACGTCCACTCGGCGGCGCGCGCGCGCAGCGCGTCCACGCCGGTGGCATGGGTGTCCAGGAAATCGGTGGCGGCCAGGCCTTCCTCGAAGAGAAACCGGTGGATTGCGAGCGCTGCCGGCAGGTCGGTGCCCGGGCGAATCGCGAGGTGCAGGTCGGCGTGTTTGGCGAGCGCCGTCCGGCGTGGATCGACGACGACCAGCTTGGCGCCGCGGCGCTGTGCTGCGCGAACGATCGGCACGAGGTGGATGCCGGTTGCGGACGGATTGGCGCCCCAGATGACGATGAGCTTCGCGTCGAGGTAGTCCTCGTAGGCGACGCCCGCCATACGGCCGTAGATTGCCGTCGCCGCCGCGCCGGTCGGCGCCGCGCAGACCGTGCGGGCGAGCTTCGAGGCGCCAAGGCGGCGAAAGAAGCGCGCGTCGGTCGAGTCCTGGGTGAGCAGCCCGTTCGATCCGCCGTAGCAGAAGGGGAGGATCGCTTCGGCACCCGAGCGCCGGCGGATCTCGTCCATCTTTCGCGCAATGACCCCGAGCGCCTCGTCCCAGGAGACGCGCTGGAACTGGCCCTTGCCCTTCGCGCCCTTCCGGATGGCCGGATGCAGGAGCCGCGATTCGCCGTACACGAGATCGGCGAAGCTACGCACCTTGGCGCAGATGAAGCCGGCCGTGAGCGGGTGTACGCGCGTACCGTCGATCTTGACGATCTTGCCTTTCTCGACCGACACCGCGAGGCTGCACGCATCCGGACAGTCCAGCGGACAGGACGTCTCCACCGTGCTCTTCCCCCAACGCAACTCGTCTCGCCGCCGCATGTCCGCAGTGTATCAGGGGACTCTCCCCCTTTATGGTCGTGCCAGCGCGTATCGGGGACAGTCCCAAATACAATTGCGGGGTGGTGGCGGATCAGATGGAGACGGCGACCGGGGTTCAAACCTCAGTGCTCGACCTGGCTCGCGGGGCGGCGCCCGCAGGTCGTGATCGTCGGCGGCGGGTTCGTCGGGCTCTTCGCGGCGCGGGCGCTGAAGCGCCTGCCCGTGCGCGTGACCCTCATCGACCGGCAGAACCACCACCTGTTCCAGATGCTGCTCTACCAGGTGGCCACGGCTGGACTCTCGCCCGGCGACATCGCCTCGCCGATCCGCTGGATTCTCCGCCGGCAGCGAAATGTCCGCGTGCTGCTCGGCGAAGCCCGGTCGGTGGACACCGCGCGCCGGACCCTGACGTGCGACTTCGGCGAGGTTCCCTACGACGCGCTCATCCTCGGCGCCGGCTCCACGCATTCGTACTTCGGCCGCGACGAGTGGCAGGCGCATGCCCCCGGCCTCAAGACGCTCGACGATGCGCTGTCGATTCGCGCCAAAGTGCTGCTCGCCTTCGAGCGCGCCGAGCGATCGCCGTCTCCCGAGATGCGGCGCCGCCTGCTGACGTTCCTGATCGTGGGCGGCGGCCCGACCGGGGTCGAGCTCGCCGGCGCCCTGGTCGAGATCGCCCGCCACTCGCTGAAGCACGAGTTTCGCTCGATCGAGCCTGAGGCCGCTCATGTGCTGCTCCTCGAAGGCGGACCCTCGGTGCTGCCCGCCTTTCCCGAGGGCCTGCGGGACCGCGCCGCGCGCGATCTCGCGCGGCTCGGGGTGACCGTGCGGACACGCGCCATCGTCTCGAACATCGAGCGCGACGCCGTGTATGTCGGCAGCGAGCGCATCGAAGCCGGGACCATCCTCTGGGCGGCCGGTGTGCAGGCCTCCCCGATCGCCCAAACGCTCGGTGTGCCGCTCGACCGCGCGGGCCGCGTGCTCGTCGAGCCCGACCTGTCGATTCCGGGCCATCCCGAGGTCTTCGTGGCGGGCGATCTTGCGACATTCCTCCACGACGGCGGTACGCCGCTGCCCGGTGTCGCCGCCGTCGCCATCCAGCAGGGACGCCACGCCGTGGACTGCATCGCCCGCGATCTCGAGGGGCAGCCGCGCCAGCGCTTTCACTTCCGCAATCCGGGCAACCTCGCCACTATCGGACGGGCTGCGGCGGTGGCCGACCTGGGCTGGGTGCGGTTTGCCGGGTTCCCGGCCTGGCTGTTCTGGCTGTTCGTACACATCCTGAAGCTCACCGGCTTCCGCAACCGGCTCGTCGTCCTCCTGCAGTGGGCCTGGGCCTACGTCACCTACCAGCGCAGCATCCGGCTGATCACCGGCCGCGCCAACCGCGCGAGCGACGTGCCGTGAGGCGTGTGCTCGCCTTCGGCAGCCTCGCCCTCGCGGCGCTGTTGCTGGTCGTACCGCTTCCTGCGACCTGGGCGGAACACATCTACGCGCGGGGGATCTACCCGCGTTGGGCGCGTGCGGTCGTTCCGCGGACCGGCGCCGTGCCCTTCGCCTGCCTCGACGTCCTCGTCATCGCCTTCGCCGTGACCGGGACCATCGCCGCGCTCCACTCGTATCGAAGGCGCCGCCCCGGATCGCGGGTGGCGGGCATCGGCGCGGCGGTGGGCGCTGTCGCGGTCGTGGCAAGCGTCGGCTATCTGTGGTTCCTCGCGTCGTGGGGATTCAACTACCAGCGGGCGCCACTCCGGACACGCATTGACTACGACCGGGCGAGAGTGACACCGGACGCCGCCCGCCAGCTCGCGCGCCAGATGGTGGGCGAGCTCAATCGGCTGCACCCGCTGGCCTGGTCGAATCGCTGGCCCGCGCTCGAGGAACTGCCATCACGCCTCGCGGCCTCCGTCGATCGCACCGCGGTCTGGCTCGGCTTGCCCACCGCGATTCGAGGCGCCAGCCCCAAGCGCTCGCTCCTGCAGCCCTACTTCCGATGGGCCGGGATCGACGGCGTGACCAATCCGTTCCTGCCCGAGATCATCGTCAACGTGGAGGCCCTGCCGACCGAGCGTGCGTACATCGTCGCGCACGAGTGGGGCCACGTGCTCGGCCTCGCCCACGAAGCCGAAGCCGGCTTCGCCGGTTGGCGCATCTGTCTGGGCGCCGATGACCAGAGCCGCTACAGCGCCTGGCTCTCGATCTACGGGTCGCTGATGGGCGCCATTCCCGCCAGCGTCCGGGCCCCGATCGTCGCCGGACTCGCCGACGGTCCGCGCCGCGACCTGCGCGCCATCGCCGCCCGGTACGAGCTGACGGTGCCGGCGGTTCGTGGTGTCGCCTGGGCAACCTACGACCAATACCTCCGATCGCACCGCGTGACTGAAGGCGTTGCCAGCTATGACGCGATCGTGGACCTGATGCTCGGTGCCCGCCCCCCGCAGTGACAATTTTCGTCGATCGGCGGTCAGCTCGCCGGCCGAACGACGAATCCTGGCGGCTGGCCGCCTAACCTTCGCCCGCCCGCCGATTTTCAAGTGCAGATGGGGAGGCGCCGCTTCCCCGACTCCCTGCACTGACCGATGTCCTCCGGCACACCGAGGCGTCCCCGGTTTCATCGCTGTTCGTTGAATGCCGAAAACGTAATCAATGGGCGGTTACCGTCGTGTGCGGAGACGGCTCACTCTGCTCGTCTTCTCACGCAAGGGCGTGATTTTCCGGGGCGCTCGAGCCGGGGCATGCTCGTTGCCCTAGGGGACGGCATGTTCGCCCCCAGTCACGTCACGCACGCTGTCCGGACTGCGATCCTCGCCGCGATCGTCCTGGTGACCCTGGCGTCCTCGGCCGCCGCGCAGTCTGTGACGCTCGCCTGGGACCCGAACACCGAATCCAACGTGACGAGCTACATCGTCCAGTACGGCCCGCAGTCCGGAAACCCGTCCACCAGCATTCCGGTCGGCAACGTGACCAGCCGCCAGATCACCGGGCTGCAGGCCGGGGTGACGTACTACTTCCGTGTCCGGGCCGTCAACACAGCCGGCCAGCAGAGCGCCCCCTCGAACCAGGTCTCCTATACACCCGCCGGTCTCCCGCCACCTCCGCCGCCTGCTCCGGCCGACGACACGGATGGGGATGGGCTCCCGAACTGGTGGGAGACCCAGTTCGGCACCGATCCGGCGTCGGCGTCGGGGGCCAACGGCGCGTCAGGCGATCCAGACGGAGACGGCGTGTCGAACCTCGCGGAGTACGGGCAGGGTGCGCACCCGCGCGGCTTCCATCGCCGGTTCTTTGCCGAGGGCGTGGCCAACGGCTTCTTCAGCACACGCCTGGCGATTGCCAATCCCCAGACCACCCAGGCTCGCGTGCTGCTCACGTTCGTCGATGCGAATGGCCAGCCGACGCAGCGGTTCATTCAGGTCGCCGCTCGATCGCGCTACACCGTGGACACCAGCCTGATCACGGAGCTGGCGGGCGCCTCGTTCTCGACGGTGCTCGACAGCGATCAGTTGATCGTGCTGGATCGCCTGATGAGTTGGGGAGGGGGATACGCCGCGCACGCGGAGACGGCGCTCAGCGCCGCGGCCAACCGCTGGTTCCTGGCGGAAGGGGCGACGCACGGATCGTTCGATCTGTTCTATCTGATTCAGAACCCCGGGGCGGCGGCCGCCGACGTCCAGGTCAGGTATCTGCGTCCGGGCGGTGTGGCGCCGGTCCTGAAGTACTACTCGGTTCCCGCGCGCAGCCGGTTCACCATTTGGGTCGATCAGGAAGATGCGGAGCTGGCGGCAACCGACGTGTCGGCCGAGGTCATCTCGCAGAACAACGTGCCGATCATCGTCGAGCGATCGATGTACCTGAACACGCCGGGGCAGCCTTTCAAGGGCGGGCACAACAGCTCCGGCGTGACCGCGCCGGCGACCAGCTGGTTTCTCGCCGAAGGCGCCACGGGCAACTTCTTTTCGATGTTCGTGCTGATCGCCAACCCGTCGAGCCAGGTCGCCGCAGTCCGCGCGACCTACCTGCGCGACGCCGGCGCGCCCGTCGTCAAGACCTACACGGTGCCGGCCAACAGCCGCTTCACGGTGAACGTCGCGTCCGAAGATCCGGAGCTCGCGAGCACGTCCACGGCGGTGCAGGTCCAATCGACCAACGACGTGCCGATCATCGTCGAGCGGACGATGTGGTGGCCGGGCGCCTCGGGTGCGTGGACCGAGGGGCACAATGCGTTCGGCACGACGTCGACCGGTCCGCGCTGGCTGCTCGCGGAAGGCGAGGAAGGCGGGCCGCGCGGCACGATGACATTCGTGCTCGTGGCGAACACCTCCACCGCCGTGGCCAACGTGCGCGTCACCCTGCTCTACGAAAACGGCGCCGAAGAATCCTCGACGCTGGCGGTCGGGGCACAAAGCCGCTCGACGGTGTCGATTGGCAGTGCGTTCCCCAATGCCGCCGGGCGCCGCTTTTCGGTGCTGGTCGAGAGCCTCAACCCGTCGGCCGCCGGCGCGCTCGTCGTCGAGCGCGCGATCTATTCGAACACCGGCGCCGATTTCTGGGGTGTCGGGTCTGGCGCGGTCGCGACGCGGCTGCCGTGAAGGCCAGCTACCAACGACCAGCTACCAACGACCAACGACCAACGACCAACGCACCAACGACCAGCTACGACGACCAGCTACCAACGACCACGACTAACGACCAACGACCAGCGACCACGGATCGACAACGTCACGCCACGACCACTGTCGTAGTGTCCGGCTTCAGCCGGACCCGGGCCGCCTGAACGCTGAAATCCTCGCTTACTTGGTCGCTGGCCTAGTCGCTGGTCTCGCTCGTCGCTGGTCCCTGGTCACTGGTCCCTGCCCGGGTTCCCCACTTCGCTTCGACGTAGCCGTCGATGAGCGTGCGGAACGCGGCGAACAGCTCCTCGTAGGTGCCGCGGAACGTCGCATGGTGCCGGCCGTCGATGAAGACCGGACAGTTCGGCGCTTCGCCGGTTCCGGGAAGGCTGATGCCGATGTTGGCGGCCTTCGACTCCCCGGGGCCGTTCACGACGCAGCCCATGACCGCGAGCGTGAGTGACTCGACGCCCGCGTAGCGGGTCTTCCACAACGGCATCTGATCGCGGATGTAGCCCTGCACGCGCTCGGCGAGCTCCTGGAACGTGGTGCTCGTCGTCCGACCGCAGCCCGGACAGGCCGTGACACTCGGCGCGAAGCTCCGGAGGCCCAGCGCCTGCAGGATCTCACACGCTGCGTAGACTTCCTCGCGCCGGTCCCCGCCCGGCTTCGGCGTCAGCGACACGCGGATCGTGTCGCCGATGCCCTCGTTGAGCAGAATGCTCATCGCAGAGGCGGACCAGACGACGCCCTTGACCCCCATGCCGGCTTCGGTCAGACCCAGGTGAAGGGCCTGCGTGGTGCGACGGGACAGCTCACGGTACACGCGCAGGAGGTGCAGCGGCCGGGACACCTTGCACGAGAGGATGATGCGATCGCCCGTCAGGCCGGCCTCGAGCGCGAGCTCGGTCGATTCGAGCGCCGAGAGGACGAGGCACTCGTCGATGATCTCGTCCGAGGAGAGCCCCAGGTTCTGGTCCGTGTTCTCCTGCATGCGCCGCATCACCAGTTCCTGGTTCAGCGAGCCGCCGTTCACCCCGATCCGCACCGCCTTCCCGCGATCGCGCGCGACGCGGCAGATGGTCGTGAACTGCTCGTCGCGCCGCCGGCCCGTCCCGACGTTCCCGGGATTGATCCGGTACTTGTCGAGTGCCTCCGCGCACGCGGGATGCCGCGTGAGCAGCAGGTGCCCGTTGTAGTGGAAATCCCCGACGATCGGCACGTGGCAGCCGCTATCCACCAGGCGGCGCTTGATCTCGGGGACGGCCGCGGCGGCCTCGGGCACGTTGACGGTGACACGCACCAGCTCGGAGCCGGCCTCCGCCAGCTCGCGAATCTGCCGCGACGTGGCCTCGATGTCGGCGGTGTCGGTGCTGGTCATCGACTGCACGACCACCGGTGCGCCGCCGCCGACCTGCACGGCACCGGGGCCGTCGCCGATGCGGACGCCGACAGTTCGATGAAGCCTGGCGAGCTGCATACGACGGTTATCTCACGGGAAGGCGCCCGCGGCTCGGCCGGGCCGACAGCCGTGGACTGACTGGCTGAGGACTCGCAGCCCGGAGTTCACGTCGATCGAGCCCGCGGCGCTCCGGGCAGCACACGCGTGCTGCGGCAGCGATCAGGAACGCGGTGGATCGGTATCGCCGAGACCGAGGAAGTGCTCGATCGCGGCCACGGCTTCCGGCGACGGCTCCACGAACGCGACGCCCGACACGTAGATCACGTCGTCGCGGACGATGGTCGCCCGTGTATGGACGACGCGCGCCTTCAGCATGATGACCTGGTCGTCGAAGGTGAGCCGGAGGTCGTGCACATGGGCCGGTGAGAGGGGCACCGTCGCCGCGAGCGTCATCCCGCCGGGACCGAGCTGCTGCACGGTCACCGTCTCGTCCAGAGTCATCAAATGACCCCGGAATTCGCTCACCAGGTCCACGCGTGGCGATCGCCGGCGCTCGGACCCCTCGGAAGACGTCGCCAAGGTTGATACGCTCCGGCGAAGGATTGTCGGGAAGTGTGCGACGCAAGTCAAGCACTGACGCGGGACAGGTCTCAGCCGCCGCCGACGACCGTGCGGGTGCTGCGGTGCGCATCCAGCACGTGCGGGCCCAGTTTCTTGGAGAGATAGACCTTGGACTCGCGGCTGTCGTCAGGGTGGCGCTCGAACGCGACGACTTCGAATTCCAGGGTGTCGAGGGTTCCTCGCATGTCATAGAAGCGGTTTTTCGTCTTCACCACGATCTCGTCGAAACCGGCGCCCAGAGCCCAGGCTTCCTGCTCCTCGCTGAGCGCGCGGAAGTGCCCCTGGCCGCGCCAGTCACGACGCGTTCCGCCAATCCAGCTGTAGAGGATGCGCCGGCCGTCGAACGCGACAGCATCGCTCAGGCGCTCGACCAGATCGGCCAGCTTGGGATCGGTTTCGCCGACGCGGATCTCGTGGGCGATCTTGTAGGAAACCGGCGCCAGCTGTCCGGGATCGTGGGGCAGCGGCGCTTCGGCCATCAGGATGAGGTGCAATCGCTCCTGCAGCCGCCGCACGATCTCGCGTGCGGTCTTCCGCCGCCGGAACTCGCCGAAGAACTCTTCGATGTACTGAATCTCGAGAGCACCCTGTTCCAGGCCGTAATGCTTGATGAGGTATTCCACGGCGGGGATGCGGCGCAGCGCCGGCGACGGCCGCGAATCACGCGGCTGCGGCGCGGATCCGCGGTTGAGAGCGATCAGCTCTCGTCCTTGATCCTCGCGGATCGGCGGCGCGGCTCGTCGCCGGATCGTCGAAATCGATCTCGACGATGTCGGAATCGCCCATGTCCTCGATGTCCATCACACGGCCGCTCGGACGCTCGCGGATCGGACCTTTGGGCCCGCCCCGTTCCTGCTGCTTGGCCTTGCCCTTGGCCGGCCGCCGCTCACGGCTCGGACCGCTGGGGCCGCCCCGCGGCGCGTCGGAAGGGAACTCGCGGGGTGGCCGCGGTGACGGGGCTCCGGGCGGTCCGCCCCCGAACGACGGTCGCGGAGGCCTCGGGCCGCTACCCATGGGCGGGCGGTCCTCTCGCGCGCGTGCTTCGCTGATCGCGAGCGGCCGGCCCTTCAATGGCTGCCCGTTGAAACGGCGAATGACCTCTTCGGCCAGCTCCCGCTCGGCGAACTCCACGAACGCGAAGCCGCGCGGCCGGCCCGTATCGCGATCGACGGGCAGTGCGACCTGTGCTGGCGCCCCCACCTCGCTGAAGTGGGCGCGGAGGTCACCTTCGTTGACGCTGTAATCCAGATTCCCGACGAACAGACGGACGCCCACGCGGAGTTACCCCTCCCGAAACAAAAGCCTATTCTACTCGAAGCGGTGGCAGCCGCAGGAAATCGGGTGCGCGCCTGCCCGCCCGCGTCGCCCGCCACGCCGGCCGTCTGCCACGATCGAACGCCCACGTGACGGTGCCGCCGACGAAGCGATGACCGTCGAGGTGGCGGCAGTTCAGGCCCACGGCTTCGCGGATCACTGCACGATTGGTTGGCGTGGGAACAAATCGGGATTGTCGGTGAACAGCGCGTCCACGCCCAGCGTGTAGAGGAAGTGGCTCATCTCGGCCGCGACTGACGGGAATCGACCGGTAGCGCGCGACCTGAACGTGTACGGCGTCACGGTGAGTCCGGCGTCGTGAGCCCAGCGGACGATCTCGGGCCGTGTCTCGACGATCGATTTCTGCGGGCCGAGCCCGGTCGCGAAGGCGGCGATGCGCTTCACGGCGTCCGCGTCGCTCAGCCATGTCGCGGCAGCGGCGGGCTCGAGCAGCAGCACCCGCGGCACCGCCGGCTGGAGCCGGGCCATTTCCTTGAGACTGTCGGCGTCGAACGACTGGAGGATCAGCCCTTTCGGCTCTCGCGCCGCGGCCACCAGACCGAGACGGGTGAGGGCAGCGGACACGACCGGCTCCATCGACTCCTGCCGCGTCCGGTAGAGCGCCGGCGCCTTGAGCTCCGGAAAGAGCCCGGCCTTGCCACGAACGATCGCCACGGCTTCCTCGAAGGTCGGGACGCGCTCGCCGGCGAACTTCGGATCGAACCACGCCCCGGCGTCGAGGGTCTTGATCTCGGCCAGCGTGAAGTCGTGGGCCAGCCATCGGCGCGCGCCGGTCGCAGGATCGGCGGAGGCGCGGTCCGGGAACCGTGCCGCCACGTCGGTCGTGCGCTCGAGCGTCGGATCGTGCAGGCAGACCAGTACGCCGTCCTTCGTGAGCGCGAGATCCTGTTCGACGAAATCGGCGCCCTGCTCGATGGCCAGCCGGTACGCGGCGAGCGTGTGCTCGGGGGCATAGGCCGACGCGCCGCGATGCGCCACGTTGAGCTTCGGCGCCGCGGTTGCAGTCGGGGGCTGTGCGCCCTGGGCCTCGAGCAGCACGGTCAGCGCGGACAGAGCGGCCGCACCCGCCAGATACCAGCGACGCCTCGCCATCGGGTCACTCTACCGCCGGCGCGTGACAGTTGGACGACCAATTCGAAGGGGGTTGGATACAATCGGACGATGCCACGGATTGACTTCGACGCCCTCCCGGGACGCGCGCGGCTCTGGATCTTTGCCGCCGACCGCGAGCTCGCCGGACCGGAGAAGGACCGGCTGCTGCAGACCGTCGATACGTTCCTCCAGAGCTGGAGCGCTCACGGCCATCCGCTGACGAATGCCCGCGATTTCCGCCACGGGCGTTTCCTGCTCGTCGCCGTGGACGAGGTGGCTGCCGGCGTCTCCGGGTGCTCGGTGGACGCGCTGGTCCGCGAGCTGCGGGCCCTCGAATCCCACTTGAGCGTTCGCCTGCTGGAGCACGGCCCGATCACCTTCCGCGATGGCGCCGACATTCGCCGCGTGTCGCGCGACGAGTTCGCCGACCTGGCGCGCGCGGGCCGCGTCACCCGCGACACGCCGGTGTTCGACAACACCATCGCCCGTGTCGATGCACTGGACCACTGGGAAGTGCCGGCCCGCGAAGCCTGGCACGGGCGAACATTTTTCTAGAGGCTGATCCGGCTTTGTCGAGGCCCGCTCGGGGTGTATTGTGTTCGACCTCTGGTTCACGACAGCCGAATGGTGACGCCGCTTCAGAGCTTGCTCGTCAGCGATGGGCCGTGGCTCGCTCTGTCCGACTTTGTCAGATCCTGTCCCGACCTCGTCAGATCTTGTCCGTGGCCCGACCTGGTCAGATCGGCTCCGTGGCTTGACCTTGTCAGATCTTGTCCGTGGCTCGACCTGGTCCGAATCCTTCCGTGGCTCCTGCTCGTGGCCTCCTGCGCGGTAGGGCCGCCCGATGATGGCCAGGTGTCGTCGTCGAGAGACGAGGATCGGTTCGCCGATCTCCGCGCGCGCATGGTCGAGAGCCAGATCCGCGCGCGGGGCGTGAGCGACGCGCGGGTGCTGGCGGCCATGGGCGACGTCAGGCGCGAGGACTTCGTGCCGGCGGACGCGAAAGCCGACGCCTACATCGACGCGCCGCTGCCGATCGGGCATGGCCAGACGATTTCGCAACCCTATATCGTCGCGCTGATGTCGGAGCTGGCCAGGCCGCGGGCGACCGACAAGGCCCTGGAGATCGGGACCGGGTCGGGCTATCAGGCCGCAGTGCTGGCGCGTCTGGTCGCGCGCGTCCATACGATCGAGATCGTCGAGCCGCTGGCGGCGGCGGCCGCCGCGCGCCTCGCGAGCCTGCCGAATGTCGTGACGCGAGTCGGCGACGGCCACGCCGGGTGGCCCGAAGAGGCCCCCTTCGACGTCATCCTCGTCACGGCGGCGCCCGAGACCATTCCGCCCGCGCTCGTCGCGCAGCTCGCGCCTGGTGGACGGCTCGTCATCCCGGTCGGCGCGGTGTCAGCGATCCAGCACCTGCGACTCGTCGAAAAGGACGTGGCCGGACAGGTGTCGGAGCGCAGCATCACGCCCGTGCGATTCGTCCCGCTGGTGTCCCGTCCCTAAGCTCGAACTCACTTGCGTTGCTAGTCGTAGTGTCCGCCTTCAAGCCCGGGTTCACTGTGTTGACAACGGGCCCGCCAAGGTGGCGCCGGGCTTTCGCCTCGCTCGGCTTCGGCGAACCGCGTAGCCGTGGCGAAGGCGGACCCGGCCAGCGGGCCGCAGGCCAAGGCCTGGCGCAGCCACGCTCCGTGCGGCTCTGGGTCGGCGCCGGATCGTCGCCGGTGCCCAGGCACGTCAGCGCCCGTCGCGCACGTCACGCGTGTCGGTCCCCGGGAACGCGCGCGTCGGCAGGCGCCGTCCGCAGTCCGCCCCAGCACCGACGCGAACTCGCGGGGCAGCCCCGGGCGCCGCACGAGGAGCGGCACGCCATCACGCGCTGCGAGCATCCCCGACGCGAGCGCGAGCCGCAGATCGGCGTCGAGCTGCCGCTCGACCGGAATCTCCCAGCCCGCCGTGCAACAGGCTCCCGATGCCGGCACGCGTAGGCGGCGTGGATCAACAGCGCACGGACGCGGATCGGCGCGATCACAGGTAGGTGCGCAGGGCCGCGTCGGCTGCCGACACGTAGTGGCCGCCGAACAGGTGGACGTGAACGAGCAGCGGATAGAGCTGACAGAGCGCGACCCGCGATTGATGCCCGGGCTCGAGCGGCCACACTTCGTCGTAGGCCGCAAGGAACGCAGGGCCCGGACTGCCGAACAATTGCAGCATCGCCAGATCCATCTCGCGGTGTCCGCCGTAGACGGCGGGATCCACCAGGACCGGATGGCCCCGTTCGTCCGCGATGACGTTGCCGCTCCACAGGTCGCCGTGCAGGCGTGCCGGCGGCTCGGCCGGGCCGGCGAGAGCAGGAAGCCGGGATGCGAGCGCCGCGAACTGGCGCGTCCAGGCGGCCGGACCGCGGCTGCGGTCCACCGCGGCACGAACCAGCGGCTCCAGCCGGCGGGTGGCATAGAACTCGGCCCAGGTGTCGCACCGCCGGTTGTCCTGTTCCACGGTCGCGATGAAGTTCGATTCGACGAACCCGAATGCGTCCCGCCCGGCACGATGCAGCAGGGCCAGTCCGCGGCCCAGCCTGGCGTCGAAGTCGCTCGCACGGGGCGGCGGCGGCGATGTGCTCGAGCACGAGGAAACGGGCTGCGTCCGGCGCATCGTCCGCGACCGCCAGCACGATCGGGACGCGCACCGCGCCGGCCTCGGCGAGCCACGCGAGCCCGCGCGCTTCGCACGGGAACATGCGCGTGTCGGCGCGCGCCGTTCGTCTTGACGAACACGTCGCGGCCGTCTCCCAGGCGTGCGACGAAGGTGTCGTTGATGTCGCCGCCGGAGACGCTGCGCAGGTGGGTGACCGGCGTCCCCAGGACCCGCGCGAGCGCGTCAGCGAGGGCGTCCATCGCCAGCCGCGAGGTCGGCCCGCACGGCAGCGAGCAGACCGCGGCATCCCGCTTCGCAGATGTCGAAGACGTCCTCGAAGCCACTCGGCGCCGCCATAGTACGGGATCGGGGACGGGTGCGTCGCCCGCGGACAGGTCGTCGAACCGGCGGAAGTTGTGCACCTTCGCCCGGTCGGCGGGCGTGCGGGCGAGCCGTTGCAGCGTCGCGAGGACGGTCGTGTCCATCGCCAGCACGTAGTCGAATCTGGCGAAGTCGGAGTGGGAGAATCGCTGCGCCCGGCCATCCAGGTCGATGCCACGCCCGCGCGCGGTTGCACGCGCGCGTTCGTCGGCCGGCTCCCCGAGATGCCAGGCTCCGGTGCCGGCGCTCTCGACGTGCACGCGATCGTCGAGGCCCGGCGGCGCGCACCATCGAGCGGAAGATGCCCTCGGCGGTCGGCGAGCGGCAGATGTTGCCGAGGCACACGAAGCAGACGGCAATCGACCGGGGCTTCACCTGCGCGAGTGTACACGCTCCAAGAAACCCGACCAGGAGGATGCCGGGCGTGCGGCCCCGCCCGTATACTCAGCCCGTGACGGCGTCCAGGTTTCTCGACCTCAACGCCGAGGTCGATCGTCTGTACCAGTTGCCGCTGGCGGCGTTCGTCCGCGAGCGGGACGCGCTGGCGGCGCGCGTCAAGGCCCAGCAGGGAGCCGAGGCCGCCGGACACATCAAGGCCCTCGCCAAGCCCGGGATCGCCGCATGGGTGGTGAACCAGCTGTTCTGGCGGTTCCGGACGGACTTCACGGCGCTGCTGGTGGCGGGCGACAGTTTCCGGCTCGCGCAGCAGCAGCGTCTTGGCGGCGTGGAGGTGGACATCGCGCCGGCGATGCGCGCCCGTCAGGCGGCGCTCGAGACGCTGCTCGGTCATGCCGCGGATCTCCTCAAGGAGGGAGGCCATCAACCGACTCCGGAGATGCGCCAGCGGCTGCAGGGAACACTCGAGGCGCTCGCCACCTACGGCACAGGTGACGCCGCGCCGCGTCACGGCCGGCTGACTGGCGAGGTGGCCGCCCCGGGCTTTGGTGCGCTCGCCGCCATGCTGCCGCCGGTCCAGACATCCGTCGCGGTTCCACCCGCAACATCGCGACCCGCAGCGCCCACACTCACCGTTGTTGCCCGGCGCGACCGTGAGAAGCTGCGCACGGCCCACGCGCGCGCCGAAGCCGCGCTGGCCGAGTCGCAAGGTCTGGCGCGCGAGGCCGCCGCTGCGCTCGCGAAGGCTGAAGAGACGTGGCAGGCGGCCCGACGCGCCATCGCCGATGCGCAGCGAGCACTCGACGAGGCGACGAGTCGCGAACAGGCGGCGCTCGCGGAACGCGACCAGCGCAAGCGCGACGTTGCCCGCACCGCAATCGCGGCCCGTGACGCCGAGCGTGCGCTCGACGCCGCCACGCGCGCACTCGGGGATTGACCCACCTGAGCCCGAGCGTTCCCGACCTTTGCGATACACTGAAAGGCCGCTCCGGACCCGTCGATGACTCCGGGGCGCTGCCGAGGAGCCTGCGCCGCGTGAGCATGTCTGGAACCACTGAATCCCTGGACTTCATCCGCTCCATCGTCAGCGACGATCTCAGGGCCGGCAGGCATGGCGGTCGGGTCGCCACCCGGTTTCCGCCGGAACCGAACGGCTACCTCCACATCGGCCACGCCAAGTCCATTTGCCTGAACTTCGGCGTCGCGCAGGAATTCGGTGGGACCTGCAACCTGCGGTTCGACGACACCAATCCCGCGAAGGAAGAACGTCGAGTACGTCGAGGCGATCGAGGCCGACGTGCGATGGCTCGGCTTCGAGTGGGCGAGCCTCTATTACGCCTCCGACTTCTTCGAGCGGATGTACGCGCTCGCCGAACAGCTCGTCGTCGACGGCAAGGCCTACGTGGACTCGCTGTCGGCCGACGAGATTCGTGAGTATCGCGGCACGTTGACCGCGCCCGGGCGCAACAGCCCGTACCGCGATCGTCCGGCCGCCGACAGCCTCGATCTCTTCCGCCGCATGCGGGCGGGCGAGTTCCCCGACGGCGCGTACGTGCTGCGGGCGAAGATCGACATGTCCTCGCCGAACATCAATCTCCGCGATCCCGTGCTCTACCGGATCCGGCGCATCGAGCACCACCGCACCGGCGACAGCTGGGTGATCTATCCCACCTACGACTACGCCCATCCGCTGTCCGACGCGTTCGAGGGCATCACGCACTCGCTCTGCACCCTCGAGTTCGAGGATCATCGTCCGCTCTACGACTGGCTGATCCAGAACGTGCCCGTGTCCTCGCCGCCGCAGCAGATCGAGTTCGCGCGGCTGAACCTGACCTATGTGGTGATGAGCAAGCGCAAGCTGCTGCAGCTCGTGACCGAGCGGCACGTCTCCGGCTGGGACGATCCGCGGATGCCGACCATCGTCGGCCTGCGCCGCCGCGGCTTCACGCCCGAGGCGCTGCGCGACTTCTGCGACCGCGTCGGCATCGCGAAGAAGGAGAGCGTCATCGACATGGCGCTGCTCGAGCACTGCGTGCGCGAGGACCTGAACCGCCGTGCGCCGCGGGTGATGGCCGTACTGCGGCCCGCTGAAGGTCGTGATCGAGAACTACCCGGAGGACCGGGCCGAGCAGCTCGACGCCGTGAACAACCCCGAAGACGCGTCGGCCGGGACCCGCCAGGTGCCGTTCTCGCGCGAGATCTACATCGAGCAGGACGACTTCCGCGAGGACCCGCCGAAGAAGTACTTCCGGCTCGTGCCCGGCGGCGAAGTGCGCCTGCGCTACGGCTACATCATCAAGTGCACGGGCGTGGTCAAGGACCCCGCCACCGGCGCGGTCACCGAGCTGCGCTGCACCTACGATCCGGCGACGCACAGCGGCTCCGGCGGGCAGGACGCGCGCCGGGTGAAGGCGACAATCCACTGGGTGTCCGCCCCCCACGCGCGCGACGCCGAGGTGCGGCTGTACGACCGGCTCTTTTCCGTCGAGCGTCCCGGGGAAGGCGAGTCGAGCTTCCTCGACGAGCTCAATCCGGACTCGCTCGAAGTCGTCCAGGGCTGCAAGGTCGAGCCCGGCCTGGCGTCCGCCGCGCCGGAGACGCGCTTCCAGTTCGAGCGCCTGGGATACTTCGTCGTCGACCGGGACTCCGCGTCACACCGGCTCGTGTTCAACCGCACGGTGACCCTGCGCGACCAGTGGGCGAAGATCGAGAAGAAGCGGGGCGGATGACTGGCGGCCGCCATCGTCACGTGAGCGCGACGCGCCATTGACAGGGCCGGCGAGGCACCGGGACAATTCGACGCAATGGGATCAGCTTCACGCCTGGGCATTCTGGTCGGCGGCGGGCCGGCGCCCGGCATCAACGCCGTCATCTCCGCCGCCACCATCGAGGCGCTCAACGAGGGATTCGAGGTCATCGGCATCCGCGAGGGCTTCAAGCATCTCGTGCGCCGCGATCGATCGAAGCTTCGTCCGCTGTCGATCGACGATGTGTCGCGCATGCATCTGGCGGGCGGTTCGATGCTCGGGACCTCGCGCGAGAACCCCACCAGGTCGCCCGAGGCCACGCAGGCCGTCATCGAGACGCTGCGAGACGCCGGCATCACCCATCTCGTGACGATTGGCGGCGACGATACCGCCCTGTCCGCGCGCTACATCAGCGAGAAGTCGGCCGGCGCGATTCGCAGCGTCCACGTGCCGAAGACCATCGACAACGATCTGCCGCTGCCGCCGCACGTGCCGACCTTCGGCTTCCAGACCGCGCGTCACGTCGGCGTCGAGCTCGTCCGCAACCTCATGGAGGATGCGCGATCGACCCGACGCTGGTACATCGTCGTGGCCATGGGCCGCAAGGCGGGGCACCTGGCGCTCGGCATCGGCAAGGCGGCGGGCGCCACCGTCACCGTGATCGCCGAGGAGTTCACGCAGCCGCTGGTCCCCTTCGCCACCATCTGCGACATCGTCGAGGGCGCCATCGTCAAGCGCCGGGCGATGAACCGGCATTTCGGCGTCGCCGTGCTCGCCGAGGGGCTGATCGAATCGTCTCGACCCGGCCGAGCTCGCCGAGTTGCAGGACGTCGAGCGTGACGAGCACGGCCACGTTCGCTTCGCCGAAGTGGATCTCGCGCGGAAGGTGAAGGCCGAGGTCCAGGGCCGGTTGAGCGAGCGCGGCCTGAAGGTTACGCTCACGAACAAGAACGTGGGGTACGAGCTGCGCTGCGCCGACCCGATTCCGTTCGACGCCGAATACTGCCGCGACCTCGGATACAGCGCCATCCGCTTCCTGCAGCGCGGCGGCACGGGCGCCATGGTGAGCATCCAGGGCGGCAAGCTGGTGCCCATTCCCTTCGACGACCTGCGCGAACCCGACACCGGCAAGACCAAGGTGCGCCTCGTGGACCCGTCGAGCGAGGGCTTTCGCGTCGCCCAGGCGTACATGATCCGGCTCGACGCGGACGACTTTCAGCACGCCGCGTGGGTCGATCGGCTGGCCGAGGCCGCCCACCTCACGCCGGGCGCGTTCCGCCAGCGGTTCGAGTACCTGACAACTTCAGTGTGAGCAGACGTCGGTAGCCCCGAGGTCTCAGCCCGGGGCATGCCTCTCATGTCCATCAAACGTATCGGCATCCTCGTCGGGGGTGGGCCCGCACCCGGCACGAACGGCGTCATCAGCGCCGTCGCGATCGAAGCCGTCAAGCTCGGCTACGTCCCGATCGGCTTTCACGACGGCTTCGACTGGCTCGCGCAGCGCTACACCGACGAGCAGCACGAGCTCACGATCGACGAGGTCTCGCGCATCCACCTCGACGGCGGGGTGCTGCTGGGATCGTCGCGTCGTGACGTGACCATCGACGCCGAGAGCTTCGACAACACCGTCGCCGCGCTCGCCAAGCTCAAGATCGACGCCCTCGTCTGCATCGGCGGCGACGACATGGTCCGCAGTGCGTCGGCGCTCGCCTCGCGCACGCCCCTCAAGGTCGTCCTGGTGCCCAAGAGCATCGACAACGATCTGTGGATGCCGTCGCCGCTGTCCACACTGGGCTACGAGACCGCCCGGCACGCAGGCGTGGCGGTGGTCAAGAACCTCATGGAGGATGCCAGGACGACGGGCCGCTGGTATCTGGGCGTCACGATGGGCCGGCCGACGGGGCACCTGACGCTCGGCATCGGGAAGGCGGCGAGCGCGACCTGCACGATCATCCCCGAGGAGTTCCCGGACGATCCGATTGCGCTCACCGGCATCGTGGACATCGTCGAGGGCAGCATCATCAAGCGGCGGGCGCTGGGCAAGTCGCATGGCGTCGTCCTGCTGGCCGAAGCGCTCGTCGAGCGCTTCAGCCCCCGCGAGGTCGGGGAGTTGCAGGACGTCGATCGCGACGCCCAGGGCAACATCCGCGTCACCGAGATCGATCTCGGGCGGAAGGTCAAGAACGAGGTGCAGGTGCGGCTCGAGCACCGCGGCATCAAGGTGACGATCGTGGACAAGACGATCGGCTACGAGCTGCGATGCGCACCGCCGATTCCCTTCGACGCCGAGTACGCCGCGTGATCTCGGCTACGCCGCCGTCATCCACCTGCGGGCCGGCGGCTCCGGCTCGCTGATCACGATCCAGGGCGGCGAGTTCGAGCCGATTCCGCTCGTGGATCTGCTGGATGCCTCGTCGGGCAAGGGCCGGCGTCGTGCGGTGGACGTCACGACGGAGAGTTACGAGGTCGCCCGGAAATACATGGTGCGGCTCGGCCCGCGCGACTTCGCCGATCCGGCCTGGATGGAGAAGCTGGCCGAGGCCGGCGCGCTCAGCCCGGCCGAGTTCCACGAACGGTTCCATCGTCAGGGCGCGCCCGTCGCGGCGGCCCGCGGGTGAGGCGTTCACGCCCGGGGGTCGATGTCGGGCCTCTCGTCCGAGCGGGCGGATATATCATATGTGCCGACTGGACGACCCATAGCTCCACCGCGTAGGTTTCGCCACCATGCCGCTGGCTGCTCCGCCCGTCGCGCGTCACCGTACCAAGCAGGAGTTCGCCTATCGCACCCTCCGCGAGGCGATCATCCGCTGCGATCTGCAGCCCGGCGAGCGGCTGATCATCGACGAGCTCGCCCGGCGGCTGCAGGTGAGCATCATCCCGGTCCGGGAAGCGCTCCAGCTCCTCCAGGCGGAGGCGCTCGTCGTCTCCGTCCCCCACGTCGGCACGACCGTCGCGCCCGTCTCCCGCGAGTCCATCGTCGACGTCTTCAGCGTGCTGGAAGGCCTCGAGAGCATCGCGACCCGGCTCGTCGCCGAGCGCCGGCGCCCCGAGGATCTCGAGACGCTGGACGCGCTCGTCGTCGCCATGGACGAGGCAGTGGGGCAGGAACGTCACGAAGACTGGGCCGACCTGAACCGTCGGTTCCATCTGGCGATTGGCGACCTGCCGGGATTGCCCCTGTTGAGCGAGCTCACGGGCCGCGTGCTCGATCGCTGGGAGCGCGTGCGGCGCTTCTACTTCAAGGGCGTGCTGGTCCATCGTGTGGCACAGGCGCAGGCGGAGCATCACGCGGTGCTCGAAGCCATGGCCGCCTGCGATCTCCCCAGGCTGCAGGAGATCGTCCGCCAGCACAATCACGGCGCGCTCCGCGCCTATCTCACTTTCCTCGACTCCCGGCGTTGACCGGCGGCCGCCGCTCTTCATAATGAGCCGGTGAGCGGTCCCGGGCTGTCACGCTACCGGATCATCGAGCGCCTCGGCGCCGGCGCCATGGGCGAGGTGTATCGCGCCGAGGACGAGCGATTGCAGCGCCCGGTTGCGCTGAAGGTCGTGCGTCGCGACGGTCCGGACGATCGAGGGAGCGTCGAGACTGCTGGCCGAGGCCCGGGCCGCGTCGGCGCTGAGCCATCCCAATGTCGCCGTGATCTACGAGGCGGACGAAGGCGTGCTCGACGGGGCTCCCGTCGGCTTCATTGCGATGGAGCTGGTGCACGGCCGGACGCTGTCGGATCCGGCGCTCGCGCAGGAGCTGACCTTCGAGGCCGCGCTCGATCTCGTGCGGCAAGCCGCCGACGCGCTGGCGGCAGCGCACGAGGTGGGGATCGTCCACCGCGACATCAAGCCGGCGAACGTCATGGTGACCGAATCGGGCCTGGTGAAGCTCCTCGACTTCGGGCTCGCCCGTCGAGCCGCGCCGGTGAGTGCCGCCGGCGACAGCACGCGCACGGCGGACCCCTGGGGATCGGCTGGCAGCTTCGCCGGCACGCTGGCCTACATGGCGCCCGAGCAGGCTCGCGGGCAGGCTGTGGACGGCCGCGCGGACATGTTCGCGCTCGGCGTGGTGCTCTACGAGCTGATGGCCGGCCGGCGGCCGTTCGTGGGCGAGACCCCGGTGCTCCTGCTCGAAGCGCTGCTGCGCGACGAGCCGCCGCCACTCGCCTCACGGTTCGACAATCCGCGGGTGCGCCGCGTCGAGGTCATCGTGCGGCGCATGCTCGCCAAGGATCCCCGGCAGCGCTATCCCTCGATGCGCGAGGTCGCCGAGGCCATGTCGGCCGTAGCGGCGCGGCGACGTCACGGACGACGATGCAGAGCCCGCGCGGGTGCCCGCGATCGTCGTCGCGGAGTTCCTGAATCTCACGGCAAACCCGGACGTCGAGTGGCTCAGCACGGGCCTCGCCGAGACGATCACCGCGGGTATCGGTCAGATCGAAGGCGTGACGGCGCTGCCGCACACACGGGTCCACGCGTTGATGCGGACGATGGGCGAGGGGGCCGGCGCGAATGGCGATGCGCTCGCGGTCCGTGCGGCGCGGGAGCTCGGTGCGGCGTTCGTCGTGACCGGGGCGTTTCAGCGGGCTGGCGGCGACGTTCGCGTCACGGCGACCATCACCGATCTGGGTGCGGGGGGTGCGCGCACGATCAAGGTCGATGGCACGCTGGACGGCATCTTCGGGCTGCAGGATGCGTTGGTGCGCGAGTTGGCGGCGCTGCTGCGATCGCACGTGACCGTGCCGCGCGCCGGCGAGATCGGGACCCAGGTCGTCCAGGCCTATGAAGCCTTTGCCAAAGGCGTTGCCAACCTCCGCACGGAGACCTTCGAATCGCTGGATCGCGCGGTGCTGCTCTTCGAGCGTGCCGTGGAGTTCGACCCGCGGTACGCACGCGCGCACCTCGAGCTGGGCTCCGCGCTTGCCAGCAAGGCCGACTACATGGCGATGCCCGAGCTGCGGGAGCGGGCGCTCACGAGCTTTCGTCGCGGGCTCGAGCTGCATCCTCACTCCGTGAAGGGCTGGCGCGACATCGGCGGGGCCCTCGTCTCGATGGGCCGCGACGAGGAGGGCACGGCGGCGATTCGCCGCGCGCTGACGCTCGATCCGGAGGACGCCGGTGCGCTGGCGGCGATGGGCCGGGCGCTCTTCGTCGGCCGGGCGCATTTCGCCGAGGCCGCCGACTACTTCGATCGCGCGCTGACGCGCAATCCGAATGCCGGCTGGTACGCACTGCAGCTGGCTCACTGCGCGGCCCTGCTGCGACAGTTCGAGCGCGGCGAGCACGGCCGCACGCCGCGCCATCGCGCTGCAGGAGGCGCTGATGTCGGGCCAGGAAGGCGTCCTCGTGATCGGGGGCGCCATGCGGATGGGCCATCTCGCGGCGCTCCAGGGCCGGCATGACGAAGCGGTGCAGTGCTTTCTCGACGAGATCGCCCTCCTGTCACGCGTCGAGCACGCGCTGCGCAACCGTATCCTCGTCGAGCTGAACGTGCGTCTCGGCGCGTCGTACCGGCAACTCGGCCAGCGTCACAAGGCGGAGGCGGCTTTCGACGTCGCGCTCGAGGGGTTCGATCGGCGCGTGCGACTCGGGGCGGACGAGCCGTTCACGCGCTACTACGCGGCGGGAGCGCATGCCCTGCGCGGGGATGCCGACACGGCGATTGCGTTCCTCGAGCGGGCCGCGGCCGAGCGTCGCGCCTTCACGCTCGCACGCGCCCGGATCGAGCCGGAGTTCGAGGCGCTGAGGGCCGATCCGCGCTTCCTCCGGATGCTGGGCGTGGAAGCGGCGCTCGACATCACGGGCTGACGTCGCTTCTCATGCCTCATCAGCTTACGGCTGGATGGAGATGCACCACAGTCCCGAGCCATTCGATGTTGGCTCTGCAATAGTGACGGAACCGACTTCGAGAATCGCCGTCCGGCACACCTGCGTGCTGCGTTCCGGAATGACGAATGTGCCTGACAGCAGGAAGAAGTCGCCGCCTCTGGCGACGGTCAATGGCGATGCGGTTGTGATCGGTCCATCCTGGTCGCTGATCCGAAGGCTCAATCGGCCGGCCTCCGCCGAAGCTACAGAGTAGTAGCCCTGCAACCACATGGTCACCGTGCTTCCGCGCCGGAAGTCCCCTTGCTCAGCAGCTGCCTTCACGCGTAGTGCATCTTCCGCGGTCACGAGGATCGACACCGTGTTGCCTTCTCGGCCAACATAGCGTGCCGAGATAACCGCCTGTCCCGCCGAGCGCCCGTTGACAACGCCGGTCGCATCCACCGCGACGATGTCAGGTCGCGTCGATGACCACGTCGCTTCGAAGGACACAAGGGGAGCGCGCCCGGAGCGAAGGCGCGCAACAGCAAGGCATGGGCCTTTCTCTCCAATCAAGAGCGAGGCGGGACAGGCCACGTCGAGCCCGACGACGTCACCACTGACAGGGTCACTGGGCGACGTCGGCGTGGGATTGGCGGCTCCTCCGCAGGCCGTCGCCCCCCACGTCACTACGACAACCGCTAGAGCCGTCGTCCACGGGAAAGCTCGCGGCAGTCGACCGCGCCTCCGTTCGGGAACGTCGGTATTGTTCATGCGTGGCCCGCCTTCGCGTCGCTTCCGCCGTCGCGTTGAGCCGACGGTTGCGACGCGACGGCGCGGCATCGTTCGCCTGTCAGTGACTCGCTTGGTACCGAGTCGAAGCTCGCTGAAAGCGAGCGGAGGTTGGCTTGCCAACGTAGCTCGTATCAGAGCAAGAACAGTCCACCTTCGCTTGGCTTGATTCAGGCCAAGCTACGGCGGACAACCTTCGCCTGAATGATAAGCGAAGGTTGGTGGCGGCGGAGGGAATCGAACCCACACGGAGGGTGACCTCCGGGAGATTTTGAGTCTCCTGCGTCTGCCAGTTTCGCCACGCCGCCAGCGGGGCTGGAACCCAGATCCTAACATTGGGCCGAACCGGGGAACTCGTCTCAGCGGTCGGTGAAACCCAGCAGCGACAGAAATCCTCCACCGCCGTCGTCGCGTGCGGCCGCGGCCTCGCGAAGGGCGGCGACGCTGGCGCGGTGCGCGCTGAAGGCGTCCTGCAGGGCGCCGACCAGTTTGTCACGCTCGTGCGACTCCGTAGGCCACCGGCGGCCTGCACGCCCCAGACCGGTCGCGGCCACGCCGGATCCTGATGTCGACGCGCAATCACGTGCACATGCAGCTGGCTGACCTGATTGCCGAGCGCCGCGACGTTGAGCTTGTCGGGCTGGAACAGCACCGCGCAGCACGGTCGACGCCAGCGCAATCTCCTCGATGAGCAGTCGACGCTCCTCCGCGTCCGAGGTCGATGAGCTCCACCAGTCCTCGCGCTCGGGAACGAGCACCAGCCACGGCCACGTGCGATCGTTCATCAAACGCACGACGACAGCCGCAGGCGCGTGACCGGCGATCGTGTCGGCTCTCAGCTGTGGATGAAGCGCGAACGCCATGCGAGCAGCGTAGCCCGCTACTTGCCGATCTGCCAGAGGTAGATCGTGCGCTTCGCGCCGAGCGAGTCGGTGAACGTCTCGGTGCGCGTCGGTGCCCAGTCGCCCATCCCGAACTGGTGGGAGACCACCCGCGAGCCCGGGCGCAGCCGCTTCTGCAGCAATCGGCCGCAGCTTGAGGTTCCCGGTGGACAGCAGATAGAGCGTCACGACCGTCGCCGGCGACACGTCGACCTGCAGCGCGTCCTGCTCGCGGAACTCGACCAGCGACTCGACCCCCGCCTTCTTGGCGTTGGCACGCGACTCGGCGATTCGCTCGGGATCGATGTCGACCCCGACGCCCCGCGCCCCGTACTTCTTGGCCGCGGTAATCACCAGACGGCCGTCGCCACAGCCCAGGTCGTAGACGACGTCGGCCTTGGTCACCTGCGCGACCTCGAGCATCCGCTCGACGACGTCCTGAGGCGTCGGGGCATAGGGGGCGAGCTTCTGCGCTGGGAGAGGCGCGGTGGTCGCCGTCGGAACGGCCGGCGCCGTCCCGGCAACAGCCGAGAACACGAGGACGCCAACAGTCGTGAGCGCAGCGGCGGGGACGCAGAATCGGTGGCCCATGGGATGCTCGATCAGTAACCTGATGGTTTTGACGTCGGCTGGAGGGGCGAAGTTGTTCGTCAGCCTGGCGGCTGGGCTTCCGGAAGGGCCGCGAACCCCATTGGCGCGGCTGCATCAGGGCTATAGCCGAGCCAGCAAGCTGTCTGCCTCCGACTTGACAATACGCGACGTTCATGGATCCGACAACGGCGCCTTTCGATCTGGCACGTTTCTCGCGCCCTCAGCGGGTCGGTTACTCGTTGTCAGCCAGAAATTTACGCCGGTCGTGCGGATTTGCCCTGATTTTCCGGGCTTTTCCGGGGGAAATCGCGGTATACTTCAAGGCTGTAAGTCCTCAGACACACCTAACCACCAACGCCGTTCACCGACTTACTGGGGGCCACGTGACATTTGACATCGGCGATAAGGTCATCTACCCGAATCATGGGCTCGGTGTGGTTCAGCGGATCGAGAGCCGCACGATCATGGGCATGACGTGCGGGTTCTACCAGCTCCGGATGGTGTCGAACGACACCACGGTGCTCGTGCCCGTCGAGAACGCCGACAACGTCGGGCTGCGCAAGGCCGTGGGCAACCAGGAAGTCGATCGGCTCTTCAATCCTGCTGAGCGACGGCAAGATCGACACCCACCAGAACTGGAAGGGCCGCTTCAAGGACAATTCGGATCGGATGCGCACGGGCTCGCTCTTCGACGTGGTCGAAGTGCTGAAGAGCCTCACGTATCTCGCGCGCTCGAAGAACCTGTCGTTCCGCGAGAAGCGCATGCTCGACCGCGCGAAGTTCCTCGTCATCTCCGAGATTGCCGAGGTGACGCACGAGGACCTGCCGCTCGTCGAGAGCCGCGTCGAGCACGCGCTCGAACGCTCGTGCTCGTCGAAGCAAGGCGCTGGCGCGTCAGGCCGCGGTCAAGGCGGCGAAGGTCACCACCGTCGACGCGTCGGCCGTGCGCCGGACGCGGCGCCGCGCGTCGTAACGCACGCACCGACTCTCCTCCCACCTGCACACACGCCGAGGGGCCCGGCCGGACATTCCCGGCCGGGCCCTTTGCGTGACGGCGCGGCAGTTCCGACCTGCCTCCATCCGGACCATCGCTCGCGGCTAGTCGTCGCCACCGCTCGCTGGCCGCTGGTCTGTGGGTGTCGCTCTTCACGCTCCTGCTGCGGATCACCGGGCTCCTGCTCGCGTGGCTCTTCAACTGGCCGAACATCCTCTACACGGCTCGCCGTCGTCGCCGTGCGCGTGGCCTTCGGCATCGTCGGCATTCGGATCGTCGTGGAGGGCGCGGAGCACATCCTGATCGCGGCCCGCCATCTACTGCGTCAATCACGCCAGCAACGTCGAGCCGCCGCTCCTCTTCCGGTGCTGCGCCCGTTGATGCCGGGCCTCGTCATCCTCTACAAGGCGGAGCTGCAGAAGACTGCCGATTCTCGGCCAGGGCTTCGAACTCGTCGGCTTCGTGCCCATCGAGCGCGGCAATCGTGAGCAGAGCAGCCAGGCGCTCGACAGGCGGTGGACCGGCTGGCGAACGGGCAACTCGTTCCTGGTCTTCCCGGAAGGCACGCGGAGCCGGACGGGCGAGCTGCTGCCGTTCAAGAAGGGCGCGTTCCTGATGGCGCTGCGCTGCGCAGGCGCCGGTGGTGCCCGTCGCCATCTCAGGGCGCCCGGCAGGCGATGCGCAAGGGCAGCCCGCTCATCTATCCCGTGACCGTCCGGGTCAAGCTGGGACCGCCGATCGAGACGCGCGGCCTCGGACCCGAGTCACGCGACGACCTGATACACTCGGTTCGCAGCGTCATTTCCAGGATGCTCGACGACATCCGGGGGTGAGCGCCGGGAGGGCGTCATGGACCTGCTCATCACGCTCGGGCGGACGCTGGGCTTCTCCTTCGCCGCGGGCGTCAACCTCTACGCGACCGTGGCCATCCTCGGCCTGGCCGCGCGGTACGACTGGGTGGATCTGCCCGCCGCAGTTCGCCGTCTTCGACAACGACATCGTCATCGGCGTGGCGCTCGTGCTGTATGCGATCGAGTTCGTCGCCGACAAGGTGCCGTGGGTCGATACGCTGTGGGATACGGTCCATACCGCGATTCGTCCGCTCGGCGGCGCGCTGATTGCCGTGGCGACGCTGGGCGACGCATCGCCGACGATGCAGGGGCTCGTGGCGCTCCTCGGCGGCACGGTGGCCGCGAGCACCCACGTGACGAAGGCGGGGACGCGGGCCATCGCCAACGCGAGCCCCGAGCCGTTCTCGAACTGGTTCCTGAGCCTCGACCGAGGACGTGTTCGTGCTGGGGCTGGGGTACGTGGCGCTGCAGTACCCGCTGGTCGCGCTCGGTCGTCGTCGTCGCTGCTGCTGGCGCTGATTGCGTGTCTTCGTGGCGGCGCTCGTGCGCGCCGCCCGGCGGCGCTTCTGCGGACGCCGCCAGGGCACGCGCCGCCGGCGAGCCTGGCGCCGCCCGGCCTCAGCTCCCCACGACGAACGTGAGCGTCCAGGGCTTCACCGGCTGACCGTCGGTGCCGACGACGCCTTCCTCGAGGCGACCTGCACCGTGCGTGAACGGTTCGAGCGGCGCGGCGAACTTGATCTCGAGCACACGACGGCCGCCGTCGTACGTCGTCGTGAACGCCGGGAGGCGGCTGGGTCGAGCCCACGTAGGCGACGGTCACGTGGCCCTTGATCGAGTCCGGCTCTCAAGTCGCGCGAGAACTGGATCCGGATTGACGCCGTGGGCTCGACGTCGGTTTCGTCGTTGGTCGGGGCGCTGAAGACCACCTCCGGCGGCGGCACGTGGACCGGCATCTTGACCAGGGCTTCGGGCGCGCTCTGCGCCGGCGGCTGTCCGGGGCGGATGGACGTCGCCTCGAGGCGCACGAGGCCGCGGTCGAACTTGACCTGCCCGGCCACTTCCAGCCACCGCCCGGTGTCGACGCGGTTGTCGATGTTCAGATCGAAGCCGTCCCCGCGCGGCCGTCGGCCCGTCACCCACACGGCCGCATCGGCCGACTGAATGACGAAGTCCCAGCGGCTCTTGCCCGGCGCATCCGGCAGGTCGCCGTACAGGTTGCGCCCGCGGAAGCGGCCGACGACGGTGACTTCCTGATCGACATACCGGTTCGGATCGAGCGCCACATTGCGGACCGACGGCGCACTGAGGGGCTCGGCGGACTCCGATCGGTCGACGATGATCGCGAGCAGTTCGCCGGGCGCCGGCTGCCGGACGATTGAGGATGCGTTGACTGAGCGTGCCGATCTCGCCGGTCAGCCGCGTGTCTCCGGGCTCGAGCCGCCCGACGTCGAGAAAGCTGCCGACGACGTCACTGGTGGTCTTCGAGTCGGGCAGCCTGCCTCCGGGCGCGGCGAGCAGCCACACGCGGGTGTTGCCATCCTCGAGACTGAAGAGACCGTCCTGCTCGCGGGCCGTCGCCCGGACCCGCACGGGCTGGCCGTGGAAGAAGAGCGGATACGTGGCAAGCGCCGTGATCGTGGTCGTCCGGCGCGTCGGTCCTGCGGCCGCCCGTCCGGCCTGCGCACCCGCGAGCACGGCCGGAGCAGCGGCGATCGTGACCGCGCCGCGACGATCAGCACCTGGCGAGCACCCGGCACAGGGTCTCCTTAGGCGAGCCTGCGCTGTCCGACACGCCCGAGAATGACCCCGAGCGCGACGAACAGAAGAATCCCGGCCACCAGGCCGCCCGTCCCCTCGTGAATGAACGGGATGAGGCCGTCGATCCCTCTCCATCGTGGATGAGGCCGTAACCGAAGAGCAGGGCATAGAGGATGCCGGCCAGCGAGCCGCCGGCGATCAGTCCCGAGCTGAACAGCGTGCCGGAGCTGACCTCGGACTCGCTCGTCTGACCCGTTCTCTTTTCGACCCACGCCCTGACGAGGCCGCCCGCGAAGATCGGCGCGGTCGTCGCAATCGGCAGGTACGACCCGACCGCGAACGACAATGCGTGGATGCCGCACAGCTCGAGCGTGACGGTGATGAAGACGCCCACCAGCACCAGCCCCCACGGCAGGTTCTGGCTGAGGAGCCCCTTGATGATCGTGGCCATCAGCGTCGCCTGCGGGGCGGGCAGTGCGCTCGATCCAATCACCATCTCCTGGTGCAGGAACAGCGTCGTGAGCCCGATGATGAGCGACGAGGCGAGCACGCCGATGACGAGGCCGGCCTGCTGGTAGACCGGGGTCGCGCCGACGATGTAGCCGGTCTTCAGATCCTGGGACGTGGCGCCGGCGTTCGCGGCCGCGATGCAGACGATGGCGCCGACACAGAGCGCGATCGGCGAGTAGGCGTCACCGGTCCAGCCAAGGGCGACGAAGATCGTACAGGTGAGGATCAGCGTCGCGATCGTCATCCCCGAGATCGGGTTCGACGAGCTGCCGATGAGGCCGACGATCCGGGAGGATACGGTCACGAAGAAGAAGCCGAAGACGACGACCAGCACCGACGCCATGAAGTTCCACTGCGTCGGCAGCTTCGGGGAGAGGGCCAGGAAGAGCGCGAGGGCCACGGTGCCGCCGAGGACGATCGACATCGGCAGGTCACGCTCGGTGCGCGTCTGCAGCGCGGCGCCGCTGCCGGCGCTGAAGTCCCGCATGCTGTCGCGGAAGGAGGAGACAATCGTCGGCACGGTGCGGGCGAGCGTGATGATGCCGGCCGCCAGCACCGCGCCCGCGCCCGTGTAGCGGATATAGGCGCTCCACATCTGGTTGGGCGTCATCTCGGAGAGCTTGAGCCCGCTCGCCGGGATCGGCGGGAACGGCTGGTCGATGAATTCTCCGAGGATGCTGAAGAGCGGCAGCAGGACCAGCCACGAGAGCACGCCGCCCGCGAACATGACGCCTGCAATGCGAGGGCCGATGACGTAGCCGACGCCCATGTACTCCGGCGAGATGTCGACGTTGAGCGTGGCGTTGGGGAAGAAGGAGCCGCGCGGCATGCTGTAGCCGACGGCGGTCCGGAACAGTTGGATGATCCACGACAGCGCCTTCCAGAGCGCCCCGACCCCCAGGCCCTGGAACACGGTCTTCGCCATGTCGCCGCCCCGCTCGCCAGAGACGAGCACGTCGGCGCAGGCCGTCCCTTCGGGGTAGGGCAGGCGGCCATGCTCCTTGACGATCAGCGCCCGCCGGAGCGGCACCATCATCAGCACGCCGAGGATGCCACCGGCGAAGGCGAGCATCGTGATCTGGAAGTATTCGAAGTAGCCCGGGCCATTCGGCGCGAGGAAGATCAGCGCCGGGACGGTGAACACCACGCCAGCCGCCACCGATTCGCCTGCCGACCCGATGGTCTGCACGATGTTGTTCTCGAGGATCGTGGACCCGCCGAGCCGCTTCAGGACCGAGATCGCGAGCACGGCGATCGGAATCGAGGCGCTCACGGTCAGGCCCGCCCGCAGTCCCAGATAGACCGTCGAGGCTCCGAACAGGAGGCCGAAGAGTGCGCCGATGACGATCGCCTTGAGCGTGAATTCGGCGGGAGACTGCGACGCCGGAATGTACGGCTGGAACGCACGCGTATCGGCGGCCGGCGGGGCGTGAGGCGGCGGGGTGTGGGCCATGGCCGGCGAGTGTACAGGGCTCGAGGCTCGAGGCTCAAGGCTGAAGGGGCTCCGAGCCTGAGCCGCATGAGCCCCGAGCCCTGAGCGCCGAGCCAGTAGAATGCCAGCGTGAGTCGTGCGCCGCGTGTCCGGACCGTCACCGATCCGATCTCCGAGCTGACCACGGCACGGCTCTCGGTGTATCTCCGGGCGCTCGAAGCCCTCGAGAGCGCCGGCATCAACACCATTTCGTCGAAGGGTCTGGCCGAGCAGTTCCAGCTGAACGCCGCCCAGATCCGCAAGGACCTCGCCTACTTCGGCGAGTTCGGCGTACGGGGCGTCGGGTACTACGTGAAGGATCTGCGGCGCCACCTCCGCGAGATTCTCGGCCTGCATCGACAGTTGAAGGTCGTGATTCTCGGCGCCGGGAACCTCGGCATGGCGCTGGCCGACTATCCCGGCTTCCGCCGCGACGGCTTCGACATCGTGGCACTCTTCGACACGGCGCGCGAGAAAGTGGGACAGTATTCCCGATCCGGCGTTCCGATTCGTCACGCGCGCGAGCTCGATCGCCTCGTCGAGCGCGAGCGCATCGACATCGCCGTGATCGCGGTGCCGTCCGACATGGCGCGCGAGGTCGTGGACTCGGTCGTGCAGGCCGGGATCAAGGCGATTCTCAACTTCTCGCCCGGCAACCTGCGCGTCCCGCGAGGGGTGAAGCTGAAGAGCGTCGATCTGACGGTGTCGCTCGAGAGCCTGTCTTTCTTCCTGGCGAGAGGTGTCGATGTCCCGGATCTCTCCTAGCGGCCGGCGACGGACGCCCCTGCGCGTCGCCCGCGTCGTCCGTGCCCCGGCGGTTGGAGCCCGGCTGTCGCACGTCGGCGCGCGCGGCGATCTGCGCATGGTGGATGTGACGGACAAGGCCGTCACCGGACGCGAGGCGGTCGCCCGCGGTCGCATCCGGGTCTCGCCCGCAGCCTTGCGGCTGGTGCGGGACGGCCAGGTGAAGAAGGGCGACCCGCTGCAGACCGCGCGGATCGCCGGCATCATGGCCGCCAAGCGGACCGCGGGGCTCATCCCGCTCTGCCATCCGCTGCCGCTCTCGGGGATCGACGTCACCCTCGCCGCGCGACGTGACGGCTACGCCATCGAGGCGCGCGTGCGGACGCTGGCGCAGACGGGCGTCGAAATGGAGGCGCTGACCGCCGTGAGCGTGGCCGCCCTGACGATCTACGACATGCTCAAGGCCGCGGACAAGTCGATGGTCATTACCGACATCGAGCTGGTGTCGAAGCGAGGCGGGGCGTCGGGCGACTACACGCGGGCGGCATCCGGAGGTCGCAAGAGGCGATGATCAGCACGCTCGCCCAGATCCCGGCTCACATCGCCGGCAAATATTCGCGCGACGTGTTCATGCGCCGCTGCCGGGCGGACGGGAGCGACGCCTGGTCTACCGCACAGCTCGTCGAGGCGGTGCACGCGCTCGCCGCGGCCCTGCTCGATCTCGGCGTCGAGGCGGGAGACCGTGTCGCGCTGATGTCGGACAGCCGGCCGGAATGGGTCGTCTGCGATCTGGCCACCCTGGAGATTGGCGCGGTGACCGTGCCGATTTACCCGACGCTCTCGCCGGCGCAGGCGCGCTACATCCTCGAGGACAGCGGCGCGCGCATCGCCATCGTCTCCGACCTCGTGCAGGCGGCCAAGATCCAGGACGTCCGGCATCTGCTGACGGCGCTCGAGGTCCTGGTGATCATCGAGCCGGAGGGCCACGGGAAGGCCGCGACGGCCGGGGGGTCTGTGCTGGCGATGAGCGAGCTGATCGCCCGCGGGCGCGATCGGCTCGCCGCTGATCCGTCCGTGCGCGTGGCGCTCGACACACGAATCGCGGCCGTCGCACCCGGTCAGCTGGCGACGATCATCTACACCTCGGGCACGACTGGTGATGCCAAGGGTGTGATGCTGACGCACGACAACATCGTCTCGAACGTCCTCGGCGCCGCCCCGATTCTCCGGAAAGGGCCGGAGGACGTCGCGCTCTCGTTCCTGCCGCTGAGCCATGGGTTCGAACGGACGGTGGTCTTCAGCTACCTGACCGATGGGGTCACCGTGGTGTTCGCCGAGTCGATCGACACCCTCGCGCGCGACCTGCCGGCGACGGCGCCCACCCTCATGACGGCCGTGCCGCGCGTCTTCGAGAAGCTGTACAGCCGCATCCACGAGACCGTGCAGCAGGGCCCCGCCGTGCGCCGCACGCTGTTTCACTGGGCGTTGCGCCTCGGCCTGGCCCGCGTCCGCGAGGCACAGCGCGGCCGGGCGTCGTTCGCGCCTTCCGGCTGGCGGGACATGCTCGCCGACCGTCTCGTGTTCTCGCGCATCCGGTCGCGACTCGGCGGGCGGATGCGAACGCTCATGTCGGGGAGCGCGCCGCTGCCGACCGATATCGCCGAGTTCTTCGCTGCGGCCGGCCTGCTGATTCTCGAGGGCTACGGTCTCACCGAGACGTCACCGATCCTGACCGCAAACCATCCGGATGCTCCGCGGTTCGGCACGGTGGGGCAGGCCCTCGATCGCGTCGAGCTGCGCATTGCCGAGGACGGCGAGATTCTCGCGCGCGGCCCGAACATCATGCAAGGCTACTGGCGCAAGCCGGCCGAGACGGCGGCGGCGCTTGCCGGCGGCTGGTTCCATACCGGTGATATCGGCACGCTCAGCGCCGACGGCTATCTGACGATTACCGACCGCAAGAAAGACCTGCTCGTCACCTCAGGCGGCAAGAAGGTTGCGCCGCAGCCGATCGAGCAGCGGCTGAAAGCGCATCCGCTCGTCGCCGAGGCCGTTGTGGTCGGCGACGGCCGCCGGTTCCCCGCCGCGCTGATAGCACCGGCCTTCCCGGCGCTCGGGCAGCGCCTCCGTGCGCTGGGCAGGGCCGAGGAGGCTCGCGACGCGCTGGTCGCCAGGCCGGACGTCATCGCGCTGTACCAGGAGATCGTCGACGGACTCAATCGCGACCTGGCGCACTACGAACAGATCAAGAAGATCGCGCTGCTGCCGGCCGAGTTCACCATCGCGGGCGGCGAGCTGACGCCGACCATGAAGGTCAAGCGCCGCGTCATCGAAGATCAATGGCGGGGGGTGATCGAGGAGATGTACGCGAAGTAAGCGCCCGAGTGCCGGATACCTCCGCTGATTGACGGACGGACTGCACGACTGACAGACTGAACGACACGGAGCGACAGGCCGCCTATGTCTTTCCTCGCCCATCTCGTCGTGGTCGCGATTGCGCTGTGGGTGGCCACGTATCTGATTCCCGGCGTGGTCGTCGCCAATTACACCGCGCTGGCGATCGGCGCCCTGGTCCTGGGCCTCGTGAACGCGCTGGTTCGGCCCGTCCTGGTCCTGCTGACCCTGCCGATCACGGTGCTCACGCTGGGCCTGTTCTACCTGGTGGTCAACGGGGTGGCTTTCGGGCTCGCCGCCGCCCTGGTGCCGGGCTTCTCGGTGGCGTCGTTCGGCACCGCGATTCTCGGCGCGCTGGTCGTCAGCCTCGTGTCGTGGGTGCTGGGGCTGGTTGACCAGGACTTAGAGACCCTGACAGCCGATGGCTGATAGGGTCCTTGAACATTCGGGGCCAGCCGGACCTAAAGGTCCGGCCTACCGCCGGGTAGGGCGGGGCTTCAGCCCCGCCGTCATTCGAACATCCGGGCGCTCGACGAGCGGCCACCACCGCAGCTGCACTTTGCCGATGATGTACTTCTTCGGCACCTCGCCCCAATGGCGGCTGTCCGAGCTGTTGTTCCGGTGGTCGCCCATGACGAAGTAGTAGCCGTCCTTCATCTTGGTCGGACCGAAGTCGTCGTGACTCCGGTATTGCGGCGGCACGTAGACGTCGTCGACCAACTCCCCATCGACATACACCTTGCCGTCGAGGATACGGACTTCCTGCCCCTCTTCGGCGATCACCCGCTTGACGAACGACTTGTCGGGATTGACCGGGTAATAGAGCATGACGATGTCGCCACGCTTGGGCGAGCTGATGCGATAGATCAGCTTGTTGACGATGAGGCGGTCCTGGTCTTCGAGGGTCGGCGACATGCTCTGTCCCTCGACGCGCGCAACCTGGCAGATGAAGGTCACGATGAGCGTGGCATAGACCGCTGCCGAGGCGAGCGTCTTGAACCAGGTGAGCAGTTCTTCGCCCAGGCGCTCCCAGGCCGTCGGGGCGGCGACGACCCCGGGCCGGCGGCTGGAACCGCGGACGCGGCCGCAATCGCCGTCGCGATGGCCGGAGTCGCGATCACCACTTCTGGCCAGGCCGGCTCCGCGGCGACGAGTTCCACGGGGAGTTCCGCGAGCCCGTCCAGCAGCGGTTGCGTCAGAGACGCAGATACTCCCGCAGCCGCTTCGTCTGCGACCGGCTGACCGGGATCTCCGTCGCCTTCCCGTCGCTCATCTTCAGGACGTAGTTCCGGCTGAACCAGGGGACTATCTCCTTGATCTTGTTGATGTTGACCAGATATCCACGGTGAACGCGCCAGAAAATCTCCGGATCGAGCTGCGCCTGCAGTTCATCAAGCGTCCGATAGTTCGACGTTCCGGTCAAGCTGGTTGTCACGACCGTGACCAAATCTCCGGTCAGCGTCGCGAAAATCACCTCGCCGGCGTCGACGAGAAAGAGCCGCTCGCCCGCCTTCACGGCCAGACGCCCGCGGCGGGTCTGGCGGTCCGTCACCAGTTTGACGATGCGATCGAGGTCCTCGTTCGCAAGTGCGGCTGCCCGGTCGCCGGCGGCAGTGCCCGCCGCCAGCCGGCGCCTGGCTCGCTGGAGTGCCTGCTCCAGCCGCGCCACGTCCACCGGCTTCAGCAAATAGTCCACGGCGTTGATCTTGAACGCCTCCAGCGCGTACTGATCGAAGGCCGTGACGAAAACGATCTCGGACGCCGTCCCGCGTTCGAGGGCCTGACGGGCGACCTCGAAGCCGCCAACTCCCGGCATCTGGACATCGAGGAACACGATGTCGGGCTTCAGATCCTCGATCAGGCCGAGGGCCTCGACACCGTTGCCGGCGCGGCCCACGATCTCGACCCCGCCGACCTCGTCGAGCAGGTAGCACAACTCGTCGCGGGCGAGTTGTTCATCGTCGACGACGAGCGCTTTGACAGCCATGTTACGCCGAGATCCGGTCGCCCAGGACGAGGTCGGGGATGTCCAGGCGCACGGAGGTTCCTTCACCGGCCACGCTGTGCAGGTGGAGCTGGCACCCGGCGCCGTAGATGACGCGCAGCCGCTCGTTGACGTTGCGCAGTCCGATGCCGTGATCAGCCGGGCCTGCGGGGCGGCTGGGCACGACGCCGACGCCATTGTCCACGACCTCGATCCGGACGTGCCCGGCCTGGCGCGTGCTCCGGAGCGTGATGCGTCCCGGCTCGATCTTCCCGGCGAGCCCGTGCTTGATCGAGTTTTCCACGAGTGGCTGCAGGATCATGCTGGGCACGACGAGGCTCAGCGTGTCGGGATCCACGTCCTTTTCGACCGACAGCTGGTGACCGAAGCGGATGCACTCGATGTCCAGGTATTCGTCCACCGCCTCGAGCTCCTCGCGAAGGGTGACGAAATGATCCTGGCTCCGGAGCAGCCGCCGCAGCAGCGCCGACAGCTTGACGATGAGGGTGCGCGCCGTCTCGGGTTTCGAGCGGATGAGCGACGAGATGGAGGCGAGCGTGTTGAAGAGGAAGTGCGGATTGATCTGACTCGCGAGCGCTTCGATGCGCGCCGTCATCAACAGCTTTTCCTGCTCCTGGAGCTTGTGCTCGTTGCGGGCGCTGTTCCAGATCTTGATCGGGATGGCGACGCACAGGATCGTCTCGAGCGCCACCAGGGCGACCATGAGCGGGTTCTCGGCCAGCAGCACGAACAGACGCCCGGGGTAGCGATGTCCGAGCCACTGCCGGAGCAGTTCGAGCAGAATCGGCGGCGTGATGAGGATGATCTGCCAGTCGATCTCGAAGCGACGGAGAAGGCGCCACGCGTAGCGGTGGAGATCGGTGAACACGAAGGGGGAGAAGTGCCAGATCGATTCCTTGGGGCAGACCTCCCGGAGGCCTCCACCAGCGAATCCGCAGCCGATCGAGAAGGGGAGGGCCGCGTATTCGGCGGCGAGCGTGCCGGGCAGACCGACCATCGCCCCGACGATTGCGCCGGCGTACGGGCCCGCGAGGAGCCCGGCGAGGAACGGGCCGGCCAGCGACAGATCCGCGGCGTTGTAGCCGAGCAGGATGCGCGAGACGGTGCCGGCAAAGAGCGGAATGCCGAGCGCGCCGGCGAACGCCAGCCGCTCCGGCCAGTCCCGGCGCTCGGTGATGAGCAGGCGCCGGAAGCCCCAGAACCTCGCGAACATGGTCGCGAGCGAGGCGACGACGGCCAACTGGGCCAGCATGGTGAAGAGCTGGACTTGTTCGGCCGTGAGAAAGCGCGGTTCGAGTGGCGACATGCGGCAGTCGTGCAGTTCAGACCGGGGCTCCGGTGGTGCGTGTCATGATAAATCGTGCCGGCCGGGAGCGCAGGACCAGCATGGTAGACTGTCGAGGTCTCGCCGGGAGGGCCCCGCGTACATGATCAAGGCTTTTGTCATCGGGTTTGCCACGACGCTCCGGCACATGTTCAAGAAGCCGAACAGCGTGAATTATCCGGACCAGAAGGTCCCGATGTTCCCCAAGTGGCGGGGCAAACAGGTCCTGATGCGCGACGAAGACGGCCTGGAAAAGTGCGTGGCGTGCGGCCTGTGCGCCGTGGCGTGCCCGGCTGATGCGATCTATCTGGAGGCGGCGGAGAACGACGGGTCGGTCGCGGCGGGTCCGCGCTACGCCAAGGTCTACCAGATTCACAAGACCCGGTGCATCTTCTGCGGCTACTGCGAGGAGGCCTGCCCGGTCTCGGCCATCTTCATGGGCAAGGACTACGAGCTCGCGGTCTACAGCAAAGACGATTTCATCTGGGACAAAGAGGACCTGCTCGTGCCCGGCGCGAAGGCGCCCGTGGCGCTTCCATCCGCCTAGCCCGCGCCGGCGGGCCGGCTGACCCATGAAGCCCTTTCTCGAAGCGCTCGACGAGCGCGTCCTGATCTGCGACGGGGCGATGGGAACGATGCTCTATGCCAAGGGCGTCTTCCTCAATCGCTGTTTCGACGATCTGAACCTGACGCAACACGACCTGGTGGCGGAAGTGCACCGGGACTATCTCCGCGCCGGCGCCGACATTCTCGAGACCAACACCTTCGGCGCCAATCGCATCAAGCTCGCCACGTTCGGCCTCGCCGAGCGCGCGCGGACGATCAACAAGCAGGGGGCGCAGATCGCGCGTCACGTGGCGCGCGAACAGGCCTACGTCGCCGGCGCGATCGGGCCCCTGGGCATTCGCGTCGAGCCCTGGGGGAAGACCGGTCTCGACGAAGCGGAGCAGGCATTTCGCGAGCAGGCGGAGGCGCTCGCCGAGGGCGGCGTCGACCTCTTCATGCTGGAAACGTTCCGCGACCTCAGCGAGCTGGGGGCCGCGGTCCGCGGCGTGCGCGCGGTCTCGCGGCTGCCGATCGTCGCCCAGATCACGACGGGCGAGGACGGCCTCACCGCCGACGGCGCGCCCCCCGAGCAGTTCACGCCGGCCCTGGCCGCCCTCGCGGTCGATGTCATCGGGCTCAACTGCAGCGTCGGCCCCGCCGCGATGCTCGAGACGATCGAGCGGATGGCCGACGTGTCGCCGGCGCGGCTCGTGGCCCAGCCCAACGCGGGACGGCCCCGCGATGTCGAAGGGCGGAACATCTACCTCTCCTCGCCCGAATACATGGCCTCGTACGCGCGGCGCTTCGTCGGGGCCGGGGTACGGATCGTCGGCGGCTGCTGCGGGACGACCCCGGAACACGTGCGCCAGATCCGGATGGCGGCCCGGGCGATGGCGCCCGGCCTGCCGGCCGGACGGTCGAAGGCGGCCTCGCCGCCGGCCTCGCCCCTCCAGGCGGTGCCTCCGGTGCCACGCGCGGAGAAGTCGCGGCTGGCCAACGCGCTCACGCGCGGTCAGTTCGTCGTCGCCGTCGAACTGACGCCGCCGCGCGGCTTCGCGTGCCACGAACTGATCGATCAGGCGCGCCGACTCAAGATCCGCGGCGTCGACGTCGTGCTCGTGGCCGACCGGCACGCGGGCGGCGCGCACATGAGCGGCCTGGCGACCGCCGTTCTCGTCGAGCAGCAGGCCGGCATCGAGACGGTGCTCCAGTACTCGTGCCGCGATCGGCGGCTCGCGACGATGCAGGCGGAGTTGCTCGGCGCGCACGCCATGGGCCTCCGCAATCTGCTCGTCGTCACCGGCGAACCAATCGCCCGCGGCGACTACAGCGATGCCACGACGGTCATCGAGGTGGATTCGATCGGGCTCACCAACGCCGTCACGCGGTTCAATCAGGCTGCTGACATCGGCGGTCAGCCGCTCGGCTGTCCGACAGCGTTTCTCACTGGCGTGCGGGTCAATCCCGCGGCGCTGGCGCTCGACGAGGAAGTGCGGCGCTACCAGTACAAGGTGGAGGCCGGCGCGGAGTTCGCCGTGACCGAGCCGATCTTCGACGCGGCCGACCTGGAGCTGTTCCTGGCTCGGGCCGGGCCGCTCGACGTGCCCCTCATCGTCGCCGTCAGGCCCTTCGAGAGCCTGAGGCACGCGGAGTGGCTGGCGAACGAAGTGCCCGGCCTGCGCGTCCCCACGACGCTGATCGAGCGGATGCAGCAGGCCGAGCGCGATGGCCGGGCAGCCGACGAGGGCGTGGCGATTGCGCGGGAGATCGCGCAGGCGGTCCGGGGCCAGGCCAGCGGCCTGCTGGTCACCCCGGCAGCCGGACAGCCGGAAATCGCGCTGCAGGTCGTGGACGCCCTGACGCCGTCAGGGGCCCGTGCGTGAACAACAGACCTGTTCGACACCCGCCGCTCGATGCGTGCAGCGGCCGGCGTGCGAACGCCGCCGGCATTCTTGGCTTGCCGGTGTTCCGCGTGCCGGGATATAGTCCAAGCCCGTCACAGCGTCGTGATGCGCCGCGGGTCGCTCACCCGCAGCACGCGTTCGAAGGATTGACCATTGTGCGTGCAGCCGGTCGTGTCGGCTGTGGGCCAAGCCTCACCGGAGACGAAGCATGACGTTGTTTGACGATCGGTCCGCCCGTGAAGAGCCGGAAGTCATGGGCTCCGACGCCGCCACACGGGCGTTGTCGGTCGCGGTTGTCGAGAACGACTTCGTCGAGCGCGTCTACGAGAAGCTGGCCAAAGTCTACGACCTCACTTTTGGACCGGCGCTGCATCCGGGCCGAGTTCAGGCCATCCAGCGGATGAGCATCCGGCCGACGGATCACATCCTCGAGGTCGGGGTCGGCACCGGCATCAACCTCGGGCTCTACCCGAAGGACTGCACCGTCACGGGCATCGACTTCTCGGCGTCGATGCTCGAGAAGGCGCGCGAGCGGATGTGGCGCAAGGAGGTTCGCAACGCGCGACTTCTCCAGATGGACGCCGCCGACCTCCGGTTCCCGGACGACTCGTTCGACATCGTCTACGCCCCGTATCTCATCAGCGTCGTCCCCGACCCCGTGAAGGTGGCCTGTGAAATGCGCCGCGTCTGCAAGCCCGGCGGGCGCATCGTCTTCCTCAACCATTTCCTCAGCCCGAACCTGGTGCTGTCGCGCGCCGAGCGGATGATCTCGCCGTTCACCGTGCACATCGGCTTCAAGTCGGATCTCGATCTGCCGGCGTTCCTCGCGCAGGCCGAGATCGAGCCGGTCTCGATCGAGAAGGTCAACATCCCCCGCATCTGGTCGCTCGTGACCTGCGTGAAGGAGCACGCGGCCTGAGTGGCCCGGCGCCGATTCCCTGCTTCCAATCTGCGTTGGTAGTGGCCGGGTTGCTCTGACCGGCCGCACGATCAACGATCTCGATCGCCCGCGGACGATGGCGGCGAGCGCCGTGTCATCCGGGAAGCTGGGACGTGGAGGTCGCCTTGACTGCCAGGACTCACGCGACGAGGTCGAGGACATCGCATCAATCGCGGCGGACGTTCGTCAGAGAACTGGCCGTCGGCGGAGCCGCCGCCGCGCTCGGCGTCCGGGGATCGCGCGGACTGCGCGCCGAAGGCGGCGGGGCAGGGGTGAGGGCCGCGACCATGGCCGAGACACTGACGTCGCCGGGGCTCGTCGACTTGCAGGTCAACGGGTTCGCGGGCGTGGACTTCAACAATCCGTCCACGACGGCCGACCAGGTAAGCCGCGCCATCGAGGCGATCCGCCGTACAGGCGTGACGCGCTTCCTCCCGACGCTCATCACGAGCAGCTTCGAGAGCTTCGCGGCGTGCGCGCGCGTGCTCGCGGACCATCGCGACGCGGCGATCGCGGGCCTGCACATCGAGGGGCCGTACATCTCGGGCGAAGACGGCTATCGAGGGGCGCATCCGAAGGAGCACGTGCGGGCGGCCTCGGTCGACGATTTCGAGCGCCGCCAGGAAGCGGCGCGCGGGCGCATCCGGCTGCTGACGCTGGCGCCCGAGGTGCCGGGCGCACTGCCGCTCATCGAGCACGCGGTGAAGCGCGGGGTTCGCGTGGCGCTGGGCCACACGGCCGCGGCGCCGGGACAGATTCGCGACGGGGTGCTTGCCGGGGCGAGCCTCTCGACGCATCTCGGGAACGGCTGCGCGCAGATGATCCCTCGCCATCCGAATGTCATCTGGGAACAGCTGGCGAACGACGCGCTGCACGCGAGCTTCATCGTCGATGGCCACCATCTGCCGGGATCCACGGTCAAGGCGATGCTGCGCGCCAAGACGCCGGCGCGCTCGATTCTCGTGACCGATGCCATCATGGCCGCCGGCTCTCCGCCCGGGCGGTATCGGCTCGGCGGGCTCGAGGTGGAGCTGTCGGCCGACGGCCGCGTTGCGCCGCCCGGCGCGCCTCACCTCGCGGGATCTGCCCTGACGATGGATCGAGCGGTCGGCCTCGCGGTGACGCTGGGCGGCGTCTCGATCGCTGAGGCGCTGGCGATGGCCTCGACGCAGCCAGCCGCGTACATCGGGCTGGCGCCCGCCGGCACGCTGTCGCTCTCGTGGGAGGGAGGCCAGCTGACCGTTCGCAGCGCATCCGCTGGATGAGGTTTTCCGAGTGGCCAGTGGCTGACGCGAATTCCATTTCGAACCTGTCCCGCTAACCATCTGAACTCAGTTTGCGGGTCGAGGTACGTAGACTGGAAACGGAGTCCCGTGGAGTTCCATTTGAACCTGCCCCAAGTAGTGCACTCTCACGCACTGTTGGGACAGTCCCAAGTCAGCCCAACGCGTCGGACAGCCAGGCGGCGGCCTGGGAGGCGCCGTGGGTTGGCGGGCGATCCATCGGGGGTGCGGCGAGCAAATCGGTCAGGCTCTCACGCCAACGGCCTGCGCGGAGATCGGACGGCTCGATGAACGCGCAGCGCAGATACCCGGGCATCTCGCGCACCAGGACTTCGTATTCACGGAATCGCCCGCGTGATGTGTAGAGCAAGGCCGTGCCGTTGGCCGCGCAATCGGTGATGATGCCGTAGCCGGGCTTGCTGACCACAGCATCGACGGCGGCGACGAGATCTTCGTAGCGCACGCCGGCTGCGTCGAGCACGCGCTCGTCCACAGTGTGGACCCCTGGGCCAGCCGCGAACGAATCGTACGAGGTCGTGACGATCTCCGCGACGCCGCTGAGCAATCGCGCGGCAGCCGCAACGTCGATGCCAGCTGCGCCGAAGCCGCCGAGCGACACGAGCGCGAGCGGTGTGTCCGGCGGCAGCCCCGCGACCGTGCGCACCTCCTCCCGGCTGCGGCGTGCGACGCGGGCGACGAGCGGCAGGTCGCGGCATCGGGGAAAGGTCCCGAAGCCGCCGTACATCGGCAGCCGCCAGCCCTCCACGGCCAGCGCATAGGCGGCGCCCAGCCGTTCGACCAGCCCGGGCGCGATGACCGCCGCCTCCGCGTATCCCTCGTAGATCCAGTCCCAGGTGAAGTTGCCGATCCCGATGGCGGGCACTCCTGCCCGCGCCGCCGCCTCGCAGGCGAGCACTGGGATGTCCGCGACGACCAGCGCCGCCTCGATCGAGGCGAGCCAGCGTGCCTCCTCCTCCGCGCGCGCATCGATCGTGCTGGTGAATCGAGCGGCTTCGACGAGCGTCGCCTCGACATCCACATCGAGGCTGCCGCGCTGCACGGCGCCCGTGTCCACGTCGGCGCGGACGTACTGCACGGCGGCCGGCGCGTTGCGCGCGACGAGCCACTCGGGCACCGACGATCGCACGATCAGCCGCACGTCCGGGCGGCGCGCCGCCAGCGCCTCGACGATCGCGAGCTGGCGCACGGCGTGACCGAACCCGTGGCCCGAAACGTAGAAGACAACCGTCACAGTGGACCGACCCTGTCGGGTGGGACGTCGTGCGTCTCGAACCTCGAGCCCCTGGCCTGGGCCCGCCGCCCGCGAACTCGCGAACCCTGAGCCTTCAGAACACGTCGCCGACGTTGACGCGCGCCGGCAGCGCGATGGCCACGACCTCTTCGAGCGTCCCGACAGGCAGGAACGTCATGTCGGCCGTGAGCTCGGGCGGCAGCTCCTCGAGATCGGCGCCGTTGTCCCGCGGGAGCACGAACGTCTTGATGCCGAGCCGCCGCGCCGCCAGCGCCTTCTCGCGGATGCCGCCAACCGGGAGGACCAGGCCCGAGAGCGTGATCTCGCCGGTCATTGCCACATCCTGGCGCACGGGCTCGCGGCGCAGGGCCGACAGAATGGCCGTCGCCATGGTGACGCCGGCCGAGGGCCCGTCCTTGGGAATGGCGCCGGCTGGCACGTGCACGTGAAGGTCCTGATGCTCGAGGAAGTCCGGCGACACGCCCGAGCTGGCTGGCGTTGGCGCGAATGTGGCTGACCGCTGCACGAGCCGACTCCTGCATGATGTTCCCGAGCTGTCCCGTGAGCACCAGCTGACCCTGACCGCCCGGCAACAGGCTCGCCTCGACGAACAGCACGTCGCCGCCGGCTTCGGTCCAGGCCACGCCGGTCGCCACGCCCGGTCTCGACGTCCGGAACGACGTGTCCGGCTTGAAGCGCGGCGGCCCGAGGTATTCAGGGACCGCGTCAGCCTCGACGGCCGTGGGAGATGCGCCGCTCGGCGATCCGTTGCCCGCTCCCGCCGGCGCCCCCGCGATGCGCGCCGCGACCTTCCGCGCGATCGCACCCAACTGGCGTTCGAGCGTCCGCACACCCGCTTCCCGCGTGTACTCGGTGATCACGCGGCGCACCGCCAGGTCGCTGAACGCGATCGCATCCGCGCCGAGCCCGTGCTCGGTGAGCTGGCGGGGAATCAGATACTGGCGGGCGATGTGGAGCTTCTCCTCCTCCGTGTAGCCGCTGAGTCGAAGGACTTCCATGCGGTCGAGGAGGGCCGGATGCACAGGCTCGAGCTGGTTGGCCGTGGCGATGAACAGGACGCGCGACAGGTCGAACGGCACTTCCAGATAGTGATCGCGAAAGCCGTGATTCTGTGCCGGGTCGAGCACTTCGAGCAGCGCCGCCGCCGGATCGCCCTGGAAGCCGGTCGCCAGCTTGTCAATCTCGTCCAGCATGAACACCGGATTGGCGGCGCCGGCCTGCTTGAGCGCCTGGATGATCCGGCCGGGCATCGAGCCGATGTACGTCCGCCGGTGCCCGCGAATCTCGGCTTCGTCGCGCATGCCGCCGAGCGAGATCCGCACGAACTGCCGGTTCATCGCCCGCGCAATCGACTGGCCCAGCGACGTCTTGCCCACCCCCGGCGGCCCGACGAAGCAGAGAATCGGGCCGCGCATGTCCCCCTTCAGCTTCCGGACCGCCAGATGCTCGACGATGCGCTCCTTGACCTTGTCGAGGTCGTAGTGGTCCGTATCGAGCACGCGGCGCGCCTCGGCTGGATCCAGACGATCGTCGGTGACTTTGGACCAGGGGACGTCGAGAACCCAGTCCAGATAGGTCCGGACCATCTGATGTTCGGGCGAGGCCTGCCCCATGCGCTCGAGCCGCCCGAGCTCCCGCAAGGCGACGGTGTTCACGGCCTCCGGCAGCTGCGCCTCGGCGATCCGCGTCCGCAGATCGACCAGGTCCTGGCCTTCGGTCTCGCCGAGCTCGGTCTGGATCGCCTTCAACTGCTGACGCAGGTAGTACTGCTTCTGCGTCTCGGACATCTCTTCCTGGGCCTTCGACTCGATGCGTCCCTTGATTTCGAGCAGCTCGACCTCGCGGGCCAGCACCGAGGCGAGGCCGCTCAGCTTCACCACGAGGTCGTCTTCCTCGAGCAGGCGTTGCTTGTCGGGCGGCTTCATGTCGAGAAGGCTGGCGAGCAGATAGCAGAGTCGCAGCGGATCGTCGATGCCGGCGACGATGGCGCGCAGCTCCGGCGGCAGGCCCGACGACAGCGTGAACGCCCGATCGACGAGCTCGCGGACCCGGCGGACATGCGCGTCCACCTCCACGGTGCGATCCACCCGTTCCGGGAGCGCGGTGATGCGAGCGGTCAGCCGGTCGTCCTCGAGGCTGACGGCCTCGACGCGAATCCGCGCCAGACCTTCGACGAGCACCTGCAGGCCAACCGGCCCGCGCGCCATCTGCCGGATCACGGCCATCGTGCCGATGCGAGCCAGCGCGTCCGGCGCGACCTCGTCGCCCCCCTTCTGGTCGAACAGAATCACCACCTGTCGATCCGCCGCCAGCGCCCGGTTGACGCTCGCAATGGCGAGAGGCGCCGAGATGGCCATCGGGTGGACCGACAGTGGAAACACGACGGTGGTGTGTACCGGCAGGACCGGGAGCTCGGCGGGCACTGGCAGAGGTGAGACGGGGTCGTCCATTTGGGGGTCTAAGTGTAAACGTACAGGCTCAGGGCTCAAGGCTGAGGCCTCAGGGGGCTCATGGCTCACGTGGCATGCGCGGTGCAGAAACCGCAGGACCGTTGTCGGCGCACTCTGAGCCGTATGATAGACGTCACATATGCGCGCGCCAGCGGATTCGCGGATCGCCATTACCGGGATTGGCGTCGTGTCGCCCTTCGGCGTCGGTCGCGAGCGCTACTGGGAGGCGGTGGCACGCGGCACCAGCGGGACGCGCACGATCGATGAATTCGATGTCTCCGACTTTCCCTGCCAGATCGCGGCAGCCCTGCCACACATTTCGATCGACGAGGCTCCTGACGTCGCGCCGCTGCCGTCGATCAACGGCGACGGCGACAATCACGCCGACCCGCGCCGTTATTCGCGAGCCTCGCTCGCCGGCGTGATCGCCGCGCGTGAGGCGTGGGCGGACGCGGGACTTCATCTGGACGAGCCACGCGCCGGAGTCATCGTCGGCAGCGGCGCCGGCGGCATCGAGGTCGGGGAGCGGCAGTACCGCGAGTTCTTCACCGACGCGCTGCGCAAGGTGACGCCGTATGCGATCCCGGTGTCGATTGTCGGGATGATCTCGAGCGAGATCTCGATCGCCTTGCGGCTGCATGGCATCAGCCATGTGCTCTCCACCGGCTGCACGAGCTCCACCGACGCGGTGGGCTACGCGCTGTCGCTCCTGCGAAGCGGCGAGTACGACGCCCTCCTGTCCGGCGGCGTGGATGCCTGCGTCACGCCGGGCATGATGTACGGCTTCGCCCGCATGCGCGTCATGGCCACACGCTACAACGACGCGCCCACCGAAGCGTCGCGCCCCTTCGATCGCGGGCGCGACGGGTTCGTGCTGGGCGAAGGCGCGTGGATGTTCGTGCTCGAACGCGAGGACGCGGCGCGCGCCCGCGGCGCCGCGATCTATGCCTGCGTCGAAGGCTACGGCTCGACGTGCGACGCCTATCACCGGGTCCAGATGGATCCGGACGGGGCGCAGATCGTGCGCGCGATGCGCACGGCCGTCGAGCGGTCCGGCCGGCCGATCGAGGAGATTGGCTACATCAACTATCACGGGACCTCCACCCAGTTGAACGATGCGATCGAAGTGGCGTGCGTGAAGCGGCTCTTCGGGCCGCAGGCCGTCCGGGTGCCAGGGTCGTCCACCAAGTCCATGGTGGGCCACCCGCAGGGCGCGAGCGGTGCGTGCGGCATCGCCACGACGGCGCTCGCGATTCACCGCGGGCTGCTGCCGCCGACCATCAACCAGCGCGACCCGGACCCGGCCTGCGACCTGGATTTCATCCCCAATGTGAGCCGGGGCGTCCGCGTCGAGGCCGCTCTCTGCAACTGTCTCGGCTTCGGCTCCAAGAACAGCGCCATCGTCCTCGGATCGTCGGCGCCGCGAGCGCAGTAGCTCGACCCAATGGTGGATGTCCTCGTCTCGGGTGCCGGACCGGCCGGGTGCGTCGCGGCGATCGGTCTGGCCCGCGCCGGTGCCCGCGTGCTGCTGGTCGATCGTGCGCGCTTCCCCCGCGACAAACTCTGCGGCGACACGCTGAACCCTGGCGCGCTGGGCATCATCACCCGGCTGGGCGTCGGTCCGGCCGTCGAGCGCGACTCGATCCCGCTCGACGGGATGCTCGTGACCGGCGAAGGCGGGGTCGCCGTGCGCGCGTGTTTCGGTCCCGGCATCACCGGACGGGCGATCAGTCGTCGCCTGCTGGACGGGATTCTGCTGCGCGCTGCCGTAGATGCGGGGGCGCAATTCCAGGATCGTGCGGTGGTGCAGGGACCGATCGTCGAGCGGGTGCGCGGCGTCATGCGCGTCGTCGGCGCGTCGATCCGGACGGCCGATGGTCGGACGGTGCGCCTGCCAGCGTCGGTGACCATCGCCGCCGATGGACGACGATCGTCGCTCGCTATCGCGCTTGGTCTCGCGCGGCAGCCACGGCGTCCGCGCCGCTGGGCCGTCGGCGCCTACTACACCGGCGTCTTGGGGCTCGGCACGATCGGGGAGATGCACATCCGTGCCGGCCACTACGTCGGCATCGCGCCGCTCGGCGCCGGGCTGGCGAACATCTGCCTGGTGACGCCCAGACGCGCCGGTTTCGATCGGCCGGAAGGGCTCCACGAGCGGCACGTCTTCACCGATCCTCAACTCGCCGATCGGTTCGCAGGCGCGCGGCGGGTCAGCCGGATCACGACGCTGGGGCCACTGGCCGTCGACGCCCGCGCGGCCGGCGTCCCGGGGCTTCTTCTCGCGGGGGACGCGGCAGGCTTCGTCGATCCGATGACTGGCGACGGTCTGTCGCTCGCCATGCGCGGCGCCGAACTGGCGGCGGAGCTCGCGCTCACCTCGCTCACGAGCCCCGGCTTCGACGCGGCCGCCGCGCTTGCCGAGCGCCGTGCACGGACGTTCGGGCGAAAGATGCGCGTCAACCGCGCACTCCGCGCCCTGGTGAGCTCCGAAGCGGCCATCCGGGCCGCCGGGTTCGGGGCGCGCATGGCGCCCGGGGTCCTGCGGTCGCTCATCCGCTACGAGGCGGACATTCCATCGGACATCGAGTCCACCACCGGGCTTGCCGCTGAGATGCGGGAGGTCCCGTGGCGGCCTTAGACCCGAAGCTCAGTTGTGTTGCCGATGTGGCGCAGGCCTTCAGGCCTGCCTCGGCCCGCGCTGGCCGGGCTGAAGCCCGGCGCCACCTTGGCGGGCCCTAGGTACCAGCCTGCTGTGCAGTCGCTGATCGTTCTTCTCGCGGTGGTCGTTCCGCTGCTCCTCGTCGAGACCCTGCGGTCGACCCGCAACGAGCGCCGCCTTCGCGCCCGCGGCGCGATCGAACCCGATGACGATGTCTACCCGTGGATGCGCGTCGTCTATCCGGGGATGTTCCTGGCCATGACGGCCGAAGGGATGTGGCGCGGGGGCGCCAGCGCAGTGGTGCTGGCGGCGGGAATCGTCGTGTTCGCGGCCGGCAAGGCGATCAAGTGGGCCGCGATTCTCTCGCTGGGCGGCCTCTGGAGCTTTCGTGTGCTCGTTGTGCCGGGCACGCCGCTCGTCACGAGCGGGCCATACCGGCTGTTCCGCCATCCGAACTACATCGGGTTGATCGGTGAGATCCTCGGCACGGCATTGATGATGGGCGCTCCGGTCGCCGGCGGCCTCTCGCTCGTGGGCTTCGGGCTGCTCCTCCGCCGCCGGATAGCGGTCGAAGAGCGGGCCCTGGGCCAATGACAGCTTAGAATGCCGACGCGATGATCGCTTCGCCTGTGCCGCCCACTCCCGCGGCGTCGGCCGTGCCGCGGATCCCGTGGTGGGTGACCAGCCTCGACACCGCCACCATCGCGCTGCTGCTGGTGCTGGTGTCGAACGTTGCCTTCAACGGCTTTCGTCTCCAGCTGGGTCCGCTGCGAATCACGGCGGACTCGCCCCTTCGTCCACTGCTGATCGCGATAGCGGCGGCCGGTCTGCGGCACTGGCTCTGGCGCGTGCCGACGCTCCCGAGGCGGATCATGGACTGGCTCGCCCGGGCGTGGGAGTCGCCGGCGCGGCCGATCGTGCTTCCGGCCTTCGTGCTCTCTCGCGCGATGGTCGCGGCGATCGGGTTCCTCGGTATCGTGCTGATCGGTTACCCCAAGGTGGACCCGCCGTTTCGGGTCTCCAGGAACGAGCTCGTCAACCTGCCGGTGCGGTGGGATGCCGGCTGGTATCTGCAGATTGCGCTCGAGGGCTACGATTTCAGGCGAGCATCCCGTCCCAGAGAACAACAGAACATTGCGTTCTTCCCGGGGTACCCGCTCCTCGCGCGCACGACGGCTGCGTTGCTGGGCCTGCGGCCGGCGCGCATGGACGAGCCGCGCGGCAACGAGGTCGAGTGGCGCTTCGGCCAGCATCGGCGCGTCGTCTTCGGCGGACTCTTCGTCTCCCTCGCGTCGTTTGCGTGGGCGCTGGTGTACCTGTTCCGCCTGGCGCGCGAGATGACGGACGACGATGCGGCCGCGGGCGCGGTGTTGATGGCCAGCGCCTGGCCGTGCGCGATCTTCTTCAACGCGCTGTACACGGAGGCGTTGTTCCTGCTCGCGTGTGTGGCGGCCTTCTACCACCTGCGTCGGCGCGAGCTCGCGGCTACGGCGGCGTGGGGCCTCCTGGCCGGCCTCAGCCGTCCGAATGGTTTCCTTCTGGCGATTCCGCTCGGATGGCTCGCACTCCAGAATGCCTGGAGTTGGCGTCGAACCGCGGGGGCGTCCGAGGATTCCCGGGCCGGCGCACGCCATCCGCTTCTCGCGCTCACCGCCGCTGCGATGCCCGTGGTGGGCATGGCCCTGTTCAGCGCGTTCCTGTATCGGGAGACCGGGCGCCCGCTGGCGTGGATGGAAGCTCACCAGGCATGGGGCCGGGTCGCGACGGACCTGAACGCGCTGCTGAGCGATCGCATGACGTTCATCAGCGATCAGGGCCTGTACACCTACTCAGTCAGCCAGCCCATCGAGTTGCTGAACGCCGTGCCGATCGCAGTGGCTCTGGCGCTGGCCATCCCGATCGCGCGCCAGCTCGGCCCGGCGTACGCGATCCTGCTCGTCGTGATGATCTTGCCCCCGCTCGCGCGCGGGGGATTTCTCTCGCTGGGCCGGCTGACCTCGACCTTGTTCCCGCTCTTCCTGTACCTGGGGTGGCTGCTGCGCGGAAGCACACGCACAGCCGTAGTCCTCGCGTGCGCCGGATTTCAGGCGCTTCTGGCGCTCCTCTTCTTCACCTGGCGGCCGTTCTACTGATCGCGTCTTCTTCACGGGCCAGGGCTCACGAGACGCGAGGGGCGAGGCTCAAGGGCCACGAGCGGCACTTCGGCGTCTAACACTGAAAGCCCGGCCGTCGTGCCGGGACGGTATAAACGCCGGTTCACTCGAGATCGCTCGGCTATAATGCAGAGTATTCGCGCGATGCGAGACCACACGCCCTCGTCGTGTGTCTCCAGCGGGCGTTCGCCCATCTGGAGGTGTTCCAGCTTCATCGTCACGCTCGTCGCCACGGCGATGACGACCGGCGCTGCCGGGCAGGTGCGCCCTCCCACCGTTCCGGCGCCCGCGGCGCCTGTCGCGCAGCCTGCACCCGAAGTGGTTCCGCCGGTCGTCATCGATCCGGCGGAGCGCGCACTGATCGAAGGGAAGTTCGACGAGGTGGACAGCCTGGCCGCTGCGCCGGACGCGCCACCAATCCGGCAGCTGTTTCGCGCGCGAGCCGACGCGGCACGCGGCCGCCATGACGCAGCGCTCGCGACGCTGACCGGTCTGGTCGCAGCGGATCCGCTCGGCGATGCCCGGCTCGAGCTGGCGCTGCTGCTCGATCGGCTGGGGCGGCACGCGGAGGCCGAGGCGCACTTCCAGGCGCTGGTGTCCGCGCCCGCATCGGATCGGACGGCGCCGCGGCTGTTCCGCCTGGGCCGGACGCTCGCGGCGGTCGGCCCGGCGCGCCGGGCCAGCAGCCTCTTTCAGGAAGCGGCGACGCTGGCGCCCGGCGACCCCCGCATTCCGACGGCCTGGGGCGAGCTGTTCCTCGAGAAACACAATTCGAAGGAGGCCGCGGATCTGTTCGCAGTGGCGCTCAAGGCGGACGCGCGCTGGGTGCCGGCGCTCGTCGGCCTGGCGCGCGCGCGTGCGGACGAGGATCGCACGGCGGCACGAGCGGCCGTCGACCGCGTGCTCGAGATCGACCCGGCCTCGGCCGACGCGCACCTGCTGCTCGCCGACTTCGCCCTCGACGACCGGAGGCTCGACGATGCCAGAACGGAGATCGATCGGGCGCTGGCGGTGAATGCCGCCAACCTCTCGGCCCTTGGCCTGCAGGCGGGGCTCGCCGTCATCGAGGATCGGACGGAGGAGGCTGAGCAGATCGCCGCTCGCGCCCTGGCCGTCAATCCGCGCGCCGGCGACGTCTACCGGCTGATGGGCGCGCAGGCGGCCAGCCACTACCGGTTCGACGAGGCGGTGGCGTTGCTGCAAAAGGGCGCCGCTCTCGAGCCCGAGAACCCGCGCGTGCAGGCGGAGCTCGGCATGCACCTGCTCCGCACCGGCGACGAAGCTGGGGCCCGGGCCGCGCTCGACCGCGCGTTCCGGCGCGACGCCTACGACGTCGTGACCTACAACCTGCTGTCGATGCTCGACACGCTCGACAAGTTCGAGACGATCACCGACGGCAACCTCGTCGTTCGACTGCACCCCGATGAGGTCGCGGTGATGCGCGAGAGCGTCCTGCGCGTCACGAAAGACGCTATCGCCGCCCTGTCGCCTCGGTACGGTGCGGCACCCGCGGGAACGCTGCTCATCGAGATGTTCCCGAAGCACGACGATTTCGCCGTCCGCACGCTCGGCCTGCCCGGCATGGTCGGCGCGCTCGGGGCGTGCTTCGGACGCGTCGTCACGCTCGACTCGCCGCGGGCGCGTCCCCCGGGCAGCTTCAACTGGCGCGCGACGCTCTGGCACGAGATCGGCCACGTGTTTGCGCTGCAGCTCTCCAATCAGCGGGTTGCGCGCTGGGTCACCGAGGGCGCGTCGGTGTTCGAGGAGCGGCGCGCGAACCCGGCATGGGGACGCGAGGGAGAGCACGACTTCCTGCAGGCGTACGCCAAGGGAGAGCTGATTCCGCTGGCGGACCTGAACTCCGGGTTTTCGAGTGCCCGGACGATCAACCTGGCCTACCACCAGGCGTCGATCGTCATCGAGTACCTGGTGGGGAAGTTCGGCGACGAGGGTCTGCAGACGTTCCTGAAGGCCTTCGCCAAGGGTCAGTCGCCCGAGGCGGCGCTGCAATCGTCGTTCGCACTGTCGATGGAGCAGCTCCAGGCGGCGTTCGACGGCTATCTTGCCGAGCGGTTCGGTCAGGCGCGCACCGCGTTGACGCCGCTCGGGGAGGAGCCGGCACCCGAGGCCGGCCTCGACCCCGCGGCGGCCGCGATCGCACGCGCGGATCGTCATCCGGGCAACTACGTCGTGCAGCTCGAATCGGGGCGGGTCCTGTTCGAGGCGGGTCGGCTGGACGAGGCGCGGCGTCTCGTCGAGCGGGCGGCGGGTCTCGTGCCCCAGACAATGGGGGACGAAAGTGCGCGGGCGGCCCTGGCCGAGATCGCGATCAAGCAGGCGGCCCCGGAGCGGGCGCGTGACGAGCTGGTCAAGGTGCTGGCCGAAGGGCATACGGCCATGGCGTCGGCGCGCAAGCTGCTGACGCTGGCGCGCGAGGCCGGCGATCGCGAGGCGTCGGGGCTGGCGGCCGAGCGGATCACGGCGCTCGATCCGTTCGACGTTGCCGCCCACGCGGAACTCGGGCGGCAGGCGTTGGGACGCGAGGACATGCCCACGGCCCTTCGCGAGCTGGAGCTCGTGCTGAAACTCGGACCGCAGGATCCGGCCGCGTCGCACACCGACCTCGCAGAGGCGTATCTACTGGCGGGGCAGCCGGACCCGGCGCGCCGCCATCTGCTGTCGGCGCTCGAAACGGCGCCTCGCTACGAGCGGGCACAGGAATTGCTCCTCAAGATCGTCGATGGCCGGTAGCGGAAACGTGTCCGCTGGGCATGGTGGCCAACGTTGACGTAGTAGGGGTACAGGCGGAAGCGGCAGAAAAGAAGCGGAGCGGCATCATGAGCCGGTGGCGTGCGGGCGGCGGACGACGGCGACCCGGAGTGGCCGTCGTTCTCGGGCTGGTGGCGGTGGTCGCGGCGGCTTGGTGTGTCTGGCCCGACGGCCTCGTCCGGCCGGCCGACGCACAGGTGGTCGGGGACGCCGAGCAGCGGACCCTCGGTCTGCGATGGCGCTTCGCCCGGGTGCAGTACAGCTCCCACAACACCGAGTCGTTCCGGGCGCGGTATTGGAGCGAGCCCTGGGCCATCGACGGCCCGGCGGCGGAACAGAACCTCTCACGTCGGGTCCGGACGGTCACGGCGATCGAGGTTGACGATCCGATCGTGGTTGCGATCGACAGCCCGGAGCTCTGGACCAACCCCTGGATCTACTTCGTCGAGCCCGGCACGCTGCGCTTCACCGAACCGGAGGTCCCCATTCTCCGCGAGTTCCTCCTGCGTGGCGGAACCGCCGTCCTCGACGACTTCCACGGCCCCGTGGAATGGGCGAATGTCGAGCAGGAGTTCAAGCGCGTCTTCCCGGATCGGGCGATCGTCGAGCTGCCGCCCGACCATGCCGTCTACCACTGCTTCTACAAGCTCGAGAAGTACCCGCAGGTTCCGGGGCTGGGCTCGTTCTTCCAGGGACGAACCTGGGAGAAAGGCGGCTTCACCTCGCACCTTCGCGCGATTGTGGACGATTCGGGCCGCGCCATGGTGCTGATCAACTGGAACACCGACATGGGCGACGGCATGGAATGGTCGAACGCCGAAGAGTATCCGGGTTACATTGCCAATACGGCGGAGGCGTACCGGATGATGATCAACGAGATCGTGTATTCGCTGACGCACTGACCCGATCGTCCGCGCCCGATCCGCCAACCGAGGCCGCTGGAGACGCCGGCGGTTTCCATGGCGTCGCCAGCACTCGTCGAGATCCCACCACAATGACCGCGATCACCCCCACAGAAGAGATCGTCGCCCGTGTCGTCGAAGGCCGCGCCCGCATCGGGGCCGAGCTCCGCAAGGTCATCGTCGGCCAGGACGAGGCGGTGGAGGAGGTGCTCATTGCGCTGTTCACGGGCGGGCACTGTCTGCTGACCGGCGTGCCGGGTCTCGCCAAGACGCTGCTGATCCGGACCATCGCCGAGATCCTGGATCTGAGCTTCAAGCGTATCCAGTTCACGCCGGATCTGATGCCGGCCGACATCACCGGCACCGAGATCATCGACGAATCCACCGGCAGCCGGGCGCTGCGGTTCGTGCACGGCCCGATCTTCGCGCACATCCTGCTGGCCGACGAGATCAACCGCACGCCGCCCAAGACGCAGGCGGCGCTGCTCGAAGCGATGCAGGAATACCACGTGACGGCGGGCGGCCGGACGTACGAGCTCGACCTGCCGTTCATGGTGCTGGCGACGCAGAACCCGATCGAGCTGGAGGGCACGTATCCGTTGCCTGAAGCGCAGCTCGATCGGTTCATGTTCAACATCGTGATGGGCTATCTCTCGGAGGACGAAGAGGTGCGGGTGGTGACGGCGACCACCGCGGCGACGCGCGTCAGGCCGGAGCGGGTCTTCACCGGCGCCGACATCGTGCAGTTCCAGCAGGTGGTCCGCCACGTCGCCGTGTCCGAAGAGGTCGCGCGCTACGCCGTCCGTCTGGCCGATGCGTCGCGCCCGACGCGCGACTACGCCAGGGACTTCGTGAAGAAGTGGGTGAAGTGGGGTGCTGGCCTGCGGGCGTCGCAGGCGCTCATCCTGGCGGGCAAGGCACGCGCGCTGCTCGCCGGTCGGTTCCACGTCTCGGTCGGTGACATCCGGGCGCTGGCGCCCTCGGTGCTGCGGCATCGCATCGTCACGACCTTCTATGCCGACGCGGAACAGGTGACCCCGGACACGGTCGTCGCGCGCCTGCTCGAAGTGGTGCCCGCGCCGAAGAGCGGACTCTAGCGTGACCGGCACACCCGACGCGCGTTCGGCTCACCTGCTCGACCCGGTGGTCGTGTCGCGTCTGGGAAACATGGAGATCAAGGCCCGGACGATCGTCGAGGGCCTGCTGCTCGGCCTGCACCGCAGCCCCTTCCGGGGCTTCAGCTCCGAGTTCGCCGAGTACCGCCAATACATCCCGGGCGACGATCCCTCGTGGGTGGACTGGAAGGTCTATGCGCGGAGCGATCGCTACTACGTCCGGAAGTTCGAAGCCGAGACGAATCTCGAGTGCACCGTCCTCATCGATACGAGCGCGTCGATGGGGTACGGATCGGGACCACTGACCAAGCTCCAGTATGGCGCGTGCCTGGCGGCGGCGCTGGCGTGGCTCGTCATCGGGCAGCGCGACGCCGTCGGCCTCATCACCTTCGACGAGCGCATTCGGCTCCGCATGCCGGCGCGCGCCCGTCCCAGCCACCTGCACCAGATCCTCATCACGCTCGATCAGCTTCGCGCGAGCTCGCGGTCGAACGTCGCGAAGCCGCTCGAGCAGCTCGCCGATGCCCTCGACAAGCGCGGCATGGTCGTGCTCGTCTCCGACCTGCTGGACGAGCCCGCCGACGTGGTCCGGGGCCTGAAGTTCCTGCGTGCGCGCGGCATGGACGTGGTCGTGTTCCACCTGCTCGATCAGGCCGAGCTGACCTTCCCGTTCGAGCAGCCGATGACGTTCAGGGACATGGAATCGGCGGAGGAAGTGCTGGCGGTACCGGCGGCGGTGCGCGACCATTATCTTCAGGAGCTCGATCGGCTGAAGACGCAGTATGCCGACGAGCTCCGTGCGGCCGGCATCGACTACACGCTGGTCTCGACCGCGACGCCGCTCGACGCGGCGCTGTTGTCGTACCTGCACGCGCGGCAGCGGAGGACGTGACCGTGTTCGGTCTGAGCTTCCTGTCACCGTGGTTCCTGCTGGGGGCGTTCGTCGTCGCCCTGCCGGTCCTCCTGCATCTGCGGCGCCGCGACACCGCGCCCGCCCACGAGTTCAGCGCGGTGCGGTTCCTGAAGCGGGCGCCGTACGAGCAGCGCCGGCCGCGCAAGCTGCGCGACCTCGTGCTGCTGGCGCTGCGGGCGCTCGCGGTGTTGTTGCTCGCGATCGCCTTCGCGCGCCCGTACCTGACGGACCGCGACGCCTCGGCGCCGACCACGGTCGTCGCCGTGGACACGTCGTTCAGCATGGGGGCGAAGGGCGTCTTCGACCGGGCGCGGTCGGCCGCGAGCCGCGCCGTGTCTCGCGCCCCCTCGGGCGCGCGACTCGCGGTGGTTCGCTTCGACGACCACGCGGCCATCGTCGCTCAGCCCTCGCTCGAGCGCGGCGCGGCCCGCGCGGCCATCGGCGCGCTGGCTCCCGGCTCGGGCGGCACGGAGTACACGGCGATGCTCGCGACGGCCTCGCGGCTGCTCGGGGCCTCGGGCGGCCGCGTCGTGGTGATCACCGACCTGCAGCGTGCCGCGTGGACCGGCTCGTCGGCCGGGTCGATCCCCGAAGGGGTCGAGCTCGAGGTGCGTGGACGTCGGGGCGCCGCTCGAGAACCTTTCGATCACGGCGGTGCGCCGCGACGGCGATGCCATTGCTGCCCAGGTCGCGAACCACGGTTTCAGTGCCCGGACCTCGAAGGTGGAGCTCTCGCTGAACGATCGCTCGATCGCCGAAGCGCAGGCCGCCGTGGAGCCCGGTCGCACGGCGGTGGTGATGCTGGTAGCGAGGCTGCCTACACAAGGCCTCGTGCGGGTCAGCCTCGAGGATGCCACCGGATTCCCGGCAGACGACGAGCGGTTCCTGGTCCTCGATCCGCCGCCCGTGCCGGCCGCGGTCGTGCTCGCCGACGCCCCTGCCGGCACCGACGTCTTCTATCTGCGGACCGCGGTGGAGTCGGCGGATCCCGCGCGCCGATTCGCCCTCGAGGTGCTGGCCGGGAACCAGCGCAACGTGATCACGGCGGCGACCGCGCGCGAGCGGCAGGTGATCGTCCTGAACGGGACCCGCGGCATCGAACGACCCACCCGCGAAGCCCTGGCCGAGTACCTCCGGGAAGGAGGCGGCGTGTTTCTCATTGCCGGCCCCTCGCTCGACGCCGGGACGCTCGGGGAGATCGTCGGGAACGAGGAGTCGCTCCAGGTGGGCTCCGCTGACGCCGCGACGTTTCCCACGACGCTCGCGCCGAACGACACCCGGCATCCGGTGCTCGCGGCCTTCGGCGATTCGGCCGCGGGTCTCGGGCAGGCCCAGTTCTCGCGAGCCGTGCGCGTGCAACCCGGCAAGGGCGGTCGCGTGATCACCCGGTTCGCGAACGGCCTTCCGGCGCTGGTCGAGCAGCCGGTCGGCCGCGGCCGGCTGCTGGTGTTCGCCTCGGATCTCAACGGCGAGTGGAATACCTTCCCACGGCATCCGTCGTTCGTCCCGTTCACGCTGGAGTCCCTGCGCTATCTGACCGGCTTGCGCGCGCAGCCGGGCGAGATCCTGGTGGCGGACGTGCCGGGCGGTGTGCCGGCGCGAGCGGGGCTGGGGCGATTCGGCACGCCTCCGCGCCCGGTTGCCGTGAACGTGGATGTGCGCGAGTCCGCGGTCTCGCGGATCAGCGCCGCTCAGCTGTCCTCGGCAGTGCGGCGGGTCGAGCCCGAACAGCGGGGCACCGATGCGGTGGCCCGTGAGCGCGAGGCGGCGCAGGACGTGTGGCGATACGTGTTGCTGGCGGTGGCCTTGCTGCTGCTGGCTGAAGGTCTGCTCGGACATCGGCGCGCCCGAGCGGCACCCTCGGTGACGGGACTCGAGCCCGCCGGCAGCGCGCAGACGTAAGTTGTCAGGGGTCGCGGCAGAAAGGTGATCATGACGAGCGGAACCACGCCCTCGACTTCACCCCACAGCCAGGCGCTGCGCGCCTGGCTCGATCGGCTCCGCCGACGCTGGCAGGTGTTGACCGGGCTCGGCGTGCTGGCGCGTGCCGCCGCGGCGGTCGCGCTCGTCGCGCTGGCGGCCTGGTTCACCGACTGGTTCGCGGCCCCGGTGGGCGGCCGGCTCGTGCTGGTGTTCGGGCTGGCGCTCGTCGTCGCGGTGGCCGCGGTGCTCCTGCTCCTGCGGCCGCTTCGACAGCCGCCGTCCGATCGCCAACTGGCGCGGCTCGCCGAGGAACAGGACTCGTCGCTCGAGGACGTCGTCGTCACGGCGACCGAGCGCCTCACTGCACCGGAGCCGTCGCCGTTCGACGGATTGGTGGTGAAGGCGGCCGCCGAGCGGCTGCCGTCGAATCGAGCCGCTGGTCGTGATCGACCGCACCCGCGTCAGCCGCGCCGGACGCTGGGCGGCCGTGGCGGTCGCGGTGCTGATCGTCAGCGCGTCGCTGGCCTGGGCCCCAACGTGGCGCGCGCTGCAAACGGCTCGTCTCTTCGTCGCTCCGCCGGTCATCACGCTGGCTGTCACACCGGGGGACGCGCGGATCGTCGCCGGAACGCCGATGCAGATCACGGCCCGGCTCGAGGGCCTGCCATCGGGCGCGACGGTCGAGGCGCCCGAGTTGCGCGTGTCCTCTCTCGGTGAGGGCAGCGGGGCCGTCAGGATGACCCGCGCCGGCGACCGCTACCTCGCCGAGATTCCGAAAGTGGATCGCGCGTTCCGCTATCGCGTCGTCTCGGGCTCGCTGTCGTCGCGGGAGTTTTCCGTGGCGGCGCTCGAGCCGGCTCGCGTGCGCCGCATCGATCTCGAGTACGAGTTCCCGTCGTTCACGAAGCTGGCGCCCCGGCATGACGAGGATGGCGGGGATATCTACGGCCCGGCGGGCACGAAAGTGACCGTGCGCGTCCACACCGACAAGCCGGTGGTCGGCGGTGCGCTCGCGGTGCGGTCGGGCGAGCCGGTGCGGCTGGCGCCGAATGGCCGCGAGACCGAGCTCACGGGGACGCTCACGCTGGCGCAAGACGGAGCCTATCGCGTCGGCCTCACCGATATCGATGGCCTCGCGAGCGCCGGAGAGACGGAGTACTTCATTCGCATCATGGACGACCAGCCGCCCGACGTGCGCATTCTGCGGCCGGCCGGCGATCGGCAGGTGACGCGGCTCGAGGAGATCGTCATCGAGGCACACGCCGACGACGACCATGGCGTGGCGAACCTGGATCTGGTCTATGGCGTGAAGGGTGGCAAGGAGCGCGTCGTCCCGCTTCATCGCGGGCCGCGTGCCAGTGACTCGGGCGCGTCCACCAACGTCACGGGCGCCCATACCCTGTATGTGGAGGAGCTCGACGTGCAGCCCGGCGACTTCATCACCTACTTCGCCCGCGCGCGTGATGTCAGCCGCGGGAAACGTTCGACAGAAGCGCGGAGCGACATCTTCTTCCTCGAAGTGCGGCCCTTCAACGAGGAATTCTTCGCCGCGCAGAGCCAGGCAATGATGGGCGGCGGCGGCGGGGTGGCGGCCGACCTGCTGGAATCGCAGAAGGAGATCATCGTCGCGACGTGGAAGCTCCAGCGGCGGCAGATTGCCGGGCAGTCAGCCGAAGACGTGAAGCAGGTGGGCAAGGCGCAGGGCGAACTGCGGGCGCGCGCCCAGGCGGCGGCGGCCCAGATGGCCCGGCAGTCCATGCCGCGACGACGGCGTGGAGAGCAGGCGACGGCACCGGCACCGCCGGGCCCCGACAATCCGCTCGAACGCGCGGCGGGAGCGATGGCGCGGGCCGAGAGCTCCCTCAACGCCTTGAAGCCGAGCGAAGCCGTTCCGCACGAGATGGCCGCCTACAACGAGCTGCTGAAGATGCAGGCCGAGATCACGCGCCGGCAGGTGGCCCGGCAGCGGTCATCGGGGGGCGGGGGTGGCGGCCGCTCGGGCAACCAGGACCTTTCGGCGCTGTTCGACGAGGAGCTGCTGCGGCAGCAGGAGACGAACTACGAGAATCGGAATCTCGGCGGCGAATCGAGCGGCAACTCGCCGCAGCAGAACAGCGCGCTCGACAAGCTGAAAGAGCTGGCGCGGCGCCAGGACGAGATTGCCCAGCGGCAGCGCGAGCTCGCGCGGGCGCGCACAGCGCTCCAGCCCGAAGAGCTGAAGCGCCGGCTGGAACGGTTGACGCGAGAACAGGAGGATCTGCGACGCGAGACCGAGGCTCTTTCACAGCAGATGGCTCGCCAACAGAGCGGATCCCAGAACGGCCAGCAGCAGGACGGCCAACAGCAGAATGGCCAGCAGCAGAGCGGACAGCAGCAGAGCGGACAGCAGGCCAGCGGCCAGAATCAAAGCGGGCAGCCGTCCGGCGGCGAGCAGCAGCGTGCCAGCGCGTCCGGTCAGGGCTCGTCCGGACAGTCATCCGGCAATCAGCGCGAGGGCGCAGAAGGCAGCGATCGTCTGCGGGAAGCCGCCGAGGAAATGGCCAATGCGGCGCGCGAGCTTCAGCAGTCGAACCTGGACGAGGCGCAGGCGCGCACGGATGAGACGCTCGAACGTCTGCGTGAGCTCGAGCGTCGTCTCGCCGGCGAAGCGGTGCCGGACGAGCGGCGGCGCGCGATGGGTGAACTGCAGCTCGAGGCGCGTCAGGTCGCCGACGCGCAGCGGCGGCTCGCCAACGATGCGCGGCGCGCGGCCGCGGCCTCGGCGACCGCCGGCCGCGAGCAGACGGGCGCGACGGCGTCAGGGGGTGGATCGAGCCGTGGCACCCCAGCGACGACGAGCGGCAATCAACTCCGCCGCCTGGCCGCCGAGCAGCAGCGGATTGCCGAGCGTGTGGATGCCCTGGAGCGTCGGCTCGGGGCAGTGACCCGCGGTGGGCAGAAGGAGGTGGCCAAGTCGGCGGCCGCCGCCAAGGACGACTTGTCCCGGCAGCGGCTCGGAACCGAGATGCGCCGGACGGCTGATGCCCTGCGCCAGGCGGGAGCCGGGCCGTCAGCCGACGGGAAGCCGACGCCAAAGCCCGGCGAGGCCGCGGATCAGGCCGAGAAACTGGCCCAGGCTGCGGGGCAGGTGGCGGACCGGCTCGGTGCCGGCGTGGCCGGCAGTCCGGAGACGCGACAGTTGTCGGATCAACTGGCGCAGCTGCGGAATGCTCGCGAACGTCTCGATGCCGCGGAGGCGCGGCTGCGCGAAGGAGTGCAGAGGGCGGCGGCGGACGGGCAGCAGGGTCAGGGATCCGCTGACCAGCGCGCGGGCCGCAGCGCTTCTCCGGCGGGACAAGGAAGCCAGCAGCCGTCAGGCGGCCGCAGCGGAGAGCAGGGTCAGTCAGGCCAGCAGAGCGGCGGATCCGAGTCGAAAGGGGCGGGGAGCGGCGGTGGCGCGGGCGGATCACAACGCGACCTCTCCCGACTCCAGAGCGAATACGATCGCGCGCTGCGCGAGACACGTTCGCTCATGGACGCGATCGGCCGTCAGGGCGGCGCCCAGACGGGCGGCGGCCGTCAGGACGGCGCGATGGGGACGCCCGAGCAGCACGAGTTCAGTCGTTCGGCACCGGGAACCGAGGCGTTCAAGCAGGACTACGCGAAGTGGGACGTGCTCACCAAGGGGGTGAACAACGCGCTCGAGGAGACCGAATCGGCGCTGGCGCAGCGCCTCTCCGAGCGCATTGCCCGCGACCGCGTGCACGCCGGAGCCGACGAGCGCGCCCCGGCCGCCTATGCGGATTCCGTCTCGCGCTACTACCGGTCGCTCGCTCGCCGTCCGTAGGCAAGCGAGACAAGAGACCAACGACCAACGACCAACGAACCAGCGACCAGCGACCAACGATTAGCGACCAAAGACCAAAGACCAACGACCAACGACCAACTACTGAAGACCGAAGACCGAAGACTGAAGACCAGAGACCAACGACCAACGACCAGAGACCAACGACCAGAGACCAAGCCTGTAGCCTGAAGCCTGAAGATCGTGTCCCTGTCCTTCGCCTCACCCGTCTCCCTGTGGGTCGCACTGACCGCCGCGCTCGGCGTTGCGGCGCTTCTGGTGTACGCGTGGCGGGGCAGCCGGGGGCTCTCGACGCGGCGGCGCGGATTCCTCGTCGTGCTCCGTGCACTGTCTTTGATCCTCGTCGGCATCTGCCTGTTGAGGCCCGTCGCCATCGTGCCGTCCAGCCGCATGTCGGACGCCGTTGTTGCGGTGCTCGTGGACGCGTCGCGCAGCATGCGGTTGATCGATGCTGGTGGGGCGGAGTCCCGCCGGGCCCCGGTTCCGAGGCCGCCGGGGAGGGGTCAGGCCACTCCGGCGACCAAGTGCAGCGGCCGCCACGTCACGGTTCGACGCGGCCAGGACGCTCGTGCAGCAGCACATCCTGCCCGTGCTCGACCCGGCGTTCGATGTCGAGGTGCTGGCCATGGGCGACAGCCTCACACGGTTCATGCCGGACCGCACCAATCCGGACGGGCGAGCCTCCGACTTACGGACGGCGCTCGACCAGGTGCGCGAGCGGTTTCGCGGCCAGCGTCTCGCCGGGATCGTCCTTGTCTCTGATGGGGCGGAGACGAGCCCGGGACGCGCGCCGGTGGAGGGCACACAGGTCCCGGTCTTCACAATCGGCGTCGGACAGTCGGTGCCGCCGCGCGACCGTGAAGTCCTGTCGATCTCGGTCGGAGAGGCCACGCTGACCGACTCGGTCGTGGACTTGTCGGCGAGCGTCGTCGCGCGGGGATTCGGTGGCGCGCCGGTCGAGCTGAGGGTGCTCGAGAACGGGCGAGCCGTCCATGTCCGCCGGGTGTCGCCCCCTGACGACGGGACGCCGCTGACCGCACAGTTCCGAGTGTCGCCCCGCCAGGATGCCGCGAGCCTCTATGTCGTGGAGCTGCAGTCGGCGCCCGGTGAACTGACCACGGAGAACAACCGGGCGTCGGTGCTCGTGAGGCCGCCCGGACGGCCGCGCCGGATCCTGCTCGTCGAAGGGGCGCCCGGCTTCGAGCACAGCTTCATCAAGCGGGCGTGGCAGCAGGACCGCGGGCTCGAGGTGGACTCGATCGTCCGGAAGGGCCGCAACGAGCGCGATGAGGAGACCTACTACGTCCAGGCGATTCCCGCGCGGGCCGGCATGCTCGCGACCGGGTATCCGACGACACGGGAGAACCTCTTCGCGTACGACGCGATAGTCCTGGCCAATGTCGAGCCCGACCTGCTGACGCGCGATCAGCTCGGCCTGACGATCGACTTCGTGGCCGAGCGCGGCGGAGGACTGCTGCTGCTCGGGGCGCGATCGCTCGCGCCGGCGGGTTTGATGAAGACGCCGCTCGAGGAGCTGATGCCGGTTGAGTTCTCGGATCGCGCCGGGCGCGCGGGCATCGGATCGACGGGCACGGCACGGCTGAATCGGGTCGCGCTCACGTCCGAGGGCTCGCGTCATCCCGTCATGCAGCTGGGGGCCGCGGCCGACGAGGCGCGCGCGACGTGGGCCGACATGCCGCCGCTGGGCTCGACGACCGCCCTTGGCGCGGGCAAGCCCGGGGCCAGTGTGCTGGCCGTGACGGTCGGCGCCGGAGGCGGCGCCCGTCCGCTGGTCGCCGTGCAGCGCTACGGCCACGGCCGCTCGATGGTGTTTGCCGGCGAGGCGTCCTGGCGCTGGCGCATGATGCTGCCGTCGACCAACCGGACGTTCGAGCGCTTCTGGCGGCAGGCCGGACGATGGCTCGCCGTCCAGGCGCCCGATCCCGTGTCGGTGTCGGCCTCGTCGGTGCCCGTCGGCGCACGGAGCGAGGTGGTAGTGGACGTCCGTGACAAGGCGTTCCGTCCGATCTCCGACGCCACCGTGCGGCTGCGCGCGACGACGCCCTCGGGGACGGTGCAGGAGCTGGCAACCGTGCCCGACACGGCGGTCGCCGGTCGGTTCCTGGCACATTGGCCCGCCGAACAGGCGGGGCTCGTCCGGCTCGACGCCGAAGCACGACGGGGAGCGGAGCTCATCGGGATTGCGCGCGACTGGGCGCTCGCCGGCGGTTCCGACCGCGAGCTCGCCGATCCGCGGCGCAACGACGACGTGCTGGATCGCCTGGCGCGCGAATCGGGCGGCGTGCGCGTGGACGCCGGCGACGCCGTCAGCCTGCGTCCGCTGCTGGCGGCGGCCGCAGCGGCAGGCATTCATCCTCCTGAGGAACGGGAACTGTGGCATTCACCCTGGGTCTTCCTGCTGCTCTTGACGCTGCTGGTCCTCGAATGGGCGTTGCGCCGCCGATGGGGGCTCCGATGACGCGGGCCCTGGCGCTCGCGTTCGGAGGTCTCATCCTCGCCAGTGCTCCCTCGGCGGCGGCCGAGCGTTATGCCGTGGTGATCTCGGGTGCGGCAGGCAGTGCGGAACACGCCACGCAGCATGCCGAGTGGCGCGAGACGCTGGCGGCGACGCTGCAGAAGCAGATGCAGATGCCGCCCGATCACCTGATCGCGCTTGCCGACGTCACGGCCGAGCGCCAGGCCGGCCGGTCGCCCGCCGACTCGCTGCTGATCGCGACGCGCGACAACGTGCGCACTGTCTTCGCCCGACTCGCGCGGTCGCTGACCAGGGACGATGTCGTGCTGGTCGTCCTGTTCGGCCACTCCACGTACGACGGGGTGGATGCGAAGTTCAACCTGGTCGGTCCGGACCTCGAGGCGTCCGACTGGAAGGCGCTCGTGGCGCCGCTTGCCGGCCGGCTGGTCTTTGTGAACACGACCGGCGCCAGCGCCCCGTTCATCCAGCGCGTCGCCGGCGACGGGCGCATCGTGATGACGGCCACTGACAACGTGGCGCAGAAGTATGAGACCGTGTTTCCGCGGTATTTCGTCGAGGCGCTCGGCCACGCCGACACCGACCTCGACAAGGACGCGCGGGTCTCGGTCTGGGAAGCCTTTGCGTGGGCGAGCGCCGCCGTCAAGCAGTTCTACCGCCAGCGCGGGCAGCTCGCCGTCGAGCGTCCGGTGCTCGATGACACCGGCGACGGTGTCGGCAAGGAGGCCGGGGCCACGGGACCCGACGGCGCGCTCGCGAGCCGCACGTTCTTCGACGCCGAGGACGACCCGGCGCGTGCCGGCGGCCCCGCCATGTCCGAGCTGATCAGCCGTCGCAACATTCTCGAGTCGCAGTTCGACGATCTCAAGCGCCGGCGCAGCTTCATGCCTGCGGGCGACTATGAGAAGCAGCGCGACACCCTGCTGATCGAGATCGCCCGCGTGTCCCGCCGCATCCGCCTCGAACAGCAGAAGCGGTCGTAGGCAGCTATCAGTTAGCTATCAGCTATCAGCCAGGAATCTCATCCTTCAGCTCGCTCGAGCGGTTGGACGGAGAGCTGACAGCTCAGTGCTGACAGCTGATAGCTGACAGCTGCCCTACCGCGGCACGTCCCACCATTCCACACGCTGCCGCTCGGGGCGGCGGAAGACGACGACCAGCGCCAGGCCGGCAATGAAGCCGGCGGCGTGCGCCCAGAACGCGACCCCGCCGATGTCGGCGCGCGCACCGAGCGATCCGATTCCCGACAGCAGCTGCATCAGGAACCAGAGGCCGAGGAGGATGACCGCGGGCACTTCGATCAGCTGCAGGAAGAAGACGATCGGCACGAGCGTCAGCACCCGTGAGTGCGGGAACAGGACGATGTACGCACCGAGCACGCCGGAGATGGCGCCGCTGGCGCCGATCATCGGGACCGTGGATCCCGCATTGATGAAGGCCTGTCCCAGCGCCGCCACCGCGCCGCACAGCAGATAGAACACGAGGTACCGGCCGTGCCCGAAGCGATCCTCGACGTTGTCGCCGAAGATCCACAGGTAGAGCATGTTCCCCAGGAAGTGGCCCCAGCCGCCGTGCAGGAACATCGAGCTGACGACGTTCGCCCACGCGAAGTCGGCGGGCAGCAGCCCATAGGCCAGCACGAACGCCTCGAGCTCGTTCTCCGTCAGCGTCTGCTCGAAGAGGAAGATGACCGCGTTCAGCGCGATCAGGCCCATCGTCACGACCGGAGTCGTGCGGGACGGGATCACGTCGCGAAGCGGAATCATGGTTCGAGTATACCGGCTATACTTGACGGCCGACCCGGGTCCCGCGACCCGGTCCCGTGCCCGATGATCTGCAAGAATTGTGGAATCGAGATCGCCGACAAGGCGATTGTCTGCTACCGCTGCGGGCAGGCGACGTTCGTGGCGCAGCGACAGCCGGCGGTGGTGCCGAGTCGCGGGCGGTCGATCGTCGTGACCCTGGCGTTCGTGGTGCTGCTCTTCGCGGCTCTCTTCCTCGGACAGGCGGGCACCGATCAGGTGCCGCAGGTCGTGAGCTGGGCGCTGGCGGCCATGGCCGCGATCGTCGTCGCGTGGCGCGTCGTGGTCCGGCGGCGCTGACCTTGTCGCATCCTATGCCTGAGGCGAGCCTGGAAGTCACCGACGCGTTGGGACGCCGCGTCATCGTCATCGAGAAGACGCCGTTCACCATCGGCCGGCGGGAGACCAACGATCTCCGGCTGGGCGGCAGCGAGGTCTCCCGCGATCACGCGGAGATCGTCGTCGAGGGCGAGGGTCATCTGATCCGCGACCGTGGGTCGCGCTTCGGGACCTTCGTCAACGGCGAAGGGGTGTCAGCGGATCGCGTGCTCCGGGCCGGCGACATCGTCCGGCTGGGGCGGGGCGGCGGGGCCGAGCTGGTGTATCGCTCCGGCAACGTGACCGACGCGCCGCCCGTGCCGGCTGCGGCCGCCGCCATCGGCGATCTGCGGCATGTCGCTGCGCTGCTCGAGGGGCTGCGCGCGCTCGGCACCGGTCGCGTCCTCGACGATGTGCTGGCGCTGGTCCTGGACTCGGCGATCGAAGTGAGCGGCGCGGAACGCGGCTTCATCATGCTGGCGGCCGAGGAGCATGCGCTGGAGTTCAAGATGGGCCGCGGGCGCGGGCAGGCGCACCTCGAAGGCAGCCGGTTCCAGACCAGCCGGAAGATCCCCGAAGAGGTGTTCGAGACCGGCCAGCCGCGTCTCATCGCCGACCTGCTCGACGGCGAGCTCGCCAACGTGCACATGGGAACCGTGGCGCTCGGGATCCGCCACGTGCTCTGCGTGCCGCTGAAGGTCGTGCGCTACGTGGACGAAGCCGAAGCGCCGCCCTCCGAGGAACGGCGCATCGGGGTCCTCTACCTCGATTCGCGCGAGCGTGGGACGCTGCTGTCGAGCACGACGCGAGCCGCGCTCGAGACGCTCGCGACCGAGGCCGCCCTCGCCATCGAAAATGCGCGGCTCTACCGCTCGGCCCTCGAGAAGGCGAAGCTGGAGCAGGAGATGCGCATCGCCGCCGAGATCCAGCAGGCGCTGCTCCCGAAGCCGCGGCACGAGGGCGGTTTCTTCGAGGCGGCCGGCGCGACGATCCCGTGCCGCTCGATCGGCGGCGACTTCTACGACGTCATCGATCTGCCGGGCGGCGCCTTCGGGTTCGGCCTCGGCGACGTGGCGGGCAAGGGGCCGCCGGCGGCCCTGCTGTCCGCCCTGGTGCAGGGCATCATTGCCGGCGCAGTTCACGTCCACGCGACGGACCGGCGACGACGCTCGCCCGGGTCAATCACGCGATGATCCGCCGCGCGATTGCCGCACGCTACGCCACCATGTTCTACGCCGTGCTGCACGCGGACGGCCGCCTCGCGTTCTGCAACGCCGGCCACAATCCTCCGGTCGTCCTCGGCAGCAAGGGCGTTCGACGGCTCGACGTCGGCGGCCCGCCGCTGGGCCTCTTCGGAGAGTTGACCTACGAGGAAGGCGTGCTGATGCTGGACCCGGGTGACCGGGTGGTCGTGTTCAGCGACGGCATCTCCGAAGCCCTCAGCGCGAAGGGCGACGAGTTCGGCGACGACCGCATCATCGAGGCGACGCTCCGGGTCGTCGCTGGCGACGCCCGGGCGATCCTCGAGGCGCTGGTCGGAAGCGTGCGGGAGTTCGCGCTCGGGGCGCCGCAGTACGACGACATCACGGCGCTGGTCGTCGCCTATCGCGGACCGTCGGGATGAGCGTGCCGCTGCGCCGCGCGCTCGCCTGGCCGGGCGTCATCGCGGCGGCGGCGGGCCTGCTGATCTGGAACCTCGTCTTCGATCTCTGGGTCGGGCAGGGAGAGCGCCAGTATCTGTGGGAACGAGCCCGTCACCGGCTCGGCGAAGGCGCCGACGTCTCGCTCGACGGATCGATGAGCGCCGTCGTGCGAAGCGGCATCTGGGTCGCCACCTCCTGGACCGTCGTGGTCGTCGTCGCCATCCTCGCGGCCAGCTTCGTGGCGTATCGAAGGGGACGCGCCGAGGCGAACCACGAAGGGCGAATGGCGAATCGAGCCAGCGCCGCGACGCGTCGGTTGAAGACTGGCGTGGCTGAAGCCATCGTCACTCGTCACTGCGGTCGGACGTGGCCACTGGCCCTCGTCACTCGCATGCACGAGCTGATCTACGACTGGAATGCGGTGGCGGCCGACGGACGGGAGCGACCGCGAGTCCTGCTGGACGATGAGACGTTGCGGGACGGGCTCCAGTCCTCGTCGGCGGCGACGCCGCCGATCGCCCGCAAGCTCGAGATCCTCCACCTCATGGAGGCGCTCGGGATGGACACCGCGGACCTCGGACTGCCGGCGGCAGGGCCGGGTGTCGCCGCCGATGTCGAATCTCTCGCGCGCGAGATCGCCGGCGCGCGCCTCCGTCTCCTGGCCAACTGCGCCGCGCGCACCGTGCTCGCTGACATCGAGCCGATCGCGGCCATCTCGCAGCGCGTCGGGATGCCGATCGAGGTGGCGGCCTTCATCGGATCGAGCCCGATCCGGCAGTACGTCGAGGCCTGGACGGTCGATCATCTGGAGCGCACGACCGAGCGTGCGGTGGCGTTCGCCGTCGCCGAGGGACTGCCGATCGTTCTCGTGACCGAGGACACGACGCGCGCCGACCCTGAGAGCCTGCGCCGCGTCTACACGGCGGCGATTCGCGCCGGGGCGCAGCGCGTGTGCATCGCCGACACGGTCGGGCACGCGACGCCGGCCGGGGCGGCGGCCGTCGTGCGCTTCGTCGCCGGCATCGTCGAGTCGTGCGGCGGCGGCATCGGCATCGACTGGCACGGTCATCGCGACCGCGGCCTCGCGGTCGCCAACACGCTGGCGGCGATCGACGCGGGCGCGACGCGCGTCCACGGCACGGCGCTCGGCATCGGCGAGCGGGTGGGGAACACGCCGATCGACCTGCTGCTGGTAAACCTCGTCCTGATGGGGTACATCGAGCGCGATCTGTCACGCCTCGGGGAGTACTGCCGGGTGGTCGCGGAGGCGTGTGAAATTCCGATTCCGGCCAACTATCCCGTCTTCGGGCGCGACGCGTTCCGGACCCAGACCGGCGTGCACGCCGCGGCCCTCATCAAGGCCTTCCGGAAGGACGCCGGCGCGCTGGCCGACACGGTGTACTGTGGCGTGCCCGCCGCCCTGGTCGGGCGCGAACAGGAGATCGAAATCGGCCCGATGTCCGGCCGCTCGAACGTCGTCTACTGGCTCGAGCACCGGGGACTGCCGAGCGACGAGGCAATCGTGGAACGCATCCTCGCCGCAGCCAAGACGGCCACGCACGTGTTGGAAGAGGCGGAAATCCGGGCGCTCATCGCGAGGTCCGGCTGAAGCCGGACACTACGTTCGAGGAGTTGACGTTGAGGGTCGGACGTTTGCCGCCGCGGTCCGGCTGAAGCCGGACACTACGTTTTGAGGAGTCGACGTCGACAACCCGACGTAGTGTCCGGCTTCAGCCGGACCCCGGCGTCGCGACCGGCTTCGACTCGGCGCGCTGATCGATCGGGACGTACTCGCGCTCGCGGGCACCGGTGTAGATCTGGCGTGGCCGCGCGATCTTCTGATCCTGGTCGCGCATCATCTCGTCCCACTGCGCCACCCATCCCGCCGTGCGCGGGATGGCGAACAGGACCGTGAACATCTCGGGCGCGAATCCCATGGCCTGGTAGATGAGGCCCGAGTAGAAATCGACATTCGGGTACAGCTTGCGCGAGACGAAGTATTCGTCCTCGAGCGCGATGCGCTCGAGCTCGATGGCGATGTCGAGGAGGGGATCGCGCCCCGTCACCTCGAAGACCTCGTAGGCCGTCTGCTTGACGATCCGCGCGCGCGGGTCGTAGGACTTGTAGACGCGATGGCCGAACCCCATGAGCCGGCCCTCGCCGTTCTTCACGCGCTTGATGAACGCCGGCACGTTGGCGACCGAGCCCACCTGCTCGAGCATCTTGACGACGGCCTCGTTCGCGCCGCCGTGCAGCGGGCCGTAGAGGGCGGCGGCCGCCCCGGCCATCGACGAGTAGGGGTCGGCCTGCGAGCTGCCGATGGCGCGCATCGCGTTGGTGCCGCAGTTCTGCTCGTGATCGGCATGCAGGATGAACAGCACCTCGAGCGCCCGCTCGAGCACCGGATTCACCTGGTACTTCGCCTCGGTCATCTTGAACAGCATGTTCAGGAAGTTGCCGGCGAAGCTCAGCTCGTTGTCCGGATACACGTAGAAGCGGCCGGTCGAGTGGCGATACGCGTAGGCGGCGATCGTCGGTGTCTTGGCGATCAGCCGCTCGCATTGCAGCAGCCGCGCCTGTGCGTCGTGCACGCGCTTGGCATCGGGGTAGAAGGTCGAGAGCGTGCCGACGGTGCTGAGGAACACCCCCATCGGATGCGCGTCGTAGCGGAAGCCGCGCATCAGGTGCTTGATGTTCTCGTGCAGCATCGTGTGGATCGTGATGCCGTGCCGCCACTCGGCGAGCTGCGCCGTCGTCGGCAGCTCGCCGAAGAGGAGCAGGTAGGCGACCTCGAGGTAGGTGCTGTGCTCGGCCAGCTGCTCGATCGGGTAGCCGCGATACTCCAGGACGCCTTCGTCGCCGTCGATGAAGGTGATCGCGCTGCGGCAGGACGCGGTGTTGGTGAACGCCGGGTCGTACGTCATCAGACCGAAGTCGTGGTCGGCGACCTTGATCTGCCGGAGATCCATCGCGCGAATCGTCCCGTCTCGGACCGGGATGTCGTAGCGCTTCCCGGTGCGGTTGTCGGTGATGGTCAGCGTATCGGCCATGGGGCGGCTAGCGGGCGAATCGGTCGCGGGCGCCGGGAGCGTCCGGGGATCGGGTTCCAGGCTGCTCACTCGTCGTCGGTGTCCGGAGGCGGGGGATCGGCAGCGATCTCGTCGCCCGGGATGCGGTAGTCGCCGTGCAACCACCGGCCGAGATCCTGCAGTCTGCAGCGCTCACTGCAGAAGGGACGCCACCTGGCCTCGGCCGGTTTCCGGCGACAGTATACACAGAGCGGCAGGTCGGGCACGCGCCGCAATTGTACGCCACGGATGAATCGTCCCGGGTCGTGCCGCCAGCCCGCCGGGGCAGCGGCGGAGGTCAGATCGCCCCGGACCGATCGGGTGCGCCAGGCTCGGCCGCGCCGGACTCGGCGGCGCCGGGCGGGTGATGGCGGACGTCCCGGGCCGAGACCATGAAGATGACGTCCTCGGCGATGTTCGTGGCGTGATCGCCGATGCGCTCGAGATGCCGCGAGATCAGAATCAGGTCGAGCGACGGTTCGATGGTCGTCGGATCCTGAAGCATCAGCGTGAGGAGGTTGCGGAAGACCTGCGTCTTCAGCGCATCGAGCTCGTCGTCCTGGTTGAGGACCTGCTGGGCCAGGTCCACGTCGCGGCGGACGAACGCGTCGAGTGAATCGCGCAGCATGCGCTGCGCGAGCTCGGCCATCCGGGGGATGTCGATCAGCTTCTTGACCGGCGGGTGGTGGAGGTAGCGCCGCACCGCCTCGGCGATGTTGACCGCGAGGTCGCCGACGCGCTCGAGATCAGTGTTGATCTTCACCGCCGCGACGATCGCCCGCAGGTCGGTCGCCATCGGCTGGTAGAGCGCGACCAGCTTGAAGCAGCGGTCGTCGATCTCGATGTGCAGCTGGTTGATCGGCTCGTCGCCGGCCTGCACGCGATCGACGAACTCGAGCTCGCGCTCGACCAGCGCTTCCATGACCGTGCGGACGCGTTCCTCGGCGAGCCCGGCCATCACGAGCAGCCGCTCCTTCAGCGTCGCGGCCTGCTCCTGGAAGTGGGGAACGACCCGCTCGATATCAGGCATGGTGGAACCCGGCTAGTGTACGTGAATCCATCGGTTTGAACAGCTCGCGGCCTCCGGCCCCGGGCTCTGTTGGATTGGCGTGCGGCTGCCAGCAGCCCGTTCCGGGTCCGAGGCGTGGAGCCTGGTGCCGCTCACCCGAAACGTCCCGTGACGTAGTCCTCCGTCAGCTTCTGCGACGGCGCGGTGAACAGGCGCTCGGTCTTGTCGAACTCGACCAGCTGCCCGAGCCAGAAGAACGCGGTGTAGTCCGACACCCGCGCCGCCTGTTGCATGTTGTGCGTGACGATGACGATCGTGTAGTCCTTCTTGAGCTGATAGATCAGCTCCTCGATGCGCTGCGTGGCGATCGGATCGAGCGCCGACGCCGGTTCGTCCATCAGCACGATCTCCGGCCGGATGGCCAGCGCCCGGGCGATGCACAGGCGCTGCTGCTGGCCGCCTGACAGTGCGAGGGCCGACTCCTGGAGGCGGTCCTTCACCTCGTCCCAGATCGCCGCCTGCCGCAGGCTCTCTTCGATCCGCTCCTCGAGCTGGGCGCGGCTCTTGACCAGCCCGTTCACCCGCAAGCCGTAGGCGACGTTCTCGAAGATCGACTTCGGGAACGGATTCGACTTCTGAAACACCATCCCGACGCGCCGCCGCAGCCCGACGACGTCCACGTCGGGTCCGTAGATGTCGGCGCGGTCGATGATCACGCGCCCCTCGACCCGCGTCCCCTGGATGATGTCGTTCATCCGGTTGAGCGTGCGGAGGAACGTGCTCTTGCCGCATCCGGACGGCCCGATGAACGCCGTCACGAGGTTGGCGTGCATCTGGATCGTGATCTCCTCGAGCGCCCGCTTGGCGCCATAGTAGAAGTTGAGCCGCTCGACCTCGATCTTCAGGGGCGTCACCGGCGTCTCGCCGGACCCGGGTCGCGCGCTGATCGCCGACAGCGAGGGCAGGGTCGGGGACCGGGCGTCATGAGGTCCTTTGCTTCTGAGAGCGGTCGCGCAGCCAGATCGCCACCGCGTTCATCGACAACAAGACCGCCAGCAGCACGATGATAGCCCCCGCCGCGTTCTGCAGGAAGGCCGCCTGCGGCCGTGACACCCAGTTGAACGTCTGGATGGGGAGTACCGTGAAGGGCGATAGGAGGCCATCCGGCAGGAACGGCAGGTAGGTGACGGCGCCAATCGTGATGATCGGCGCCGTCTCGCCGATCGCGCGTGAGAGCGCCAGAATCACGCCGGTCAGAATGCCCGGCAGCGCCATCGGCAGCACCTGGTGCCAGGTCGTCTGCCACTTCGTCGCGCCGAGGGCATAGGAGCCCTCGCGCAGCGACTGCGGAACGGTGCGGAGCGCCTCGCGGGTGGACAGGATCACCACCGGCAGCACGAGCAGCGCCAGCGTCGCGGCGCCGGCGATCAGGCTGCTCCCCAGGTTGAGCGCCCGGACGAAGAGACCCAGGCCGAGCAGCCCGTAGATGATCGACGGGACGCCGGCGAGGTTGGCGATGTTGATCTCGATCAGCCGCGACAGCCGGCCCTGCGTCGCGTACTCTTCGAGGTGAACCGCGGCGGCGATGCCGATGGGAAGCGACAGCAGCGCCGTCAGGACGATGAGGTAGATGCTGCCGACGAGTGCCGGCAGGAGGCCTGCCGCCTCGGCGCGTCGCGAGGGATAGCTCGTGAGGAACTGCCACGACAGGCGTCCGGCGCCGTCCATGAACACGTCCACGAGCAGCGCCGCCAGCGCACCGAGCGCCAGCAGCATGACCAGGAGGCCCGCGATCTCGAGCGCCTTGTCGCCGAGCAGGCGGCGTCGGGACGTCATCGATACTCCTCCCGGAATCGCTGGCGCAGCCAGTTGCTCGCCAGGTTCAAGGCCAGCGTCCCGACGAAGAGCAGCATCCCCACCGCGAAGATCGTCCTGTACTCAATCGTGCCGACCGGCGTGTCCCCCATGCTCACCTGGACGATGAAGGCGGTCATGGTCTCGATCGGCACCAGCGGATTCGCGGTGAGCCGCGGCTGCTGTCCGGCGGCGATCGCGACGATCATCGTCTCGCCGATCGCCCGCGAGACCGCCAGAATCGCCGCCGCCGAGATACCCGAGATCGCCGCCGGCACGACCACCCGCAGCGTCGTCTGCATGCGAGTCGCCCCGAGCGCATACGCACCCTCACGCAGGCCGACCGGTACGGCATGCAGGGCGTCTTCCGACAGTGACGACACGAGGGGCAGGATCATGATGCCCATGACGATGCCCGGGCTGAGGGCGTTGAAGCCCGACAGGCCGGGCACGACCGCCTGCAGTGCCGGCGTGACGAAGAGCAGCGCGAAATAGCCGTAGACGACCGTCGGGATTCCCGCCAGCACTTCGAGCAGCGGCTTCACGGCGCGGCGCAGGCGCGGCGGCGCGTACTCGCTCAGATAGATCGCGCTCAGCAGGCCGGCCGGCAGGGCGATCGCCATCGCGATGCCCGACACCAGCGCCGTGCCGGCGACCAGCGGCAGCACGCCGAACTGCTTGTTGGAGAAGAGCGGGGTCCAGACGGTGCCGAACAGGAAGTCGGTGAGCGGCACCTCGCGGAGGAACGCGGTCGTCTCCAAGAGCAGGACGGCGACGATGCCGGCGGTGACGAGAATCGACAGCGCCGCGCAGGCGGCGAGCCCCCGTTCGATGACGAACTCGACCCTCGAGCGTGTGCTGCGGTGCATGCGAACCTGGCGGAAGTGGCGATCGGCGCTACGGGGCGGAGGTGAGCACCTTCTCGATCGTCGTCCCGGGCTCGCTCTTGTGGTTCGCGAACACCGAGCCCGAGGTCTGCTTCCTCACCCGATCGGTGACGAGCGCGTACTCGCGGTCGGTCAGCGGAACGTAGCCCACCTCCCGAACGAGCTTGGGCGCGTTGGCCGCGTAGAACTCGACGAACTGCTTCACTTCCGGGCGCCCGAGGCTCGTCTGCGACGCATAGATGAAGACCGGTCGCGAGAGCGGCTGGTAGGTGCCGCCGCGGACGGTCTCGGCCGACGGCAGGATGGCGCCGGCGCCGTTCGAGGCCGTGCCGTCGTCGATGGCGACGGCGCGCAGCTTGCTCTGGTTCTCTTCGTAGTACGCGTAGCCGAAGAAACCGAGCGCGAGCTCGTCGCCGGCGACGCCCTGCACGAGCATGTTGTCGTCCTCGCTCGACGTGTAGTCACCCCGGCTCGCGCCGCTCTTGCCGACGATCACTTCGGTGAAGTAGTCGAACGTGCCGGAATCGACGCCGGCGCCAAACAGATGGATCTCCCGATCGGGCCATCCCGGTCGAAGCTGGCTCCAGCGCGTCACCTTGCCTTCCGCGGACGGTTCCCACAGCGTCTTGAGCTCGGCCACGGTCATCGAGGCCGCCCACGTGTTCTTCGGATGGACGACGATGGTCAGGCCGTCGTAGGCCACGGGCAGCTCGACGAAGGTGACGCCGGCCTTGGCGCAGGCATCGAGCTCGACCTGGCGGATCGGCCTCGAGGCGTTGGAGATGTCGGTCTCCTGGCGGCAGAATTTCTGGAAGCCGCCGCCGGTGCCCGAGGTCCTCACCGTCACCTTCGCGGATGGCGTCGCGCGCTGGAACTCCTCAGCCACCGCTTCGGTGATCGGGAACACCGTGCTGGATCCGTCGATGCGCACGACCGCGGTCGGCGCCGAGCGAGGATTGGCCACCGCCGCAGGCGACGAACGCGAGCGAGGCCGCGCCTGCGGCCGCCAGCGCCAGACCCCGGGCTGATATGGAACGAAGCATGGCTCGACGGTATCGACGTGGAATTTCCTGCCCGTTTCGCAGATGTAAATTCCATGTAACCGTCGGGTCACGTCATGGCCGGGTGCGGCGCTGCACGGCGGGCGCTGCACGGCCACGTCCCTTGCGTCGTGCAGCGGCCGAACGCCGGTGCGGCGAGGCGACCTCCACTTTGATCACGCGGTCCAGCTCATCCTCCAGGGGGCCGAGGAAGCGCTGTGCGGCCCAGTGCTCGAGCTCGGCATCGCCCTTCGCCCGCACCCGGAGCAGGAGGTCGGTCGTCCGGTCCACGACCTCGAGCGCCTCGACGACCTGGGCGTGGCTGCGGTCGAGACCCTCGGCGAGCCGCACGCAGGCCGCGAGGACGCGCACCGTCTTCCGCAGCGGTGCGGGGAGCGCGCCGAAGCCGTCGTGGCTCTTCTTCGGCGTCGCCTGGCGGTGATACCGCGCGACGAGCGCGATGACTTCGATTTCCTGCGGCTCGAACCCCCGCAGGTCGCCGTTGCAGAATCAGGTAGTGCGAGTGCTTGTGATGGCTCTTGTAGCTGATGTGGACGCCGACGTCGTGGAGGAGCGCCCCGAACTTCAGCCACTCCCGTTCGCGAGTCGCGAGGCCGTGCAGCCCCTGTGTCTGGTCGAAGAGCTCAATCGCCAGGCGCGCGACCTGCCGGGCGTGCTCCGACCAGTAGTGGCATCGCTCCCCGAGTTCCTCGACGCTGCGCCGCCGGATGTCGGGGAAGCGCTCGATGGTGGCGATGTGCCGCCGGTTCCTGCGGGTGTAGTCGAGAATGAGCCCTTCGCGGAGCGCCAGATCGCACAGCGTCAACTCGTCGGCGCCGAGCCGGCGCAGGATCGTATCGAGCAGCACGCTTCCGGCGACGACCAGATCGGCCCGCCGCGGATCGAGGCCGGGCAGGTGCAGGCGCTCCTGCAGGTCGGAGTCGACGAGCCGCTTGCGCAGCCGATGCAATGCCTTGGCCGGGACGCGCGTGTTGCGCACGTCGGTCACCGAGTCGGTCTCGGCGGCGAGCACGACCGACCCGAGGCTCAGGATCGTGCCGGAGGTTCCGATCACCCGCTGATAGCCACGCTTGACGATCTGATCGATGTGCGCGCCGATCTCGTCGTTGATGTGCGCGACCAGCCGACGCTCGTCGCGGCCGGCGATCGGATCGGAGCGCACGAACCGCTCGGTGAGCCTGATGACGCCAATCTTGAAGCTCCTGGCCAGCTCGGCGTCCCGGGCGGTGCCGAAGGTGATCTCGACGCTGCCGCCGCCGATGTCGATGACGACCCCGCGCCGGCCGGCGAGATCCACGCCGTAGGCCGCCGCGAGGTGGATGAGACGCGCCTCTTCCTGGCCGGAGATGACCTTCACCGCGATCCCGGTCTCGCGGTGAATCGTGTTCAGGAAGTCGCCGCCGTTCTCGGCCTCGCGTGTGGCGCTGGTCGCTGCGGCGATGATCTCGTCGACGTTGTGCGAGTCGGCGAGCCGGCGGAACTTCGAGAGTGCCTGGAGCGTGGCCGACATCGCCGACGGCGTCAGCGCCTTGCCGTCGAGCCCGCCGGCCCCGAGGCGGACCATTTCCTTCTCGCGGTCCACGACCTCGAAGGAGAGGTCCGGTCTCACCTGCACGACGATGATGTGGACCGAGTTGGTGCCGATGTCGATCGCTGCGAGCCGCATGATGGTGGAGGGGCGGCGCGGCCTGGTGCTGTGCTAGGATACGGGGCTCATTCGGACGCGCGGCCGGCATCCTAACATGGGCTCCCCCCACCTCCTCCAACGCGTGCTCGATCGCCGGATCCACGCGCTGGTCGATCACCTGCCCGCGGCTCTCGAAGGCGACACCTCGGCCGTGCATCAGGCTCGCGTCGCGTCGCGTCGTCTGCGCGAAGCGCTGCCGGTGTTCGGCGCCGCCCTGCACCGGCGCCGGGTGCGGCGGCTGGGCACGCGCCTGCGGCGCCTGACACGGGCGCTGGGAGAGGTACGGGAGTCCGACGTGCTCCTGGACACGCTCGAGACGCTCGTCACGGAACAGCACGCGCCGCCGGAAGTCGTCCACGTCGTGCAGCCCGAGATCGGGCGCGAGCGATCGCTGGCGTTCGAGCACCTGACCCAGGTCTTCGACGCCGGACGTGCGCGGCGCCTGCTGGCGAGGCTCGAGCGCTTCGCCAGACACATTCCCTCTCCCGACGTCGACAGCTCCTGGCGAAGCGTCCATGCCGACCGGATTCGCCAGCGCGCCCACGCGCTGCTGGGTGCGGTGGCGGACGCCGGGGCGCTCTTCGATGCGGATCGGCTGCACGCCGTGAGGATTGCGGTCAAGAAGCTGCGATACGCCCTGGAGCTCGCCGGGGAGGTCAAGATCGTCGCGGCGGGTGCGCTCGTGCGGCAGCTGCGCGAGATACAGGAGATTCTCGGCCAGCTCCACGACACCGACGTGTTGCGCGCGCGGGTCGGCGGAGCACTGGATGTCCCACATCCGCGTACCGACCTGGCCGCCGCTCACGACGCGGTCGCCGCGCGGCTCACAGCCCAGGAGCGCCACCTGCACGCGCGCTATCTCCGCCGCCAGGCTTCGCTCATCCGGGTCGCCGACAAGGCCCTCGACGCGATCGCGCCCCGCGTGGATCAGGCGTCAGCCGCGGCGCGCTGAAGCGTTTCGGAGTCCAGCCGCCCCATGCCCGGCCCCGTTCACCTTTATCTGATTCGCCACGCGATTGCGGAAGAGCGTGGGGACAAGTGGCCCGACGACCGACTCCGTCCGCTGACAAAAGAGGGCGCCGATCGCATGAAGCGTCAGGCGTCCGGGCTGGTGGAGATGGACGTCACCTTCGACGAGATCCTCACGAGCCCCCTGGTGCGCACGCGGCAGACCGCCGACATCCTGGCGGATGCCTACCCGGCCTCTCCACGCATCGTCGAGTTGCCGGCGCTCGAGCCCGGTCGCCGTCCGAAGGACGTGTTGACGGCCCTGCGCGACTTCACGAAGCGGGGCAGCCTCGCGCTGGTCGGCCACGAGCCCGGTCTCGGCGAACTGGCCGCGGCACTGCTCGGGCTCCGCGGCACCCTGACGTTCAAGAAAGGCGGCGCCATGCTCATCGACGTATCGCTGCTGCCGCCCCCTGCCGGTTCAGGCGAGCTCGTCTGGATGGTCACGCCCAGGATTCTCCGCGGCCTGGGACGCAAGCACTAGCTGGGCCCGCCAGCCAGCGCGGCGCTAGGACCCATCACACTATCGTTCCGGGTGCGACGACGGCGTCCTTGGGCACGACGATGATGCCGTCGCGGATGACGTAGCCGTCACCATCCGCGTCCACGACGCCCTTCGCGTTGGTCAAGCTGGCGCCATCGCCGATGCGCGCATTCTTGTCGACGATGACCCCGTCGAGGACGCAGCCGTGGCCGACACCGAGCGCCGGCAATCCCTCCGGCGGGTGATCCTCGAACAGATCCGCGCCCAGCATGACTGATCGCCGGACCTGGGCGCCGCGCCGCACCTGCATCCGCAGGCCCACTACCGAGTCGGCAATCGACGCGTGGCAGAGCGACGCGCCTTCGGCGACGATCGATCGCGTGAGCGCCGCCTCGTCGATCCAGGACGGGGGCAGGAAGCGCGGCCGCGTGAACACCGGGCGGGTCGGGTGATAGAAGCTGAACGGCGTCTGCGGCTGGGTCAGGCTGATATTGGCGTCGTAGAACGATCGCACCGTGCCGACATCCGCCCAGTAGTCCCGATGGAAGTAGCTGTGCACGTCGTAGCGGCCCAGGGCTTGCGGGATCACCTCCCGCCCGAAGTCAACCGGTGTCCTGTCGGCCAGCATGTCCAGCAGCACCCGGCGTGAGAAGACGTAAATCCCGAGCGAGGCCACGAACGGCTGGTCCGGCGGCGGCGTGATTTCGGCCGCGGCACCCGGCGGCACGCTCGAGACCATCTCTTCGAGGCGCGCCCGGTTCGGCTTCTCCTCGAAGGCTTCGATGCGCCCCTGCCGATCGAAGCGGAAGATGCCCATGCTGCTCGCGTCCTCGATGCCGATTGGCTGGGCGGCGATGGTGATGTCCGCGCTGGCGCGGACATGCGACTGGATCATCGCCGCGACGTCCATGCGATACAGATGGTCGCCGGCGAGAATCAGATAGTAATCGGCTTTGAACGCCTCGAAATGCGGGATCGCGCGCCGCACGGCGTCGGCGGTGCCTTGAAACCAGTTCGTGTTCTCGGGTGTCTGCTCGGCGGCGAGAATCTCGACGAAGGCCCTCGAGAAGTGATCCAGCCGGTAGGTCTGACTGATGTGCCAGTTGAGGGACGCGGAGTTGAACTGGGTCAATACGATGATGCGCCGCAAATCGGCGTGCAGGCAGTTGCTGATCGGAATGTCGATGAGGCGGTACTTGCCGCCTATCGGCACGGCCGGCTTCGATCGCCGATGCGTCAGGGGATACAGCCGTTTCCCCTGTCCGCCCCCAAGAATCAGTGCCAAGACCTCGGTCATGTCCCGGAATCCCCCTGTGTGACGCGTGCCCACGAACTATACGCCGGCTTGCATCGCGCGGACCCGCGACGCCGTGCCCGTCACGCACATGTTTCGGAATCGTCGTGGTGTCGAAACCCTCCGGCGGGATGATGAACGGCATTCATCCGGCGCTCCGTCATGGCGGGATTGCCATGGCGGGCAGGGCTCACGTGGATATCTCACGTCAGCCCTTTTTCGTGTTGATGGGGCCGGCTCGAGAAACTCCGGCCCCTGTTGACAACGACACGGTCGCGTGGGCGGCTCCAATCCCGACGACGTCCCCGTCGCAAACCATGCCTTTTCTTGAAGTTACGGGTTTACACAGAGTTTACACTAGAGACGTCGCGGCTTTGCCATGATGATCGGGAGTCGCCGACCTCACAGGATGCCGCCGATGTTCTCGAGACACCTCGCCCAGCACGGTCACACACGGCAGTTCCTCATCCAGACTGTTGCCGATGGCGGTTGGGAGGTCCGGGAGGAGGCCGACCGCCATGTCGTGCGGCAGGTCCGCTACACGGACTGGCATCGCGTCGAACGCGCCCGCACGATGTTCTCGCTGCGCGTGCGCACGCTGAAGCAGGAAGGCTGGATCGACGTGGCCGGCGAGCCCCCGCCGCCGCAGGAGGCGCCGCCCAAGGCGCGAGCCTCGGGTTATTCCACGAACCGGTAACCGAGACCGACGACGGTCTCGATCTGATCGCCGGCGGGTCCCAGCTTGCCGCGGAGGCGCCCGATGTGCACGTCCACCGATCGGGTTTCGATGAGCCGATCGTAGCCCCAGACACGTTCGAGCAGGCGATCGCGCGACAGCACGCGGTTGCGGTTCTCGACCAGGCACTTCAGCAACTCGTACTCGCGTCGCGTGAGCCGGACTGACCGGCCGTCTACGCTGATGGCGACGGCGTCGAAGTCCGCGACGAGATGTCGGCCGCGGTAGGTGGAGACCGCGTCGGGCGACGCGTTCTGCTGGCGGCGCCGCAGCACGGCGCGCACGCGAGCGGCCAGCTCACGCGGGCTGAAGGGCTTCGTGACGTAATCGTCGGCGCCCAGATCGAGGCCCGAGATGCGGTCCACCTCGCTGGTGCGTGCCGTGACCATGATGATCGGGATGTGCCGGGTGGCGGGCCGCGACCGGAGGATGCGGCACACTTCGAATCCGCTCAGGACGGGCAGGTTGAGGTCGAGGATGATCAGATCCGGCGGGTCGTCGACCACCGCCTTGAGGGCCGAGTCACCCGTGCCGACGAGCGAGACTCGCATCGCGGTGTCGCGTTCCAGGGCATGCTTGATCAGCCCGCCGATGTCCTGCTCGTCCTCGACGACGAGGATTCGCGTCTGGCCGGCCGGGGCTTTCCAGCTACCTGGCGCATCCGCGAGGGATGTCCGCATGGGATCTCCGGAAGGGGTACCTGCGGGAGACGGGTGCTGCCACTCGGGTTTGAAGGACATCCTTGCGCACGGTACGTGGCGCAGGTTTCCCGCCGGTGACGGGGGCGTTAAAAGTGGGTTACGGGCGGCGCCGGCGAAGCCGCCTCTGTTTCGGCCAGAATTGATGGGTCGGGAAGCGAAACCGGCGCGCGTGCGGGGAAATGTGCGGGAAGCGCGATCGGATCCCCGGGAGTGGGGCGGTTCACGCGAGCGTATTCTCCCCGATCGGGCGAATGTGCCGTCTGCGAAGACGGATGCAGCGTTTCCGCGGGCCGCGAGGGCGCCTGTCCGCTCGACGCGTGCGGAGCGTTTATCAATGTAGTCAAGGCTGAAAACGGGTTCGCGGCAATCGGCTGGTTTAATGAGAGCAATCCTGATCACGTTGGGCGTCCTGCCGTTCGCCTTCGGCTGTGGCGAAACCCGGTCCCTGCCCCTCGCTCCATCGCCACCCCCGTCGTCCGCGAGTCCGCTCAGCTCCTCCTGCAACCGTGACGGGCGTGGTCTATGACAGCACTGCCGGCGGGCGGCTGCCGCTGCCGGACGTTGCCATCGACATTTCCGTGGAGTATCAGTCGTGGCCGTCGAGCATCAGGACTGATCTTCACGGTCGCTACACGGCACCCGACCCGAGGGTTCCTGCAAAGCTCGTGGCTGAAAAGCCCGGGTACAGCCAACCGTGCCGCGTACCCATTACGGCCACGGACAAGGATCAGGACGTCTACCTCGTCTCCGACGCCCTGCTCTCCACGACAGGGGTCCCCGGATCGATGCCGATCGTCCAACCGGTGTTGACCGGACGGGTGTTCCACCGCACGGAGCTCGGAGAGCTACCGATTGCAGGCGCGAGCGTTGTTCTGGACTTCAGCGGTGGCATGGGATGGGCGCCCAGCGCGAGGACGATGACCGACGCGTCGGGCCGTTACCTGCTGTGCAACGCGCGCGACGTTGGGTTCGGCTTCTACGCGCTCGTCTCGAAGCCCGGATACGTCACCACGTTCGTGTTCGTCACCGTGCAGCCGCCGGGCACCTTCGACATCGAGCTGAGGCCGCAATCGTCAGGCTCTTGATCCGCGGGCGTCGTTTCCCCCACGCAAGACGGCTTTCGTCGCTCGGTTCCAGCCGTGTTGTGTAAGCCGTGGGCCGAAGGTCGCAAACCGGCTGCCATCGAGGTCGATGGCGCCGAGCACGGCCACGACGGCATCGAGCAGACCGGCCGGCGTGTAGTGCTCGGTGCTCCGGCTCGAGAAGTCCGGCTCCTGGCAGAAGTGGGTGACGGGCCCCCTTCCGGGGTTCTGGTATAGTGCGCGCGCCCCGCCTGGTGACGAGCTCGGCTCACGTCGCCGGCCCGGAATCCCCCATGTCTGCATCGTTCGAGCACGGTCGTCCACGTTCGACGGGTCTCGTGGACGTGCTGGATCGGGTACTCGACAAGGGCCTGTTCGTGGGCGGCGACATCAAGATCTCGCTGGCCGAGGTCGAGCTCCTGACGATCCGCATCCGGCTCATCGTCTGCTCGCTGGACAAGGCGCGCGAGATGGGCCTCGACTGGTGGTCGTACGATGCCCACCTCTCGCCGGGGAAGTCGGCTTCGGCCGAACTGGTAGGATTGCGGGAGCGGGTGCGTCAGCTCGAGCAGCAGTTGCAGGTCCAGGCTGTGCGCGCCGGTGTGCGGGCGCCCTCGTCAGCCCGGACGCCGCCGGCATCGACACGTCGGCGAAGGTCTTGAAGGCCTGGCGACAGGGGGCAGTGGCGTGAGCGCCGGTCCGTGCGTGTGCGGACGCCCGGACGCGGTGGAGGTGCGGAATGCCCGTTGAACGGACTGCAGGCGGAACGAGTCTGGTGGACGTTCTCGATCGTGTGCTCGACAAGGGCATCGTGATCGACGCCTGGGTTCGGGTATCCCTGGTCGGGATCGACCTCATCACCGTCGAGGCGCGCGTCGTCGTCGCCTCGATCGACACCTACCTCAAGTACGCGGAGGCGGTCGGCCAGGTCCCGACCGTCTCGCGTCCGGCGCTGGAGATTGCGAATGAGGAGCTGGCGGCGCAGAACGTCGCACTCCGGGCGGAGCTCGCGAGGGAGCGCGTGCCGAGACGCGCCCCGCGCAGCCGGCCGTAGCCCGGCCGCGCCCGCCCCGAGGCCGTCGTGCGCCGCCACCTGAATCCACGCACCGCCGCTCCCGCCGGCCGGTCGCTCGTCGAAGCCAAGCTGGCGCTCGTCGAGTTTTTCCTCTCCACCGACGATGTCGTCCAGGTCACGCAGGCCAGCGTGCAATGGCTCCTGCACCACACGCACGTGCAGTGTGCCTTCGTGGCGCTCGTCGCGTCGGACGGATCGAGCTTGATCGGGGCCGCGAGCGCGGGCCTCTCGTCGGCCACGGTCGCCGAGTTCGCGCTCGACGTGCGTGATCGCCGGCATCCGCTCGTCGCTGCGATGCGTGCCCCTGAGCGCTCCACGCATTTTCCCGGAGGCCGGCGGCACCCGCGGACGCCGCTCGAGAAGAACCCGTTCCACGCCATCCCGCTGCGGACGCCGGCGGCCTCGCCGCAACTGATCGGCCTGCTCCTCGCCTGTACCGCGGACAGTGCGCTCGAGCCCGAGATTCGGTGGCTGGCGGACGTCCTGTCCGACAAGCTTGCCCGCATCCGCGAGGGCAGGGTCCGCAGCGACGTCAGCCTGGACCTCGAGCGCCGGCAGCTGTTCCTCATGCTCAATGCGGTGACGGACCCGATCCTGCTGACCGATCCGACCGGCAAGCTCCTCCTCGCGAACACGCATGCGGAGCGCCTGTTCGCCGCGCACCCGGAGCAGAGCGAGGGCCGCCGCCGCGCCGTCTCGCTCAACAACCTGTTCCTCTCGTCGGCGCTGGCCAGCGCCGCCGCCGGCGCGTCGGCCGAGCGCGTCGCGCGTGAGCTGGTGCTCGTCGATCCCGAGGACGGATCGGACCTGCTGTTCGAGCTGCTGACGGCGCCGCTCAAGGAAATGCGCGAAGGCACCATCATCGTCTCGGTCCTCCGCGACGTCACCGATCTCGGGCGGGCACAGCTTCAGCTCGATCAGAACTATCGGAAACTGCGGGACGCCGAGGGCGAGATTCGAGCCGAGCGCCACCGCCTCGAGCTGATCATGGACTCGGTGGCCGACCCCATCATCGTGACCGCGCCGACCGGCGAGATCGAGATGATGAACGCGCCGGCCGAGCGACTCCTGACGGTCCACGACACGGCGGCCATGGGCGTCGAGCGGCGCGTGCGGTCGAACCAGGCGCACTTCTCGTCGTTCGCGACCGCACTGCTCGTGAGCGGCAGCGACCGCCCGTGGCGCGGCGACATCGGCTTCAGCGATCCGATTTCCGGCCGGGCGCTGCCGGTCGAGGCGATTGCGGGCAAGATCCTCTCGGCCAACGGCGAGCTCGCCGGCATCGTCACGATTCTGCACGATCAGACCCAGGCGCTCGAGCGCGCCGGGCTCTACGAGGAGCTGAAGCACGCCTCCGACGAGCTCGAGAACAAGGTCCGCACGGCGACCGGGGAGCTCGCGCAGCAGAACGCGCTGCTGCGGGCTCAGGCGATTGCGCTGGAGCAGGCGTCGGCGGCCAAGTCGTCGTTCCTCGCGAACATGTCGCACGAGCTGCGGACGCCGCTCAACGCGATGCTCGGCTACGCATCGATGGTGCTCCAGGGCGTCTACGGGGAGCCCGAGCCGGACCAGCAGCGGGCGCTCAGCCGGATCGAGTCGAACGGGCGGCACCTGATGGGGCTCGTCAACGACGTGCTCGACATCTCGCGGATCGAAGCGGGGCGCATGCCTGTCCAGCTCACCGAGTTCGAGACCGACCAGTTGATCAGGGAGGTCACCGCCGAGCTCGAGGCCGTCATCTCCCGGTCGCCGGTGCCGGTGGTCGTCGAAATGAGTCCGGCGTGGACGGTCCTGCTGAGCGACCGGCAGAAGGTGAAACAGATCGTGACCAACCTGCTGAGCAACGCGCTGAAGTTCACGCACCAGGGACAGATCACCATCCGGGCCTCCTGCGACGACCGGGCCGGCACGTTGGCGATCGCGGTCCAGGACACGGGCATTGGCGTGGCGCCGGCGGACCGTGATCGGATCTTCGAGGACTTCCATCAGGTGGACAGCTCGACGACCAAGCAATTCGGCGGCACCGGTCTCGGTCTGGCGATCTCGCGGCGGCTCGCGACCATGCTCGGGGGCCGGCTGTTCCTCGAGGACACAGAGGGTCCGGGTGCGACCTTCAAGCTGGAGTTGCCGCGTCGGGCGAGCCAGCCGGCCGATCACGGCGATCGGATCCCGCGCAGCCGCGACTCGAGCCACGACCCCGCGACGGTTTTGCGGGCAGCACACGAACCCCGATCGTACGGAGCGGAGTATGGCAGCTAAACGAGTGCCCAAGCCGGCTCGCGCCGGGCGCCGGGCGGCGGCGGCCCGCACGCCCGCCCCCGCACGCCCCGCCGGGCCGCGACCGCGTCCGTCCGCGCCGCGCGCGTCAGGCAAAGTCGCCACAGTCAACAGACCCGCGACCGGCAAGCCGGCCAAGGCGCACGCCCGGCCGGCCGGATCGGTCGCTGCGCCGGCGCGCCGAAGCCCGCGTGCTCGCGCCGCGGCGGCGACAGACACCCCGCCCCTCGGCCGCTACGTGTACTGTATCGTCCGCTCGAGCGCGCCCCTGCCGAACTGGCGGATCGGAATGGGCCAGCCCCCGTCGGAGGTCACGACGGTGAACTTCCGCGACCTCGCGGCCGTCGTCTCGCACATCCCGCTCGGCGTGCTCGATCCCACGCGTGAGAACGTGCTGGCGCACCAGCGGGTCAACGAGACCGTGATGGAAAGCCTGACGGTGCTGCCGATGTCGTTCGGCACGGTGTTCCGGACCGACGATGACATCATCGAGTTCCTGCGGTCGGCCTACGACGCCTTCGCCGACGTCATCAACAAGATGGCCGACAAGCTCGAGTTCGGCCTCAAGGTGCTCTGGGATCGCGACGCCATCATCGAGATGATCGAAGTCGAGGACGAGAGCATCAGGCGGCTGAAGCGCGAGCTCTCGGCGCTCAAGGGATCGACGTACTTCGCGCGCATGCAATACGGCCGCATGGTCGATGCGGCACTCGAAGCGCGATCCGAGCGGTACGTGGTCGAGATCTTCGAAGCGCTGCGCGGTGTCGCGGTCGCGTCGCGCTCGAACAAGCCGATCGGCGACAAGATGATCATGAATGCGGCCTTCCTGGTGTCGCGCGAGGGCGAATCGGCGTTCGACGCGCGCGTGAAGGAGCTCGGCGCGCTCTACGACAAGCTGACCTTCAAGTACACGGGACCGTGGCCGCCGTACAATTTCGTCAACATCCGGCTGAAGCTGGAGCGCGCCTGACCGGCGCGAACGCGGGATGTTCGTCATCGATTCCTTCCTCGGCTTCGTCTTCCGCTCGATTGCGACCGCCGTGGACGAAGAGCTCGGCGACGACGCGCAGCTGAAGGCGCGCCTCGTGGAGGCGCAGCTGGCGCTCGAAGAGGGCCGCCTCGACGAGGCGGCGTTCGCCGCCGTCGAACGCGACGTGTTCGCACAACTGCGCGCCCTGCGGCCGGACCAGAGTGGCGCCCACGTCATTGGCGCGGACACCCGTGTGGTCGCGGCCGACATCGTCGTGGACGTCGGCGATGACGACTGACGTCGCCCTCTACGTCTACGCGATTGTCGAGCACGCCCGGAAGCCCCGCGTGCCGCGGCGCGCCGGCGTTCCCGGCGCCGGCCCTCCGCGTGCCATCACAGTCGGCACGCGCCGGTGGGCGATCGCCGCCGAGGTGCCGGCCGCGGTGTTCGCCGCGGACGCCGTCAGGGCGAGGCTGTCGGACATGGACTGGGTGGGCGAGTGCGCGCTCGGCCACGAGCGCGTGGTCGAGGCGGTACTCGGCGCCAATGCCGTGGCGCCGATGCGTCTCTTCGCGGTCTTCCGCGACGAAGCGGCGCTCGTCGCGAAGCTGCGCCGCGCGAAGCGCCGGCTCGATCGCACGCTGGCCGGGGTACGAGGACGGCTGGAATGCGGCGTGCGTGTGTGGCCCGCGCCCGAGACGTCGACGGCGACGACGGCCGCACCGTCGGGAACGGCGTTTCTCGAAGCGCGCGCGGAGCGCATTCGTCGTGACGCTGCGCCGACGCCGGAACAGACACGAGCGGCGGCGGCCTTGTTCAAAGAGCTGGCCCTGCTTGCGTCACGAACCCGGACGCGCTCCTCGCGGGCGCTGCCGAAAGCGCCGGCCATCTCACGCCAGTTCCTCGTCGCTCGACGAAACCTGCGCGCGTTCAGGACGGTCGTCAGCCGCGGGCGTCGCCGCCTGCGCTCCCTCGGGCTCGAGGTCGCAGTCCTCGGCCCACATCCCGCTTACAGCTTCGTCTGAGCCTGCCGAACCGCCTGCGATCCTCGTGCCTCCCAAGTTGCCCATCCGCCCGCGCCGCCCACCACCACCTCGGGGCCCGAGCCTCGCCGCGGCCCTGGTCGGTGCGGGGGATCCCGAGCCGTCGCTGCTGGATCTCGTCGACAGTCTGCTCCACAAAGGCGTCGTGGTGGACGCGGAGCTCGTGATTGCGCTCGCCGACGTGGACTTGCTGTACGTCAGGCTCGGCGCGCTCGTCGGAGCGGTCGATCGCATCTTCGGCGCGGCGCCGGCGCCACGCGTCAAGCCGCGAAGGCGGCGACGATGAAGAAGACGGGTCGCCCGCCCGGGAAGCGGGTCGGGAAGACGGCGCGCCCGCGCGCCAGGGTGCGCCAGCCGCGCTCGTCTCCCGCGGTCCCTGCGCGAACCCGGCTCGAGCTCGATCCGGACGACATGCAGCGATCGCTGATGCGTCTGCTGCTCTCGCTCGCCGGGTTCGTGAGAGACCTGCTCGAACGTCAGACGCTGCGTCGTCTCGAGCGCAAGACGCTGTCGGCCGCAGAAGTCGAGCGGCTGGGGCGCGCGCTCATGCAACTCGAGCAGACCATCACCGATTCTCGCTCGCACTTTCGACCTCGATCCCGAAGAGCTCAACCTCGGTCTCGGGCCCCTCGGCCGTTTGCGGTAGCTCGCGACCGTCGTGACGTAGTGTCCGGCTTCAGCCGGACCCCGCGGTGGTGGTGACCCCGTGTGGTGGCGTGGTGTCCGGCGTCAGCCGGACCCCGGGGCCGACCCGTCACTTGAACCCCTTGCCGCGTTTGCTCTCCGCGACCGGGGCCTGAATGTGCTCGTCGTCTTCGCGCTGCAGGCGCTCGGCGGGGCTTTCAAGACCGACGTGCCCCGCCGAGTCGCGTGTCGCATCGTCGTCGCGCGCCAGAACGTCGCGCTCGACCTGCTCTTCGTCCGCGGTTTCGCGATTGCTGATGCCCGTGCGGCCGGTCGTCATGAGGACCTCCTCCGCGCGCTGGGGACCTCCGACTTTTACCACGGGCCGTCAGCTTTGGTACCGTTCAATCGTCCGCCTCGAGTCGGCTCGGCGGCTGCGGATTCCGCCTCGTCCGTATCCATGAATCGGCACAGAGGTTCGCGCCCTGCACTTCGTCCTTCGTCCTTCGTACTCTGGTACCTTCATCCCTCGTCCCTCGTTCTTCGTACTTCCGAAGGCTGTGGTATACCTCTGGGCCGATTTCGCCGAGGATGGCTCCGCTTCTCCGGCTGCTCGATCTTCGCAAATCGTTCGGCGGCGTGCAGGCCCTCCGCGGGGTGTCGTTCGACGTCCGCCCTGGCGAGGTGCATGCCCTTGTCGGCGAGAACGGCGCCGGCAAGAGCACGCTCGTCAGGATCATCACCGGCGCCATCGCGCCGGATTCGGGCAGCGTCGAGATCGACCAGCGGCCGGTGGTCGCGGCGACGCCGTCCCGCATGCGCGCGCTGGGCGTGTCCCCGGTCTACCAGCAGCCGGCACTGCTGCCGGATCTGTCCGTCGCCGAGAACATCGCGCTGGGCACCGAGCCGGTCTCGCGCTGGCGGCGCATCGACTGGGGGCACCGTCGCCGGCACGCGCAAGCGCTGCTCGCGCGGGTCGGTATGACCCTCGACGTGGACGCCCCGGCCCGCACGCTGCGAATGGCGGAGCAGCAGCTCGTCGAGATGGCGCGGGCGCTGGGCGCCGACGCCCGCGTGCTCGTCCTGGACGAGCCGACGGCGTCGCTGCCCGACGTGGACGCGGCCCGCCTGCTCGCGCTCGTGCGCGAGCTCGCGGCGCGAGGCGTGGCGAGCGTCTACATCTCGCATCGCCTCGACGAAGTGGACGCGGTTGCCGATCGCGTGACCGTGCTGCGCGACGGGCAGCACGTGTCCACCGATTCGCGTGGAGCCGTTCCGCGCGCGGAGCTGATTCGGCGGATGGTCGGACGCGAGCTGGCGGCGCACGCGGCACCGCCTCGCGCGACGCGTCCGGCGCCCGCGCCGCTGCTGGACGTTCGCGGGATTCGCTGTCACGCGGAGGGACTGCGCGGCCTCGATCTCACCGTCGCCGCCGGCGAGGTTCTCGGCCTGGCGGGCCTCGTCGGCGCCGGCCGCACCGAGCTCGCGCGGACGCTGTTCGGACTCTCCCCGGCCGATGGCGGCGTGATCCGTCTCGACGCGCGTGAGGTGCGCGTCACCAGCCCTTCCCAGGCCGCGCGACTCGGCCTGGCCTACGTCCCCGAGGATCGACGTCGTCACGGCGTCATCGGCGATCTGCCGGTGGCGGCAAACGTCAGCCTCGCATCGCTCGCGGCGGTGTCGCGCGCCGGGTGGCTGGACGTCGCGCGCGAGCGGGCGCTGGCGCAGCGATTCGTCGATCGGCTTGCGATCCGGACTCCGTCGGTGGACGCGGCGGTGTCGACGCTCTCCGGCGGGAACCAGCAGAAGGTGGCGCTCGCGCGCTGGCTGGCGACAGGCCCGCGCGTGTTGATCCTCGACGAACCGACGCAGGGCGTGGACATCGGCGCCAAGGCGGAGATTCATCGCCTGATCGCGTCGCTGGCGGATGAGGGGCTGGCAATCGTCCTCATCTCGTCGGACCTGCCCGAACTGCTGGCGCTCGCCGACCGCGTGGCCGTGATGCGCGACGGTGCCATCGTCGGCCTGCTCTCCCGCGAGTCCGCGACCGCCGAAGCCGTCATGGCGCTGGCCCTCGGGCACTCGCCGCAGGCGACCGCGAAGCCGGACAAATGATCGCTGGCAGCCGGTAGCCGCTAGTTGGTATCTGGTAGTTGGTAACTGGTAACTGGTCACTCGTCACTCGTCACTCGTCACTGTGATCCCATGCCCCCGACCCCACGCCTGACGATTGGCCGCGAGCTGTCGGTGGCCATCGCGCTGGCGGTCCTGCTCGTGCTGCTCGCGGCCGTGGCGCCGGCGTTCTTCGCCCCCGCCAACCTCCGCGACCTCGCCGTCGGCGCATCGCCCCTGCTGGTGATGGCGAGCGGCATGACGCTCGTCATCCTGGCCCGCCAGATCGATATCTCCGTCGGATCGCAGTTTGCCATCTGCGGCGTGATCGTCGGTCTGCTCGCCAAGGCCGGATGGCCGATGCCGGCCGCGGCGGCGGGTGCGGTGGCGGCCGGGGCGGCGCTGGGCGCGATCAACGGCGTGCTGGTGGCCAGGCTGCGGCTGCCCGCGATCGTCGTCACGCTCGCCACCATGGTCGCGCTGCGCGAAGGGCTGCGGTGGGTGACCGGCGGCGTCTGGGTGGAAGACCTCCCCGCGACATTCCAGTGGTTCGGGCTGGGACAGGGGACCGGTCGCGCCGTCGTGGTTGGCGTGGCGCTGGCGGTCTGGGCCGGACTTGCGGTCGCGGCATCGTCGCTGGGCGCGGGCCGTGCTGTCTATGCCACCGGGTCGGACGCGGAGATCGCCCGCCTGCTGGGGATTCGCCCGGTGGTCGTCGTGTTCTGGGTCTTCGTGTTGATGGGGGCGATGAGCGGCCTGGCGGCGACGCTGTCGGCCGTGCAGTTCATCGACGTCCAGACCAACGCGGGCATCGGGATGGAGCTGTCCGCGATCGCGGCGGTGGTCGTCGGCGGCACCTCGATTGCCGGCGGGCGCGGCTCGCTGCGTGGCACGCTGGTCGGCGCGGCGCTGCTCTCGCTGGTCGGCCCGGCGCTCACCTTTCTCGGGACCGAGGCCGCGTGGGAGCGGGCGCTGCTGGGGCTGATCATCCTTGCGGCCGTGTCAGCCGACGTGATGGCCCCGTCGCACGATCGCCCTCGACTGGGGAGAGCGCATGCCGGGTGAGCAGCTGCCTCCGGCGCTGGTCGTGGCCGGCGGTTCTCGTCTGGCGCGCGCGCGGCGAGGCTGGACGGTACCCGGGAGCGTCGAGGCCGCGCTCGCGACGCTGGTCGTCGTCGAGATCATCGTCTTCGCGATCGCCGGTACGAATTTCCTGACCTGGCAGAACGCCGGTGAGATCGTCCGTGCGACCGGCGAAGTGGCGCTCATCGCCCTGGCGCTCACCCCGGTGATTCTCACCGGCGGCATCGACCTTTCGAGTGGATCGCTGCTGGCGCTGTCGGCCGTGACGCTGGGGGCTTCGTGGCGCGAGGCCGGCCTTCCTTTCGAGCTGGCGATCGTCGCCGCCCTGACCGTTTCGCTGGCCGGCGGGTTGCTCAACGCGCTGCTCGTCGCGCGCGCCGGGCTGCCGCCCCTCATCGTCACCCTGGCCACCTTCTCGCTGTTTCGCGGGCTCGCGGAAGGCATCTCAGGCGGGGTCCGCAACTACGCGGACTTCCCCGAATGGTTCCTCGTGCTCGGTCAGGGCCGCTTCGGGACAATCCCGACACAGGTGTTCCTCGTCGGCGGCGCCGCCCTCGCGATCTCGATTCTCGTGCATCGCCTCACCATCGGACGCTCGCTGCGCGCGATCGGCTTCTCGCCCGACGGTGCGCGGCATGCCGGCATTCCGGTGGGGCGGCGGCTTGGCCTGGTGTATGCCCTGTCCGGATTGTCGGCGGGCCTCGCGGCGCTCGTGTACGCGTCGCGGCTCGGCCAGGCCAAGGCCGACGCCGGCACCGGCTTCGAGCTCGTGGCCATCACCGCGGTCGTCCTCGGCGGCACGTCCATCTTCGGCGGCCGGGGCAGCGTCGGCGGGACACTCCTCGGCGTCCTGGCGCTCGGCATCCTGCAGAACGGCCTGAGGCTCGCCGACCGGCCAACAGAGCTCGCCGGGATCCTGACGGGCGTGCTCCTCATCGCCGCGGTCGCCCTGGGCAGCCGGCGCCAGTCCTAAGCCCGGAGCTCACTTGTGTTGACAACGGGCCCGCCAAGGTGGCGCCGGGCTTCAGCCCGGCCAACGCGGGCCGGGGCAGGCCTAAAAGGCCTGCGCCACATCACCAACACAAGCGAACTCCGGGGTCAGGATATAGCTGAGCCTTGACTTGATCGCCATCCTCGCGATACACGTCCTCCGCCATGAGCACACGCCTCGATGTGGTCGCGGCCGCGCCGCGGCGCGCGGCGGCGGCAGCCGTGCCCCCGGATCGCCGATTCTTCCTGGCGATGGCCGCGGCAATGGCGCTGATCGTCTTTGCCGGCTTCGCGCCGACGTTCTATCTCCGTCCCGCGTTTCGCCAGGAGCCGCTGGCGACGGTGTTCGTGATCCATGGGGTCGTCTTCAGCGCCTGGATCGTGCTCCTGGTCGTCCAGACCGCGCTCGTGTCCGCCCGACGGACGCCGGTCCACCGGAAGCTGGGAGTCGCCGGCGGCGTGCTGGCGGTGCTCATGCTCGTCGTCGGCTACATCGTGGCCATTACGGCCGCACGCCGTGGATTCACGGTGGAGGGCCTGCCGCCGCCGCTGGTGTTTCTCGCGATCCCGATGGCCGATCTCGTCACCTTCGCGACGCTCGTCGGTCTTGGCCTCGCTCAACGACAGAAGCCTGCCACCCACAAGCGGCTCATGCTGCTGTCGACCGTCGCCATCCTGACGGCGGCGATCGCGCGGCTCCCGTATGTGAGCCCGCTGGGCCCGTTGGTGTATTTCGGCCTCACCGACCTCATCGTCGTGGTGGCGCTGGTGTACGACTGGCGGACGCGCGGGCGCGTGCATCCGGCGACGCTCTGGGGCGGGCTCTTTCTCCTCGCGACGCAGGCGGGGCGATTGGCCGTCTCGGGGACCGACACCTGGCTTCGCATCGCCCGCTGGCTGACCGCCGCTTGACGCGTTCCCGGCATGAAACGAATGCGCACACCTTCAGCGACCGCGACGATGGGACTCAGGCTGGCCGCACTGGCGGTCGTGATGGCGTCGGCATGCGGGGGCGGGTCGTCCACCAGTGGCGATTCGCTCACCGTGGCCATGATGCCCAAGAACAAGGGCAATCCCTATTTCGTGAGTTGCAAGCAGGGCGCTGACGAGGCCGCACAGGCGCTCGGCATCCGGCTGCTCTGGGATGGTCCGACCGACACGGATCCGGCCAGACAGAACGACGTTGTCGAAGCGTGGATCACCCGCGGCGTCGATGTGCTCGCCGTGAGCGTCGAGAACAAGCAGGCGATCTCGACCGTGCTCCGCAAGGCGCGCGGCAAGGGGATCAAGGTCATCACGTGGGACGCGGACGCGGAGCCCGACGCCCGCGATTTCTTCGTGAACCAGGCGACGCCGCGCGGCATCGCGGAAACCCTCGTGAGCCATGCGGCGCGTCTTCTCGGGGGCACAGGGCAGTTCGCCATCATCACGGGATCGCTCACGGCCGCGAACCAGAACGAGTGGATCAAGCACATTCGCGAAGTCATCGCCGAAAAGCACCCGGGCCTCACGCTCGTGGACATTCGCCCCAGCGACGATGACCGGAAGCGCGCGTTCGACGAGACGCAGACGTTGCTGCGTGTGCACCCCGGGGTGAAGGTCGTCATGGCTATCGCGTCCCCCGCGGTGCCGGGCGCATCGGAAGCGGTGAAACAGTCGGGCCGGACCGATGTAAGGGTGACGGGCCTCGGGCTGCCCAATGCCAGCCGGCCGTATCTCGAGGACGGCGTGCTCGACTCGGCGGTGCTCTGGAACACCCGCGACCTCGGCTATCTGACGCTGCAGGTAGCTCATGGCCTGTCGCGCGGCACGCTCAAGAGCGGCGCGACGACGTTCCCGGCCGGACGTCTGGGCAGCCTGGAGATTCGCGGCGACAACGTCCTGCTCGGGGTGCCGTTCACCTTCACGAAGGACAACGTCCGGCGGTTCGACTTCTGAAGGCTCAGGGCTCAAGGCTCAGGCATAAGCCCTGAGTGGAGTGACAACGGGCCCGCCAAGGTGGCGCCGGGCTTCAGCCCGGCCAACGCGGGCCCGGGCAGGCCTGAAGGCCTGCGCCACACGACCAGCACTTCCGAGCTCCGGGTCTAAGGCTGAGGGCCCACGGCTCAGGGGTCTTATGGCTCAGGGCACGGTGTCGGCTGCGCTTGACGAGTCCCGTGCGACGACGCACAATTCCAAGAGCCAAGTCACACACGACGAGTGTCTTACCGGTCCCTTGCGTCGGTCGTCTTCACGTTGGCAGGTCTGGCGGCCGTTACCGCTGGTCCGCAGGATGCCGCACGGCCTTCCGTAACCCGTTCGAGCGGGTCCGGCTCGACCGTCGCGCCGCGTGTCGATGGCGCGCCCCGCGCGCGGCCGGTTGCCCCACCCGCGCCCACGGAGAAGGTCGTCGCCACGTCCGGCTCGTTCGAGGACACCGTCAAGCCGTTCATCAAGTCGAACTGCCTGTACTGCCACAGCGCCCGACGAAAGAAGGGCGGGTTGAACCTCGAGGCCTTTCAGACCGTCGATGCGATGACCGACGCGGCGGACCGCTTCGAGGAAGTCGTCCGCAAGGTCCGTACGGGAGAGATGCCCCCGGAGGAAGAGGAGGAGCCTCGTCCGGAGCCGGAAGACATCGCGAAGTTCACGGGGGTCATCGAACGTGAGATCGCGAGGGCCGACCGCGAGCGCGGGCCGATGCCCGGCCGCGTCACCGCACGGCGCCTGAACCGCACCGAGTACAACAACACGGTGCGCGACCTGCTGGGCGTGGACCTCCGACTCGCCGACGGTTTCCCGCAGGACGATTCGGGCTACGGGTTCGACAACATCGGGGACGTGCTCTCGCTGTCGCCCGTCCTGATGGAGAAGTACCTGGCGGCCGCCGAGCAGATTGCCCGCACGGCCGTCTTCGGCCCCGAGTTGCTGAAGCCGGCGCTGACGAAGCTGACGCCGCTCACCGGCCGCATCCAGCCCAGTCCGACGCCTCTCCGCGACTACGACACGACGGGCCTCACCCTGCCCAATGCGCTGCACGCCACGCACCGCATTCCGGTCTCCGGTGAGTACGTCCTGCGCCTGGTGACCTCTGGCGGGCGGCCGGTCGGCTCCGATCCGATCCGCTTCGGGCTGTGGATCGACGGGACCATGGTGACGACCCACGAGATCGATCCGGAGGGCGGAGCGTCGTTCGAGCCCGACCAGCAGCAGGAACTGGCTGGCCGCCGCCTCGAGTTCCGCACGCGTCTGACGGCGGGCGAGCACTGGATTGCGGGCACGGTGCTCAATCTCTATGACGGGCTTCCACCCTCCTACGAGGGGCCGAATCCCGCGACCCGTCCGCAACCGGGCCCGCCGGTTTTCAAGCCGCGGCCGAATTCGACGCCGGAGCAGATCGAAGAGCAGAGGAAGCGCTTCGAGAAGCGCATCGCCGAGAAACAACCGGCCAACGCCGCCCGTGTCGGAGTCATCGAGATCATCGGACCGTACGACCACGTGCCCGGTCCGTCGCCCGACAGCCGCAAGAAGCTCTACGCCTGCGGCCATCTCGACGGCGGCCATCAGTCCTGGTGCTCGACGCGCATCGTCGCGAACCTTGCCCGCCGAGCCTTCCGCCGTCCGATCGCGCAACGTGAGCTCGACGCCCTGCTCGGGCTCGGCAGGGCGGCGCGTGAACGCGGGGCGTCGTTCGAAGAGAGCCTGGTGCCGCCGCTCCAGGCCATGCTGGTCTCGCCCGACTTCCTGTTCCGGATCGAGCGCGGGCAGCCGGGAGGCGCGACCGCCGGTGTCACGCTCACGGCGCACGAGCTCGCGACGCGTCTCTCGTACTTCCTGTGGGCCAGTCTCCCGGACGATGCGCTGATGGCGGCGGCGGATCGCCGGACGCTTCACAACCCGCGCGTGCTGGCGGCGCAGATTTCACGCATGCTCGCCGATCCCCGGTCGGCCGCGCTCGCGGAGCACTTCGCGGGACAGTGGCTGCAGGTGCGGGCGCTGGAGTCGGCGACGCCCGACCGCGAGAAGTTCCCCGACTTCGACCACTATCTCCGCGTGTCGATGCGGCGCGAAACCGAGCTCTTCTTCGACAGCATCGTCAAGAGCGATCGCAGCATCCTCGACCTGATCGATGGCCGCTATTCCTTCCTGAACGAGCGTCTCGCGCGCCACTACGGAGTCGCCGGCGTGAAGGGACCCGAGTTCCGGCGCGTCGAACTGACGATGCCCGAGCGCGGCGGGATCGTCACGCATGCGAGCGTGTTGACGGTGTCCTCCTACGCGACCCGCACCTCACCGGTCCTGCGCGGCAAGTGGATTCTCGACAACCTGCTGAACGCGCCGCCTCCCGAACCGCCGGCGGATGTCCCGAACCTCGATGACAAGACGGTCGGCACGTCGGCGTCGCTGCGCCAGCAACTCGAGCAGCACCGCGCCGATCCCGGGTGCGCCGCGTGCCACAAGCGCATGGATCCGCTCGGCTTCGGGCTCGAGAATTTCGATGCCGTCGGCAGCTGGCGCACCGAGGACGGCAAGTTCCCGATTGACTCATCGGGGACGCTGCCGGATGGGCGAACGTTCACCGGTCCCGCGGAGTTGAAGACCATCCTCCGCGGCGAGCGGGATGCGTTCGCCCGTGCGCTGACCAGCAAGCTGATGACCTATGCACTCGGACGAGGGCTGGAGCGTTTCGATAGACCGACCGTGAAGGCGATCGCCGCCGCCGCGTCGGCCGACGACTATCGGTTCTCGAGCCTGGTCCGGGGCATCGTGACCAGCCCGGCCTTCCAGATGCGGGGACACGAGACCAGGACGATCAAGCCATCGGCACCCACGGAGCTCGCCCAATGATCATCACGCGCACGCACCTTTCGCGACGGACTGTCCTGCGGGGCCTCGGCGCCATCGTGGCGCTGCCGGCGCTCGACGCGATGCGGCCGGCCCTCGCGCGCGCGGCGAGCGGCCCGAAGCCGATGCGCCTGGCGTTCGCCTACGTCCCCAACGGCGTCACGATGGAAGAGTGGACGCCCAAGCTGTCGGGACCGGGCTTCGAGTTCACGCGCATCCTCAAGCCGCTCGAGGCGTACCGCGAGAAGATGCTCATCCTCTCGGGCCTCGACCACGAGAATGCGTATGCGCTCGGCGACGGCCCCGGCGACCACGCGCGCGCGGCCGCCTGCTATCTCACCGGGGTCCATCCGCGGAAGACGGCGGGCGCGGACATCCAGAACGGCATCTCGGTCGACCAGATCGCCGCCCGCCAGCTCGCGTCGGAGACGCGGTTTCCGTCGCTCGAGCTCGGCTGCGAGGACACGCGGACCGTCGGCAACTGCGACTCGGGCTACAGCTGCGCCTACACGAACAGCCTCGCGTGGAAGGGCGCGACGACGCCGCTGCCGCCGGAGACCAATCCCCGCGCGGTGTTCGAGCGGCTGTTCGGGGCGGATGCCGGGCTCGATCCGGCGACCCGGCAGCAGCGGCTCCAGACCCGCCGCAGCATCCTCGACCTGGTCGGCGAGCGGACGCGCCAGCTGCAAGGCGACCTGGGCGCGTCGGATCGGCGCAAGGTGGACGAGTACCTCACCTCGGTGCGCGAGATCGAGCAGCGCATCGAGGCCGCCGAACGCGACGGGGCGGCGAGCTTCGTGCCCGACATCGAGATGCCGAGCGGCATTCCGGCGACCTTCGCCGATCACGTCAAGCTGATGTTCGACCTGCAGGCGCTCGCCTTCCAGGCGGACCTGACGCGCGTCGTGACGATGATGATCGGACGCGAAGGCAGTTCGCGGACGTATCCGGAGATCGGCGTGCCCGACCCCCATCATCCGCTGACGCATCATCGCAACAACAAGGAGTGGATCGAGAAGGTCACCCAGATCAACGTCTTCCACATGGAGCTGTTCGCGCACTTCATCGCCAAGCTGGCGGCGACGGAAGACGGAGACGGGACCCTGCTCGATCACTCGGCCATCGTCTACGGCAGCGGCATCGCCGACGGCAACCGCCACACGCACGGCGACCTGCCGGTACTGCTGCTCGGCGGGGGCGTGGGCGCGGTCAAGGGCGGTCGGCACATCTCGTACGGACAGCCGACTCCGATGACCAACCTGTACATGACGCTGCTCGACCGCGTCGGCGTGCGCCCCGAGTCGATCGGCGACAGCACCGGACACGTCGAGCACCTGACGAATCTGTAGACCCCAGCCCTCGGGCCTCAGGCGTCACTCGGCCCGGGCTGAAGCCCGGGTCCTGCGAGTGCCGGATCGCCGTCCGGCTGAAGCCGGACACTACGACTGACCGGGGCCGCCGCCCGGACCTCGATCGTGCCTCGGACGTCGATCGTGCCGATGCCGTACTTGAACGCAGTGTCCGGCTTCAGCCGGACCGTCCGCGTTGAACGTAGTTCCGGCTTCAGCCGGACCGTCCGCGACACGAGCTTCTCGTGAGATCGAGGAGCTAAGCCCGGAGTTCACTTCTGTTGACAGGGAGCCCGCCAAGGTGGCGCCGGGCTTCAGCCCGGCCAACGCGGGCCCGGGCAGGCCTAAAGGCCTGCGCCACATCACCAACGCAAGTGAGCTCCGGATTTAGGGAATCGGTTTGACGAAGATGTTCGCGAACTCCACCTCGCGTCCGCGGGAGTCGAGCGCGATGTGACCCCGCGACGGGAGATCGGCGACGCGGACCGCGTCGCGTACGCGCCGCCCGTCAATCGTCTCGGTCACAGTGCCGCCGCGGATGGTCAGGACCGTTCGCGTCCAGCGCTTGCTGACACCGACGGACGGATCGATGGCCAGCCTGGCGCGAATGGCCGGATCCGGCGGTGGCGGATCGGGGACCGCCCGCGTGTCGGAGACGTCGGGCGTCGAGAGAAGCCGCCAATCCGCCATCACCACGAAGTCGCCGTAATCCCGCTCGCTGATGAGGAGTGCGCCCGCGTCGGGCGTGGCCTTGCGCACCAGGCGCCAGTCGTCGGCGGACCAGCCCGGCGCCGGCCGCCAGCCCGCGAGATCGATGCCGGTGTAGATGGATGCGAACCCCTCGTCGGCGCGCGCGACATGATCGGCTGCGAGGTCGCCCGATGAGGGCAGCTCGCGGACCCGGATGTTGCGGAATCGCGTCGGCGCTTCTTCCGATTCGAGCGCCAGGTAGCCCTTGCGCGGCGAGCTGTTGGTACCGCCCGAGACCTCCTTGCCGTTGACGGCCAGCGTGATGCGGCCGTCCTGCCCGGTCACGCGGTAGTGATTCCACTCGCCGGCCGGCTTCGCACGGTGCTCGCTGGGCAGACTCCGCTCCGCTCCCTTCGGGTGGGGACGGTCCGGCGTGAAACGCGCGCCGTGGATCGAGAACACGTCGCCGTGGCTGGTGTAGGTGGCCGAGTTGCGGCCGTCGAGAATCTGCACCTCGATGGCGCGGAGAAACGGCTGCCCGACCGCCGGGAGCGCGTCGGCCCAGACGAACAGGCCGGCATTGCCGCCGGCGGTCTCGTGCAGGTACTCGAGCTCCAGCACGAAGTTCTCGTACATCTTCTCGGTGCGCAGGGCGCAGATCGGCTTGCCCGTCGAGTGAATCTCGGCGTTCTTCGCCGTGAACGTGGCAGGCGCGCAGTTGATGTTGACCCACCCCGAGAGGTCCTTGCCGTTGAAGAGGGGGACGAAGTCCTCGGGTTGCGCGCGCGGTGCCGCGCCCTCGACCAGCAGGGTCATCGCCAGCGAAATCGACAGGGCAGTCCGCACGCCGCGAGCTTACCATCGCAGGACCAGCGGGAGCCCGGGACGCAGGTCTCCATGCCTGCCGCGTTGCGCGTGATCGACCGCGTCTGCGCGCTCCGCGACGACGATGAAGACGCGATCGAGCTCCAGTGTCGTGTCCCGGCGGACTATCGATCCGGGTTCATGACCATGGCCGGAGTGAGGTACGGATTGTCGAATTCGGCGATCTCGCCGGCAGTGCGGCCCGGCACGAGATACAGCCGCGCCGAAAGTGGCTTGCGCAGGCGCACCGCGAGCGTGCCCACGTCAGCGATGATCCCGGCGAGGGTGGCCCGTGGCACCTCGCCTGGCAGCGGGACCATGTCGAGACCCGTGCCGCACACGCTCGAGTAGAGCAGCAGGTCACGCAGATCGAACCGGTGCTCTCCGACGCGCTTGGCCAGCACCTGGTCCTCGAGCACGGGCAGCATCAGGCCGCAATAGCCGCACAGCCGTACCGGCAGGCTGCGGAGCACGCTGGTCACGCGCGCGCACGCGTCGAGCGTCCCCGGGGCGCCGAACGGCATGCCGGTCAGGGCCTCGATGGCGCTCCCGATGCTGACGGCCTGCAGCGGCGCAGGAGAGGTGTCGATCCCATACCACTTCATGCCCGCGCGTCGGGCCAGGACTCTCATCCGGCGATCGAGCATCGTCAGGGCGTGGGCCAGTCGCTCGCGCAGGCGTTGCACCGCGTGCTCGCCATCGTCAGCGCCAGAAAAGGCGTCGTGCACGAGCCCGGCGCTCTCGAGGCCGAGGGCCAGGCTGGCGGGGCCGTCGTGGAAGGCGACCGGGAAGAACGGCGTGCCGGGCGCGATGCAGGCGGCGGCGGCGAACCGGAAGTTGCCCGAACCCCCAGGGGTGCTGCGGCCGAGCGTGGCGATGACGTCGGCGGCGAGCATCGAGGCTCGACGGTCCACGCCGGCCACCTCCGACCCGACGGACACGCTGGCGAACGTCGCGGTCGTGGACGCGATCAGGTCCGACAGCCATCGCGCGAGCGCGTCATCCGGGGAGTCCTTGCGGGCCGAGGCCGGACCGACGCTGAGGAGCGCGTCGCGCGACGCGACCATCCGGTCGAGCGCCTGCACGGCGGCGAGCGCCGCGTTGCGTGTGGCGGGCGCGACCGCGTCCAGCACCGGCGGCGTGGCGATTCGAATTGTCTGGACGTCGTAGCCTTCGGCGACGAGCGCCGCCCGGACGCCGGTGAGCACGGCGAGGGCGTGCTCGAATCGGACTGCGGATCGTCGAGGCGAGCGACGGGGATCCCCGCGGTGATCGTGCGGATGCGGAAGGCCGGCGGCTGAGCGGCCTGGCGTGTCGGCGGCACCGCGGGATCGTACACCGTCGGATCCTCGGGCCCGCGCCGGCTCCCCGCCCGGCTCGTGGTGTAGCATCTCGGCTCATGAGCGGGGACCGCTTGCCGAACAAATGGGATGCTGCCGTCGCGTCGAGCCTGTCAGAGCCCGAGCGGCTGCGCTATCGGTCGAATCTGCTCGGCTCCGACCTGCGGATCACCAACTACGGCGGCGGCAACACCTCGGCCAAGATCCGGATGCCGGATCCGTTGACTGGCGACCTCGTGGACGTCCTGTGGGTGAAAGGCTCCGGCGGTGACATCGGCAGCATGAAGCTCGACGGCTTCGCGACGCTCTACCTCGACAAGCTGCAGGCGCTGAAGCGGCTCTATCGCGGCCTCGCGCACGAAGACGAGATGGTCGGCTATTTCCCGCACTGCACCTTCAACCTGAACCCGCGCGCCACCAGCATCGACACGCCGCCGCACTGCTTCATCCGCTACCGTCATGTCGATCACATGCACGCGGACGCCATCATTGCCATTGCCGCGGCCCGCAACGGCGCGCGGCTGACGCAGGACGTCTTCGGCGGCGAGATCGGCTGGATCGACTGGATGCGTCCGGGCTTCGAGCTCGGCTTGCGGTGCGAACAACTGGTCGAGGCCAATCCGTCGATGACCGGGCTCGTGCTCGGCAGCCACGGGCTCGTGACCTGGGCCGACGACCCGCGCGTGTGCTACGACACGACGCTGCGGATCATCCAGCAGGCCGCGGACTGGCTGGATGCGCACGCCCGTCCCGAGCCGTTCGGCGCGGTGGTGACGCCCGCCCGGCCCGAGGCCGAACGCCGCGCCTTTGTCGGCGCCTTCTCACCGCTGGCGCGCCGGCTGTTGAGCGCACGCCAGCCCAAGGTGCTGCACTACGCGGACGATCCGGACATCCTCGAGTTCGTGGGGTCGGCCAGGGCCGAGGCTCTCGCCGCACTCGGCACGACGTGCCCGGATCATTTCCTGCGCACGAAGGTGAAACCGCTCTTCGTGCCGTTCAGCCCGGAGACCGACACTCCGGAGGACGTGGCAGCGCGACTCGACGGGCTCATCGAGCGGTATCGGCAGGAGTATGCCGCCTACTACGAACGGTGCCGGCACGACGACTCGCCGACGATGCGGGATCCCTCGCCGATTCTGCTGCTCATTCCGGGTATCGGGCTGCTGGCGGCCCAGAAGGACAAGCAGACCGCCCGTGTGGCCGCGGAGTACTATCGCAACACCATCACCGTGATGCGCTGGGCCGAGGGCGTGGACGAGTACGTGCCGATTCCGGAGCAGGACGCTTTCGACATCGAGTACCTGGGTGCTCGAGGAAGCCAAGCTCCAGCGCCTGCCGCCGCCGAAGCCGCTCGACGGTCGAACGGCCGTCGTCACCGGAGGCGCCGGCGGCATCGGGCGAGCGGTCGCGCGCCGGCTGCTCGCCGAGGGCGCCAACGTCGCCCTGCTCGACCTCGACGACTCCGCCCTGGAACAGGCTCGCGCGGACCTCGCCCGCGAGGCCGGTGCGGATCGCGTGCGCGGTCTGCGCTGTGACGTCACCGACGAGGCGTCGGTGCAGACCGCATTCGCGGCGGTCGCGCGGGACTACGGCGGCCTCGACATCCTCGTGTCGAATGCCGGCATCGCGTCGGCGGCGCCGATCGAGGACACGTCGCTCGCGGTCTGGCAGAAGAACATGGACATCCTGGCCACCGGATATTTCCTCGTGTCGCGCGAGGCGTTCGCGCTGATGAAGCGCCAGGGGCTCGGCGGGTCCATTGTCTTCGTGGGCAGCAAGAACGCGCTGGTCGCCTCGCCCGGAGCGTCGGCGTACTGTGCGGCCAAGGCGGCGGCGCTGCACCTGGCGCGCTGCCTCGCCGCAGAAGGCGCCGAATGCGGCATCCGCGCCAACGTCGTCAACCCGGATGCCGTCATACGAGGGTCGCGCATCTGGTCGGGCTCGCTGGCGGACCGAGCGCGCGGCGAGCAACCGGATCGCGGAGCAGGACGTGGAGGAGTTCTATCGCAATCGCAGCCTGCTCAAGCGCAGTGTCTACCCCGAGGACGTCGCCGAAGCGGTCTACTACTTCGCATCGGACCTGTCATTCAAGTCCACCGGCAACGTCCTGAACGTGGACGCGGGCAACCTCGCCGCGTTCGCCCGCTAGGAGAACGATCTCGATGCAGCCGCCCATCGGTGAGGAGCGCATCGCGCAAGGGAATGCGTCGCAGACCGCGTGGCTCGACGAGGACTACGAGCACCTGGGCCGGCAGCTCGCCCGGCGCGGCGTGGACATCGAGCGTCTCACGGCGCTCGCGCAGGCCTTCCGCGTCGCCGTTCCCTCCTGGGGCGTCGGCACCGGAGGCACGCGCTTCGCCCGGTTCCCGGGACCAGGTGAGCCACGCACGCTCTTTGAGAAGCTGCAGGACTGCTCCGTCATCCAGGAGCTCGTGCGGATCACGCCGGGCGTGTCCCTGCACATCCCGTGGGACACGCCGTCGGACCCGGCCGCCGCCAGGGCGTTCGCCGCGCGGTGCGGCCTCGTCATCGACTCGATGAACTCGAACACGTTCCAGGATCAGCCGGGGCAGCGCCACTCGTACAAATTCGGCAGCCTCTCGCACACCGATCCGGCGGTTCGCCGCCAGGCGATCGACCACAACCTGGAGTGTCTCGCGATCGGCACGGCCCTCGGAGCCTCCTCGCACACCGTCTGGATCGGCGATGGCGGCAACTTTCCCGGGCAGCTCGATTTCCGGCAGGCGCTCGATCGGTACGTCGAGTCGTTGCGCGCGATTTACGCCGGCCTCCCCGACGGATGGCGGCTGTTCATCGAGCACAAGCTCTACGAGCCGGCCTTCTACTCGACGGTCCTGAACGACTGGGGCACGAGCTACTACTGCGCGCACGAAGTCGGCGATCGGGCGATGTGCCTGGTGGACCTCGGGCACCACGCGCCCAACGTCCCGGTCGAGCAGATCGTCGCGCGCCTGATCCACGTGGGCAAGCTCGGCGGCTTCCACTTCAACGACAGCCAGTTCGGCGACGATGACCTGGATGCGGGATCGATCAAGCCGTTCCAGCTGTTTCTCGTGTTCGCCGAGCTGGTGGCCGCGGAGCTCGACGGGATGTTCCCCGTGCGCCCGGCCTACATGCTCGATCAGTCGCACAACGTGACCGATCCGCTGGAGTCGCTGATGACGAGCGCCTGTGCGGTGGCCCGCGCCTTCGTGCAGGCGCATCTCATCGACCGGCAGGCGCTGGCGGCTGCGCAGGACCGCAACGATCCGGTCATCGCCCTGCGAGACGCTGCAGCGCGCGTTCAGGACCGACGTCGATCCGATTCTCGGGATGGCGCGGCAGCGCGCGGGAGGCGCGATCGATCCCGTCGCCGTCTACCGCGCCAGCGGCTATCGCGCCCGTGTCGCGCGCGAACGGCCCGCCGAGGCCATCCGATCGGTGGGAATCGTGTGAGCAGCTACCAGCGACCAGCTGACGCAACGACCAGCTACCAACGACCAACTACGAGCTACCAACGACCAACCACGAGCTACCAACTACCTCGAGGCGAATCGCGACCCTTTGGTAGCTGGTAGCTGGTAACTGGTAGCTGCTAAGGCTGTCGTGCCGTGAGGGTCCGGTAGATGACGGCGGCCTCGGCCCACTCGTCGTGACGCCGCGGCTCGAATCGCTGCAGGTCGAACGAACGGGCGACGCGGGCACGGCCGTCGGCGAGCGACGCCACCTCGCCGCAGGCCATGGCCTGGACCAGCACGTTGCCCGCGACGGTTGCTTCCACGGGGCCGGCGATCACCGGCCGACCGGTTGCATCGGCCGTTGCCTGGTTCAGGTACGCATTTCGCGACCCGCCGCCGACGATGTGGATGCCGGGGATCGAACGGCCGGTCACGCGTTCGATGGTGCGGATGACCTCTGCGTATCGCAGGGCGAGCGAATCGAGGATCACCCTCGTCAGGCCCGCCTCCGTCTCCGGCGGCGTCTGAGCCGTTTCGATCATGCGCTGTCGAATGGCGGCCGGCATGCTCGGCGGGTTGAGGAAATGCTGATCGTCGGGGTCGATGAACCCCGGGAATCCCTGGACCGATGCCGCCCGGGCGACCAGGCTCGGCAGGTCGAGCGCCGGCGCCCACTCGCGCCGGCAGGCGTCGAGCACCCACAGGCCCATCACGTTCTTCAGGAAGCGGATCGTCCCGGCGACACCGCCTTCGTTCGTGCAGTTGGCGGCCGCGACATCGGCCGAGACGAGCGGGCGGTCGAGCTCGACGCCGACGAGCGACCAGGTGCCGGATGAGACGAACGCCCAGCCCGGCTCGAGGGGTGTGCCGGCGACGGCGCTGGCAGTGTCATGCGTCCCGGGCGCCACGACCTCGATCGCGGGAAGTCCGAGCCGGGCCTGGCAAGCGGAGCTGAGCACGCCGAGCCGGCGGCCCGGCTGGACGAGCTCGGGCATCAGGCGTCGCGGGAGGTGCAGCGCCTCGAACAGCTCCTCGTCCCAGTCCCGCGTCCGCAGGTTCAGCAGCTGTGTCGTCGTGGCATTGGTGTACTCGCCAACGGCTCGTCCGGTCAGAAAGTGATGGCAGAGATCGGGGATCATCAGCAGCCGATCGGCGCCGGAGGGCAGGCCTTCGGCGACGTGCGCCGCGAGCTGGAAGAGGGTGTTGATGGCCAGTGTCTGTGCGCCGGTCCGTGCGAAGAGATCGCGCGCACCCAGCCGTGCGAGCACCGAGGGCATGGCGGCCGCTGCCCGCGGGTCCCGGTACGAGATCGGCTCTTCGAGAAGGCGGCCGTCGGTGTCGATCAAGCCGTAGTCCACCCCCCATGAGTCGACGCCAATCGTGGCGACCTGCGCACCCCGCGAGGCGGCGCGGGCGCTGGCGGCGGCCAGCCCCTGTGACACGCCGTCGAACAGCCGTTGGATCTGCCAGCGGAGGTGGCCGTCTGACTGTCGCGGCGCGTAGTCGAAGCGGTGAACTTCGACGAGCGTGAGGCTCTCGTCCGCCAGACCGCCGAGGAAGACCCTGCCGCTGCCCGCGCCCAGATCGATCGCAGCGTGCATGCGCGCGGTCAGCTCGACGGAACGTCAGCGCGCTCGAGGTGAAAGACCTCCGCGAGCGGACGGGAGACCGGGCTGCCATCGGCGTTGGCGGGCATGAGCTCCCGCATCGACGCCCACCACCGCCGGCACACCGGCGTCACCGCGATGGCCTGCCAGTGCGCCTCGCTCTCGACTTCGACGTACGCGAAGAGATCGTCGGTGGCCGCGTCGAGAAAGATGGAAGTACGTACGAACACCGTGCTCACGAAGGACTGCTTCGAGGTCGCCCCAGATGGGTTGATGGCGGTGCGCATACTCCGCCGCGCGGCCGGCGTGGACGGACATACGGAACGCTTTGCGAATCATGGCGGTCGCGACGTGGCGCCGAAGGAGCCTATCTTATGGGACAGGGGACGCGTCAATGGCCGGCGGCCGACGTGTCAACGACGCAGAGGTTGCTGATTGCCGGCCGTCGCCCTCGAGAACCTCGCTCGCTGGCGTACACTGGCAGGTGGTGACTGATCTGGGGGCAGGCCGACGCAGGTTCTTGTGGCTCATGCTGGGCGTCCAGGGGATGGGCCTCGCGGTGCTGGCCGGGGGGTGCAGCGGGTCGGACTCGCCCGCGGAACCCACCGAGCCCGGGGGTGGCACCGGCGGTGGTGGTGGCGGCGGTGGCACCGGCGGCGGTGGTGGCACTGGGGGTGGCGAAGTCAGGCCGTGTGTTGAAGGCAGCGGTGGTGGCACGGCCGTTACCGGCACCGTCGCCGCACGCGCCACGACGTTGCACGAGGTCGGCCCTATGGGGAGTGACGGCACGCTGTCCGTCACGCTGCGGTGGGGCGACAGCGAGGTGGACCTCGATCTCTACCTGACGGCGAGCACGTGCAACGGATATCCGCCGAATGACTGTACGATTCTCGCGCGTTCGGACCGGACCGAGACGTCCAACGAGTGCCTGACGCGTGCCGTGCGTCGCGGCGAATCGTTGCGCGTCTGGGTGGACAATTTCGATCGCACGCGGAGCCAGGACTACACGATTGAGCTGGCGCTCCTCTCTCCCCCCACGTTCGAGGGCGGCGAGCACGTGCCACTCAGGATCTCCGCCGGCGCCGCGCGCGGAGCGCCGTCCGACAAGCACAAGCGGCGCTGAGCGCTGCGGCTGGCGCTACGCCAGCCTGTACGTCTCGCGGGCGAGGTTGTAGCTCAGATCGACGATCGCGGCGTGAGCGTCGTCTTCGTCCATGACGTGGCGTGCGACCTGGGTGGCCAGGAAGTTCGCGTCGACGCGGCGGCAGAGGTCGTGCCGCGCGGGAATGGACGGGAACGCGCGCGTATCGTCGTTGAACCCCGCCGTGTTGTACAGCCCGGCGGTCTCGGTCGCGCTGCGACGGAAGCGCTCCATGCCTTCGAGACTGTCGAGGAACCACCACGGGGGGCCGAGCCGCACCGCCGGATAGTGGCCGGCGAGCGGCGCGAGCTCGCGCGAGAAGGCGGACTCGTCGAGCGTGAAGAGCACGAGACGGAAGCGCGGGTCGTTGCCGTAGGCGTTGAGCAGCGGCTGCAGGTTGCGGGTGTACTCGGTCGCGATCGGGATGTCGCAGCCGCGATCGGGCCCGAAGCGGGTGAAGACACTCTGATTGTGGTTGCGCAGCGAGCCGGAGTGGAGCTGCATGACCAGGCCGTCCTCGGCGCTCATCCGGGCCATCTCCATCAGCATGTGTCCGCTGAAGGCGTGCGCATCGGCCGGCGTCGCCTCGCCCGATTGCGCCCGGGCGAAGACGGCCTGAACCTCGTGCTTCGGCAGCCGCCGTGTATAGGGCGTGATCGCCGCGTGGTCGGTGGCCGTGGCGCCCATCGACTTGAAGTAGGCCCGGCGGTTCTCGAGCGCGGCGATGTAGCTGTCGAAGTCGCCGGCCTCGCGCCCGGCGAGCTCGCCGAGGCGTGCCACTTCGTTCCGCCAGTCCGGGTGCAGGATGTTGATCGCCAGGTCGGGCCGGAAGGTCGGCTTCACCTGCCCGCCCCAGCCCGAGGCGCGAATCGCCTGGTGCCAGGTCAGCGGATCGGTCGCCGAATCGGTCGTGCAGAGCACCTCGATGTTGAAGCGCTCGAAGAGCGCGCGCGGCCGGAACGCCGGCGTCCGAAGCAGCGCCTCGAGGCGATCGTAGATGGCGAGGGCGGTCGAGCCGTCGAGCCGTTCGTCGATCCCGAACACGTCCTCGAGCTCGTGCCGCAGCCAGCAGCCGCTCGGCGTTCCCCTGAACAGATGAAAGTGGTCCGCGAACAGCTGCCAGATCCGCCGCGGATCGCTTTCGACCGGCGTGCCGTCGAGCGCGGGTACGCCGAGGCGTTCGAGCGCGATCCCCTGCGAGTAGAGCATCCGCGTCACGTAGTGATCGGGGATGACCAGCAGGGCTGCCGGATCGGGGAACGGCGTGTCGTCGGCGAGCATCCGCGGATCGACATGACCGTGCGGACAGACCAGCGGCAGCGACCTCACGCGGGCATACAGGTCGCGCGCGAGGTCCCGGACGGCAGGGGTTGGGTCGAAATAGCGATCGGGATTGAGCATGATGCGTCCGGGCGCAGAATCTAACACGCTCCGCGCCGGGCGAGGTTTGGGTGATATAGGGGTAGGGGGTATACTTGAACCTTGAAGAAGTACGAAGTGACGAGGTCTGAAGTACCAAGTCAAGATCAAAGACCAAAGACCAAAGACCAAAGACCAAAGACCGAAGACCGAAGACCGAAGACAAAGCCCGGACTCGGACTACGGGCTACGGGCTGCGGGCCCCGGCAGAATTCTTGACAGGCCCCGTAGCCAGTCGCCAGTAGCCCGTAGCCCCCGACCCGAGACCGAAGACTCCCGAAAGAAAAGCGATGCAGACGACGTTTCGGATTCAAGGGATGAGCTGTGACCATTGCGTTCGGCGCGTGACCGGCGCGCTGGCCGACGTTCCTGGCGTTACTGTCGTCGAGGTCCGCGTCGGGCAGGCCACGATTGAGCATGCCGCCGCGCCGGCCGCCGACGCGGCCATCCGGGCGCTGGACGAGGTCGGGTATCCGGCACAGCCGCTCGAACAGGACGCCCGGTGACCGCTGAGACGACGACCCCCGCCGCGGCCGCGACGCTCGACCTCGCCATCGAGGGGATGACGTGCGCCGCCTGCCAGGCGAGCGTGCAGCGGGCGCTGCAGCGCGAACCCGGCGTGCTCGACGCGTCCGTGCACCTGATGCTGGGTCGGGCGGACGTGTCGTTCGATCCGGCCCGCACCGACGCCGCGCGGCTCGTGGACGTCGTCCGCAAGGTGGGCTACGACGCCTCGGTTGCGACGGCGACGACCCGGGCGGCTGACGAAGCCGACGAGGCACGCGCCGACCACGACTTCCGGTCGCTGCGCCTCAAGGCCGTCGTCAGCGGTGCGGCCGCCATCGTCGCGATGGTGATCTCCATTCCGCTGATGGGGCACGCGCCGCACGCGGGCGGCCATGCCGGTCCGGCGGCGGACCCGTTTCTCGCGTGGGCCATGGCCTTGATGGCGGCGCCGACGCGCGCCGTGCTGCCGTGGCTGTTCGATGTCGATGCGAACCTGCTGCGATGGGTGCTCCTCGCGCTCACCCTCGCCATCATGGCCTGGGCGGGCCGGGCCTTCTACGTCCGCGCGTGGGCGAGCGTTCGGCACCGGCGTGCGGACATGAACACGCTGATCGCGATCGGCACCGGCGCGGCCTTTGCTTTTTCAGCGGTCGCGACCGTGACTCCGGCGGTCTTCGCGCGCAACGGGCTGGCGCCGGACGTGTATTTCGAGGCTGTGATCGCGATTCTGGCGCTGGTCCTCGCGGGCCGCGCGCTCGAGGCGCGTGCGCGGCGGCAGACCTCGGCGGCGCTGCGCGCCCTCGTCTCGCTGCAACCTCCGATGGCGCACCTGGTCGCCCCGGACGGCGAGCGCGACGTTCCCGTCGCCGACCTCCACCCGGGCCAGGTCGTCGCGGTGCGTCCCGGCGAGCGGCTGCCGGTCGATGGGGAAGTCGTCTGGGGAGCCACCAGCGTTGACGAGTCGATGCTGACCGGCGAGCCGCTCCCGGTTCGCAAGTCGTCGGGCGATCGTGTCGTCGGCGGCACGCTGAACACGACGGGGTCCATTCACGTGCGCGGCACGTTGCTCGGCCATCGCAGCACGTTGTCGCGAATCGTCGAGCTGATGCGCGCCGCACAGCGGTCTCGAGCGCCGATCCAGGATCTGGTGGACCGTGTCAGTGCCGTGTTCGTCCCGGTCGTCGTGGCGATCGCCCTGATCGCAGGTCTGGTGTGGACGATCGCTGGCGGTGAAGGGAGTAGCGTCCGCGCCGTGGCGGCCGCGGTCGCGGTCCTGATCATCGCCTGCCCCTGCGCCATGGGGCTGGCCGTGCCGACGGCGGTGATGGTTGCGACCGGCCGAGGTGCGGAAGAAGGACTGCTGATCAAGGGCGGCGAAGCGCTGCAGCGCGCCGGCGGAGTCACGACCATCGTGCTCGACAAGACCGGCACGGTCACGGAGGGACATCCGACCGTCACCGACGTGACGGCCCTGCCCGGGCTGGACGGCCCGCGGTTGCTGCTGCTCGCCGCGTCGGTCGAGCGGCATTCCGAGCATCCGATTGCCGAGGCCATCGTGCGCTTCGCGGCGTCCAGCGGACTGCTGCTCGAGGCCGCGTCCGGCTTCGAGTCCCGGACCGGGCGTGGCGCCAGTGCGATGGTCAGCGGCTCGATGGTCGACGTCGGGTCGGCGCGCCTGCTCGAGGAGCAGGGCATCGACGTGAGTCCCGCCCTCGGCGAAGCCGGACGACTGGCGTCGCTCGGGCGGACGGTGGTGTTCGTCGCCGTTGCCGGGCGTGCCGCCGGGCTCATCGGCGTATCGGATCCCGTCCGTGCCACGTCGGCCGCCGCCGTGGCGCAGTTGAAGGCCCTCGGCCTGGACGTCGTCCTGTTGACGGGCGACAACCGGACGACGGCGGACGCCGTCGCCCGCGAAGCGGGCATATCAACCGTCATCGCCGGGGTGCCGCCAGAGGGCAAGGTGCGTGAAATCGAGCGACTCCAGGCTGGCGGCGCCCGCGTCGCCATGGTCGGCGACGGCATCAACGATGCCCCGGCGCTGGCGCGGGCCGACGTCGGGATCGCGATGGGCACCGGCGCGGATGTGGCGATCGAGGCAGCGGATGTCACCCTGCTGCGCCCCGACCTCGGGCGCGTGGCCGCGGCCATCGCCCTGTCACGCCGGACAGCGACGATCATCCGTCAGAACCTGTTCTGGGCCTTCATCTACAACATCGTCGGCATCCCGATCGCGGCAGGCGTGCTCTATCCGGTGGCGGGCGTGCTCCTGAGCCCGGTCCTGGCGAGCGCGGCGATGGCGACCAGTTCGGTCAGCGTGCTCGCCAACAGCCTGCGCTTGCGACGGGTGTCGCTGGGCGCACCAGCGTTCGAGGCGTCGTCATGAAACAGTCGAGACCGCGGCCGGCGGCGAGAGTGACGGTGCCGGCGGCGGACAGCGAGACGGCGGACTGCGCGTGCGCGCGACCGGTGGGGCCAGGCGGACGAGCCGAAGCCGTGGACCCCGCGATCAAGACGCGCACGAAACATCGGCTGCGCCGGATTGAAGGGCAGGTCCGCGGTCTGCAGCAGATGGTCGAGCAGGAGCGCTACTGCGCCGATATCCTGGCGCAGATTGCGTCGGTCCAGGAGGCGCTGCGCGCCTCGGCTCGCGAGCTGCTCCAGAATCATCTGCGTCACTGTGCCCGGCGCGCGTTCGGGAAGGGGCCGGCCGAGGCGGACGCGATGATCGCGGAGATCGGCGAGCTCATGCGGCGGCATCGGTGAACGGTCCGTCGACCAGCGCCACGTCGTAGCCCGCCCGGGCGAGCGCGGCTGCCGCGACGGCCGCGCGCCTGCCGCTCGCGCAGTGGACCGCGATCGGCCGGTCGCGTGGGAGCTCGTCCAGTCGTGTCAGCAGCCGCGTATGAGGAATGTTGATCGCCCCCGGCAGGTGGCCGGCGCGAAACTCGCTGGCCCGGCGCACGTCGAGAATCACCGTGGTGCCGGCCTCCTGCAGCGCGCGAAGGGCGGCGAAACCGAAGTGGCGGATGGCCGCCTGCGGCAACTGCCCGGCGCAATCCGGCGTGGCGTGCCCGACGATCCGATCGACGCCGATACGGACCAGCTGACGCACGGCCGGTTCGACCGCCGCCTCCCCGGCGAGCAGCGCGAGTCGAGCCCCGGTGTCGACGAGTGATCCGACGACGGTCGAGAACTGGCGGTCGAGCGGCGCGAAGATCGCCCCGGGCACATGCGCGTCCATGAACCCGGTGCGCGACGTCCGCGTGTCGAGGATGACGATGTCGCGGTGCGCGGCGATGTCGGCGAGCTCCCGCGACGTGAGCGCTGGCGGCCGTGGAAGGGCGCCGAGTACAGGCGGACCGACCCGGTTCAGCCGCTTCATTGCGGAGAAATAGAGTGGCGGCTCTGGCTGGTCGTCGAGGATCGCGTCGGGAAAAGCCGCCGGCTGTTCCAGCGCGAGCCGGAAAGCGGCGTTGAACCGCCGCTCGTAGCCAAGCGTGGAAATGGGGACGGCGCCGAGCGCCTTGCCGCAGGCGCTGCCGGCGCCATGCCCGGGCCAGATCTGCAGCTCGTCGCGCGCACCGGCAAACGTGCGCAGCGATTCACCGAGCCGTTCCGCGGCCGGGCGCATCGCACCTGCGATGCCGACGGCGCTCTCGAGCAGGTCGGGCCGGCCGACGTCGCCCACGAAGACGAAATCGCCCGACGCCACGGCGATCGGGGTATCGGCGCCGCCGCCGCGATCGGTCACGAAGAAGCTCAGATGTTCCGGCGTATGTCCCGGTGTATGAACGGCGCGAAGCTCGATGTGGCCGACCCGGAAACAGTCACCGTCGCCCAGCCCCCGGACGATGTGGCGGTCGTTGACCGGCCAGGCATACGCATTGTCGGCATCGCCGGCGGCCGAGAGGTACGCAATCGCCCCTCGATCGGCGAGCTCCCGCGCGCCTGACACGAAGTCGGCATGAATGTGGGTTTCGGCCACCGCCGTCACGCGCAGGCCCTCGGCCGCCGCGGCCGCGAGGTAGCGGTCCACGTCGCGCTCGGGGTCGATGACGAGCGCCTCGCCTGTCTGCTGACACCCGATGAGATAGGCGTACTGAGACAGTCCCTCGTCGTAGATCTGCCGGACGAACATGTTCGCTCAGTGTAACCGGAGCCGTCGGAACCCGGATGGGCTGGACGGCGCCGGACCTGAAGGTCCGGCCTACCGAAGTCCTCGGGGCGCGGCTCTTGCGCTGAAGTCCGGCCTACGAGCCCTCGGTAGGGCGGGGCTTCAGCCCCGCCGAATTGCGGGGCGTCATCAATCCACGATGTACGAGAACACCTTGTAGCGTCCGTCCTGCTCGATCATCGAGCCGAAGACGCTCGCGCGGGTCTCCTGGCCGCGACGATCGCGCAGCGTTAGCACGGACCTGCGGTGGACGCGGTAGGTCTGGTAGTCGGTCGTGTCGCCCTCGAAGCTGACATCGACAAGCGAGAGGCCACGGTCGGACCACTCACGGACGCGCCCGCGCAGCTGCAGGCGGCTTTTCGAGGCGAGGTCCTTCCAGGCATAGTCCCAGGGGATGTTACGCCCGGGTCGGGCGGCCGGCTGGCGCGGCCACACGAGATAGTGAAACTCGTCCTCGGTGACGGCCAGCCGCTCGAGCGACGCGAGGTCTTGGCGATTGAGGCCGTCCACCACGGCCGCAGCCACAGCCCGCGCCGAGTCGAGCGTGTGCTGGAGCGTGACCGAGCGGGTGCAGGCCGGCGAGAGTGCGAAGAGCGGGAGGAGCAGGCCGAGAAGGAGCCACGCTGCGGAGGCTCCCCGAGGGGAGCCTCCTGCCGTCGAATCGATCATCAGTTCTGAGGATACGCCGTCCAACCCTGCGTCCAGTCGTCGGCAGGCGCGGGCGGCACCGCACCGATGAACGTCACCGACTGGAAGAAGCCGTCGTTGGGTGGCTGAATCGGCGCGAGTTGGCCGCCGGCAAGCGTGGCCACCGACGTCGGCTGGAAGTTCGGGGCGGCGTGACTCAGGCACGCAGGCGACAAGCCGCCATCCACGTTCGTGCGCACATTCGGGAAGCGGCCGCTCGCGACGAACGGCGTGACGCTCGAGTGCAGCGGTGTCGGCGCAACGGCCCAGATGACGCCCGAGCCGACCTGGGTCGTGCCGTTGTTCACTTGCGTGAGCGTGGCCGGGTTGTCGATCTGCATCCCGACCGAGCCGGCCCCGACGGCGCGGAACCCGTAAATCAGGAAGTTCCGGAAGGTCACCGCGGTGCCGCGCCGGAAGAGTACGGCACGGGGGCTCTCGGGACCCGCCGGGTCGCCGCAGAATGTGATGTTGTAGATCTGCGGGTTCGCGGTGGGCGTCAACTCGTTGTTGAACTCGTTGTTGTCCGCCTCGATGCCGTTGTCCGCATCGTCGCCGCGCTGGTGAATCGCATAGAACTGGACGCGGCCCGTCCATCCGAACGTCCAGTCGAGGCTGTCGTCGCCGGCGTTCGAGGCGACGAGATACCGGGCGTCGGCCGTGCCGCCGAACCACTCGAACGCATCGTCGCGGTTCATGTGCACCTGGAGGAACTCGAAGGTGCTCGCCCGGCCCACGCCCTGGAACGCGATGCCGTTCATCTCGTTGTCGGGGCTGAACTCCACGCCGGCGAACTCCACGCGCACGTAGCGCATCGTGCCGCTGTTGTCGTTCGGGTTGTCGCCGCCGTAGATGCCGGTGTCGCCTTCGCCCTCGCCTTCACCGCCCTCGAGGTTCACCGGCGGCCCGGCCGTTGATGATGATGCCGCCCCAGTCGCCGCGGGCGCGCGAGCCGATCGGCTGGTCGCTCGTGAAGACGATGGGCTGCTCGCGCGTGCCCAGCGCCATGATGCGGCCGCCGCGACTGATGACGAGCGCCCCCACGCTTCCCGCCTCGCCGACGACGCGGGTGCCTTGCTGGATGTTCAGGGTGGCCCCGTCTTCGACGAAGACGGCACCGCGAAGCACGTAGTAGTTGTTGTTCGTCCAGCTCTCGGTGCCCGTGATCGACCCGGTGACGACGACGACCGGCTTGTCGATGCCCGGGACGTTCACCGGTGGCGCCTGGTCGGACGAGACCTGCGCGATCTGTGCAACGGTCAGGGCCGCGAGGAGCGCGAGCCCGCCGATTCTGCGTGAAATGACCATCATGTATGTCCTCGTCTACTCGACGATCTCGTGGTCCGGTGCTGGCCCTGGCGCGGCTGAAGCCGCGCCCTCCTCAGTAAACGGTGTAGCCGAGGGTGAAGGAGAAGGTGCGCCCCAGCTTGAAGCGCCGCTGGTCCTCCGTCCCCTGGGTGAAGAGCCACGTGCTGTCCGTCAGGTTCTCGATGTTGACGCGCAGACCGAGGCGGCCCAAGCCGCTGGCTGAACACGAGGTCGAGCGTGCTGCGGCCTTCTTCGATGATGTCCGGAGCCCCGTTCGAGCCGACGTCGGCGATCCGGTCGCCGAAGAAGTTCACGAGGAGCCGGGTCGAGAAGCCTCCGAGCGCGTACTCGAAGAGGCCGTTGAACAGGTTCTTGGACTGGCCCTGGAGCGGCCGCTCGGCGGAGGTCTGCACCTGGCGCGTGGCCTCGGTGAGGGTGATCGTCGAGTCGATGTAGCTGTAGTTCGCGCCGACGAAGAAGCCGCCGACCAGCTGCTGGCCGAGCTCGAGCTCGAGCCCCAGATTGCGGGCGCTCTCCGCGTTCTCGAAGCTGGCAATCGGCTGCGCCGCCGCGATGATCACGCGCTCGATCGGATCGTCGAAGTACTTCGCGAAGAAGCTCGCCGCGAGGACGTTGCGCCCGCCGCTGATGCGCTCCCAGCGCACGTCGTAGTTCTGGATGAGGGCGCGCGTCAGCTCCGGGTTGCCGCGAATCGCGCGATTGCCGACGACATCGGTGAACTCGAAGGGGGCGAGCTCGCGGAACTCGGGGCGGTTGGCGGTCTGGCTCGCACTCACCCGGAAGTTCGTGTCGGGCGACATCGCGTAGACCAGGTTCAGCGCCGGGAAGAAGTCGGTGTTGTCGTTGTTCGCGACGATCTCGCGCTGAAAGAGGCCGAAGGGATCCTGCGTCACGACCGTCTGCTCGAAGTCCTCGATGCGAGCACCGGTCACGAGGCGGAGGCGGGGCGACAAGGTGAAGTCGGCCATGCCGTAGAACGCGAGGTCCTTCAGGTCCGCGTCGTACAGGTCGGTAGGCCGCGTTTCCTCGTTGAAGCGGAACCACGGGCCGATGTTCTGTGACGCGTAGAGCTCCTCGGGGGGGAGCACCAGTGCCGCGGCCGGAATCCCCGAGTTCCCGGATCCCGTCGTGACCGGAATGAAGCGGAAGCGCCGGGAGACGAAGTCGCGCGTGCGGTCGGTGTAGCTCGCGCCGAACTTCAACTGCGTCGGGCGGCCGCCGGTGAGCAGGAGCGTCGACCAGTTGCCCACGACGTCGACCGTTTCGTCATCGAGGGTATTGAACTGGCGGAAAGCCGCTCTGCGATTCGTCGGCGAGGCCGAATGGCCCGGTGCCGGCGCCGCCGGCAATGGTCTGCTGCTGGAGGTACTCGCGCAGGTCGGGCTCGTCGCGGCTGGCGCGCCCGAAGTTCACGCGCCAGTCGAATCCGGCTGTTCGAAAAGTCCTGGAAGAAGTGCTCACCGGTCACGCCGTTCGAGAAGAGTCCCTCCTCGACGAAATGGACGCGGTAATTGCGATAGATGAAGTTCGCGTCGAGGTTCGGTCCTTCGAAGAACCGGCCCTCGTCCTTGCCGCTGTGCGTGTAGAAGTTCTCGAACGCCAGCCGGTGGTTCGGCGAGAACTGATAGGCGATGTTGCCCACGATGCCGAGCTGGGCTTTCTGAACGCCAGTCTGGATGTCGTAGTTCGTTTTCTGTTCGAGCGCGCCGCCTTCACCAATCAGATAGAACCGGCGGTTCTCCTCGACGTACTGCTCCTTGTAGGATTGGCTGACGCTGCCGATCACACCGAACTTACCGAAGCGGTTGCCATAGACGACGCTGAAGTTCTGCCCCGGACTCCCTGATTCCTCCGTGGGTCTCCACACGTCCTCCAGCGCGCGGCCGAACGTCGTGATCTCGTCGGGCGAGAAGCCCACATCCGGAGTGTAGATGCCGCGCCGGATGATCTTGCTGTTGGGGAAGCTCGCCGGCATCGCGCGGGCGCCATCGTCGAAGCCCAGAAAGTCGCGGTTGCCGAGCGGACTCAGGATGATGTCCTCTCCCGTGGCCGTGCTGTAGAAATTCATGCCCCACGAGAGGTCAAAGGTCGGCCGGTTCGGGAACTTGAGCGGGACGATCTGCACGAGACCGCCGGCGAAGTCCGCCGACTTGTCGGGCGAGTACGACTTGGCGATCTGAACGCTGTCGATGAGGCCGGTGGGGAAGAGGTCGAGCGGCACCACCTTCTTGTCCGGCTCGGTCGTCGGGATGGTCGAGCCCGACAGCGTCGTGTTGCTGTAGCGTTCGCCGAGCCCGCGCACGAACACGTACTGGTTGTCCACGACCGACAGGCCGGTGACGCGCTGCATGGCCGCCGCGGCGTCCGAATCGCCGTTGGCCCGCATTTCCTGAGCGCCCATGTTGTCGCTGATGACGTTGGCGTTCTTGCGCTCGACGAGCTGCGCCTCGGCCGACGACGAGCCGGCATCCATCGCGGCCGCTGAGACCGTCACTTGCTCCGTGAAGCCCTGCATGGGGAGCGCAACGTCAACCGTTGGTGACGTCTCCGGTGCGACCTCGAGCTTGAGCCGCCGCTCCTGGTAGCCCTCCATCAGGATCTTCAGCTCGTAGCTGCCGGGTGGGAATCCAACATGTACTTGCCGTCCACGTCCGTGTAGACGACCTCGCTCGTCCCGACGACTTCGACCGGCACGCCCGGAAGGGCGATGGCGTTCTGCTGGTCGCGGACGGTTCCGACGACTCTGACCTTCGGGCCGTTCGTCTGAGCTGATCGCGGTCGGCGTGGGCTGCTGCGCTCGGGCGGGAGGCGTCGCGAACAAAACCGCGAGCGCCAGGCCGAGCAAGCCCCTGTGGAGTACGGTGCGTGACATACGCTCCTCGGAAAGTGGGCTGGAAAGCCTGGTACGGCGGGCCCCTGGGGGCCGCCGGAAACGTCTCGCAGGCTACTGACGGCTCGTGACCCGCAAATAACGAAGCGTTACGCCGCTGTTAACAAACCTCTCGGACGTAAGCGCGCGTGAGTCGGCGCCAATCGGGCATAATGCGGCGGCAGAAGGAGTTACATGCCTCAATCGCGTCGAGCATTTCTGTCCACGTGCGAGCTCTGCACTCGCCGCGACGGCCGCGGGTCTCTCGGGATGCGTCAGCTCAATCCACGCCCACGGCCGTCCGCCGGCCGCATCAAGCTGGCGCTGTCGACCTATTCGTACTGGCACTTCCGTCCGCCGAAGGTCGCCGATCGAGACGGTCATCGACAAGGCGGCCGCGCTCGGCGTCGAGGGCGTGGACGTCCTGCATCGCCAGATGGACAGCGAGGACCGCGCCTACGTGCAGGGCCTCAAGCGGCGCGCGTTCGTCAACGGCGTGTCGCTCATCAGCCTTTCCATCCACCAGGACTTCGTCGATCCCGACCCGGCGGCGCGGCAGAAGGACATCGATCACACACTCCAGTGCATGCAGCTCGCGCACGATCTCGGCATCCCGTGCCTGCGCCTGAACACGGGCCGCTGGAACACGATCCAGTCGTTCGACGACTTGATGAAGAACCGCGGCATCGAGCCGGTGCTTCCCGGGCACACCGAGGACGAGGGCTTCAAGTGGTGCATCGAGAGCATCGAGGCGCTGCTGCCCAAGGCCGCCGAGTACGGCGTGCTCCTCGCGCTCGAGAACCACTGGGGGCTCGCGCGCACACCCGAGGGCCAGCTGCGCATCCTCGACGCCATCAAGTCGCCATGGCTCGGCGCGCTGATGGACACCGGCAACTTCCTCGAGGATCCCTACCCGAAGCTCGAGATGATTGCGCCGCACACCGTCTTCGTGCAGGCCAAGACCTACGACGGCGGCGGCGAGTGGTACACGCTCGACCTCGACTACCAGCGCATCGCCGGCATCCTGCAGAAGGTCAACTACCGCGGGTAGGTCGCGCTGGAGTTCGAAGGAAAAGAGAACCCCGACACGGCCGTGCCCCGGAGCATCGACCTGCTGCGCAAGGCGTTCACGACGTAACGACGCCCGGCAGGCTGGCCGTCGTTGTTACACGGCCGTTACATTGCGGATACAATCCCCCGCCCGGGCGCCCCGTCGGGCGCCGGCATAGGGGGATTGGTGTTCAAGTTCCGGCTCATTCCGCGTGAAGAAGCCTTTTTCGACGACTTCATCGCGATGGCCACCGAGATTCTGGCGGCAGCCCGGCTGCTCGAGCAGATGGTGGCGCCCGATCGGCCGCTGCTCGAGCGTGCGGACGAGATCAACGCCATCGAGAATCAATGCGACACGCTGACCCAGCAGGTCCTGAAGCGCCTGCACCGCACCTTCGTCACCCCGATCGATCGCGAGGACATTCACGCGCTGGCGATGGCGCTCGACGATGTGGCCGACGCCATCGATGACGCGGCGGGGCTGCTGAAGCTCTATCACATCGAGGCGCTGCGCGACGGCGTGCGCGAGCTCGCCCGGATCATCACCGCGCAGACCGAGCAGGTCCTCGCCGGCATGCGGGCGCTGCGGCACACGACCGGCGTCTCGCCTGCGACCTCCGAGATCAATCGGCTCGAACACGAGGCCGACCTCGTGCACCGGCGCGCCGTCGAGGCGCTCTTCGCCAACGAGCGCGACCCGATCGCCGTCATCAAGTGGAAGGAGATCTTCGACTATCTCGAGGCTGCGACCGATCGCGCCGAGGACATCGCGAACGTCCTCGACGGCGTCGTCGTCAAGCACGCCTGAGTCATGGACTCTCAGTTCCTCGTGGTCGTCCTGCTCATCGGACTGGCCCTCTGCTTCGACTACATCAACGGGTTCCACGACGCCGCCAACTCGATCGCGACGGTCGTCTCGACGCGCGTGCTGACACCCGGCCAGGCGGTGCTGTGGGCGGCGTTCTTCAACTTCGTCGCGGCATTCGGCTTCGGCACCGCCGTCGCCAGGACCGTCGGCGCCGGCATGATCGACCTCTCGGCCGTGACGTTCACGGTCATTGGCGCCGGCATTCTCGGGGCGATCGTCTGGGATCTGATCACCTGGTACTACGGCCTGCCGACCAGCTCTTCCCACGCGCTGTTCGGCGGCTACGCCGGAGCTGCGGTGGCGAAGGCCGGTTTCAGCTGCCATCGTGCCGGCCGGCTGGACCAAGACGCTCATCTTCATCGTCGTCGCGCCCCTCATCGGGTTGACGGTGGGGCTGGTGCTGATGACGAGCGTGCTCTGGCTGTTCCGCAACAGCGCCCCGGCGCGGGTCGATCACTGGTTCCGGCGGCTGCAGCTAGTGTCGGCCGCCGGCTTCAGCCTGATGCACGGCGCCAACGACGCCCAGAAGACGATGGGCATCATTGCCGGCGTGCTGTTCACGGCCGGCTACCTCACCGAGTTCACCATCCCGTTCTGGGTGGTGATCGCGGCGCACCTCGCGATCGGCCTCGGCACGCTCTCGGGAGGGTGGCGCATCATCCACACGATGGGCTCGAAGATCACCAAGCTCCAGCCCGTCGGCGGGTTCGCCGCGGAGACGGGCGCGGCGGTCGCCATCTTCCTGGCGACGATGATGGGGGTTGGCATCAGCACGACGCACACGATCACGGGGGCCATCGTCGGCGTCGGCGCCACACGACGGCTGTCCGCCGTGCGTTGGGGTGTGGCCAGACAGATCATGTGGGCCTGGATTCTGACCATTCCGGCCTCGGCCTTCATTGGCGCCGTGACCTACTGGGCACTCTCGGTTCTGAGCTCGTAGGAGCTCACTGGCGTTGGGTAACGGAGGGGACGGAGGGAACGGTCTTAACACAGAGGAACGGAGTAACGGAGGCGAACGGAGAACATTCAAATCCAAACAATAGAAATAGGAATCAAGGCTCTTCTCTGTTCGTCTCCGTTCCTTCGTTCCTCTGTGTTAAGACCGTTCCCTCCGTCCCCTCCGCTGCCTTCACGGGTTCAGTCGGGCAGGCTCACCGTGAAGACTGCACCGCCGCCGGGACGGTTCGCCGCGCGGACGTCGCCGCCATGGAGTCCGGCGAGGTGCTTGACGATCGACAGACCCAGGCCCGTTCCTCCGGTCTCGCGCGAACGCGCCTTGTCCACGCGATAGAACCGCTCGAAGATCCGCTGCAGATCCTGCTCGGGAATGCCGGGCCCCTCGTCCGCCACGGCCAGGAGCACGCGGTCTCCCTGACGCGTCGCCGAGAGGGAGATCGTCGTCCGCTCGGGCGCGTAGTTGACCGCGTTCTCGACGAGGTTCCGCAAGACGTCGTGGAGCTTGGCCGGATCGCCGGTGATGGTCGTCGCGCTGTCGTCGATCGCGATATCGACGTGCTGCTCGCGCGATTCGATCAGCGGCTCGAGCTCGTTGACCACGCCGTTGAACACCGCCTCCACGGGGAAGGCCGTACGCTCGAGCGGCTCCTGGCCCGCGTCGAGCCGTGTCAGCCGGAGCAGGTCCTTCACCAGCCGCTCCATCCGGCTGGAATGACGGGCGATGATTTCGAGGAACCGCCGCGTCTGCGCCTCCTCGGCCGGAGCGTCGAGCAGGGCCTCGACGTAGCCTTGGATCGCGGTGAGCGGCGTGCGCAGCTCGTGCGAGACATTGGCGACGAAATCGCGCCGCACGCGATCGGCGCGCCGGAGATCGGTGATGTCGTGGAGGACGAGCACGGCGCCGCTCGAGCCCGGCGTGGCGACCCGCGTCGCCCGGGCCATGACGCTTTGTGGCGGATCGTGGGCGAGGGCCAGCTCCTGCGCGTCGGTGGGCTCGCCGCGGAGGCAGCGGCTGATCTGGGCCTCGATGTCCGGGTGACGAATGAGCTCGAGATAGTGGCGCCCCTGCGGCTCGTCCTTCAAACGCAGCAGCCGCCGGGCGGCGTCGTTGGCGAGCTGGACGACGCCCTGTTCGTCGACGACGAGGACGCCTTCGACCATCCCGGTCAGGATGGCGCCCATGCGGGCCCGGTCGCGCGAGAGCTCCCCGAGGCGTTCCCTCAGCGCCTCGACGGCATCGTCCAGCGCCCGGGCAATGAGCCCGAGCTCATCCGACGCCGAGTCGCGGGCGCGGGCCGAGAAGTCGTTCCTCGCATACCGCGCGACGACCGCCGCGACGTGGTCGAACCGGCGCGTCATCGCACGGGAAGCGAGCCAGGCGAGCAGGGCGGCGCTCGCGAGCGCCGTGAGCAGCACCGGCGCGACCTGGACGGCTACCGCGCCGAGCTCCTGCGCAAGCGGGTTCGCCGGCTCGGCGAGCCGGACAATCGAGACGGGTCCGGCCTGCACCCTGACCGCGACATACAAGAGATCGCGGCCGAGGGTCGTGCTGTAGCGCGTGGCGTGTCCGGCGCCGGTGGCGCGGGCGGCCATCACTTCGGGCCGCTGGTGGTGTGACTCGACGCCGGCGAGCTCGGCTGGGGGAATCTCGGAGTCTCCGAGCACGCGCCCGGCGGCATCGAGCAGCGTCACGCGCGATCCGAGCACGGTGCCCAGCCGGTCGGCCGCGTCGTCCAGCGCCTCGGGCGATGTGCGCGTGGCAGCGAGATACGTGCCGACGCCGCGTCCGCGCGCTTCGAGCTCGTGCTGAAGCTGCTGCGCGCTGCGACGACGCCCGGACTCGACGAGCAACGGCCACGCGACCAGGAGGCTCAGCGTGGACACGCCGAGGGCGGCCAGAAAGATCTTCGTGCGGAACCGCATGTCGAATCAGGGGTCAGGGACCAGGCATCAGGGAATCAGAGACCAGAGACCAGAGACCAGAGACCAGGGGGACGTCCCGGCTCAAACCAGTGGTTAACCAGAGCCCTCAGCCTCGAGCCCTGAGCCGACACTATTCATCATCCGGCGACGCTTTGAGCTTGTACCCGAATTGTTTGATCGTCTCGATGGCGTAGACGAGCAGCGGGACCTTCTCGCGCAGCCGGCGCACGTGGACGTCAACCGTGCGTGTCCCGCCGGTGTATTGATAGCCCCAGACGTCCGAGAGCAGGAGGTCGCGCGACAGCACGCGCCCGCGATGCTCGAGGAAGTAGTGGAGCAGCAGATACTCCTTCGCCGTGAGCCGCACCTCGTGGCCGCCGTCGGTGACGACGTGCCGGTCCGCGTCGATGCTGAGTGAGCCATACTGCTGGACCCGATCGTCCGGCTCGGCACGGGTCGTCCGGCGCAGCAGGGCGGCGACCCGCGCGACGAGCTCCTTCGGGCTGAACGGCTTCGTCACGTAGTCGTCGGCGCCAATCTCCAGCCCGACGATGCGATCCGACTCCTCAGCGCGCGCGGTCAGCATGATGATGGGAACCCCCGCCGTGGGCGGGCTGGCGCGCAGCATGCGGCAGATCTCCAGGCCGTCGAGGCCCGGCAGCATGCGGTCGAGGATCACCAGATCGGGGATCCCGCGGCGAAGGTGGAGCAGCGCATCGGTCCCGTTCGGGACCACCTCCGGATCGTGGCCGGCCTGCGTCAGGTAATGGACGATGAGCTGCGCGATGTCGCGATCGTCTTCGACGACGAGGATGCGGCTCATGGGCGCGGGGCGGGCGGCGTGCCGCTCGCGATCCCGCGCAGCAGGGCGACGGGAGCGGTCGCGAGCGCCAGTCTGAGATCCTCGTCGGACGTGTAGCGCCGCCGATCGATCCGCCGTGCCGGTACCTCGAAGGGGACGGCCTGCCCGGCGAACGGATCCGGCGAGACGCTCAGACGATCGCCCGAGAGTATAGCCCGGTAGCCTTCCATGAGGTACGGCTCCGGCCACCCGTTGCAGACGATGAGCGAGAAGAGATCGCCGAGGCCGACGATCGTGTAGTCCTGCAGGAACGACGATGACCCTGTCGGCAGCAGATCGTCGCGCATCGCTTCCATCTGCGGAAAGAATTCCCGCCAGGCCGGGTCGTGCTGGAAGCGGCGGTAGACGGTCAGCGCGTGCTGGGCGACCAGGGCCGCGACATACGCATCGTCGCGCGCCAACTCGGCGACGGCGCGCGGCCAGATCGCCTGACGCACCTCGATGGGCGCCGAGATGAAGTCGAAGGGATCACCGGTGTCCGGGTTGACGAGGGGGGACGCGTCCACCGGCGTCCACCCGATGTCGTGCTGGTGTGCGGCCTGGAGGACGCGGGTGCGCGTCGGTCGCTCGAGAAACCCGTCGGCGCACCAGTGCTCGATCAGCACCCCCGCCAGCCGTGCGTGATCGGGCTGGGTGATGAACAGCCAGGCGTCGCCGTCGGGACGCAGGATCATTGTCGGGTGGTGACGAATGTCGAGTGACAAGTGACGAGTCAGGTGCTGACGACACGGCGCGTCCGGCTGCAGCCGGACCGACGCGTGCGGTCGCGCCCGGTCCTAAAGGTCCGGCCTACCGGAGCCCGCGGTCTTTCGCCCGGACTCTCAGTGCAGCGGCTGAATCGTCCAGCGGCCCACCGTGAAGTTCGGCGAGCCGTAGGTCCGAGCCGTCACATCGTCCCAGTTCGGTCCGGGACTGCCGCCGCAATGGCCCGAAATGACGTCGATGATGTACACCCGCGTGCTGCCTTCGCTGGGCTCGCCCTCTCCCCAGTGATAGGTCACCACGTCCTCGGACATGTCGCCGGTGTTGCCGCGCTTCCAGTTGAGACCCCAGCGCGGGCTGCGCTCGCGCAGTCGCCGCACCACCTCGAACAGGAAGTTGTGGTTCCCTCCGAACTCGCGGCAGGAGCCGATGAGGTCGCCCCGGCGCTCGGCCGCGACCTGAGCGACCACGCCGAACAGGTTTTCGGGGTAGAAGGGCGGGTTCGGGTAGCGCGCGACCGGCGGATCCGTGGGAATGCCTGGCGGTGCGGGCGGTGCGGGCGGCGCCACAGCGTTGTAGCGGAAGGCGCCGGCGAGCGACGCTGCTCACGCCGCCGCTCATGGACCTCGACGTTGACGGTGACCGGGGCTTGCGCGGGAGTCGTCGCGAAATCCGTGTTCGCATCGAGCACGACCACCGAGCGGAGCGGGCACGCCGCCGAAGAGGACCGACGCGCCCTGCGAGAAGTTCGCCCCGTTGATGAGCACGTTCGTTCCGCCGGTCGCCGGTCCCTCGGCCGGAGTCACGCTCGTCGTCGTCGGTCCGGGCACGCCGGGCGGGTTCGCCAGCGTGCCGGTGAAGGGCACGCCTGCGCTCACGTGACCGCCGTAGCGGCCCGCGCCCCAGTAGACGGCGCGCTCGGCCGTGAACTGGGCGCCCGACTGGCCCTGGAAGAACGCCGCGAACGCCTGATTGCTCATCCCCGGAATCGACGCCCCGTAGAGCGTGTAGCGCGAGTTGGCGGAAATCGTGAAGTCGTGGATCGATCCGGTACCGTCCTCGCGGTAGAAGAAGCCCCGCACCGTGATTGGCGCCGCCGACGGGTTCAGGAACAGGTAGAACGTCTGGAAAGGCAGCCCGAAGTTCACGTCGGCCAGGCCTTCGGCAAAGCCCCACGTGCCGGCAGTCTGGGTGACGCCGGTGGTGGCATGGCCCTCGGCGAAGCCTCCCCAGTACATGGCGCGTTCGGCCACGACGGGCACCGTGCTCGTGATCCGGGTGGCGAAGGCTGCCGACTGCAATTCCGGGTCCAAATTGGCGAATACCGTGTCGCGAGCGGTCGCCGCGATCTGCCGTTACGCGCTCGACCGTCGTCCCGTTGTCGAGGAAGTAGGTCAGCGTGACCGTGGCGGGACTCGCATTGGGGTTGTTGATCAGGAAGAAGGTGAAGAAGTCCTCGCCGGTGAAGCCCTCGGCGAACAGCCACGTGGTCGAGGGCGCCGTGACGCCGGTCGAGCTGTGGCCGCCCTCGAAGCCCTGGAAGTACATCGCCCGCTCGACGAAGACCGGCTGGTCGGCCGTCATGCTCGCGGCAAAGCTGTAGCCGGCGAAGGCGGCGGTGCGCGGATCCGTATTCACATACACCGTCTCGCGGTCGAGCGGATCGAGCGCAATCGGAATCGCCTGCGTGAACCCGTCGTCACGCTGCAGCGTCAGGGTCGCGGTCGCGGCCGTGGACTGTGGATTGGCCAGGAGGATGAACGTGTGGAAGAACTCGTTCGCCGCCCCCTCGGCCATGTACCAGGTCGTGGAAGGGGCTTCCACGGCGAGCGCGTTGTGGCCGCCGCGCTTCTCAGACCAGTACATCGTCCGTTCGACGACAATCGGCACGCCGTTGGTCGATTCGACAACGGCGGAGACGGCGCCTTCGGCGATCGTCGCGTTGACCCGGATGCGCTTGCGGCTCGTCGCCGCGAACGGTGTCGGTCAGCACGACCGGCGCACCGCCGGTCTGCTGAAAGAACTGCATCCGCACCGTCGCGGCCTGCGCGCCGGGATTGGCAATCAGAATGTCTTCTTCGAAGAAGGGCCCGGTCGAGCCCTCGGCGAGATACCAGCGGGTCTGCGGTGTCTGCGCGGCGGCCACGATCGGGCACGCGAGGAGCGCAGCCACCAGGGCGCCCCAGGCGCCTCGGCGACGGATGAGCATCATGCGGTGTCTATCCTCTGGAATGTGATGCGGACGATCACACAGGGCGGGCCCCATGCAGGCAAACTCGTGAACGATAGCGGTTCACCGCGAACGGTCAACCGGGAATGGAGCGAGTGATGACGAGAGCCTCCATCACCGAAACGCCCGTCCCCGCAACAAAACCAACTCGATCACGCTTCGGGTCGTCCGCGTGAAAACTTTAGCGCGCGACATTGGATTGCATCGTCGCTACAATCGGCGGCCATGATCACCCGACGTCATGCTGTCGGCGCACTGGCGGGGCTGGCGGTGACCGGGCCGGCAGCCGCCGCCATGCCGCCCCAGGCCCGCTCGACCGCTGCCAGCCGGGACTTCCTGATCGAAACCCGACAGAAGCTGCTCATGATTGGCGATTCGATCACCGACGCCGGTCGTGCGAGACCGGTCGGCGAGGGAGACAGGGGCGACGGCGTCGGCCGCGGCTATGTGATGCTCGTGGACGCGCTGCTGGGCGCGGTCTATCCGGAACGGTTCATCCGGGTGCTGAACCTCGGCACCAGCGGCAACACGACGCGCGACCTGAAGGAGCGGTGGCAGGCCGATGTGCTCGACCACCGTCCCGACTGGGTCTCGCTCATGATTGGCGCCAATGACGTCTGGCGCCAGTTCGACCTGCCGCGCCAGACCGAGCGTCACGTCCTCATTGACGAGTACGAGGCCAATCTGGTCGAGCTCGTGGCGGCGACCCGCCCCGTGGTCAAGGGGCTCGTCCTGTTCACGCCCTTCTATCTCGAGCCCAACCGTCAGGATCCCATGCGCGCGACCATGGATCGGTACGGCGAGGTCGTGCGCAAGGTGGCGTCCCAGACGCCGGGCATCGTGCTGGTCGAGACGCAGGCAGCCTTCGACGCCCTCCTCAAGGTCGTCTACCCGGCCACGATCAACTGGGATCGCGTCCACCTCAACGCGACCGGCAACATGGTCGTGGCCAGGGCGTTTCTCGACGCCGTCGGGTTCGACTGGCGCAAATAGGTGCATTTGTGCGCTGAAGGACGAAAACCCCAGCGAGCGGTCGCCCGGCCGTGGTTGTCGCTCAGGCGATCGCGGTCATCGGTCCCCGCGGCCGTGCACAAGATAGACGATGAGATGCGCGACGCCCACGAGCGCCGCCGGAATGCCGACGAGCCCGATCGAGCGGGGTGGCGCGTCGGGGATCGTCAACTGCGGCACGATCGCGAACGCGGCGATCATGCCGCCGATGCCCAGCGCCAGCCAGATGAGACCCGAGAGCAGGAGCAGCCCGTCGAGGCCCAGCGCCGGCCGTGGCGCCTCGGGCCATGGCGGCAGATCGACGCCCTTGTCGAGCGCCGCCAGGCGCTCCTTGTGCACGAGCACCCGCTGCTGCTGCCGCAGCCACTGGCGATAGCCGACGAACGCGAGCACGACCGCGACGAGCAGGGGGAACGCAAGATTCTCCACGTGTAGCCTCCGTGCTTGATACGTGCCGCCACGCCCCCGGGTTGCGGGTCCGCTTCATCGGATGCGCTGCAACTTTACGGGCGGTTTGCCGGTATCAATACGAGCGTGCAGGTCGAGCCGTCACCGGACGCCGAGGTGTGGCGGCTCCACAGCGAGGGGCGCTATGAGCGCGTGTTCGAGCTGCTCCTGTCGCGGTACCGCGGCAAGGTGTACCGCCTGGCCCTGAGCTTCGTGCGCAGCCCGGCCGACGCCGAGGACCTCGCGCAGGAGGCGTTCGTCCGACTGTGGCGCGCCTTGCCGCTGATATGACGGGCGGGCCTCGTTCTCGACCTGGCTCTACGTCATCGCGCGGAACGCCTGCCTGAGCGAGTTGCGCCGGCGCGGGCTCCGGCCGACCACGCCGCTCGGTGACGTGCCGGAGCCGGCGGCATCGGACGCGTCAGCCGAGCGCTCGGATCTGCAGCATGACTGTGAGACGCTGGTAGACACGTTGCCCGAGCCGCAGCGCCGGATCGTGCGACTGTTCTACCTGGAGGATCGGTCCTACGAGCAGGTGGCCGCCATGCTGGACATGCCGGTGAACACAGTTCGCAGTCATCTCCACCGTGCCCGGAAGCGGTTGGCGCTGCAGATGAAAGGCCAGCCATGACCAGCTGCGCCGACGCGCAGGTCCTGATCGAACGGAGGCTCGACGGCCTCGCCAGTGGCGACGAGGAGGCCGAGTTGGCCGCGCACGTCTCAGGCTGCGCGGCCTGCGCGACTCAGCTCGCGCGCGAGACCGAGCTCGATGCGGCGTTGCGGGCCCGGCTGTCCAGCGCGGCGCCGTCGCCTGCGTTCGTGGCTCGCGTCCGTGCACGCGTCGCCGACGAGCCGCCGCCGGGGAACCGCGCGTGGGTGGCCGACGCCCTCAATGCGGGAGGCGTCCTGGGATCGCTCGGGTTGGCATCGCTGTTGGGCGGGTTCGGCGAGGGGGCCGCGGCCACGATCCTCTGGCTGGGGATGATGGGCGCGGCATGTTACCCCTTGCTGCTCGGCGGGCTGTTCGCCGAGACGCGTCCGGCGGCCGCCGGCCGCATCGGCGACGCGAGCGACCTCCGGCGGGCGTAGCGCCCGGACAGCTCAGAGACTCCGGACGCCCCGTCCCTTCGTCAGAAACCAGATCGACACGACCCCCAGGAGCACGCCCGCGATCGTCAGCGCGGTCGGCGCCGACGTCGCGCTGGCGAGGCTGCCGAACGCAAGGCTGCCGAGCGGCATCCCGCCGCGGAACGCGACCATGAAAATGCTCATCACCCGGCCTCGCATCTCGTCGGGAGCAGCGAGCTGCGCCAGCGACACCGCGGTCGAGGTCAGGATGATGAGCGCCATGCTGGCCAGGAGGAGCAGGGCATAGCTCGCCGCGAGCCAGCGCGAGCCGGCGAACAGGACCACCAGCACGGCGAAGACCCCCTGGACGATCAGCGCCGTCCGTCCCATGTGCGGATAGCGTCCAAGCCACGCCACCACGAGGGCGCCGATGACGGCGCCGACGCCCGAGCAGACCATCAAGCTGCTGTAGCCCTCGACGCCCTGCGCGAACACCTCGCGCGCCATCACCGGCAGCAGCGTCTGCAGCGGCAGGGCCAGGAACGTCGTCAGGAACCCCAGGAGGGTGAGCTCCATGACCGCCGGGCGTGCCCTGACGAACGCCAGACCGGTGTGCATCTCGTCGAGCAGCGATCGCCGCTGGCCGGCGGCCGCCTTCTGCAGATCGAGCCGCAGCAGTGCCGCGATGACGATGAAGAAGGAGAGGCCGTTCAGGGCGAAGCAGGCCGCCATGCCGACGGTGGCCAGCGTCAGGCCGGCGACGACGGGGCCGAGAATGCGGGAGAGGTTGAACTGGATCGAGTTGAGCGCCACGGCATTGGGCAGATCGCGCCGCGGGACGAGCGATGGCATGAGCGATTGATAGGCGGGGCCCCCGAAGGCCTGGGCGATGCCGGTCGTGAACGACAGCGCGAGGACGTGCCAGATGCGGATCAGGTCGAAGTAGACGAGCGCCGCGAGCGTGAACGCGGTCGTCAGCTGCACGCACTGCGACATGACGAGCAGCCGGCGCCGGTCGTGCCGGTCGGCAATGACCCCGCCGACCAGCGTCAGCAGCAGGATCGGCAGCTCGCCGAGGAAGGCGTCGAGGCCGAGGTAGAACGGCGAGCCGCCGACGGTCAGTACCAGCCAGTTCTGCGCGACCTTCTGCATCCACGTGCCCGACGTGGACAGCACGTTGGCCATCCAGAGGAGCCGGAAGTTGCGCGAGGCGAGGGCCGAGGCCAGTCTGTTGAACCCGCGGCGAGGCGCGCCCTCGTCGGCCGGCGCAGGTACCGAAGCGGTGGGGTCTGCCGCGGGCGGCGCGTCGATGGGCGCTGCGACGCCGGCAAGGGGCTCGTCGGCAACCGGCGCGACGTCGGGAGGCGTCTCGGGCACGCAGCGCGTATCGTAAACCACTGCGATCGGGGACGGGAGCCTTCCTTGGTCTCTGCGGAGGCTCCCGTCCCCTGTTTCAGCCTGTAATATGTCGCCATGACGGCAGGGCCCATCTCGCAGTTCGTCGATCGTCACTACCGGCACTTCAACGCCGCCACGGTGCGAGAGGCGGCCGACGCCTGGGTCGCCCATCTCGATCGCGGCGGCGTGATGTTCGTGACGCTCGCCGGGGCGATGAGCACGGCGGAGCTCGGCGTCTCGCTGGCGGAGATGATCCGGCAGGGCAAGATCCACGGCATCTGCTGCACCGGCGCCAACCTCGAGGAGGACGTCTTCAACCTCGTCGCGCACTCCCATTACGTCCGGCTGCCGAACTACCGCCACCTGACGCCGGCCGACGAGCAGGCGTTGCTCGACAAGCATCTCAATCGGGTGACCGACACCTGTATCCCGGAGCACGAGGCGATGCGCCGCATCGAGACCGCGGTGCTCGAGGAATGGCGGTCAGCCGACCGGGCGGGCGAGCGCTACTTCCCGCACCAGTTCCTCTACCGTGTCCTCGAGAGGTGCACGCTGAAGGACTCGTACGAGATCGATCCCAGGGACAGCTGGCTCGTCGCCGCCATGGAGCGCGACCTGCCGATGTTCGTCCCCGGGTGGGAGGACGCGACGCTCGGCAACATGTACGCGAGCCACTGCCTGTCCGGGGACGTGAAGAACGTCCACACCGTCCGGACGGGGATCGAATACATGATGGAGCTGGCGCGCTGGTACCAGGACGTCAGCGCCGTCAGCTCGATCGGGTTCTTCCAGATTGGCGGCGGGATCGCCGGGGATTTCCCGATCTGCGTGGTGCCGATGCTGCACCAGGATCTCGGGCTCGACACGGTGCCCCTCTGGGGCTATTTCTGCCAGATCAGCGACTCGACGACCAGCTACGGCTCCTACTCGGGCGCCGTGCCGAACGAGAAGATTACCTGGGGCAAGCTGGGCATCGACACGCCGAAGTTCATCATCGAGTCGGACGCCACCATCGTCGCCCCGCTGATCTTCGCCAAGGTCCTCGGCTGGTGACGCGGCGCTAGTCGCTCCCGGCCTTCTGGAGGCGCTTCGCCACCTCCTCGACGCGTGCCATCACGCGGAGCAGGTTGCCGCTCCAGATCTTGGCAATCTGCTCCTCTGTGTAGCCGCGCCGGACCAGCTCCTTCGTGACGTTGAAGGTCTCCGACGCGTCGTTCCAGCCCGTGATCCCGCCGCCGCCGTCGAAGTCCGACGCGATGCCGGCGTGATCGATGCCGATCGTCTTCACGACGTAGTCGATGTGATCGACGAACTGCTGCACCGTCGCCGGCGGATCGCCCGGGAACCGCTTGCCAACCTCGGCCATCCCGGCGTCGGTACGCCGTGCGCTGGGCTTCGGTGAACTGCCCGACATCGGACCCGCCGCCACGCCTCGCCCCCGCGGGAGGCTCGGGGAGACCGAGCTGCTTTCGCAGCGCGGTGATCGCCGCCGCCCGCTCAGGCGAATCGGGTTTCGGAACCCTCAGATAGTCCGAGAGCGCGACCAGTTGGACCACGCCCCCGTTCTTCTTGATCGCCATGAGCTGCTCATCGTCCAGGTTGCGGGGATGATCGGCGAGCGCGCGCACCGACGAGTGCGAGGCGATGATCGGTGCCTTGGAGATGTCGATCGCCTGCATCATCGACGCCTTCGAGGGGTGGGAGACGTCCACCATGATGCCCAGCCGGTTGAGCTCGGCGACGACCTTGCGGCCGAGCGGCGACAGGCCGTTCCATTTGTAGCCGCCGTCGCGTTCGCCCGTATTCGAGTCAGAGAGCTGGTTGTGACCGTTGTGCGCCAACGACAGGTATCGGGCGCCGCGATCGTAGAACTCCTTGACGCGGGCGAGGTTGTCGCCGAGCGGATAGCCGTTCTCGACGCCGATCAGCGCCACCTTCCTGCCGGCTGCGGCGATCCGCCGCACGTCGGCGGCCGTGAGCGCCAGCTCGATGCGGCCGGGCGCCATCTCCTTCGTCAGCCGGTGAATTGCCTCGAACTTGGCGTTCGCCGCCTGATAGGCCCGTTCGTAGCCGTCCGCCCTGAACGCGTCGGCTTCGCGTTCCTCGAAGGTCTGGCCCACGTAGACGATGAAGAACACGGCATCGAGGCCACCCTCGGCCATCTTGGGCAGGTCCACCTGGGTGTCGAGGCGCTGCGTGTAGTTGCGCGCGGCGGTGAAGTCGCGCGAGCTCGATGTCGGCGTGGGTGTCCAGCGTGATCACCCGCTCGTGGATGGCGCGTGCCCGCCGTTCGAGATCGTCGGGCGCCTGCGGCCTCGAGCCGGGGCGGATCGGGGGCGAAACCCAGGGCGGGCAGGCAGGCGAAGACGAGGGCAGGGACACACGCACGACGCATCGATGAACTCCTGAATCCGGGCAGCCGCCGCACCGCTGATAGAATACGGCGGTTTATGCGGTCGCTGCGGCTCTTCCTCATATCCTTCCTCGTCCTCTTCCTCCAGGTTGCGCTCATTCGATGGATGCCCGCCTACGTGCGGCTCCTCGCGTATTTCTCGAATTTCATCCTGCTGGCGGCGTTCCTCGGCATCGGCGTCGGCTGCCTGCTGACGCGTCGGCGGACGCTGTTTGCGTGGTTTGCGCCGCTCCAGGCGCTGGTCATTGCCGCGGTCTACTACTTCCGGCTCGAAGTGGGCGTGGCCGCGACCACCAGCATCTACTTCTCGAGCGGCACGACCGAGCACGTGATCCTGGTCGAGAGCACGCTGCTCCTCCCGCTCCTCTTCATCGTCGTCGCCGTGCTGTTCGCGACCCTGGCCCAGACGCTCGGGCCGCGCGCTCGAGGGCATGCCGGCGCTCCCGGGCTACGGCATCAACCTGGCCGGCAGCCTGGCAGGCGTCGGCGCATTCGCGCTGATGTCGTGGCTCGAGCTGCCGCCGGTGGTGTGGTTCGGCGTCGCCTTTCTCGTGGCGCTCGTCCTGCTGGAGCGGGTCCCGCTCTGGGTCCGGCTGGGATTTGCCGGCGCCCTGGGCGCCGCCGCTCGTCGTGCGTGCACCTGCTGTCGGGGGGACGATCTGGTCGCCGTACTACAAGATCACCGACCATCCGGCAGGGCCAGGAAACGGTCGTGGAGGTGAACAACATCTTTCACCAGTCGATGGCGCCGGTCCGCGCAGAAGGAATACTTCTACCAGTGGCCGTACACCGTCTTCGGCGACGCGCTTCGAGGATGTGCTGATCCTCGGCGCGGGATCGGGCACCGACGTCGCGGCGTCGCTGCTGCACGGCTCGAAGCGCATCGACGCGGTCGAGATCGACCCGGTCATCGTCCGGCTCGGCCGCCAGCTCCATCCCGATCAGCCCTACGCCGATCCCCGCGTCAACGTCGTCACCGACGACGCCCGGCACTTCCTGCGGACGACGGAGAAGAAGTACGACCTCGTCGTGTTCGCGCTGATCGACTCGCTGACGCTGCAATCGAGCTTCACGTCGGTGCGGCTCGAGAGCTACATGTTCACCGAGGAGTCGTTCCGCGCGGTGCGCGAGCGGCTGAAGCCGAACGGCGTGCTGGTCATCTACAACTACTTCCGCGAGCGCTGGCTGGTCGATCGGCTGGCCAACACCGCGGCGCGCGGCCTTCGGGACCGAGCCGCGCGTCCACGTCCACCAGGAGCACGCCTACCTCGGGCGTGCTGATGGTCGGGCCCGGGCCTGCAGCGCGTGCGCGACCTGGCCCGCCGTGCCCGATCGCGTCGCGGCCTACAACCATCCCGACGTCGTGAGCCCGGCGTGCCGCTCGCGCGCGACGCCGCCGGTCGTGCCCGGCGACCGACGACTGGCCGTTCCTCTACATGCGCGGACCGCACGTGCCGCGGCACTACCTGTGGGCGCTGGCGCTCGTCCTCGCTGGTCTCGGTCGTCGCGGTGCGCGGCGCGCTGGGCCGCGTCGCCGAGCCGCTTCTCGTGGCACTTCTTCTTCCTCGGCGTCGGCTTCATGCTCCTCGAGACGAAGTCGATCACGCAGTTCGCGCTCTTCTGGGGCTCGACGTGGGTCGTGGCGTCGCTGACGATTGCCGTCGGTGCTGACGATGGCGATGGCGGCGACGTGGATGGTGAGCCGGATGGAGATCGTGCGTCCCTGGCTGCGTCGGGGTGGTGCTGCTCGCGCTGCTGCGCGCGAGCTATCTGCTGCCCGATCGGACGGCTCGCGTTCGGCAGCCTCGTCGCCGAGTCGATCGTCTACGCGCGCTGATGTTCAGCCCGATCTTCTGCGCCGGGCTGCTGTTCGGGTCGAGCCTCAAGCGGACGACGCGATGTGCCGGCGGCCTACGGCGCCAACCTGCTCGGCGCCATGGTCGGCGGCGTGGCGGAGTACCTCTCGCTCGTCACCGGGTTCCAGTTCCTGCTGCTGGTGGTGGCCGCCGCGTATCTGGCTGCGCTTCTGACACAAAAGCGCTGACGGACTGATAGACTCGGCGACTCGGCGACTCGGCGACTCGGCGACTCGGGCGGCTGGGCGGCTGGCGGCTGGGCGACTGGGGGTTGGCGCGTCAACAGCGTGCACCACGGACGGCGCTGGTCATTTGCTTGCCGGCTGTGAGCTCTGCCGCGCCGAGTCCCCCAGCGCCGAGTCGCCCAGTCGCCCAGTCCCCCATCGCCCTCAAGTGACATGAATCTTTCCAACCTGCAACAACCCATCGTCCAGATCTCTCTCGACCTGACCAACCTCGCCGAAGCGCTCGACACCGCGCAGATTGCCGTCGAGGCCGGCGTGGACTGGCTCGAGGCCGGCACGCCGCTCCTGCTGGCCGAGGGGCTTCGAGCCGTCGAGGCGCTCCACGCGCGATTCCCGAGCCATCCGATCGTCGCGGATCTCAAGACGATGGACGGGGGCTATCTGGAGGCGGAGATGATGGCCAAGGCCGGCGCCAGTTTCGTCGTGGTGATGGGCCGGGCGCACGAAGCGACCGTCCGCCGGGTCGTGGATGCCGGACGCGATTTCGGCGTGAAGGTGATGGGTGACAACCTCGCCGCCGCCGATCGGGTCGAAAATGCCCGCTGGCTCGCGTCGCTTGGCGTGGACGTGATCATCCATCACATCGGCTACGACGAGCGGCGGCTGGTCACGGGACTCAGCCCGATGGACGAGCTCGATCGTGTCGTCGCGGCGGTGGATGTCCCGGTCCAGGCCGTCGGCGGCTTGACGATCCAGCAGGCCATCGCGTGCCCGGCCCACGGCGCCCCGCTCGTGGTGCTCGGCGCCCCGCTCGTCATCGACGCCGACGGCTTCAAGCCCGCCGGCTCAGACCTCTCCAGCATCCTCAAGGAGATCTGCGCAGAGATTCGCAAGACGCCGATGAAGAAAGCGGCTCGATTCGCATAGGCGGGCCTTGCGCCATTCGTGAATTCGTCATTCGTCATTCGTCGTTCGCATTCGTACATTCGTACTCGTACCTGTCCCATGTCCCAACCCGCCATCGTCCAGTACGCGCTCGAGCCGTTGTCGGTCGAGCTGCGCGAGATTGCCGATTCCCGAGATCGGCGAGTCAGACGTCCTGCTGCAGGTCGGGGCGGTGTCGGTCTGTGGATCGGATGTGCACCAGTACCACGCCAGCCACTCGTGGCCGGTGAACATTCCCGTGGTCCTCGGCCACGAGTTCTGCGGCACGGTGTCGGCCATCGGCCGCGACGTGCGGGGCGTGCGCGAGGGCGATCGCGTCGCCAGCGAGACGGCCGCGGTCATCTGCGGGACGTGCCTGCTGTGCCGGACCGGGCGCTACAACCTGTGCCCGTCGCGCAAGGGATTCGGCTACGGCGTGAACGGCGCGATGGCGCAGTTCGTCAAGGTGCCCGCACGGTGCCTGCATGCCCTGCCCGACGCGTTGCCGTTCGAGCATGCGTGCCTCGCCGAGCCGCACGCCGTCGCGTACCAGTCGATGTGCGTCAACACCACCATCAGGCCCGGCGACGCCGTCCTCGTGCTGGGGCCCGGGCCGATCGGGCTGTTGTGCGCGCGCATGGCGGCGCTCGCCGGTGCCTGGCCGCTCGTCGTCGCCGGGCTCACGGCCGATACGGCGCGCCTGCAGGCGGCCCGCGCTCTCGGGGCCACGCACGTCGTGGACGTGCAGCAGCAGTCGCTCGACGAGGTCGTGCGAAGTCTCGACCCGCTCGGCGTGGACGTCGTGTGCGATGCGTCCGGTGCCAGTCGTCCGCTGGAGATTGCGCTGCAGCTGGTCAAGCCCGATGGCCAGGTGACCAAGGTGGGCTGGTCGCCCGACAAGCTGCCCGTGGACCTGAACCCTCTCGTGCAGAAGAACGTCAACCTGCAGGGCTCGTTCAGTCACAACTATCCTGTCTGGGAACGAGTCATCCACCTCCTGGACGCCGGCCTCACGAAGCCCGAGCTCATCGTCGGGCTGAAGACCGGTCTCGACGGCTGGAAGGGGGCGTTCGACGCGATGCACGACGGAAGCGTCATCAAGTCGGTGTTGTTGCCGCAGGGATAGCGGACCTGCAGATCAGCGACCAGCTACCATGCCAGGGACCAGGGACCAGGGACCAAAGACCAGAAGACCGAAGACCGAAGACCAAGCTTTCGCAAGGCCCGTAGTCCGCAGTCCGTAGTCCGCAGCCCAGACTGACGACGACCGAAGACCGACCACATGCCTTCTCTGACCGATCGCGTCGCCCTGGTCACCGGCTCCACGTCCGGCATCGGCAAGGGGATTGCCGAGCACCTGGCCTCGCTCGGCGCGCGTGTCGTCGTGCACGGCCGCGATGTCGCGGCTGGCCAGGCGCTCGTGAGCAGGCTGCAGTCAGCGGGCCACGAGGCGTTCATGGTCGCCGGTGACGTGGGGGACGAGCGGGTGTGCCGAACCCTCGTGCCGCAGGCGGTGGAACGCTTCGGGCGGCTCGACGTGCTGGTGAACAACGCGGCCATCACCTCGCGGGCCGAGATCGAGACGGCCACGGTCGCGTTCTGGGACCGGATGATGGCCGTCAACCTGCGGGCCCCGTTCATCCTCATCCAGGAAGCGATTGCGCCGATGCGCACCGCCGGCGGCGGCTCGATCGTCAACATCGGGTCGATCAACGCCTACATCGGGCAGGACAACCTGGGCCCCTACTCCGTATCGAAGGGGGCGCTGATGACGCTCACGAAGAACGCGGCGCTGGGACTGGCGCGGCATCGCATTCGCGTCAACCAGCTCAATGTCGGCTGGACGCTGACCGAAGGCGAGGAGCGGGTGAAACGTGGAGAGGAAGGTCTCGGTGCCGACTGGCTCGAGCACGCGGTGAAGACGCGCGCGTTCGGGCGACTGCTGCTGCCTCAGGACATCGCCCACGCCACGGCCTACTTCGCGTCCGACGACAGCGCCTGCATCACCGGCAGCGTCCTCGATCTCGAACAGTTCCCGATCGGCGGGCCCGGGACCTGGTGAAAGAGCAGGCACCAGGCATCAGGCACCAGGGATCAGGACCAGGGCTCAGAGACCAAAGACCAACGACCAAAGACCGAAGACCAACGACCAAAGACCGAAGACCGGCCAAACCCGTAGTTCGTACCTCGTACCTCGGTACCTCGTAATTCGTAGCCTCGAGCCCATGCCCCCCCGCATCTCCGTGTTTCCCAAGTGCTGGTTCGACGACTTCGTCAACGGGACGCGCGACTACGTGTCCTGGATCCACCAGGCCCGGGAGTTGGGCGGGGAGGGCATCGAGCACTACGACGGATTCTTTGCGTCGTTCGCACCGGCCGACGTCGATCCGGTCGTGCGAGCGCTCGAGGAGACAGGGCAGGTCACCTCGCTCCTCTGTTTCTCTCCCGACTTCACGCACCCGGACGCCGACGAGCGCGCGCGGCAGGTCCAGCGCCAGAAAGCCGCGATCGACCTCACCAAACGCCTCGGCGGCCGGCACTGCCGCACCCTGAGCGGCCAGCGCTATCCGGAGTTGTCGCGGGCGGACGGCATCGCGCGCACGGTCGACGGCATCACCCGATCGCTCGAGCACGCGGAACGACAGGGCGTGATCCTGTGCATGGAGAACCACTACAAGGATGGCACGTGGCGCTATCCCGAGTTCGCGCAGCCCGAGGACATCTTCCTCGAGATCGTCGAGCGGATCGACGCGCCCAACTTCGGCGTCCAGTACGATCCGTCGAACGCCACCGTCGGCGGGTTCGATCCGGTGGCCTTCCTCGAGAAGGTGAAGGGACGCGTCGTCTCGATGCACGCCTCGGATCGCTACCTGGTCGAGGGCGCGACGCTCGACGACCTGGGAACGTCCGACGGTGCGACGGGCTATTCCGACAAGCTGAAGCACGGTGAGACCGGCAAGGGCCTCAACGACTACGACGCGATCTTCCGCATCCTCGCCGGCGCCGGCTTCGACGGCTGGATCTCGCTCGAGGACGGCATGAACGGCCTCGACGAGATGGCGCGATCCGTGGAATTCCTCAAGGCCAGGCGCGAGCAGCACTACAGCGCGCGGTAGGCGCCGACGTTCTACTTTCCATCCTTCCACTGCCTGAGGAGCGGTTCCGCGTCGATGAACATCATCAGCGACGGCAGGATGTCCCTGTCCACGCTGAAGGTTCCGGGGATGGCCCCGAACTGTTCGGCGTGGTAGCCGCGGGGCACGAAGATGATGCTGCTGCGGAACGCGAGGAACTCGTGCCAGGGCTGCTTGGGCAATTTGAACGCGTCGTTCAACATCGCCAGCGGCTTGGCATCGAGGATCATCGGCTGCAGGGTAACGCGTGCGAAGTCGCGAACCACCGGTCCTGTGAACACCCAGATTCCGACACTCGTGCCGATCTCGACCGAGCGGACCGGCTGCCACCAGAACGACGGCTCGATCGTCCACAAGGTGACACGCGTGTTCGCGTCCGCGTTGGCGTATTGGAGGTTGTTCTCCTTGGTTTCGAACCAGCCCAGACCGATGTTGAACGACCCGCGGCGCACGGTCGGTCCGGGTTCTCTCCCGCTTGTGCCGACACCTCCTGGCCGTCCAGTGGCTTCGACTTCGAAATGCACGGCGTCGCCCCGCCGAAGCCGAGCACCCTGATGTCCTCGCCCTGGTCTCTTCGTGGATACCGTCTCGTAGTCCTCCTCGACCGGCGCGAAACAGCGGACACGAATCTCGATCTGAATCCCCGCGTACGGTCCCGGACCGCTCATCTCATCGATCCAGCGGATGATCCACGCCTCGGCGGGATGCGCCACCGTCAGGCAGGCGCAGGCGAGCAGCAGCGCGAAGAGCGAACGTCGCATGGTCGGATTCAGGGCGTCTTCAGCCCGGATTGCTGGTGGCTGGCTGGAGGCGCGAACGTGGCGTAGATGCTCTCGCGGCGTCCGAGCGGCCGCAGTCCGCTCGCCGCGCGCGGCACGACCAGGTTGCGGGGTGGATCGATGCCGGGGCAGAAGAGCAGGCGCGTGTCCGCCCGCTCGCCGATGATGTAACAGCGCTCGCCATTCCACGACGCGGTCTCGAAGCTGCTGTGCCTGAGCAGCCGATACGGATAGCTCAGCGAGGCGAGCGACAGGCCCACGATTGCCGCGCCGCCGGCGAGCGTGCTGCGATTGACGATCTGCCCGCGCCGGTCGGCGAGCTTCAGCACGCCGTACCACGCCGCCACCGTGAAGAGCACCAGCGCGCTGAAGGTGACGCGGTAGTCGTCGTGCGAGCTGTTCGACGCCGGCGACAGGAGCCACAACCGATCGAGCGGCCAGGTGGAGATGCGCGTCGCGAGCGCGGTCACCAGGGGCCAGTGGTACCACCACGCCGTCATCAGCGCGGCCGAGGACAGGAGCAGGATGCCCGACGACAGCACGGAGATGTCGTCGAGCGCGAGGCGCCGTGCCCGGGCCGCGACCGCACGCCTCCACCTGCCGTCCACGGCGGCTGCCGTCGAGCTCATGCGGACGGCCAGCCGCCTGAAGACGAGGACCACACCGAGGACCAGCCAGCCGAGCATCAGGAGGAACAGCGGCAGCACGCTCGCCCTGAGTCCCCACACCAGCCACTGCCACGGCGACTCGGACGCGAACTCCCACCGATCGAGCCCGACGTTGAACGCCGTCGAGCTGAGGAAGCCGACGGCGATCGAGACGCAGGCTCCGACGGCAAGCACCGCCATCAGCGACAGCAGCCGCTTCAGGATGGTCGTCGTCGTGCTCTGGCCGTCCCCGTAGATGCGATGCAGGGCGTCCACGAGCGCGGCGGCGTGCGGCTGCCGCGCGTCAGGGTCGGCGTCGATCGCCTGCTCGACGACACGAATGAACGACGGCGGCAGATCGGCGCGAAGTTCGGCGAGACGCCGGCGCCGCCCGAGGTCGTGCGACGTGCGCAGGTCCTCGAGGCTGCGGCCGTCAACCGGGAACGCGCCCGTCACGAGATAGAAGAGCAGCACGCCGACGCTGTAGACGTCGCTGCGCGTCGAGGCCGGCTCGCCCGCGAGGACCTCCGGAGCCATGTACAGCGGTGTGCCGGCGATGCGCGGCGGATGCGCCGCTTCGAGCAGGCGCGCCTCCCGTCCCGTGCCGAAGTCCATCAGCACGATTCGTCCCGCCGACTCGCGCATGATGTTCCGCGCCTTCACGTCGCGGTGCACGAAGCCCGCCCCATGCACGGCCGCCAGCGCCCGGCAGACGTCCTCGCCCAGCAGCACCGCTTCGCGCGCGCTCAGCGTGCCCTGCGCCTTCACGTGGTCGTCCAGGGTCTCGCCCTGGACGAACTCCATGCAGAGGCCGATCCGGTGCTCGTGCGCTTCCACCCCCAGCACGCTGACGACGTTGTGATGGCGCACCCGGGCCAGCGCGCGGCCCTCGTGCAGCAGGCGCTCGCGCAGCCGATCGTCGGAGACGTGGCTGTGCAGGATCTTGATCGCGATCTCGCGCTCGAGCTCCGGGTCCCATGCCCGATAGACGCTGCCGAAGGTGCCGGCGCCGACCTTCTCGTGCAGCGCGTAGCGGCCCCACGTCGATGCCGCCGACAGGGCACTCCGGTGCCCGGACGGGCCACGGATCGAGATGGTCGCGGGACCGGGATCGTCGAGCCCGTCGCTGGTGGATCGATGGAGGTCGGCGATCTCGCCAAGGATGCGGAGCCATTTGAGCTGCTCGCGTTCCTCCGGGTCGCTCGCCTGGCTGTCGAGGAGCTCCCAGTCGACGATGCGGCCGTCGGCCACGCCTTCGACCGCGCGATCGAGGATCGGCTCAGCGAGCATCGCACATCTCGCGGACGAGCCGCTTCATGGCGCGGGCGACCGCGACGCGGGCGGCGTTGGCCGTCGGCTTGTGGAGGCTGACGGCCAGTTCTTCGTACCGGTACACGAGCTCGAGGCGGCCGATGATCGCCTCTTGTTCGGCCGGGGAGAGCCGCTGCAGCGCGGCTTCATAGACGGCGATCCGTTCCGCGTCCAGCACGCGTTCGAGCGGCGACACGGTCTGCACGTCGATGACGTCTTCCGGCAGCTCCGACTGGCTGGGGCGCCGCTGCTGCTGGCGGACCAGATCGCGAATCCGGTTCATGACCGCCTGCCGCAGGTAGGCCTGAAGAGCGCCCTGGTGCCGCGCCTCGAAGGAGTCCAGACGCCGGAGCGCGGACACGACGGTGTCCTGGACGAGATCCGCCGTTTCGATCATTCCGCGAGCCGCCAGGGGCACCCGCCCGCGCGCCCAGCGCCGCAGCGGCGGGATACACCGCTCGAGCAGCTGGTCGAGCGCCGAGGCCTCGCCCAGCTTGACGCGCGCCAACAGCTCGACCGTCGCCTCCGCATCCAGCGGCGGGACTCGGACGAGCGGCTCGGCCGGCTTGGGTGAGGCTCCGCGGGCCATAGCGGTAGTGCCGACAGCGACGGAGACGAGGTGTCGCTGAGGATAACGCCGCGAAGTTGAGTTTTGAACGCCGCCAATCCTTGCGAGGCTCGCGGACACGGTGAACTCCACTCGGCCGGATCTCTTCCCGCTCGTGCCGAGGTCCGACACTAGAACCAACGTCGTCAGCGTCGAAGTTGTACGGGCGGTCGCACACCGCGCTCGAACCGGCAGACGGCGCGAGACGCTGTGGTAGACTCGCCGGCTCGTATGGCGAAGAAACGCCTCGCCGCCAATCCCGTCGTCGGCCTCGTGCAGATGTCGTGCGACGCCAGGCCCGACCGCAACCTGAAGAAAGCCATTGCCCGCATCGGCGAGGCCGCAAAGCGCGGCGCGACGATCGTGTGCCTGCAGGAGCTGTTCCGCTCGCAGTACTTCTGCCAGAAGGAAGATGCCGCGCTGTTCGCGCTTGCCGAGCCCATCCCCGGCCCGACCACCGAGGCCCTGGCGCGTGCAGCCCGCCAGCACAAGGTCGTGCTCGTGAGCTCGCTGTTCGAGCGGCGCGCCGCCGGCGTCTACCACAACACGGCCGTCATCTTCGAGCGCGACGGATCCATGGCCGGCATGTACCGGAAGATGCACATCCCGGACGACCCGCTCTATTACGAGAAGTTCTACTTCACGCCGGGAGATCTGGGCTTTCAGACGCATCGCACCTCCGCCGGTCAGGCGGGAGTGCTCGTCTGCTGGGATCAGTGGTTTCCGGAGGCGGCGCGGCTGACCGCCCTCGCCGGCGCCGAAGTGCTGTTCTATCCGACCGCCATCGGCTGGTTGCCCACCGAGACCGAGGAGATGAACCAGGCGCAGCATCAGGCCTGGGAGACGATCCAGCGCGCGCACGCGATCGCCAACGGCGTGTTCGTCGTCGTCGTGAACCGCGTCGGACGGGAAGGGCAGCTGACGTTCTGGGGCCAGTCGTTCGTCGCCGATCCGTTCGGCCGGATCGTCGCGAAGGCGGCGTCGGATCGCGAGGAGACGCTCGTCGCCGAGCTCGATCGCGCGCGCATCGAGGAGACGCGGCAGAACTGGCCGTTCCTGCGCGATCGCCGCATCGATGCCTATGACGGTCTTTCGCGGCGCCTGATCGACGAGGGAGGCGGTGGCCGATGACGGTTCCCGCCGAGCTCGGCTATGCGATGCCGCCCGAGTGGCATCCGCACGACGCGACCTGGCTCGCCTGGCCGAAGGATCCGCTCACGTGGCCCGATCGCGTGCCGCAGGTCGAGGCCATCTTCCTCCAGATGATCGAACGCGCTGGCGCTTCACGAGACCGTCAACGTCCTCGTGGACGATGAAGAGACAGAGGCGCGCGTGCGGCCCCGTCTCGCGTCGCCGCAGTCCGGCAACGTCTGCCTGCACCGTGTCAAGACGGTGGACTCGTGGATCAGGGACTACGGCCCGAACTTCGTGGTCCGCGATCCCGACATGACGGCGCTCGCGGCACCGGGCCAGCTCGCCGGCGTGGCGTTCAACCACTGGGTCTTCAATGCCTGGGGCGGCAAGTATCCCGAGTTGATGGCCGACACCGCCGTGCCGGCGCTGCTGGAGCCGATCCTCGGGATGCCGCGCTTCGAGTCGAACGTCGTGCTCGAGGGCGGGTCGATCGAGGTCAATGGCGCCGGCGTCGTGATGACCTCGGAGCAGTGCCTGCTGAACGCCAATCGGAATCCGCACCTGGATCGTCAGGCGATCGAACGCGTGCTCGGCGACCATCTGGGCACCTCGCACGTGCTCTGGCTGGGCGACGGCGTCGCCGGTGACGACACGGATGGACACATCGACGACATCGCCCGGTTCGTCTCGCCGACGACGATCGTCTGCGTCGTCGAAGACGATCCGTCGAGCCCGAACTACGCGCCGCTCCAGGACAATCTTCGCCGCCTGTCGCTCGCCCGCGATCGCGCCGGGCGGCCCTTCGACGTCGTCACGCTGCCGATGCCGGAGCCCGTCCTCGCGGATGGCGAGATGCTGCCGGCCAGCTACGCGAACTTCTACATCGCCAACGGGGTCGTCCTGCTGCCGACCTACGGCGGGCCGAAAGACGCGGTGGCGGCCGAGATCGTCCAGGGCCTGTTCCGCGATCGCCGCGTCGTGCCCGTCAACTGCGAACCGCTGGTGTGGGGCATGGGCGCGATTCACTGTGTGACACAGCAACAGCCCGCGCCCCTCGTGACCTGAGAGGCAACGGAGGGGACGGAGGGAACGGTCTTAACACAGAGCAACGGAGTAACGGAGACGAACAGAGAAAATCCAAATCCATACAAATAGAAATAGAAATCATATGGAATCATGCTCTTCTCCGTTCGCCTCCGTTACTCCGTTGCTCTGTGTTAAAACCGTTCCCTCCGTCCCCTCCGTTACCTACCTACCCGAGGGGCACCGTCGCCATGTAGGTCGGCGGGCGCCGCAACTTCGTCGCCTGTTCGAACGCGTAGGCGATGCGCAGCAGCGTGGGGTCGCTCCACCGGCGTCCCATGAACGAGACGCCGACCGGAAGTCCCTGCACCAGGCCTGCCGGGACGGAGATGTTGGGATACCCGGCCACGGCCGCGGGCGTCGAACTGCCGCCAGTGTAGTGGTCGCCGTTGACGAGATCGGTCAGCCAGGCCGGACCGCCGGTGGGCGCGACGAGTGCATCGAGGCGATGCTTCGTCATCACCGCGTCGAGTCCGAGCGTCCGCGATCGCTCGACGCACACCTGGCGTGCCTTCATGTAGGCGGGGCTCGTGAGTGGCCCCTTCTTCTGCGCCCGGATGAGCAGCTCCTGGCCGAACCAGGGCATCTCCCGCGTCGCATGCGTCTCGTTGAATGCAATCAGGTCGGCGAGCGACCGCACGCGGAGACGAGGCTGGCAGCGCACCGAGGTAGGCGCCCACTCCCGCCTTGAACTCGTAGAGAAGCACGTCGAGCTCTTCCTTCTCGAAGTCATCCTTCGTCGCTAGATTGGCGGGATCGACGAGCACGGCGCCGGCGTCCTTCATCGCGTCGAGCGCCGAGGCGAGCAGTCGATCGACGCCGTCGTGAAAGCCGAAGAAGTTGCGCATGACACCGAGGCGCATCCCTTTCAGTCCTCCGGTGGTCAGCCCCGCCGTGTAGTCGCGCACGAGCCTGGTGCGGCTGGCGCGCGTGACCGCGTCACCGGGGTCGAGGCCGGTCAGGGCGCCGAGCACGGCCGCGGCGTCGGCGACCGTGCGCGCCATCGGGCCCGCCGTGTCCTGGCTCGCGGCAATCGGGATGATCCCCGACCGGCTCACGAGCCCGAGCGTGGGCTTGAGCCCGACGATGCCGTTGGCCGTCGCCGGGCAGACGATCGAGCCATCGGTTTCCGTGCCGATTGCGGCGGCGCAGAGATTGGCGGCCACGGCCACCGCCGATCCGGTGCTCGACCCGCACGCGTTGCGGTCCAGCACGTACGGATTGCGCGTGAGGCCGCCGCGGCCGCTCCAGCCGCTCGTCGATCGCGTCGATCGGAAATTGGCCCATTCGCTGAGATTCGTCTTGCCGAGGATGACCGCCCCGGCCTCGCGCAGCCGCGTCACGAGGAACGCGTCGCGCGGCGGCGTCCAGTCCGCCAATGCGAGCGACCCCGCGGTGGTCTTCATCCGGTCGGCGGTGTCGATGTTGTCCTTCAGCAGGATCGGGATGCCGTGCAAGGGCCCGCGCACGCCGCGGCTCGCGCGCTCGCGATCGAGCGCCTCGGCGGTCTCGAGCGCGTCGGGATTGAGCTCGATCACACTGTTGATGGCTGGTCCGCGGCGATCGATCGACTCGATGCGATCGAGGTAGCGCTCGGTGACGGCACGGCTCGACGTACTGCCACCAGCCATGGCGGCCTGCAGTTCGGCGATGGTCTGCTCGGGAACGTCGGCAGCAGTGGTCGGCGGGGTCTGTCCGGCTGCGTCATCGCGAGCGCTGCGTGAGACCAGCGTGGCCGCGCCGAATGCCGCGAGCTGCAGCACGTCTCGTCGCTTCATGGCGGCCGAGTTTAGCAAGAGACGCCCGCGCCGACGATGGGGCGTCGATCGCGTGTCACCGCCAGCGTGCCATTCGTTGAGCCAGATTGGGGACACGACCGCGGGCTGTTGCCGGCAGCCCGTTCAGCCTGACTGCCTGATCTCGTTGCAGAGATTGACATTACGCCCGAGTGCGACACGCCCCGCTCGACGTGGCATCGATGTTGATGTTCCGGATGACGAACGTGTCCGAACGGAGGATCACATGCAGACACGCATGGATGTCGAAACGAATCCGGCGAATCGAGGCGGAGGGCCGACGAGCCGTGCGCTGCTCGCCGCGTCACTCGTGATGATGGCCGCCGGGGCCGCGATCGGGTGCGGGACCACGAGCGCGCAGGCGCCGCAGCCGGCCGGCACCCGGGCCGTGCAGGACGCCGGCGGAGCGCCGCTGGTCGCGAGCGAGCCGATGGCCACCGGCCCCGCGGCTCCGGTCGCCATCAACTGTGGCGCTGGCTCGCAGGCCCTCATCCGTTCGACCGTGATCAACGGGCAAGCGGTCTCGCAGGTGGATTGCGTGCCCATCCCCGGGCAGGATCTCCTGGCCGCCAGCGTGCCGGGTCAGCCGGCGATGACGAGCACGGTCCGCTACGTGCCGGTCGGCGATGTCGAGACGCTGCCGGTCGAGCGCCCGACCTATCGAGAAGGCAGGCGCCCCGCCAGCTACCGCACGGCGGAGTACTCCCCCGAGCGCCCGGAACTGAAGCGCGGGCGCAGCTGGCAGAAGAGCGCGATCATCATCGGGTCGTCCGCGGGCGTGGGCGCCGGCGTCGGTGCCGCAGTCGGCGGCAAGAAGGGCGCGCTCATCGGTGCCGCCGTCGGCGGCGGCAGTGCCACGATCTGGGATCAGGTGACCCGCCGCCGCAGCTGACCGCCGCAGACCATGGAGCCCACGCCGCATCCGCTGGTGAGCCCGGCGGATGCGGAGCTGAGCCTTGGGGATCGACAGCGGCCCGTCGTCGGTCTTTGGTAGCTGGTAGCTGGTAGCTGGTAGCTGGTCGCTGTAGCTGGTCGCTGTAGCTGGTAGTTGGTCGCTGGTAATTGGTAGTTGGCAATTGGTAGTTGGCGGCCGACGCTGGTGCTACCATCCCCCTCATCATGCAGATCATTCGATCCCCCAAGGTCTACGACGTGTGCATCGTCGGCTCCGGGGCGGGGGGAGGCACGGCTGCCAAGGTGCTGACGGAGGCCGGCGCGGACGTGGTGCTGCTCGAGGGCGGGCCGATGTGGGATTCGGCCAAGGACAGCGCCATGTTCGCGTGGAACTACGACTCGCCGACGCGGGGGTGGGGCGGCGACAAGAAGCCCTTCGGCGCCCACGACGGCTGTATCGGCGGCTGGGAGATGGACGGCGAGCCCTACACCGTCGGCAACGGCGCCTGGCGATGGTTCCGCGGCCGCATGCTCGGCGGACGCACGCATCACTGGGGGCGCATCTCGCTGCGCTTCGGTCCCGACGACTTCCGCCGCAAGAGCATCGACGGGCTCGGCGACGACTGGCCCATCACCTACGACGACATCAAGCCGTACTACGACAAGGTCGATGAGTTCGTCGGCATCTTCGGGACCAACCACGCGAAGGAGACGGGCCTGCACAACGAGCCGGACGGCATCTTCATGCCGCCGCCGAAGCCGCGGGCGCACGAGCTCGCGATCAAGAAGGCGTGCGACAAGCTGAAGATTCCGGTCGTCGCCTCGCGGCTGTCGGTGCTCACCCAGCCGCACAACGGCCGTGCAGCATGCCACTATTGCGGGCAGTGCGGCCGCGGCTGCTCGACGCACTCGAACTTCTCGAGCGTCTCGGTGATGCTCCCGCCGGCGCTGAAGACGGGCCGGCTCACCATCGTCGCCAACGCCATGGCGCGGGAGGTGATGACCGACGCCGAGGGACTCGCGACCGGCGTGTCCTACATCGACACCACCAAGCTGAGCGAACAGCAGGTGCGCGCGAAGGTCGTCGTGATCGCGGCGAGCTGTTGCGAGTCGGCGCGGCTGATGCTCAACTCGAAGTCCACACGGCATCCGAACGGCCTGAGCAATTCGAGCAACGTCGTCGGACGCTATCTGACCGATTCCACCGGCTTGAACGTCAGCGGCTTCATTCCCTCGATGATGGACACGCCGCGCTACAACTCGGACGGCGTCGGCAGCATGCAGCTGTATGTGCCGTGGTGGGGCGACAACAAGGCGCTGGGCTTCCCGCGTGGCTACCACATCGAGCTCGGCGGCGGGTTCGGCATGCCCGGGTACGGGTTCGGGGCCGGCATCCACGCCTATCCGCAGAGCCGCGGCGGCGGTTACGGGGCCGAGCTCAAGGCGGAATACCGGAAGTACTACGGCGCGTTCATCGGCTTGTCCGGACGCGGCGAACAGATACCGACCAATGACTGCTACTGCGAGATCGATCCCGACGTGGTGGACAAGTACGGGATCCCGGTGCTGCGCTTTCATCACGTCTGGAGCGATCACGAGCGGCTGCAAGCCAAGCACATGCAGGAGACCTTCCGCGCGATCATCCAGGAAATGGGCGGCGTCGCGACCTCGCCGATGCCGACGAAGGAGCGTGACTTCGGGCTTGCGGTGGGTGGCTTGATCATCCACGAGGCGGGCGCGGTGCGGATGGGCAACGATCCCAAGACCTCGGCGCTGAACCGGAACTGCCAGGCGCACGAAGCCAGGAACGTGTTCGTCTGCGACGGCGGCCCCTTCGTCTCGCAGGCCGACAAGAACCTGACGTGGACGATCATTGCGCTCGCCTGGCGGACGTCCGAGGTACATCGCGGACGAGCGGCGCAAGGGGAGCATCTGATTCAGGGATCAGGGATCAGGCGCAAGGCACCAGGCCCATGACCAACGACCAACGACCAACGACCAACGACCAGACCAGACCAACGACCGAAGACCGAAGACCGAAGACCGAAGACTGAAGACTGAAGACTGAAGACTGTAAGGAACAGTAATGAGCGATCTCAATCGACGCGACGTCCTGCAGATCCTCGGCGCCACACCGGCGGCCGTGGCCATCACCTGGAACGAGGCGGAGGCGGCGCAGGCAGCGCAACAGTCACAGCAGGCGCGGAAGCAGGCCGCGGCCAAGGGGCAGGCCTACAAACCGCGCTTCTTCACGGCACGCGAGTATGCCGTGGTCGTCGCGCTCGTCGGATCTCATCATCCCCAAGGACGATCGGTCGCCGAGCGCCTCGCAGGTCGGCACCCCCGAGTTCATCGATCACATCGTCAGCCTGCAGTCGGAACGCCAGACGGCGCTGCGCGGCGGGCTGGTGTGGCTCGATACCGAGTGCCGCAAGCGCTTCAACAAGGCGTTTCTCGAATGCGCGGATGCCGAGCGCCGCCAGGTCCTCGACGACATTGCCTTTCCGGCCAAGGCGAAGCCGGAGATGAGCCATGGCGTCCGCTTCTTCACGACGATGCGGGACCTGGTCGCGTCAGGCTTCTGGTCCAGCAGGGCCGGCGTGAAGGATCTCGGGTACGTCGGCAACGTCCCGACGCTCTGGCACGGAGCGCCGGAGGCCGTGCTGTCGAAGCTGGGCGTCAGCTACGAGTAGTCCGGCTGAAGCCGGACACTACGGAATCATCGCGTAACCCGCGTCACGGTGAGGTCGACAGCTTCAGCCGGACCCACGCCCCAGTGACGTAGTGTCCGGCTTCAGCCGGACCCCAAGCCATCCCTCCCGCGGCTGAGTTTGAGAACCGTCACGTTGACGCGCTATCGTGCGCGTGCGGCAAGTGGCTCCCCCTCGAGCCGCAGAAGGTGCTCGTCACATGCGAGCCTTGCAGCGCGTGTCCTGTCTGCTCTCGGGCCATCAGTACTGGATTCGGCCGCGAGTCCGACCGGCTCTTTCTCCGGTGCACGAAATGTGGTCATGAGACAGCGGGGGTCCGCCTCGGCCACGAGGCCGAAGACACGAATCGGGGCCCTGTCCGCCGTTGGCTCGCCCATCTGCGCCTGACCCGTCACGCCTGACCGACCGGCCCGCGGCGTGGTCGTCGCAGGCGGCTGCCGTCACGCCAGCCGGGCTTCGCGCTCGAAGACGCTCACCATCATTTCAGCACCGCACCGGGGCCGTCGAGGAACTCGTCATAGTCGGCGACGATCCACTGCGGCGAGGGCGTCGTCGAGGCGAGCACGTGCCGCGGATAGCTGGTGGCGACGGCGACGCACATCATCTCCGCGCGCCGGGCTGCGACGATGCCCGCCGGCGCGTCCTCGAATGCCAGGCAGCGACCGGGCGGGACGCCCAGACGTCTCGCGGCGTCGAGGAACACATCGGGCTCGGGCTTTCCATGAGCCACGTCGTCGCTCCGGCTGATCACGTCCAGCCGGGCCGACAGCCCGAGCTCGCCGAGGGTGTGGGTGACGTTCTCCCGGGGCGCCGACGTCGCGAGGGCGACCGGCACGCCGCGGGCCTCGAGCCGGTCGAGCAGGCGCAGCAGGCCCGGCAGCGGTGTGAGCCGTCCGGCCGACAGCTGGCGGTACAGGGACTCCTTCTCCTCGGACATCGACGCGACTTCGATCTCGCTGAGCGCGCGATCGAAGAGCCCCGGAAAGATGTCCGAGTTGCGCTTGCCGTCCATCCACATCCGGCGCTCGAGCGTGAGCGCCGGCAGCCCGTGCTGCGCGGCGAAGGCGCTGAACGCTTCGAGGTGAAACGGCATGTTGTGGAGGAGTGTGCCGTCGAGATCGAAGACGACACCCTCGGGCAGCCTCGTCAGGCTGGAATCAGGCATTCGAGCGATTCTATCGCGCGTCGTGGCACGGGTTGCCTCGAGGGTCCGGCTGAAGCCGGACACTACGTTGTCGTCGATTGCTCAGGCCTTTCTGCCGTAGCCGATCTCCGCGCCGCCCGAGATGATGTGATCGGCCCCTGTCGTGAACGTGGCCTCGGCGGCCAGGAACAGACAGAGTCGGCCGACCTCGTCGGCGGTCCCCATCCGGCCAGCGACCTGGGCCGCCTCGCCCGCGGCGCGGCACGCATCGTGATCGGCCGCCGCGTCGATGGCTTCCTGCCACAGCGGCGTCATGATGTTGCCCGGTGAAATCGTGTTGACGCGCACGCCGTTCGGCGCCTCGTCGATCGCCAGGGCCTTGGTGAACGCCAGCACGGCACCCTTGGTCGCGACGTAGGTCGTGGCGTAGTGCTGTCCGATCGTGGCCACGAGGCTCGCGACGTTGACGATCGACCCGCGCGTCCGCCGCAGGTGCGGCAGCGCCAGCTGACACAACGCGAACACGCTGATCACGTTGAGCTCGAGCAACTGCCGGAATTCGTCGAGCGAGAACTCGTCGATCGGTTTGTGCGGCGGATGCCAGCCGGCGTTGTTCACCAGGCAATCGAGGCGGCCGTCGGCGTCGAGCGTCTGATCGACGAGTCGCGCACGATCGTCTCCCGATGTGACGTCGCACCGGACGAACCGCGCACGACCCGGACCGGTCGCGCTCAGGGCCCTCGCGACCGAGTCACCCTTGACATCGTCGGGCGAGGCGAGCACGACCGAAGCGCCGGCAGTGACGAAGGCACGCGCACACCCTTCGCCGATCCCCTGGGTGCCGCCGGTGACGATCACGGTTCGACTGGTGTAAGGCATGGCTGGAACGGCTGGAGCGGCTGGAGCGGCTGGTGCGGCTGGAACGGCTGGAGCGGCTGCTGTGCGTTACCTCGCCAGGCCAGCCAGTGCGGCATGACTCGCATTGAAAGGGCTCCGGTCGAGCGCAATCGACCGGGTGAACGCCGACCGTGCGCCATTGATGTCGCCCGCTTCACGCAATGCCACCGCCAGGTAGTGCTGCGCGATCGGAGAGTCGGGAAATGCGTGGGCGTTGGCCCGCGACACCTGGACGGCAGCCTCGTGGCGTTCCTCGGCGACCAGCGCGCGTGCGAGGTGTTCGAGCTCGTACTCGGCGAGGTTCCAGACGGAGTCTCCTTCCTCCCTGAATCGGGTGTAGGCCGCGAGACCGGCTGCCACACCGTCGCGCTCGATCACGGCGCGCACCGCCAGGCCGACCGATCGCCTCGGACGTTCGAGCGTCCAGTGTGCGTGCTCGCCGAGGAACGCCGGCAATCGCCGCGAGGTACCGATCCTCGTCGTCCAGGTTCGGCGTGATGTGGCCGCCTCTGAGCGGGACGAGCTGCTTCGGTTCGCGTGCCCGATCGTAGAGCCGCCGTCCATCCGCGTACGGAATCACCAGGTCCTCCGGGCTGTGGAGGAACAGGGTGGGGCTTCGCGTCTCGGCAATCGCGTCCTCCGACAGGAAGGGGTGATGGACCATCAGGGCGATCGGCAGGAACGGATAGGAAGCCTGGGCGCGCCGCAGCACCGACGAAAATGCGCCTTCCACGACGAGCGCCGCCTCTTCGACGTCGCGGGCGAGGGCCACCGCCCCTCCCGAGCCGAGCGACCAGCCGTAGATGACGATGTGCTCGGGCGCGATCGCAAGGTCGCGCCGCAGGTGATCGTAAGCCGCGCGCGCCGATTCACGCACGCCGTTCTCGCTGGGTTCGCCGGCGACGCTGCCGAACCCGGGGTACTCGGGCGCGAGGACGTTGATCCCGAGGCTCCGCAGCTGGTGATAACGCTGCACGTTGCCGCCGGACCGGATCGTCGCGGCGTTGCCGTGCAGGTAGAGCATCCAGTGGGGCGACGGGTGGAGGGATCGCACGCGCCATGCCACCGTGCGCACGCCGCCGCGCGTGGTCAGCTCGATCGACTCGGGTTCGAGGCGCAGGCTGCCGGCGACGAGCGCCAGCGTCCGGGGCGGCCGGAAGATGAGCGCGCGCTCGTTGGCGAGGAGATAGCCGATCAGGCCGGCATAGGCGACGACCAGCAGCCCGGCCAGCGCGGCGAACCAGCGGGCCCATCGCCGCCGCGAGCGCGCACGAGCCGGTGTCATTCCTTCCACACGCGCTCCTTCCGGCTGCGATCCTACCGCGATACACTCCGGACGTGCCTGACCTCGATCGCGATGCGCTTGCGGCCTGTGAGTCGGCAGACCCCGGAATCTACGCGCTCGAAACCGCCCGGCACGGCCCGGCCGGCACTCTGCCGCTCGAGGCGCGCGACCTGCTCGAGCGACCGAGCGGCGACGTCTTCGGCTGGACCCTGAACGTGGGCATGGGGTGGGCGCCTGGCGATCTCCGGCGTCCGGAAATCCTCCTGCTCAGCACACAAGGCGGGATTCGAGAGCCCGACGGACGGCCGCTCGCTCTGGGCTACCACACCGGACACTGGGAAGTCGGCCTGCTGATGCGCGCGGCCGCCGAGGAGCTCCGCAGCTCCGGCCATATCCCGTTTGCCGGCTATGTGACCGACCCGTGCGACGGTCGATCGCAGGGCACGACCGGCATGATGGACTCGCTGCCGTACCGCAATGACGCGGCCGTGGTCCTCGGCCGTCTGATTCGATCGCTGCCCAACCGGGCCGGTGTGCTGGGCGTCGCGACGTGCGACAAGGGTCTGCCGGCCATGATGATGGCGCTCGCCGCCGCCACTCATCTGCCGACGGTCATCGTCCCGGGTGGTGTCACGCTGCCGGCCGACGATGGAGAGGACGCGGGAGCCGTGCAGACGCTGGGGGCACGGTTCGCGCACGGGAAGGTGTCGCTCGAGGAGGCGGCCGCGCTGGGATGCCGCGCCTGTGCCTCGCCGGGTGGGGGCTGCCAGTTCCTCGGCACCGCGGCCACGTCCCAGGTCGTGGCGGAAGCGCTCGGGATGGCGGTGCTGCACAGTGCGCTCGCGCCTTCGGGCCAGCCGGTGTGGCTCGACATGGCGCGCCGATCCGCACGGGCTGTCGCCCGGCAGCGGCGCCTGGGCCTGGCGACGCGGAACATTGTGACCGCTGCCGCGGTCCGCAACGCGATGGTCGTCCATGCGGCCTTCGGTGGATCCACGAACCTGCTGTTGCACGTGCCGGCCGTGGCCCATGCGGCCGGTCTCGCACGTCCGTCGGTCAACGACTGGCTCGACGTGAATCGCCGCGTCCCGCGTCTGGTGGACGCGCTGCCCAACGGGCCGCATCCGACCGTTCGCGTGTTCCTCGCCGGGGCGGTTCCTGAAGTCATGCTGCACCTGCGCGCGCTCCAGCTGATCGACGAGTCGGCGCTGACGGCGAGCGGCGAGCCGCTCGGGCGCGTGCTCGACTGGTGGGCGACCTCGGAGCGGCGCGCGCGCATGCGGGCGCTGCTGGCCGATCGAGACGGCGTCGATCCGGACGATGTGATCCTGCCGCCGGCTCGAGCCCGCGAGCGTGGCCTGACGAGCACGGTGTCCTACATCCGCGGCAACCTCGCGCCCGCCGGCGCGATCGTGAAGAGCACCGCCATCGCGGCCGCGCTCATCGGCGCCGACGGGGCGTATCGCCATACCGGGCCGGCGCGTGTCTTCACGAGTGAACGGGCCGCGATCGCCGCCCTGAAGAGCCACGGCGCGGACCGCGTGGAGCCGGGTACCGTCATGGTCCTCATGTGCCGCGGTCCGCTGGGCGCCGGGATGGAGGAGGTCTATCAGATCACGTCCGCGCTCAAGCACCTCGACGTCGGCAAGACCGTGACGCTCATCACCGACGCGCGCTTCTCGGGCGTGTCCACCGGGGCCTGCATCGGTCACGTTGGTCCGGAGGCGCTTGCGGGAGGCCCGATTGGGCGTCTTCGCGACGGCGATCGGATTCGGGTGGTCATCGACACGAGGACGCTCGAGGGCACGATCGATCTGGTTGGGGTCGATGCGGCGACAGGCGCCGACGTCGCCGCCGATGCCGAGATCGCGGCCCGTCCGATGCGCGGCGATCTCGCACCCGATCCGGAACTGCCCGCGGCCACTCGGGTGTGGGCGGCGTTGCAGCAGGTGAGCGGAGGCACCTGGGGCGGCTGCGTGTATGACGCCGATGCGATCGTGCGCCACCTCGATGCCGGGCGCGCAGCAGTCACCCAGGGATTGGGCAGCGGGTAGCCCTCGACCAGCGACCAACTGACCAACTACCAGCGACGAACGACCAAGACCGAAGACCAAAGACGAAGACCGAAGACCGAAGACCGACCACGACCGAAGACTGAAGACCGACCAACGACCAGCGACCAAAGGACCCAAAGACCCGGCCCGTAGCCGTAGCCTGTAGCCCGTAGCCTGTCGGGGAACCCCCTTGATCCCCCCTCCGCCTTGCGCTATCTTCGTTAGCGAACAAAAGGCGAAAATGGTGGCGCGGGCCCGGATTGAATCACTGCTGAAAGCGCGCAAGCTCGACGTCACGCTGCTGCCAGCCGATGCGCGAGCGGCGGACCTGCGCGTCGAGTCCACGGGGCTCGGGCCGCTCGACGATCGGATGGCCGGGGGCTGGCCTTGTGGCGAGATGTCCAGATTGTCGGCCCGGTGTCATCGGGTCGAACGGCGGTGCTGTGGGGGTCGCTCACGGCGGCTACTGCGCGCGGTCAACTCGTCGCGCTCGTGGACGCTCTCGACACGTTCGACCCACGCCCGGCGTCGGAACTGGGCCTCGATCTGACCCGCGTGCTGTGGATCCGGGGCACGCCGCATCGAACGGCTGCGGCGCCTGCAGGGGGCATGGCATCCATCGGCCATCCTGACGGCCCTGCAGCGTGCTGGCACTGTCACGCCCGAAACCCAAATGACTGTGACAGCCAGATATCGGCTGCCTGCGCACCTCTCCGCCCGCTGTTCGACGACCTCGGAGATGCCGAGCCAGCCTTTGCCAACGCGTCGGCCGCAGCGGCGGCTAGTCCCGGCAACGCAGCGCTTCAGGCGGCAGCGGCGGCCGCGCAACAAGACGTCGTGGATGCACAGGCAGCTCTCGCTCTTGTCGATGGGCCGCTCATGGCGCTGCTCCAGCCTATGGCGTCGTTCTGGAAGGATCCAACGTCTCGATACCGAATATCGCGCCGGACGAAGGCCTGTCCGCCCCGTTCAACTCCTGGTTCACCCTGTTCGGCCAGTTCTTCGATCACGGCCTCGACCTCGTCAACAAGGGCGGCAGCGGCACCGTCTTCATTCCGCTGCAGCCCGACGATCCGCTGTACGTCGACGGGCAGCCCGACCAACTTCATGGTGCTGACCCGCGCCACCGTCGCTGCCGGCCCGATGGCGTCATGGGCACCGCCGACGATATCCGGCCGGTCAACACGACGACGTCCTTCGTCGACCAGAACCAGACCTACACCTCGCATTCCTCGCACCAGGTGTTCCTGCGCGCAGTATGTGCTGAACGCGAGCGGGCGACCCGGTCGCGACCGGCAAGCTGATCGAGGGCGCCAACGGCGGCATGGCGACCTGGGCCGAAGTCAAGGCGCAGGCCGCGGCCTATGCTCGGAATCCAGCTGACCGATCCGACGTCGGCAAGTGTCCCGCTGCTTGCGGACCGATGCATATGGCAACTTCATCCCGCGGCGCCAATGGCTATGCCGCAGATTGATCACCGGCGTCGGACGCCGACGGCATTCCGAACACGGCAGACGATAGTCGTCGATCCGTGCGGCAATCGGCGGCTCGGCGATCGTCTCGACCGACGGCGCCATCCGCACCGGCCATGCCTTCCTGGCCGACATCGCCCACGACGCCGTGCCGACCGGCCTCGCCGATGGCGACATCGAAATCGGGCTTGGCAATCCCGGCAACGACCGCGTGCGCAATACGACAACGAGTTGCTCGACGCCCACTTCATCGCCGGCGACGGCCGCGCCAACGAGAACATCGGCCTGACCGCCGTCCACCATGTCTTCCATGCCGAGCACAACCGGCTGGTCGAGCACACCAAGGCAGTGTGGCGCTCGACGACGCCGCAGCAATGCTTGCCGACGGCAGCGACGTCAGGCAGAAGCCGATCGGCGTTCCTGAACGAATGGCTGACCGTCGACGTCGCCGACGTGCCGGCGACTCGACCGGCGCTGGTCTGGGATGGCGAGCGCCTGTTCCAGGCGGCGAAGTTCGGCACCGAGATGCAGTACCAGCACCTCGTGTTCGAGGAATTCGCCCGCAAGATCCAGCCCAACATCAACGTCTTCCTGGTCCCCGACGGCTTCGACATCACCATCGATCCGTCGATATCGTCGCCGAGTTCGCCCACGTGGTCTATCGCTTCGGCCACTCGATGCTGACCGAGATCGATCGACCGCTTCGATCCGAACTTCACCGACGACCACATCGGCCTGATCGAGGGCTTCCTCAATCCGCTCGCGTTCGACGACTAACGGCACCGACTGCCGTCGATCGACGCCGACATCGCGGCCGGCGCCATCATCCGCGGCATGACCCGGCAGGTCGGCAACCAGATCGACGAGTTCGTGACCAGCGCGCTGCGCAACAACCTGCTGGGTCTGCCGCTCGACCTCGCGACCATCAACCTGGCGCGCGGCCGCGACACCGGCGTGCCGTCGCTGAACGCCGCGCGGCGCGATTCTACGAGGCGACCAACGAGGACGTCCACCTCAAGCCCTATGAGAGCTGGGTCGACTTCGCCGGCCACCTCAAGACACGAAGCCTCGATCATCAACTTCATCGCGGCCTATGGCACGCATGCGCTGATCACCGGCCAGACGACGATCGAGGGCAAGCGCGACGCCGCCCTGACCATCATCACGCGGCATCGTTCGGTCGGCGGCCTTGACGGTGCCTGCCGACGCCGATCGACTTCCTCAACGCGCACCGGCGCCTATGCGACGGCGGCGACGCTTGGCGGCCTCGAGAACGTCGATCTCTGGATCGGCGGCCTTGCCGAAGAGATCATGCCCTTCGGCGGCATGCTGGGCTCGACCTTCAACTTCGTCTTCGAGACGCAGATGGAGAAGCTGCAGAACGGCGACCGCTTCTACTACCTGCAGCGGCTCGACGGCCTGCATCTCTTCGGCGAAATGGAGGGCAATTCCTTTGCCGCGCTGATCATGCGCAACACCGACGCGACCCACCTGCCGTCGGACGTGTTCTCGACCCCCGGCCTGATCCTGGAGGTCGACCGACCAGGCAATACAGCAGTTCAACGATCTGCGACGGCGACGGCATCCTGCTGACGATCGAACACCGATCAACGAAGCCGCCGACAATCTCGGCACGATCCATCGGCTGCATCTCACCCCGCTGGTCATCCGCAACAATCCGGCCACCGCCGGGCGCGGACACCAACTACCTGCGCTATACCGGCGACGACCATGTCGTGCTGGGCGGCACCGAGGGCAACGATATCCTGATCGCCAGCATCGGCGACGACACGCTCTTTGGCGATGGCGGCAACGACAGGCTCGAAGGCGGCTTCGGCAACGACATCATCAATGGCGGCGACGGCGACGACATCATCACGGACTCTGGCGGCGACGACAACATCAAGGCCGGCGACGGCAACGACGTCGTCCATGCCGGCCCCGGCCTCGATCTGGTCATGGGCGGCGCCGGCCAGGACTTCATCTTCCTCGGCACCGACATGGGCTCGGAAGTGTTCGGCGGCAAAGGCAACGACTTCATCCTACGGCAACAAGAACGCCGAGCGCATCCTCGGCAACGAAGGCAACGACTGGATCGAGACCGGCACTTTCGACGGCGCCCCCGGCGACAACTTCGACGAAATCTTCGCCCGCGACGGCATCGACGGGCAACGACGTGTTCCTCGGCGACGGCGGCTTCGATGAGTTCATCGGCGAAGGCGGCGACGACATCATGGTCGGCAGCCCCGGCCGCGGCAAGATGGCGGGCATGTCCGGCTTCGACTGGGCGACCTACAAGGACAACAGTCCGGCGTGAATGCCGACCTGTCCATCCCGATCATCTTCGACGAAGCCCCGACGCTTGCCGCAGAACGCGGCGCTCGACGAATTTGAATCGGTCGAAGGCCTGTCCGGCACGCGCTTCAACGACGTTCTGACTGGCACCGACGACGATGGCCGCAGATCGCGCTGCCGCTCGCCCAGGCGGCTCGACGGGCTACCTCGGCAGCGCGCTGGACGCCGAGGGCATCGCCCTGATCAACGGCCTGCAGGCGGTGCTCGGCGCCGGCGTTACCTCCTTCGTCGGCGGCGACATCATCCTCGGCGGCGACGGCAGCGACCTCATCATGGGCCTGGCGGCGACGACATCATCGATGGCGACAAGTGGCTCGACGTACAGATCGGCGTGTTCGCAGCCGGCGATCGCAACCACACCGGCGCGCCGATCGCGCTGCACAACAGCATGACCACGCTGGCCGCCAGCATGTTCGACGGCATCGATCAATCCTGGCCAGCTCGGGATCGTCCGCGACGATCCGCAACAGCAACGACCAGCCGGACAGCGACGGGATCGCCGATGTCGATCGTGCGCTGTGTTCTGCGAGTCTCGGGCGAACTATACGACATCGCCTCCAATGCCGACGGGACCATCGACCGTGGCGCATGTCACGGTCACCGACGGCCTCGACGACCGACGGCATCGATCGCGTCCGTAATGTCGAGACCGCTTCGCTTCTCGGAATTGTCGACGTTTCTCTGATCAAACCGGTCGTGGCACCTGCACGCTTTCGACGCTCGGCGGCACGTATCCCGACACGTTTCAGCCTGACACGCCTACAACGGCACCAATGGCGTGACGACCTGGCGGACGGCCTCGGACCGAGACCAGTAGACGACAGGCAGTGCCACTCAATGCTGCTGGCCAGATCGCAGGATCACCGGCGGCAACCTGCGCTTCGATACCGGGAGACGGGGCCAACCATCACGCGCTACCGTTCAACGCTCGCCGGCGCCGACGGGCGCCGCGCTCACCGTCCACTGCGGTCAAGCGAGCACGAGCCTGCGATGGCAGATGGCATCGGCAGTCTCTGAGTTCAGTTCTCTTCCAACGGCTATCAACGGCTGAGCAACCATCGACCACGATCGATACGATACGGGCAACACTACACGTACTGTCTTGGCGTCGTGGGACCGTTCACCGCCACTCTCGGCGAATCCGCTTTGTTGCGTCGTCCTTGCGAGCGCTGGAGGCTGGCGGTAACACTACGGCCGACGTCGTAGACATCGACGAGCGTCTCTATCGAGTTCACGGTCCCGGCGCCCGGCCGACGGCCTGAACTCATACGACCTCGTACACCGAAAACGCCACCGGCGCGATCCGATCATCCAGCCCGGCCGAACGATCACCGATGACGGCAACGACACTGCGCTCTCGGCCAAGATCGTGCTGACCAATGCACAGCCCGACGACGACTTTGATCATCGTCGGCACGCTGCCGGCCGGCATCTCGGCAGTCGACCGACACATCCGTTGACGGGTGATCACGCTCAACCTGACTGGCACGCGCGAGCCTTGCGGCCTACCGCACGGCGATATCGCAAGTGACGTTCGACAGTAACTCGCAGAACCCAAGGACCCTGCCGACGCGATTATCCAGGTGACCGTCAACGACGGGTTGCGGCGAGAGTGATCCGTGCAACCACTACGGTAAATGTCACGCCAGGCAACGACACGCCGGACGCCAGTAACCGACACGGTGATCAGCAACGTCGCCGCACAATGTCTTCTGCAATCCCCGCAATCGGCTGCTGCTGGCGAACGACACGGATCGACCGACGGCAACGAGCTCGACCTGCGGTGGTCACACACCTGTGACGCAACCTGTAGTCCGCCGTGCTCGGGGCACGGTGTCAATCACAGTCGCTGACAACGCAACATCCGACGGCTCGTTCACCTACACCGCCAATGACGGCTCGGGTGCCGGACGCGACCGATACAGCTTTGGTCACCGATCGACCGCATCACCGCGACGACCTTCACTGGCACCGGCGTGCCAACCTCTATCGTCCTCGGCACGACGGCCGACACGGTCAATCGTAGTGGCGGCAACGACATCATCCTGTCCGGCGGCGGGGTCGACACGATCAACGCCGGCGGCGGCAACGACAACATCGACGCCGGCGACGGCGGCGACACGATCGCGGCGGCACCGGCGACGACATCATCATCGCCGGTACCGGCAACGATACGGTCATCTGGAACGCCAAGCTACGGGTGACACCGATGGCTTCGACATCGTCGACGGCGAACGGTCGGCACCGACACCTTCGTGCTGACCGGGAGACGCCGCTGCAGAAACGTTCCGGATCTACGCAAGGGCGGGAGGTACCATCGCGGCGGGCGTTCCTGTCCAGGGCGCAACACCGAGATCGTCATCACCCGTACGGTCTGGCCTGACCACGACGATCATCGCGGAACTCGACAATATCGAGGAAATCCGTCAACACGCTCAACACCACCGCCAACAACGGCAACAACCCGGACCACCCGGCGGCGGCACCAGGCAACTGGCGACACCATCCAGGTGATCGGCGACTTCTCGCCGACCAGCCTACCCTCAACACCATCACGATCGACGGCGACGCCGGCGACGACACGATCGACATCTCGTCGCTCGACTTCGGCCCACCGCATCGTCTTCAGGTCCAACGGCGGCAACGACACCATCATCGGGACTCTGCGTCCCCAGGATGTGATCGAGCTGCCCGATGGCGACGACGGCCGCAGACTACATCCACGACCACCAATGCGAATGGTGTGAGCACCATGACCAACGGTACCCACTCGATCACCTTCTACGGCGCCGACGGCATGCCGCAGATCGGCGTGACGAGGATGACGAGACCACCGCCGCCGACGGCCGGCGCGGTGAAGAACCGGAACGCCTCAGGCGGACGTGCTGATGGGAACGGCCGGCGACGACAACATCATCGCCTTTGCGGGAGACGACGTCGCCATGGGCAATGCCGGTGCCGATGCGATCTCGGCCGGAGAAGGCGGCGATTTCGTCAGCGGCGGCAGCGGCCGGGACGTGATCTTCGCCGGAGCAGGCGACGACCAGGTGCTCGCCGGGGCGGACGACGACATCATTTACGGCGATGCCGGAGCGGATCGCATCTTCGGCGATCAGGGCAACGACCTGATCAACGCCGGAGCGGGCGACGATACGGTGTTCGGCGGCGCCGGCGACGACCTGATCGTGGCCGAAGTCGGCGACGGCAACGACGTCTACTTCGGCGACGAAGGCGGCGGCGGCGCCGGCATCGACACGCTCGACATGTCGGCGGCGACCGCGAACGTCACCGTCAACCTCGGATCCGGGCCCGTTGTCGAACGGCACCGCGTCCAGCTCCCAGACCGGTAACGACACGATCTGGGGAATCGAGAACGTCAATACCGGCTCCGGCAACGACACCATCACCGCGAGCAACGCGGTGAACGTGATGAACGGCGGTGCCGGCAACGACACCTACAAGTTCACATCGGCTTCGGCAGCCGATGGCGACACCATTCTCACTTTCGAGCCTGGCGACCGCGTCGATCTGACGGCGATCGATGCCAACCTGGGTTCCGCCGGCGACCAGAGCTTCACGCTGGTCACCGGCGCCTTCACCGCGGCGGGGCAGCTCGCAGTGACGTTCGAACGCGCGCGACGGCGACTTCACCGTCGTCCAGGGCAACATCGACGGCAACGCCGATGCCGACTTCACGATCGAGATCGCAGGTCATCACAATCTGACCAACGCGAACCTCGGTCTCTGAGGCCCGCAACGACTGCGGGAGGCAGATGCGAATTCTGCCTCCCGTCCATTCTCGTCTGTTTCTTACGCGCATTTCACTTTCGGCTATCAGTTTCCAACTGGGCGCATCACATGGCCAATTCAAAAGAGCTAACTCCCGCAAAGCGCCGTAACCTTGCGGAACTCACGCGCGGTTTTCGTGGCATCGTGCTGTTCCTGTTTCTGATCTCCGGGATGATCAACGTGCTGGCGTTGACCGGATCGCTGTACATGATGCAGATCTACGACCGGGCGCTGACCAGCGGCAGCATCCCGACCCTTCTCGTCCTTTCGAGCCTGGTCATCGGCCTGTATCTCTTCCAGGGCTGCTTCGACGTCATTCGCTCCCAGGTGCTGGTGCGCGTCGGCGCGCGGCTCGACCAGAAGGTGGCGCCGATGGCGCATCGCGTGGCGATCGACATGCCGCGTTTCGGTTTCTCGACCTCCGAAGCCCTCGAACGTGGACGGGACGTCGATACGGTCCGCGGCTTTCTCGGCAGCCAGGGGCCGGCGGCGCTGTTCGACCTGCCATGGATGCCGATCTATCTGGCGTTCATCTATTTCCTGCATCCGGTGCTGGGCGCGCTGACGTTCGCGGGCGCGTTCGTGCTGACGGTTCTGACCGTCGTCAGCGAAATCATGACGAAACGCCTCAGCCTTTCCACCCGGAAGGCGGCGATGGCGCGCAATACCATTGCCGACAGCAACGCGCGCAGTGCGGAGGTGCTCAAGGCCATGGGCTTTGCGGGCCGTGCCGTGAGCCGCTTCAACGAAGCCAACCGCGAGCATCTGGAGCTTCAGACCAAGGCGAACGACATCACAGGTACATTCGCCGCGGTGTCGCGGGTGCTTCGCATGCTGCTGCAGTCGGCGGTGCTTGGTCTCGGTGCCTATCTCACGATCAAGGGCGAACTCACCGCCGGCGCCATCATCGCATGCTCGGTGGCTTCCGCGCGCGCGCTGGCGCCGGTGGATCTGGCGATCGGCAACTGGAAATCGTTCGTCGCGGCGCGGATGGCCTACCAGCGGCTTCGCGACACGGTCGTGGCGCTTGCCGCCGCCGACCAGCCGATGAAGTTGCCGGCGCCGCAGCAAGCGTCTCAGCGTGGAGAAGATCACGGTCGCGGTGCCGGGTTCCGGGCAGATCATCCTGAGCGACGTCGGCTTCGAGCTCGAGGCCGGCCAGGCGCTCGGCATCATCGGACCCAGCGCCGGCGGAAAGACGACGATGGTGCGCGCGCTTACCGGCATCTGGCCGGTGCTGCGCGGCAGCGTCCGGCTGGACGGCGCGGATCTGACCCAATGGCGCGAGGACGAGATCGGACAGCATATCGGCTATCTCCCGCAAGAAGTCAGCCTGATGGATGCGACGATCGAAGAGAACATCTGCCGCTTCGAGCCTGAGCCGGACTACCGGAAGGTTATCGAGGCGGCGAAGGCGGCCGGCGTGCACGACATGATCCTGAGAATGCCGGACGGATACCGAACCCAGCTCGGCCCGCAGGGTGCGGCCTTGTCGGCGGGTCAGCGGCAGCGCATAGCGCTGGCGCGCGCGCTCTACGGCAATCCTTTCGTCGTCGTCATGGACGAACCCAATTCCAACCTCGATGGCGAGGGAGAAGAGGCTCTCACCCAGGCGATCGAGGGCATCAGCGCGCGGGGCGGCATCGCGATCGTGATCGCGCACCGGCCGAGCGCGCTCGTCGCCGTGGATCTCGTCGCCATCGTGCAGAACGGCCGCATGACCGCGTTCGGCAAGAAGCACGACATCATGACGCCGGCACTGCAGCCGGCAGCGCGACCGGTTTCCGAACCCGTCGACGAACTCCAAACGCAAGTAAGGAGGCCAGCATGATCACCGCCAAAGCACTCAAGCCAACATCGCAATCGCAACAGTCGCAACCGACGCGCGAGGACTATGTCGAGAAGGAGCAACAGAAGAGGAGCATCGTGCCTCTCGCTTTCCTGCTGTTTCTGACGGGTGTGCGCGGCGTATCTGAAAAGCTTTCTGCCGGTCAAGATGGAAGCCCGCGAAGCGCAACAGGCCGGCAAGCACGACGATGCGGATCAAAGCGAGCCACGAGCGGAGACGAAGTCGGCGTGGTAACCGACGAAGCACGCGGCCGAGGAAGATGTGGCCACGGGCGACGGCCGCAATCGCAATTCGTCCGACAACGTGGTCCCGATCCGGCCTATTCCGGGAGAGCGGCGATGGCGTGACGGTTCTCCTGGTTCTATTGAACCGGCGCGCGCCGCTTCCGCTAGGTGTCGCGACCGGCCCGATCGGAGACGCGTTCCGGGGTAACGACAATCGCCCGCCCACCGCATCGAGCTCCGGAGCAGTGGAGGCGGTGGCGGCGGTGGCGGCGGTGGCGGCGGTGGTGGTGGCGGCAGTGACGACAGGCAGCCGCGTAGCGCCGCGTCCGACCGTAGCCGCGTAGCGCCGATCCAACCGTCACCCCGCGTAACTCCGATCCGCCCTCGACACACCTCGGATCCCGTTCGCAACCGAGCGCCCGGACCAGTGGACCGGTGCATTTGCAGGACCTGGCCGGCTGCCAGGTATTCATGATTTCCATGGCTGCCCTGTTGGCCGGCGCCACCGACCCGGACGGCGACCGGCTGAGCATAACGGGCCTCTCATCGACCTCCGGCACGCTTACACGAACCGAAGACGGCGGTTGGATGTTCGAGCGCGACCGGGGCATGCTCGGCGAGGTCACGTTGACCTATACGATCAGCGACGGCTCGGCATCCGTTCTGCAGACAGCTTATTTCAGCGTCATCGAGGCGCCGCCGATCATCGGGACCGCCGGGGACGACAACCTTCTCGGCACGAATTGCGGCGAGACCATCGACGGTCGCGCCGGCGACGACAACATCGACGCCCGCGGAGGCAACGACATCATCATCGGAGGAGCCGGCGACGACCACATCATTGCGGGGCCTGGCAACGACATCGTCTACGCAGGAGCGGGCAACGACGTGGTGTTCGCGGGCGCAGGCAACGACATCGTGTTCGGCGGATCCGGCAACGACCATTTGTATGGCGAGGACGGCGACGACACGATCCTGGGCGAGGACGGCGACGATTTCATCTCGGGCGGCGCGGGAGCGGATATTCTGCTGGCCGGCGCCGGTGACGATACCGTTCAGGGCGGGCGGCAACGACACGCTCGATGGCGGCGATGGCAACGACGACCTCGCCGGAGGTGTTGGGAACGATGTGATCATTGGGGCCGCCGGCAACGATCACCTGCTCGGGGACGACGGCAACGACGTCCTGTCAGACGGAGCCGGTCAGGATACGGTCCACGGTGGCGCTGGCGATGACCATGTCATGGCCGCAGCCGACGCAGCCGATGACACTTACGATGGCGGCACCGGGCGGGACACGCTGGATTTTTCCGCGACCACGCAGGGCGTCGTGGCTGACCTGCGAACCGGAACTGCCGACGGCGACGAGACCGGCCACGATGTGATCGCAAACGTCGAGGAGGTCATCGGCGGAAGCGGCGACGATCAGATCGTCGCGGGATCTGCGGCGGTCTC
>CAWIBS010000032.1:0-567124 GCA_963834365.1 Vicinamibacterales bacterium | reverse complement strand
TCGACGGCACCGTGCAGTCGGTGCGCGTCGTCAGCGCACAGGTGCATCCGGACTTCGTCGTCGCCGCCGTGGACGCCGTCCGGCAATGGCTCCTCAATCCGACACTGCTCAACGGCAACCCGGTGGAAGTGATGATGACGGTCTCGGTCCAGTTCAGTCTCTCGGACGATTAATCCCCAGAGTTCACTTGAATTGACAACGGGCCCGCAAGGTGGCGCCGGGCTTTAGCCCGGCCAACGCGGCCCGGGCAGGCCTAAAGTGTCAATTGCCAAGACATCGTTTACAACCAGAAGTGCCAAGACATCGTTGACACCGCATGCTGTCCGGGGAGGACGGCATGGGAGAGTCGGCGATGGAGCGTCGAGAGCAGGCCATCACCCGGTATCTCGCGGGTGAGTCGCCAGGCGCAATCTGCAGCAGCTTGGGCTGCTGCGGCCCTGGTTCTACAAATGGCTGACGCGATACGAGCAGACGGGCGGCGCGGCCGCGTGGAGCGCGACGCAGTCCCGACGCCCGCACGGCAGTCCCCGGCGCACGCCGGCGGACGTGGAACGGGCGATTGTCGCGGCACGCTGGGCGTTGGCGGCCCGGCAGGTGTTTGCCGGGGCCCAAGCGATCGCATGGGAGCTCGAGGAGCAGGGCGTGGCGGTGCCCTCGGTGCGCACCATCGGGCGGGTGCTGGCGCGGCAGGCGCTGGTCACCCGCCGCGGCGGGCCGTATGTCCCGCGGGGGACGCGGTATCCCGTTGTCCCAGCCGCCTATGCCGGCGCGGTGCATCAAACCGACTTCGTGGGCCCCTATGCGTTGCGCGCGCAGGGGCGCTTTTACAGTTTGCACAGTGTGGATGTGGCGACGGCCCGGTGTGCCGTCGAGCCCCTGGGGCGTCGCGCGGCCCAAGACACGATCGATGCGGTGTGGGCGAGTTGGACGCGCCTCGGCATCCCCGCCTATCAGCAACTGGACAACGAGTCAGTGTTTTACGGCTCACATTTGCGCCCGCGCGGGCTCGGGCCCGTGCTGCGTTTGTGTCTGAGCGCCGCGGTCGAGCCCTGGTTCATTCCGATTGGGGAACCCTGGCGCAATGGCATCGTCGAGCGCTTGGACGGCTGGTGGCACCAGCGTGGCCCGCTCCGGCTCGGGCCGCTCGGGTCGGTGGCGGCCCTGCGGGCGGCCAGTTGGGCCTTCGAGGCGCACCACAACGCGGCCTACCGGTACAGCAAGCTGGCCGGCCGGACGCCCAATGCGGCGCTCGCCGCGAGCGACCGCCGGCTGCGGTTTCCGGCCACGCCCACTGCGCCGCGGCATCCGCTCGCGCGGCCCGAGCAGGGGCGCTACCACGTGGTGCGGCTGATCCGCAGTACCGGGCTCTTCGACTTGTTCGGCGAGTCCTTTCCGCTGCCGCCCGAGACGCACTACGAATACGTGCGCGCCACGGTCGATGTGGCGCGCGAGCGGATCGCCTTCTATCTCGGCACACAGCTGATCGACGAGCGGTCGTATCCGCTGCGCTAAGGCTGGCCTATGGACCCTGCCGGCGTCGTGGACGCCCAGACCGCGTCCACCACGCCTTGGAAAACGCGTCGCGTTTTCCACAGCGTCCACAGGCCCTTCTTTCTCGGTCTTATTGAGTGTTAACGATGTCTTGGCACATCGCGCCGTAAACGATGTCTTGGCATTTACCACTAAAGGCCTGCGCCACATTGTCAACACAAGTGAAATCTGGGCTTGGGGTCCGGCTGAAGCCGGACACTACGTACGGAAAATCACATCGGCGCGCGGCCGCAGGGGTCCGGCTCCTGAAGCGGACACGACGACGGAGCACATCAGCTCGCGCCCGTAGTGTCCGGCTTCAGCCGGACCTGGGCGAGGAGCGCCGCACGGAATCGTGTCCGGCATCAGCCGGGCGCGGGCCCCACGACCATGCACACGAGGCGATCCCGGCGCTGATCGACTTTCTTGAAATCGACGCCGGGCACCTTCTTCAGGTCCTCGAGGGCCTTGCACGGACCGTTCTTGGATCGATGGGCGATCCAGTTTGCCGCCTCCTTGCGGAGGAAGCCGGCCACGCTCTCGAGCTCGATCGCCATCGCGCTGTTCAGATTCAGCGGTTTGGGGGCATCCCCTTTGTAGTGCGTCGCCAGGTATTCGAGCACCAGCTCGAGCTCCTGGTCCGTCCCCTTGGCGCCGAGCGTCACCATCTTCGCGATGACGTCCTGCCAGCCCTCGCGCGTCAGCCGGACCGAGGCGCCGCGTTCGGGGGGATGGCAGGTCCCGCAGACGCGAATCGTCTCGTCCTTGCCCTTCCCCTCGGGCAACGGTGTCTGCGCGTGAGCGACCGATGAGATGAGCAGCGCCGCGCCCGTGAGAGCGGTCAAGACAGCATGCACCTTCTAGTGCTCCATCGGAATGCCGAATGCGTAGAGGTGATTGTCGAACGTGACCAGGTACACCTGTCCGCCGCCGGCCGCCAGCCCGGCCCGCGCGAACGAGGTGATGGTCGTGCCGCTCGTCCACAACTGTTTGCCGGTTGCGCCGTCGAGCACGTAGAGCACCGCAGGCAGCGAACGTCGTGCGCGATCCGCGGCGTTGAGCGGGCCTGCCGCTGGGGCCGTCGCCGCGCCGCGGGACTCGCCGCTCGACGCGGCCATGACCATCCCGTTGACGACGATGGGGCCGAGCGGCGACACGAGATCGCGCGACTGCCAGCCGGGCTCGAGTGTGAATTTCCCGCCCTGGTCCACGAGCTTGAAGGCGACGATGCTGCCGCGCGGCGCGGCGAGGCCGGCCGGCTTGAACCCGGCACCGGCAGGAACGGCGCCGACGGCAGGAGCCAGGATCCAGCGCGTGCCCGACGCATCCTCCCACGTCGCCAGCGCGCCCCCGGCTCCGGCGGCGCTGTACTTCGGTGACGCGTAGAGCGGCGTTTTGTGATCGGCGCCGCCGAGCGACTTGGCGTCGAGCAGATAGAGCCGGCCGTCGTTGGCGGCGGCCGCAACCAGGTCGCTGTCCTTGTGCCGCACGACGACCGGCGTCACGTTGAAGTCAGCGCCGTCGGCCGTGAACCAGTCCTTCGGCTCGAGCGTCCGCCGATCGAGCGCCACGACGGCGTTCGACAGGCCAGCCGGCGTCTGGCCGTTGGTCGAGGGCGGAGCGCCGGCCGCCTGGCCGCCCGGCCCCGACCCGATCGCCACGTACATCGTGCCGTCCGCGCCGAAGGCGGGACCGGCCGTGCCGGCAACGCTCGCGCCACTGGTCTTCCACGAGACGGGCTTCTTCTCCTCACTCGTGAGGTCCATCGCCCACACGCCGTTCGGCGTCGTGCCGCATCCGCTCGACGTAGTCGCATAGACGATGCCGTCCACCCAGATGAGCGCCGACGGTTTCGAGCTCGGCGGCAGGAACGGCACGGCCGGTTGCGTCTGTGCCCCGTCACTCACGCGCAGCGTGCGCAGGAAACCGTCGCTGCCGAGCGCGAACAGCGGATCGACGCCGCCGAACGGCACCGCCGCGATCGCGGCCGGCTTTGCGGCGACCGGTGCGGCGTCGCCGGTCGGCGCCGCGGGCGGCGGTCCGGGACGCGGCGCGGGTTTCTGGCTCAGCACCGCCGCGCCCTTGCCCGGCTCGCCGACCGCACTGGTCGCGCGGGCCCCGCGTCCGAAGCCGCCGCCTCCGAAGGTGGAGGGAGCGAGAGCCGTACGCCGGCTCGGCGCGGCGATGAGACCCCCCGGGCACTCCCACGAGCTCGGCGGCGGGCCGCCCGTTGCCGCCGCGTAGGTCAGATGCGTGGTCCAGTACGGCCGCGCCAGATCGGTGTCGATCGAGAAGAGCCGGTCCGCGCTGCCACCGACGAACGCGAGGGTCTTGAACCCCTTGTAGCCAATCAGCAGGTCCTGGAGCACCGGCTGCGTCAGCGAGTTGAGCTGGCGCGCCTCGTTGTCGAACTTCGCCTTCCACAGGAACTGGAACGTGCCCTTGTCCACGGCCTCGCGAGTCAGGCGGGTGTCGGTGCGAACCCACGCCGTCCGCTGCGCATCGAACTGGCTCGTCGTCCACTCCCGTCCGCCGCCGAACTGCGCCTGGACAGCGACGGCCAACGCGGTGGCGCACACGGAAACGGCGAGCACCCGGCGAATGAGTCGTGGCATCGGCCCCTCGTACTTCGTCCTTCGTACTTCGTCCTTCATTTCGTCCCCGCCGTCTTGTCGATGCCGAATGAATAGAGCATGCCGTCGAAGGTGCCGATGTAGACGCGGCCGTTCGCAATCGACAGGCTCGTGAAGTGGTTGAACGACGCGATCTGATCGCCGCTCGACCACAGCTCGGCGCCGGTCCGCGCGTCGAAGGCGTGCAGCTCGGCGTGCGCGGAATTCTTCGCGCGGTTCTCGCCAGCTGTTATAGGCCAGGCCGATGTCGGCGGTTGACTGCGCCGCGTCTTCGCCATTGCCGAACCCGAAGACGACGCCGTTGGCGATGACCACGGGATCGGCCTGGTTGATGTTGCGGGAGAGCCAGGCGGGCGTGAGCTGCAGCTTGCCGGCCTTCGGCTCGAGCCGGAACGCCGCAATCGCCCCCTTCACGACTTCGCCGTATTCCTTCTCGGCCTTGAACTCCGGGTGCTTCGGGCCCCCAGAACGGCATGAGCACCCAGCGCGTGCCGTCGGTGTCCTCCCATGTCGCCAGCGCGCCCCACGGCCCGGCCGCCGCGAACTGCACTTCCTCGTTGCAGACGAGCGGCGTGCGGTAGACGGGCGTGCGGTGATCCTCGCCGCCCATCGCGCTGGTGTCGAGCAGCCAGATCCGGCACTCCTTGCTCGAGTGGGCGGTGTACTCCTTGCCCTTGTACTCGAAGACCGGACCGGTGACGTTCATGTCGAGGTCGCGCTTGCGCAGCCAGACCGCGTTCGACGGCGCGAACCAGTCGGTCATCTCGAGCGCTTTCGTCGCCGGGTTCTGCTTCACGGCGACGATGGCCTGGCCGAAGACCTGCTGCTCGGGGAAATAGTCGCCGTCGCCGCTGCCGGCGTAGACGCTGCCGTCCTTGCCGATCGACGGACCGAGGCGCGGCCACAGCCCGCCGCTGCCGGGGTTGAAGCTGCCGACCTTCTTCGTCTCCAGGTCGTAGCTGTAGAACTGGTTCGGATTGCCGCCACAGCCCTGCGCCGTCGTCGTGTAGAGGACGTTGTTGAAGAGGTTCAGCGCGTACGGCTTGCCGTTCGGCGGCAGAAACGGCTCCGGCGGCGCGAGATCCTCGCCGGTCGCGGCATCGAGCTGGCGCAGCCGGCCGTCCCACGAGATCGCATAGACGCTGTACTTGCCGGGCGTGCTGGTGGGGACGACGATCGGCGTCGCGGTCAGCCCGCCGGGGCACAGCGTGTACGCTCCCCGGCCTGTCTTCGGCTCCTCGAACGTGGAATCGAACTGACGCTTCCAGATCTGCTTGCCCGTATCCAGATCGATGCCGTAGACGTTGTCGGACACGCCGGCCACGATCCCGATCTGCTTCGGCCCCTGCGACGTCTGCACGTCGCTGACGATCAGCGGCGGAAACAGGTTGTGGAGCTGGCGCGACTTGTTGTCGAGCTGAAGCTTCCATATCAGCTTCATGCCCTTCACGCTGGCGGGACTGATCAGCGTCTCGTTCCGCTGCCAGGACGTCCGCTGCGCATCGCCGCCATCGGTCAGCCAGTTCGCCTTGGCCGGCGCCGGCGCCTGCGCCGCCGGCAGGGCGGCCCACGTGACCGCCATTCCCGCCGCGACCGCGGCGAGCAGCACGTTTCGCGTCATCTTCGAGCTCCTTCAGCCAGGTCGAGCGCGCGGCCGACGCCGGGCGCTGCTCATTTCGCGTCGATCCGGACGGCAATCGCCACGGTGCGCGGGGCGCCGAAATGCGTCCCGCTGAACGGGTTCCCAAAGTTATACGCGAATCTCTGGTCGAAGAGGTTAAGCGCCGACAGCCGGAGGTGCACCGCGTAGTGCGCGCCCTCCCGCAGCCGCAGGTCGGCCAGGAGCGACACCACCGTGCGCGGCTCGACGCGTCCGCTGTCGAAATCGACCAGGTCCGCCCCCGGCCGCTCGCGCAGCTCGTCGAGCTCCTCGTCGTCGAGCTCGATCGGCGTGCCGCTCTCGTAGCGGCCGACGGCCGACAGCGTGACCCCGCGGGGCCCCGACCACGTCAGTCCTCCCGACGCGACGAACCGCTGATCGTGGTCGGGCACGAACTCGACGCCAGGACCCATCTCGCCCACATCGTCCTCCAGAAACAGGCCGCCAGTGATCGGGCCGGTCTGCGTCGTCTTCGCGACGCTCAAGTTCGCATAGCCCGACCAGGGGCCTCGCGGGGACAGCTCGGCGCGGACGTCGAATCCCTGCGCCCGGCCCGCGGCGACGGCGTTCGGGAAGATGATCGTCGAACCGAAGAAGACGTTTGGATCCGCCACCTCGTGGACCGATCGCCGCCAGTACGCCAGATCGAGCCGCAGCGCCCGCGATAGGCGGCGCTCGACACCAGCCTCGTAAGCCCATTGACGTTCGGGCTCGACGTCGGCTCCCCCGCCTTCGGGGCCGCTGTCTGCGAACGGCGACAGCGCGCGCGCCGCCTCGGAGGACGAGAGCAGCAGGTTCTCGGGCTGCGGCGGCTGAAAGAAGCGGCTCGCCGAGGCGCGAATGGTCGTGACCGGATCGACGCTGTAGGCGACGCCGGCGCGCGGGCTCCACTGGTGCCGATCGAGGAGCAATCGCGCCTGATCGAAGCGCAGACCGGCCGCCACCGTCAGTCGCGACGCGGCCTGCCAGGTGTCCTGCACGTAGATCGACGCCAGCGTCGGCCGCGACCGCCCCGCGAAGTCGAACGGGTTGTCCGTGTCGTGCTCGAGCGCGGCGTCGCTCAACCCGGCCTCCTCGGCCTCGTCCTCGTCGGTGACGGCAAAGCCGAACTGCTCTTCCAGATCGAGGGTCTGGATCTCGGCCCCCGCCTTGAGCAGGTGGCGCCCGGCCTGTCGCGTGACGGAGGCCAGAGCGCCCACCCGGTCCAGCGTGCGGTCGGCGCTGGCGGTGATTGGCGTGTCGAACTCGCTGGCGTCGAGGCGCGAATCGGCATGCCGCCCGTACGCGGCCACCTGCGACACGGTGGTCGGCGACCAGGTCCGCTGCCAGGACGCGGTCAGCGACCGCTGACCGGCGCGCTGACGTTGATCCTGGCCCGCCGCCTCCTGCAGGTCGGTATTCGGCACGTCGAAGGCCGAGCGGCCGAAGCCCCACGTCACGAGCAGGCGGTCGCGCCCGGACGGGCTCGCGTGCAGCTGACCGGAGGTGTTCGCGCCGCCGCCGGCATTGTGGAAGTTGTCCGGGTGCACCGGGTCGAGGAAGCGATCGGTCCGCAGTCCCGACGCGCCCAGCCAGACCGTGACGCCGGGCGCCAGCGCTCCACCCGCATTTCCACTCGTGTCCCACGACGCCTCGCTGGCCACCCCGAGCTCGTACCGATCCGCGCCACGGTCGCTCTGCGGACCGCGTCCGCACGTCGATCACACCGCCCGCCTTGTAGCCGAACTCCGGCGGGACGAAGCCGGTCACGACCGTGAGCGCGTCAATCGTCGCGAGGTCGGGCGCGATGCCGAACAGCTGGTCGATGCGCTCGTACACCGGCACGCCGTCGATCACGTAGAGAAAGCCGTCGTCCACGCCGCGGCTGTGAAGGAGCCCGTTGTCCTCGGTCGCCCAGCCGGGCAGCGTTGCCACCGCGTCCTGCAGTCCGCGGCTCCGCGTTCGCGCCGGCACACGATCGAGCGAGTCTCCGCCAATCGACGCCCGCGATGCGACCGACGGGTTCGGCCGGCGCGCTTCGACGACGAGCGCGTCGCTGAAGGCGAACGGCACGCGGACCACGACATCGACGGGCAAGGCGTCGTTCAGGATGACCTCGACCGGCCAGGATCTGGCTTGACCTGAGCTCGCGCGCAGCGCGTAGCGGCCGACCGGGAGCTCCGCGAACAGAAACCGCCCGCCGGCATCGGCCACGACCCGACGCAGCTCGGCGCCCAGCGGGTCGGCGATCGAGACGACGGCCCCGCCAACCGCGCCCCCCGACGCATCGACGACGCGTCCCTCGAGCCGCGCGAGCTGCACCTGCGCCTGCACCGGGGCCGAGGCCAGGACGCAGAAAAGCGCCGCCAGTCGTCCGAATCGGCGCTTTGCAGGAGTCGCGGACATCGTCACTTCGTACTTCGTCCTTCGTCCCTCGGTACTCACAACCAGACCCCACGGACTTCCGCCGGTCACGACCCGGCGATCGACGACGCCGGTGGCCACGTCCACGATTGACACGTCGCCGGACGGACCGTTCGCCGTGTAGATCTTCCGGCCGTCAGGGCTCACACCAATCCCCCAGGGCCGCGTGCCCACGTCCTCGATCGTGCGCGTGAGCTGCCGCGCCGCCACGTCGATCAGGGCGACCGACTTCGCCCGGCCGTTCGACACGAACAGCGACCGCCCATCCGGCGACAGCACGAGGCCCATGGGCCGTGGCGGCGTCGGGGCACCCGGAGACGCCGGCAGGACCATCGTCGCGGTCACCTTGTGCGTCGCGACGTCCACCACCGACACGGCGTTGCCAGTCTCGCCGGTTACGAACATCGTCGCCCCATCGGGAGTGAACACGATGGAGCGGGGACGCGGCGCCGTTGGAATGCGCGCCAGCACGGCATAGCTCGCCGTGTCCACCGCGTAGACCGAGTTGTCGCCTTCGCACGTGACGTAGACAGCGCGCCCATCCGGCCGGGTGGTGACGCCCTCGGGCTCTTCGCCAATCTTGACGCGCCGCACGACCTTCCCGCTGCGTAGATCGACGACCGACATCTCGGCCGTCTCTTCGTTCGAGACGTACAGCGTGCGGCCATCGAGTGAGAGATCGAACGCCTCGGGATCCTGACCGCTCGTGATGATACGCACGACGGCGCGCGAGGCGAGGTCCACGAGGCCAATGCCGTCGGCGCTGCGATCGGCCGGCGGCAGCGTCGACTCGTCGACGCCGGGTGGCGCGATCGGCGATCCCGAGAGCGCGACCAGCAGTTGCGTGCCGTCGCGCGAGAACCGCAGGCCGCGCGGCCGCTTCCCGACGGCGATGGTGTGCTCGATTAGTCCGGCCGCGGGGTCGATGACGGCGATGGTGCCAGCCGTCTCGTTCGAGACGAAGATGCGCGCGGCTGCAGGCGTGACCGCCGGCGGCGGTTGCTGTTGCTCCGGCGCCGGCGCCCGGCTGCACGCGGCAACAAGGCCTCCGGCCAGGGCGGCGATGATTGCTGGCAGGACTGAAGCCCGTGCCCTATTCATGGAGCGCGAATGCATAGAGCGTGTCGCCAGCGGCTGCGAGGATGTGCTGCCGGCCGTCGAGGATGAAAGTCGTCGGCGCGTTCGACACGTTGCCGATGCGCGAGTGCCAGAGCGGCTTGCCGGACACGGCATCATACGCGACGAGGTTGCCGCCGGCGTCGCCGGAGAACACCAGCTTTCCCGCCGTCGCGAGCAGCCCGCCACCGCCGCCGCCGAAGCCGTTGCCGGGATAAGGCCGCCGCCACGCCACCTTGCCGGTCTTCGGATCGATGGCGGTGAGGAAGTTGCCGGCGCTCCCGACACGGACCTCTTCCCGCCCGCCGAGACCCATGGATCCGCGAGGGTCCGGGTCGGTCAGGTAGTAGATCACGTAGCTGTTGCGCTCGGTCACATAGAAGAGGCCGGTGTCGGGCGAGTAGGCCGGCGGCTCCCAGTTGATCGTGCCGCCCGAGTCGGGCGAGACGAGCGCGCCGGGGACGATGGGATCCTTGTCGGGATTGCGCCGCACCACGCCTTTCTTGTCCACGTGCGTCGCCCAGTTGGTCGTCGAGCCGTACTTGGTGGTGACCAGATGCTGGCCCGTCACCCGATCGAGCGTGAAGAAGTAGCCGTTGCGGGCCGCCGTGGACACGAGTTTGCGCGGCTTGCCGTCGATGACGGTGTCGATCAGGATGGGCGTCTGCGCCGAATCCCAGTCGTGCATGTCGTGCGGCGAGGTCTGGAAGTACCACGCCATCTTGCCGGTGTCGACGTGGATCGCGATCAGCGAGCACGTGAACAGGTTGTCGCCCTCGCCGCGTCCCTTCGTGAACGCCGGGATCGGATTACCGGTTCCGAAGATGTAGAGCTTCGTTTCGGGATCGTAGACGCCAGGAAGCCACGGATGTCCGCCGCCGTGCCGGGCGGCGTCGAGGCTCGGCCAGGTGTCGAGCCCGGGATCACCCGCCTTCATCGGCACCGTGTAGAACCGCCACTGCACCTCGCCGCTCTCGGGATCGAACGACTGGATGTAGCCGGGCGAATCGAGATCATTTCCCGTGCCCACCAGCACGTGATTGCCGACGACGATCGGCGCCATGGTGGAGAAGTACTGCTGGCTGAAGTCGGCGTGGACCTTGTGCCAGCGCTCCTGGCCGGTCTTCGCGTCCAGCGACACGAAGTAGTTGTCCGGCGTCACGAAGAAGAGGTAGTCGTGCCACATGCCGACGCCGCGGTTGGCGATCGGGGTGCTCCCCTTCGTCTTCCAGAAGTAGTGCCACAGCTCCCGCCCGTCGCGCGCGTCGAGCGCCCACGCGTTGTCGGGCGAGGTCACGTAGAGCGTCCCGTTCACCATCAGGGGGGTGCCCTTGATGTTGGCGGGAACGGGCGGCAGATCGCCGGGGCCTTCGCCGCCGACGATGACCGGCGAGCCCCGCCGGAAGGCGCCAGGCCCGGCCGTGCCCGGTCCGGCGGTCACCTTCGCCACCCACGCGAGCCCGAGATTCCTGACCGTCGTCTGATTGACCTGGGCGAGGGTGCTGTACCGCCTGCCCGTGTAGTCACCGGAGTAGGTGGGCCACGAATCGCCGAGCGGCTTCACCAGATCGGCGGGATCGACGCCTCGTCCCGCGCCGATGATGGCGACGGGCACGAGCAGCAGCGGGAGCGTGAGCAGCAGTCGCGCGGGTGTCATTTGAGGGTCGCCAGGTAAGCAGTCACGTCGTGCATGTTGGCGTTCGTGTAGACCGCGAGCAGCTCGCGATGCTTCTCGAGCGGGTCGCGAATCTCGACGCGGGGCTCGTCGCCATTCCGGCGGATCGTCCGCATCGTGCCGTCGGGCTGCGCGATCGTCACCAGAAAATCATCGAGGCGCACGAGGCGTCCCTCGACCTTCTCGCCCGCCGGGAAGGTGACGGTGGCGGTCACGACGCTGCGGTCCGAGGGCCGGCCGCCACCGCCGCCGCGCCCGGTCGCCCGGCCGCCCGACACCCACAGGTTCTGCAGCATCGCGAGCTCGGCGACACGTGTCGCTATGCCTTGAAGGTCACCAGTGGCCGAATGACAGCTGGCGCAGTTCGCGGTGAAGAACGCCGCGCCGGCACTCGCGTCGCCGACCAGGATGTTCAGCGCGACCGGCTCGGCGCGCGGCGGTTCGCCGACCGGGCTGCTGGCGGCTTGCAGCGCATGAAGATACACGGCCACCGCCTTCACATCGGGCTCGCTCATGGGAATCGGCACCATGATCGTCCCGGGGCGCCCGTTCTTGACCACCGGGAAGATGAGCTCACCGTCCTGATCGTTCAGCACGAGCTGCGATCGCAGGAGGTTGGGACCGCCGAGCTGGCCACCACGCGCATCGACGCCGTGGCAGGCGCCGCACGCGCCGACATACAGGCTGCGCCCGCGTTCGACGATCGCCGGGTCGGCGGCCGCGCGCTGTTGTGCCGGGAACCGCGCGTCACGCTCGCGTGGCGCCGGCGGAGCACCGGGTTGTGGCGGGCCTCCATGCCCCTGAACCGGCGTCCCCGGCGCGGGCGGCGGTGCCTGCGGCGGCGGCGCCTGCGCGGTCAGCCGTGCGACGACGATCAGCGCGACCCCCGCCATGGTCGCGGCCATCAGCCCCTGCGTCACCTTCATGCGAGCATCACCCCTGTCCCGGACCTGTCACGAGCGTCGCGGCCGGCGGCATCCGTTGAGAGATACCGGCCAGGACGATGGCACGTTTACGGACGGCCGCCACGCGGACGATGGGCCGTTCCCCGTGCCACACACTACACCGGCGTCGCGGGCGGCCGCGCGATCAGCGTACGCAGGCGGATCCGCTGCCGTCCGGCCTCGTCGAAGTTCGCCGGGTCGAGCCAGCGCGTGAACGCTCGCTCGATCGCCGGCCACTCCCCATCGACGATGGCGTACCACGCCGTGTCGCGGTTGCGCCCTTTGTAGACCGTCGCCTGCCGGAAGATCCCTTCGAAGGTAAAGCCCAGGCGCTCGGCAGCGGCCCGGGACGCCGCGTTCAGCGCATCGCACTTCCATTCATACCGGCGGTATCCCAGCGCAAAGGCGCGCTGCATCATCAGGTACATCGCTTCGGTGGCGGCCGGGGCGCGCTGCAGCCGGGGCGAGTAGTGGATGTGGCCGACTTCGATCGATCCGTTCGCCGGATCGATCCGCAGGTAGGCCGCGACGCCCACGGCCCGATCGCTCGTCCGGTCCAGGATGGCGTAGAACATCGGGTCGGGGCCGAGGCAGGTGGCCGTGAGCCAACGCCGGTATTCGTCCTCGGTCGCAAACGGCCCGTAAGCGAGGTAGGTCCAGTTCCGGCCTTCCACGTCGAGCGCGTTGGCCGCATGCAATTCGGCCGCAAACCGCTCGTCCATCGGCTCGAGCCGGCAAAAGCGTCCCGCCATCGCCTCGCGCGGCGGGAACCGAGGCGGTCTCCATGACGGCAGGGCCTCGCCTACGGGGAGCTCAGGGGTCATGTCAGGCGGTCAGGCACCAGGCGTCAGGGATCAGGGATCAGGGATCAGCACGCGGGCGGCAGAACGGTCGAGCGGTCGATGGCGCCGATGGTGGTACGGCCCGAGAGCGCCATGGCCATCTCGAGCTCGCTGCGCAGGATGCCGATCACCCGGCGAACCCCGTCCTCACCAGAGGCGCCGAGGCCGTAGAGATAGGCGCGGCCGACGAGCGTGGCGGTCGCCCCGAGCGCCAGCGCCTTCAGCACGTCCGTGCCACGCCGGATGCCGCCGTCCATGAGCACGGGAACCCGCCCGGCGACACGATCGACGATGGCCGGGAGCACGTCGATCGTCGCCGGCGCGGTGTCGAGGCTCCTCGCGCCGTGGTTCGACACGATAATCCCCTGCACGCCGGCCTGCACGGCCTGGTCGGCGTCTTCCGGATCCAGGATGCCTTTGAGGAGGACGGGGAGCGACGTGCTCGACCGCAGCCAGTCGACATCGGTCCACGTCGCCGGATAACGCACCCGGAAACCCTCGTTCCCGCCATCGGCGGCGGCCGCGCGCCGCCGCCGGTCGCTCGCCAGGGGATTCATGGGGACCGGCATGTCCGGCGGGAGCGCGAAGCCCGATCGGGCGATCCGATTCTGGGGGCCGGAGACGGGCGCGTCCACCGTCAGGCAGAGCGCCCGGCAACCGGCCGCTTCGGCCCGCCGGACGATGCTCAGCGAAAGCTCCCGATCCGGCTGGAGGTAGAGCTGAAACCACAGTGGTGCGGAGGCGGCGCGTGCGAGCTCCTCGACCGACGTGGTGGCGCTGCTGCTCACGACCAGCGTCACTCCGGCCGTCCCGGCGGCTCGCACGACGCCCAGCTCGCCGTCGGGGTGCATCATCCGGTTGTACCCCGTCGGAGCCAGCAGAATCGGGATCGGATGCTGGTGGCCGAGCAGGGTGATCCGCGTGTCGATGCGCGAAACGTCCACGAGAACCCGTGGCCGGATGCGGAGCCGCTGGAACGCCTCCTGATTCCACCCCAGCGTGATCTCGTCGGCCGCGCCCGCCTCCATGTATTCGTAGGCGGGGCTGGCCATGCGGTCGCGCGCCGCGTGCCGGAAGTCGGCGACGCTGAGGAGGAGCGGAGCCGGCGACGGTGTCGCGACGGCTGGAGCCTGCGACGCCGCCGCCTCGCGGGTGACCGCCGAGCCCGCCACGGCTGCGGCCGAGATTAACCAATCGCGTCTGGTCGAAGCCATATGCCACTCCCGGGCAGGGAACAGCTTAGATCTGGTTTCAGTCTTCGGTCTTCAGTCTTCGGTCTTCAGTCTTCGGTCTGGGCTACGGACTGCGGGCTGCGGACTACGGGACTTGCGAAAACACTCTGGCGAGCCGGAGTGAGCCTGCAGCCTGTAGCCCGTCGCCTGTAGTCTCGGTCTTTGGTCTTTGGTCGCTGGTCGTTGGCACTGGTCGTGGGTTCGGTCCTAGCCTTCGGTCCTGATGCCTGATGCCTGATCCCTGACCCCTGACCCTGACTGCCGTGCTTCGCTTGCCACCGGACAGGACGTTGAACAGTTGTAGCCCCGAGACGTCAGCCTCGGGGCTCAGTCGACATTCGGAGGTTGACCATGAAGCTGCTGCAGTTGACGGCTGGGGTGTGCATGGCGGGGGTCGCCATGGCGGTGCCGCCGGAGCTTCCGGGCCAGACGCGCCCGCAGGAGTACCCGTAGTACGGCGGATCAGAAGATTGTGCTCAAGGAAGATTCTGGTGGCGCTGCCGGGCAAGGAAGCCACCGTGATGGAGCTCGAGCTGCCCGCCGGCTGGGTCGGCGAGAAGCACTATCACACCGGTGACGTCTTCGTGTACGTGCAGGAGGGCCGTTTCGTCGTGGACGTCGAGGGGCAGGGCCGCAAGACGTTCGACCCCGGCCAGGTCTACCACGAGGCGGTCAACACGTCGATGCAGGCGCGCAACATGAGCACGTCGGGCCGGACCCGGCTGCTGCTGTTCCAGGTCGGCAACAAGGGAGAACCGCTGGCCATGCTCGGCAGCCCTCCCGCCGGCCACAAGCACTGAGTCAGGGATCAGGCCTCAGGCCTCAGGGATCAGGGATCTGGCGTCAGGGATCAGGATCATTGCTACCCGTAGCCGGTCGCCCGCAGGCCCGCGGCGGGGCTCAAGCCCCGCCCTACCGCTGCGGGACTGGTGGACAAAAACGGTAGGCCGGACCTTTAGGTCCGGCGCCCCCAGGACGAAGACCAGTTCCGGCTACAGGCTGCAGGCTACAGCTCCCACGGGCTCGCCAGAGTGCTTTTCGCAAGTCCCGTAGTCCGCAGCCCGTAGTCCGTAGCCCAGACCAAAGACCGAAGACCAAAGACCGAAGACCGAAAGACCAGAGACCATTCAACGCTGAGCCGCCGGAATGATCGAGATGCCGCCGCTGCGTTCGAGGACGGCGTACTTGATCTGATCGAGGCGCTCGAGCCCGTGCCGCTCGCGGGCCGCGGTCAGCACGTCATCGACGTCCACGCGCTCGCGCGCGAGCCGGTCCTCGATCACACGGCCATGATCGACCACCACCAGCGGCGTGCTCTCGAGGACGTGGTCGAGTCGCGGCCAGCGCTGCTTCGCAATCGACAGGCCCAGATCCAGCAGCATCAGCGTCGCGATGACGACGCAGGCGTTGATGACCGAGATGTCCGTGCCGAGCAATGCCTGCTGCGTCGCCTCGCCGATGATCAGCAGCAGGATGAAATCGAAGGCGGTGATCTGGGCCAGCGATCGCTTGCCCGTGATGCGGAACAGCAACAGCAGCAGCGCATACATCACCACCGAGCGCACGACGGATTCCATCGCAGACCTCCTCCTCAGAAGTACGCGAGCTGCACGAACGACACGCGTGCGCCCTGCGCGCCCGCCCACACCGCCCGATGCCAGCCGATGGTCCGCGGCTGGACGTCGAGGATGACGGTGAGCGGTTCTGCGCGTGCCGACGGGGCGGCAAACCAGAGGCGCACGAGCTCGGCGCCGACTTCGACCGACGCGGGCTGCGGCACCATGCGCGTGATCTCCATCGCGTCGAAGTACGGGCGGGCGACGCGCAGGTCGAGTCCCCACGACCCGTCATGCGGCGCCGCCTGCGCGTGCACCAGCAGGCGCGTCGGGGCCCCGACCTTCGTGAAGCGCTCGTACTCGATCCAGAGCGGCGCGCCGCGTTCACCGGCCTGCGCCCGGCTCAGCGGACCGCCGCCGAACAGCCCGAGGGCGGCAGCCACCACGAAGCCCGCCAGCAGCCACCAGCCGATCCGCTGGACCCGCCATTCCCGCTGTTGAAACGTCGGATCCTGTTCGATCTGCAGATCGCCGTAGCGCGTCATCGGCTGCTCCATCCCTCTCCAGCGCGCAGCTTGATCATGCGCAGCCCCCTGCCTTCAGCCTCCGGGACTCGCGGTTCGCGACCCGTCAGCCGACGGTGAACGGGATCGACGCGCTGGTGGACCCCCACTCGACCCGCAGCTGTCCGCCGGCCGGCGTGTCCTCGATCGCGATCGTGAGCTGCTCCACCGGGGCGCTCGTCTTGCCGGATTTCATCGGCGCCCGCCCGATCTCGAGCGACGCGTTGTAGGGAACGCCCCATTGTCCCGGCTTCCCCAGCTTGCCGACGATGAGCTGCCATGCGTCGCCCGGCTGGGTGTTGATGGTGTAGCTGCCGGGAGGAAGGCTGAGCGTTCCGAACTTGAGGGCCTTGTCCGTCGTCAGCACGGTCGCTTCGTCGGCGCCGGTCCGCCACGGACTGCCCGGCGGCATTACCTGCGCTTCGGCGCGGCCCTTGAGAGACGGACGGCCGTACTCGACCGCGATGTTCGCGCCATCGACAACCGTCTCCACCCGGACGTGCGGGCTTCCCCCCTTGCCTGGGTGCACCGGCGTCGTCTTCTGGGCGACGACCGTTGCGCCGAGCGCACCCACCAGCATCGTCACTGCGGTGACCGTTCGCGTCATGCTGACCTCCTCGAATGAACGCGCGCGCCAGTCGGCTCGCGCCTGATCGCCTCACCTGAATCGCGGACTGTAGCAGAAGGCACTGGCCAGAGACGTCTGACTGCGGCACTCTTGAAGGTGGGCGCCGCCTTGTCGAGGGGCCAAGACCAGGGTTCGTGGAACCGGGAACCTTGGTCCGGCTGAGCCGGACATTGCCACAGCGGCTGGCGACGGCCCACGGAACACCATGCGACTCCAGCGAGGATTGGGTGGACGGCAGCTCGCCTGCGGGTGCCTGACCGGCGTCTACGAGACCTACGAGGGACAGATCCTCCAAATCGTGGACGCCGTGAGCGAGGCCTGCACCGATCCTGCTCATCGCCCGGGCACTCACCTGCCTGCCGGCGAGATCGCCGAGGACGATCCGCGGACGAACGCCGTGGACGCACGTCCGGACGATCCGGGCGACCGCCGCAACCGTTGACGCGGGCGGCCGGCGCGACTGTCGATTTCGCGCGCCGCGGCCTTCTCCGGTATGGTGCCGGACCATGATTGTCGATCCGGTCGCGGCACCCGCATTCCCGAGAGCCCTCGCGGACTATCCGGCGCCGTCGCCGGACGGCCTGCTGGCGACGCTCGGCGAACGCATGGCGCTCGAGCCGTTGAACGCCGTTGCCACCGGCGTCTTCATCCTGGCGATCATGCACACGTTCGCGGCGGCGCGCTTCACGCAACTGGCGCACCGCGTGCAGCACGCGCACGACGCCCGTGCGCGCGCCCAGGGGCGGCCGGCGCTGCCCAGCGTCGCCGCCGAGCTGCTCCACTTCTTCGGCGAGGTCGAAGTGGTCTTCGGACTCTGGGCGATGGTGCTGATGGCGGCCCTCGCAGCGTCCGCCGGGTGGCAGACCGCCACGCACTACGTCAACGACACGGTCACCTACACCGAGCCGCTCTTCGTGGTCGTGATCATGGCGCTCGCGTCGACGCGTCCGGTCGTTTCCTTCGCCGAAGCGTCGCTGCGACACGTCGCGGCGCTGGGAGGCGGCACTCCGGCTGCCTGGTGGTTCGCGATCCTCACCGCGGGACCCCTGCTCGGATCGCTCATCACCGAACCGGCGGCGATGACGATCTGTGCCCTGCTGCTCGCACGGCAGTTCTACGACCTCGATCCCAGCCCGCGGCTGAAGTACGCGACGCTCGGCCTGCTGTTCGTGAACGTCTCGATCGGCGGCACCCTCACGCATTTCGCCGCGCCGCCGGTCCTGATGGTGGCGCGGCCGTGGAACTGGGACACGCCGTACATGCTGTCGCACTTCGGCTGGCGCGCCGTGACGTCGGTGTTCGTCTCGACGCTGATCTACTACCTGGCCTTCCGGCGCGAACTGACGGCGCTGGCCACCCGACACGGGCCGCCCGACGTCGAGCAGCCCGAGGAGGACAGCGCGTCGGCACCCGCCGCGCTCCTTCCCGTGCCGGCCTGGATCACCGGCGTGCACCTGCTGTTCATGGCCTGGAGCGTGATCACCTCGCACTACCCGGGGCTCTTCATCGGCGGATTCATGTTCTTCCTGGGCTTCGTCCGCGCCACGGCTCCTTATCAGAGTCAGGTCGAGCTGCGCGCGCCGCTCCTCGTCGGTTTCTTTCTCGCCGGCCTGGTGATTCATGGCGGGCTTCAGGGATGGTGGATTGCCCCGATAATCGCCAGCCTCTCCGAGCATCCGCTGTTCCTCGGCGCGACGCTGCTGACGGCGTTCAACGACAACGCGCTGATCACCTATCTGGCGACGCTCGTGCCCAACCTGAGTGACCTGTCGAAAGCGGCGGTCATCGAAGGCGCGGTCACGGGTGGCGGGCTCACCGTCATCGCCAACGCCCCGAATCCGGCCGGACAGGCGCTGCTCGCGCGGTTCTTCGGCGGCGCCGTGCTGCCGCTTCGCCTGCTGCTGGCGGCGCTGATCCCGACGCTCGTCGCCACCGTGGCCTTCCGCGTCCTGTGACCCGGACCGGCGGGCACTCCGCTCAGCCTGAACTAGCACGGTGGAACGGAGGAAAGTGGAAGTGCAACAACCCGGAGGAACGGCCGACTTCCTCCTTCCTCTTTCCGACTTCCTACTTCAGGTTGTCAGGGTCTTCAGCAACCCGTCGCCCTGCCGAGGAGACAGCCCGTGCGCGCGAATGGTCGCGACTGCAGTGGCGCCGGACGGTTCGAGCGGTTGGTAGGTCATCGTGAGGCGATCCCGGGTGAGATCGACCGTCGTGATGCTGACCGTGCACGCGTCGGGGCGCGACATCTGGATGCCCCGGCCCGGGTCGGCGTCGCGATGCCGATGAAACGCGTCCTGCGCGGCGCAGGCACTCGCGGGCACCAGCCTCTCGAAGGCGCGAAGCCGCCACGCGCACACGCGGCGGGTGTCCACGCTCGACGAGGTCCGGATGATGCGAGGGGCGTCGTCACGCGTCACCTCGGTCACACGCCGGCCGTCGCTTCTCACTTCGACGACCTCGCGATCATCCGCGAGGACCAGGTGGAACGCGCGAAACCGCGCCGCCTCGATGGCAGCGATCGGCACGTCGCGCGCTGAGGCGGGACACGCGGCCATGAGCAGCGGAATCAACGAGCCCCGGCTCTCGAACGGTCCGCTGTGGCCGGCCTCATCGCTCGCCGGGCCATTCAGCAACGCCAGCACGACGCGGTTCGACGTCGCCGCGATCCAGGTGCCTCCGGCATCGCCGTCGATCGGGTGCACCGCTGACATCGAGCCGTAATCGCGTGTGACGGGTGGGCGCGCCGGCAGCCGGCTGCGCCGCTCATCCCGGTTGAAGACGAGCCGCCACTCGAGGTCCGGGATCGGAGGCGGGCTCGCCCACGGCCCGCGCAGAACCGTCAGCGTGCACATGCAATCGCGCTCCTTTCGCCAATCTCGCGCGCCGCCAGGTCCGACTTCGACTACGATTCACCACCGTGACCCCACACGATGAGCACGTGCCCGCGCCCCCCGGGGACGGCGCCGGGGAGTTCTTCGACCCCGTCCGGAACGGCAATCTGCCGCCGATGCCGTATCGTGACATGCCGGAGCCGCTGCCCCTGCACAAGGTCCTCGGGCCGAGCGTCATCCTCGCGGGCCTCGGCGTCGGGTCCGGCGAATACATCCTCTGGCCGTTCATGACCTCGACGGTCGGCATCGGCTTTCTCTGGGCCGCCGTCCTGGGCGTCACCGTCCAGTATTTCCTCAACATGGAGATCGAGCGGTACACGCTGGCCACGGGCGAGACGGCCGTGTCGGGCTTCGTCCGCTTCTGGAAGCCGTGGGGCGTGCTGTTCTGTCTCTTCACGATCGTGCCGAACATGTGGCCGGGGTGGGGAACGAGCGGCGTCACGATCCTCACCTTCCTGATGGGCGGCGGCAACGTGCCGCTGATCACGATTGGCGTGCTCGTCGCGTCCGGCATCGCGCTGACGACGTCACCGGTCGTCTATCAGACCCTGGAGCGCGCCCAGTTCTTCAAGGTCGGGCTGACGCTGGTCTTCCTCTCCGTCGCCATCGTCGCGGCCATCAGCCCGACGGCGTGGGCCGACCTGCCGCAGGTCGTCTCCCAGATCGGCCGGTTCCCCGATTCGAACATCGTGCCCATCTCGTTGATTCTGAGCGGGCTGGTCTTTGCCGGCGCGGGTGGCGTCAACAACCTGGCGCAGAGCAACTGGATTCGCGACAAGGGCTTCGGCATGGGCGTCTACATTCCGCGCATCGTCTCGCCGATCACCGGTGAAGAAGCCGCGGCGCCGGCCACGGGGACGATGGTGCGGCAGGATGCGGAGAATCTGCGCCGCTTCCGTGGCTGGTGGGTGGTCGCCAACAAGGAGCAGCTGGTCTCCTTCTGGTTCATCTGCATCTTCTCGATCACCATCTTCTCGCTCCTCGCCTATTCGACCGTCTACGGCCGCAGCATCTCCGATCAGGCCAACCTGTCGTTCATCAAGGCCGAGGGCGAGATCCTCAAGCAGATCGTCGCGCCCTGGTTCGGGACGTTCTTCTGGGTCTTCGGGTCGCTCTCGCTGATCCTCGTCGCGCTGGGCACCATCGACTACATCGCGCGCATCGTCGCCGACGTGCTGAAGACCGTCTATCTGCAGAACAACGAGCGCTGGTCGGAGAGCCGCATGTACTTCGTCGTGGCGTGGGCGACGATTCTCGCCGGATCGGCGATTCTGCTCTCCGGGTTCAACCAGCCGCTGCTGCTGCTCGTCATCGCCGCGTGTTCGAACGGGGTGGTGATGTTCGTGTATTCGATCCTGCTCATCCAGCTGAATCGCCGCGGCCTGCCGCCGGCCCTCCGCGTGAGCGGCGTGCGGCTCGGCATGCTGGTCTTCGCGACGGCGTTCTACGGCTTCTTCGCCGGCTGGCTGATCCTCGTGCAGATCCAGAGCTACACGGGTATTTAGCGACGTCGGCCCTCAGCCGCCGTCGCGCGCCGCCTCTCAGGCTCGCCGCGATGCAGCCGGCCCTGGGCGGGCCGGCTGGCAGCTCGCCGGCGGCGGGCAGGCCTGGCGACGCCGGCAGTAGTGTCCGCCTTTTAGGCGGACTCCTGGGTCCGGCTGAAGCGGACACTACGTTCAACGATAGTCGTAGTGTCCGGCTTCAGCCGGACCGGGCTACGGGCTACGGGCCGCTCTGCTACGCTGGGAGAGCATGTCCAAGGTCAGCAGCCCGCCCGCCGGGGAGCGGGATCAGATCACGCTCGCAGAACGGCTTCGCGAGACCATCGAGACGCTCGAGGCGATCGTCGAGGACCGCGGTGTGCTGGCCCACCTGGCTCCCGAGGAACGAACGCGCCTGACGCGTGCGGCAGCCCTCGTTCACAATCCGGACGTCCGCGAGCGGCGCCTGATGGTGAAGGCGGTCGTACGCCAGCGCAAGGACTCGCGCGTCAGACGCGAGGAGGCAGCGCTGGCCGGGACGGGGATCCGCAGCCTGCGCCGCAAGCCGGTGTTCACGACGCCCAACGTCTTCCCGCCGCCAGGCTTCGAGCCCCGCGACGTCGTGGACGACGACGAATCGTCCCAGCCGCACCGCAGCCGCCCCAGCCGCTCCAGCCGCTCCAGCCGCTCCAGCCGCTCCAGCACTGCTACATCTGCAAGACGCACTACTCGGTCATCCACCACTTCTACGACCAGTTGTGTCCGCGCTGCGCCGAGTTCAACTTCGCGAAGCGGACCGAGCTCGCGGACCTGAGCGGCCGCGTAGCGCTCCTCACCGGCGGCCGCGTGAAGATCGGCTACCAGGCCGGACTCAAGCTGCTTCGGGCCGGAGCCGAGCTCCTCGTCACGACGCGGTTCCCGCGCGACGCGGCGGCGCGCTACGCCGCCGAAGCCGATTTCACCGACTGGGGACACCGGCTCGAAGTCTTCGGCCTCGACCTGCGGCACACGCCGAGCGTCGACGCGTTCTGCTCACGGCTCGTCGCCACCCGCTCGCGGCTGGACTTCATCGTCAACAACGCGTGTCAGACAGTTCGGCGGCCGCCCGAGTTCTACGCCCACATGATGGCGGCGGAAACCGCGGCGCTGCGCGCGATGCCGGCGCGCGTGCGCCGGCTGCTGGGGAGCTACGAGGGCCTCCGTGACGATCATCGGCCCGGGCGCCGCTCCGACCGCGATGGCATCCGCGCTGTCGCACCGCCAACTGTCCGATGTGGCGGGCCTGGTGCACGCCCCGGAGCTGTCGCAGGTGCCGCTGCTGCCGGAGGAGCTGACAGGCCCGACCGGGCTCTTCCCCGCCGGCCGGCTCGATCAGGATCTGCAGCAGGTGGATCTGCGCGGCCGCAACTCGTGGCGGCTGCTGCTGGCCGAGGTGTCGTCGATCGAGCTGCTCGAGGTGCAGCTCGTGAACGCGATCGCGCCGTTCGTCCTCAACGCCCGGCTCAAGCCGCTGATGCTGCGCAGCCCCGAGCGCGACAAGCACATCGTCAACGTCTCGGCGGTCGAGGGCCAGTTCTATCGCAATTTCAAGACGACGAGGCATCCGCACACCAACATGGCGAAGGCGGCGCTGAACATGATGACGCGGACCGCCGCCACCGACTATCACCACGACGGCATCCACATGAACAGCGTCGATACCGGCTGGGTGACCGACGAGGACCCGGCCGAGATCGCCACACGCAAGACCGCGGAGCATCGCTTCCATCCCCCGCTCGACATCGTCGACGGCGCGGCGCGGATCGTCGATCCCATCATTGCCGGGTTCAACACAGGGGTGCACGTCTGGGGCCAGTTCCTGAAGGACTACAAGCCGACGGACTGGTGATCGGCCTGCGGCCGATTGTGGGCTCGAGTCGGTACTTCGTCCTTCACTTCGTACCTCGTCCCTCGTACTCGTATTCTTTTCAGCCTCTACCTGCATACGGCATCTTCGTGGCCATGACGGTCATGAAGGGGACGTTCACGTTCAGCGGCAGCTCTGCGATGTAGAGAACGGCGTCCACGACGTGTGAGAGATCCATCAGCGGCTCCACCGCGGTCTCGCCGCTCGCCTGCAGCACGCCGGTCGTCATCTTCGCCGCCATCGCGCTCGCCGCGTTGCCGATGTCGATCTGGCTGCAGGTGATGTCGTGGGCACGGCCGTCGAGCAGCGTCGACTTCGTGAGCCCCGTGATGGCGTGCTTGCTGGCCGTGTAGGCCGCCGACTGCGGGCGCGGCACGTGGGCCGAGATCGAGCCGTTGTTGACGATGCGGCCGCCGCGCGGCGCCTGGCGCTTCATGATCGCGAAGGCCTGCTGCGTGCAGAGGAAGGCGCCCGTGACATTGGTGTCCATGACGTCGCGCCAGCGATCGACGGTCAGTTCCTCGAGCGGAACGCCGACGGCGCTGACGCCGGCGTTGTTGAACAGGACATCGAGGCGTCCGAAGGCGTCGACGGTCCGGGCGAAGAGGGCGCGCACCGATTCGGGATCCCGCACGTCGGTGGCTACCGCGAGCGCGCGCGCGTCGGCTCCGGCTTCACCGCACACCGCCTCCAGGCGATCGCCACGCCGGCCGGCGAGGACGACCGCGTAGCCCGCGCCGAGCAGGCCGAGCGCCACCGCGCGGCCGATCCCGCTTCCCGCGCCGGTCACGAGCGCCACCTTCGTCACGCGCGACATCATAGGGCACGCCCGGGCTGCGGGCTACGGGCTACGGGGTGCTGGCCCACCGGAAAATCTTTCCGTGGCCCTGAGGCTTCCGCCTCGGGGACAATGAACCCGCACGGACCCGTCCTGACGCATGCCCAGCAAGAGTGCGAGCGAGATCGTCGTCGCGGCCGGCCGCGAGGTCCCGATCTCGAATCCCGACAAGGTGCTGTTCCCCGAGCCGGGTCACACCAAGCGCGACCTGGTCCGCTACTACCTGGCCGTCGCCGAGGGCGCCCTGCGCGCGGCAGGCGACCGGCCCAACGTCCTCGTCCGCTATCCGAACGGCATCGACGGCGAGTTCTTCTATCAGAAGCGCGCCCCCGCCTCGCGCCCCGACTGGATCGACGTCGTCGCGCTGCGCTTCCCGTCGGGCCGGACGGCGGAAGAGGTCGTGCCGCGCGACGCGGCGGCGCTGGCGTGGATGGCCAATCTCGCGTGCCTCGAGCTGCATCCCCACCCGGTGCGCGCCGACGACCTCGATCATCCCGACGAGCTGCGCGTCGATCTCGATCCGGTTCCCGGGGTGACCTGGGATCAGGTGCGCGAAGTCGCCCGCGTCGTCCGCGCCACGCTCGGCGACCTCGGCCTCACCGGCTGGCCCAAGACCTCGGGTTCGCGCGGCATCCACGTCTACGTGCGGATCGAGCGCCGCTGGGTGTTCGACGAGGTGCGCCGCGCGGCGCTGGCGTTCGCCCGCGAGGTCGAGCGCCGAGCGCCCGCGATCGCCACCAGCAAGTGGTGGAAGGAGGAGCGCCACGGCGTGTTCCTCGACTACAACCAGAACGCGAAGGATCGGACGATTGCGGCGGCCTACTCGGTGCGGCGCATGCCCGACGCGCGCGTCTCGGCGCCGCTGACCTGGGAGGAGATCGACGACTGCGACCCGCAGGACTTCACGCTGGCGACGATGCCGGCGCGGTTCGCCGCGGTGGGCGATCGGCATGCGGGGATGGACGCGCAGCCGGGCACGCTCGAGACGCTGCTCGAGCTGTCGGCGCGTCAGGAGCGCGACGGCCTGGGCGATGCGCCGTGGCCGCCGCACTACCGGAAGCAGGCCGGCGAGCCGGCGCGCGTGCAGCCGTCGCGCCGGCGGGTCCCGAAGCATCCGCTCGTCGAGATCGGCCGCGCGGAGCGCAAGGAGGACGCGCTCGCCGGACTCGAGCGCTGGAAGGCGCGGCATCCCGACGCCGCGGCGCATCTCGAGCCCGCCGACGTGCTGGTCGATGCGATGCGCGGGCGTTTCCACACCTGGACCCGCATCCGCGTCAACCTGCAGCACGTCCCGCCGGAGCTCAGGCCGCCACAGGAAGCGCTCGACCCGGATGCGCCGCCGGCGGAGTTCGTCAACTGGACGGCCGGCCAGCGCCGAAGACCTTCGCGAGCTCGTAAGGAGTCGTGACCTCGAGCTGATCGTAGCGGCAGTCGGCCGGCGGCTTGTCGGGCCGCCATCGCAGGAAGACCGCGGCGTGGCGGAAGCGCGAGCCCTGGAGGTGGTCGTACTTCACCTCGCACACGCGCTCGACGCGCAGCGGCTCCCACGACAGGTCCTTGCCGGCGCTCCAGCGGCTCTGACCCCCCGGCATGCGCACCATGTCGCCGGACGCCACCGCCCATTCGCGCCACGGATGGCCGTCGAGCGCCCCGGTGCGCAGCGGCTCGAGCTCCCGCGCCAGCTCCTTGCGCACCGCCATGGTGAACGACGACGTCACGCCGACGTGGTGCAGCGTGCCGCGATCGTCGTAGAGCCCGAGGAGCAGCGAGCCGACGGTGTCGGCGCCGCTCTTGTGCCAGCGGAAGCCGGCGACGACGCAGTCGGCCGTCCTGGCGTGCTTGACCTTGATCATCGCGCGCCTGCCCGGTTCGTAGGCGCCGTCCTCGCGCTTGACCATCACCCCGTCGAGCCCGGCGCCTTCGAAGCGCGCCAGCCATTCGATCGCCGTCTCGCCGATCGCGGGTCACCGGCGTCAGATGCAGCGGCGGCTTCGCGTCGGCGAGCAGCCGCTCGAGCAGCAGGCGCCGCTCCATCTGGGGCGCCTCGCGCAGATCGCGCCCGCTCACGGCCAGCAGATCGAAGGCCACGAACGCCGCCGGCGATTCGTGCGCCAGCTTCGCGACGCGCGACGCGGCGGGATGCAGCCGCATCTGCAGCGCGTCGAAATCGAGCCCGTCCGGCGTCGCGATCACAATCTCGCCATCCACCACGCAGCCAGCCGGCAACTGCGCCGCAAACAGATCGTGCAGCTCGGGGAAGTAGCGATCCAGCGGACGCAGATCGCGGCTCTGGATGAAGACGTCGGACTCGCCGCGAAAGACGATGGCCCGGAAGCCGTCCCATTTCGGTTCGTAGAGGAGATCCCTCACCGGCCGGCAGCTCGTCGGCCAGCTTCGCGAGCATCGGCTCGATCGGCGGTGCAATCGCGAAGACACCAGCCGCGGCGGGACTCAAGTCACGTGCCCGGATCACTGTCTCGGGACTTCGATGCAAGCGTTCGACGGGCCATGGTGAGCTGTATTGTGTGCCGCCATCCAACCTGTCCGATCTTGTCAGATTTTGTCCGTGGCTCAGATTTGGTCCGTGGCCTGTCCGCGGCTCCACGGAGAGCCGCGCCAGCAGCGGGAAGTGATCCGAGCCGGCGGCGGCGTTCGGCGCGTCGTTGACGACGTCGCACGATGAGAGTCGGGTGGCGAACGCGGCCGGCACGAACACGTAGTCGAGCCGCAGGTGCGGATCCCAGGTCGGGAACGTCGGCATGCCGGGCGCGCCAGGGTGCAGGCAGGTCCAGGCATCGACATAGCCTGCGCCGAGGATCGTGTCGATCGCCCGCCACCGGATGCTCCCTCCGCTCAGCCAGACGAAGGGCCGCAGGCGGCGCGGCAGCCGGTGCATGTCCAGTCGATCGCCTGGCGGCAGCGAATTGAAGTCGCCGGCAATCACGTGGAAGCCGGGGGCGTGGGCGCGGATCGCTTCGAGCAGCGCACGCAGCTCCAGCGTCCGCCGCCGCTCGGTCCACTGCGCGTGCAGCGCGCTCAGGTGGACGCCGAAGAGCCGAACGTCGAGATCGGCCGGAGTCAGCTCGAGAAAGGCATGGCGCGACCAGAACGATCGGCGCCAGGCCACGTGCGCAACCGGCAGCCGGCTCAAAAAGGCCAGCGATCGGCCGCGCTTCGCGCCCCAGTGTCCGAGCCCGGTCGCGGACGAGAGCGCCTCCACGACTTCGGGCCGGATCGCCTCCTGCAGCAGGACGATGTCGGGTGTGCAGGCGCGGATGAGGGACGCAATCGTCCCGGCGCGGCCGACGCCGCCGTGGCGGATGTTGTAGGACATCAGCTTGAGCGTCACGCCTCGTCCGGCTTCCCGATCAGCGTGAAGTACGGCTGTCCGAGGAAGTCTCCACGAAAGGCGATGACGATGTCGCGGCTCGCCTGGATGTTGACGGGGCGCTGCACCATCTCCATCAGTCGTGCGCGCAGCGGCACCAGCGAGGGTGCGATGTCCGGATCATCGTCGCTCAGCGGACGCGAATGCACACCCGGCACGAAGAAACCGTGCAGGGCGAACAGGCCGATGACCTCGCTGCCCACCAGCGTGAGATCGAGGTCGCTGGTGCCGGGGCCGTCGGCGTCGAACGGCGCGCGGTCGTTCCAGCGGTGCCCGCTGACGGCACTGCCGCGCAGCACCACCCGGGTGTCGGCGGGGATCACCGCGCGAATCGCCTCGCAGAACGCGTCGAAGCGGACGACGTCTCCGCCGAAGACCAGGCGGAGGACATTGTCGCGCTTCTGCTCGTCGGTGAGCCCGCCCTGGACCGGTTCGGTCCCCGATTCGCGCGTCGCATCGTCGTCAATGTCGGACATGTCTGTCAGGTCCGGCTGAAGCCGGACACTACGTTGGCGATTTCGTGGGTCAGACGTAGTAGTACGTAGTGTCCGGCTTCAGCCGGACCTGGCCTCGTAGCTTCAGCCGGACCTTGCCTCACGAACGAATGGTGCAAGCCAGCGGCCAGGCTCAAATGCGCAGGAAGAGCTTGCGGCGGTACATCCAGAAGAGGATCAGCCAGTAGACCGCGAGCACGACCATGCCGCGGACGAGCGGCTCGAGGCCTGTCCCGAGCCAGGAGAACACCGACGGCCCGAGGTGGATCTGGAACGAGGACACGATGAACGGCTCGAAGAGGTGCGCGATCAGATACGCAGCGATCGAGTTGGTCCCGATGACGACCAGGGGCTGGGCCCACCGGCGGTAACCGCGGGCCTCGATGATCCAGCAGAAGCCGGCGAGGATGAGGAAACATGCGCCGCCGCTGAACAGCGTCCACGACGGCGTCCAGATTCGCTTCACGACGGGACAGATGCCGGCCGCGTGCAGCAGCGCCCCGGCCGCCAGGCCGATCGCGCCGGCGGCAATCAGCCGTCCCAGCGGCATCCCGGGCGCCGAATCCCGAAGCCATCGGCCTGCGGCGAGTCCCAGGATCATCGTCGCGAGGGTGGGAATGAAGCTGAGCGTGAGATACCCGCCGCCGTTGGCGACGAAGGGGGACTCGCGCGGGAACAGATTGAGGAACCACTGATCGAACGCCGCGCCGAGGTTCGCGTTCTTGTTCCAGTGTGCCGCCAGCCCGGTGTAGTGGTGCGCCCAGTCGGGCGGAACACCGACCGCCGCGTAGTCGAAGCCTGGCGGCGGCAGCGGATACAGGGCCCAGGCGAGCCAGTACCCAATCAGCAGCAGGGCGAACGCCGTCCATTGCACGCGTGCCGATCGCCACGCCAGCAGGAACAGGATCGGATAGCCGAGCCCGATCTGGGTGAGGGTGTCCTCGAAGGTGAAGTTGGTGCGCGGTCCATCCATCGAGCGCAGGAAGATCCCGAGCGCCACCAGCACCGCGGCGCGCCAGAGGGCATGACCGATCATGCCGCTCGCGGTGCCGCCGGCGGCGGCGCGGCGGGCGATCGAGTACGGCAGCGCCACGCCGACGAGGAACGAGAAGGACGGCTGAATCAGGTCGTGCAGCGAGCACCCGGCCCAGGGCACGTGGCTCTGGTGGTAGGCCAGGAACCCGAGGAGACCGCTGTCCGGGAAGGCGCGTGACACGCGGCTCAGATGCAGCACCTCGGCCATCATGAGGAGCATCACGAAGCCGCGGTACGCGTCCACGCCGACGTTCCGCGCCACCCGGCTCTCACTGGCCGCGACCGGAAGGTCGAGCACCGGCGATCTGGCGATGTCTTCCACGGCGGCTATTCTGCCAGCTTGCGCCGTGTTTCAGGCAAAGTTTGCCTTGCCGCTGGCTCAGACGCTAGAGTCTGCAAACGCCCGGCGGGCCCTGTGGAGCCGCTCCTCCACGCTCGTGTTTTTTTGGCTCCGCCTCGCTAGACATGCAGCACGCTCCAGTCCTGAACGTCACCCGGCAGCGCCTGCTGTTCGTCTATCTCGCGGGTCTGGCAGGCGCCCTCCTGCTGTTCATGGCCGTGTCCTGGGTCGGCGAGCGAACGCTCGGTTCTCCCGGCCCATTGCCGTCCGCGCCTCCGGGCACCCAGGCGATCGACACGATGCTCCACGTGCTGCTGGCGCTCGCGGTCGTCATCGTCACGGCGCGGCTCATCGGCGCGGCCTTCCACTACCTTCACCAGCCTCCCGTGATTGGGGAGGTCGTCGGCGGCATCATTCTCGGCCCCTCGCTGCTCGGCGCGATCTCGCCGTCCACCTACGCGTTCCTCCTGCCGCCCGACACGGCGCCGTTCCTCGGTGTCATCGCGCAGCTCGGCGTCGTGCTCTACATGTTCATCGTCGGACTGCACCTCGATCTCCGGGTGCTCCGGACGACCGGACACACGGCGCTGGCGGTGTCCCATGCCAGCATCGTCGTGCCGTTTCTGCTCGGCGCCGTGCTGGCGCTGCCGCTGTTCACCGGCCTCGCCGGCGATCGGGTCGGCTTCACGTCGTTCGCGCTGTTTCTCGGGGTCTCGATGTCGGTCACCGCGTTCCCGGTGCTCGCGCGCATCCTGAGTGACAAGGGCCTCCACAAGACCGAGCTCGGCATGCTCGCGCTCACGTGCGCCGCCGTGGACGATGTCACGGCGTGGTGCCTGCTCGCGCTGGTCGTGAGCGTCACGCAGGCGACGCTCGCCGGCGCGCTCGTCACGGTCGGGCTGACCATCGTCTACGTCAGCGTCATGTTCGTCGCCGTGCGGCCCGCGGTCGCCTGGACCGTGCCCTGGCTCGAGAAGGTCGAGCGGCTGAACGAGGGCGGCATGGCCGTGATCTTCGTCGCGTTGCTCCTGTCGGCCGTGGCCACCGAGTTCATCGGCATTCACGCCATCTTCGGGGCCTTCCTGCTCGGCGCGGTCGTGCCGCACACCAGCCGGGTCGCGGCCGACATCACCGATCGACTCGACGGCCTGGTGCGCGTGATGTTCCTGCCCGCGTTCTTCGCCTTTACGGGGATGCGCACCGAGATCGGGCTGATGACGAGCTGGCAGGACTGGGCGCTGTGCGCAGTCATCGTGGCGGTCGCAACGGCCGGCAAGTTCGGCGGCACGTTCGCCGCCGCGCGCTTCACCGGCTTCGGCCGCACCGAGTCGTCGGCGCTCGGCATCCTGATGAACACCCGGGGCCTCGTCGAGCTGATCGTGCTCAACATCGGCCTCGACATCGGGGCGATCTCGCCGCGGCTCTTCACCATGCTGGTGATCATGGCCCTCGTGACGACGTTCATGACCACGCCGATCCTCGACCTGCTGATGCGTGGCCGCGGCTGGGCGACGCTACCGGCCGGTTCCCGCGCCTGACGTGGCCGCTGTCCTTTCGCGGGCCGCCGTTCTCGCGCTCGCGGTGGCGTGGACCGCGCTCGCCGCCACGCCCGCCGCGCAGGGTCGGCGCCGGTCGGTCGCCGAGCTCGAGGCGCTGCCGTACGCCCCGCGCCGGGCCATCTGCTACCGCACGGCCACACCGCTGAAGGTGGACGGGAAGCTCGACGAGCCGGCGTGGCGCGCCGCGTTCTGGTCCGAGCCATTCATCGACATTCGCGGCAGCGTCCAGCCGCGCTTCACGACCCGCTCACGTCTGCTCTGGGACGATGAGCATTTCTACTTCGCCGCGGAGCTGGAGGAGCCCCACCTCTGGGGCACGCTCGTCGAGCGCGACTCGGTGATCTTCCAGGACAACGACTTCGAGGTGTTCATCGATCCCGACGGCGATACGCACGGCTATTACGAGCTCGAGGTCAACGTGCTGGGCACGGCCTGGGACCTGCTGCTGATTCAGCCCTACCGCGATGGCGGCCCCCCAATCCACGGGTGGGACATTCCCGGCCTGCGGATCGGGATTGACGCGAGAGGGACCATCAACGACGCGTCGGATCGCGACCTGGGCTGGACCGTCGAGATCGCGATCCCGTGGCAGGCGCTTCGCGAGTGGTCGCCGGGCCGGCGCGCGCCGAGAGACGGTGAGCAGTGGCGCGTCAACTTTTCACGCGTGCAGTGGGACACCGACGTCCAGGACGGCTCCTACCGCAAACGGATCGATCGCGCGACCGGCAAGCCGCTCCCCGAGGACAACTGGGTCTGGAGCCCTCAGGGGATCATCGACATGCACGCCCCGGAGCGGTGGGGCTTCGTACAGTTTTCCGACCATGTGTCCGGCACACAGACAGCGCGGTTCCTCGAGGATCCCGATGACCGCGTGAAGTGGCTCCTCCGCCGGCTCTATTACCGCCAGCGCGAGTGGCGCGCCAAACACGGGCGCTACGCCTCCGCGATCGCGGCGCTCGATGCCTCGGGCATCACCGCCGAGTCAGGCGTGACACCAGTCTTGCAATCGACCGACTCGCTGTTCGAGATCGCGGCGCCCGGCTCGAAGGGATCGACGGTGCGGATCCGGCAGGACGGGAAGGTCTGGGTGGATCCTTGACGGCCCAGAGCGGGGCGGGGTCCGGCTGAAACTGGTCCGCGCCTGGAGTCACGCATTCCATTGCTGCTAGAGTCGGCGCATGCGAGAGCTGCTGGTCGATACCTTCGTCCATCTGCCACCGCCTCGCGTCATCGAACAGCTCACGAGCGACCAGGCCGAGCAGCGCCTCGATGGCGCGGACCACTCGATTGCGGAAATCGTGGCCCACATGTCCTTCTGGCAGGACTGGTTCTGCACGCGCTGCGAGGGGACGCCGGAGCCGATGGTGTCGCAGGCGGCGGCCGGCTGGCCGGCGGTCGCGCGCGGTGCGTGGCCGGACGTCCACGACCGCTTCCTCGGCGGCCTCGAGCGCGCGGCCGCATTGGCCCTGCGGAAGGACGAGGCCGTGTCTCCCGCCATCGACTTTCCGCCGCTCGCCAGCTACACAATTCGTGACGTGCTGGTGCACGTCGCCCAGCACAACTCACATCATCTCGGCCAGGTGATCCTGCTGCGCCAGCTGATGGGCCTCTGGCCGCCGCCGTCCGGCAGTTGGACCTGGTGAGCCGGCGCGTGGCGAGCGGCCTGCCTTCGGCCTCGGCGCCGGGACGCACGTCAATCACCACCGGGTAGCGACGGAGGATGCATGTGGAATGACACCCCCCTGACCGGTCGTCTAGGGATTCGCTATCCGATCGTCCAGGGACCGTTCGGCGGCGGTTTCTCGTCGGCGGCGCTGGTCGCGGCGGTCTCCAATGCCGGAGGCCTGGGCTCGTTCGGCGCGCAGGGGATGACGCCTGACGACATCGGGGCGAAGGTCACGGAGATCCGGCGCCTGACGGCAGCGCCGTTTGCGGTAAACCTCTGGGTCTCGACCGAAGACCCCGAGGTCGCGGCCGCGACCGTCGCCGACTACGAGGCAGCGCTGCGTCCCCTGCGCCCGCTCTTCGCCGAGCTGGACGTGGAACCGCCGGCGTTCCCGTTCAGGTCCGGGCCCCGCTTCGAGGATCAGGCGGCAGCCCTCATCGAGTCGCGGCCCCCGGTCTTCAGCTTCATCTTCGGCGTGCCACCCGCCCACGTGCTCGATGCGTGCCGCTCGCGCGGCATCATCACCGTCGGCACCGCGACGACGGTGGACGAGGCGGTCGCGATCGAGCGTGCGGGCGCCGACGTCGTCGTGGCATCGGGCTTCGAGGCGGGCGGCCATCGGGCGTCGTTCCTGCAGCCGGCCGAGGAGTCGCTGACCGGGACGTTCGCGCTGGTGCCGCAGGTCGCCGACGCCGTCAGGATTCCGGTCGTGGCGGCCGGCGGCATCGCGGACGCTCGGGGCATCGCGGCTGCCCTGGTCCTGGGTGCCGGCGGCGTCCAGATCGGCACGGCTTTCCTCGCATGCGAGGAGTCGAATGCCCCGCCGGCGCACAAGGCCGCCATTCTCTCGGCCCGGCCCGGCTCGACCCGGCTCACCCGAGGCTACACGGGCCGGCTCGCACGCGGTCTGCAGAACAGGCTCGGCGAGATCGATCCTGTCTGCCGGCCACTGGCTGCCCTACCCGTTGCAGGGCGAGCTGATGCGCGGGATGCGCACGGCGGCGGCCGCGGCCGGGCGGACGGACCTCATGGTGCTGTGGTCGGGCCAGGCGGCGTCGCTCGTGACGCATCGGCGCGCCGCCGATCTCTTCGCCGACCTGGTGACCGGCGCCGCACGCCTGCTCGACGGCGGCTGACGAGTCACCGTCGATGTACCTGCGGGTCCGGCTGTTATAGCCGGACCCAGGCCGATCGTAGTACCCGCTCTTGGACGGGCCCGGCCGTCGGCGCCGTGTCTTCCGGTCCGGCTAAAGCCGGACACTACGAAGCACCAGACTCGACGCCCACTTGACTACACGTGTCGTCACCATCTAGGATGTGACGACAGTTGTAGTCACGAGGCCCCCGACATGTCCGATCCCACGATTGGTGAACAGGAACTGGCGCTGCTGCGGCACATCGCCGACCGCGGACCGGTCAGCGTCGGCGAGGCCGCGGACGAGTTCGGGACCGCTCGCGGTCTCGCGCGATCGACGGTCCTGACGATGATGGAGCGCCTGCGGCAGAAGCATCAGCTCGGGCGCCGGCTGACCGACGGCGTCTACCGCTATCGCGCCCGCACCTCCTCTGCCGAGCTCATGAAAGGCGCCGTGCGCCGGTTCGTCGAGCGCAACCTCGAGGGGTCGGTGTCGCCGTTTCTCGCCTATCTCTCCGAACCCGGCCGCGTCTCCGATGCCGAGCTGCGCGAGCTCGAGGCCATCGTCACCAGACTCGGCGCCGGCCAGCGAAAGGACCGCTGATGCTGTCGGACCTCGCTCGCGCCTCGATCGACGGCGCCCTGTTCGTGGCGATCGTCTGGACGCTCGGCCGCGCGATCCCGCGGCTGTCGCCGGCGACGCGGGCGCTGCTCTGGTGGTGTGCGGCCGCCAAGTTTCTCGTCGCGGCAATCTGGACGACGCCGGTGCCGCTGCCCGTGCTGGCTCCGGCACCCGGTGGTGCCGGCGTCGCGGTCATCGCCGCGCCGGCGGGCGTCGCGGAGCCACCGGCGCACGCCACTGGCGTCGAGGCCGATGAATCCTCGATCGCGCATAGCGCGGGCCGACAGGTTGACGCCGTGGCTGTTGGGCGCCTGGGGCCTGGGGTTTGCTGTCGCCGCCGGGCTCGCGCTCCGCCGATGGCGGCAGACACGCGGCGTGATCGCCAGGTCCGTCATCGCCCCGGACGCGATCCAGACGATGGCCCGCGGGCTTGCGGGTCGCATCGGCCTTCGGCGCGTCCCGCGCGTTCACAGGTCCGAGGACATCGAGACGCCGATGGTCGCCGGTCTGGTCCGTCCGGTGGTGCTGGTGCCGGCGGGTCGCTTCAGCTCGCTGTCCACGGACCAGCAGCAGATGGCGCTCTGCCACGAGCTCGTCCACGTCAAGCGGGCCGACCTCTGGCTCGGGTGCGTGCCCGCGCTGGCCGAGCGGCTGTTCTTCTTCCACCCGCTCGCGCACCTCGCATCGCGCGAGTACATGCTCTGGCGCGAAGCTGCCTGCGATCAGGCCGTCATCGACGCACTCGCCGCCCCACCGCAGGCGTACGGGCGGCTGCTTCTCGACCTCGGCGTCTCGCGCCGCGGCATGCGCTTCGCCGCAGCCGGCGCGCCCTGGTCCTTCTCGAGCCTCAAGCGGAGGATTGTCATGCTGCGCGACCCCTCACCCCGCCGCTTCACGACGCGCGCGCTCGCCCTGGCGGCGATGACGATAGGCGTCGCGACCCTGGTGCCCTTCCAGCTCGTCGCACGGTCGGCGCCGCCGACCTCGATCATTCACAGCGGACCTGCGCCGGATGCACCTCCCGCAGCCGCGGTTGCGCAGACGCCGGATGCGCGCGATGCGGGCGTCGAGTCATCGTCGCGACCGGACATGGCCGCGGCGCCTTCCCCGGACGTGCGTGGCCAGGACGAGCGCAAGGGCCCTCGTCTGGCCTTCGTGATGTTCCACGACGGCGATCACACGAACTCGTCCGGCTCGTCCGACGATGTAGAGCGCGCGCGCCGCTACCGCAAGCCCGGCGAGCGCCTGCTCTGGTTCCGCCACGACGGCCGCGAATACCTCGTGCGCGACCGGGCCATCCTGGAGCAGGCCGACCAGGTCTGGCACGAGGTCGGCGAGCTCGGTCGGGCCATGGGCGAGCTCGGTGGAAAACAGGGAGCGCTGGGTGCGCGTCAAGGCGAGTTCGGGGCGAAGCAGGGCGAGATCGGCGCCCAGCAGGGCGTCCTCGGCGCTCGTCAGGGCGAGCTCGGCATGCGACAGGCGGCGCTGGCAACGCGCCAGATCGGTGCGTCGGACGCCGACCGCGCGACCTACGAACGCGAGCGACGGGACATCGACGCGCAGATGCGCGCGCTCGGCGACGAGATGTCGGCCCTGGGCGAGAAGATGCGCGAATTCGAACAACCGATGCGCGCGCTCGGCGACGAGATGTCGGGGCTCGGCCGGGAGCTCGAAGCCCTCGGCCGCAAGATGGAGGAGGCGTCGCACAAGGCCGAGCGTGAGATGCGCCTGCTCATCGAGCGGGCGATCGCGAGCGGCGCCGCGACACCGGCCCGATAAATCGCGCTACCGGGCCAGCCGCACGGTGCGTCCGGTGCGCGCCGACTCGCGCGCCGCCTCGAGGATCTCGACGACGATCACGTTGTTGCGGAGGGAGGAGAGGCCCGAGGGCGCCAGTTCGCCGCGCGAGATCGCCGTGAGGTACGCGAGCGCGTCGGCCTCCTGCGGCGGCCACGGCTCGGGCTTCGGCTGCGTCTCCGACTCGCCGGCGCGCCGCAGCCGCACCTGGCTCGGTCCGGTGGCGATCGCGTAGGCCCGCTCCCCGTACACTTCGAAGTCCTTCCGGTTGAACGGCCAGTTCCACGAGGCCTGCACGATGCCCTGCGCCGACGGATACTCGAGCACGATCGACGCCTCATCGTCCACGCGCGGATAGATCGCGGGCTTGAAACGCTGGGTGACGGCCGTGACCGACAGGGGCCGTTCGTCGTCCATCAGCCACGTCATCAGGTTCGCGCCGTAGCAGCCGAAGTCGAAGAGCGCGCCGGCGCCGTTGCGCGCGGGATCGCCCAGCCAGTCGAGGAACTCGGGCTGCACGCCGATCTCCTTCGGACCGGGATGGCCGTCCATCGCCACCATCTTGCGGATGGCGCCGCCCGCCCGCTGTTCGTGCATCACCTGCCAGATCGTCCGGTGGCTCGGATACCAGGTCGTCTCGTAGTTCACGATGACGTGCGCGCGCCCGCGGCCGGCGGCCTGCTCGATCGCCCGGGCGTGCGCCGTCGAGACGGCGAGCGGCTTCTCGACCATGACGTGCACGCCGCGGGACGCCGCCGCCTCGATGACGGCGAGATGATCGAAGGTGTTCGTGAACGCCGCAACCGCCTCCGGCTTCGCGCGATCGAAGCAGTGCTCCGAGGTCCGAGAACATCCGTGATCGATCGAGCGAGTGCTTGGCGCGGAACTGCTCGAGCAGCGCCGCGTCGGGTTCGTAGACGCCGACGAGATCGACGTCCGGACGGCCGGTGGCGCCGCGCATGAAGCCGTGCACGTGGCCGTGCACGAGCCCGGCGATGGCGAGTTTCAGCGGGCGGCTGGCGGTCTGCGCAGCGGGGCGCGCCGGCTCCTGGGCACGGGCCAGCAGGACGGGAACAGTCAGAGTGAGTGCGACGATGGAGATGGAGCGGGCTGTCGGTCGGCGCATCGGCACACGATACCGCAAGGTGGCTGGAGCGGCTGGAGCGGCTGGAGCGACTGGTGCGGCTGGAGCGGGCTGGAGCGGCTGGTGCGGCTAGTGCGGCTGGAACGGAGCACGGAAGCTGCGCTCGAGGTCAGCCGCGCTCCGTGCTACGGCGCACAAGGCATTTACTTGCGTGCGGGACTTCTCGGCTGTTCCGCGAAGGCCTGCGCGATTCTCAACGCTTCGGAATTCGTGGGGACTTCGATTTCGGTCGGAACCCGGCCCGTTCCATGCGTTCCGCTCGGGACAGGTTTCGGGCCATGTTCTCGATGATGTCCTGAAGGTACCTCGCTCGAGTCTCGGGCCGCCTGGCTCCGGCCAGGCGATAGAGAACGCCCTTCCGGCGGCTGGCACTGTAGGACGCCCAGTAGCGACTGGCGTCGGGATTCGCCTTGATGGCTTTCTCCAGATCGGGTGGGATGGTCAGTTCCTCGACGTGTTTCGTCGCGTTCCAGGTGCCCGAGTCCTTCGCGGCCTCGACCACCACGACGCCGGCACGTGCCATCAGCCCGGCAGCCAGCAGTCGTTCGACACGCCCTTTGTTCAACGCGGACCAGGCGCTCTTCGGCTTCCGCGGTGTGAACACCTGCATGTAGAAGGCATCGTCAATCGGATTGATCTTGCTGTCGATCCACCCGAAGCAGAGCGCCTCCTCGACGGCGTCGCTGTAGGTCAGTGACGGGAGTCCAGAGTGCTTCTTCGCATAGACGAGCCACACCCCTTTTGACGAGGCATGATTCTTCTCGAGCCAGTCACGCCAGGCCTTGCGAGATTTCGGCCGAACTCGAGGTAGCACGCCCATGCTGTACTGCCAGAGATTACTGATCCAGCTCGCCGCACGCTAGCGGTACAGCAGAGCAGTATCATCGACGATGCTGTCCGATGTCTCTGGCGTGTCCGCCGAACTGCAGACGGAGTTCGGCGGGATCGACATCTATCTGTTCGATCAGCTCCTGCGCGGCCGATTCGACCGCCGCCGGCGTGTGGTCGACGCCGGCTGCGGCGACGGGCGCAACCTTCCGTATTTCCTGCGACGGGGCTTCGATGTGCGGGCGGTGGATGCCGACGCCAGCGCGATTCGCTCAGTGCGTCAGCTTGCGGCCTCGCTGAATCCGGCATTGCCGCTCGCCCAGATTCATTGCGGGCCGCTCGATTCTCTTCCGTGGGAAGACAGCTCGGCGGACGCCGTCGATCTGCAGCGCCGTTCTGCATTTCGCGCGTGACGAACGCGAGTTCGCGGCGATGCTCGAGGAGATGTGGCGCATTCTGGCGCCAGGCGGCCTGTTTTTCGCCCGTCTGGCGACGAGCATCGGCCTCGAGCGTCACATCTCGTCTGCCACTGGACGCGTGCGTCTGCCCGACGGTTCCGAACGTTTCCTCGTCGACGAGCAGACCATTCTGGCGTGGACGTCCACACTGGGCGGGAGGCTGGCCGATCCGCTCAAGACCACGAACGTGCAGAACCGGCGATGTATGACCACCTGGGTGGTGGAGAAGTAGGTGGTTGTGGCTCGACGCTGTACCGGAATGAACAGACGACGCATCCGCCACCGGCTATCGTCGGCGTGGGACCATCGTCAATGGTCCTCAAAACTGCTCGAAAAACGAGCGTGATCAAGCTGTTGTGACCGAGCGCCCCGCGCTGGGAGACGAGGATCCGAATGGGTATGAAGCTGTCAATCGGCCTGGCTGTGGCCCTGACGCTCGGCGCGATGCTGTGGCCCAGCTCCGCGGTGCATCAGTTCCTGGCACGGGCCACCATCAGCCTGGTCGCGCTCGCCGCGGCGTGGCAAGCGGGCCAAGAGACTCGCAATGTCTGGGTATTCGGCCTCGCGGCCATCGCCGTGCTGGTCAACCCGGTCCTGCCGATACTCCCGCCCTCGACGCTCACGTTCTGGGTCATGGTGGCAAGTCTGCCGGCCTTGGCGACGTGGGTCGTGATGCTGGAGCGAACCGCGTCCACCCCATCAGTGGCCCAGATTCTCCATCCGCTCGATGGCGTGAAATGAGCCTCAATGCATCCCACATGCGCGTGTCTGCGGAGGCGGCTCGTGACCTCGAGCCGGCCATGAGCCAGCGAATGGACCTCCGGCTGCGCTGGAACTCGTTGATGGCGCCATGTCACCACCATGGGGCGGCCGTCAGCTATTGCGCGACGTGCCACTGGCACGCCCTGGCGACGATCTGCGCCGATGCGCGAGGCACCTCGTCTGACGCTGCTGACGACGAGACTCGCTGTGCCGTCTGCGCGGGGCCGTTGTACGAGCGGCGGGAGCATGGCTGTGTGCGTGGGGGCTGTTCGATGCAGCCCTTGCCGAGCCGGTTCCATGCCCTGCAGCGCGTCTGCCTCGAATATCAGCAGGTTGTCGTCGATACCGGGACCGAGCATCGCTTCTTTCACGACTAGCGCTTCGAGTGAAGGTGTGTTATAACCGATGTCGTTCCGCTTTCTTGAGTCCTGCCGCCGCTCCGGCAATCGTCGGATCTCGTCTCCAGCCCTCATCGAAGCTCCGCGTTGCGCCGTGCAACGTGCATCTGCGACAGCCGCCGGGCGTCGGATCGGTTGAGCGCAGCGGAACGCCTCGACGTGGCGTTCGTGCCTCATGAGGGGCGACCACGGATACAACAGGAGATGACATGACAACCATGAATGGCACCATCAAGCGGCTGGTCAGCGACAAGGGGTTTGGATTCGTGCTGGCGGAGGACGGAACCGAGTATTTCTTCCATCAGTCGGCTTGCGCCGATGCTCGTTTCGACGACCTGCGCGAAGGACAGGCATTGACGTTCCAGAAGGGGCAGGGGCCCAAGGGACCGCGCGCCGAGAACATCAGGCTGGCCTGACGCCATGCCTGAATCCCCTCGAACGACCCAGGCGGCCGAAAAGCCTTTGCTCTGTCCCGCCTGCGGCTCGACAGAGTTGACGACGGCCAGCAAATCGATCAACAGCTCCACGTACTGGCTTTGTGGCAAGTGCGGTGAAGTGTGGAATGCCAGCCGCCGGCGGGAGACAAGCCGCTACGGCTTCCCCCGGCGCTGAGTCATCGCGACCGCGTGACTCGGGCGGGACGTGCGGTGGCACGAGCCCGATAGACGACGTCGTCGAGGAGACGGTCGGGTACCGGCGCCTCGCCATCCGAGTCATCGAACGAGCATTCAAGGACATGATCGCGCCTGCGTGCGCCGCGGGCGATCGTGAGAGTGCGTCGAGGTTCCTCGCCGGTTCCCCGATGCTGTTCCACTGGTGCAGCGTTGCGGCGCTCGACTCGCGCAGCGTGATCGTGCGCGCGAGAACGCTCCGCAGGCGACCGCCGGTCGGGGCGTGATGGCCCGACCGAAAATCGTTTAATCCCGGAGCTCAACTTGGGTTGACAACGGGCCCGCCACGGTGGCGCCGGGCTTCAGCCCGGCCAACGCGGGTCCGGGCAGGCCTGAAGGCCTGCGCCACATCACCAACCCAAGTGAGCTCGGGGTCTAGAAGAAGTCGCTTCTCCAGTACAAGACGTCGGCAGCACACAGCAGCGGCCGCGCCGCCGTCGATCCCAACACGCGCACCATCAAGACCTCTGGCGACGGCCCGGCAGTGATCGTGACCTGTGGCGGTGCGAACTGCGGCGGCAGCCAGGCACGGATCACGGGACGGTGCTCGGCGGGTTCGCGCGCGATGAGCGCCTGCAGAATGGCGCCCACGCGGGCTCCGCTCGGATCGCGGTCGCCACACTCCTCCAGCGTCCACGTGCTTTCGATGACGCTGACGACCACATACGCGGCGGCTGTTATCCCTTCTTCGGCAATGAAGAAATGCAGCTGGCGCGCGCCGGGTAGCCCGAGCCCGGCCAGGAGCCGCTTGCGCGTGATCGCGTACTGAACGAAGTCGGCGTCTCGATCGAGGTGAAATCGGACGGGGAAGGCACGCTCCCGGCCCATCGCCACGACCGCGGCCAGGTCGCGTTCCTCACCGCTTCGGATCATGGTCATGGGGGCGCCGCGACGCGCCGCTTCGTGCACACGGATCGTCACCTCGGGGATCGGGATTGCGTCAAAGCCATGTCGGGTTGACCCCGTCATGCCCGTTCGGGGGAACAGGAGCGCCATCTCTGCTCCGTCGCGCGCGGCGTCGTCGAGCAGCCGCTCGACCAGTGCGCGATCATGACCCTGTCCAAGGTGAGCGGGGTCCGTGAAGACGCCCCCAATGCCGCAGACATGCACTGGCCGGCCATCGAGTACGCCCGCCAGGTCGTACCGGGTCGCGCCGGCGAGCAGGTTGCCATCCTCCACCAGCACGAACTGTTGCTGATGGCGCTGCGCCCACGCTGTTTTCGACATGGCCGCGCAGAACTGGCCGTACGCATGGCGGCTCAGCCCGTCCTGGGCGATCGTCCGGGTCGCGTCGAGGACGCGGGGGAGAATTTCCCGCCCGGCAGCAATGACGGCCCTCATCGGATGGCCGCTCGATGAGCTTCAGTACCCCCCGAAGCCCATGCCGCCGCCCGACGCTGCAGATTGCCGGCTGTCCTCCGGAATGTGCGAGACGACCGCCTCGGTCGTCAGCAGGAGCGAGGCGATCGATGCTGCGTTTTGCAGGGCGGAGCGGACGACCTTGGTGGGATCGATGACGCCGGCCTTCACGAGGTCTTCGTACGTCTCGGTCTGGGCGTTGAAGCCCTCCGCACCCGTCATCCCCTTCACCCGCTCGACGACAATCGACCCCTCGTGGCCGGCGTTGGTCGCAATCCAGCGGAGCGGCGCCTCGACGGCCTTGCCAATGATCTTCACGCCGACCTGCTCGTCACCCTCGAGCTTCAGGTTCATCAGCGCTGTCGAGGCTCGCAGGAGGGCGACGCCCCCACCCGGCACGATACCTTCTTCGACCGCAGCCTTGGTGGCATGCATGGCATCTTCGACGCGGGCCTTTGTTTCCTTCATGGCCGACTCGGTCGGCGCGCCGACCTTGATGATGGCCACACCACCCGCCAGCTTCGCCAGTCGCTCCTCCAGCTTTTCGCGGTCGTAGTCGGATGTCGTGCCCTCGATCTGCGCGCGAATCTGCTTGATGCGGCCCTGGATGGCCTCGCTCGTGCCCGCACCCTCGACGATGGTCGTGTTGTCCTTGTCGATCGTGACCTTCTTGGCGCGGCCGAGGTCCTCGACCTTGAGGTTCTCGAGCTTGACCCCGAGATCCTCGGTGATCGCGCGGCCGCCGGTCAGCGTCGCGATGTCCTCGAGCATGGCCTTGCGCCGATCGCCGTAGCCGGGCGCCTTGACGGCGGCGGCCTTCAGCGTGCCGCGCAGCTTGTTGACCACGAGCGTGGCCAGCGCCTCACCCTCGACGTCTTCGGAGATGATGAGAAGCGGTCGGTCCTGCTTGGCGACCTGCTCCAGCACCGGCAGCAGGTCCTTCATCGAGGCGAGCTTCTTCTCGTGAATCAGAATCGCGGGGTCCTCGAGCACGACCTCCATGCGCTCCGGATCGGTCACGAAGTAGGGCGAGATGTACCCCCGGTCGAACTGCAACCCCTCGACGATCTCGAGCGACGTCTCGATCGTGCGGGATTCCTCGACGGTGATGACCCCGTCCTTGCCGACCTTCTCCATCGCCTCGGCGATGATGCGGCCGATCGTCTCGTCGTGGTTCGCCGAGATCGTGCCGACCTGGGCGATCATCTCCCCGGTCACCGGCTTCGATTGCGATTTCAGCGATTCGACGATCGCTTCGACCGCCTTCTCGATGCCACGCCGGATTGCGGCCGGGTTGGCCCCGGCTGCGACATTCTTGACACCCTCGCGATAGATCGCCTGGGCCAGAAGGGTCGCGGTGGTCGTGCCGTCGCCCGCGACATCCGACGTCTTGCTCGCGACCTCTTTCACCATCTGTGCGCCCAGGTTCTCGAGCGGATCCTTCAACTCGATCTCCTTGGCGACCGTGACTCCGTCCTTGGTGATGGTCGGCGATCCAAAGCTCTTGCCGAGGATGACATTGCGTCCCCTGGGCCCGAGCGTGACCTTGACCGCATTGGCGAGGCTGTCGACCCCGCGAAGAATTGCCTGGCGCGATTGCTCGCCGTACGTGATGTTCTTGGCCATCGTGTGCTCCATCCAAGGGGTGCGAGCCCATGCGGCCCTGCCCGCCCCGTCTCGTGCGTGCTCGTTCTCAGCGAGTGGGACTGGTCCCGCTCAGCGCCGCCAGGACGTCTTCCTCGCGCATGACGAGGTACTCCTGGCCGTCGAACTTGATCTCCTGACCGCTGTACTTTCCGAAGAGGATGGTGTCACCGGCCTTGACATCGAGCGGCACCCTCGCGCCCTCGTCCGTGTACCTGCCGTTGCCGGCCGCGATCACCTTCCCTTGTTGCGGCTTTTCCTTTGCTGAATCGGGGATGATGATGGAACCGGCCTGCGTCGATTCCTCGACGCGTTGGACGATGATCCGATCGTGTAGCGGCCTGATCTGCATAACCGTGACTCCAGACTGATGTGAGGACGTGGGCGCCCTTCGAGCCGTACTCGCCGGCCGATTCACCATCGAGCGCGGCTTGCCACGACCCCGGGGACCGACGTGCCGGGCCGGACGCCAGTGAGGCGCGGCGTGGTCAGGTTCCAGGGGACGTTGAACGCCGAAGCGAGGAGCTCGAGATCGCGGCGCACGGTCGTCCAGTCGTGTGTCGCCTGATCGGACAAGCGGCGACGCTCCATGAAACTGTCGATGCTGACGCCGCGCCGCAGCACCTCGTCGACACGAGCCGTGACGACATCCCCACTGTCGGATTGAACGCGCAGTCGGCGCGCGGCGGCGACGAAGCCCGTGACGAAGTGGTCGATGTTGCGCTCCCTCTCCCACCCGCCGATCCACTCGAGGTCTGCGGCAGCTGAGAGGCTGAGACGAAACTGCTCAGCGTTCTTCTCGATCCGCGTGAGCAGCTGTTTGACCTCACGGTCGGTCTGGCGTGAGGGTTGTTGTGCCGCGGCGAGTGCGCCAGCGCCTGCGAGGGCCAGCACGGTGGTCAACGCGATGAGTCGTCTTCGTGTTCCCAACATGACACATCACCTTCCGGCAATACGTGTCATGAGGGTAGATCAGGCCCGGGATCGCGTCTGTTCAGTTATGAACAGCCACACCCCGTGTGAAGCCCAACGGAGCGTCGCTCCGGCCTTGGGTGGGTTCAGTCGTGCAGGACCACGCTGAGGAGGGAGCCGTGGATTTTCAGGCCGCCGTTGTACTCGATGAATCCCAGCTTGCGGAACTTGTTCATGAAGAAGTTGACACGCGAGCGCGTCGTGCCGACCATCTCGGCCAGGAGCTCCTGCGAGAGCTTCGGCAGCACGCGCTGGGCGGTCTCCTGGTCGCCGTACCGTGCCAGGAGCAGCAGCGTCCGAGCGAGTCGTTTCTCGCTCGAGTTGAAGAGCTGGTCGACGAGGTCCTCCTCGATCCGGATGTTCCTCACCAGCATGTGCGAGAGGAACCGGTCGGAAAACGCTGGCCGCTCGTGAAGCTGCCGCGTCATCTCATCCTTCTCGATGGTCAGGACGCTGCATGCGGCGATCGCGGTCGCCGTGGCCATTCGCTTGGGCTGGCCGGCGAGACAGCCTTCGCCGAAGAACGTACTCGGCTCGAGGACGGCGACGACGGCTTCCTTGCCGGTGCGCGAGACAACGGACAGCCGAATGCTGCCCTTCTGGAGGTACATCACGCTCGCGGCGGCATCGCCCTGGGCAAAAATGCGCGATCCGGACTCGTGCTGGACCCGCTTGGTGTCGACACCGGTCCATTCGAATCCATCGACGGCGTTCATCGTGCCTGCTCGCTTCCTGCCCTTCGCCACTTTACCGCCTTTGTGCACCTCAGTTGGGCGACTCAGGCACTGACCTGAAGCGCCCAAAGCCCCACTTGGTAGCATGCGCGGCCCGGACGCTAAACGCTATCGGAAACTGCCCGAGCGCCGCGCGCGCGCGACCGAGCGGTCGAATCGCCGCAACCGTCGCGCGACCGCTCCTCGTTGAGACGCCGTGTTCAAGAGTGAACAGCCCCGCACGGCCGCCGAGCATAGCATTGGCGCATGTTCTCCAAAGTGTTTCTCGCCTCCGCCCTCCTGCTGGGACTGCTCTCGCTGGCGTGGCCCAGCCAACTGGGGCTACAACTCCTCGTCGCCGTCACGGCCTGCCTGGCGGCCGTGTTCGCAGCTGTTCAGGCGGGTAACCAGGGCCGCTACCTCTGGCTCAGTGCCTTGGTCATGATGGCGGTTCTCCTCAACCCGGTGGTGCCCTTGCCTCTGACGCGCGCGACCAGCCTGCTCGTGCTGGTGATGAGCCTCGCTGTGCTCGTGAACTGGCAGGCCATCGTGCGTCGCAGGGTCCCCGTCCAGTCGATCTCGCAGGTGCTCCATCCATGACACGCGCGTCGCGCACCACCGGGGCGGTCGCCCATGGCCTGGCCGATTCGCGCATGTTCGCTCGCCTCAGCGCTGCCGGGCTCACGCGCGCCGCGGCCTGACCACCGATGGAGGTGCCCGTGCTGCAGGCGCTGCTCGTGGCTCTACTGGCTTCGACGCTCGTCACCCAGGCGACTGTCTTCGCGACCACCATCTACCTGCACCGGACGGTCACGCACCGTTCGCTCGTGCTGCATCCAGCCGTCGCCTGGGTCTTTCGAGCCTGGATCTGGCTCACCACCGGGCTGGTCGTGCGCGAGTGGGTCGCCGTCCACCGGAAGCACCATGCCTTCACCGACGAGGATGGGGACCCGCACAGTCCTCATCTGGCGGGGTTCTGGTCCGTCCAGATCGGGAACGTGTTCCATTACGTGCGCGAGCTCAGGACACCCGGATTGGTCGAGAAGTACGCGCGAGACGTGACGCCGGACGTCTGGGATCGATGGGTCTTCGACCGCGGGCTGATCGGGCCCATTCTCGGGACGGCGGCCTTGTGCGCCGTGCTGGGTGTCGGCTGGGGGCTGCTCGCGGCGGGGGTTCACGCCGTCATGTACGTCTTCGTCCTGTCCGCCTCGATCAACGGGCTCTGCCACTATCGCGGCTACAGGAACTTCGGCAATACGGCCACGAACATCCGATTGGTCGCGTGGCTGACCGGCGGCGAAGGCCTGCACAACAACCATCACGGGTATCCGCGGAGCCCGAAGTTCAGCGTCCGCCGTGGCGAGTTCGACCCGGCCTGGCCGATCATCCGGCTCCTCACCGCGCTTGGGCTTGCACGACGCTACAAGATCATCGAAGAGCAGCGGGGCTGAGCTCCGCGTGCGCGACACAGCTATCCACAATAGAAGCCGCCGTCGCGGAAACCCGGGAGAGCACGGGGGCGTCTGCCGCAGGTGATGCCGAGGTCGTGAGGTGGAGCAGGCGTTGCACTTCGCTGACGAGCGCGCTGGGGAGACAGGGCTTGGTGAGCACCACGTTGCAGCCTGCTGCCGTCGCCTTCGCCGCATCCGAGGCAAAGGCGCCCGCTGTAACGGCAACGAGGGGCACGGCGTGTGTGTCGGAGTGCGTGCGCACGCGGCGGCACAGGTCGTAGCCCGAGACCTCGCCTCTCAGCGCGACCTCCAGAGCGATGACGGCGGGCACCCGCACGCCGAGCCGCGCGACGGCGTCGACGCCGTCGACCGCCGTGTCGACGTCGAAGCCTGCGCGAGTCAACATCATGCGGTACATCTCGAGCGAGTCGGCGTCGCCGTCAACCAGCAGAACGCGGGTGCGCTCGAACACGGCAGGACCGTCGCCCGTGAACGGCACGCTGAATGACGCCGCTCCTCGTTGAGTCGAGCCCTTGCCGGCGCCCGGCGGCGGCCGCACACTCCGAGATGTCACGACGCCCATCCTTTCCAGTCGAGCACCAACCACCAACTCGATGGGCTCGAGGAACTGTGCGGATGGTAAGCGCGGCGTCCGGGGGGCGTCTGTTCCGAATTGCACAGCATTTGCGAGCGTGCTGGCATCGCAGCCGCGCGTGCGCACGGGTGCCGGAACACAGGGACAGGCGCGGAAATCACGCGATGTCCGGTTGTGGACAGCCGCGTCGTCGCCGCGAGTGTAGTGTTGGCGCTCACCGCGCGGGGAACGACGCGTCGGACGTTGCGCGGTCCGAAGGAGCAGCCATGTTGAATACCATCGCCATCATCTTCCTGATCCTGTGGCTGCTTGGACTGGGGAGCGGCTACAGCGCTGGCGCGCTGGTTCACGTCCTGCTACTCATCGCCGTCGTGTTGTTCCTGAGCGGTCTCTTCGGCCGTCGACGACCGGCGCTGTGAGTGCCGCCGCCCCGCTGTTGCGTGCCGCGCACGTCAGACCGCGGCCTGCACGTCATGCACGCCGGCTGGCTCGGGAGCCGGGAGCCGCGGGATCCCCACGAGCCCGGCCAGGTATGTCCGGGTCTCCGCCAGCGTCGCAGCGACGAGCGTCGCGCCGGCATCCCGCAGCACTTGCGTGCTCTCGTCGGCCAGCGCCGGCGGCCCCCAGCGCCCGACCAGGATTCGCACCTCGGGCAACGCGGCGCGCAACCTCTTGACGAGGTAGCGCGTCTTCGAAGGCGGGCTGGGCGGCAGATCGGCGAGGCAGACGACCGAGACGCCGCGCGCTTGCACGAGCGACACGACTTCCGAGGCCGGCATGCGCGCTGTGGTCACCTCGACGACGATTGGCAGATCGTCCAGCACGTGGGCGAGCATCGCGAGCGCGAGCTCGTCGGCGATGCCGTTGGCCGCGTAGCCCAGGACGCGCAGCGGTTCGCGCGGTCCGGGAAGGGATGCGTCCACTGGCGGTGCGGGTGGCTCCGGCTGCTGGCGCCGGATCGTTTCCGCTGCGTCCGAGAGCAGCTCTCGCGTTGCATCGATGACGGCCGTCTCTTCCTCCGGCGTCAGCCGCTGCTCCAGGCGGTCGCGCTCGGCGTAGTTGAGCGCAGGCAGCAGGAGGGCGTCGTAGACCGAGCGCGGCGGCTCGGTCTCGATGTAACGCTCGATGAGATCGGCCGCCTCGCTCTGATCGCGGGCCAGCAGGCGCTGGTAGTAACCGTACTCGGGGGCGAGCGCGGGCGTGTCGGCCATCAGCGTCCCGACGAACTCGAGACCCGGCACGTGCTTGCCGAGCACGACCAGGCAGACGGTCAGCGGTGTGGCCATGAGCAGGCCGAGCGGGCCCCACAGCCATGTCCAGAACGCCAGGGACACGAGCAGCGCGACCTGGGAAACTCCCGCCGCCCCGGCATACAGCACTGTCTCGAGCACGAGGTTCGTGAACAGCTCGAGCGCCACGAACAACCCGACGACCCAGAGTGGACCGGCCCAGCCTTGGAGGGCGGCCAGGCTGACCAGGATTGGCGCGCCGGCACCGAGCACGGGTCCGACATACGGGATGAAGCGGAGCGCCGCCCCGAGCGCGGCCCACACCAAGGGGTAAGGCACGCCGAGGAGGTAGAGCCCGAGGCCGGCGGCGATGCCGTAGAGGGAATTGACCAGGGACTGCATCAACAACTGCCGGCTGACACGGTTTCCCGCCTCGTCGAACGCCTTGGTCGTGATGGTCAGCTGGCCGTGGCCGAACAGCCGGAGCAGCCGGTCGCGGAGATCCCGGCGTTCGAGCAGCATGAAGATCACGAGCGCCATCACGAGCCCGGCCGTTCCCAACGGGCCCACGATGGGACCGAGCCACGTGAAGCCCGAGAAGCCCGCGACGGGCTCAGAGGTCACCACCATCGGCCGCGAGGCCGTTCCCGTGGGCGTCGCCGATTTTCCCAGGTCGGTCTTGATGTCTTCGATCGTCTCCTGCAGCCGCTCGACCGACCCGCCCTTCCCTGCGCCGCGCACGTCCGCGATCTTCGCGAGGATGTTCACGCGGTAACGCGGCAGGTCCTGGGCGAGGCGATCCATCTGCCGCGCCAGCCCCCAGCCCGCGAGTCCGACGACGACGAACACCAGCGTGACCGCCACGAGAACGGCCGGGACGCGGCCGATCCATCGCTCGAGCCAGCTGACAGGAGGCGTCAGGACGAACGTGAGCAGGATGGCCAGTGCGATCGGCACGAGCACGGCCTGCGCCCAGTACAGGACGACAATGACGAGCACACACCCGGCGAACGTCACCCACGGTTTCACTGCGTGCGACGTCTCATCCATGGAGCGCAACCCGACCCTTCGACTGGAATGCTTACGGGATCGATCGCTGAGACGATGGGGCGTCTCCGCGCTTCACGCGGCCATCCCGGGCCTCGCGTCAATGTCCCGTGAGTCATCGACTCAGGTGATTTTCCGGGATCAATGGGACACGAGCTTGTTCACGTCCGTGATGTGACGGAGGGTCCGCCGCATGTCTTCCACGACCTTCATGTGTTCGAGCGTGCCAGTCAAGGCATCGGCAGTGACGCGCACGGCCTCCACCACCGCCTGACGCGCAGCCTCGGCCGCACCTCGAGCCTCCTCGCTGGCGGCGCGCGCCGTCTCAGCGGTCTCCCGTAGCCGCTCTCGCTCCTGTCGAATGGTTTCGAGCGCCTCGCGATGGTGGTCGCGGACTTCACGCGCCTCTTCCGCCAGTCGCCTGAACTGTTCCGCCTCATTCCTGGCAGCCTCTCCCGACATGCCGCGTTCTTCTGCATACCTACGGTCCTGCTCGACACTTTCACGGGCGTCGGCCGTCGTGCGCGCATGCGCGTCGTTCGATGCGTTCATGTCAATCTCCTGGTCGTCAAATCTAGGGGCAGCGTACCAGACGCGCCGTCCGAGCGATGTCCCCAAACGGACAGCGAGATCGACCGCGCCTGCCCATGCATTGTTGAAGCGCTGACGCTGGACCCGGAGGAGTGCGGAAGTGAACAGACAGCCTTCCTCATCCGAAGTAGGCTGCGCACACCATCACGCCCGTCTGGCACTCTGCCGCATTCGGAAGCTCCGACAGAACGCCGGAAGGCCCGCAGTGCTCATCAGGCAGATTCAGGAGAGAACAATGGACACGAACACTCTGCTCATCATCGTCGTTGCGCTGCTGCTCCTTGGTGGCGGCGGATTCTATTACCGACGTCGCGCTTGAGACCGTAGCAGCGCCAACGGCGGCATTACGATGTGCACGGGCACGAGCCGTTGGAACACGCCGAACCGCTGTCTCCGAGCGGGCGCTGCCAGGGCCCGCTCGAGCGCCTCCAGCGCGCGAGACCGAGTGGCGGACGCCATACTCGTCAAGGCTCGATTCTCGGCTGTCGTCAGGCGATACCGACCCGTAAGACCGCGCGCGGTGAGGCCACGCCGTCCAGCCTCAGCGGGTTGCCAATTCATCCCTCGGTCGCGTCTTCAACGTTCAAGCGCTCTTCGACGCAGCCTCGACGACGGTGTCCGTCGGCACGCAGGTGATGCCGCCCTGGCTCACGACGAAGCCCTGCCTCCGGTCCTCATCAGGATCAAAGCCGATCCGCGCCCCCGGACGGACCTGCACCCCCTCGTCGAGGATCGCGCGACGAACCTCCGCCCCACGGCCGACGCAGGCCCCATCGAACAGGATGCTGTCTTCCACGACCGCGTGCGCGGCGATCCGGCAATCGAACCCGACGACCGCCCCCCGGAGCCAGCCATCGGCGACCGTGCCGTTCGCGATGATGTTGTGCCGGGGCCCCGCAGACCGCCGGCCGCGGTGACTCGGGGGCGACGGCCACTCGGGGAGGTGGGAAGCTGGGGTGGAAGCTGTAGATCGGCCAGGCCTTGTCGTACAGATCCAGGTCGGGGGCGTCGGCCAACAGGTCCATGTTCGCCCGGAAGTAGGCATCCACCGTTCCCACGTCCCGCCAATACGCCGGCGCGCCAGTCCCCCGGCCGGAGAAGGTGAACGCCCGGACCGGCTCTCGGCCGATGATCTTCGGGAGGAAGTGCTGGCCGAAGTCGTGGCTGGGGTCGGCCTCGGCGGCGCTCCGCCGCAACTCGTCGATCAGGAAAGCGGCGGTGAACACGTAGATCCCCATCGACGCCAGGCAGTGCGCTTCGTCCCCAGGGAGACAAGCCGGCCGCTCCGGCTTCTCCTCGAAGTTCACCACCAGTGAGGCCGGCGTCCACCTCGACGACGCCGAACTGCCCGGCGGCCTCGGCGACGGGGACGCGGAGCGTCCCGACCGTCACGGCTCCGCCGCTGTCGCGGTGGAATTCGAGCATCGGGCGGTAGTCCATCTTGTACACGTGGTCCGCGGCCAGGACGAGGACGTACTCCGCCCCCGACTTCTCGATCGAGTAGATGTTCTGGAACACGGCGTTCGCCGTTCCCAGATACCAGTCCTCGCTGACACGCTGCTGGGGGGAGCCGATCGCGAGCCATTGGCCGAACTCGGGGTGGAAGAACCGGCCCCAGCCTGGGCTGACATGGCCTCCAGGCTGAGGGACTTGTACTGGGTCAGCACCAGGATCCGCATCTGCCGGCTGTTCAGGCAATTGGACAGCGCGAAGTCGATGATGCGATACATCCCCCCGAATGGGACGGCGGGCTTCGCGCGGTCCCTGGTCAGGGGCTCGAGCCTGGTGCCCTTGCCCCCGGCCAAGAGGAGGGTCAACACACTATCCATCATGGTTCGTTTTCTCGGCCTGGAACGGATGTCCGTTCTGCGGCCACCTGTTCAACCGGGAGCCACACGGTCTGGAGCCGTTGGCCTCATAATCGGCCGACCTGGGCGATCATGTCGCGGGTCACCGGCTTCGACCGCGACATCAGCAACCGGGGAACGTCGTCTGCGAACGTGAGGCGCCTGGCGCAGCTTCGGCGCCGCTGCCGGCCTTTGCGAAGGAGGACCGGCGGATGCGTCGTCGATCAGTCACGCTAGACGATGTCAGAGATGGGCGTCTGTTCGGTTGTGAACAGCCAGCTCTGGTGGGCACCGTCAGCAATGGAGGAGGCCCAACGCCAGGGCCCACAACCCGGAAGTCCGGGGCAGGCTGCTACGGTGCGCGTTCCGTGATGAGTGTGCTCCTGGTACTGCTCTTGGTTGCGACCCTCCTGCCAAGCGCGGCCCGCCAAGTCGACACGGCGAATCTTCAAGCCTTCCTCCGAACACAGCTCCACTTGTCTGACACGGAGCTGTCGACGCTCAACGAGGGGCGACCTGTCGTCAAGAACCTGCCGGCGACGATGAAGCGCGAGATGACGACCGTCGGCGGCGTGCGTATTCGCGGAGGCGCGCTGGCGCGCTTTGTCAACCAGTTCAAGACACTGGAGGGATTTCGCACGAGCCCCTTCGTGCTCCAGATCGGGAAATTCAGCGAGCCGCCGCAGTTGGGTGATCTCGACGCGCTGACGTTGGACGCCGGTGACATCGACGCACTGCGCACGTGCCGCGTCGGCGCCTGCGACGTGCAGTTGGCCGCGGGTGACATCCGCCGCTTCAACACGGAGGTGAACTGGGAGCCGTCGACGGCCGCCAGGGATGCCACCGCGCTCTACAAGACGATCCTGTTCGCCCATCTCACCGAGTACCGGGCCGGTGGCAGGGATCGGCTCGTGCAGTACCACGATCAGGAGGCGCCCCTACGACTCACGACGGAGACCATCGCACTTCTCGACGCGACGCCGTCGCTGCTCGATCACACGCCCGACTTCCGGGATTATCTCCGGCGCTACCCGACCGGCGTGGCTGCCAACACGGAGGATTTCTACTACTGGTCCAAGGAAGCCTTCGGATTCAAACCCATCATCAGCCTGAATCACGTCAGTCTCTACACGGCTGGGGGCAGAGGAGACGTGATGATCGTGACCACGCAGATCTACGCCAGCCACTATCTGGAGGGATCGGTTGCGATCAACGCGCTGATTCCGGATTCGAGGAGTGAGGGGGCGGATTTCTACTGGCTGTATCTGAACCGCTGTCGGGTGGGTCGACTCGGGGGCCTGCTCGGCTCACTCTCGCGACCCATCGTGCAGCGCCGGGCCCGAGCCGGCCTGACGAGATCCCTGTTGCAGACGAAACAGCGCCTCGAGGCGAGCCGATGACCGCGATTCTCGATCCGCGAATGCCGGCGTGCGACGAGGCGCGCATTTCAAGAGCCCCACAATCGCTGACCCGGACCGTCGACCATGTGCACTTTGGAACAGCTTCGTTCGGCGCGGACCCGCATGCTGGAGGGCGCCGCACGATCCTCGTCAACAGATCGGTGGGGGATGTCTCCCGCGACACGTGGTCCCGCGGCAGCGAGCGTCAGTCATGGTGAGCGACAACAGCGCAGCCGAGCACACGCGCCTGGAAGCCGACCGCATCGGCGAGACAACGACAGCCCGGCGTGAGAACGACGAACAGCAGCCCAGCACCACGGACGAACATCGCGTCGCAGCCGAATCTGCGCGGCATGAAGCCGAACAGCTCCGACGATGCGCCGAGGAAGCCCGCGACGAGCGCGAGCAGCGTGGCGAGGCGCTCGAACAGATCCGGCACGACCGGGAGGACTTGCGCAACTCCATGCAGACGGCCCGGCTCACTGCCGAACATGCCCGCGACGCGACAGTGGCGGCAATGCGCGCCAGCACTGACGCTCGTGACGCCAGCGTCGAACACAGCAGCGTCGTCGATGGCATGCCCCAATTGCGCGATTATCAAGCGCTCAGGGAGCCGGACTAGGGAGGCGCTTCGCAATAGGGGAGGCCTGGAGCGGCGGTCGAGTCATGCGGCCATGGCTGTCGCGACTCCGAGGTCCGAGGCGGTGCGTCACTCGTTGCGCGCGAGCCCGCCGAATTCAGGGGGCGGTTCCAGCCGGCGCGCCTTCATCCACCATCGCGCCGACGGCAAGGGCCAGAGCGGCCTCCTCGGGCACTTCGCTCGGCGGCGCGAACGTCTGGTCGGAGGGGCGACAAGCCCCATCTGCCTGTGACCCATCGCTGCCTCGGCGGTCGACGGCACGATCGGTCTCCAGTCGCTCCGTTTCAGGGTTTCCGCGCATGGCTCCTCCGTGGTTCAGCGCCGGGATCTCGTCCGGCGAGGGTGCTGATCATCCACGGACCACGATACTGAATCAGCGCGCCGGGCACTGTCTCCAAGTGAACAGACGGCCACACCCACACAAGTCTAAGGTTTGTCTTGGGACATCCATCAGTGGTGCGCCGTCGGCATCGCACGGAGTCCGCGTGTGCAGCGTTCTCGCTCGGTGCTGCTCACGCAGACGAGGTTGAAATGAGCATGAAGAGGTCGGCAGGGCTGGCGATCGGGTTGATGCTCGGCGTGGCGGCATCGCGAGCCTGCCCCGAATCCAACCTCGTCGCGGGAACCACTGCGGTCCCCGTGGTCGTGCCTCAATTCGTCATGCTCTGGGCCGTTGCGTGCGCCCTCACCGGCAGCGCCGCTTGGATGATCGTGCTGTGGAAGAGGGACGCCATGAAGCTCGCTCGCCACGTGGCAATCTGCATCGCGTGGGTCGCCATCGCGGTCGCGCCGGTCTCTGCTCAAACGCCGGATCTCTCCCGGTATCGGCAGTTTCGCCTGGGCATGACGCTCGCGGCCGTGACACACGAGGTCGGCCCCACGCCTGAAGTGCAGGTGATCCATCAGCGCCCTGCGCTGATTCAGGAGCTGGCGTGGCACCCGCCGCGTCCGGTGGCCAAACTTTCAGACGACGAAGCCGTGCGGGAAGTCCTCTTCACGTTCTACGAGGGCGAGCTCTGTCGCATGCTGATCGATTACGACCGCTGGCGCACGAGAGGGCTCACGACCGATGACATCCTGGAGGCGCTGGCCCCGCAGTATGGTCCTGCGACCCGGCCTCGCATGGCGATCCTAGCCTCGATCTCGAAGGGGTCCCACCTCAGCGACGAGATTCTTGCGAACTGGGACGATGCACGCTTCGCGCACACGCTCTTCCGTCCGGCCTCGCTCTACTCCTTCGGTCTCGTCATGACCGAGCGGCGGTTGGACGGCCTGGCCCGTCGGGCCATCAAGGACGCGCTCCGGCTCGACCTTTACGAGGCTCCTCAGCGGGAGAGAGATCGCGAGCGTGCGCAGAACGAGGAGGCACGCGTGAAGGAAGTCAACGCGCGACAGACGAACAAGGGGACGTTTCGTCCGTAGTGTCGGGATGGTGGTGGCGGCGATGAACGCATGGCGTGATTTCACGGAGATGCCGACCGACGGGGCCTGGCCAGAAACGTGGGCACGGCGCTCCGCATCGATCCTGACGGGTCGTCCATTCTGCGGGCGCGACAGCTTCGCCATCTCGCGGTCGGCCTCGCAGCGGTTCGGATGCATTGCCTCGCTCTTCGGCCATGACGACGGGTTCGCCCGTGAGCCAAATCGGTTGTTCCTGCGCTGCGGCGAGTGTGGCCGCTCCACCTGTGGGTGGGCCATTGCGTCGAGCGCGCCTCGTGTCGCGGCCCAATTGCCCGTCCAGAACGCGCGAGCAAGCGTGCAGCGTGACGGCTTCGCCTCGTTCTTCGCCGACGCTGCGACTGCTCCACAAGGAAACCGGATGAGTCGGGGTGAGGTGAGTCTCGTGACGTTCATCAAAGACATCGTAGTGTTCGCGCTCCTCGTGCTGCTGGTACCTCTGTGGATTGCTCTTGCGCTGGGCAAGTCTGGTCTTCATCGTGGCGCGCCACTTGTATTGGTGGACGAAAGGCAACACGATGACCGTGTCGAGCCATCGTGGTCGCCCTCGATTGTCGTGGGCCGAACGTCGGTCTTATTGGACCGGCGCCTGGCTGACGACCAGGCCGGGCGACCTGACGTCCGAGCGGAAGCCAATGGTGCCCGTCGTGGGGGGCACGCACGAGACGGCGCCAGTGTCGAGTCGGTAGTCGTGAGCGTGGGAGTGTCGCGGCAACGAGCGTCATCCATGCAGGACGTCAACACCACCCGAGCAGAGCACCCGCGCCTTGAAGGCGAGCGCGCACGCGAGGTCGCCGAGACCGAACGTCAGAGCGCCGAACTGAAGCGCTGCACCACCGAAGAACATCGTCTTGCCGCCGAATCTGCACGCCTGGTAGCCGAACGATGCCGGCGACTCGCAGAGGACGAACGGGACGTCGGTGAGCGCCGTCGCGAGGCGCTCGAGGAGCTCCGCAAGGAGCAGGAGGAGCTGCGCAAAGGAACGGAGACAGCCCGGGCTGCGGCCGAAGGCGCACGAATGGCTGCTGAGCAGGCCCGCGACGCGGCCGTGGAGGCCGTGCGTGCCACCAGTGAAACGCTCGCCGCGACTCTCGAGCACATGAGGGTCGTCGAGGAGATGCGGCGCTTCCGTGAGCGGCGAACTCTCAACAAGCCGAACTGACGTCACCCGGCGTGCACGCCCATCATGTTCCGCGGCGCCGTCCGTAGCCTTCGTCACGTCGGCCAGGCGACCGCTGTAACGCTTGCAGCAATCCTACTGTGAGGAACCGCCGTTTCCCCCCAGCGCCTGGCCCGGGCCGACCCCTTCGACGATCCGACCCTCATCGACCACGAGCGTGCCCGCCACGACGAGAAATCGCACACCCTCACTGGCCTCGGTGGGGGCTCGGAAGCTTGCGCGGTCCTGGATCGCCTGAGGGTCGAACAGGACGATATCGGCCCGGGCGCCTTGCTGGAGCCTCCCGATCCGTTTCCCGTCAGCGGTTGCCTTCTCGAGGCGCTGCGCTGGGATCAACGACATCTTTCGAATCGCGTCATTCAGGGTGATGGTCTTCTGGTCGCGCACATACCGTGCCAGCACTCGCGCATGCGTGCCGACGCCGCGCGGGTGACTCATGACGCCGTCGCTCGCGATGGCAACAAGGGGCGCCGCAATGACCGCATCCACCACCGCGTCCGGATTCGTGTGAATCAGGATCAATCGAGGCTCTGGCGCCGCGTGAAGCGCTTCGAATCGCTCGCGGGTGAGACGCTCCCCGGATTCGGGCAGCTCGAGATCGCTGTAGTCGAGACCCCGTCGTTCCCGCCAGCCCGGATTGAAGAGCGCCGAGTTGATCAGCGTCATGCCCGCGGTGTACGGGTACGCTTCGGTCGTGACGTCCAGGCCTCGGTCCCGCGCGCCCGCGATCATCGACAGGCACAGCGGCGAGTCACTCATACACGTGCTGTTGAGGTGCACGATGTGAAACGCTGCCCCGCTGATCGCTGCCGCGCCGATGACCTCCGTCACGGCCTCGACGCCCGAACCCGGCTCGATGCGGCCACTGCTGCGAACATGGATGAACACCGGCTTTCCATGCGCCGCCGCGAGCCTGGCGACTTCGATCACCTCGTGGTCGCGTCGCACCGGGCGCGTACTCGAGGCCGATGCCGACACCCAGCGCGCCCGCTTCGAGCTGGCGTCGAAGTGTCGCGAGAATCCGATCAAGGCGCTCGGGAGAGGCCGGTTCATTGGTGGCGGAACCGGATTGCGGAATGATTCCGGCCTCTGGCCCGAGGATGCTGACAGGCAGCGGCGCATCCCAGGCGAGGAGACGTGCGGCCAGGTACGAGGCGCTGGCGCCGAAGTGGATGGGACTGCGCCCGCGCCGCGCATCGATGAAACGCCGGACATCAGGGACTCCAACTTCGAGCTCCAACGCCGTCGTGACGCCGTCCAGCGCCATGAGGCGATACGCATCCTGACTTTGCCCATGGTGGTGCAGATCGATGAAGCCAGGGGCGACGACCAGCCCGCGCGCGTCGATGATCCGGTTGCCGTTCAGGGGTTCGGTGGATATCCGCGCGATCGTTTCACCACGAATCCCCACGTCGCGCACACCGTCCAGGTTCGACTCAGGGTCGATGACCCGGCCGGACTTCAATACGACGTCGAAGGACTCCGGATCGCTCGCGCAAGCGGTCAGCCAGCACGATGCGATAAGGACCAGGGCTACCGTACGCAATCGCTTTCCTTTCTTTGTTCGGTGTCGGCGCTCGTACGAGCCTCGATCCAGTACCGTCGTCTGGGCTTGACCAGATCCGGGCCGTTGATGATGTTCTCCAACACTCCGCCGTTCTTCTCAATCGTTCTGATCGAACCCATGTTGTCGTCGTCGCACGTCAGCAGCACACGGCCAATGCCAAGCTTGTCGTGCGCGACCTGAAGGGACCGACGAAGCATGGCAGTCGCATAGCCCCGTCGGCGGAACTCCGGGACCACGACATAGCCGATGTGCCCCCCAGCGCGGAGCAGAAACGCGTTCAGCTCATGCCGGATCGACACTCGCCCGACAATTCTCGAAGCCTCGAACGCAAACAGGAACGTCGACGGAACGTGATTCGGCGGAAGATTCTCACCTCGCGCTCGTTCTGAAAGCACCTCGAGATAGCGGGCGAAAGGCATCCCCTCCTCGTAATAGTGCAGAAAATCCGGGACTTCCCACGTTGTGGCCCGGTGGGCGCGCAGGAATTCCTGTTCCTCGTCTTCCCCCGGCAGTCGAAGTACCAGCGCGTCCGTCATCGATGGTCTGAACGAGCACGCATGCTACTCGCGAGCTTTCTGGAAGAAGATCGGCACGATTTCCTGCGGGCCTGACTGATGGTAGACCGACCTGCCTATCGCAGCCGACCTTGCGAAGCTCGCAGCATAGCGCCAAACGGCACTGATGCCGAAGGCGAGCAATCTCCGGATTCAGAGTGGTCGCCATTCGGCTTTACTCGTCTCCAGACCCGGCATTTCTCTTGCGTTGGCCGAGCCGAGCGGATGAAGGCCCCCGTGATCGACGTCCCGTCAACAGATGTGGCCGCAGGACGGCATCGAGATGGCGGCCAATCCACGCCGCCGCCGGACCCTCCCGGTAACACGCCCACGACATCAGCGACCCGCTGATCACCGCCTCGATGGTACGGGCGAGCCCGGCAGGATCGGCGCTCCGCCGCAGGGCGCCCTCGGCAACGGCCGATCGCAGAAGCGACTCGATCTCGAGTCGCGTCGCCCGCGCGTTCGCCAGCAGGCGTTCGCGAAACTCAGGATCGGTCAGATCGATCTGCAGATAGGCGAGATTGCGCGACAGCGCCTCGGGTGTAGCCGCGAGGTCGGCCATGCACGCGGCATACGCCCGGAGCGCCGCGAGCGGTCGCCGGTGGGCTGCCCGCAGGCCGTCGAAGATGGAACCCGCGCTCCCAGCGAAGCGGTCGGCCAGGGCGAGGAGCAGTGCGCGCTTGCTGCCGAACCGCTGCACGAGACGGCCGGGCGACACGCCAGCTTCGGCGGCGATGTGCGCGAGCGTCAGCTCGTGGGGACCGCGCTGGGTCATCGCGCGCTGAGTGGCCGCGAAGACCTCGTCATCGGTGACCTTCTGGCGTCGTTCCGGCACGGGTTGACAAACCCTAAATCGACGTTTAGTGTCTGGGCTAAACGTCAGTTTAGCGAAAGGAGAACCGCATGCGCAAAGTGGCGTACGGCGGCGCGATGAGCCTCGACGGCTTCATCGCTGGACCGAACGGCGAGCACGACTGGATCATCATGGACCCGGACATCGACTTCGCAGAGATGATGGGCCGGTTCGACACGTTCCTGATCGGGCGCAAGACCTTCGAAGCCATGCAGCGGATGGGCACCGACATGGCGGCAATGCCGGGAACGCAGACCATCGTGTTCTCGCGCACGCTGAATCCCGCCAACTATCCGCGCTTGACCATCAGCGACGACGCGGAGCGCGTCGTCGCCGACCTCCGGACGAAGCCCGGGAAGGACATCGCCCTCTTCGGGGGTGGGGAGCTGTTCCGGAGCCTGCTCGCCGCCGGGCTCGTAGACGAGGTGGGCGTCTCTCTGATTCCGGTCTTGCTGGGCGGCGGGATTCCGCTGTTGCCATCCCCGGCCGGGCGGGCGACGTTGACGCTGAGCAAGCAGCGCCTCTACGAGAAGACGGGCATCGTCGGACTCTGGTACGACATCGAGCGGCGGTGACACTCCGCAGGGAACGAGCGACGATTCGGTGCCCATCGTGCGCTGATGGTTCGCCCCGACGCCGTGCGACCGGGACGTAGTGGCCGGCAGCCACTCTGGCCGGCTACCTCACCACAACCCGAACATGTTCGAGCATGTTGATATCACTGGATATCATGTGATATCGTATTGGTCGTGTCCACTGAACGCACCCCGTTATATGTTCGCCTTCCCCGAAATCAGGCGGCCGCGCTCGACCGTCTTGCGCGGGCGACCGGTCGTCCCAAGCAGCATCTCGTCAGTGAACTGCTCGGGGATGGATTGACGACCGGCGAACGTCAGGTGTCCGTTGGCCGGGTGGAGGTCACCAGCGGTGCCGACGTGCGCCCCGACGAGGTGCTCACCCTTGAAGAGGTCGCGGCGTTTCTCAAACTATCCGTTGACACGGTTCGCGCCAGGGCAGAGGAGGGCGAGTTGCCGGGCCGGCGCTTTGGAAAAGACTGGAGATTTGCACGACTGGCGGTACTCGCCTGGCTGGCGGACGGCGATACGCCAGGACGGAAGCGGAAGTCGCAGACGTAGGACATGCGGGGCGGCAAATGACGACCGCGCACAAGAATCGCGCTCTTTCTTGACGCACATCGCCCCGAGGCCCCGACTAGAACATCACCTTGACGCCGAACTGCAGCAGGCGTGGCGGTCCCGCGGACAGGATGCGGCCGAAGTTGGCGGAGTTGAGATCCGCCACCGGGAGGCCGAAGTTGGCGTGGTTGGCGAGGTTGAAGCATTCGGCCCTGAACTCGAGCCTCAGCCCGTGGGGCATGCGGAACGCGCGAACCAGGGAGAGGTCGACGTTGGTGTAGGCGGGGCCGGTCGCGATGTTGCGGCCCGCGTCGCCGAACTGCCCGGCCTGCGTCTGCGGATTCAGCCGCTGGAACGCGGATCGGCTGATCCAGGCGTCGACCGTGCGCGGCCCGTCGTCGGGATCGCCGACCAGATTCGGGCGGCTGGCGGCGAAGCCCGAGATCGGCGGGCTGTTCGCCTGCAGCGCCACGTTGGTCGAGTCCGACACCGTGAACGGCGTCCCGGAGTTCCAGGCGGCGATGACGTTGACCTGCCAGCCCTCCACCAGGGCGCGCACGACCGACGAAGCGCCCGAAGGCAGGCCCGGCGCCCAGCTCGCGCTCGCGATCACCCGGTGGCGGGAGTCGAACAGCGACGGCCCGTGCTCGGCAGCCAGATCGAACGGGTTCTGGGCGAGGTCGTTCTCGCCCGCGAGCGGCTTGGCCGCGGCACCCGACAGGTTCATCGCCGACAGGTAGTCGAGCGACTTGGAATACCAGTACGACACGTTCAGCCCCAGACCGGCCGAGAACCGGCGCGTGAGGCTGGCCTGGCCGGCATGGTAGGTCGAGCTCGTGCTGTTGGTCAGCATGGCGATGGTCGAGAAGTCGCACGTGCCGCCGTCGGCGGGACAATTGGCGTAGATGCGCCGGCGATCGGCGTTCTGCGCCGTGGCGCCCGGTCCGTAGACCGCCGGATTCGCCTCGACGTTGCGCGGCAGATGCGTCCCCTTGGCGCCGACGTAGCGGACCTCGACCAGATAGCGCTCGAACAGCGATCGCTGGACGCTCAGGTTCCAGTTCTGGGTGTACGGCGGCCTGGCGCCGATCTCCATCCCGAACACCGTGGACGGTCGGACGAATGTCTCGGGTGCGGGAATCGGCCGACCCTGATAGGGATTCTGGAAGTTCAAGCCGGCGCCGCTGAACTGATTGAACTGGGCCCACGGGATGGCGCTGATCGCCACCTGCGAGGCCGTCCCCGAGCCGTTCTGGAACTGGTCGTAGTAGATGCCGTAACTCGAACGCACCGACCACAGCGCGGCGCCCGTCGGATCCCACGCCAGCCCGACGCGTGGCATGAAGGCGTCGTACGGGTGGGCGATGCCGCGGCCGACGCCCGCATCGCCGGGAAACAGCAGCCCGCGGGGGGCGTCCGGCCGCACCGTGGACTGCACGCCCGGGACGAACGTGTTCAGCCGGTCGTCGATCTCGGTCAGCGGGTTGATGCGCTCGTAGCGCAACCCGTAATTGAGGGTCACGCGGCTGCTCACACGCCATTCGTCCTGCGCGAACACGCCGGCTCCCCAGCCGCGCAACCCGCGTGTGAAGTCGCCGAGCCCCTGGTAGAACGTCACCGGCGCCCCGAGCAGCAGGTTGGCGACGGCGTTGTTGGTCGGGAACGTGGACGCGAACACGAAAAACGCGTTGGGCGCGATCGCCTGGAACATGTCGAGGCCGGTGTGGCGGAGCTCTCCGCCGACCTTGACCAGGTGATCGCCGCGCGTCCACGCCACGCTGTCCTGGATCTCGAAGCTGTCCTGGGTCGAGTTGCGCGGCCCGGTAATCGCCCCGCCAATCGGCGTGTAGCCGCTGACGTTGAAGAAGGGCGGGCCCTGCCCGATCTCGTTCGCGGACGCGTAACCGAAGCCGAGCGCCGACGGTTCCGTGCGGTTGAGGCGCTGATCGAAGTAGAACTTGTAGCGCAGCCAGTGCACCCGCAGCGAGTTGGTGAGCGACGAGGTGAAAATGCGGGTGATCGAGGCCAGCGCCGAGTGCGTCGAGATGTCGTCTCGCGTCGGGTAGCCCGGGACGTCGGTGCCCCGGACCGAGATCGGATTGATGTTGTCGCCGCCGGAGTGCGAATAGCGGCCGAAAATCTGGTCGCGCGACGAGGCGTTGAAATCGACGCGCCCGCCCGCCTGGTTCAGCAGGTTCTCGGCAATGAGCGTCTCGCGGTAGATCGACGGCGACACGTTGCCGAGGGGGTAGAGATTGACGACGTTGCGCGCGACGGGGTTGATGGCGGCCGGCGGGAGCTGGTTGCCCGGAAACGGCGTGCCGCCCGCCGCCAGGTTGAGCAGCGGCCCGCTCATCCCCGAGAAGTCGCCGGCCCGTTCCTGCGCCGTCGGCACGGTAGCCGTCGTCGTGATGCCCTGCTTGTTGCGGAAGCCTTCGTAGTAGCCGAAGAAGAAGAGCCGATCGGTCTGCAGCGGTCCGCCGATCGTGCCCCCGAACTGGTGCTGATTGAGCGGTTCGACCTCACGCGAGAAGAAGTTGCGGGCGTCGAAGACATCGTTGCGCAGGAACTCGTAAAGGCTGCCCTGATGGCGATTGCCGCCAGACTTCGTCACCACGCTGGTCGTGGCGCCGGCGGTGCCGCCGTATTCCGGCGGCGCGCTCTGCGTCAGGATCCGGAACTCGGCGATCGCGTCCACCGGCAGCTTGAGCGCGTAGCCGCCGTCCATGCGATTCATGTTGAGCGCGCCGTCGACGAGGTACACGTTCTGCTCGGGACGCATGCCGTTGACGGCATAGGCCTGTCCCTGTCTGAGCGAACCACCGGCGGTCACGACCCCGGCCGTGAGCGGGGCAACGCCGGTCTGCAGCAGGCCGAGCTGCGTGAAGTTGCGGCCGTTGAGCGGGAGATCGACGAGCTCGCGCCCGGTCACGACGCGGCCGAGGGCGTTGCTGGCCGTGTCCACCAGCTGCGCGCCGCCGCCGACGGTGACCGTCTCGCTCAGCGCTGACAGCTCGAGCTGGATCGCCAGGCGGACGGTCTGGCTCACGTTGACCCCGACCGGCTCCCGCACGGCTCTCGTGAACTGCGGCGCCGCGACGCTCACACGGGTACTGGCCGATCGGGAGCAGCAGCAGCCGGAAGAAGCCGTCGGCGCCGGTCGTCGTCTCCTTGACGAACCCGGTGGCGAGGTCCGTGGCCACGACCTGCGCACTGGCGATGGCGCTGCCGGTGGAGTCCGTGACCGCGCCTTCAACCGTCCCGCGCGGGTCCTGCGCAAACGCCGACGAGACCGTCAGCAGCAGGCTGCCGAGAATCGCCGCGTGAAGGCGCCACGCACGACGCAGAACGCACGACGCACACCGTCTCATGCCTGTTGCGCCGCCCCAGCCCGGACGTAGCCGTCCTGCGCCATCCGACGCCCCATCTGGTCGTACACCTCGGGATCGTCGGGCGTCCAGGTTGCCAGACCGTCGACGTAACGGTTGTACATGCAGAAGGCCGCGGCGATGAGCACGGTGTCGTGAATCTCGCGATCGGTGGCCCCTTCGCCGCGCGCCCGCGCGATGTCCTCCGCCGTGACGCGGGTGCCGCCCTCCTGCACCTTGCCGGCGATGGCGAACAGCGCCTTCAGCTTCGACGAGATCGGCGCAGCCTGCGGCGAGTGGCGGACGGCATCCACGAGCGCGTAGTTGCCGCCGAGATGATGCGCCGCGGCGGCGCGATGACTCGCCAGACAGAACTGGCACTCGTTCCTGGTCGAGACGAACGCGGCAATCATCTCGCGCTCGCCGCTGGTGAGCGTGTTCGGCCCGCGAAGGAGCGCCTCGGCCAGCTCGCGGAGCGGTTTGGCGGTCTCGGGCCTGAACGCGAACGCGCCCGTGATGCCAGGCAGACCCGGGGGAAGATCGATGTGTGGCACAGCTCGACTCGTCCTGCAGTCCGCGCCTGGCACGGCCCGCGACAGGTGACGTGAACCTTCGTTGACCGCGGGAGTGTGTCGTGTCCCGCGCAGGGGCTCAATAGCGCGAACACAGTAGCGTCGCGCCTCGAACGGCGTAGAAGCCGTCCCTCATCGAGTGGTCACATCTGACGAGGCCGTGGCAATGGCCTTCGCGTGCGTGCGGATCCTGCGCACCGCCTCGGCGATCTGATCCATGTCCCGCCGCGGCCCGAGCAGCATCGTCTGCGTCAGCCAGACGGCCTGCGTGCAGAGGGCGTCGTTCTGGGGGCAGCGGTTGCGCTCGCGCAGGCGCGCCAGTTCGCCCTCGCCATAGATCCGCCGGTAGCCGGGGCTCGCGAGGGTCTGCTCCACCACCGGCGCCGTATTGAGCGGCGAGTATCCCCCGGAAGCGGGAATGCCGTCGGCGCGCAGCGCCTTGAGGAACCCGTCGCGCGAGAGCCCGGCGAACGCCGCTGGATCGTAACGGAACATGTAGAGGTGATAGGCGCTTCGCGTGCAGCCGTCGTGCAATCGCGCCGGCATGATGCCGGGGATCTCCTTCAGCAGTCCGGTCAGGTACGCGGCGTTGGCGTCGCGCGTGGCGGACTGGCGCTCGAGCCGCGTCATCTGCGACAGCAGCAGCACCGCCTGGAACTCGGTCAGCCGCAGGTTGAGGCCGCTGCGCTGGTAGGAGAAGTCGGCGCCACTCGCCTGCCGCCCCCGGCTGTTGTTGTGAAAGGCGAAGCAGCGCTCCAGCAGCTCGCCATCCCCGGTGAGGATCGCTCCGCCCTCGCCGCAATTCAGGTTCTTGCTGGCCTGGAAGGAGAAGCAGCCCGCGCGACCGTAGGTTCCCAGCTTGCGGCCCTTCCACTCCCCCAGATGCGCCTGGCAGGCGTCTTCGATCACCGGGACGTCCCGCGCCCGCGCCGCGGCCAGCACGGTGTCGAGATCGGCGGCCGATCCGCCGAGATGCACCGGGACGATGGCTCTGGTGTTCGGCGTCATCGCGGCGGCAATCCGCCCGGCATCGATCTGGAACGTCTCGATGTTCGAATCGACGAACACCGGCAGGGCGTGCATCGACAGGACGACGTTGACGGTGGCGACGAAGGTGTACGGAGGGACGATGACTTCGTCGCCGGGGCCGATCTCGAGCGCGCGCATCACCGTCAGCAGCGCACTCGTGCCGTTGGCCGTCGCCAGGCAATGCTTCGACCCCGTGAGCGCGGCATACGCCGATTCGAAGCGCGCGACCTGTTTGCCGTTGCCGCGGCCCCAATCCCCGCTCCGGAGCACCTCGTCGAGCGCCCGCTCTTCGAGCGCGTCCGACACCGGCCAGGACGGAAACGCCGCGGTGCGAATCGGCGTCCCTCCCAGGATCGCGGGCTGCGACGCCGCCGAGGGCGGGGCGACGCGCGGCCGGGCCCGCGCCGGCCGCGGCGTGGCCAGCATCCCGGCGCCACTCGCCGACAGGGCAGTGATGAACTCGCGTCGCGAACGGCTGGTGGGCATGGGAGAGGCTCCGCGGGGATCGGGCTTCGGGCTACGGACTACAGGCTACGGGTACAGACTATGGACCACGAACTTGCAATGACGGGGCCTGCAGCCCGTAGTCTGTAGCCGGTCTTTGGTCTTTGGTCTTTGGTCTTCAGTCAGGCTACGGACTACGGACTACTGGCTACGGGGCTTGCGAAGAATCTTGCCGGGCCCGCAGCCTGCAGCCGGACACGGTGTTGTCTTTGCGTCTTTGGTCTTTGGTCTTTGGTCTTTGGTCTTTGGTCTTTGGTCTTTGGTACTTTGGCGTCGTACTCTCGTAGTTCGTAGCTCGTAGTTCGTCCCGTCCCTGCCCTAGCCGATCATCCGGTTCACCGCCGCCATGATGCGCTCCTCGACGGAGGTGTCGAAAGGGCCGGGGCGGCCGTAGTAGACCATTGCCCCGGCTCCCTCGTATCCGCCTTCGTCGAGCACGCGTCGCGACGGGACATAGCCGAATACGTCGTTGCAGTAGCCGGCCACCCACAGGCGCCGGCCGGGGTGCTCGCGTCCGAGGCGCAGGGCATAGTCCACGACCACCTCGCCGCCGAGACCGACGAGCGTCAGGTCTCGCCCGAACTGCCAGACCTGGATGGGCTGACGTTGCGCGCGCGGCAGGCGCTTGTCGCGCGCCAGCGTGTCCAGCATCAGCTGCGCGTGGCGCCTGACATAGACGCTCTGGTCGGTCAGACGCGTCCGCCAGATCGCCGCGTCCGGGACCGGCGCGAACGGCAGATCGATCTCCTGGAACCGGGCGCGGAGCGGTCCGCCAACCGGCGTGCAGGCGCCGAGCGCGCGATCCACCGCGTCGGCGAGCGACTGGCCGTGCTGCTCGACCAGCTCGGGCGTCCCCCGTGGCGCGGGATTGGCGTCGGCGCCGCATCCGGCGACGAACATGGTCGTCGTGCCGGGATGGCGGGTGTCGAGCGCGGCCTGGGCGACGCCGGCATAGTCACCGTGGAAGCGCACGAAGTCGTGCTGCAGCGTCGTGTTGTGGCAGGCGTAGCCGAAGACGATCGCGACGAGCCCATGCGATGTGGTCTCCACGCGCAGCACGGGGACGCGCCGATCGACCGGGCCGTTCGGAGAGAACTGCACGCGCCGGTTGGCGGCAAACGGCGCCTCGTCCTGACCGGCGGCGAGGACCGCCGGCGCCAGGCGCGACAGCGCGGTGGCGACGACGGTGATGATGTGGCCTTCCAGCTCGCGCGTGTAGGCGCGAATCCGCTCGACCTGGCCGGCGTCCAGGTCGTAGGCCACCGACAGCATGCCGTCCACGACCGGCCCGCTGTGCGTGTGGCTCGCGTTGATGAGCAGCCGTTCGCGCGGAACCCGGTGCCGCCGCGCCACCGCTGCGGCGATGCGCGACGACATCGCGGCGGTCACACCGAGCAGATCGGTCGTGACGAGCACGCTGCGCCGCCGGTCCGCGTCTTCGAGCGCCAGCGCCTTCGCGTGCAACGGCTGCGCGGTCCCCTGTGACGCCTGCTTCCGCGACGCGAACCCGGCCATCCACAGGGACTCGCGCGGCGTGATGTCGATCGACGCCACGCCGGCCTTGAAGGCGCGGGGATCTCCGGCCCCTCGAACGAGGGCTGGCGAGCCCAGGGCCGCAGCCGAGCGGGCGAGAAACTGCCGACGATTCATAGGTGACCCGGGCAGGCCCAAAGGCTGCGCCACATTGTCGACACAAGCAAGCCGTGGGTCCAGTGGGCCCGGGTCCGGCTGAAGCCGGACACTACGAGACGACGAGAACGGCGAACGCAACGAGCGTGCTTGGGAGGCTGGTTGGCATCGACGTAGGATCTGCGGTCGATGCCCCCACAGACCCGCGATACCAGCCAGCCCTGGCGCGTCGCCATCCTCGGTCTCGGACACTGGTACTCCGCCTACGGTCTGGCGCGCGCGCTGCGGGAGTATCCCAAGGCGAGGCTCGTCGGCGCCGCCTGGCATGATCCCACGCAACTCGAGGCCTTCACCGCCACCTTCGCCGTCCCGGGCACGATCGACGCCGGAGCCCTCCTGGGCCGCGACGATGTGGACATTGTCCTGATCGCCGCGCCGGTCAACGAAATTCCCGCGCTCACGATTCGCGCCGCGCAGGCCGGCAAGCACATCATCGTCGGCAAGCCCCTGGCGATGACACTCGTCGAGGTCGATCGGATGGCCGCCGCGGTGGAGTCGGCCGGCGTCACGTGCGTGCCGATGCAGGGCCTGATGCGGCTTCGCGCGTCCGGGATACGCGCGCGCATCGCCCGCGGCGACATCGGGCGAGCTCGTGGTGCTCCACCAGACGGCGCGGTGGTCGATCGCGGAGGATTGGTACGGCTCGGGCCGGCCGGGATGGTTCGCCGATCCGCGGCACGTGCCGGGCGGGGCCTTGATCGACGAAGGCATCTACTGGATCGACTTCTTCCGCTGGGTGACCGGCAGCGACATCGTCGAGGTCGAGGCGCGGATCGCGAACTTCGTGCACAAGGACATCGCGGTCGAGGACTGGGGCCAGGCGTGCTTCACGCTGGCCAATGGCGTCGTCGCCACGCTCGAGGCGTCGTGGACGATCGCGTCACCGCGAAGGACCGGGCCCTCCCCGAAGCAGAACAGCGTCGTGCGGCTCGAGGCGATCGGGACCCAGGGCGAACTGGTGGATCATTGGTTTCGAGCGCCGGGGCTGGGCGTGCTCGCCGCCGGCGCGCCGGACTGGGTCTTCGAGCGGCAGGCAGACGATGCGTTCGCGCCCGTGTCGCCGGTTCCGCTGGATCATCTGATCGACTGTCTCGAAGGGCGCGCGACGCCCATGGCCACGCTGCACGACGCGCGTGAATCCCTCGCCGCCGCCCTGGCCGCCTATCAATCCGCACGCGAGCGACGAAGGGTGACGATGCGCTGATCTGGTCGTTGGCGGTCTTCGGTCTTCGGTCTTCGGTCTCCGGTCTTCGGTCTTCTGGCCGTCTTCGGTCGGCGCGGCTGAAGCCCCGCCCTACCGATTTTGCCGCGGCCTCACGGTAGCCGGACCTTTAGGTCCGGCGGGCATTGGAAGCTCGATGTGGTCTTGGTCGGTAGCTGGTAGTTGGTAGCCATGTCGCAGACACTCAATCGACGGAATCTCCTGCTCCTCGGCGGACTGGCCGCGACGATCCCGCGCGGGATGGCGGAGGCGCAGCCCGCACCCGGCAATGACTCCGCACGCCGCGCCGAGCTCTACGGACTCCTCGGCGACCTTCCGGATCGGCGCCGGCCGATTGGCTCGCGCAAACGCGGCGAGCAGGAGCGTGACGGCTATGTGCTCGAAACGTGGGATCTGGACCTGAACGGCGTGGAGACGGTCCCCGCCTACCTCGCGCGCCCGCGCCGGCTGTCGGGCCGCGCGCCGGCGATCGTCTTCAACCACTCCCACGGCGGCGGCTACAAGATCGGCCGCCAGGAGTTCGTGGACGGGCGAAGCTACCTGCAGCCGATCCCGTATGCGAAGGCACTGACCGATCTGGGATACGTCGCGCTCGCAATCGACCACTGGGTCTTCGGCGAGCGCAGCCACACCTCGGAGCCTGACACCTTCAAGGCCATGCTGTGGCAGGGCCAGGTGCTGTGGGGGATGATGGTGTACGACAGCCTGCGCGCCGTGGACTACCTCGTCTCACGCCCGGACGTCGATGCGGCGCGGCTGGGGACGCTCGGCATCTCGATGGGCAGCACGATGGCGTGGTGGCTGGCCGCGCTCGACGAGCGCATCAAGGTGACCGTGGACATCTGCTGCCTCACCGACTTCCAGACGCTGCTCGCCAGGAAGGGCCTGTCGTTCCACGGCGTCTACTATTACGTCCCCCGCCTGTTGAAGCACTTCACGACCGCGCAGATCAACGCGCTCATTGCGCCGCGGCCGCATCTCGGCCTCGCCGGCTTGCAGGACAAGCTGACACCGGTCGAAGGGCTCGACATCATCGATCGGGAGTTGCAGGGCGTCTACAAACGGGCCGGCAAACCCGAGCACTGGCAGTTGCTGCGGTACGACGTCGGGCACGAGGAGACCGCGGAGGGGCGTCAGGCGATTCTCGCCTTCCTGCAGCGCTTCCTGTAGGCCCAGAGTTCGCGTGTGTTGACAATGTGGCGCAGGCCCTTAGGCCTGCCGGCGCCCGCGTTGGCCGGGCTGAAGCCCGGCGCCACCTTGGCGGGCCCTGATCCCGGGTGCCTGAGGCCTGGCGCGATGCCCGGCGCCTGATCCCTGATGCCTGATCCCTGATCCCTATGGGTTCGACAGCGTCAGCCGCCGGACCCACTGCCCGGTCACGGTTTCGGCCTGCGCGGTCAGTTCGGGCGGGTCCGGATACGGACTCGGCGCGACATCGTCCGGCCTCGCGGGCCGGCTCGCAAGCCCGCCGACGCCGCGCAGGCGCCCGATGGTGGGCGGCGCCTCGGGTTCGTCCCCGACGGGTGCGCCCTCGATCGCCCTGGGCAGCGTCTTCAGCCACGCCTCGAGCATGGGATCGCGTTCCGGGCTGACCGAGACGACGAACTGCTCGCGCTTGCCCGGACTGGTGACGGTCCAGAACTTGGTCTCGCCGGTGGGCAGGACCGGCAGCCGATGCGTCCGGCCGGCGGCGAGTGGAGTCGAGAAGCCGCTGTCATCCAGCGGATAGAGGGCAAAGCGCTTGCCTGCCGCGTCTTCGTTGTAGACGTAGGCGTGCACCGCCGTCGAGGCCTTCAGTGTCAGGAGCAGCCGGTCGCCCGGCGCGACGCGCTCGAGGTTCGCCAGCCGAGTCTCGCGCGGCCCGCGCCGTTTGTAGAACGCGGCCTCGACGGTGTACGCCTGCGGGACTGCCGGCGCTGCGGGCGGCGGCGGGGCAAGGGCGGCCATCTGCACCGGCGGTGGAGACGTCGGCCACATCGCGCGCGCCACCAGCCACGCCGACACCAGGGCGACCGGGAGCACGACGGCCGCGGCAATCGGCCACCAGCGGGTCGAGGCTCGGGGCGTGGCGGGCTGAGCGGCTTGCGGGAGCAGTTGCGACAGCGCCCCCTCCAGCTCGCCCGCGGAGCGGTAGCGCTCGTCGGGACGCGGCGCGATCGCGCGCTCGACGACGCGAATGAAGTCGTCGGGCAAATCGGCGCGCGCATCGCGCAGACGCATCCGCTCGCCGCGTGCGTGGGCGCGCTCGAGGTCGTCCAGCGTCAGTCCGTCCACGGGGAACTCGCCGGTGACGATGTGGTACAGCAGCACGCCGACGCTATAGATGTCCGAGGCCACGGTCGGCGGCTGGTGCTGGAAGAGCTCGGGGGCGACGTAGAGCGGGGTGCCGGCCAGGGCTCGCGACAGGTGGGCCGCGGATTCGCGCGAGACGTCGAGCCCGGCGCCAAGGTCCATCAGCACGATGCGTCCGCCCTTTTCACGCATGACGTTCTGCGCCTTGACGTCGCGATGCAGCAGGCCCGCGCCGTGCACGGCCGCGAGCGCCCGGCAGAGGTCGAGGCCGATGAGCGTCGCTTCGCGCGCGCCCCGGGGTCCGTGCGCCGTGAGCTCGTCTTCCAGCGTGGTGCCGCGGACCAGCGGCATCCAGAGTCCGACCTGCCCATCGACGTCGTCGGCGCCGAGGACGGCCACGACGTTCGGATGCGAGAGGCGGCCGAGCAGGCGTCCCTCGCGCAGGATGCGCCGGCGGTCCGCGACATCGGCCTCGGGCCCGAGCGACAGCAGCTTGAGCGCGACCTCCCGGTCCACGCGATCGAGCGCGCGGTACACCGTGCTGAAGGCGCCGCGCCCGATTTCGTCGAGGACGCGCAGCTGTCCCCATATCCGTGTGAACGGGAGGGGATCGGGCGGAGCCGGCACGACCGGCGGGATGGAGATGGTCGGCAGTATCGGGGTCGCGATAGACGCGGGCGATATCCGACAGGATCCTGAGCTCGCGGATCGTCGCCCGCTCCTGTTCCGTCCGGGCCTCCTGCTCGGCCGCGTGCCAATCCACCGGATTGTCTTCGTCGATCGAACTCACCAGGTCGAACAGGCCATCAGGGTTGGGGCCGCTCACGGGACATCTCCTTGGCAAGGCGCAGGATGGCGCGCCGCGCCGCCACGCGGATGGCGTTGGGGGAGTTGCGGCCCAGCATGGCCGCGAGGTCCTCGTACCCGTACCCAAGCTCCATCCTCATGAAAATCAACTCCTGGTCCTCGACGCTCAACCTGGAGAAGGCGGCATCGAAGCGTTCACGTGTCTCCCGGCCGACCGCCTCGTCGAAAGGTGTCCGGTCGTTGGAGGCCAGCTCCAGGTCGTCGTCGAGCGTTTCGGCGGGAGGCCGCCGCTTGTCCACACGCCCGAGGTCGTGGAGCCGGTTCTGAAGGATCTTGCGGAGGTAGGCCGGGAACGAGCCCTCGTGGCGCAGATCGAACCGGCCGAAGTTGCGGATGGCGCGGCTGAGCACGTCCTGGACGAGATCGCCCGTTTCCATGGACGCGCGCGCGCCCCGCGGCAGCCGGCCCCTCGCCCACTTGTGCAGCCGAGGCATGTACCGCTCGACGAGGAGGTTCTCGGCGGAGCGGTCCCCGGCGCAGGCCCGCCGGACCAGCTCGAAGGATGTGTCGCGTTCCGGTGACGGTACAGGCACAGCGGCGAGCGTGGGAGCGATCACTCCGACGGCGTGATGAGGTGGGGTGACCCCGATGTCGAGCTTACTGTTGGCGATCATACCGCTTCGTTCCTGCGCGGGAGCAGGCTGGCCCACTCAAGAAAGAGAACGTTCGCCCGGGGGTTCCTCAACACCGCCCGGGTTTTTCCCGATTCGGCGCCCCAGGTGTTCAAGATGTCGGGCCCCGGCGTTAGACCGGTATAGCCGCAGTAGTCCTGGCGTCCCGGCCCACTCGATGGAGTGCGGTCACCGCGTCGCGTGCCCGCCGGTGGGACTAGCAGGGGTGTGCCCGCTTACTGTGCCGAAGGAGGAAGCCGTGGCCGACGAACCCCCTTGCAGCACGGATCCTGACGACCGCTACCCCGACAAGCGGCGGCCGAAATGGACGGTCATGGTGTTCATGGGCGCGGACGGCGTCGAAGGGAACGTGTCACTGGCCGAGGAGGCCCGGAAGGACATCGAGGAGATGGAGCGGGTCCCCCATAGCCCGTGCCTGGACATCTTCGTCCAGCTTCACGGCGCCGGGGACCCGCCGACGCGTCAGCGCATTGGCCACAGCGGAGGGCCCCCCACGAAAGTTCCTGAGAACCAGCGGACGCTTGCCAGCGGCTTCGCCCTCGCCAGGTTCATCGAACAAGCGATTATCGATGCGAAGCACGATCCCCGCGACCATTCGCTGCTGGTGCTGTGGGGCCACGCCTACCGCTTCGGCATCGGCGCCACGCAGGCACGGGCCGACATCGACGCGATCGACTTCGCCGAGCTGGCGAACGTCCTGAAGGAGCTTCAGACGAAGCTCGGCACGTGGATGGAAGACGCAGAACGCCAAGCTCGATGTCATCGGGTTCGATGCCTGCGATCTCTCTTCGGTGGAAATGGCGTACCAGCTCCGGCCCTACGCCAAATACCTGCTGTCGTCCCAGATCGGCATTCCTCTTCCCGGGTGGCCTTACACGCGCATCCTGGAGCGGCTCAGCGCACCGAAGGGTTCGGTCATGGGGCCGGCCGAGTTCGGCGCCTATGCGGTGCGGCGGTTCTGCGAGCAATACCATGCCGAGGAGCGCGCGGTCTCGCTGACGATGCTCGACCTGGGCCGGGCCGACGAGGTGTCCGCTTGGACAGAGGTGCTCGCCCTCAGGCTGGCCAAGGCGCTCGACGAAGACGCCGACGAGCGGCAGGTGGTCTTCGAAGCCTTCCGCCGGGCGCAGACCGACGCGAGCAGGCCGTTCGTGGACGTGGCGGATCTCTGCCTCAACCTGGTGCGCGAGTGCCAGGACCCGTACGTGGTTGACGCCGCGGAGAGGCTTGGCGACCTCCTGATCGCCTCTCCTCCCAAAGCAGCGTTGCAAAAAAGTGTCGAAGGCGGCCAGCGGCCGTTCGTCGTCGAGCACGGCAGGAACACGTGCCGCACGGCGAAGCTCCACGGCGTCAACCTGTATGCGCCGCACGTGGCGGACGCCCACGTGTGGCAAGAGGCCAGCTACTGGTACAAGAAGTTCGCGTTCGTGCAGAAGACCAGCTGGAGCGGGCTCGTTCACGCGCTCGCGCAACGGAGCTGAAACGGGCGGCGCCGTCAGGCTCGAAGGAGGGATGGATGAGGGCTAAGCTCTCCGACAAGGGCAAGCTATCCGACAAAGGCAAGCTCTCCGACAAAGGCAAGCTCTCCGACAAGGGGAAGCTCGCCGACAAGGGGTCGCCCGACGCTGGCGCGTCGGCAGGCTTCTCCGCGTGCGGTGCCGTCGAGGAGATTTTCCGGCGCGCGAGCGGGCTCGGAGGCCTGCTGGTCGTCGCCGTCGTGACACCCCTGGGTGGCGCGTGCCAGGATTCGACGGCAGACGACGGTCCGACGCTCACCGAAGCGGCGCTGGAGTCGGTGGCGCTCGAGGCGCGGGAGCGCAACAAGGAACTGCTCAACGCGATCATGGCTCCGACGAAACCTGCGGACCCGGCCTGACCACTGAGGCGCGAAGAGGCTGGCATGTGAGTCGTGCACCGATTGCAGCGCTCATCTGTGTGGCGGCCAGCCTCGCCGCGGGGCCGGCGCGTCCGGCCGCCGGCACACGCGGCCAGGATGCGACCGCGGCCTCGGTGCAGACGCTCCTCTCGGCAGGCCGCTACGACGAGGCCGAGACGCAGGGCCGCGCGCTCGCCGACGAGGTTCGTCGAACCCACGGCGCCGCGAGTTTGGAGCCAGCGTTCGCGTCGGAGCTGCTGGTCCGCGTGCTTCGACTCAACGGACGGGCTGCCGCACCGGAGACTCTGTCGCTGGCCGAGCGGACGGTGCAGGAGACGACGGCGCGCCTCGGTCCCGCGGATCTCCGACTTGCGCCGGCGCTGATCGGCCTTGGCGATGTCCTCGTCGCCGAAGCTGAGTACCCACGAGGGCTGGCGGCACTCGAACGGGCCGTGGCCCTCCGCGAGCCACGTGACGGCCAGCCGGGCGTCGAGCTCGCGGAGGCGCTCGACCGTCTCGGCGCCGGCCTGACGGCGGCCGGCCGTCATCCCGACGCGATTCGCGTTCTCGAGCGCAGCCTTCGTATCAGGGAGTCGGCCGGCGCGAAGGGCGACGTCGGCCTGGCGCGAACGCTCGAGGCGCTCGGCTGGACGCTCCAGCGGCAGGGCGACTACGAGCGGGCCGGGACGCTGATCCGGCGGGCGGCGTCGATTCAGGAATCGGTCGCAACGGATCATCCCGACTATGCCGCGACACTGAACCTCCTGGGCCTGCAACTCTGGTTCGAGGGCCAACTCACGGCGGCGAAGGACGCCTCCGCGCGGGCGCTGGCCGTCGCCACCCGCACGCTTCGGCCCGATCATCCGACGACCACCAGAGCGCTGCGGTATCTGGCTGGCGTGACCCTCGATCTCGGCGATCCGGCGCAGGCGCTCGCGCTCTTCGAGCAGGCGCTCGAGCGGGCCGAGCGCAACTTCGGTCCCGATCACTACGAGACGGGCGGCTACCTGAATGACGTCGCGTACACGTTGATGTGGCTCGGCGAGTACACGGCCGCGCGCGTCAAGCTCGAACGGGCGCTGACGATCGCGGAAGCGCGCTTCGGCCGCTGGGACGATCGGGTCGCCGTGGCGGTGGACAATCTCGCGGACGTCGAGACGAGGCTCGGCGACTACGCCGCCGGCCGGCGCCTGCAGGCGCGCGCGGAAGCGATCTGGCGGCGCGTGTACGGACCCGATCACCCGTACGTGGCGATCACGCTCGTCCAGCAGGCCGCGGTGCTCCGCGAACAGGGGGCGCCGGCCAGCGCCCTGCCGCTGCTGGAACGCGCGCTCCGGATTCGGGAAAAACGGCTTGGACCCGATCACCGGGATGTCGCGCTCACGCTGGCCGACCAGGCGGCGACGCTGATGCAGCTCGGGCAGCTATCGCGTGCGCAGGGACTGGCAGCCCGTGCGGTCGGGATCTGGGAGAAGCTCGGGGTCTCCGACGCGCCGGACATGGCCACCGTCTACGCCTTGTACGCGGACCTGCAGGCGCGACGACGGGACGTGGACGCGGCGCGCACCTACTACGAGAAGGCGCTGGCCATCCGCGAGCGGGTGTTCGGCCGATCACATCCGGCCACTGCAGAAGCCGAGCTCGGGTTGGCGCGGGCGCTCGCCCGACAGGGCGCCTACGAGGCCGCACTCGCGCGGGCGGTGAGTGCCGAAGCCACGGGGCGTGAACATTTCAGGCTGATGATGCGCTACCTCCCCGAGCGCCAGGCTCTGAGCTACGCCGCGAGTCGCCCCCGCGGCCTCGATCTGACGATGTCGCTCATCGACGTCGTCGCCGGCGGCGTGACAGCCGCGATGGACGGCCTGACCAGGGGGCGCGCGCTCGTCCTCGACGAAATGGCAGCGCGGCGGGCGGGCAACCCGCTGCAGACCGACGACCCCGACGGTCTTCGCGCCGCGCTCGCGACGGCTCGACAGCGGCTCGCGAACCTCGTCGTGCGCGGACCGGGCGACCTGACGCCCGCCCAGTACACCGCGCTCGTCGACGAGGCGCGCCGCAACAGCGAGCTGGCGGAGCGCACGCTCGTCGATCGCAGCGCGACCTTCAGAGCGGAGGTCAGACGTTCGCAGCTCGGCCTCGACGAGGTGCAGGCCGCGCTGCCCGGCGGCAGCGTCCTGATCTCGTTCCTCCGCTACGAACGATGGCCCGTAGCGCCGGCGCCCTCTTCCACCTCGTCGGGCACCGCACCGCGCGGAACGCGCGCGGCCGGCGCCTACATGGCGCTCGTGTTGCGCCCGCAGCATCCACCCGCCGCGGTGGCGCTCGGGTCGGCGGCGACCATCGATCGGCTGATTCACCGCTGGCGTCGCGCCCTGGCCGTCGAGCCGCACGCGACCGGCCCACCTCCGTCGGTCCCGCTGAAGCCGGACACGACGACAGGCGGTTCGTCGTCGCGGCTCGTCGGCGCCGAGCTCCGTCGTCTGGTGTGGGACCCGCTGGCCGGGCACGTCAGCGGCGCCAGCCGTCTGTTCATCGTGCCGGACGGAGCGCTCGGGCTCGTCCCGTTCGCCGCCCTGCCGGCCGGCAGCACCGCGTATCTGATCGAACGCGCCCCACCCATGCACTACCTGTCGGCAGAGCGCGACCTCGTGTCGTCGCCCGCGGAGCCGGCGACGACAGGCCGTGGACTGCTGGCTCTGGGCGGACCGGCGTTCGACGACGTCAGGGCGCTGGGAGTCGGGACGAGACATCGCACCGGGACGGCGGCGCCTGGAGGGTCGGCCTCCTCCTCCACACGATCGGCGCCGGGCGCGTGTGACAGTGTGGAGACGCTGCGGTTCGAATCCGCTGAACGAAACGAGCCTGGAAGCACAGGAAGTCGCTCGCCTGTGGCAGGGCTCGTCCGGCGCCACGGACGCACGGCCCGATCCGGCTCCTGTCGGGCCGTCATGCGAGCGAACACGCGTTCAAGAACGAGGCGCCCAGCTATCGCGTGCTTCACATCGCGACGCATGGCTTCTTTCTGGGTCACCGCTGCGACGATCGCGGAGGCGCCAACCGGGGGGTCGGCGGACTCTCGTCGGGACCGGGCCTGCCGGCTCCGGCGCGCCGGCCCGAGAATCCTCTGCTGCTCTCGGGTCTCGCCCTCGCCGGCGCGAATCGCCGCGCCGCCGCCGGTGCGGACCAGGACGACGGCATCCTGACCGCCGAGGAAGTGGCGACCCTGCATCTCGGCGGGGTCGAGCTCGCGGTGCTGTCGGCCTGCGACACCGGCGTCGGGGAAATCAAGGCGGGCGAAGGCGTGTTCGGGTTGCGGCGGGCGTTTCAGATCGCCGGCGCCCGCACCGTGGTCATGAGCCTCTGGGCGGTTGACGATCACGCGACGCGGCGCTGGATGCGGGCGCTCTATGCCGGGCGCTTCCAGAAGCGGCTGCCGATCGCGGACGCCGTCCATGCGGCGAACCTCGAGACCCTGCGCGAGCGGCGAGCCGCCGGCCGGAGCACGCACCCCTTCTACTGGGCGGCGTTCGTCGCCGCCGGCGATTGGCGCTGACTCGGTCAGGCGCCAGGCACCAGGGACCAGGGATCAGGGCGGCCAGGGATCAGGGCCAGGGACAGCTACCAGCTACCAGGGACCAGCTACCAGGGAGTGCAGGCGACAGATGCTCTTTCCGTAGCCTGTAGCCTGTAGCCCGTAGCCTGTTCTAGACTCGCGATGCGTATGAACCACAAGCTGACCATCTCCATGGTGATCGCGCTGATGTCGGCCATGGCCTCTCAGGCCACGGCGCAATCGGTGAAGCCGGCGCAGGCGCCGGCGCACCGGCTGTCGCGTCGGTTTCTGGGGAGCGCCCGGTCATTCTGCTGTGGCCGGATGGCGCGCCCGGTTCCGAAGGCAAGGCCCGCGACGAGAAGGTCCGTGTGACCGATCAGGGCGAGCACGTCGTGTCGAGCGTCGACAAGCCGTCGCTCACGGTGTATCTGCCCGATCGGAGCCGCGCGACCGCCGCCTCGGTCATCGTCGCGCCGGGCGGAGGCCACCGCGAGCTCTGGATGGACCACGAAGGTCATCGCGTCGCGGAGGCGCTCGCCGCGCGCGGCGTGACCGCGTTCGTCCTCAAGTACCGCCTCGCGCGCGAAGAGGGCTCGACCTACACCGTCGAGAAGCACGCGCTGGCCGACATCAGCCGCGCGATCCGTCTCGTTCGCAGCCGTGGCCAGGAGTGGGGCCTGGATCCGGAACGCGTCGGGGTCATGGGGTTCTCGGCGGGCGGGCACCTCGCGGGGCTGGCCGCCGCCGCCCCGGGTGCGCCGTCGCCGACCGCCGCCGATCCAATCGACCGGCTGAGCGCGAAGCCCGGGTTCCAGGCGCTGATCTATCCGGGATCGATTCCCGACATCCGCATCTCGAACGACACGCCACCGACTTTCCTCCTCTGCGGCGGCGACGATCGCATCGTCGGCTCACTCCTGGATCTGTACACGGCACTCCGCCAGAGTGGGGTCTCGGCCGAGCTCCACGTCTACGCGGGCGTGGGTCACGGATTCGGCATCCGCGAGAAGAATCCCTCATCGGTCGCCGGCTGGCTGGCGCGGTTCACCGACTGGATGAACGATCAAGGGCTTCTCAAGTGCTCGTGCGAGTGAGGAAGTGACTGACGTTTGCCGCAGCCCGCAGCCTGTAGCCCGCAGCCCAGCGAGATCGCTCGTTCCGCATGACGCCCCATTCAGAGATCGACACCGTCTTCCTCGACGTCGGCAACACGCTCATCTCGATCGATTTCGACTGGGTCGCTTCCGAAGTGGCCGCTCGCGGCGTCCCGGCGACGGCCGAAGAGCTGAGGCGCGCCGAAGCGGCCGCACGCCCGTCGTACTCGCAGCAACTGTTCGTGGACGGCGTCGAGCCCGGCACCGATCTGTTCCGCTTCTACCTTGCCACGATCCTCGAACGGCACATGGCTGCGGCCGAACTGAGCCCGGCCTCGTTCGACGTCCTGGTCACCGACCTGCGGCACGTGCTGCGGCCGGACGGACGCGCCAGCGTGCTCTGGCGCTCGGTCATGCCTGGCGTCCGCGAGGCGCTCGCGCACATGCGTGATCTGGGGCTCCGGCTGGTGGTCGTCAGCAATTCGGATGGCACCGTCGCCCGAAGCCTCGAGGAGGCCGGGCTGCTCGCGTGCATGGCCGCGGTCGTGGACTCGGCGCTGGCCGGATTCGAGAAGCCCGATCCCCGCATCTTCGAAGCCGCACTGGAGCGGTCCGGCGCCGATCGCGCCCGCACGATCCACGTCGGCGATCTCTATCACGCCGATGTGCTCGGCGCGCGCGGCGCCGGCCTGCCCGCTGTGCTCCTCGATCCGTACGACGACTGGACGGTCGAGGACTGCGTGCGGTTACCCGACCTGCCGGCGGTTGCGCAGTGGCTGTCCGGCAGCGCGCGTGACGGACCCTTTTCCCCGCGCCGGTGTCTACAGAGCGTGCGGAGGGGAGACGGAGGAGAACGGTTTTAACACAGAGAAACAGAGAAACGGAGACGAACAGAGAAGAACTTTGATTCCTATTGTTCTATTTTGAATTTCTCCGTTCGCCTCCGTTGCTCCGTTCCTCTGTGTTAAAACCGTTCCCTCCGTCCCCTCCGTTACCTCGCAATGCTCAACGCACACGGCCTCACGAAGTATTTCTCGGCGATTGCCGCGATCCGGGACGTGAGCTTCACGTTACGCCCCGGCGAAGTGCTCGGGTTGCTCGGCCCGAACGGGTCGGGCAAGTCCACGACGCTGTCGATCCTCGTCGGCCTGCTCGAGCCATCAGGAGGGACCGTCCTCTTCAACCAGCAGGACGTCCGCGACGATCTCAACGCCTACAAGGCGAAGGTCGGCTACGTGCCGGAAGAGGCGGTGCTCTACACCTACCTCACCGGCCCCGAGTACCTCGCGCTCATCGGCAACCTGCGCGGCCTGCCGGCCGCGACGATACGCGACCGCATCGACGGCTTCCTCACGCTCTTCAACCTCGAGGACGATGTGCACGCGCCGATGTCGGCGTACTCGAAAGGCATGCGGCAGAAGATCCTGATCTCGGCTGCCCTGATGCACGACCCCGCCATCATCGTCCTCGACGAGCCCGACTCCGGCCTCGACGTCACGACGACGCTCGTGCTCCGGAGTCTGGTGCGGGCGCTCGCCGCGCAGGGACGGATGATCATCTACAGCTCGCACGTCCTGGAGATCATCGAACAGGTCGCGACCAACGTGCTCATCCTGCACGACAGCCGCGTCGTCAGCTACGACTCGGTGGCCCGCCTGCGGGGGCTGCCCGAGCTTCCTTCGCTCGAACAGGTCTTCCGCCGTCTGGTGATCGAGACCGACACCGACGTCGTGGCGCGCGATCTCCTCGCGGTGATGACGCGGTAGTCGCGTGACCCGCACCGCGCTGCTCGCCCGCATGCTCCTGGCCCGCTTCTTCGAGAGCGAGCTCCTGCCGCCCGGCTTGCCTCAGGTACAGCTCGTCGTCTGGAGCCTGTCGCTGCTCGCCGCGCCCGGCGTGCTGCTGCCGCTGCGGATGGTCAACAAGTATTCGTTCCTCGAGGCCGACCCGGCGGCGATGGCGCGCGCGCTGCTCGTCGATCGGCTGGTCTTCATCACCCTCAGCATGACGGCGATGGGTTTCGTCGCGCTGGTCCTCTGGGAGAACGTCTTTCCCGACCGACGGGATGCCCGGCAGCTCGGGGTGCTGCCGCTCCGCGGTCGCGTGCTGATCACCGCGCGCCTCTGGGCGCTGACCATGCTGGCCGGCATCTTCCTCGTCGGCGTCAACGCGATTCCGACCGTCATCTACGGACCGCTCGTCGGGCTCTACGGCGGCGCCAGCAACCCGTTCCAGGGGGTGGTGGCTCACCTGATCGCAACGATGGGCGCCGGCCTGTTCGTGTTCTTCGCGCTGATTGCGATCCAGGGGACCTTGCTGAATCTCGGCCGTCGATTCGCCGAGCGGTTCGCGCTGGTCCTGCAGGTCCTGTTCGTCGTCGCGCTGCTGCAGCAGCTGCTCTTCCTGCCGCGGCTCGGTTCCTACGTCGCGGCGGATCTCCGGTCGGTGGCGGTCGATCCCGTGCTGCGCTGGGTGCCGTCGTTCTGGTTCCTGGGCCTCTACGACGAACTTGGCGGACGGGCGGCGGCGGGCAGCGCGGAGCTCGCGGCGGCGGCGGTGATCGCAACGCTGGCGACGGTGATGATCGCGGTCGTGATGCTGGCCGCCACCCACGGCCGCATGATGCGGATGGCCCTGGAAGGACGCGAGCCCACCCGCAAGGGCGCCCGCGTGTTCTACGCCGCGCTTGGACCGCTCGTGACCCTCGTGTGCCGCAGCCCGGTGGCGGGCGCGATCTTCGCGTTCTCCCTGCGCACGCTGCTGCGGAGCCGTTCCCATCGGCTGCTGCTGTCGCTGTACCTCGGATTCGCCCTGGCGGTCGCGATCGTCGTCGTCAGCCCGGTCGTGGTGCGGCACGGGCTGTCGGGATTCGCCCGACCGACGGTCGCCGTCATGGCGATCCCGCTCGTCTTCCAGTTCTTCACGCTCGTCGGGCTGCGGCTGCTGATTGGCATCCCGGTGGAACCGAAAGCGAACTGGATCGTGCGGCTGCTCGAACCGGCGGACCGGCGCCAGGCGATCAGCGGCGTGCGCACCGCGCTGATCGTCGTCGGCGTGCTCCCGGCATCGGCGCTCGGCGCGTTCAGCGCCGTCGTGTTGTGGGGTCTCTGGCCGGCCGTCACCCATGGAACGGTCTGCCTGCTGGCCGGCTGGCTGCTCACCGAGCTGCTGCTCGTCAGGCTGCGGAAGATTCCCTTCACCTGCACCTACTCGCCCGGACGCTCGCGCATCCAGCTCTGGCCGCTGTACCTCGTGGCGTTCTCGAACTACTGCTTCACGACCGCGGCGATCAATCTCTCGCTGGTCGGGAGCCCGCGCGGGTTCGTGGCGTTCGTCGGCATCCTCCTGGGGATCATCGTCGCGCTGCGCATGGTGACGGCGCGAGCGCTCGCCGCTCCGCCCGGTCTGCGGTTCGAAGAGGAGGATCCGGACGCGATCTTCGAGGGCTTCCGACTGAGCGAAGGCCTCGCCGCCCGAGCCGACCGCGCCGCCTCCCGCTAGCACCCGGCCCCTTTCGGAGCAGCCCTGCTAGACTGACGACGTGTCGCGTCTGCCGCTCGCGGGGAACACGATCCCCGGTCTCGCCTGGTGCCCGGTTCCCTGCCGTTCGACAACTCACCGCCTCGGGTTCATCGTCGTCCTCGCGCTCGCCGCCAGCGCGGCCTGCACGGCTCGATCGAGCACGACCGGCCCGCCGCAGCCTCCCGAAGTGGCGACGCTCTCGATTGTCGCGACCACCGATCTCCACGGCCGGCTCGATGCCCTCCCCTGGCTCGGCGGCTTCGTGAACATCGTCCGCGACGCCCGCCAGCGCGATGGCGGAGCCGTCCTGCTCGTCGATTCGGGAGATCTCTTCCAGGGCACGCTGGAATCGAATCTCACCGAGGGCGCGGCGGTGATCCGTGCCTACAACGCGCTCGGCTACACGGCCGCGGCGATCGGCAACCACGAGTTCGACTTCGGGCCGGTGGGCCCGCATCAGGTCGTGCGCACACCGGGCGAGGATCCGAGGGGCGCGCTGATCGCCCGCGCGCGCGAAGCGCGCTTCCCGCTGCTGTCGGCCAACGTCCGGCGCGCGAACGGCGGGCCCTGGTCGGAGCCGAACATCATGGCCTCGACGATCGTCGAGGCGGCAGGGATCAGGGTGGGGATGCTGGGCGTCACGGCGTTGCGGACGGCCGACGCCACCGACCCGCGCAACTTCGCCGGACTCGAGGTCACCCCCCTTGCAGAGGCGATCGTGCGCGAAGCGACGCAGTTGCGCGCCGCCGGCGCGACGGTCGTTCTCGTGCTCGCTCATGCCGGCGGGCTCTGCCGCGGGTTCGACTCGCCCGACGATCTCGGCTCGTGCGAACCCGGCCGCGAGATCTTCGCCGTCGCCCAGGCGCTGCCGCCGGGGCTGATCGACGTCATTGCCGGCGGCCATACGCACCAGGGCGTCGCGCACCGGGTGAACGGCATCGCCGTCATCCAGGCGTTCGCCGACGGCCGGGCCTTCGGACGCGTGGACCTTCGCGTCGATCGCCGGAGCCGGCGCGTCCTGGAGTCGCGAATCCAGCCGCCGCGCTTCCTCTGCGGGCAGGCGCTCAGCGATCCGGAGCGATCGCCGGTCTCGGGTCCGTGCGATCCGGGCTCGTACGACGGGCAGCCCGTCCGTCGCGACGAGCGAGTGGCACGTGTCCTGAGCGATGACGTCCGGCGCGCGGCGACGCTGCAGAACCGCCCGATCGGGGTGACGCTGGAGACGCCATTCACGCGGGCGATCCGGAGGGAATCGGCGGCCGGCAACCTGGTGGCCGACCTGATGCGTGCGGCGAGGCCCGCCGCGGATGTCGCGGTCTACAACGGGGGAGGCGTACGGGCCAATCTGCCCGCCGGACCGCTGACCTACGGCCGACTCTTCGAGCTCGTCCCGTTCGACAGCACCCTGGCGTCGGCCGAGATGACGGTGGCGACGCTGGAACGCGCCCTCGCACGCAGTCTGGAGCGGGGGATGATGCCGAATCCTCTCCGGCGCGCGCGCCGATGCGCGCTGCGTCGGCGGAGGGCTGCGGGTCGCCCTTCAGGGCACGAACGGACGCGTGCTCGCCGGCGACACGCGCCTCACCGTGCTCACGAGCGAGTTCCTCGCCGTCGGTGGCGATGGCATCTTCGACGGCCTCCAGGACTCGTTCCGCATCGAGCCCGAACCGACCATGCGCGATGCGCTCGCCGAAGCGCTGTCCCGGGTGCAGGGGCCGCTCCGGGCTGACGATGCGTCGCGGTTCGACGCGGCGAGCCCGCGCGTCGCCGTGGCGGGACCGATGCCGCTGCGGTGCCGGGCCGCCTAGCGGTCCGTCGTTCGCCGGTCTTCCGTCGTCGGTCTGGGCTACGGACTACGGACTTCGGACTTCAGGGCTTGCGAAAGCATGGTAGCGGGCCCGTAGCCTGCCGCCGGTAGCCTGTAGCCGGGACAGGTGTCGACGCTGTCACCGCTTATCCCAGCAAGCCGCGCAGGAATGTGATGCCTCCGCTCGCGAGCGCGTCGGGGCTCGCCGCCAGCGGGCGCCAGATGCACGTCGCCCGGGCCATCGCCTTCACGCCGGCCGCGAACGACTCGATGACGAACGGGCCCTCGAACCCGATGTCACGGCAGGCCTGGGACACGTCGGTCCACGGCAGGTGTCCGGTGCCGGGGGTGCCGCGGTCGTTCTCGCAGGCGTGCAGGTGGCGGAGCCGCCGGCCCGCCGCCCGAATCGCGTCGCCAATCGACCGCTCGTCGATGTTCATGTGGAACGTGTCGAGAAGAATCCCGCACGCGGGCTGGTCCACCCGATCGACGATGGCGATCGCCTGCTCGGTCAGATTCATGAAGCTGGTTTCGAAGCGGTTCAGGGGCTCGACGCAGATCGTCACGCCTCGCTCGCCCGCATAGGCGGCGAGCGCCTTGAGCTCGCCGACCAGCAGCTCCTCGTCGCGCCGCCGCTCGTCGTCGCTGGCCTGCCAGGTCCGCCCCACGGCGCTGTAGAGGGGCCCGACGACGTTCCGCGCGCCGAGCACCTGCGCCGCGTCGATGCAGTGGCGGACGTAGTCCATGGCGTTCTGCCGGACGCTCGCGTCCGGGTGAATGAGATCGCGATCGGCGCCCATCACGGCGCAGACGCTCACGTCGAGCCCGCGGTCGCTGATGACCCGCGCGGCCTGCGGATAGTCGAGGTCGCTCGTCCCCTCGATGGGCACCTCGATGAGATCGAAGCCCAGCTCACGCACCCGCGCCGCGAGCGACTCGAGGCTGGCCAGCGAGAGCGGCGATGTCCACACCCAGGTGCTGATTCCGATCTTTGCCATGTTCGTCTGCCATGGCGGGGCTGAAGCCCCGCCCTACCAGTTCCGGGCTGCGATGTTCCGGCCGTCACAACCGGACCAACGGTAGGCCGGGCCGTCCAACAGTAGGCCGGGGCTTCAGCCCCGGCGAAAGACGATCGCTAGAATCTCGGAATCTGAATCTTCTCGCCGCCCTTGAGGGCCGACTGATGCGCGCAGATGCCGACCATCGTCCAGTTCACCGACGTGTCCACGTCGGGCATCGCGGGCTGCTCGACCGAGGCACGCGATCAGGAAGTTGTGGACCAGGTGCGGATGCGATCCGCCATGGCCGCCGCCCTGCAGGAACGACAGGTGCTCGGCATCCTGGATCGCCGCCGGCTGCGTGAATCGCCGAATCGGCTCGGGCAGCAGGTGCGCGTAGTCGGGCACCTTGACGCGCGCCGGAATCTGCGCCTCGCTCAAGGGCTTCTCCGGCGTGCTGCGCGTATGGATGACCGGCTCCTCGTTCTCGACCTGCTGCCACTCGAAGGACTGCTTCGATCCGTACGCGTCGAAGCTCTCACGATACTGACGCGCCGTGGCGAACAGGCTGCGCGTCACCTCGGCGCAGACATCGGAGTCCCTGAGCTTGAAGGTCGCGGTCTCGATCGCGAAGGGACTGCCGTACTTCGGGAATGAGGTGGTCCTCGATGCGCCCGGACCCGTGGCAGACGACGTGCTCGGCGTGCTTGCCGAGGAGCGCGAGACAGGGGCTCACGCAGTGCGTGGCGTAGTGCATCGGCGGGAACCCCTCCCAGTAGCCGGGCCAGCCCTCCATGTCCTGCTGGTGGCTGCCGCGGAGGAACTGGATGCGGCCGAGATCGCCGTTATCGTACAGCTCTTTCACGAAGAGATACTCGCGGCTGTAGACGACGGTCTCCATCATCATGTAGACCTTGCCGCTCTCCCGCTGCGCCTCGACGATCTGACGGCACTCGTCCACCGTCGTCGCCGCCGGCACCGTGCTCGCGACGTGCTTGCCGGCGCTGCAGCGCCGCAATCGACTGCGGCGCGTGATCCGCGATCGGCGAGTTGATGTGCACGGCGTCGATGTCGGGGTCGGCGAGCATCGCCGCGTAGTCGGTGTAGCGCTTCGAGACGCCGAACCGATCGCCACAGGCGTCGAGCTCCTTCCGGTCGCGCCGGCAGATCGCGGACATCTCGGCATTGGGGTGCCGCTGGTAGATCGGGATGAACTCCGCCCCGAACCCGAGACCGACGATGCCGACGCGAATCTTCGTGGGGCTGGCCATGGAGTCTCCTTGCAGTCTTCGGTCTTCGGTCTTCGGTCTTCGGTCTTCGGTCTTCGGTCTTCGGGCTTCGGCTTTGGGCTTGGCTCGGCTGGCCTTCGCCTCCGGCCTTCGGAGTCGAGCCGTATCCTGGCTAGGCCGGACTTCGGTCCTGCGGTCTTTGGTCGCCGTCACTTCCCTGGAGCCGGTCGCCTGGCCAGCAGCCGGGTCTAGCGCTGCGCGCTCGACGTTCGGCCGGGACCGACGTTCAACACGCCGTTCATGAGGCGCCAGTGGCCCGGGAACGTGCAGACGTAGGGATACCGCCCTTCCTGTGTCGGCGCCTTGAACTGCAGCGTCACGGCCTGGCCCGGATCGACGAGCCGGGTGGACGCGAGCACGTCGGGAATCTCGGGCACGAACTGCTGCGCCATGGCGTTGGGGTTCTGGGTCATCGCGTCGGCCGCCGCACCGATGCGTTCGAGCGACCCGGGCGCGCCGAGCAGGAAGTTGTGCGGCATCTCGTCCACATTGGTGAACACGAGCTCGACCAGCTGCCCCGCCTGCACGCTCAGCTCGCTCAGGTCGAACTTCATCTGGCCCTTGAGGACGCCCAGCCGCAGGACGACATCGGGCGCTCGTGGCGCGGCCTGCGGCAGCGTGGCGGCGGCTTCCGCGGCGCCCGGACGCCGCTGAGAACGCGACGTGTGCCTGCAACTCGCCGGGCTTCGTGTAGAGCGTCGAGATGTTCGTCTGACGCTCGACCCGATAGCGCCACGCCCGTGCCAGTGGCACCTTGGTCTGACCGCCCTCGACGACCATGGCCTCGGCGGGCCCGAGGAGCCCGCCATCGTCACGGACGTTCTCGATTCGGATGGCGATCGTGTTCGGTCCCGGGCTTCAACGCACCGGCAGGCAGTTCGAAGGTATGCGCGACGTTGTAGCGTCGTCCGCCGGGAGGCGCAGGGCCGCTCGGCTCGAGCGACGTAGCCCGTTCAGCCAGACCTCACCCATGTTGCGGATGATCCCCACCGACAGCGTCTTCGCGTCGGTGCCGGCCGGGCCAGTCGAACGTCCGCGTGAACCAGACGACGCCGTCGAAGCCGGTCATCCCTTCGACTCCCAGCTGGCCGGCGTCTCCATCGACTGCCAGTCGCTCGCGAGGTCCTTCGCGGCCGGCAACCGCCAGTCGGGCTTCAGGTTGCCGATGCGGAGGAACACCGGAAGCGCCTCGAACGACAGCTTCCCGGGATCGGCGCGTGTAGGTCGTCAGGAAACTTCGCTGGTGCCGGCTCGCGGCAATGAAGAATGCGCGGCTCAGCCACTTGTCTCCGAAGTTCTCCGGCTTCTGGCTCTCCTTGTAGACCGCCTGGGCGATCTCGGGCGACTCCGGCATCTCCGCGAGGGCGAGCGCCACCGCGAGCCGCGTGTGCAGGTCGGCATCCTCCAGCCCGCCGGCCGCGAGGATGGCACGGCTCGACTCCGCCGCCTTTGGCAGCACCATCGTCGCGGCCTTGCGCACGCCGGCGGCCGGGTGCTTGAGCGCCGCGACTGCGACGGCGAAACCGCACTGGTCTGGCCCGGCCATCTCCCCGAGCCCATGCAGCGTCCAGAGGGCATGGAGCGCCGGACCGTTGGTGCCGATCGCGTCGACCGACACGTCCTTCACCAGCGCCACGAGCTGGGGCACGACGTCGCGCTGTCCCCGCTCGACCAGCAGGCGCTGTGCGTGCAGTCGCCAGAACATGTTGTCGGACTTCAACGCGGCGACGAGGCCCGCCGGATCGGCCTTGGACAGCGACCGCTTCGTCGCCGGAGGCGCCTTCTTGTAGGCGATCCGGTAGATGCGGCCGCGGCGATCGTCGCGGAGCGAGGTCTCGTAGGCGTTGCCGCGTCCGTTGCTGTATCCGGGCGGCGTCGGATTGTGCTGGACGATGAAGTTGTACCAGTCCGCGATCCAGACGGCGCCGTCCGGCCCGACCTGGGCGTGCACGGGCGCGAACCACTCCTCGGAGCTCGCAATCAGGTTCCAGCCGTCGCGCGTGACGAATCCCGCGCCCTGCTTCTCGAGGATGCCCTGGCCGATGATGTGGACGGTCGGTTCGTGTGATGAGCGCGATGCGGTTCCAGTAGTCCTTCGGGAAGGCGCGGGCGGTGTACAGATTGTGGCCGGCCGCCGAGGTGTAGCCGCCGTGCACGTCCACCTGCCGGATGTACGGCGTCATCGCGTGCGCCTGATAGAAGGCCGCCAGCCCCTGGTAGCCGGGACCCACGTTGCGGCTGACGGCCGGCAGCCCGGTGACACCCTCGAAATGGCGATTGGGAATCGCCATGTAGAAGCTGGGCTCGTTGTTGGCCGTCGAGCCGAAGACGTCGAAGGTCTCGGAGAACCCCAGGCCCCAGGTGTTGTTGGTGGAGCCGGTCATGAACTCGAACTGGCTGCCGTCGGGCTTGAAACGATAGGCGCCCTGCAGGAACTGCATCGGCTTGCCGTTCATCTCACCCTTGAACCCGGAGTAGCCGACGACGCCCCAGATGTAGTTGTCGGGGCCGTACTGCAGGTTGGACGGGCCGGCGTGCGTGTCCGCCGTGCCCCACCCGGTGCTCAGGATCTTGCGGACGTCAGCCTTGCCGTCGCCGTTGGTGTCCTTCAGGAACAGCATGTGGGGCGCCTGCGACACGATGACGCCGTCGTTGGCGAACACCAGGCTGGTCGGAATGTTCAGATGGTCGGCGAACACGGTGAACTTGTCGGCACGGCCATCGCCGTTGGTGTCCTCGAGAATGCGAATCCGGTCGTCGCCGGGGCTCCCGTCCAGCGGCTCGTTCGGGTAGTCCACGGTCTCGAGGAGCCACAGCCGTCCGCGCTCGTCGAACTGGAAGGCGATCGGCCGGACGATGTCGGGCTCCGAGGCGAAGAGCTCGACGCTGAACTCGGGCGAGGTCTGCATGTACAGCATCGCCTCGCGGGGCGTGAGCGGGAGCTGGTATTTCGGCGGCGGATCGCGCTTCTCGTAGTTCGGGACGTTGAAGCCATCGACGTAGCTGAGCGCGGGCATCTTCAGCTTCGTCCAGCGCTGCCGCACGCTGTCGTCGACCGCCCAGACCGTGCCCTGGGCGACGAGCGCGTGGAAGCCGGGGTTGCTCCACGTCCGCTTATCGTGGCCGAAGGCCGTGTAGAACACGCGGCCCTTGCCCTGGGTCCTCACCCACGTGTACGGCTCGCGGCCTTCCTGGTCCACGCGCTCCATCAGCACCGTGCGATCGACCGGGTTGTGCTTCGTGTGGACGTAGGTCTCGTCCCAGGTCGCAAACGGCTTCACGCCCGCGAGCGCCGGATGATCGGGCTTGACGATCTCGGCCGTGAACTCGCCGGTGCCGTGTCGCTGGAACTGACCCCCGACGAGCGCGATGTACTTGTCCGAGTTGTGGAACATGTACGACGCGCAGTGAATCGCGATCAGCCCCTTGCCGCCCTCGACGAAGTCGAGCAGGGCCTTCTCCTGCGCCGGCGTGATCTCCAGGTGGTTGCCGTAGATCATCAGCCCGTCGTAGTTCGCCAGCCGGTCGGGATCGAGCGCCTCGGCGGGCGTCAGGACGTGCGTGAGCTGGATGCCGCGATGCGCGAGCGGCGAGGCGAGCAGCGGAAACAGTGCCGGTGTGTGGTGGCTTTTCGGCTGATCGTGGCCGAGGAACAGGATCCGGAGCGGCCGGGCCTCGGCAGCAGGCGGCGACGTGGTCCGCGCCGGAGCCGGCGCCGGCCGGGCCGGAGCCGGCTTCGCGGGGGTCTGCCTCGCCGGGGGCTGCTTCGCCGGGGTCTGCTGGGCAGGGGTCTGCTGCGCCAGGATCCCGGTCATGGTCGCGACGACCGTCACGCCGAGGACGGCGGCAACGCCGCACGTCCGCCTCGCCGATACGCCGAGCCCAGTGGTGACGCGCATGACGCTTCCTTCCAGCCTTTGAAGCCGGCGCTGCGGTTTGCGGCGCCGAACTATAACAGCCAGCCGAGCCGGCCGCCGAAGTCGAAGCTCCGACCGCACGTCCTCGAGCATCGCGGGCTGACCTCAGCGATCCGACCTCCGACCTTGTGCCTTGTGGCTGCCTCGTGCCTTGTGCCTTTTGTTGGTTCCGCCGAGAGTGTAATCGTACACGGCCGATCGAAGCCACCCGGGAACCGGCTGACCGCCCGACCGCGGGCAACGTGTTCTATGCTGTCGCGCATGGCGGCATCGCGGGAGATTCCGACGAGACCCTTCGGACGGTCCGGGGAGCGTGTGTCGCTGCTGGGCCTCGGGGGCTGGCACGTGGGCACGCCGGCGAGCGATCGCGCCGCCGTCCGGCTGATCCATGCCGCGATTGACGGTGGCATCACCTTTCTCGACAACGCCTGGGACTACAACGACGGGCTGAGCGAGACACGGATGGGCCAGGCGATCGCCGATCGGCGCGATCGGGTCTTCCTGATGACCAAGGTCTGCACCCACGGGCGCGACGGCACGGTGGCGATGCGTCAGCTCGAGCAGTCGCTGCGACGCCTGCAGACCGACTACCTCGATCTCTGGCAGATCCACGAAGTGGTCTTCGACGACGAGCCCGCCAGGCATTTCGCGCGCGGCGGCGTCGTCGAGGCGCTGGACAAGGCGCGCGAGCAGGGCAAGGTCCGCTACGTCGGGTTCACCGGACACAAGGATCCGGCGCTGCACCTCGAGATGCTCGCCTACGACTACGCGTGGGATGCGTGCCAGCTGCCGCTGAACTGCTTCGACGGCGCGTTCCGCAGCTTCGAGCAGCACGTGCTGCCCGAGCTCAATCGTCGCGGCATCGCGCCGATCGGCATGAAGAGCCTGGGCGGGGACGCGCGCGCGGTGAAAGCCGGGGTCGTCACGGCGGAAGAGGCCTTGTCGTACGCCCTGAGCCTGCCGGTGGCGACGTGTGTCAGCGGCATCGATTCGCCGCGCGTGCTGAAGCAGAACCTCGCGGTTGCCCAGGGTTTCCGCGCGATGCCGGCGCGCGAGCGCCAGGCGCTGCGCCGCCGGATCGCCGACAAGGCCGCGGATGGCCGGTTCGAGCTCTACAAGATCTCCGCCGCGTTCGAAGGCGCCGAGACCCGCCGCGTCCACGGCCTCCCGACGCAGCAGGCGCTCCCGGAGTAGCGCGAGCCGCCACGCGTATTTGACGTAGTGTCCGGCTTCAGCCGGACCCAGAGTCCGGTGAATGCGCACACGATGACTATCAACGCAAGTGAACTGTGGGGTAGGTCAGAAGCCGCGGTCAGCGACGTGCGGTGCGTCGCTGCGCGGCGAGCTCCGCGTCGATGCTCTCGCTGAAACCGGCGCGGCGGCGCAGCGCCTGAAACCGCGGATCGGCGCGCAGCGGATCCAGCTCGGGATGATTCATCCAGGTCAAGACCGGATGACGCACGTCGTACAGCCGCTCCAGACCCTGCAGGGCTTCCTCCACACGTCCCACACGCGCCAGCAGGAACGGAGCGGCGTTCGACGCCTGCGGCTCCTCGACACGGATGCGCTCGCGCCAGTACGCGGTCCAGCCGCCTGATCGGTACTGCACCCTCAGGCGCGTGGCGATCTCGGCGCCTCCACGGACGTCGCGGCCATGCTCCCAGGCTTCGACCGCCTGATCGCGCTTCCCCTGCTGCTCCAGGCACCGCGCCAGCCAACTGTGGGAGAGCACGAGATCGCGGGGATCGAGGCGCACCGTCCGGTGGCTCTGCGCTTCGCACTCGTCGTAGCGGCGGGCGACGAAGAGCATCTGCGCGCGGTAGCGATTCGACAGCAGCGACGCCGGATCGAGCGCCAGCTCGCGGGCATTGAGCTCGAGCGCTTCGTCGAACGCGTCGCGATTCAGGAGGAAGTGGCCGTAGGAACGCAGCACCCACGGCTCCTGCGGACCACGCGCCATCGCACGGAGGTGCGCGGCCTGGGCGCCCACGGGATCGTGCTCGAACCACTCGTGAATCCGGGCCAGCGCCGAATGGGCCAGCGCGTTCCCGTCGTCGAGCGCCAGCGCCCTCAGCGCCGCGTCTTTCGCCGGCCGCATGACCTCGAGACCCGAGGCCCCACCTTGCCATGGCATGTGGCTCAGCGTCAGGGCCAGAGCGGCGTGCGCCGGCGCGTAGCCGGGATCGAGCCGCAACGCCTCGCGGAATTCGTCTTCCGCTGCCCGCAGGTGCGCGAGCTCGCGGATCTCCAGGTGATGACGGCCGAACAGGTAGTGTCGAAAGGCCTCGGCGTTGCGCGTGTCGATGGCGCCCATGCGCGCCCGCTCGGTCGGCGACAGCGTCACCAGGAGGGCGTCGGCCACCGATTGCGCGATCGCGGTCTGGACGTCGATGAGATCCGAGAACGGCTCGCGCCATTCGTTGGCGGCGAGCGCCGTGCCATCGGACGTCCGCAGGAGGCGCGTCCGCACCCGCACGAGGCCATCCGCATGCTGGAAGTGTCCTTCGAGCACGGCGTCCGCACCGAGCGCGCGGCCCGCCTCGAGGGGATCCTGGTCGAGGGCCTCGTAGCGCCTGACCTTCGGGAACGGTTCGACTCTCAGGCCGGGAATGCGGCTGAGCCTGTTGATCAGCGCCTCGGTCACGCCGAGTTGCAGCCGCGGGTCGGCCTCGCTCGCAACCACCGGCTTGAACGGAAGCACGGCGATTGATCGAGGCACCGATCGGCCGGCCAGCGGTTGAAACCGCGGGTGCCAGCCGGCGGCCATGAAGACCATCAACCCGACGGCGCCCGTAATCACCGCGTGAGCGGCATACCGGGATCGGCCACCACCCTGTCCGGGCCGGCGGCTCATGGCACCTGTCCCCGGACCATCGGCAGACGGCGCGGTCGCGTCGATCCGGCTGGCCGCGTGCACGTCGGCGATGAAACGGTAGCCGCGCTTCGGGTGCGTTTCGACGAACCGCGGCGACCCCGCGGAATCGCCCAGGGCATGTCGGACCTTGGTGATGACGATGTTGAGGGCGGTCTCGAACTCGACGTGCGTGTCGTCGGCCCAGAGGGTCCGGCGCAGGTCGGCGCGCGTCACGAGCTCGCCGGCGCGGGTCACGAGCAGGCACAGCGCCTGGGCCGGCTGCTCCTGAAGGGCGACGCGCCGTCCGCCCCGGGTCAGCTCGCCGGTCGCCAGATCCAGGTCGAAGGTGCCAAACCGAGCCACGCGCCGATCGGCAGCCGCGTCGGCTGTGGAGGACGCCTGGACGCGCTGGGCGATGTCACCAATCGTGTGGGTCATCGTACCGAACCACGGATGAGCGGTTGAATCGTCTGGGGCTGTTTCCAGACACATTAACGCGATCGGCCGCGCATCTGGACAAACTCGGCCGAGGACCCTCACGTCCACGTTGAAGAAAACATCGTCCGCCAACTCCCGGCGCTGCCGGGAGTTGGCGTTTCATGGCGAAAACAGCGCCGGACAATGTGCAATCCGCGGCCGGAACCGTTTCATGCGCACAGGGCCTCCGCGACGGCGGCGAGCGCACCGCGGACCCATCCGTTCGTTTCATCAGGAGGAACGATCATGAATGCGACACGTGTCATCTGGATGAGCCTGGCCGCAAGCCTTGTGGTTCCCACAACCACAGCCGTCGCTATCGCGGAAAGCGTGGAGGACTCGTCCGGCCAAACAGTCGCCGACATGGTGCGCCGGGCGACCGACCGCTTCCAGGACATCCAGGCAGCGCTCGAGGCCGGCTACATCCAGAACGGGGGCTGTGTGAGCGGGCCCGAGGAAGGCGCGATGGGCGTCCACTTCGCGAAGCCGGAGCTCTTCGATGGCGAGCTCGAGCTCGAAAAGCCGGAAGTCCTGGTCTACGAGCCCCGGAACGGGCGGCTGCGCCTCGTCGCCGTCGAGTACGTGACGCCCTACCTGGCCTGGCAAGCCGCGAACATGAGCCAACCGCACGTCGGGGGTCAGCTGTTCCACTACGTCAGCGGTCCAAACCGCTACGGCGGCGACGCGTTCTACGAGCTGCACGTCTGGGCCTGGAAGCAGAACCCCAAGGGAACGTTCTCAGACTGGAATCCGAGGGTCTCGTGTGACGAGTACACCGGCGAGCCGACGGTGTCATCACACGCCGGTCACTGACACGAGCGCGGCCGGCGGGACCACAGAGTTCACTTGTGTTGACAGCAGGCCCGCGAAAGTGGCGCCGGGCTTCAGCCCGGCCAACGCGGGCCCGAGCAGGCCTAAAGGCCTGCGCCACGTAGTCACAACACAAGTGAACTCTGGACCTAGAGACGAACGGCAAACAGCAGAAACGACCCCGTTCCTGCGGCGATCGCCAGCCACCCCCAGCGGCGATGCGCCGGGATTCCCCACCACATATACAGCCCGGAGCCGACCCAGACGATCATCCCGAGACTCACCAGATCCACGACGGCGCTCCAGGAGTTCTGGAGGAAGCCGTCCTGCTCGAACCCGCCACGTGCGTGCATCCCCGTGAGGAAGTGATCCCAGCGGAAGCGGCGATCCTTCACACGCAGCCGGCGCTCGTCCGCGAAGTACTCGAGCTGCGTGGAGTGCCAGAACGAGGACCAGTACACGTTGATCTGCGACGGGGCTTGCCGATAGGTCCCAAAGGCCGTGCCGGCGATACGCGCCTCGGCAAGCAGTCGTGCGCCGAGATCCCGCAGCGCCGCGGGCTCATCGGTCGCCGGAACTTCGACATCCACGATCCGCTCGAAACGCAGCGTCCAGTCGGGTTGTCCCTTCGCGCGATCGCGCTCGTCGAAGAACGCGCTGTGCGCGAACGGGATCGACGAGATCCCGTACATCAGGAACCACGGCAGCAGCGCCAGCCCCAGGTAGAGATGCACCCGCCGGTTGAGATGTCCCAGGGTCATCACCGTGGTCTCACAACAGCCGCAGGTACGCGGCGAAGAGGCACAGGCCGCTCGCAATGGCACACGCGCCGAGCCGGCGGGTCACCTTCATCTCCCACCACATCCAGAGCCCGGACAGCGCCCAGAAGACCATCGCGCCAATGACGAGGTCCACCGACACGGCCCACGCGGTGTCGAGCGCGTATCCCGTGGTGTAGCCCCGCCGGCGGTGGAAGCGCTCGAGCAGGGCGTTGGGTCGGTGCTGCATCTTCTCGACGAGCAACCGGCCCGCGATCGGCGAGTACGTAAGGCGTCTCGGTGTGGTCAGGTCGTGACGCGTGATGACGATGGCGCCGTCGGGCCGTCGCGAGACGGCGTGGGCGCCTTCGAGATCGAGGAATTCGAGGATCTGCCGCGCGAGCATGCGCGGCTCCGCCTCCCCGGACACGGGGCCTGCATAGACGAGCTCGCGTTCGCGTTCGAACGGCACCGGCCCGGGACCGTACGCGCTGGCGAATGACGCGCGGTGATTCATCGCCAGCGTGCTGAGCCCGTACATCAGCATCCACGGGAAGAGAAACAGCGCCGCGTACATGTGCGTGCGCCTCAGGAGCGTGGAGAGCATGGGCACTCTGGAAGGAGGACGTTGCGTCTATGATAGGGCCTCGCACAAGGAGCATGCGCATGAGCACTCGACACCTCTGGAGCGTCGCGGGCCTGCTCGCGATTGCCGGCGGACTGGCCGCGGTCGAGGCCGCGCGGCGCGCGTCCATCACGCCCGATCCGCAGGCGCTCGCCACGTATCACATCAAGGCCGCCGATCTGCCGGCCCCGGGCTCCTCCGGGCCGAACCCGGCCAAGGTCGTCCCCAAACCGGATGGCGCGATGCTCACGCTGCCGCCCGGCTTCACGATCGCCACCTTCGCCGAGGGCTTCAAGCGTCCACGCTGGGCGGTCGAAGCGCCGAACGGCGACGTGTTCGTGTCGGATTCGACGGTCGGCAGCGTCTACGTCCTGCAGGACGCGAACCGCAACCAGGTCATCGAAGAGAACGAGCGATCGGAGTTCGCGACCGGGCTCAAGCAGCCATTCGGCATGGCCTTCGCGGACAAGGCGTTCTACGTCGCGAACACGGATGCGGTGCTGCGCTTCGCGTACGAGGCCGGGCAGACCAAAGCCGCCGGCGCCGGTGAGAAGATCGCCGACCTGCCCAACGCGCCGAAGGGTCACTGGACCCGCAACCTGCGGATTGCCCGCGACGGATCGCTCTACGTCACCGTCGGCTCGTCATCGGACATCGAGATCGAGAGTGATCCGCTGCGTGCGACGGTGCTCCGCTTCAAGGCCGACGGAACGGGCCGCGAGGTCGTCGCGACCGGCGTGCGCAACCCGATCGGGCTGGATTTCCATCCGCAGACGCAGGAGCCCTGGGTCGCGGTGCAGGAGCGCGACGGCCTGGGAGACGACGTCGTGCCCGACTACGTCACGCGCCTGAAGCAAGGCGCGTTCTACGGCTGGCCCTACGCCTATGCCGGCCAGCACGAGGAACCGCGTCGCAAGGGCGAGCGTCCGGATCTCGTGAAGACGGCCGTGACGCCCGACGTGCTGATTCAGGCGCATTCCGCGATCATGGGCCTGGTCTTCTATGACCGGGAGGTGTTCCCGGCGAAGTACCGCGGCGGTGCGTTCGCGGCGCTGCGCGGCTCGTCGAACCGCAGCCGCCGGACCGGCTACAAGGTCGTGTTCCTGCCGTTCACGAAGGGCACGGCCAGCGGCGGCTACGAGGACTTCGTGTCCGGCTGGATGCTGGGCGAGGACAAGCCGGAGGTGTGGGGCCGGCCCGTGGGACTCGCCGTGATGAAGGACGGCTCGCTGCTCGTCACCGACGACGGCGCCGGCAAGATTTGGCGTGTCAGCTACAAGGGCTAACTCCGAAGTACGAACCGAAGTACGAGTACGAAGATACGCGGGGTCACGAGGCGGGGGCGCTGAGATAGCGGTTCAGCCACTCGAGCACCGTCTCGTGCCACAGCACGCTGTTGGCCGGCTTGAGCACCCAGTGGTTCTCGTCGGGGAAATAGAGGAACCGGCTCGCGATGCCGCGCCGCTGCAGCGCCGTGAAGGTCGCCATGCCCTGCGTCTCGACGACGCGGAAGTCGCGCGCGCCATGAATGACGAGCATCGGTGTCTTCCACTTCGCCACGTGGTCGATCGGGTTGTGCTTCGCGTAGCCCTCGGGATTGGCCCAGGGCGTGCCGCCGTGATCCCACTCGGGGAACCACAGCTCCTCGGTCGCGTAGTACGCCATCCGCTCGTCGAGATTGCCGTCGTGGTTCACGAGGCACTTGAATCGATCGGGCCAGTTGCCCGCGATCCAGTTGATCATGTAGCCGCCGTATGACGCGCCGAGCGCGCACGCGCGCTGGCCGTCGATCCAGGGATACTTCGCGAGCGCGGCGTCGAGCCCCTTCTGCAGATCGACCAGGGGCTTGCCGCCCCAGTCGCCGCGAATCGCGTCGGTGAACGCCTGCCCGTAGCCGGTCGAGCCGTGGAAGTCGACCATCACGGCGGCGTAGCCGGCGGCGGCGTAGGTCTGCGGATTCCAGCGATAGTGGAAGTTGTTGGAGAACGATCCCTGCGGTCCGCCGTGGATGAGGAACGCGAGCGGATACTTCTTCGCCGGGTCGAAGCCCACCGGCTTCACCACCCACGCGTAGACCTGCTCGTTGTTCCAGCCCGGGAAACTGAACTGCTCCGGTTCGCCCAGCTGCACCTCGCCGAGTCGGGCGCGGTTGAACGACGTCCTCGCCGTCAGCCCGTTCCCGTCGGCGCCCACGACGTGCAGCTCGGCCGGCGAGCGGAGGTGATCGACCAGCACGGCGAGACGATCGCGGCCGCCCCCGGCGCCCCGCACGAGCGCCGGGGCGACGAGGTGCCCCTCGTTGACGACCGTGCGTGCCTTGCCGTCGGCGAGGTCGATCGCGAACAGCGATTGCTGGCCGACGTTGCCCGCCGTCGCGTAGATCGTTCGGCCGTCGGCCGACCAGACGACTTCGTTCGCCGATCGATCCCAGCCCGGCGCGAGTGGGCGGGCGGGACCGGCAGGCCACGGCTGCAGCACGATCTGCAACTGGTCCGCTTCGTAGCCGGCGCGCGCCATGGCCCGATAGGCGAGCGTCCGGCCGTCGGGCGAGAACGCCGGCGAGGTATCCGTGCCCTTGCGATCGCCCGTGGAGATTGCGCGGGGCCGAACGCCCGTCGACGGGCGACACGTAGAGATCGAGATTGGTGGACCACGATTCTTCGTGTCCGGCATCGCGCGCGGTGAAGACCACCGACGCGCCGTCAGGCGTGAAGGTGAACTCCTCGCTGCCCCCGAACGGCTTGGACGGCGCATCGGCGTCCATGCCGCGCATCACGTCCACGGGTTCGCCGCTGCCGCTCGCGGGCACGACGAACACATGCGAGCGGCGGCCGTCCTTCCAGGTGTCCCAGTGCCGGATGAACAGCCGATCGTAGATGCGGCCGGTCGCGGGTCGACTTCGATTGCTTCTCGATGCGTGACGTCGTGCACGCCAGGGTGTCGCAGTCGACGAAGACCTCCAGCGCGACGGCGAGATGTCGCTCGTCGGGCGCGACGCGAAACGCGCCCGACATCGAGCGGCAACCGCGTGACCTGCTCGACCTCGGCCTTCAGGTCGCCGCTGCCGGTGCCCGGCGGACCGGCGATCGTCGCTCGCCAGACCTGCGAGCTATCCCGACCGCGACGACAGGAACCAGAGACGCTTCCCGTCCGCGCTCCAGACGGGGCTCGTGTCGCTCGCAGGATCGGTCGTCAGCCGCGCCGGGGCGCCGGCGTCGGCGTCCACCACCCAGATATCGGTGCGGCGACGATTGGCCTCGCGGTCGAGGCTGCTCACGGTGAACGCGACCAGCCCGTGGGCGCGCGACGTCGCCGGCTCCGACAGCCGATCCATCGCGATGAGGTCGTGAACGGTGAACGGCTTGGGGGCGGCGGCCAGGCCGATTCCGGCGGCGGCGCCGGCAATCAGGAGGGCAAAGGTTCGGGGCATGGCGACTCCCTGCGTCGGCGCACATCGTAGCGCAGTGGGATACCATCTGGCGGTTGGGCGCGACCCCGCGCTTGTTCCGGACCTATCCTTGCCTTTCAGCACCCTGAAGCTCCACACCGACCTGCTCCGCGGCCTCAAGGAGCTCGGTTTTCCGCGGCCGACCCCGATCCAGGCCGACGCCATCCCGCCGGCCATGGCGGGCCGGGACGTCCTCGCCTGCGCCACCACGGGCAGCGGCAAGACGGCCGCATTCCTGTTGCCGATCCTGCACCGGCTGATGGGGCGTCCGCGTGGCACGACGCGGGCGCTCGTCCTGACGCCGACGCGCGAGCTGGCGGCGCAGATCCTGGCCGATCTGAACGATCTCGCGGTCCACACGCCGATCACGGCGGCCGCGGTCTTCGGCGGCGTCGGCATGGGGCCCCAGGAGCATGCGTTCCGGAGCGGCGCCGACGTGATCGTCGCCACGCCGGGGCGTCTGCTCGATCACTTCCGATCGGCGTACGCGAAGCTGGCCGGGCTCGAGCATCTGGTGCTGGACGAAGCCGATCGCATGCTGGACATGGGGTTCCTGCCGGAGATCCGGAAGATTCTGCGGCACCTGCCGCCGCGACGGCAGACGCTGTTCTTCAGCGCGACGATGCCCGCGCCGATCGCGACGCTGGCGCACGAGATGCTGAACGACCCGGTGACCTTCAACCTGGCACGGCAGGCGGCACCGGCCGTCGGCATCACCCAGGCCATCTACCCTGTGTCCCAGGAGCTGAAGCCGGCGCTCCTGATGGCGCTGCTGACGCGCGGGCTGATGCAGGAAGCCCTGGTGTTCACGCGGACGAAGCATCGGGCGAACCGCCTCGCCGACTACCTGGTCCGGCAGAAGGTCGAGGCGGCACGCATCCATGGCAACCGGTCGCAGCCCCAGCGCACCGAAGCCCTCGAGGGCTTCAAGCAGGGGAAATACCGGGTGCTGGTGGCGACCGACATCGCCGCGCGCGGCATCGACGTCGAGGCCCTCGGCCACGTCGTCAATTTCGACGTGCCGGTGGTGCCGGACGACTACATCCATCGCGTCGGACGGACCGCGCGCGCCGAGCTCACGGGCGACGCGTTCACCTTCGTCGCTCCGGAAGAGGAAAACGACCTGCGGGCAATCGAGCGGGCGATCGGCAAGCGCCTGCCGCGGGTCACGGTGCCCGACTTCGACTATCGTGCGAAGCCCGAGGGTCGCTTCGAGGTGCCGCTGGCCGAACGGATCGCCGCCATCCGGGCGAGGAAAGCCGAAGAGCGGGCGCGGGCGCGCGCCAACGCCGAACGCCGTGCCACGCACGGCGCCGGACAGGCCAGCCCCCGGAGCCGGCCGGCGCCCGACGGACGCGCCCACGGCGTTCGCGGCGGCGGCCCCCCCGGCCGCAGCCATCGTCGAGGTCCGCCCCGCCCACGCTGACGCTCTCGCGTGCCTCGAGTCGAGACCGGTGGCGCCGGTCGCGCAGGCTTCAGCAGGGGCGGCACATCGGCTACCCTGTTCGCTCCCGGGGAAGCACATCATGACCATCCGCACGAACCGACGCGCATTCCTCGAGGCGTCGCTGGCCACGGGTGCGACGGCGTGGGCCTCGCGCGCCGACGCGCAGGGGCCAGCCGGCGCCGCACGCGCGCCGCGCCTCCGCTTTGCAGCCATCGGTCTCAACCACGGCCACATCACCGGGCAGTGTGAGGCGGTCATCCGCGGCGGCGGCGAGCTCGTGTCCTTCTACGCGAAGGAAGCGGACCTCGCGGCCGCATTCGCCAAGCGGTTCCCGCAGGCCAGGCTCGCGCAATCCGAGCGCGAGATCCTCGAGGACGACACCGTGAAGCTCGTCGTGAGCGCGGCGATCCCGAACGAGCGCGCTGCGCTCGGCATCGACGTCATGCGCCACGGCAAGGACTTCATGTCCGACAAGCCGGGCATGACGACGCTCGCGCAACTGGCCGAGGTGCGCCGCGTCCAGGCCGAGACGAAGCGCATCTATTCCATCCTCTACAGCGAGCGCCACGAGAACCGGGCGACGATCCGCGCCGGGGAGCTGGTCGGCGCCGGCGCGATCGGCCGGGTGATCCAGACGATCGGTCTCGGCCCGCATCGCTTGAACCCGAAAAGCCGTGCGGCGTGGTTCTTCGATCGCGGGCGCTATGGCGGCATCATCTGCGACATCGGATCGCACCAGTTCGATCAATTCCTGTTCTTCACGGGATCGACGAAGGCGGAGGTGGTCGCGGCGCAGACCGGCAACGTGCACCACCCGCAGCATCCCGGCCTCGACGACTTCGGCGACGCCATGGTCCGCGGTGACAAAGGGCTCGGCTACGTGCGCGTGGACTGGTTCACGCCCGATGGCCTGGCAACCTGGGGCGACGGGCGGCTGACGATTCTCGGGACGGAAGGTTTCATCGAAATCCGCAAGAACGTGGACATCGGCGGCCGACCGGGCGGCAGTCACCTGTTCCTCGTGGACAAGAAGGACACCCGCTACATCGACTGCACCAAGGTTGCACTCCCCTACGGCGAGCGCCTCGTGGACGATGTGCTCAACCGGACAGAGTCGTCGATGCCGCAGGCCCATGTGTTTCTGGCGATGGAGCTCGCCCTCGTCTCCGAGCAGAAGGCGCAGCGGGTGAGTGTCGCGCCCACGGGCTCCGGCGCCGCGTGAGCCGTCGGTCAATCACCGCCAGCCGCAATGCCGACCCACACGTCCGCGACGACCCGGGAGACGACGTCGAACTACCTCCCCGCACGATCGAAGGAGACGCTGCTCGTCCCGTCACAGGTCATCGTCAGCCCGGAAACGCGGCTGCAGTACCGCATCGAGCGGCTGCTCGGCGCGGGCGGCTTCGGCCAGGTCTATCTGGCCATCCGCCGCGGGTCGTCGGCGGTCGTGCCCGAGACGGTCTGCATCAAGGTGAGCGCACGCATCGACGGCTGGCTGCGCGAGGCTTACTTCGGGCAGTTGCTGGACCGCCACCCGCGCGCCATCCGCGTCTACGATCGGTTCCCGCTGATGCGGCCCGATGGACAGGTGCTCTACTATCTCGCGATCGAGTACGCGTGCCACGGTGATCTGAACGCGTACCTCCAGCGCGCCGGCAAGGGATGGGCGGAAGCGACGGCGCGGCGCGAGATCGCCGGCATCCTCGAGGTCCTGCGCAAGCTGCACCGCGGTCAGCTGCTGCACAGGGACCTGACGCCGATGAACGTCTTCGTCTGCGACAACCGCCGCCTCAAGCTCGGCGACTTCGGCATCGTCCGGCAACAGAGCGACCATCGCGGGATCACCGCCGGGACGCTGAACGCGTCGATGGTCCCGAGCGACATCCTGGCGAGCACCGCGCCGAAGTGGCAGGCGCGCGACGATGTGTATCAGGTCGGCCAGCTGCTCGGCATGCTGGTGAAGGGAGATGCGCGGGCCCGGATCCGTCCGGCCGAAGTCCGGGGCCTCGGCTGCAGCGACGACCTCAAGGAGATCGTGTACCGCTGCATCGGGGAGCGCCGGAAGCGCTACGAGAGCGCCGACGAGATGATCGAGGCCCTGCGCAGGCCGCCCGCCCGTCTGATTGCGGGGTGTGATGCGATCGCTGCGGGGCGTGCATCTCGCATTCACGGGCATCCTGAGCCGGCCCCGCAAGGAGGCCGCGCTGGCGGCGAAGAAGGCCGGCGCCGTCGTGCATCATGGTCCCTCGTCGCACACCACCGTCGTCGTGCGCGGGCGTCCGAACCCGCTGCAGGCCGCCGGCCGGGACGGGGGCCTCAAGCTGATGGAGATCAAGCGGCTTCGCGAGAAGGGGCACCGCATCACGCTGCTCGGGGAGGCGCAGTTCTGGCGTCTCGTCACCGCCGGCGCGGCCGCGGGACGGAACGCGCCCAAAGCGCGTGCGAAGGTCCGACGGTGAAGGGACCTGGTCTCTGGTCTTCGGTCTTTGGTCTTTGGTCTCCGGTCTTCGGTCTTCGGTCTGCGGTCTGCGGCTGCCGCCCTACCGTCTGCCGCGGCCTCACCGGTAGGCCGGACCTTTGCCGGGCCTGCACTGTAGACCGGACCTTTAGGTCCGGCGTGCATTGGGCTCAGTTCTTCACTGTCGTTCGTCCTTCGGTCCGGGGGGCATTGGTCGCTGGTCGTTCGTCGCTGGTCCCTGACCCGATCCCTGATCCCTGTGCCTGACGCCTGACATGACGCCCACCCACATCGAACTGCTGCTGGTGCCGTTCGACACCGCGCGACGCGGCTGGCGCATGGGCGCCGGTCCGCACCACCTCGCCGCCCGGGGGCTCGCCTCCGCACTCGTCACCCGCGGCTACTCGGTCAACACCACGGCCATCGATCCGGAGCCGGCCGACCTGCCGACGGCTGAAATTGCCACCGCCTTCGGCTTGATGCGCACGTTGGCCGCACGGGTGCGGGCGGCCGTGGACGCCGGGGCGTTCCCGCTGGTCCTGAGCGGCAACTGCAATACCGCGGTCGGGACGCTCAGCGGCCTGTCAGGGCGATCCCGGCAGGTGTTCTGGTTCGACGCACACGCCGACTGCAATACGCCGGAGACCACGACGACGGGTTTTCTCGACGGGATGGCACTGGCGATCGCGTTCGGCTGGTGCTGGAGGGAGCTGGCAGCGAGCATCCCCGGATTCGATCCCATCGAACCGCGCGCAACACTCCTCCTCGCGACGCGCGACGTGGACCCGCTCGAGGCCCGGCTCCTGACAGACGCCGGGATCGCCTCGCTGGCACCCCCGGCGCTGCGCGACGGCGGGCTCGAATCCGTCCTCGCGCGGGTAGCGCGAGACGCAGCCGCGTACCTGCATTTCGATCTCGACGCGCTCGATCCGTCGGAGGGACAGGCGAACAGCTTTGCGGTGCCCGGAGGCCTCGATGTCGCGACGGCGGCCAGTCTCGCGCACCGCATCGCCGGCGCGACCCCACTCGCCGCAGCCTGCCTCTCCGCCTACGCCCCCGAATGCGATCGAGACGATCGCGTGTGCGCCGCGGCGTTCAAAATCGTCGAAGCGATACTGCCTGGCACCGCGAGGCGGCGCTGATCGTTCGCGGAAGGCCCTTCGCCCTTCTCCGCTTCCTTGTGCCTTGTGAATTCCGGCTGCGCAGCAGCCGGCTACCCTCCCTGCGGATCGATGGCTGCGATTGGCGGGAGCTCATCACGCTCGCGCGGGGCCTCCGCCGTCCCGCCCCATTGCCGACCGCATCGATCGCACCGGAAGCAGGTCACGCCGTCGCTTCGACGGAAGGGCTGCGCGCTCTCCGCTCCACACGCCGGACACTTGGGATTGGTCATGTCGCCTGCAGTTCAAAGCGCGTGCCGACGGCAGGCGCAGCGCTGACACGGCACCCGGTTTGCTCGACCGTGGGTCCGTGACCACAGGGACCTTCGCACGTGTCGCAATCTCATGCGTTCTTGCCTCAGTTCCAGTCAGTGGCTGCTCACGGAATGCCGACGGGCCTTCGGCCGATCTGCAAGCCGTCCTGGCGGCGCGTATCGGCGGCCAAAAGCACGCGGATCCGGTCTGGCAGGACCTGCGCGCCTTCTATGCCGCGCGAGGTCATCGCCTGGCATGGGTGGACCGCAAGGGACCGCTGCCGCGAGTGGACGAGGCCATCGCGGCGCTGCGTTCGGCCGACGACCATGCGCTCGATCCACAGGTCCATGGACTCGCCTCGTTGATCGCATCGAGAACGGCACTCGCTGAGAAGGCCTCCGGTGCCGGCGACCGGCGGCGGGAGCTGGCCGAGTTCGACGTGCGGATGACGCACGCGCTGTTGAAGCTCGGGCGCGCCGTCGCGCTCGGGCAGACGAGCCCGGCAACCGTGGACTCCCGCTGGCGGAAGCGTCGCCATGCCCCTGCATTCCCGGAGCTGCTGGCGAAGACGCTCGACGAGTCGAAAGTGCGCGAGTGGCTCGCGCGCGTCCAGCCGGCGCATGCCGAATATCGGGCGCTGCAGAAAGCCTGGCGCTCGCTGGCGAGGCGCCGCGACTCGGTGTGGCCGATCGTCCCCGCGATTGCGGCGGCACCGGGCCGGCGTCACCCGTCGGTGGCGGTACTGCGCGCGCGCCTGGCCGCCGGTGGCGAGATCGGGACGGCGGGCACGTCGGATCCGCAACGCTACGATGCGGCGCTGCAGCAGGCAGTCCGGGCGTTCCAGGAGCATCACGGCCTGAAGCCCACCGGGGTCGTCGATGCACCGGCGCAGGCAGCGCTGAACGTCCCGTCGTCGCAGCGGCTCCGTCAGATTGCGTTGAACCTGGAACGGTGGCGATGGATGCCCGACGATCTCGGTGCGAACCACGTGCGCGTCAACATCCCCGCCTTCTATCTCGACGTCCACGAGGACGCCAGGTCGGTCCTGTCGATCCGCACCGTCGTCGGCAAGGTCGGCGACGAGACGCCGGTGTTCAGCGACGCGATGACGCACATCGTGTTCAGCCCGTACTGGAACATCCCAGAGAGTATCGTGACCGAAGAGACCGTGCCGGGCGTCGCTCGCGATCCGGACTATCTGGAACGTCACAACATCGAGGTCGTGCGCGTGTCGGGCGATCGGGTGGAGCCGATCGATCCGAAAGACATGGACTGGTCCGACGCCGGGGCGGTGAAGGCGGTGACGTTCCGTCAGCGGCCAGGTGCCGACAACGCGCTGGGGTTCGTGAAGTTCCTGTTCCCGAATCCCTTCGACATCTACATCCACGACACGCCCGCCGACGGCCTGTTCGCACGGCGAGGACGACTGTTCAGCCACGGGTGCATCCGCATCGAGGATCCGGCCGCACTCGCCACCTATGTGTTGCGCGATCAGCCGGAATGGACGCGGCCCGCCATCGAGGAAGCCATGCACGCGGGCGTCGAACGCCACGTCAAGCTGACGAGGACGCTGCCGGTCCATGTGGTCTATTTCACGGCCTGGGCCGACGAGCAGGGAGGCGTGCACTTCCGGGAAGACGTCTATGGACTCGACGCCCGGCAGTCCGAGCCGGCCGGTCGGCGCTCGTCGGCGGCGCCGGCGCCCGCGCCCGCGAAGCCGGAACCCCGAACCTGAGGCTCAACGTAGTGTCCGGCTTCAGCCGGACCCCCGGGTTTCGTCGTGTCCGGCTTCAGCCGGACCTCCGGGTTGGGTCGTGTCATCGGCTTCAGCCGGACGCGACGAAAGGGCGAAGGTCGAGTGTTTTCGTGCCGGCCGCGGTTGGCGTGTAATTTTCGTTGGCAGCGTCGCGATTGCTGTGTAAGGTGGATCTCAGAGGTCCGCACCGCTGAATTCGACGAAACCCTTCCGTATCAAGCGGCCCGCCTCCCAGGCCTTCCGGCGGCGCCTTCGCGTGCTGCCGTTGGTCACTCTGGCCTGCATCCTCACGCCGTCCATCGGTGTGGGCGCGAAGCGCACGGCGCCACGACACCCGGTCACGGGACCGAAAGCCGCGGCACGCGCACCCGGCAGCAGCGCGGCGCTGACGGTCCAACCAGGCCTGACCAACATCGATCCCCGAGTTGTCCAGCTGGCGTTCGAGTCGACAACGTGTGCGATCAATCGAGGAGCGGTTGACTCCGCCCCATCGACGTTGACCATCATCGACTACTCGAAGCCCTCGACCGAGCCGCGCCTCTGGGTCATCGACCTGCAGACCAGCACCGTGCTCTTCGAGGAGCTGGTGGCCCATGGCTCAGGCAGCGGCGACAACCTGGCAACGCGATTCTCCAACGACCTCAACAGTCATCAGTCGAGCCTGGGACTCTTCGTCACCGACGACACCTACATCGGCAAGCACGGGTATTCGCTCCGGCTCAACGGCCTCGAGCCCGGCATCAACCACCTGGCGCGGGAACGTGCGATCGTGATTCACGGGGCCCACTACGTCAGCCGTTCGACGGCCGAGGCGCTGGGACGGCTCGGGCGCAGCTGGGGCTGCCCTGCGCTCAGCCTGGACGCGGCGAAGCGGGTCATCGACCGCATCCGCGGCGGAAACATGGTCTTCGCCTACTATCCCGACGCGACATGGCTCGGCGCATCGAAGTTCCTGTCTTCGTGCAAGCCGCCGACGGCCTGAACCGACTGACACACCGATCGACGTAGTGTCCGGCTTCAGCCGGACCCCGCAGTCCGCCTGAAGGCGGACGCTCCTGCTGTCAACGGGGTGTTGCAGCGGCCGCCGTCGGGCGATAGCGTGTGGCGCGATGCTCATGCTTGTGCTCGCCGTCATGGTGTTGATCCTCCCGCCGGCCCGCGCGCCGCAGGCGCCGGCCCCGGCCACCCACTGCACTCGTATCGAACGCATCGTCTTTTCGTGCGCGACGGCGTCGAAGAAGGTGATTTCCCTCTGCGCGTCGCGCCCGCCGCGAACGCCGGCGACGATGCAGTATCGGTTCGGCCCGCCGACGCAGCTCGAGCTCGTCTATCCGCGGGATGATGGGCCGCTGCGCGAGCACTTTCGCGGCAGCCGGTTGATGTATGCCGGCGGCGGCGGCGCGTGGATAGCGTTCGACAACGGCGGGTTCACCTACTTCGTGTACACGGCCATCGGCAAGGACTTCGAGAAGGAAGGCATCGTCGTCCGGAAGGGTGACGCGATCGTCGCGAGCCTGCTGTGCGAAGGGCCGTTCACCTCCGAGATTGGGCCGGCGTTCTTCGAAGAGGCGGACCTCCCGTCCGGGGCCGACGAATTCGACGTCCCCTGACCGAACGTCGAATCCTCGTCCGGGGCATCGGCTGTGCGGGCCGGATACGTAAGCTGGAGGCAACGGTTGAAGGCACCGCTCTTCGTGTTCGTGGCCGCCCTTCTGACAACCACGTGTGCCGCGCCGGGCGAGCCCCGGAACTCTGGGGCACCGCCCGCCCAACCGCGCCGGCCGAACATGGTCGTCGTGCTCGTCGATGACATGCGCTGGGATGACATGCGGGTCGCCGGCCATCCGTTCATCGACACGCCGAACATGGACCGGCTCGCGCGCGAAGGGGCGCGCTTCACGAACGCCTTCGCCACCACGCCACTGTGCTCTCCCAGCCGGGCGAGCTTTCTGACCGGCCAGTACCCGCACACCAACGGCATCATCGACAACACCGCTCGACCGAGCCATGACCTGCGAGTGTTCCCGCTGGAGCTTCAGCGCGCCGGCTACCGCACGGGCTTCTTCGGCAAGTGGCACATGGGCAACGACGACAGCCCTCGTCCGGGATTCGATCACTGGGTCGCCATGCCAGGGCAGGGAGAAGCGATCGACCCCTTGCTGAATGTCGACGGCGAACAGGTGCACGCCAAGGGATACACGACCGACGTGCTCACCGACTATGTGGAACGGTTCATGGACCGTCGTTCCGATCGCCCGTTCCTCGTGTACCTGGCTCACAAGGCCATCCATCCCAATGTGATTCAGCGTGACGATGGAAGCATGGTGCCGATTCCAGGACAGCCCGGAGGTTTTGTCGCCGCGGATCGCCACCGCGGCCGCTATATCGGCCGCCCCATGCCCCGGCGCGCCAGCGCGTTCAAGCCGCCGCTGGGCAAGCCCGCGCTGCTTCGCCAGATTGACGAGCTTCCTCCGCTCGGCCCGAACACCGCCACATCAGACGAGGAGATCAGAGGCCGTCTGGAGATGTTGCTCGGCGTGGACGACAGCCTCGGGCGGATCCTCGGCGGCCTGGAGCGCAAGGGCATCTTGAACGACACGGTCGTGGTGTTCACGAGCGACCACGGATACTTCTACGGCGAGCACGGGCTCAACGCAGAGCGGCGTCTGGCGTACGAAGAGACCATCCGCATTCCGCTCGTCATCCGGTATCCGCCGGTGACGGACGCGGGCTCGACACCGCCCGAGATGGCCTTGAGCCTCGACCTTGCCCCGACTCTGCTCGAGATGGCCGGGCTCCGCGCTGGCGCTGACCTCCAGGGTCGCTCCCTTGTGCCGGTGCTCAAGAGGGAGGCACGGGAGTGGCGCGAGTCGTTCCTCATCGAGTACTTCACCGACACCGTGTTCCCACGCATTCGAAACATGGGCTACGTCGCGGCTCGCACCGCGCGGCACAAGTACATCAAGTACCGCGACCTTCGGGGGATGGATGAACTGTACGATCTCGACAAAGACCCCTATGAAGAGACGAACATCATCGACCGTCCAGACTCGCGCGAGACGCTTCAGCAGATGCAGGCTGAACTGCAGCGTCTGATCGACCAGACGCGGTACGCAGCGCCCCCGGCTGCGGTCGACGCCGCGCGCCGCCCGGATTCTTGCGCCAGCGGCGCCAAATGTTAGAATAGTGGGTTCGCTGGCCCGATTCAGGGCGTGCCTACCAGGTCTGGTTCCCGATGATTGCAGTGCACGGCGTGTCGATGCGGTTCGGGTCGAAGGTGCTCTTCGACGATGTAGCGGCGACGTTTTCGGACGGGCGGCGGTACGGGCTGACCGGACCCAACGGCTCCGGCAAGTCCACGTTCATGAAGCTCCTCACCGGCGAGCTGCAGCCGCAGAAGGGCTCGGTCGTCCGTCCCGCGAAGGTCGGGGTGCTGCGCCAGGATCAGTTCGCGTTCGACCGGGTCCGGGTCATCGACACCGTGATCATGGGCAACGCCCGGCTGTGGTCGGCGCTCGAAGAACGCGAGCGCCTGTACAGCCTGCCGTCGATGACCGACGCCGACGGCATGCGGCTCGGCGAGCTCGAGGGGATCGTCGGCGACGAGGACGGGTACTCGGCCGAGAGCGACGCCGCGATCCTGCTCGCGGGCCTCGACATTCCCGATGCACTTCACGAGCGGCCGATGGGCGAGCTCCAGGGCGGACAGAAGGTGCGGGTGCTGCTCGCGCAGGCGCTGTTCGGCCGGCCGCAGGCCCTGCTCCTCGACGAGCCGACCAACCACCTCGACCTCGACTCGATTCACTGGCTGCGCGAGTTCCTCGTCCGCCACGAAGGCACGGTGATCGTCATCTCGCACGACCGGCACTTTCTGAATGCCGTCTGCACGCACACCGCGGACATCGACTACGAGACCATCATCACCTACACCGGCGGCTACGACGAGATGGTGGTCGCCAAGACCCAGATTCGCGAGCGGATCGAAGCCGACAACGCCCAGCGCGAAAAGAAGATCGCGCAGCTGAACGACTTCATCGCCCGCTTCGCGGCGGGGACGCGCGCGAGCCAGGTGACCTCGCGGCGCAAGGAAGTCGAGCGGCTGCAGACGACCGAGCTCGCCCGATCGAACATCCAGCGCCCCTACATCAAGTTCACGATGAACCGGCCGTCGGGCCGGCTCGCCATGGAATGCAAGGCGCTCGCGAAGGCGCACGGCGGCGTGCCGGTCATTTCGGGCTTCGACGCCGTGGTCACCCGCGGGGAGAAGATCATCCTCGCCGGCCGCAACGGCGTCGGCAAGACGACGCTGCTCAAGGCGCTGCTGTCGGAGGCGCCCGGCCTGTCCGCCTCACCCGGCGATCTCGACGGCGGGACGGTCCGCTGGGGGCATGAGGTCGCAATCGGGTACTTCCCGCAGGATCACACCGGCCTGATCGAAAAGGGGCTGACGGCGGTCGAGTGGCTGCACCGCTTCGATCCGGACGCCTCGCGGCAGGACATTCACGGCCTGCTCGGACAGATGCTCTTCAGCGGCGAGGAGGGCCACAAGCCGACGCATGCCCTGTCGGGCGGCGAAACGGCGCGGCTCCTTTTCTGCCGGATGATGTTGCAGAAGCCCAACGTCCTGGTGCTCGACGAGCCGACCAACCATCTCGATCTCGAGTCGATCAACGCGCTCAACATCGCGCTCCAGCGATTCGAGGGGACGGTGTTCCTGGTCACCCACGATCAGGATCTGATGGAAGAGGTCGGGACGCGCGTGTGGCACTTCGGCCAGGGCGCCGTGCACGACTTCAAGGGGGCTTACGAGGAGTACGCTGCGGCGGCACTGTCGTAGCCCGTCCAAGGAGCAGCGACTGACTGCGATCATCTTCGCCGCGATCACCTTCGCCTGCACCTTCGGCTGCGCACTCGCCGGAACGTTCATCCGGACGTGGCTGCCCGCGCCCCACTTGAGCAAGGAGTCCCAGGACGTCGTGCGGCTCGGAATGGGGCTGGTCGCGACCATGACCGCGCTGCTCCTCGGGCTGGTGACGGCTTCGGCCAGGAGCTCGTTCGATGCGCAGGACAACGCGTTCAGGACCAGCGCCGTCAACATCCTCACGCTGGACCGTCACCTGGCCAGGTACGGTGCGGAGACCCAGCCGACGCGAGAACTGATTCGCCGGGCGCTCGCGTACCACATCGACACGACGTGGCCAACGGATGGCGCGGGCGCTTCGCGTTTCACCACCCTGTCGGGCACCCCGCCCGTGGAAGAAATCGAGAACCAGATTCTCCACCTGTCGCCGGGGGACGACGCGCAGCGCTGGCTCAGGACGGAAGCGCTGAAGCTGAGCGAGGAGCTGGTGAAGACGCGATGGCGCTTTCTCGCCTTTCGAGGCTCGGTGCCGCTCCCGTTTCTGGTCGTGGTGATCTTCTGGCTGACGGTGACGTTCGCGAGTTTCGGTCTCTATGCTCCGCGAAACGCGACAATCGTCGCGGTGCTCCTGGTGTCAACCATGTCGGTCGCAGCGGCGGTCTTCCTGATCCTGGAGCTGGACGGCCCGTTCGACGGCGTCATCAGGATTCCGAGTGAGCCGCTGCGGTACGCGCTCGGGCAGTTGGGCAAATAGGCCCCTGAAAGTAGGAGGGTGGAAGGAGGAAATCGGGAGTGCAACCATCCGATAGAGGACTTCCTCCTCCCTCCTTCCTCTTTCCAAGTTCCCCTCAGGTTAGCGTCGTCCTGCGGCTCGCGCGCGTGGCTTTTCGGCCGCCCGGGCGGGCGCATCCGACTCCGCCGCGGCAGCGATCGCGTTGATCGAAGACTCGGCCAGCCCTGACAGCTTGCTGTCCGCCGCCTTCTCTTCGTCGAGCGATGCCTGCAGCAACGATACGGCATCGCGAAGGCCCAGTGATTCGCCCCAGGCGACGAGCGTGCCGTAGGCGGTGATTTCGTAGTGCTCGACGCGCTGTGCCGCCGCAATCAGCCCGGCGTCGAGGACCGCCTGGTCGCCGTCCTCGCCCATCAGGTCCTTGCCTTCCTCGAGGATGCCGGCCATCCCGGCGCAATGCTTGCCGCGTGTCTTGAGATCGAGCGACGCGAACACCTGCTCCAGCCGATCCACCTGCGTGCGCGTCTCTTCCAGGTGCGCTTCGAAGGCCTCGCGCAGCGGCGCGCTGCTGGCCGCCTTGATCATCTTCGGCAGAGCTTTCACGATCTGACGCTCCGCGTCGTACATGTCCCTGAGCTCGTCTTCGAACAGTGCGTCGAGTGAGTCCATTCCAGCCATCTTGTCCTCCCGCACGACCAGATTGCCGACACGCCGCGGCTCCATGCCGAGGCCAGCCGCGTTTCATGCGTGATCGATGCACGCGCAGTGCCACGCACCACGGGCTACGGCCGATTGGTCACGGCCCTGGCCGTTTCACGGACGTTCCGCATCGTGTCGGTCGGGGCGAGGCTCTGGGCCTTGAGTGCCGAGAGCCCCATCTGCACGAGCAGCGCACCGAGCCCGAGCACCGCCATCGCGACGATGAGCGCCGCCGCCCACCAGGACAGGCCCGTGTCCCGCAGCACGATCACGAGCGCGCCGAGCAGCACGAGCAGCCCCGCATACGCAAGGGCGCCTCCCGCCACCAGATATCCGACCGAGCGCGAGGCCTCGGAGATCTTGCGGCGCATCTCGACCTGGGCGAGCTCGATCTCCTTGCGCAGCAGGGTCGCTGTATCGCGTGAGAGCTCGGCGACGAGCTCACCCAGCGAACGCTGCGATGTGTCAGTCATGATGGTCTCCTGCGCGATCTCAGAACCTGAACGTCACGCCGGCGGTCGCCCGCCAGAAGTCGAAGCCGCCGAAGTCGATGTCGAACTCGTTGTCCTCCTCGGGGTCCTGCAGGCTCCGGAAGTACCGGATGTCTCCCCGCAGCCCGACGTTGTCACTGAAGAACACCGTCAAGCCGGCACCGGCGTTGATGCCGAAATTGTTGTTGCTCACCGAGAAGAAGTCGTCGACGTCGCTCACCGACGTACGCAGGAGGCCGGCGCCTCCGGATACGTACGGGGCGGACACCCAATCCGCTCGTGCCGCCGATCGGCACGCCCACGATCAGGTTTGCCATCAGCGTCGTGATATTGGCGTCCGAGACCAGCACCAGATCGTCATCGTCCGCGTCGAAGAACTCCGGCGTGTAGCCGAAGTCCACCTCGAAGCCGACGACCCCCGCTCCCATGTAGGCAAGCGATCCGCCATAGGTCAGGTGCTCACCGCTGGTGACGCCGCTGAACGTCGTGCCGAGGAAGGGAGTGAAGAGCCAATCCGCCTGAGCAGGACTGGCCGTTGCGAGCGCCAAGCCGAAGGAAGCCGCGAGCACCCGATGTTTCACGTTGCACCTCAGTGGATGACGAGCGCGAAGACGCGCCCGGCACGCCCGTCGTGCAACAGATGTGCCCGGTGCAGCTCAGCGTGGGCGCGGCGGCCGTGGAAGCGGCGGCAGTCTGGGCGGCCGCGCGCCACGACGGCATAGCCCTGCCTCGAGCGGCACGTAGTCGAGCTCGCGTCCTTCATCGACGCTGCGAAGCAGCAACCCGCCGCGGCTCATGTCGCCGCGTCCGACGAAGGCGGCGGGATAGCACAGTTGGCTTCCCAACGCTTCGGCAAGCGGCTCGAAATACTTTGCGGTGGCGATGCTGCCGAGCAGCACCACGCGCGCGGTGGAGTCCAGTGAGCCAGCGAGCGCGCGTGCGTCGGCGGCCAGCGGTTCGCGATACCGCGCACCGGCGTGCGCCAGATCCAGCGAGGCGAACTCGTGCAGGAGCGCCAGACTCATCGGCATCGAAGGCGGCTTGAGCCCGAGCGTCGGCGTGATGATGAGCACGGGCGGCGTGCCGTCCGACGATCGCCCGAATGCCGACGCATACTTCAGTTTGCCCCTGAAGTAGAGGCCGCTGAGAAACTCGAATGTTTCGCCGAGCGTGAGCGAGCCTTCGGCGAGCCGGAGGGCCAGCGGCGACCGCGCCCTCGGCGAGGTGAGCACGGCGGCACGGCGGCCACCGCAGAAGGCTGGTGAGAGAAGGAAGAGCTGCGGAGCGACTCGATCCATCGCCTGGCATTCTGGCACGGCCGGTTCGGGCCGTCTCGCAGCTGTCCGGTCGCGTGCGTCAGCGTTCAGTTTTCGAACGCGCGCCGCATGGAACATTACACGGTCGATGGGTTCGAGGACGCGGCTCTCACTGGTGCGACGCCTGGCAACGGCGCTTCGCCGGCACTCCAGTCTGGTCCGCTCCTTGCTGTGATGGACGTGATGCGGCGTGCTTCCTGCGAAGCGCGTCGCACATCCGAACACGACGATTGACGCGCGCGCCTGGCGCGCGCCCACGGACGAGGAGTGAGTCATGGCCATACCCACCAGACCGTCAGGTGTAAACACACCGTCACCTAACCCGTCATTGACGCCGGAACCGCCTGTCGATCCCTTGGGACCGGCTGCCGGCGAGGCTGCCCGGGACACACCTCCATGGAGCGACAGCGGATTCGCGTCCGAGGCCGACACGACGCCGTTGAGCTCGGCGTCCCTGGAGTCCACGAGCGGGCCGAGGGATTTTGCGCGATTCGTGCGTGACCAGGCGTCCTCGCAGCTCGAGAACCAGAAAGATCGGGCGACGCGCGGCCTCGGCAACGTCGCGCAGGCGGTTCGGCAGACGACCGATCGCATGAGGGAGGCTGGGCACGAAGGCTTTGCGAGCTATGTCCAGCAGGCCGCGGATCAGCTCGACGGGTTCGCGCGAGGCCTGCAGAACAAGAGTCTGGACGAAGTCGTGAAGGATGTGCAGCTTTTCGCCCGCCGCCATCCGGCGCTGTTCATCGGCGGTGCCTTCGGCCTCGGGCTGCTGGGCGGCCGGTTCCTCAAGAGCTCGCGGGACAAGGTCCGGGTCGCTGACAGGTATGGGTCCGAGTGGTCCGACTACGGCATGACGACTCCTTTGTCGAGTTCCGAGAGGAAGATGCCGTCTGGCATCTGAGAAGGAGGAGACGCACATGGATGCCACATATCCGCAGGTGCCCCCTTCGCCCGCGCGAGACGGGGAGACACAGGAGCGCATCGAGGCCGAGATTGCCGAGACACGCGAGGACCTGTCCCGCACCATCGACGAGATTGAGCACCGACTCAATCCCCGCCGCATGGCGAACCAGGCGGCCGAATCAATCAAGGACGCGACTATCGGGAGGGTTGAAGCCATGATGGACTCTGCGAGCGAGACGGCGGCAGACCTGGCCGGCCGGACACGCGACACCGCGGCCAGCGTCGCCGGGCATGTCCGTGAGAACCCGATGCCGGCCGCCCTGCTCGGGCTCGGGCTCGGCTGGTTGTTGTATTCGATGCAGTTCTCGACGCGGGAGACTTCGGCGCCGTGGTCGGACGAGGATGCCTGGTCCGAGCCGTGGCATGCGCAGCCAATCGTTGTGGTCCGCGATTGGTGAGCATCCGGTTCCGGCGCTGATCACGGGTGCCGGCCTCGGCTGGCTCATACGCAACGCGTTTACGGAACCGTCGCGTCGAGGCGCCGGCTTCTACCCGGCGCGCGAGCCGACGCCGACGAGGGAGAGGCTGGCATCGTTGGCGGGATCCGCCCAGGAGAGCGTCAAGGACATCGCAGGCAGCGCTCGTGACGCAGCGGGGCGCGCGGGGACCGAGGTGCGCCGGTATTCGGGCGATCTCCAGAATGAGTTCGGCCGGCGGCTGCAGCAGAACCCGCTGGCTCTGGGCGTGGCGGCACTGGCGATCGGCGCCGCCGTCGGCATGTCGGTGCCAGACACCGAGATCGAGAACAAGGCGATGGGCGACACGCGGGATTCGCTGGTCGACCGCGCACACGAAGCGACCCGACAGGTCGTCCAGCAGGTCAAAGAAACTGTACGAAGTGTGAAGTAGCGAAGTGTGAAGTACGGTATTACGGAAGTGACGAAGGACGAGGAGGCGCGGCTGCTATGATTCGCGCCGTGCCGACTCGCCTCCTCGTCGTGCTCCCGCTCTTCGTCGGTTCAGTCACGTCGCAGGGGCAGAATCAAAACGCCGGCGCCACACATCCCGCGATCACGTCCTCTGCGTTCATCTACGAGCGGGCGCCGTTCCCTTCCGCGCACGCGTCGACCATCGTCGAAACGAACCAGGGCCTGGTCGCGTCGTGGTTCGGCGGCACGGGCGAACGTCACCCCGACGTGGGCATCTGGGTGTCGCGACACGAAGGCGGGCGGTGGACCGCGCCAGTCGAGGTTGCGAACGGGGTGCAGCCGGACAAGACTCGACAGCCGACCTGGAATCCGGTCCTCCACCAGCCCCCGAACGGTCCGTTGTACCTGTTCTACAAAGTGGGTCCCTCGCCGAAGGACTGGTGGGGTCTGGTCCGGACGTCGAGCGACGACGGCCGCACGTGGAGTCCGCCACATACGCTCCCGAAGGGAATCCTGGGCCCCATTCGCGCCAAGCCGATTGTCCTGACTGACGGCACACTCCTCGCCGGATCGAGCACCGAGGACAAGGGGTGGGTCGTGCACATGGAACGGACGCGGGATCCGCTGGGCGCGTGGGAGAAGACCGGCCCGCTGAACGATCCGAAGGCGTTCGATGCGATACAGCCGACGATCCTCGCGCACGGAGACTCGCGGCTGCAGATTCTGTGTCGGAGCGAGCAGGGTGTCATCACCGAAGCGTGGTCGGAGGATCTCGGGCGCACGTGGGGGCCCATGACCGCGACGACGCTTCCGAATCCGAGCGCAGGGATCGACGCGGTACGGCTGGCGGACGGCCGGTTCCTGCTGATTTACAATCCGACGAAGAAAGGCCGGCGACAGCTGCAGATCGCGGTGTCTCGCGACGGAAAGACGTGGACGCCGTCGGTGATGCTCGAGGACTCGCCTGGCGAGTACTCGTATCCGGCGATGATCCAGGGCCGCGATGGGCGGGTTCACGTCACCTACACCTGGAAGCGCGAGCGCATCCGTCACGTCGTCCTCGATCCGAAGCGAATCGGGTAAATCGCCTTCTCCGGAGCCGCCAAGGTGGCGCCGGGCTTCAGCCCGGCCAGCGCGGGCCCGGGCAGGCCTAAAGGCCTGCGCCACATCACCAAAAACCAAGTGAGCTCCGCTCTCGAACCTCGGGGACAGCAACGCCTTCGGTGCCAGAGGCCGATAATGACCCCATGCCAGGCGATGTCCTGACCCTCGCCGCACTCGGTCGCGCCACACTCGCGCGCCAACTGCTCCTCGAACGCGAGCCGATGGACGCAGTCGCAGCGGTCGAGCGGTTGCTGGGTCTTCAGGCGCAGGTGCCGCGTCCACCGTTCCTCGCGCTGTGGTCGCGGCTCGCGCGCGTCGATCGCCAGGAGATCGTCGGGCTGCTGCGCGCCCGCCGACTGGTCCGTGCGACGACGATGCGCGGAACGCTGCATGTGATGAGTGCCGCCGACTACCACCGCTTCCGAACGACGTTGCAGGCGGGTCTCGACTACGGCCTCGAGATGATGGGCGCGCGTTTGGATGGCGTGAACCTCGTCCCGCTGATCGACGAAGCGAGGCGATTCTTCAGGACACCCCAGCCCTTCGAGGCGTTCCGCGATCATCTGGCGACGCTCCACCCCAAGGCTGACGTCCGCGCGATGGCGTACGCCGTGCGCATGAAGCTTCCGCTTGTCCAGGCGCCAGCCGATCTGCCGTGGGCGTTCCCCTCTACCCCGGCGTTCATCGCCGCGGACGCGTGGCTGAAGAAGCCACCGGCTTCCAAGGACGCGACCGACGCGCTCGTCCTGCGTTACCTCGGCGCATTGGGGCCAGCCACCGCCGCGGACGCGCAGAGCTGGCTCGGTTTGCCAGGCGCGCGGGCCGCCCTCGATCGCCTGCGGCCGACCCTGCGCGTGTTCAGGAGTGAAAAGCGCGCCGAGCTGTTCGATCTGCCGGACGCACCGCGCCCGGCTGCGGAGACGCCCGCGCCGGTGCGATTCTTGCCTGAATGGGATAGTGCGATAGTGTCGCGCGCCGACCCGCGCTTCGTGCGGCAGGCACATCGGCAGGCCGTCTTCCGTCCGGGCTTGCGGGTTCTGCCCACCGTGCTCGTGGACGGCATCGTGGAGGGCACATGGAGGACGGAGCGGAAGCGGACGACCGGCACACTCATCGTGGAGCTGTTCTCGACGCCTTCGAAGACAGTCCGCGCACGGCTCCAGGAAGAAGCCGAGGCCATGCTCCTTTTTGCCGAGCCGGAGTCCATACGCGTCGAGGTGTCAATCAGGCACGTATGACTGTCGCGCCTCCGACGTGGCCATCACGCCACGTCAGCTCGTGTGTGGGCACGGTGACAGCCGCGCCGACTCGCAAGCGCCGGCCGACGTCAGAAGGAAATTGCAGTGAGAGGAGACGAAGGAGAAATGTCGACAGACCAGAAACCCGGCATGGCCGTCAACGAAGAGAAGGTAGCGCAGCACGTCAGCGAGACGCGCCAGCAGGCAGAGGACGCCAACTATCCGCGCAAGCCCGTCCCGCTGCACGAGAAGGCCAAACCCACGCGTCCGGCTGGGACCGCGCGCCGTCGTGACGAATCGACCTGAGAGAAAAGGTAAGAGGTAAGAGGTAAGAGGTAAGAGGTAAGAGGAAGGAGGAGGAGGAGGAAGGAGGAAGGGGAGGAGCGACGGTCGGAACACGGCTTGCACCTCGAGCAATTCCGTGACGACACGTTCGACTACCGCCCAGGCGATCCGCTGGTCCGTGACTCTGCTCGTCTGTACAGGTTTGACGACCGCCGCCGCCGATCCCGACAATCATCGCGTTGGCGAGGGCCTCGCGGTCCAGGTGGCGCTCGACCGCGCCGGCATCTCAGCGGGCCTCATCGACGGCCGCGTCGGCGCGCGCACGAGAGACGCGCTCACGCTCTTCCAGCGCACGAGAGGACTGCCCGAGACCGGGACTGCCGATGCCGCGACGCTCGCGGCTCTCGGTGTCCACGAGAAACAGGCGACCGTCGCCTACACCCTGACGGCAGAGGACGTCGCCGGTCCGTTCGTCGAGATCCCGAGCGACATGATGCAGCAAGGCGCGCTCCCTTCGCTGGGATACACCTCGGCTGCCGAGCTCATCGCCGAGCGGTTCCACACCGACGCAACCACACTGCGCAGGCTGAATCCGAGCGCGGGTTTTCGCGAGGACGACGTCCTCCAGGTGCCGGCCGTCGAACCGATGCGCGCTCCCGCGGAGACGCAACGGCGCGACGGCCCTGGCGCACAGGCCAGCGCCGTGCAGGCCATCGTCGTGTCCGTCCAACCGCCAGTGGCGGTCGTGATCGGAACCGGCGGCGACCTGCTCTTTGCCGCACCAGTGACGTCCGGCAGCGATCACGATCCCCTTCCGCTCGGTGAATGGAAGGTACTCGACGTCTACCTGAACCCGGTGTTCCACTACAATCCGGCACTGTTCTGGGATGCGGATCCGTCGCACGCGCAGGCCGTGCTCAAGCCGGGACCCAACAACCCGGTGGGCCTCGCCTGGATCGACATCGATCGCGAGCACTACGGCCTCCATGGCACACCCGAACCGCGGACGGTCGGCCACACGACGTCGCACGGATGCGTGCGGCTCACCAACTGGGACGTCGTCCGGCTGCTCGATTTCGTTCGGCCGGGCACGCGCGTCCTCTTCGATGAGCGGTTACCCGCCATCAAGCCAACAGCGCGCTGACGTGCGAGCGCATCCGAGTCCGTCGTGCGTAATGATCGCGGCAGCGGCCCTGCTCGTTGCCGCGTGCGAGAAACCATCGCCCCCCGCACCTCAGGCCGCCATCGATCCAGCCCCCTCCACCACACCCGCGCTCGCGGATACGGGGACGCCCCAGGTCATCGCCCCGCGCGTGACACGGGAGGATGCGGACGACGTGGCGGCTCTCGTGGCGCGGCATCTGTCCATTCCCGTGCAGGGGATGCGCGCCGATCAGCTCATGCCGTCGTTCAAGCAGGTCCGCGGCACACGGCCCCACGAAGCCATCGACATTCTCGCCGCGCGCGGTACGCCGATCGTCGCGGTCGAGGACGGGAAGGTCGCCAAGCTGTTCACGAGCAAGGCGGGCGGTCTCACCGTGTATCAGTTCGATCCAGCGAGCCGCTACGCGTACTACTACGCGCATCTCGATCGCTACGAGGAGGGGCTGGCTGACGGCCAGTCGCTGCGACGCGGGCAGGTCATCGGCTACGTCGGATCGACCGGCAATGCCGATCCCAAGGCCCCCCACCTGCATTTCGCGATTTTCCGGCTTGGTCCGGACCGGCGCTGGTGGCAGGGCACTGCGATCGATCCCTATCCGGTCTTCACGAAGCGCCTCAGCTTGTACGGCGAGCCGTTATCGCTGTCGATAGGGGACCGCGCTCGGCTGGCCCGAACCCACTTAGTCGAGAGGCGTGACCACGCGCACCAGTGACGGCGTTGCGAGACCCTTTGCCGGTCGCGCAGGCTCGAGCGCGTCGAGCAGCATTCGTGCGAACCCCCAGGCGAGCGTCGATCCGACGACAGACGAGAGCATGACGATGATGGTGGCGACGACCAGGGTATCCACGACGCTCCTCCTGTTTCAGCACGGTGCTCAGTGTGTTCGCACCTGCCACCCGAAAAGAGCACGAAGCGTGCCACCCACCATGCCGAACAAGGGCCGCGAAACCTGGGGTTCTTACTGGCGTGTCCGCACGCGACTGCCGGCACGTTTTGGCCAGCCATGTCGGGTCTTGCTGCGGGGACGCATGAACACGGTGCTCGTCGAGTTCGACGACGGCTATCGCGTCACGACCAGTCGCTGGTACGTCCGCAGGTATGCGACGGAGACCGACGCGTCGGAGTAGCGACGCGCAGCCCGCGTCAGACGAGGGTCCGGCCGAAGCAACGATGACGTCTGCCGTCGGCGAGTCGGCTGGATTCTACTGAATCGGCGACGCCGTCGACGGTGGCGTAGTCGATGGTGATGCGGAGGCGGGCTTCGCCGAACATGCGGACACGCGCGGAGGATTCGAACGCGACGGGCAGCGTCGCGCCGCCGACTTGCGCGTAGGTGCGCTGGACGTGCACGTCACGCACCCAGAACGACGGATTCTCGGCGAGCTGCCCTTCGACGCGGCGCAGCGCCCCGTCGTCGGTGCCGACGACGGCGAGTCCCTTGAGAAGCCGGACGTCCTGGCGCCGCGGCATCAGCTCGATCCGGGCGTCCTCCGTCGGCGTGCCGATCAGGCGATAGCGGTAGTTCTCACTCGAGAGGGCGGCCCGGCGCGCTTCTTCCCCGCGCGAGGTCTCGGCCTCGGCCTCGAGCACGCGTTTCAACGCCCGCTGCCGAATCCGGTTCGACCCGCCTTCGGCCACGATCCGGTGGGAGATGCCACGACCGGGCGTGAACTCGGTCTCCACTTCCATCCACGCCTGTTCGTCCTTCTCTACGAGCGCGCCTTCGAGGCGGCGATGGGCCGTGTAGGCCACCGCCGGCTGCCGGGCGAGCGCATCGAGCGCCGCGACGATCGGCGAGCCCTGATCGACCGCAGACGAGTCTGACGCGCCGGACGTGGCGGCGTGCGCGGCGAGCATGACGCCCAGCGTGAGCGGGGCAACGGCAGCCAGTCGAATCCGGGAGGTCTTCATGGCTCTTCCCTTGGTTTCAGCGCCTCACGCCAGGCTCAGCGATCCCATGCCGGCCTCGACCCGATGCTTGAACCGGCGCAGGTCCTCGCGGATCTGACGTTCGGGATCGGCGCCGAGAATGCCGGCCATCCAAGAGCCCAGCCGGCCTGCGGGCGGCGCGTACTGCAGATGCACGCGAACCTCGGTTCCGCCGCGCGAGGTCGGCTCGAATCGCACGGACCCGGCGCTCACCACCGTCGCGTTGCCCACCGACCGCCAGGCGACCAGCTCGTTCGGCAGGTCGTTGATGATCTCCGCGTCCCATTCGATCGGGACGCCGCCGGGACCTTTGACCACCCAATGCGTACGTCCGTCCTCGAGATGATCAACGCTCTCGACGTGGCTGAGAAACGTCGGCAGGTTGGTGAGATCGCGCCAGGCGGCATAGACGACCTCGACCGGCCGCGCGATGACGATGTTCGCGCGGACGCGGACACCGGCCGGGCCGCCGAGCGCTTGCCTCGTGTCCCCATTCATGCCGACCGCAGCCGTCACCGGGCAATACCCGGCCAGGCCGCGCGCGATGAGGCCCGTGGCTGTGGTAGCCAGCGCCAGCCGGCCCTTGACTGGCGAGTCGCCAGCAACAGCAGCGCCGCGCCGGTGCCGACCGACAATCCCCGCTCCCACGTCGCCAGGTTCTTGGTCATGGCCGCGCTTGCACTCCGACCCGCTGCAAAAGCAAGGGTCGGGCCACGCGGCAAAATGCCCGTAACTATTGATTGTTCTTGCGAGACGCCCAGAGATCACGGCTTCCCGTGTCAGGATTCCAGACAGAGGATGGTGCCCTGTGCGTCAGCGGTCGCTTCGCAGATGAGGTGGCGTCACCGCTTCGTAGATGCGATGCGCCAGCGCCTCGTGCTCGGTCCTCAGCGGGGCCGGGAGCCGGCTGCCGAACGACTTGAGGAAGTCTTCCTGTCCCGCGACCGCCTCGACCCACTCGGCCGGATCGACGCGCAACAGACGCAGCATCACCTCGTCGGGCACGTCGAGGCCCGTGCGATCGATGGCGTCCATGGTCGGGACGATGCCAATCGGTGTCCGGACGGCCTTGCCGCCGCCGTCGCACCGTTCGAGGATCCACTTCAGCACGCGGAGGTTGTCGCCGAAGCCCGGCCACAGGAATCGCCCCTCCGCGTCGGTGCGGAACCAGTTGACGCGGTAGAGACGGGGCGGCGAGGTCAGCGATCGGCCGACGTCCAGCCAGTGGCCGAAATAGTCGCCCATGTTGTAGCCGCAGAACGGCAGCATCGCCATGGGGTCGCGGCGCAGCACGCCCACCTTGCCGGTGGCCGCCGCGGTCGTCTCGGAGGAGAGTGTCGCACCGAGGAACGTCCCGTGCGTCCAGTCGTTGGCCTCATAGACCAGTGGCACGCGCCGCTGCCGGCGGGCGCCGAACAGCATGGCGTCGATGGGAACGCCGTCGGGGTTGTCGAACTCCGGTGAGAGCGAGGCACAACGCGCCGCCGGCGTCGTGAACCGGCTGTTGGGATGCGCGGCCTTCTCCGCCGACTCGGGCGTCCACGGCCGACCCTGCCAATCGAGAGCGTGCGCAGGTGGCGGATCGTCATGGCCTTCCCACCACGGCGTGCCGTCGGGCCGCAGCGCGACGTTCGTGTAGATCGTGTCGCGCTCAATCATCTCGGCCGCGGTCGGGTTGGTCGCGTGGCTCGTGCCGGGCGCGACGCCGAAGAACCCGCTCTCCGGATTGACGGCCCACAGCCGGCCGCTCGGCGCCGGGCCGCAGCCAGGCAATGTCATCCCCCACCGTCCACGCCTTCCAGCCCGGCATGGAGACGGGCGGCTCGACCATCGCGAGGTTGGTCTTCCCGCACGCGGAGGGAAACGCCCCGGTGATGTAGCGGACGCCGCCGCCGGGCGGCTGGAGCCCCAGGATCAGCATGTGCTCCGCGAGCCAGCCTTCCCGGCGCGCCAGCCAGCTGGCGAGGCGGAGAGCCAGGCACTTCTTGCCGAGGAGCGCGTTGCCGCCATAGCCCGATCCGATCGACCAGACGGCATTCTCCTCCGGGAAATGCACGATGAACCGCCGGTCGGGACTCAGGTCGCCGAGCGAATGCAGGCAGCGCGTGAAGTCGTCGCGATCGCCGAGCTCGTCGAGCGCCGGGCGCCCGATGCGCGTCATGATGCGCATGCTCAGGACGACGTACTTGCTGTCGGTGATCTCGACGCCGACGCGCGAAAAGCGCGAGCCCGGCGGCCCCATGAGGAAGGGCACCACGTAGAGCGTCCGGCCGCGCATCGCGCCATCGAACAGCGGCGTCAGCTTCGCGCGCGCCTCGTCCGGCGCCATCCAGTTGTTGTTCGGGCCGGCGTCCACCGGATCAGTCGTGCTGACGAAGGTCAGGTGCTCGGTGCGCGCCACGTCGTGGGGCGCGCTTCGGTGGAGATAGCAGCCGGGGCGCCTGGCCTGATCGAGCTCGATGAGCTCACCCGTCGCGAGGCAGGCGCGCACGAGCGCCGCCCGCTCCGCCTCCGAACCGTCGCAGACATGGAGGCGGTCGGGCCGGGTGAGACGCGCGACTTCGTCCACCCAACGCTCGACGGCCGGAGGCGCCTCTGCCATCGCCGTTCAGTTCGTGGGCTTCGCGTGTGACGTCGTGCCGCCCTCGGACAGACCGAGGGCCCACTTGATCGCCTCGAAGTACATCTTCTGGATGTCGGGGTCGCTCCAGCTCTCGTTGGTGTGCCCGAGCGTCGAATAGAACACGCGCCCCTTGCCGTACATCTTCGACCACGCCACGGCGAAGTCGCGATCGTCCCGCTTGATGTTCTTGTTCCCCTCGTACTTGAGTTTGGTCTCGTCGAGACGCAGCAGGACGTTCACCTTGTCGCGCGACCAGCTCTTGGCCTGATAGATCTCGTCGCGCTTGACGAACGCCTTGGGGAAGTGCTTCACGGCGGGGAACGCCGGATCTTCGAGGAGGATGGGGGCTTCGAAGGTGTTCCAGGGATGCGCGTCGAACCAGCCGCCGATCAGCTCGCCGTACTCCGGCCACTTGTAGTTGGCGTCGAGCGCCGCGTGAATGCCGACGAATCCCTTCCCGTCGTCGTGCACGAACGACAGCAGATCCTTCTTCTGCTCGTCGTCGAGCGTCATCTCACCTGTCGAGTTCGCGAAGACGATCGCGTCGAAGAACGGCAGCGCCTTGGCATTGGCGTCCAGCTTCTTCTTCGTGATGAGCTGATAGTCGGTGCGCAGGTAGGCGTCCCACAGCCCGGACTCCTTGCCGAGCTTCCACACCGTCGCCATCGCGTCGGCGATCGAGTCGTGCTGGAAACCCAGCGCCGCGCCAATCACGAGGATCCGTTTCTTCGCGGGCTGGGCCGGTGGCTGGGCCTGGATGCTGACCAGGCTCAGGGAGACGACCGCCGCACCTGCGACGAGGATCGACAACGCTCGACAACGCTCTCTCATGATGTCCTCCGCCCTGGCCTCACCTGCCGGTCCGTCAGCTGCTCAACGGGTCCGCAGTATAACCGGCGCGATTGGCGTCATGCGCCGCGTGACGCTCATAAGCGTCAGGCGATTCACCCAGCAGGAACGCGGGCCGTGCGCCAGGTCGTGGATGTCTCCGCCGCACAGTGTACTGCGGAAGGCTCAGGGCTCAGGCCTTGCGTCCCGGGCCCCGCGAGTCGCACGTGGCGTCGCCGTCCGGAAGTTGGTAGGCTCTGCCCGATGCGACGCCTGAGCTCGGCAGCGGTGCGCAGATGAGCGATCTCGTTTTCACGAGCGACTCGGTGGCCGACGTGGCGCCCGTGTTACGTGTCGCCGACCTCGATCGAAGCCTGACCTTCTACTGCGAGACGCTCGGGTTCGTCACGCGCTGGCGGCATCAGCCCGAAGACGGGGTCCCGCGCGTCGCCGCCATCGGCCGCGGCGGCGCGATGCTCTATCTCACCGAACAGTCCGGGGCGGCATTCGGCAGCCATGTCTGCCTGGGCACGACCGAGATCGACACGCTGTTCCACGAGTGGGGAGGGCGCGGCGTCACGATCGATCTCGCGCCGACCGACATGCCGTGGGGTCTCTGCGAGATGCACCTGCGCGATCCCGACGGCAACACGCTCCGCGTCGCGCAGCCGGTGGGATGCCGGCACTGACTGTCGGGTCTTTGGTCTTTGGTCTTGGTCTTCGGTCTGAGGTCCCGTCGGCGGGGCTGAAGCCCCGCCCTACCGATTTTGCCGCGGCCTCACCGGTAGGCCGGACCTTCAGGTCCGGCGTGCATTGGGAGCTCACTTCAATCTGTGCGGTCGTCGGTCTTGGGTCTTCGGTCTTCGGTCCGCCCCCAGTCGCCCAATCGCCTAGTCGCCCAGTCCCCCCTGGTTGCTGGTCGCTGGTCGCTGAGCTCAGGGGCCTGTCCCCAAAATCGGCGATCGGAGCACAAAACGGGGACAGGCCTCCCGAAGTGTCTGTCGGGACGGGAATTGTCGTCGAGAGAGCGCGCTATACTGCGCCGCGCAAGGGAGGATCCGATGGGCAAGCGATCGACGAGATGGGCGGCGATCGGTGTGGTTTCGCTGCTGGCGGCAGGCGGGGCGATTGGTGCGGCGACGCCGGCACAGGCGCCAGCGCGGAGCACGGCGGTCGAAAAGCGCGTCTGGTACTTCTACACGGTCAAGTGGGGCAAACAGGATCGGTTCCTCGAGCTCTTCAGGCGTAACCACTTTCCAGTTTTGAAAGCCCAGCTCGGCACGCGTCTGACCAGCATTCGCACCTATGTCCCTCAATACCATGGAGACGGGCGCGCAGACTGGACTTTTGCCGTCGAGCTCGCGTTCAAGGACGCGCAGACGCAGGTCGCGCCGTGGGCTGAGGAAGCGGAAACACTCAAGAAGCTCTATCCCGACCAGGCCCGGTTCCGTGCCGAGGAGCAGGAGCGGTTCGAATTGCTCATCGCGCACTGGGACTCCCCGCTGAACGAGGTGGCGATGGAACCGTCGCCACAGTGATCGACGCTTCGGCGGTCGAAGATTCGCCTTCGCTTCCGCTGAACCGGGCCGGCGACGGTCTTGCATTATCCGCTGCGGCTCGTGCTGATTGGACTCCGCGTGCATCAACATCGGACAGCAACCGCCCCGACTGTTCGAAAGCGTCGATTGCCGCGAAGCGACGGTACTCCCAGGTATTGACAATGGAAATTACTCATCCTCATGGCCCCGTGGTATTGTTCGGTGCGTCCTATCTTGAGAGCTGGAAGGTGGATCGGCTGGGGGACGTCCCCGTCATCAACCGCGCGCAGCATGGACTGGCAACCGGAGAGCTGATTGACGCGTTCGCGTCGGTCGTGCCTCCTGATCGCCCGCGGGCGGTCGTCCTGTGGGGGTTCACCGACCTGGTGCGCGCCTCGTCGGAGACCCTTGAGCGCGTGCTGGCGCAGGAGTGCGAGAATATCCGGGCGCTCGTCGGTCTCGCGGTCGAGAACGGCATCGAACCGGTCCTCACGACCGAGCTCACGCGCCGGTCGCCGGAGACCTGGCTCGAGCGAGGCCGTGCCCTTGTGACTGGTCTGGCGGGCAGCCGGCTCTATCAGCAGTACGTCAATGACTGCGTCGTGCAGCTGAACGCGTTCATCCGGCGGCTGGCGGCGCGCGAGGAGCTGTTGCTCATCGACGCACAGGCCATGTTCTCGCGGCTCGAGAGCACCAAACAGCGAGGATTCATCCGGTGCGACGGCAGGCAGATCACGGCCGCCGGCTACGCCGCGATGACGGCCTACTCCGCCCCGGTGCTCGGCTTCCTGTTTGGCGAAGACGAGCCGGCCGACGCACACGTCGAGACGAGGCGCCGGCGTCCGCGATGGACGCCGCCCGGGACCCAGCTCGCCAACGCGCGGCGACGTGCATGAACCTGGCGGAGGTCGGACGATGCCAGACGATCTGAGGGGGCGAACGGGCGTGCCTTCGCACGACAGTGAATCGATCGACCTGGTCTGGCCGCCCAGCGATCGCGAGCTCGACGCGATCACGATCATCGACTTGCAGGCGCCGACGGCCGTCGTCGTCCGGCCGCGGCCGACGGCGCCGCCGCTGATCGTCCGTGACGCGGCTCGACCGCTCGTCCACCACTGGTGGCGGCCGGCATGGGCCCTGGCTATCGGCCTGCTGACCGTGGAGCTCGCGAGCGTGCACGTCGGGCGGACCCTCGACACCGTTCCCTTCGCGCGGATCTGGATGGCGCCTGGGGTCATTCACGCCCGCCCTGTCACCCGTCGGGTCCAATCGGTCCGGCCGAGGGTCGCTGCCGAGGACGAGCCCGAGCCGTACCCGATACGGCGGGTGGCAAGGCGATCGACGCTGCCCCCGACGAAGCCGGCGGCGGCTCGATCCGAGGCCGACGAAGTCGCGATGTCGATCGCCGTGCCGCGCGATCCAATCAGCCTCGAGTCGCACCATGCGTTCGTGCCGGCGCGGGTCATCGCCAATCCCCGGCCGCGCCACGTCCCGTCGCCGTTCCCGGTCCCGCGAGGCAGCCGCACGAGTCTCGAGCTCGTGATCGACGAGAGCGGACACGTCGCGGCCGCGCGCATCGCCTCGTCGGGGGCGGGCTTCTACGACGCGCCGCTGCTCGAAGCCGCGCGCGGCTGGCGGTTCGAGCCCGCGCGCGCGGACGGCCGTCCCACGCGCTCGGTGCAGACCGTCCAGGTCGCTGTTCCCTGACGTCCACTGGTCCGGCTGAAGCCGGACACTACGGACCCCCGCGCAGCGCAGGCTCGCGTCGCCCCAGGCTGAAGCCACAGGCCTGCGACCGGTGCCCCGCCCTACGACCCACACCCGGTAGAATGGCGCGTTCAACCCGGCGCGACGGTCGCGCCATGGGCTCCGGCAGTCGAGGTCCGTTCATGAGCAGTGCCCCGAAGAAGATCGTGCTCGCCTATTCGGGCGGGCTGGATACCTCGGTCATCCTTCCCTGGCTCAAGTCCCGGTATCCGGGGGTGAAGCTCGTGGCCTTTGCCGCAGAGCTCGGTCAGGGCGACGAGCTCTCCAACATCGAGAAAAAGGCCTACAAGAGCGGCGCCGACGAGGTCATCGTCAAGGATCTGCGGAAGGAGTTTGCCGAGGACTACTGCTTTCCGATGGTGCGGGCGCATGCGACCTACGAGGCCGACTACCTGCTCGGCACGAGCATTGCGCGGCCGCTGATCGCCAGGCACCAGGTCCTGGTCGCGCAGCAGACCGGGGCCGACGCGGTGGGACACGGCGCCACCGGCAAGGGCAACGACCAGGTCCGGTTCGAGCTCACGGCGATGGCGCTCGATCCGACGCTGACGATTGTCTCGCCTTGGAAGGATCCGCAGTTTCTCGCCGACGGGCTGAACGACCGCGAGACGGCGATCGAATACGCGCAGAAGCACCGCATTCCGATCACCGCGAGCAAGAAGAAGATCTACTCGCAGGACCGGAACCTCTGGCACATCTCCCACGAAGGCGGCGAGATCGAGGACCCGGCCGAAGAGCCGCTGGAACGTGTCTACACGATCTCGGTGCCACCGTCCAAGGCGCCGGCCAGGCCCGAGTACGTCGAGGTGGAATTCAAGGAGGGTACGCCGCTGGGCGTGAACGGCCGCGGGTATCGTGGACGCGGTCACGAGCTGATCGCGGATCTGAACCGCCTCGGCGGACGGCATGCGGTCGGCCAGGTGACGCTGGTCGAGAACCGGCTGGTCGGCATGAAGAGCCGCGGCGTCTACGAGACACCGGGCGGCACCATCCTCTACGAGGCACACAAGGCGCTCGAGCAGCTGTGTCTGGAGCGCGATCTCTACCACTACAAACAGCAGGTGGCGCTCCGGTACGGCGAGCTGGTCTACAACGGACAGTGGTTCCACCCGTTGCGCGAGGCGCTGCAGGCATTCGTGGATCACGCCAACCAGGTCGTCACGGGCAAGGTCCGGGTGAAGCTGTTCAAGGGCCGCGCGCAGGCCGTGAGCGCGACCTCGCCGTTGTCGCTGTACGACACGAAGCTCGCGAGCTTCGCGATGAAGGACTACGACGTCACCGCCGCACGAGGCTTCATCGATCTGTTCGGCCTGCCGATGAAAGTACGGGGGCTTCGACAGTCGCGCAGGGCGAAGAAGGCGTGATGTCTTCGGTCGTCGGTCGTCAGTCGGGGCTACGGACTACGGACTGCGGACTACAGGGCTTGCGAAAGGATGGTGGCGTAGCCTGCAGCCGGTAGCCGGTAGCCGTTCGGTCTTTGGTCTTGGTCTTGGTCGTTGGTCGTTGGTCGTTGGTCTTGGTCGTTGGTCTTGGTCGTTGGTCGTTGGTCGTTGGTCGTTGGTCGTTGGTCTTGTCTTGGTCGTTGGTCGTTGTCTTTGGTCTTCGCTCGTCGCTCGTCGTTGGTAGTTGGTCGCTTGTAGTCCTTGGTCGTTGGTCGTTGATCGCGACCCTCATACGATACGATGCCGCCGATGCCAGTCCGGGCCGGCCTCGCGGCGCTCGTCGTGGGCGTCTTCGCCGGGTGGGCTGATGGCGGACAGCGGCTGACGGGGTCTGTGAGCGGCCTCGTCGTGGACGCGCGCACGGGACAGCCGCTGCAGCACGCGCGCGTGATGCTCGACGGACAACCAGGCCGCGTCGTGACAGGTCCCGAGGGACGGTTCCTCCTGGCCGACCTGCCTGCCGGGGCCGGGGTCCTGCAGGTGTCGCTCGTCGGCTACGGGCTCGCGCGGCGTCACGTGGACGTGCCGGCGCGAGGGTCGCTCGATCTCACGATTCCGCTGGCCGAGGGTACCAGCACCTACGAAGAAGACGTCAAAGTCCAGGGCGATCTCGTTCCCCCGCGAAGCCCCTGGCGTCGCGTCGCAGATCTCGATCGGCAGCGCCGAGCTCCAGAACCTGCGCGGATTGCTGGCCGACGACCCGATGCGCGCCGTGCAGACGCTGCCCGGCGTCGCGGGCAGCGACGATCTCCGCAGCGACTTCTCGATCCGCGCCAGCGACTTCCGGCACATCGGCGTCACGCTCGATGGCATCCCCAGCTCGCTGCTGGTCCACACCGTGCGCAACGTCGACGACGGCGGATCGCTGGCCATGGTCAACAGCGACGTCCTCGACGGGGTGTCGCTCGTCGCCGGCAGCTACCCGCAGCGGTACGGCGATCGGACGGGCGCCCATGTCGATTTCCGCACCCGGAAGGGTCCCGCGATCGCACGCAGACGCGCCTCTCGGTCAGCGCCATCAACGCCTCGCTCGTCGCCGAGGGCCCGCTCGGACGGGAGCGCCGCGCCTCCTGGCTGCTCACGATCCGCAAGAGCTATCTCGACTGGCTGATTCGGCGGATCGATCCCGAAGTGACGGGGACCTTCGGCTTCGTGGACGGCCAGGGCAAGGTCGTCGTCGATCTGTCTCCGCGCCATGCGTTCACCGTCAGCTTCGTCGCCGGCCGGTCGCGCTACGACGAGCGGCAGGAAGACCCGGAGGTGAACTCGCTCGAGATCGGGCGTCACCGGTCGGTCCTCGCGAGCGCCGCCCTGCGATCGACCTTCGGCTCGTCGATGGTGCTCACCCAGCGCGTCTACGGGGTGGACAACCGCTTCTCGAACGAGAACGCCGCGACGACGCCGCTCGAAACCGGCACGGAGCGGGACGCGTCGTATCGCGCCGACATGAGCCTGCGGACGCGATGGGACACGCAGCTCGAGGCCGGCGTGCACCTGCAGTCGCTGCACGCGGCCGGCGAAGAGTCGTTCTACGAGCTGGACGGCGATCTGCTGGCGCGGCGGCGTTTCCGCTCCAGCGGCGCCCGTCAGGGCGGCTACCTGCTGGCACGGGTGCACCCCCTCGCGGCGCTGCGCGTCGCGCCAGGCATCCGGGTCGATCGATGGACGAGCACGGGAGAGACGAAAGCCTCGCCCTGGGTCCAGACCGAGCTGCTGCTGCCGGCCGGCGTGCTCGTCGCCGCCGGCTCCGGCGTCCACCGGCAATCACCGGACGTGTGGGAACTGGACGGCCCGCGCGGAGCGCCGCTCCGCAGCGAGCGGGCCCGGCACGCGGACCTGGGAATCGGCCAGCAGATCGGATCGTGGCGCTGGCTCGCCACGGCCTTCAATCGTGACGAGAGTCACGGCATCCGCCTCCCGGGAAGCGAGCCCCGGATCGTGAACGGACGCGATCGTCCCCGAGCTCGATCTGACGCGCTATCAGAATGCGCTCGAGGGATCGGCGCGCGGCATCGAGCTGAGCGTTCAGCGGCGGAGCGCGAACGGGCTCTCGGGCTGGATCGGCTATGCCTACACCGACGCCCAGTACGAAGACGTCCGCACCGGCGAAGTCTTCCACGGCGATGCCGAGCAGCATCACGCGGTGAATGTCTATGCGCACTACCGGCTGTCGAGCCGCTCCAGCGTGTCGGGCCGGCTGCGCGCGGCGACCAACACGCCGCTGGCGGGCTACTACACGGAACTGCCGGACGGACGGATCTTCCTGGGTGAAGAGCGCAACAGGGTCCGCCTGCCGTTCTACTCGCGCCTCGATCTGCGGGCCAACCGGACGTTCGACGTCGGACGGAGCCGGCTGACGCTGCACGTCGAGGTCGTCAACGTCTACAACCGCCGCAACGAGCGCGGGCGCGACAGCCCCGGCTACAACCGTCGCACCGGCGAGGTCCGCAATGCGACGGAGCGGATGTTTCCGATCGTCCCGAGCGTGGGGTTCACGCTGGAGTTCTGACGAGCGACAGGCTGACGGGCTGCGGGCTGCGGGCCTGCACGCGACGGAAGGCTGAAGTCAACGGCGCAGGTGTCTGCAGCACGGCCAACGTGGGCCCGGGCTGGCCTGAAGGCCTGCGCCGACTCGTGCTCAACACACCTGCACTCCTCTCGACCTACGCTGCGAACGGTGGCTCTTCCGGCGGATCCTGCGGGCCAATGCCTCCAACGTCGTCGGGCTCGCACCGCGCGAAGAGCGCGCGGCGGTGATGGACGACGTGCTGATACTCCCAGATGGTGACGGCAGTGTAGAGGACGGTGTTGATTGCGAGATGTCGCTCGCGCCGTCGCAACCACGCCGCGGCATTGTAGAGGCCCATGATCACCGTCAGCCCCAGCGCCGCCCCGTGAACGGTCCCTTTGATGCCCTCGCACGAACCCGAATCGAGCAACTCCAGTCGCATGGCTCCCTCGCATGACGAGGCGCCTTGCCCGGGGGTCGGCTCGGACCGCCTGTACCCATACAACGTCGCTTCGCGACGGGTTGAACGGGCGCCCGCGTCCGGGGCCGACCGGTGCCCTACTTCGGAAAGCGTCCGAGCGCGACCAGCAGATCGAAACGCGCCTGGCGCAGGCGGTCCTCGGCGATCACGGCCAGCGTGTCGGTGTCGCGGGCCCGGCGCTGGGCGTCGATCACTTCGAGGTTGGTGGTCGCGCCGGCCCGAAACGCGATGTCCGTGATTCGGAGGGCTTCGTCGGCGTGCTGCGCCGCCAGCCGGGCGCTCGCCAGCCCGCGGACCTGCTCTCGACGGCCGCCTGTGCGATGCGCTGCTCGGAGCGGGCCCGCAGCTGGCCGTCGGTCAGCTCGAGGCGGGCCGTCTCCGCCAGACGTCTGCGCTCCTTCGCCGCGGCCTGCCGCACGCCGCCATCGAAGATCGGCACCGCGAACTGCGCGACGACGCTCCACGTCCCCGAAGGCTGGAAGATGCCGTCCGGTGTCAGGAACTGCGGCTGGAACGACGCGGTGCCGACCGGCACCCAGTCCTTCCAGCTGTCGCGCGCGACCCGCTCCGCGGCGTCCACCTGTGCGGTAGAAGAGCCGGATGTCCGTGCGGCTGGCGATCCACGCATCGTCGGTGACCGGGGTTCCTCGAAGATCGGTTCTCCGGCGACGTCGATCGGCGCATCGGCGGCCAGGAGGATCCCGAGGGCTTCCTGCGACCGCCGCACGGCGAGCCGCGCCCCTTCGAGCAGCACCTCGACGGTTTCGAGCTCCTGGGCGGCGCGAATCTCGTTCAACCTGCTGCCGGCGCCGGCTTCGAGTCGCGTGTGCGCGTAGTCGAGGTGCGCCTGCGCGTTCGCGCGGGCGAGCTCGTTCACTTCGACCTCGCGCTTGAGCGCGATGATGCGCAGATAGGCCTCCGACGTCGCGATGGCGATCTGCCGCCGCGTCTCTTCCGCACCGATGCGCGCGACGCGGACCCGGTCCGCGGCCTGGACTGCCTGCGCCCACCGGGCCGCCGCGAGCACCGGATAGGAGACGAAGCCGCCGATCGCCGACTGCGTCTGCGGCTGCGTAACCTGTCCGTCGAACCCGCGCTCCGCGTCGACAGCGTGGTCGTGACGGTCGCGCCCGCCGTCGGAACCAGTACCGACCGCGCGGACTGCAGCAGCGCTTCGGCGCGCAGGATGGACTGCGCCGCCTGCGCGACCTCGAGGTTCGCCGCGAGCGCGCGCCGGACGGCTTCGTCGAACTCCACGACCGCCATGACGCCGGCGCGGGACCGCTGGCGCCGCGGGTGCGCCAGGCGTCTGGGCGCGAAGCGTCGCGGGACCACCGACGAGCGCGCCGGCGATCGAGGCTCCACGCCATCCGAGCGGGCTACGCATGTGCGCCTCCCGCTCTCCGGCTTCACCGACGACCTCCTCGTCTTCGACGCCGCGGCGCCGCTCGGCCGGGCGCGAGTGAACGGATGACGACATACAGCACCGGAATGAACACGACCGACAGGAAGGTGGACGCGATCATGCCCCCGGCCACCGCCGTGCCCGACCGAGTTGCGCGCGCCGGCGCCGGCGCCGGTCGCAAGCGCGAGCGGCATCACCCCGAGCACGAACGCCAGCGACGTCATCAGAATCGGCCTGAGGCGGATGCGCCCCGCTTCGAGCGCCGCCTCGATAATCGACAGGCCGCGCTCGCGCAGCTGCTCGGCGAACTCGACGATGAGGATGGAGTTCTTCGCGGCCAGGCCGATCAGCATGACGAGGCCCACCTGGCAGAACACGTCGTTGGCCAGGCCGCGCACCCATTGCGCGCCGAGCGCGCCGAACACGGCCAGCGGCACGCCGAGCAGGATGATGAACGGGAGCACCCAGCTTTCATACTGCGCGGCGAGCACCAGATAGACGAGGATGAGGCTCAACGCGAAGATGTAGCCGGCCTGCGCCCCGGACTTGATCTCCTCGAGCGACTGCCCGGCCCACGCGTAATCGAACCCGGCCGGCAGCGTCTCGCGGGCCAGCGCCCCATCTCCTGCAGTGCCTCGCCCGAGCTCACGCCAGGCGCCGCCGACCCGGTCAGCTCCGCGGAGCGGAACAGGTTGAAGTGGTTGATGACCTGCGGAGCCGTCACCTCCTTCACACTGCACGACGGTGTCGAGCGCCACCATGTCGCCGTTCTCAGCTCGCGCATAGAGCTGTCCCAGGTGCTGCGGTGAAGCCCGGAATGCCTGATCGGCCTGCACGTAGACCCGGTAGGCGCGGTTGTTGAAGTCGAAATCGTTGACGTACTGCGAGCCGAGAAACACCTGGAGCGCATCGGTGACCTCGCGCAGCGGCAGCGACAGACTCCTCGCCCGATCGCGGTCGATGTCGACGACGAGTTGCGGATCGTTGGCGCGGAACGCGCTGAAGACGCCCGCCAGCCGGGGGTTCTTCGCCGCGGCCCCGACGATGCTCCGCGTCAGCGCTCGCGAGACCCGTGATGTCGCCCCCCGACTGGTCCAGCACCTCGAACTGAAAGCCGCCGAACACCGACAGCCCCTGGATGGCCGGCGGCGGGAACGGGACGATGATCGCCCCGGGAATCGACGTCATCGGCCCGCGCACCCGGTTGAGCACCGCGTCGAGCGAGTGCTCGCGCCCCTCCGCGCTCCTCGTAGCCCTTGAGACGCGTGAACAGCATGCCGTTGTTCGGCGCCGCGCCGCTGAAGCTGAACCCCATCACCGAGAAGCTGGCCGCGATGTCCGGGTCCTTCATCAGGATGGCTTCGATCTGTTGCGCGATGCCGGTCGTGTACTCGAGCGAGGCGCCGGGCGGCGCCTGCACGAGGGTCATGAAGTAGCCCTCGTCCTCCCCGGGCACGAACGCCGAGGGCACGGCGCGGAACACCAGCCAGGTGCCCCAGAGACCGAGCGCGAACAGCAGGAGCATGACGGTGCGCCACTGCAGCGTCTGCCGCATCAGGCCGACATAGAGCCGCGTGCCGCCGTCGATGACCCGGTTCACGGCGGTGAAGAACCGTCCGTGCGTATGGCTCTCCTTCGCGAGGAGCATGGCCGACAGCGCAGGCGTGAGGGTGATGGCGTTGAAGACCGACAGCACGACCGAGAAGGCAATCGTCATCGAGAACTGCTGATAGAGGCGGCCGGTCGTGCCCGGAAAGAAGGCGACCGGAACGAACACGGCCACGAGGACGAGCCCGATGACGACGACGGCGCCGAAGACCTCGCGCATCGCATCGATCGAGGCGCGCCGCGCCGACTTCCTGTACTCGCTCATGTGCCGCTCGATGTTCTCGATCACGACGATGGCATCGTCGACGACGATGCCGGTGGCGAGGACGATGCCGAAGAGCGTCAGCGTGTTGATCGAGAAGTCGAAGATCTTGATGAACGCGAACGTGCCGACGAGCGAGACCGGGATGGTGATCGTCGGGATGATCGTGCTGCGCCAGTTCTGGAGGAACAGGAACATCACGAGGACGACCAGGCCGATGGCTTCGGCCAGCGTGATGAGCACCTCCTTGATCGATTCCCGGACGACGGCGACGTTGTCGAACGCCAGCCGCCACTCGAGTCCCGGCGGGAAATTGCGCTCGAGACGGGCCATCTCCGCCATCACGCCGTTGTAGACCTCGAGGGCGTTGGCCGAGGGCAGGAGCTGGATGCCCATGCCCGACGCCTGGAGCCCGAGAAAGCGCAGGTTGGCGGCGTAGGTCTCGGCGCCGAGCTCCACCCGCCCGACGTCGCCGACCCGCACGAGCGCGCCGCCCGCCCCGGCCTTCACGACGACGCGCTCGAACTGGTCCACTTCCGTGAGTCGGCCTTGCGCCCGCACGCTCAGGTTGTACATCTGGTCCGACGCAGCGGGCGCGTCGCCGAGGGCGCCGGCCGCCACCTGCACGTTCTGGTCGCGCAGCGCCGTCACCACGTCGCCGGCGGTGATCTTCCGGGCCGCGAGTTTGGCCGGATCGAGCCACAGGCGCATCGCATACTTCCGCTCGCCGAAGATGATGACGTTGCCGACGCCGGCCACGCGCTTGATCGCATCGCGGACGTAGATGTCGAGATAGTTGCTGATGAACTGCGTGTTGTAGCGGTTGTCACTCGAATAGAAGCCCATGCCGCCCATGAAGCCGGCGCTGCCCTTCGTCACCGTGATGCCGTTGGTGCGCACCTCCGCCGGCATCCGGCCGAGCGCCTGGTTGACCCGGTTCTGCACGTCCACCGCCGCCAGATCGGGATCGCGGCCGATGTCGAACGTCACCGTGATCGTGCTGAGGCCGCTGTTGGTGCTCGAGGACTGGATGTAGGTCATCCCCTCGACGCCATTGATGACCTGCTCGAGCGGTGTCGTGACCGCGCTCTCGACCGCCTGCGCGTTGGCGCCCGTGTAGAAGGAGGACACGGCGACGCTGGGTGGCGTCAGCTGCGGATACCGCGCGATCGGCAGCGTGGGGATGGAGATGGCGCCCGCCAGGATGATGACGAGCGAGCAGACCATCGACAGGATCGGCCGCCGGATGAAAACGTCGGTCAGCATGGTTGGGCGACTTGGGCGACTTGGGCGACTGGGCGGACTGGGCGGTGAACGGGCGATGACACCGGCGCTGCGACAAACCTATCGTCCGGGGCCGGCCTGACGGGTCCGGCTGAAGCCGGACGCCACGGCTCGATCCGACTCGTTGCCGGAGACGCGACTCGACGATCGCCACGCTTCCATTCGGGACGTAGTGTCCGGCTTCAGCCGGACCTCCGCGTCAGGGACCCGACCGGGATGGATTTGTGGACGATGGCGCGGCCGACGCCTCGACGATGCGGACGGGCATCCCGTCGCCGACCTTCTGGATCCCCGACACGATCAGGCGGTCGCCGGCCTTGAGACCGCTGGCTACCACATAGTCGTTGCCGACGACCGGCCCGACCTCCACGGCGCGCTGCCGGGCGACCGTCGCCCCGTTCTCGCCGGCTTCGGCCACGAACGCGAAAAACTGCCCGTTGACCCGCGTGAGCGAGATGATCGGCACGGTGAGGCCCGGCTCGGCCGCCCACACGATCTGCGCGCGCACGAACTGGTCGGTCCGGAACCTCGCGACGTTCTCGCGAATGCCCGTCTTCACCAGCACCGTCTGCGTGGCATCGTCAACCGACGGGGCGACGAAGGTGATCGGGTTGGTGGAGACGACCTTCGAGCGCTCGTCGAGAATCCGCACCGGCAGGCCGGTCTGGAGCGACGGCGCCTGCTGCACCGGCACGTTCACGTAGACCTCGAAGCCCGCGTGATCGTCGATCGTCGTCAGCATCGTGGACCGGGTGACGCGGTCGCCCACCCGGACCGGGATGTCGCCAATGACGCCCGCCGTGGGGGCCGTGACACGGTAGTAGTTCAGTTCGACGCGCTGCTGGCGGATCTGCTCGTCGAGCGCCTGCAGCTGGGCCTCGGCGGCCTTGAGCGCGGCCCCCGCCTGGTCGAACTCCTGCTGCGACGCGGCGCCGGCGGCGAGCAGGACTTTCGCGCGCTCGGCCTGCTGGCGCGTGAACACGAGGTCTGCCTCGCGCGCCGCCCGCTGCGACTCCAGATTCGCCACCGTGGCGCGCTGCGGCTCGGCGTCGATCTGCATCAGCACCGCTCCGGGCGAGACGCGGTCGCCCGACGTGACGCGAATCGCGGTGACGAACCCCTCGGCCTGCGGCTGCACGGTCGCGGAGCGCCGCGATCGGATCAGGCCGACGAACTCGCCGGTCCGCTCGACGGGATGCATCGCCAGCGTGACGGCTTCCACGCCCAGAGGAGGCGGCGCCGCCGCGGCTGACTGGTTCTCGCCGCCACAGGCCATGGCGAGCAGCGGCAGGGTCAGACCCGCGACGAGTCGAATGCTCGAGCCGCAGTGCTGCCCTGTCGACTCGCGGGCGCCCAGGGACTGGATGGAGCAGGAACGCGGTGGGACCATGCGGAAAACCAATTGCCCCGCGAGCATATCAGCGCCGGCGTCGAACACGGCCCGGCAAGTCGGAGCCCCGCGAAGCAGCCGCCCGCCCTTCGACTTGACATTCGCCATATGTTCGCCTATCGTTCATTCCCCGTCAAGCCAGAGGACACGGCGGGTCTTTGGAGGGGAACGATCATGAGCCTGAGCCAGTCACTGCTGCCGGAGTTCGATCAGGAGATGGCATCCACGAGGAAGGTCCTCGAGCGGATCGCAGACGACAAGCTGGCGTGGAAACCGCATCCCAAATCGTGGGACATGCGCACGCTCGCCACGCACCTGGCCAATCTGCCGGGATGGACCAACATCACGATCGATCAGACCGAGCTCGATATCGCGCCCGTCGGGGGCGAGCCATACAAGGCGGCTGCGCTCGACTCGCGGGACGCCATGCTCTCGCAGTTCGACGCCAACCTGGTGAAGGCGCGGGCCTCGCTCGTCGCGGCTACCGACGAGACCCTGCTGGGCAACTGGACGCTGCTCGCGGGAGGCCAGGTCGTCTTCACGATGCCGCGGATCGCCGTGCTCCGCAGCTTCGTGATGAACCACATCATTCACCACCGCGGACAGTTCACGCTGTACCTGCGGCAGAACGATCTCGCGGTACCGGGGCTCTACGGACCGTCAGCGGACGAATCGTAGCCACGGACAGATCCGATCGGACTAGCCACGGACAGATCTGACAAGGGCCACGGATAGATCTGACAAGATCGGATTAGCGACGGACAGATCCGACAGGATCGGACGAAGGCTCGAGCACCTGCAGCGACGATCGAACGACGACGTCGCGGACGCGCGCGCGGTACGCCGTCATGTGCGGCGCCGACAGATGCGCCCGCAACGCGTCGAGATCCGACCACTTCTCGACGATGACGACCGTATCGGGCCGCAGCGGACTCTGGTTGCTCAGCCCGGTGGCGAGGTCCACCGCTGCGCCGTACTCGAGGCAGCCGGCTTCCGCCAGGACGTTGGGGACGTTGGCGTGGAACTCGGCCAGGAACCGATCGCGCGTGCCCGGCTGGACTTCGACCGTTGCGATTACGTGAATCATTGAAATTCACAAGGTACAAGCCAAGGCACAAGGAAGGTTGAAGGCGAAAGGGGGAAGACCTTCCCCCTTTGACCTTCCTTGTGCCTTGTGCCTTTTGCCTTGTGAATTCCTACGTCTTGTCGGTGATCTCGAAGCCGCGGCGGTACTCGCGGGTCAGCAACTTGTCGGCTTCCTTGTCGTTGACGAACTTCTCCGCCTTGCCGTCGAACTGCAGCGCCCGGCCGACCCGGTACGAGATGTTCGCGAGGTGCGGCAGGGCCGAAGACAGATGGCCTTCGAGCACGTCGCACGTCAGGATCTTCGCGTCGTTCGCGCGGATCGCGTCCACGAAGTTCTGGTAATGGGGCGACTCGATGCTCGTGAGCACCAGCGGATCGCTCCCACCCTGGTCGGGAGGCGCCGTCGAGCCCGGCCCCTTCTCCTCCTTGCGTCCCAGGTATGACTGCCACTTGCGGCCGTCACCGTCGATCCAGAGGTAGCCTTCGGTGCCGTAGAAGAGATTGCCGATCTTCACCGGCCCCTCTTCGTTGGTGGCCTGGCCGCGGGTCGCGAACTCGAGGATCGCCTTGTCGCTGTACTCGTAGGTCGTGGTCTGCGTGTCCGGCGTCTCCTGCGAGGACTCGGGACCGTAATAGCCGCCCGACGAATAGATCTTCACCGGGTGCTCGTTCTTGTTGAGACCCCAGCGCGCGATGTCGAACTGGTGCGGACCCTGGTTGCCCGTGTCGCCGTTGCCGTAGTCCCAGTGCCAGTGCCAGTTGTAGTGGAAGCGGTTGCGATTGAACGGACGCTTCTCCGCCGGTCCGAGCCACAGGTCGTAGTCCACCTTCGAGAGGTACGCCGCGTCGTAGGCCGGCTCGACCTCCCTGGCAGCGACATTCAGCTTGTACTGCTCGCCGGCGGCCATCGGGCCGTCCGGATACTTGCCGATGCCGGGCCGCGGCTTGTAGCAGAGGCCCCGCGCCATGTAGACCTTCCCGATGCCACCCTTGTGCAGGAATTGAATGGCCTGTCGCACGGCGGGGCGGCTGCGGTTCATCGTCCCGGCCTGCACCATCTTCTTGTACTTGTCCGCCGCCTCGACCATCTTGCGGCCTTCCCAGACCGTGTGCGAGGACGGCTTCTCGACGTACACGTGCTTGCCCGCCTGAAGCGCCCAGATCGTCGCCAGCGCATGCCAGTGGTTCGGCGTCGCGACGATGACCGCGTCGATGTCCTTGTCTTCCATCACGCGGCGCAGATCCTGGACGAACCCGGGCTTGTAGGTGGCCACCTGCGCCAGCGCCTTGTCGTTGATGCGCTCGGCGGCGAGGTTCTCGTCGATGTCGCAGAGCGTCTTGATCTCGACGCCCTTCAGTTTGGCGAACCCGCGCTTGACCGAGTTGCCCTGGCCGCGAACGCCGATGCTCGCCACGACCAGTCGGTCGTTGGCGCCGAGCACGCGGCCGCTCACGAGCGGCGCCGCGCCGACGGCCTCGGGTGTCAGCAGGTGTGAGCCAGCGGCCAGGCCGGCTGCGGCTGCGCCAATCCTCGACCCGAACTCACGTCGCGAGATTTCTTGTTCGTTTCGCTTGCCTGCCACTGCGCACCTCCGTAGCGAGCCGTCCGCAGTTCCGGACGCCTCCGTTGTGCCCACCCGTGCTCGAATAATCGAACCGGCCAAGTATAGACCAGCGACGCCGACCTGGGACCACCTACCAGCTACCAGTTACCAGCTACCAGGTACCAGCTACCAGCTAGCAGCGACAGGAACCAGGAACCAGTCGCCGCGACCAGCGACCGGCGACCAGTCGGTCGGTCGTTGGTTCCTCGTCCCTGGTCACTGAGCGCTGGTCACGGGTAGCTGGGAGAGGCCGGCGGATCCAGGCGTAGACCTGGAATCTGCGACAGATCGACGATGGCGGGGGCGTCCGGCACGGCAAGGACGGCTGGCGGGGCGGCGGTCGCCGAGACCGTCATCCCGGCAGTCTCCACGTCCGGTTCGAATGACGCCTCGTCCAGCGGCGGTTCCGGATCGGCCGGGACCTGTCGAGGCGCGACCCCACGACGGGGCTGCCGCTGGGGCGGGCCGGGCGGGGGCACCGGCCACTCGAAATCGACGCCCGAGCGCGAGACGGCCGTCGGACGGAACGGCGCTGGCACTCCGACATGCGGTCGTCTCGGCGCGCCGACCGCCGTCGAGGAACCAGCCAGCCAGAATGTCGAGACGGCTGCCACTGACAGCGCAGCGCCGATGACGATGGCCCGCAGCAGCGTCGGGGGATGGTAGCCGGCGGTGAGGGGCGGCGCTGGCGCACTCGTCGAACCCGCAGTCGCGAGTCGCGGCGCATCGGGGCCCGGTGCAGCGGGTCTCGGTGCGGGCCGGGGCACGACAGGCCGGGACGATGGACGCGCAGGCGCCGCCACCTGCCGGGCAGGCGTCGTCGCGCGTCGCGCGAGCACGGCGTCGATGTGCGGGCCGCGCGGGTGTGGACGCGCCAGTGGTCCGACAGCCGTGAGGGGGTCGGCGTACGGCCGCTCGATTCTCAATCGTCTCGATTGAGTCGAGGTCGTCGGGCGGCGGCGGCCACACCAGCTCTTCGTCGGGTCCGGCCCGGCGCGGGCGCGGCTTCAGCGGGCGGCGCACGGCGACACGCGGCACGAACGGCGTGCGCGCCACGGCGGGCAGGCCCTCCCCGTCGGCGATGTCCACGACTTCGCAGGCGTCGGCGGAAGTGGCTGCCGGCGGCCAGTCGAAGTCGTCCGGATCCGCGTCGGTCTGTCTACCCTGTGCTGGTGTCATCATGCCTGTCGTCACGCCGCGTCGAGGGCATCGAACGCAATCCGTCTATTGACCCACTCGATGGCCACGCCCGCGCCTGGCGGCCTCGGTGAACGCGCCACGGCGGACCCTCGTTGTCAACGATGAGATACGCGGGGACGCTCTAGGAGCCGACCCGACACACCCGGGGTGTCTCCGCCCGGGTCAGGCGCCACCCGGCGAGAGCGGCGAGGGCCGCGAGCGCACAACCGAGATGAGCCCGCGGCGCGTCATGAGTGAGGAACCCGCAGCCGGCCGTCGCCGCAAACGCGGTGACCGTCGGCTGCGCGCGGTCAGGGACCGACGCGGCGCCCGCGCCGCTCGACCTCCTGCTTCCAGGCCGCCGACTCGTAGTGCGCGCTCACGATGAGGCGCTCGGTAACCTTGAGGCCCAGGGCCTCGCCGTTGGTCTTCCACATCGCGCCGATCGTCGCCTTGCCGACGCGCAGGGCCGCGATCTCGAAGCCGACGTGCTTGCCGTCGGCGAACGGATAGGCGTAGGTCTCGACGTCCACCTCGGGCAGGCCATACTCGCCGCCGAGGATCTTCTTCATCTCGAGGTAGGTCGCCAGCGTGCTCGCTTCCTCGGTCGGCACGGAGACGAGGATCTTCGTGAGCCCGTCCTGGCTGAACAGCGCCACGACGAGGGCCGGCCGCTCGTTCAACAGCCCGGCAAAGATGAGGTCGCCATCGGCGGCCGTCTGCTCCAGCTGGAAGCCACGCGACGCCAGCGCGCTGGTGGTGTCGGCGATCGACGCGCCCCACCGCGTGCCGGCGAACTGGTAGGTCTGGGCCCCCGCAACCGCATCAGGTGCCGCGACGATTGCCGGTCCAAGACTGGCCGCAACGAGAACGAACATGCCGAGCAACATAGGGTATGACCTGGGGCGCCACCTGGTTTCGCGCGTCACCGCGCGCGAAACACCTCTTGGAGACAGGCGCACTTCTCCAATCGGCACTTTCTCAGATCACAACAGTCCAGGCGAGGTGGACCGAACGTCCAGGAATGCTCGAGGCACAAGGCACACGGCACAAGGCCGGAGCGTTGGAGGTGGTCTCAGCCTCGTTCGGCCATCTTCCGGGCATGCTTTTCAGTTGCCTGAGCAGACCTGATTGTGTAGACGAATCGCGAGTCGCCAGGCCCAAAGCCCCTGCCTTGCGCCGTTCCGCCTTCGACCTTCCTTGTGCCGTGTGCCTTGAACCTTGTGCCTTGACAGGTCAAGGTTCGGTACTGGACGTGCACTGTCCGGCTGTCGCGATCCGACTGGACGATGGCGTCCATGACGATCTGGGCGTCGAGGCCATCGCGGAACGACGGCGCGAGGGGGCGCTGGTCGCGGATGGCCTGGAGAAACAGCCACGTCTGGTCGTAGCGGAAGCCCATGAGAGGATCGCCGGCGTGCGGGTCGCGCGGCGAGCCGGCTTCCTTGAGGAAGGCGTCGGGGACGGACACCCGTTCGGGAAAGCCCCCGGCACTGGCGAGCTGGATGTGGTGCGGGTCGCCGAGGCGGTAGCTCGCGCTCGCCTCGGTGCCGTTGATCTCGCACAGGTCGTGACCCGTGGCGCCGTCGCCGCGGCCGGTCGCGACCTTGCTGCTTTCGAGGCACGCGGTGGCGCCGGCGCGGAACGTCCCGAGGCAGGCGACCCAATCCTCGACGTCGGCCGGGTGCTCCTGCCCCTGGTCGTCCACGCGCGAGTCCCAGACGCGGCGGAGCATCGCGGCCACGGTCGCGTAGCGCCCGATCAGGTAGTGGCCGTAGTCGAGGCGATGGGACAGCATGTCGCCGAGCTCGCCCGTCCCGGCCAGCTCCGCGCGCTGGCGCCACGCGAGATACCGGCGGCCCCAGTCCTGGAACCGCTGCGCGCGGAAGTGCCGCGGCGTGCCGAGCGCGCCGCTCGAGACGAGGTGCTTCAGGTAGCGCATCGCCGGCACGAAGCGATAGGTGAAGGCCGTCATGTGGCGCACGCCGGCGGCCTCGGCGGTCTCGTACATCTCGCGCGCCTGGGCGACGTCCATCGCAATCGGCTTCTCGCAGAGCACGTGCTTGCCGGTCCCGATGGCGGCGATGGCGATGTCGCGATGCACGTGATTGGGCGTCGCGATGATCACGGCGTCGATGCCGTCCTGCTGCGCCAGTGCCACGGGATCGGTCGAAACGCGGGTGACGCCGGTGGCCCGCGAGGCGGCCTCGAGCGCGGCAGGGCTCACATCGCAGAGCGCGACGATTCTGGCATCACCATCGAGCGCGATGCCTGGGACGTGATTGGCCAGTGAGATGCCCCCGGTTCCGATGAGCGCGAGACGGATGGACATACGCTGGTCACTGCTGGGGACTGGGCGACGTGGGCGACCTAGGGGACTTGGCGACGTGGGCGACTGGGGGGAGTGGGCGACTCGGCGAGGTGGGCGGGACTCGCCCAGTCGCCGATCTCGCCCAGTCGCCGAGTCGCCCACGTCGCCGAGTCCCCCAATTGAAGGCTCGGCAAGCCGGATGCTATAGTTCCAAGTTCCGCTTCGGGCGGGGCGCACGCCTTGCGTGGTGAGTGTAGCTCAGTGGTAGAGCACCGGACTGTGGCTCCGGGGGTCGCGGGTTCGAAACCCGTCACTCACCCCAATTTCCCCAACATACAGCGCCGTCAATTCGGGGTCGTCAGTTCCGGGCGTCGAACGTCCGGGCTCTCGACACATCGAGCCGAATGACAGCCGCGTTCGGAACTGGAGGCGACTGCCGACACGTCCAGATGGCGCAGAGCGCCAGCGGCGTGGATGCCGCTGGCGATCCGGCTGATCGCGCGCAGGCGCGGCGCCCTCAGATCGCCGCGCTCTTGAGCTTCTTGAGGGCGCGGATCTTGACCTTCACCGACGCCGGCTTGGCGGCGAACATCCGCTCCTCGCCGGTGAAGGGATCGCGTCCCTTCCGCTTCGGCTTGGCCGGCACGGCCACGGCGGTCGCCTTCAGCACGCCGGGAAGCGTGAAGAGACGGGCGCCGTTTTTGTGCAAGGCGGCCGCAATCGTCGCCTCGAGCGAGGCCAGCACGGACTTGACGCCCTTGGGCGGCACGCCGCTGTGGCTCGACAGGTGCGCCACGAGCGCCGACTTCGACATCTTGTCCTTGAGGGGCTTGATTGCCGCCGGCTTGGCGGCAGCGGCCTTGCGGGCCGACTTCTTCGCGGTCTTGGCCATAAGGTGACTCTCTCGCGTTCTAGCGCGTGGACGACGGTCGTGCGTCCCGCGACCCATCGGCGACGATTGTAGCGAGCAGATCGCGAACTGCAACCGGGAATTTCACGGTGCGCGCGAAAAAAACGTCGCAGCGCGGGCCCGGGACGAGCGGGAGCGCCTCAGTCCTGAAGGGCAAAGGCGAGGATGTTGGCGCCCGCCGCGATCGCGATGTACTGTCGCCCATCGAACATGTAGGTCATCGGCGACGCCCTCCAGGTCGCATTGGTGCGGAACATCCAGCGGCGTGTCCCGTGCGTCGCATCGACCGCCATCAGCGCGCCGCCGTCTTCGGCCACGATCACGAGCCCGGTGGCAGTCGCGAGCGTCCCGCCCCACGAGACCGCCGGGCCCGGCTGCGGCACCTCCCACGCGATCGCGCCCGTGCGGATGTCGATCGCGCGCAGGATCCGCCGCGGCGTCGGCTCGGGGGCCGTCTTCTGCGATCCACCCAGGTACGGCCGGCCGCTCTCCCACTCGCCCTGCTCGCTCTTGGTGTAGATGCTGCACTTTTCAAAGGTCTGGACGTAATAGAGGCCGGTTTGCGGGCTGAAGGACGGCGAGAACCAGTTCGTCGCGCCGTCCTGCGACGGGCACACCCTGGTCCCGGCAGGCGACGGCTCCTGGTTCGGCAGCCGGACGGGCCGCCCGTCGGCACCGATCCCGCTGGCCCAGGTGAGGTTCGTGACGAACGGCGTCGAGAGCAGCCGCTCGCCGCTCTCGCGATCGAACACGTAGAAGAAGCCGTTGCGGCTGGCGTGCAGCATCAGCTTGCGCGGCCGTCCCTGCCACTCCGCGTCCACCAGGACCGATGTCTGCGTCGCGTCCCAGTCCCACAGGTCGTGCGGCGTGAACTGGTAGTGCCACCGCAGACGGCCGGTCCGGCGATCGAGCGCGAGGATGCAGGAGGCGTAGAGGTTGTCGCCCTTGCGGTCGTCGCCGTTGTACTCCTTGCTCGGGTTGCCGGTCGGCCAGTAGACGAGATCGAGCGCCGGATCGTAGCTGCCCGTGAACCACGTCGGCGCCCCCCCGTGATCGATGTCCTTCCCCTGCCACGTTTCGGACCCGGGTTCGCCGCGCCGCGGAACCGTCCAGAAGCGCCAGACCTCCTTGCCGGTCTCCTGCTCGAACGCGATCACGAAGCCGTTCGCGCCGTGCTCGCCACCGGACACGCCGGAAATGACGAGGTCCCCGGCGACGAGCGGTGCCGAGGACGCTCCATAGTTCTTGCGCCAGTCGTCCATGACGCTGTCCCAGACGAGCTCGCCCGTGAAGCGGTTCAACGCCAGGAGATGCGCGTGGTCGGTGACCATGAAGAGGCGATCGCCGGCGACGGCGACGCCGCGGTTCGCGCCGCCGCCGCTCACGCCCGGCGTCCGCGAACGCTTGTAGCGCCAGATCTGGCGCCCGCTTCCGGCGTCGAGCGCGAGGCACTCGTTCGGCGCCGTCACATACATGATGCCGCCCACCACGACCGGGGTGACCTGCAGATTCCCGGCCTCGGCCACGGTGAACATCCACCGCGGCGCCAGCCGCGCCACGTTGGTCGAGTCGATCTGGGTGAGCGTGGTGTAGCGGTTGCCGCCAGGATCGCCGTTGTAGGTCGGCCAGTCGGTCCCGGTCGTGACCGGACGGAACGCGTCGCCCTCGCGGCGCAGCAGGTGCACCCGGTTGTCGCTCGTCCGGAGCTGCAGATCCTCGATCCCCTCGCCCAGCACGAGGCCGTCGAGCGTCCGCCCGTCAGTGGTGGTGACGGTCGTCCGGACAGGCGTCGGCTCGCGACGCTCGATCGACCGCAGAAACCGCGTCAGCGGCGTGAGCTCGGCCGCCGGCAGGGGGACCGCCGGCATCCCCTTGGCCGGACGGCCATCGCGAATGAGCGTGGCAAGCTGATCGTCCGGGAGCAGCGGCAGCCGGTACACGATCGAGGGCCCGGTATCACCACCGTGTCCGTCCGCGCCGTGGCAGACAGCGCATAGGGTCTCGAACACCTTGCGGCCGACGGCCTGCGGCTGCGCCACGCTTTCGCGGCTCGCGCCGACGAGCGCGAGCACGATCATCGTCGAAACGAACGTCGCCCGGAGCATCGCTCATTATCATGTCAGGCGGCAGGAATCGGGCGCCAGGCACCAGCGATCAGAGACAGTGACCAACGACGAGCGACCAACGAGATCAAGTGGCTTCCAATGCCCGCCGGACCTAAAGGTCCGGCCTACCGAAAGGTCCGGCCTACCGGTGAGGCCGCGGCAAAATCGGTAGGGCGGGGCTTCAGCCGCGCCGAACGGGACCAAAGACTGAAGACCGAAGACTGAAGACGTCGGATCGAGGTCAGCGTTCAAGGCTGCATAATCGCGCGATGAAACGCTGGAGCCTCGAGGGCTATCGGGCCGTGGTCACCGGCGGCACGCGCGGCATCGGCCAGGCGATCGTCGCCGAGCTCCTGCTGCACGGCGCAGCGGTTGTCGTCGTCGCGCGCGGGGAGACGCAGCTCGAGGGACCGCTGGCGGCGGCAGCCGACGAGCGGCGCCTCGTCGCCGTCCGCGCCGACGTCGCCACCGAGGAGGGACGCGCCCGCGTCATCCGGGCGCTGCCGAACGACTGGCATGCCGTGGACGTCCTGGTGAACAACGTCGGCACGAACATCCGCAAAGCCAGCCTCGACTTCTCACCGGACGAGTACCGCCAGATCGTGGACACGAACCTGACCTCGGCCTGGGAGCTGTCGCGCCAGTTCCATCCACACCTCGCGGCGTCGCGCCGCGGCAGTCTGGTGAACATCGGATCGGTGGCGGGCACGACCTCGGTGGGCACCGGCGCGGTCTACGCCATGACGAAGGCCGCGCTCGCGCAGCTGACGAGATACCTGGCGGTCGAGTGGGCAGGCGACGCGATCCGCGTCAACCTGGTCGCCCCCTGGTATATCCGGACACCGCTCGTCGAGCCGATTCTGTCCGACCCCTCGGTCCGCGCGCGTGTCCTCGCGCGCACACCGATGGGGCGCGTCGGCGAGCCGGCCGAGGTGGCGAGCCTGGTCGCATTCTTGTGCATGCCGGCAGCGTCCTACGTAACCGGCCAGACGGTCGCCGCCGATGGCGGGTTCCTGTCGTACGGGTTCACGCCGTGGAGGTGATCGGGGGGCTACGGGCTACGGGCTACAGGCTACGGGAAGAGCGTACTGTAGTCGGTCTTCGGTCTTCGGTCTTCGGTCTTTGGTCGCTGGTCGCTGGTCGCTGGTCTTCGGTCCTGGTCGGCGCGGCTGAAGCCGCGCCCTACCGATTTTGCCGCGGCCTCACCGGTAGGCCGGACCTTTAGGTCCGGCGGGCATTGGAAGCCACTTCGGTCTTTTTTTGGTCTTTGGTCTTTGGTCTTTGGTCTTCGGTCTATGGTCTTTGGTCACTGTTGGTCACTGGTCGCTCGTCGTTGGTCACTGTTTCTGATCCCTGACCCCTGACCACAGCCACGCCGCAAACGCATCGTCCACCAGCAGCCAGGGGGGCACCTCGTGGCCCTGCAGATCCATCTCCCAGAACCTCACCGGCACGCGCGCGTCCACCAGCGGACGGTAGGTCCTGCGCGCATGGCGACCCGGATTCACTTCGTCGCGATTGCCGTGGAGCGTCCAGATTCGCGTCTTCCCCACCGAGGCCGCGCGTGACGGATCGGGGACGCCGGCCACGGGAATGGCCGCGGCGAAGAGTCCCGGCCGGTCGTAGAGCAGGTTCCAGGTCGTGGACGCGCCCATCGAGAAGCCCATGACGAAGACACGTGTCCGGTCAATCGGGAGCGTCGCCAGCAGGTGATCGACCAGTGCCAGTGTCGCCGCCGTGGCGCGCGTGCCGCGGGACGTGCGGGCATCGCCGTCCGGAGGTCCTGAGTACTCCGCGGATGGCACGGGCATCTGTGGCGCGACGACGTGGGCGCGATACCGGCGGCGAGTCTCGTCCCGCGCCCAGGGCAGCACGAGCGAGGTCAGGTGCGAGGCGTTGTCAGTGCCGATCTCACCGGATCCGTGCAGCACGAGCAGGAGGGGCGTCGGCGCCTCCCCGCCCTCCGGGCGAAGCAGGCGGTACGGGAGCACGACGCCGTTCGGGGCCGTGAACGTCGCCGGCTCGAACCGGTCGGCGAGTCCCGCCGGCAATGCCTTCAACGTGTCGCGCGCCCTCGCCAGCGCCTCCGGCTCGGGAGCAGGCACGAGGCGATATTCGGACGCGGATGGCGCCGGATCGGGCCGACGGGTGCCGGACACGGGCGTGAAGCCGGCGCGCTCGAGCCCGTTCTGGATCGCCGGGTTCGCCATGAACCAGCGCCACACGTTGCCGCTGCGGAGGTTCTCCGCCGACAGGAGCGTGATGCCGAGGTCGATGCCGATGACGTGCGGGTTGACCCAGCCGTCGGTCGGGTGAAACGCATCCGCGAACCCGTAGCGGCCATACAGGCGGTCGCCGAACTGCTCGCGCAGGGCCTGGAGCGCCGGCAGCGCGATCTCGGGCGTGAGCATCAGAGAGCCGGCCGCGGCGCATGGCACGACCGTGCCATCCACCTGCGGATCGGGAGGCGGTCCGCCCCACGCCCGGTATCCCTGCCGCGAGTCCGAGGCGGTGATGCCCCAGATCAGATCCGAATAGCCCGGGAAACGATTGGCGATCGTGCGGCAGTAGCGCCGGTTGGCGTGCGTCGCCACGCGGGCGTTCTCGAACCAGTCGTGCGGCGGTTCCGGATCGCGCCACGCGCGGAAATCGATCCAGGCATGCGAGTACTGGTGGAGGAAGAGCGGTCCGGCGTGCGTCACGTAGCGGAACGCCCTCCCACTCCAGCACGGGCCGCACCCACGCCCGCCACGAATCGGCCGGCAGCGGCTGCGTCGGTGAGCCGAGACCCAGCAGATAGAGGATCATCGCCTCGCTGAAGGCGTCCCAGCGGTGGACGATCATCCCGGTTTCGGGTCGCCAGCCGTGCGAGAGCAGCGTCGGATGCCCGTTGCGCATCCAGGCGAAGTCCAGGCGGCGGTAGATCGCGTCGGCGAGTCCCGGGATCTCGGCATCGCTCGCGAAGCACTGGCCGGCGCTCAGGACGCCGCCGAGGAGCAGCGCCGTGTCGATCGACGAGACCTCGCTCTTCCACTCACGCGCTCCAGTGTGCACGTTGATCCAGTGATAGAACCAGCCGCGATGATGCTCGAGCCGATCGGCGAAGGTCCGCAGCGTCGTGCGCGTGCGCAGGATGGCCTGCTCCCGCGCCACCCAGCCGCGCTCGGCGGCGATGCACAGGCCGGTGAGACCGAACCCCACCGAGGCGATGCTGCCCACCTCGACGTGGTTGTCGCTCGACGGCGAGCCATCGGTCCGCGATCGATCGCGGATGATGCCGGTGGCCGGGTCGGTCTGCTCCCAGAAGAACTGAAACGTCCGCTGCGACAGATCCTCGAGAAAGGCCTCCTGGGCGGAGGTGAGCGCCGGCCGCGCCGGCCCGGGCGCCCGCGACGGCGCTTGCGAGGACAGGCACGCCGTCAGCAACAGCGCCGCGATGGCGGGAAGACGGCCTCGGGTGCGCGTGCTCATGTCGAGGGCGGGTGCGAAGGGTCAGGAGTTCTGGAAGCGGGTCTACAGCGCGACCGGCGCCCAGATTCTGACGTCGAGGCTTCGCGCGAAGTGCAGCAGCGGTGGCGTGGAGCCGATCTCGAGGCCGGCGGCCTCGGCCATGGTGTTGTGGCTGACGTCCGCGTGCGACGGCTGCAGCGGCCATGGCGCGTGATGGATATCCACCCGCACGGGACGGCCTCCGGGACGACTGGCGAACAGGCAGTAGCGCTCGGTGAGCCAGTGCGCCAGCGAGTCCGGTGCCGCACGCTCCACCTCACCGGCCGGGCCGTACCAGGCGTCGAAGTTGGCTTCCGGTGCGCCCGCGTGCGTGCGTGTGCTCGAGGTACTGCACCGCGTCGCCGTCGGCGACCACACGCATGTCGGCGTGGAAGTAGGGCAGATGAAACCACCAGCGCGCCGCCTTCACGGCGGCGGGCGAGCTGGCGTCGAGGCTGAAGAACCATACCCCGCGGCGCGCACCGGCGCGCACGTAGGTGCGCACGTTGAGCTCGGGAAACGCTGATGTCCCCGGCAGCGGCGGCACCCATCTCAGGCGGACGCCGGACATGCGGAACGGGACGATCCCGATCCAGGCCTGACCGTCGAAAGTATCGATCTCGAGCGCCGCCGGCACCTGAGCCCGCAGCTGCGACATGTCGCACGGCCAGTGCGCGAACAGCAGATCCTCCCAGCGCTGCTTCATCACCCAGGGCGCTCGTGGCAGCGGCGTCGGGCGATGGTCGATCGCGTCGAAGGGCATGGGACAGTGACCAGGGACCAGGTACCAGTGACCAGCTACCAAGTACCAGCTGCGAACTACCAGCTGTCAGCTTCCTACGAATTGCCTCTGAAATGCCAAGACATCAACTTCCAGATGCCAACAAACTCTCACGGCGTGGTTGTGGTGGTTGGTGGTGGGTCGTTCGTAGCAGTCGCGTGTAGCTGGTCGTTGGTCAGCTGGTCGCTGGTGTCGCTGGTCGCTGGTCGCTGGTCGCCGCTGGTAGCTGGTCGTTGGTAGCTGGTAGTCGTCGGTGGCGTCCGCGCTCCAACAGATGGCAGTGGAGTTCCAATACCGGCGCGCCGGGCCTCGGGACACCCCGGTTCCATTGCAGGCTCACGACTGGAACGCCCTGGCATTGCCTTCGCAATGCTGTCGATCGACCCGGGCACGGAGCGAATCGCCGATCCCGGGAGACCGGAGCGACGTCATGCGAGTCGGGCGTATCCTGGGGCGGCAGATTGCGGGGTTGGGCGTGTGCGCGCTGGCGGGCGCGACGGCGCTCCAGGCGTCGGACGCGCAGCCGCCGACCTTCAAGAGCGGTGTGGACGTCGTGGCGCTCAACGTCACCGTCCTCGATCCCGAGCAGCGGCTCGTGGGCGACCTCTCCCGGCAGAACTTCGCGGTCTACGAGGACGGCGTCCTCCAGCAGATCCGCTACTTCGAGACGAGTACGGTCCCGCTCGATCTCGCGATCCTGATCGATACCAGCGTCAGCATGAGCCACAAGCTCCCCGTCGTCCGCAAGGCGGCCACGACCTTCGCGAGCCAGCTGCGCGACGATGATCGGGCGGCCGTCCTGAGCTTCAGCAATCAGGTCCACGTGTTGACCACGTTCACCTCCGATCGGCGCGAGGTGGCCAACGCCATCGAGCGCACGAGCGCTGGCGGGGCCACGGCGCTCTACAACGCGATCTATGTGGCGCTCCGCGAGTTCGGGCGCGCGGTGACGAGCGACGAGGCGGTCCGGCGCCGGGCGATCGTCGTCCTGTCGGACGGCGAGGATACGGCGAGCCTGGTGACCTTCGACGAGATGCTCGCCGAGGCGCGCCAGGCTGGCGTCACGATCTACACGATTGGGCTGCGGACCGACGCGTTCGCGCAGGGATCGGGCGGCAAGCGGCCGTTCTTCTCGCAGGCCGACTACGCGATGAAAGCCCTGGCGCAGGAAACCGGGGCGACCGTGCACTTCCCCTTCCGCACCGTCGATCTCGACCAGGCCTACGCGACGATCGGCCACGAGCTCTCCCGTCAGTACGCCATTGGCTACGTCTCGAGCAATCCGATGCGCAATGGCGCCTATCGCCGCGTCGTCGTGCGTCTCGTCGATCGGCCGGGCATGCGGTCGCGGACGCGCACCGGATACCTCGCCGCCGCGAGCGGACCCAAGCTCGTGGCGCGCCACGGACAGAACTGACTTTCGGTCTCTGGTCTCTGGTCTTGGTCTTCGGTCTTCGGTCTTCGGTCTTCGCTTCGGTCGTTGGTCGTTGGTAGCTGGTAGCTGGTCGTTGCTCATGGTCTTCGGTCTTCGGTCTGGACTACGGACTACGGGCTGCGGACTACAGGGCTTGCGGAAGCATTCTGGCAGGCCCGCAGCCTGTAGCCCGTAGCCTGCACTCCCTGTCTTCAGTCTGCGGTCTGCGGTCCCCGTCGGCGGGGCTGAAGCCCCGCCCTACCGATCTTGCCGCGGCCTCACCGGTAGGCCGGACCTTTAGGTCCGGCGTGCATTGGGAGCTCACTCTGGTCGTTGGTCGTTGGTCGTTGGTCTCAGGTCTTCGGTCCTTGATTTGTCCGACTCTGTCCGATCCGTCCGTGGCCAGTGTCAGATCCGTCCGCGGCCCGCGATATCATTCCGGTCCGCGTCATGCGGATCGTGATCGACTATCGCCCGGCGCTGCGCTCGCGCTCGGGCGTTGGCGAGTACGTGCATCAGCTCGCGCGCGCGATCGCGCGTGACTACCCCGCTGATTCCGTCACGCTGTTCACCAGCTCGTGGAAGAATCGGCCGGCTCCCGGCTTGCAGGCCGAGATCCCCGCCGCACGAATCTCCGATCACCGCGTTCCCGTGCGGGTGCTCAACTTCGCCTGGCACAATGTCGAGTGGCCGCCGGTCGAATCCCTGATCGGCGAGGCGAGCGACGTCGCGTTCTCGCCGCACCCGCTCCTGCTGCCGGCGCGTCACGCCGCGCAGGTCGTGATGGTGCACGACCTCGACTTCCTGAAGCATCCCGAGCGCGCCGCACGCGAGATCCGCCGTGACTACCCCCGCCTGGCGGCGTCTCATGCGCGACGGGCCCGGCGCGTGATCGTTCCATCGGCCTTCACCGCCGACGAGGTCCGCAGGCTGCTCGGCGTGCCGGGAGAGCGGATCTCGGTGTGTCCGCCGGGCATTCCCGACTGGACCGACCCGATCCGCGCCGCCGATCGGGACGGATATCTGCTCTTCATGGGCACGCTCGAGCCGCGAAAGAACATCCCCGGCCTGCTGGCGGCGTATCGCACGCTGCTCGAGGACGGCGTGCAATCCGCCGAAACTGGTGCTCGCGGGCCGCGCCGTCGCCGCGTCGCGCGCGTATCTGGACGCGATTGGTCGCCCGCCACTGGCGGGGCGGGTCGAGCACATCGGCTACGTCGCCGATCAAGCCCGACAGCACACGTATGCGGGCGCGTGCGCGCTCATCCTGCCGTCGCTCGAAGAGGGGTTCGGCATGCCTGCGCTCGAAGCCATGTCGCTCGGCATCCCCGTCGTCGCCAGCGCACGCGGCGCGGTGCCGGAGGTCGTGGGTGATGCCGGCCTGCTCGTCGATCCCGACGATCCGCGGGCGCTCCCGGATGCGCTCGCGCGCCTGCTGAACGACACGGCGCTGGCGGCGTCGCTGGCCGAGCGCGGGCTCGTGCGTGCTCGTGGCTATCGCTGGAGCCGCACGGCCACCGCCGTCCATGACGCGTTCGCCGCGGCGATTGCCGCGCACGCCGCATAGCCAAGGGACGGGCAGGCGTTTCGACGGCCGGCATCTTGCCGCGTCGCCGCCAATGGGCGTATGGTGCCCGCATGCTTGCGAACCCATGCGCCCTTCTCGCGGGCGCGTGGCTGCTGGTTGCACCGTTCGCTCGACCCGTGCAGCAGCCCGCGCCGCCGGCCGCACCTCCTCCGGAAGGGTCCCAGCAGAAGCCGCCCGCACCGCCTGCCGATGAGAAGCTGGTCCACGAGGAGCAGGTCGTGGTCACGGCGTCGAAAGTGGAACAGGCGCTGGTCAACGCGCCGGCCACGGTAACGCTGATCAACAGCCGGGCGATCGAGACCTCGCCGGCGACCAACTACGGCGATCTGCTGCGGGCGGTGCCGGGCCTGAACGTGACGCAGACCTCGGCCCGCGACATCAACCTCACCTCGCGCGCGGCGACCGGCACGCTGTCCACCTCACAGCTCGCGCTGGTGGACGGACGGACGATCTATCAGGACTTCTTCGGGTTCGTGGCGTGGGACTTCCTGCCGATCAGCCCGTCCGAGATCAAGCAGATCGAGGTCATCCGCGGCCCGGCGTCGGCGGTCTGGGGCGCCAATGCGCTGACCGGCGTGGTCAACGTGATCACCAAGTCGCCGCGCGAGATGCCGGGATCGACCCTGGTCGTGAGCGCCGGCGCTTTCGGCCGCGACGCCAGCGGCGTCGAGCGCGACGCGGGCTCGCTCTTCTCGGTCGGCGGGAGCCACGCCGCCGTCGTCAGCGACCGCTGGGCCTACAAGGTGAGCGCCGGGTTCTTCACCCAGGATCCGCTCGCGCGCCCCAGCGGCGAGATCCCGAACGGGACCGGCACGCTCTATCCGAACTTCGAGAATCAGGGCACGTCGCAGCCGAAGGTGGACGTGCGCGCCGACTACGATTTCGCCGACGGCCAGCAGAAGCTCGTCTTCGCCGGCGGGTTCGCCGGCACCGACGGCATCATCCACACCGGCATCGGCCCGTTCGACATCGATCGCGGCACCGTGCTCGCCTACGGCAAGACGAACTACAGCCGCGGCGCACGGAAGCTGAACGTCTTCGTCAATCACCTCGACGGCGACGCGACCAACCTGCTCGCCGTCGGCGTCGATCTGCAGCCGGTGGTCTTCCTGTTCAGGAACACGACCTTCGACGTCGAAGCCGGCGACGTGCGCACCGTCCGGGGACGGCACGTCGTGAGCTACGGCGGCAACGTCCGCTACAACAGCTTCGACCTGTCGCTCGCCCCGCGGGGAGACTCGCGGACCGAGGCGGGCGTCTACGTCCAGGACGAGTGGTTCCTGGGCGAGCACTTCCGCTGGGTGCTGGGCGGGCGCGTCGACAAGTTCTCGAGCATCGACGGCGTGGTGTTCTCGCCGCGCACCACGTTCATGTACAAGCCGGCAGCGGCGCACACCGTGCGGCTCTCGTTCAACCGCGCCTACCGCGCGCCGTCGCACGTCAACAACTATCTCGACGTCACGATTCTCAATGAGCTCGATCTCGGGACGCTGAACCCGGCGCTCGCCGGACGGGTCTACGTGTTTCCGGTGCTCGCGATCGGCAACGAGGCGCTCCACGAGGAGTCGCTCGATGCCTACGAGGTGGGCTACTCGGGGGTGCTCGGGAACCGGGCCACGGTCAGCGCCGCCTTCTACGTCAACAACACCAAGAAGTCGATCTTCTTCACGCAGGTGGGCTCGTATCGCGCGACCAATCCGCCGCCGGGCTGGCCGCTGCCGCCCGCGGTCCTCGAGCTGATCGTGCTCTCGGGACGATTCGGGCCGGGCAACGGACTGCCGTCCGAATTCAGCTACGAGAACTTCGGCAGGGTCGTGCAGCCCGGCTTCGAGATCGGGGTGGACAGCGCGATCACGGGCGCGGTGAGCGGGTACGTGAATTACTCGTTCCAGGCCGAGCCCGAACCGCACGGATTCGACATCTCCGAGCTCAACATCCCGGCTCGCCACCGGTTCAACATCGGTGCCGGCTACGCCGGTGAGCGCGTGATCGGCAACGTGTCGGTCAGCGCGAGCAGCGAAGCGTACTGGCAGGATGTGCTCGACTCGCGCTATGCCGGTGTGACCGACGGCTATACCCTCGTCAACGGCACGATCGGCTACAAATGGCGCGGCGATCAGTTCGTGACGTCGCTCAAGGCCAGCAACCTGCTGAATCGCGAAATCCAGCAGCACATCTTCGGCGACATCACGCGGCTCCAGATCGCCGCGGAGCTCAGAGTGCGATTTTGAGCCCTTGAGCCATGTGGGTTCGGAAGGGACAGAGGGGACGGAGGGAACGGTCTTAACACAGAGCAACAGAGAAACGGAGACGAACAGAGAAGAATCTTATTGTTCGTGGATTTCTTCGTTCGCCTCCGCTTCTTCGTTTCTCTGTGTCAAGACCGTTCCCTCCGTCTGCTCCGTGACCGACGCAACGGAGCACTCGCGAGCGCTCGGCTAGCGCACCGTCAGGCCTCCAACGTCCGCATGGCGCGTGTGCACGCCATCGCTCGCGAAGACGCGGATCACCCCCTGCCCGGGCGCGGTCGGTGGCAGCGTTCGCGTGTCAATCGTGAGCCGCGTCTCCCGCAGGTCCACGTCCAGCGGCACGAAATCCCGGCCGCCGTTCGGGCTGAACGCGACCTGATAGGTGAGGACCGCTCCGGCATCGCGATCGGTCGCCTTCCATGACACCGTGGCCACGCCCGACAGCATCGCCCCGCCTTTCGGCGCCACGACGGCGACCACGGGCGCATTGGCGGTGGAGGTCACGGTCACGGGCGCCACGTCGACGCCCAGGCCCTCGACACTGAACGAGACGACTCGCGTGCTCCTGGGGAGCGGCACGGGCACCGAGAACGGTCCCGGCGACTCCTCGTGGACGCCTTCCCGCGTGCGCGTGACCATCCTCGCGTCGATCGGCACCTCGAGCAGCCGCGTCCGGCTCGCCCCCGCATCGAGCAGCTGCAGCCGGAGGATGAAGTTCGCTGCCTGAGCGATCGTGTGCGCAGGCGTGCACCAGGGATACCGGAAGCCGGTCGCGAAGATCTGCCCCCGGTACGTGATGCCGTTGATGACCACCGTCTCCAGCCCCTCGTCGCAGTCGTCGGTCTCGAGGCTCATCTTCGGGTCGAGGGCCATCGCGCCGTAGCTCGTCGGATCGATCCAGGTGTTCCCCGTGACCGCCAGCTGGGATTCGTTCATCACGTCCTCGAACCCGCCTTCCGGCTTCACGCGGCCCGTCAGGCCCGCCATGGCGAGCGGCCGGTTGTGGAGGCGCGCGCCGACGTCCCAGCCCGCGAGTTCCACCGGCCGGTTCGGCATGTTGTGATCGAGACCGACCATGTGGCCGAACTCGTGGGCGGCAATCATCTGGCCGCGCTGCATGTTGGCCAACCCGTACCCGACGTTCTGCCCGACGATCGACGAGCCGTCGTGATCGAGCAGCTTCCCGTCCGGTACCCAGGCGAACAGGTAAACGAGCCGGCCCGGCCCATGCCCCCCGCTGAGGAGGAGCTGCCGGCGCTGGGTCAATCGGCTGAGGACCAGCGCACGCTCGTCGCACATCGGATCATTGCCGATCATGCCGTTACGGTCGCAGTCGTTGAGAAACGTGAACCCGGGAAGCAGCGGCGGGAAGATCGGATTGGTGACCGTGCCCGTGTTGGTCGGCGCGTCCGGGATCGGCCAGACCGCCGGGATCATCAGATCGCCCGTCCGCGGCGCGATGAAGGTCTCGTCGGGACGATTGGCCGCCGGGACCGGCCAGGCAAGGCCGGCGCCGAGAGGGAAATAGAAGAGTCGATCCTTGAAGATCCATGGCGCCCCGCGGCGCACGAGCGTCAGCGTCACCGAGCCGCTGTTGTTGCCGGCGTCGGTGTCGCCGGTGGCGGCGATCGCCACGTCGAAGCGAATCTCGGCCTCGGGTGCGGCCGCGAGCAGCGGATGCGCGGTGGCCAGCAGCTCGAAGTTCAACGTCTGTTCCTCGAAATCGAGCAGCGTCGAGAAGCGGTTGCCCGGGTTGGCCGGCGGAATGAAGACGTTGTGCGGCGCGGGGAACGTGCGGTTGAGATCGAGCACACCACCGGGCGGCGTGATCTCCTGCCCGTCGATGAACACACGCAACGTACCAGTCACCCCCGCCGGGGTGCCGTTGACGCGAATGACCTGCACACGCACGGCGGTGTTCCGCTCCGCCACGAGTGGCAGGACGGCCAGGGCGTTGGCGTCGTGAATGGCCTGCGTCACCTGGATCTCGCCGACGGCGACGTCGAACGCCGACGCCGAGGCGATCGGGATCGTGAGGTTGACGGCGACCGCCAGCAGGCGGATCGTGAGCAGGCGTCTCTGAACTCGGCGAGGCCGCACCCGGAGGGCGGCCGCGGCGGACTCGTGGCTCATCATCGGCTTGCCACCTTGCGCAGCTCCGCGGCGAGCCGCTCACATCAGCCGGGACCGTCGAGCGCCGACGCGGCTCCTGCCGCTTCCGACGGCAGGACTCGTTCATCCCTGGCGCGCCCGGCCGCGCCGTGTCCTGATGCGGGATGGGCAAGGCTCGCGCCAGATCCGCGCGAGCGTGATCACGAAGGATTTTGCCGAGACGCGGGGCTGGCGCTGGAGCGCCAGCCCGCACCGATGGAGGCCTGGAGCCTGAGTCCCTCGAGCCCCCTGAGCCTCGAGCTCTCAGCTTCGAGCCGTCAGAAGTACACCTTCACTCCCAGCTGAATCTGCCGCGGCGTCGTCGAGAGTGTGCGGATCGTGCCGAAGTCCGTCGACGATCGATTGCCGTTGGGAGCGCCGAAGTTCGTCTTGTTCAGGACGTTGAACGCTTCGATCCGGAACTCGAGGCGTGACAGGCCGAGGCCGAGGTCGAAGCCCTTGTGCAGGCCGAGATCCAGCAGGTAGATCGCCGGGCCCCGCGCGACGTTGCGCGGCGCGTTGCCGAACGGCTGCGATGGATCGGTCGGAATCACCACGTTGTCGCGGTTGAAGTAGTTGTCGATGGTGCCGTCGCCGTACGGATCGCCGGTGAGGTTCGGGCGGTAGGTCGGCGCCCCGCTCACCTGGAACGCCGCGCTCGGCGAGTAGCTCAGATTCACGGGCAGCCCGCTCGCCATCAGGTTGATCGCGGTCAGGCGCCAGCCGCCCACCACCCCCTCGACGAAGGGATGGAGGTCGTTGGCGTAGCGGCGATCGCGGCCGAACGGCAGCTCCCAGACGACCGTGGTCGTGTTGTTGATCGGCTGGTTGTAGCCAGAGATGCCCCACTCGCCCTCCAGATCGAGGTAGTTGACGCGGCTGTTGTCGCCGTTGGCGGTCTCGAGATGGCCCGACGCATTGTCGCGGGCGCGGGACCACGTGAACGAGTTCAGCAGATACAGGCCGCGCGTATAGCGCCGTTCCACCTTGATCTGGAGCGCGTCGTAGCTCGCCTCGCCGCCGTCGAACGCCGTCTGGATGAACTGATATCCCTGAATCGGCCGGCGCGCCTGCAGCGACAGGTTCTCGCCGGCGTTGTTCGGCCGCGCCTGATTCAAGTCGCCGAGGATGATCAGATCGCGGCTGCGGTTGCCGACGTACGCGACATCCACCAGCAGGTTGGTCAGCAGTTCGCGCTGGACCGTCACGTGCCAGTTGTGCACGTTGCCCGACTCGTTGCCGGGCGGGATGTGGTTGACGCGGCCGTTCAGCGGGTTGAAGTTCGCGGGCACGTTCAACCCTTCCGGATAGCCCATCTGCGGTCGTGCGGAAGCAGGTGGTCGGCGCCTGGCCCGCCGAGCACAGGCCCTGCGACGGCTGCTGGGTGATCGCGATCGGGACGACGTGCGGGCCGTTGAACGAGAGCAGGTTCTCGCCGCCCAGCCGGTTGAAGTGAATGTAGCTGGTGCCGTACGCGGACCGGATGACGGTCTTCGGCGTGATGCTGTAGGCGACGCCGAGCCGGGGCGCCCAGTTGTTGCGATCGGGATTCACCAGCGCGCGGTCGGCGATCGAGCCGTCGCGCGCCTGGATGAGCGTGTTGGTGGCCGGGTCGAAGTTGGTGAGGTAGTTGTCCTCCTCCCACTGCGGCGTGCCGAACTCGTAGCGAACGCCCATGTTGAGGGTCAGATCCGGCGACAGCTTCCAGTCGTCCTGCAGGTAGCCGAAGTGCATCCGCTGCCGCAGGCGGAAGATGAACGGGTTGACCAGCTCGTAGGTGCTGCGGGCCCCGACCAGGAAGTCGGCGAGGTTGTAAATCGGCGCGTCGGCCGTGGCTCCGGTCGGGCGGCTGAACTGGCTGGCGTACGCATCGGCGCCGTACTTCGGATGCACATCGTCCACGTCGGTGTTGATCCGCTGGTACTCGTAGCCCGTCTTCAGCGTGTGGCGGCCGCCGATCCAGGAGTAGTTGAACCGCGCGTCCCAGACCAGCGGATCCTGGAACTGCGGATTGCTGCTTTGCCGCCCCCACGCCGTCCAGCCGCTCACCGACTGCTGGGTGAGGCCGCCGGCGAACTCGGCGTCGGTCGGCAGGCCCGTGATCCCGTAGGCCTCGAGCATGTTGGGAGTGCCGGTCCCGTACGCCTCCTTGCCCGCCTTGGTCCGCGACACGCCGACACGGACTTCGAGCAGGGAGCTCGCGGACAGCGTCCGCGTGAGGCCGCCCGCGTACTGCTGGTTGAGCACCTCCACGTAGGCGTTGGCCGGACTGCTGGTCTCGCCCGCGATCGGCGGCGGCTCGAAGTTGTCGGCTTTGCGGTGGCTGAAGCGCAGGAAGCCGTTCATCGCCGAGCTGAACTGCTGGTCGACCTTGACGTCGAACTTGTCGTTGTAGTCCTGCCGCCGCGGCAGGTTGTCGTAGTTGTTCGACGTGCCCTCGCGGGTCGGCGCCGGCAGCCCGTCGAGCACCTGACGCGCGAACGAGGTAATCGCCGACGCCGGAACGACGCCGTCGGCGTAGAGCTCGCCCGTCAGCGGATTGCGGATGGGCCGCCCGAAGATGCCTTGCCGCTGGGCGAGGGTGGGGACGCTCGAGAACGTCAGGGTCCGCTGCACCTGGCGGAACCCCTCGTAGTTCACGAAGAAGAAGGCCCGGTCGCGGACGATGGGCCCGCCGAAGACGCCCCCGAACTGGTTGCGGTTGAGCGTGGGCTTCACCCCGGTGGACGGCTTGAAGAAGCCGGTGGCGTTGAGCGCGGTGTTGCGGTTGAACTCCCACGCCGTGCCGTGAAGCGCGTTGGTGCCGCTGCGGAACGAGGCGTTGATGACGGCGCCGCCGGCACGGCCGAACTCGGCGCTGAAGTTGTTGGTCTGGACCTTGAACTCCTGCACGGCGTCGGGCGAGACCTGCACGACCTGGTTCGAGAAGCCCTGGTTGCTGGTGCCGTAGGAGTTGTTGTCCACCCCGTCGAGGATGAAGTTGTTGAGCGAGCTCCGCAGGCCGTTGACGTTGAAGGAGCCGTCGCGCGAGTCGCTGATCGACGATTTGCGGACGCCGGGGCTGAGGAGCGCGAGATTGGCGTAGGCCCGCCCGTTCAGCGGCAGGTTGACGATCTGCTCCCTGGAGATGACCTGTCCGCGGTCGCTCGACTCGCTCTCGAGCAGCCGCGCCGCGCCGACGACCTCGACGGTCTCGCCGATGTTGCCGACCTTCATCGTCAGGTCGACCCGCTGGCGGGCGTTGACGGTGACCGTCACGTCCTCGGCCACCGCGCTCGTGAAGCCCTGGAGCTCCGCCTTGAGCGTGTAGGTGCCGACGCGCACGTTCAGGATCTGGAACGAGCCGTTCTCGTCGGTGACGCTCGAGGCCGCGATCCCCGTCGCCTTGTTGGTGAGCGTGACGGTCGCGCCCGGCACCGCGGCGCCGGTCTCGTCGGTGATGAGGCCCAGCACGGTTGCGGCGTCGAACTGCGCCAGCGCGGGGCGCGGCAGCACGGCGAGCAGCGCGGTCAGGAGGAAGGAAAGCGTTCGAATTCGAATCTCTGGCATGGCAGCCTCGGCAGGCATCCGCTCCGTTTATACCGGGCAGCCGCTACGGCGACGCGACAATCCCGGCCCATTTGCGAAAATTCGCGGGTGGCGCGCTCTGATTGTATGCCCACCGCCCCCTTCCCGTATGGCGGAAAGGGGAACCGTCGCCCGTCGTGTCCCGTCAGCCGGACCATCGCGTCGTAATTCGTAGTGTCCGGCTTCAGCCGGACCCTCGGGCGATTGGCTACGCGAGGAGCGCCTTCACCACGGTTCCGTGGACATCGGTGAGGCGGAACCGGCGGCCCTGGTAGAAGTACGTCAACCGCTCGTGATCGATGCCCAGCAGGTGCAGCAGCGTGGCGTGGAAATCGTGCACGTGGACGCCGCCGTCCACGAGGTTGTAGCTGAAGTCGTCGGTGGCCCCGTAGACGAGGCCCGGCTTGACGCCGCCGCCGGCCATCCACACGGTGAAGCATCGCGGATGGTGGTCGCGGCCGTAGTTGGTGGACGTGAGGCGGCCCTGTGAATAGCTGGTCCGGCCGAACTCGCCGCCCCACACCACGAGCGTGTCCTCGAGCAGGCCGCGCCGCTTCAGATCGACGACCAGGGCGGCGCTCGCGCGATCGGTCTCGCGACACTGCCGCTCGATGTCCCGCGGCAGGTTGTCGTGCTGGTCCCAGCCCTGGTGATAGAGCTGGATGAACCGCACGCCGCGCTCCGCGAGCCGCCGCGCCAGCAGGCAGTTCGACGCGAAGGTGCCCGGCTGCCGCGAGTCCTCGCCATAGAGCGCGAACGTCTCCTCCGATTCGTCGGTGACGTCCATCACGCCGGGCACGCTCGCCTGCATCCGGTACGACATCTCGTACTGCGCGATCCGCGCATCGACGTCGGCGTCGCCCAGCCGTCCGGCGGCGTGCGCCTGCAGGTCTCGCAACCGGTCGAGCAGATTCCGCCGGCCCACGCGGGATACGCCGTCGGGGTTCCCGAGGTAGAGCACCGGGTCCTGGCCGCTGCGGAACTGCACGCCCTGATGCTGCGACGGCAGGAATCCGTTTCCCCAGAGACGCGAGTACAGGGGCTGATCGACCTTGCCCGGCGTGATCAGCACGACGAAGGCGGGCAGGTCCTCGTTGTCGCTGCCCAGGCCGTAGTGCACCCAGGCCCCCATGCTCGGCCGCCCCGCGATCTGCGATCCGCTCTGGAAGAACGTAATCGCCGGATCGTGATTGATCGCCTCCGTGAACATCGATCGGACGATGCAGAGCTCGTCCACGATGGCGGCGGTGTGCGGGAGGAGATCGCTGACCCAGGTGCCGTTGCGGCCGTGCTGTCGGAATCCGAACTGCGGCCCGGCGAGCGGGAGCGACGACTGGTTGCCCGACATGCCGGTCAGCCGCTGCCCCTGCCGCACGGAATCCGGCAGCTCCTCGCCGTTCCGCTGGTTGAGGACCGGCTTGTAGTCGAACGTCTCCATCTGCGACGGCCCGCCGGCCATGAAGAGATAGATGACGCGCCTGGCCCGCGCAGGCACGTGCAGCTGTCCGTCGAGCACGCCGCGATCCTGCCGGCGCGCCGGCTGACCGAGCACCGGCGCCGGGTTCACGAGGTCGGCCAGGGCGATGCCGCCCAGGCCCATGCCGAAGCGCTCGAGCACGGCGCGGCGCGACAGCCCGGCGGTCGGCAGGGCACCTGTGCAGTGATGGCAGATCATGTCGTAACTTTCGGGCTACGGGCTGCGGACTACGGGCTACAGGAAGATCTTCCCGTAGCCTGCAGCCCGTAGCCTGTAGTCAGTACCTCAGACGAGAAGGCGGGGCGTCAGCCGCGCCATCGCCACCGTCATCTCACGACCACGAACTCGTCGAGGTTCATTATTGCGCTCACGACCGACGTCATCGCCGCCAGCTCGGGCCAGGGCAGCGACGCATTCCACCTCGACTCCCCGGCGCCGAGCAGCAGCGCCGCATCCTCGAGGTTCCCGGCAAAGATCTCGCGCTGTTCGCCGAACAGGCGGGCGAGAATACGCCGCTCCGTCTCGTCGGGCGCGCGGCCGATGAGCGCCACGAACGCCGCATGAATCCGCCGGTCGCCGTCGCGCGGCCACGAGGCGAGCACCCGCTCGGCCAGCACCCGGGCCGCCTCGACGAACTGCGGATCGTTCAGCAGGACCAGCGCCTGGAGCGGCGTCGCCGTGACCTCCCGCTTCGCCGAACAGACTTCCCGCGGCAGCGCATCGAAAGTGAGCATCGACGGCGGCGGCGACGTCCGCCGCCAGAACGTGTAGATGCTGCGCCGATACAGCTTGTCCCCGGTGTCCTGAACGTAGGTCTTGCCGGTGCCCGACTGCTCCCAGAGGCCGGCGGGCTGATACGGCTTGACGCTCGGTCCGCCGATGCCACGATTCAGCAGCCCGCTTGCCGCCAGCGCGGCGTCGCGAATCGCTTCGGCCGGCAGCCTCCCTCGTGGCCCGCGGGCCAGCAGCAGGTTGTCAGGATCGCGGGCGAGGAGCTCGGGGGTGCCATGCGACGACTGGCGGAACGTCTCGGACGTCACGATCAGGGTGTGCAACGCCTTCAGATCCCACCCGTCGTCCATGAACCGTGCGGCGAGCCAGTCGAGCAGGTCCGGGTGGGTCGGCAGCCGGCCCTGGCTGCCGAAGTCCTCCTGCGTTGCGACCAGGCCGCGCCCGAAATGCAGGCGCCAGATCCGGTTGACGACGACGCGTGCCGCGAGCGGGTTGCGACGGTCGGTCAGCCAGCGTGAGAGGCCGAGGCGATTGCGCGGCTGGTCGGGCGGAAATGCAGGGAGGCTCGCGGGCGTCTCGCGCGGCACGATGTCGCCAGGCGCATCGTATGCCCCGCGCTTGAGCAGATGCGCCGGGCGCGGCTCGGGCAGCTCCTCCATCACCATGATCTCGGGAACGCGCGCGAGCAGCCGGTTCTCCGCCGCGCGCAATGTCGCGAGCTCCGCGATCACCGCGACCGTCGGCGCGTAAGCTCGCGAGACGAAGTGCGCCAGCGCGTCATCGTCGGCCGGATCGCGTCGCAGCGTCCCCGCAACCTCCGCCGCCGTGAGTGCCGTGTCGAAGACCTGCAGGTCGCCGATCAGGCCGTTCTTGAATCCGCTGTCACGAAAGCGGGCGCCGAGCGTGAGCGGCGCCTTCTCTGAAAAGCCATCGCCGGCGGCACGGCTGTAGGTGATGTCCTTGTACAGGCGATCGCGCACGACCTCGGTCTCGAGCGGCGCGCCGTTCAGATAGAGACGGATGCCGGCGACCCGGCTCGATCCGTCATAGGTGACGACGAGATCGGACCAGGCGTCGGGCGGAAGGGCGTCGCGGGCGCGAACGGCGATGGCGTTGCCCGGCCAGAAGTGGATGAGGCCGAAAAACGGCCGGCCGTGGTCGAGTGTCAGCTCGAAGCCGCGGCTCCCTGCGTCCGTCCACGCACGGGACTGGTGCAGGATGACGGCCCGATCCTGCTGTGTGGTGGGCTTCAGGCGGAGTGCGATGGAGAAAGGGTCCACCCGGCTGAACGAGCGGACGGCCGGATGGACGACGGCGTTGTCGCCGCTGAACCGGATCGCCGTCTCCGACGCGCCGGGCGCGGCGTCCTGAACGAGCACCGGGCCGTCGCGCAGCTCCGCCGCCGCCGTCACGCGATCGGGCGTCCTGTCGGCGTTCACCGTGTCGAACTCGAGGTGGGCGATCGGCTGCGGCCGCTCGAGCCGCGCCGTCTTGACCCATTGGGCGAACGGCTGTCGGGCGCTCACGGCCAGGCGCGCCAGCCGGGCCTCAGCCGCGTCGATGCGTCTCGTCAGCCCCCGGTGCTCCTGCTCGCGCCCCGGCGGCCAGACGAGCAGCGACGGCGAGGGCGTGGCGTTGGTGAAGTGCGAATAGAGGCCCGACTCGTCGATGCTGTTGAAGAACGCGAACAGCGAATAGTAGTCGCGCTGCGTGATCGGGTCGAACTTGTGGTCGTGGCAGCGCGCGCACTCGAGCGTGAGGCCGAGCATGGCGGTGCCGAACGTATTCACGCGATCCACGACGTACTCGGTGCGGAACTCCTCCTCGATGCTGCCGCCCTCGTTGGTCTGACGATGCAGCCGGTTGAACGCCGTGGCGATTCGCTGCGCACGGGTCGCGTTCGGCAGCAGGTCGCCCGCGAGCTGCCACGTGAGGAACCGGTCGTACGGAAGATTCACGTTGAACGCGCGGATCACCCAGTCGCGATAGGGCGACATGTCCCGCTCGACGTCGGCCTGGTAGCCGTAGGTGTCGGCATAGCGCGCGAGATCGAGCCAGTCCATCGCCATCCGTTCGCCGTAGGCCGGCGACGCGAGGTATCGGCGCACGACGCGCTCGTAGGCCCCGGGCGATCGATCGGCCAGGAACGCATCGATCTCGGCCGGCGTCGGCGGCAGCCCGGTGAGTTTGAACGCCAGCCGGCGGATGAGGACCTCGGGCGGGGCAGGCGGCGCCGGCGCGAGGCCTTCGTCCTGCAGCCGCGCCCGCACCAGCGCATCGATGGGGTGGACCCCCGCGAGTGGCTGAACGCGTGCCGGCGGAGCGCTCGGCGGCACCGGCACGAACGACCAGTGCGGCTGATACTCCCCGCCTTCGCGCACCCAGCGCCGGAGGAGCGCCTTCTCCTCGGCCGTCAGCGACAGATGCGATTCGGGCGGCGGCATCATGTCGTCCAGATCGTCGGTCGAGATGCGCCGGACGAGCTCACTGTGATCGGGATCGCCCGGCTTGACGATGGCCCAGCCATCGTCGAGCGCCTTGAGGGCGCCCTCGGGAAGATCGAGCCGGAGCTTGGCCTTGCGCTTCGCCGAATCGGGGCCGTGACAGCGGAAGCACCGATCGGACAGGAGCGGCCGGATCTGGCGGGTGAAATCCACACGGCCGGCGTCGGCGGCGTCGGGCGCACGGCTCGCGAGCCGAACCGGTCCTCCGGCAAGCGACACGACGGCCAGGGCGAGGACGAGTCGACGTGCCGACGGCGCCATCGGCGCATTCTTGGGGTCGTGCTCCGCGCGTGTCAACCGGAACGCGGGTCAGGCGCTGAGACCGTGGCGCCGGACCCGAGGCGATTTCCGCCGACATCGCGATCGACGTTACGATGCCGCCATGCTGCACGCTGCTGTGTCCGTCACGACGTTCGCTGCCATCGCCGTCGCACTGCCGGCCCTCGCCTCGGCCCAGAGCGCGGTCACGTTCATCCCGGGCGCCGAGACGACGGCGGCGTTCGCCAAGGGCCGGCCGCTGGTCGAGACCGCCGGCTACAAGGTTCACGCCAGCCGGCGCGACGGCCCCGGCGAGCCCGAGCTTCACGATCGCGACACCGACATCTTCTACGTGCTCGAGGGCCGCGCGACCATCGTCACCGGTGGCCGCCTGGTCGGCGGCAAGAGCACGGCGCCCGACGAAATGCGCGGCACGGCGATCGAGGGCGGCAAGACGCAGCAGCTCGCCAAGGGCGACGTCCTCATCGTGCCGAATGGCGTGCCGCACTGGTTCTCGAAGGTGGACGGCCCCTTCCTCTACTACGTCGTCAAGACGACCGCGGGCGGCCAGCGATGAGGGGACGCGGCCGCGACACGCGGATCGATCCATGACCGTCGAAGAACGGCGGCTCGAAGAATCCCGGAACCGCACGCACCACTGGAAACGGTGGGGGCCCTATCTCAGCGAGCGCGCGTGGGGCACGGTACGCGAGGACTACAGCGCCTACGGCGCGGTCTGGGAGTACCTGCCGCACGATCAGGCCCGTTCGCGGGCCTACCGCTGGAACGAGGATGGCATCGCCGGCGTGTGCGACCGCCACCAGGAGATCTGCCTCGCCCTGGCGCTCTGGAACGAGCACGATCCGATCCTGAAGGAGCGCCTGTTCGGCCTCGGCGGCAGCGAGGGCAATCATGGCGAGGACGTGAAGGAGTACCTACTACTACCTCGACTCGACGCCGACGCACTCCTACATGCGGATGCTCTACAAGTATCCGCACGCGGCGTTCCCGTACGAGAGGCTCGTCGCCGAGAATCAGCGGCGGGACCGCGCGCAACCCGAATTCGAGCTCATCGACACCGGGATCTTCGACGACAAGCGGTACTTCGACGTGTTCGTGGACTACGGCAAGGTGGACGCCGAGGATCTGGTCTGGCGCATCACCATCGTCAATCGGGGTCCGGACCCGGCTCCCCTGCGCGTGCTGCCGACCGTGTGGTTCCGGAACACGTGGTCGTGGCACGGGGAGGAGGACCGGCCGTCCCTGTCGGCGGCGGCATCTCTTCCGTGCTTGCGAGGTGATCCGGGCCGACACCCGGCGGTACGGCACCCGCTGGCTGTACTTCGATCGCGTCGCTGGCGATCATCCAGGTGGAGCTGCTGTTCACCGGCAATGACACGAACACGCGCCGCCTCTTCGGCATCGACGGTCCCGTCTACGCGAAGGACGGGATCAACGACTACATCGTGTCGGGCGCGGCGTCGGTCAATCCGGCGCAGGTGGGCACGAAGGCGGCCGCGCACTACGCGCTGGTCGTCGCGGGCGGCGGCCAGGCAACCCTCCGGGCCCGGTTCTCGCCGCTCGATCCGGGGCGCTTCGCCGGCGGCGCGGCGTCGCCGGTAGCCGACGTGGACGCCATCCTCGATCGACGCCGGACGGAGGCCGACGCCTTCTATGCCACGGTGGTTCCCGGCAGGCTGTCGGCCGACGCGCGCAACGTGATGCGGCAGAGCCTGGCGGGCCTGCTCTGGTCGAAGCAGTTCTATCACTTCGTCGTCCAGGCCTGGCTGGACGGCGACTCCGCCCAGCCCCCGCCGCCGGAGGAGCGCGTCCTCGGACGCAACCACGCGTGGACGCATCTCTACAACGCCGACGTCCTCTCGATGCCGGACAAATGGGAATACCCGTGGTACGCGGCCTGGGATCTCGCGTTTCACTGCATCCCGCTCGCGCTCGTCGATCCCGACTTCGCGAAGGACCAGCTCGTCCTCATGCTGCGCGAGTGGTACATGCACCCGAACGGGCAGATCCCGGCCTATGAATGGGCGTTCGGCGACGTCAATCCGCCGGTTCACGCGTGGGCGTGCTGGCGCGTCTACAAAATCGACAAGAAGCGCAGCGGCACCGGCGACCGCGTCTTCCTCGAGCGGGTCTTCCACAAGCTGCTGCTCAATTTCACCTGGTGGGTGAACCGCAAGGATGCCGAGGGCAACAACGTCTTCGAGGGCGGCTTCCTGGGACTCGACAACATCGGCGTCTTCGATCGATCGGCGCCGCTGCCGACCGGCGGGTTCATCGAGCAGTCCGACGCCACGAGCTGGATGGCGATGTACTCGCTGAACCTGTTCGCGATGGCGATCGAGCTCGCCCGATCGGAGCCCGCCTACGAGGACGTCGCCAGCAAGTTCTGGGAGCACTTCCTGCGCATCGGCCACGCGATGGGCCATCAGGGCAAGAGCAGCAACCTCGACCTCTGGGACGATCGCGACGGCTTCTTCTACGACACGCTGCACCTCCCGGACGGCAGGCGGCTGCCGCTCAAGGTCCGGTCGATGGTCGGGCTCATCCCGCTGTTCGCGGTCGAGACCCTCGAGCCCGAGCTCCTCGCCCGGTTCCCTGACTTCAAACGCCGCATGGAGTGGTTCCTCGAGAACCGGCGGGACCTGACCGACAACGTCGCGTGCATGCGCACACCCGGACGGGGCGAACGCCGGCTCTTCTCGGTCGTGTCCCCGCGACCGTCTGCGGAGCGTGCTGTCCTACATGCTCGACGAGCAGGAGTTCCTCTCGCCGTATGGCATTCGCGCGTTGTCGCGCGTCCATCGCGAGCACCCCTACGTCCTGCCGATCGACGGGCACCAGCACCGTGTGGACTACGAGCCGGGTGAATCCTCGACGGGCCTGTTTGGCGGCAACTCGAACTGGCGGGGCCCGATCTGGTTCCCGGTGAACTACCTGCTGGTCGAATCGCTGCAGAAGTTCCACCACTACTTCGGCGAGAGCTTTCGCGTCGAGTGCCCGACCGGCTCCGGTCAGCTCATGACGCTCGCCGAGGTCGCCGCCGAGATCTCCCGCCGGCTCGGTCGCATCTTCCTCCTCGATGAACAGGGCCGCCGGCCGGTCTTCGGCGGCGAGGACCGGTTCCAGAACGATGCCGAATGGCGCGACTACGTGCCGTTCCACGAGTACTTCCACGGCGACACCGGCCGCGGCGTCGGCGCGAGCACCAGACCGGCTGGACCGGTCTCGTCGCCAAGCTGCTCCAGCAAAGCGGGGAATAGGGTTACGGCGGGGCCTGCGGGTCCGGCTGAAGCCGGACACTACGCGTTCAAAGCCGGTCCCGCGAACGTAGTGTCCGGCTTCAGCCGGACCCGAGTCGTCCGCCCGGGTGAGCGTGCCTACGCGGTCGTCGTCTGGGGCGAGCGCTGGTGAATGAGATCGCCCAGCCGCGCGCGATCGGGCGCGAGCAGCGCCTTGACGCCCTCGGCGCTCACGTCCGCGACGATGATCTGGCCGACCTCGTCGTGGACGTCGCTGAACAGCCCGTGGGCCTTCATCTTCTGGGCCTGGTAGCGGTTGTCGTCGGTCGGGCTCACGTAGTGGACCGACGACGGCCTTGTAGCGGTGGATCAGGAACAGGTGGATCAGCGTCATCAGCCGCTTCTTGCGCAGGGCCGTGTCGAACGTGTTCTGGTCGCGGATCGAGAGGATGTTGCGGCCGCGCCGGTCGACGATGATCGCGAAGATCGACGTTGGCCACCTTCTCGCCGGCGGCGGTGAAGAGGCTCAGCTCCAGCAGCTCGGAGCCGGCGGTGTGCGGCCGCAGCCCGACCCGCAGCGGCGTCGCCGAGCTGGTGGTGCTTGCGTCCAGAGGCGCCAGCCACTCCTCGAGCAGCTTGGTGGGCACCTCGGTCTGGACCAGGTGCTGGTGCTGCGTCGAGCCCTTGCCCATCGCCTTGGTGGCCGCCGTGCCGCCCGAGACGGCCATGAGCGCCGCGTCGGCGCGCGGGCCGCCCACCAGCGTCTGCGGCGTGCGGTAGGGCGAGTCCACCAGCCGGAACTTCCGCTGCAGCCGCGCCAGCGCCAGCATGCCGTCCTGCCGCAGCGCGGTGGCGAACTCCTCGGCGGCCAGGCCGTCGATCTGGTGGCCGCCGTAGGTGATGAAGTTGAAGACGAAGCCCAGCTTGCCCAGCTCCTCGGGGAACCGCGCATCTGCCTCGTCGCTCATCCCGGTCGTGTCCCAGTTGAACGAGGGCGACAGGTTGTAGGCCAGCATCTTGTCGGGATACTCGGCGTGGATGGCCTCGGCGAAGCGCTTGGCGTCGGCCAGGTCCGCGGTCTTGGTCTCCATCCACAGGAGGTCGGCGAACGGCGCGGCGGCCAGCGACTTGGCGATCGCGTAGTCGATGCCGCCCTGCACCTGGTAGTAGCCCTCGGGCGTCTTCGAGATCTCGCAGTCCCAGATGATGTTGATGCCCATCGACCGCGCCTGCGCCCGGGCGGCGTGGAACGAGGTGCGGTTCGCGAAGGCCAGCCACTCGTCGGCGCTCATCTCGAAGCGCTCGCCCTCGCTCGCTGCGGAACCGGATCACGTCGGCCACCGCCTGCGGGTAGGTCTTGAGGTTGGCCTCGGCCTGCCAGGCCTCCAGGTAGCGCGTCTCGATCTTGTCGAGCAGCGGCCTCCAGCGCCGGACCCTCGCGCCTGGCGAGCGCCTTGACGCTCGTCCTCGATCGCCGCGCAGCACGCCCGTCCGCGCGAGCCAGGCGTCGGCCTCCTCGTACTCGGCGTCGGAGATCCTGGAACAGCAGGTGCGCCGCGCGCGTCGTCGACGCCCAGCTCGCGCAGCCGCTTGAGGATGGCGAGGTAGCCGACCTTGTAGGTCGGCAGCTCGACGTTGGTGGCGCCGAGGATGAACGGGCTGGTCGCGCTCGTCGCCGCGGCCGTCGAGGAACGTCGCCGACTCGGCGTCGGTGCGGGCGACGATGATCCCGGGCACCCTCATGACGTCGAGCTGGAAGCGCGCGGCGTTGAGGCGCTTGATCTGCTCGTCCTCGGCGACCAGCACCTTGCCGCCCTGGTGGCCGCACTTCTTGGCGCCCGGCTTCTGGTCCTCGATGTGGTAGCCGGGCACGCCGACCTCGACGAAGCGGCGGACCAGGTTGCGCACGTGCGCGTCGCCGCCGTGGCCGGTGTCGGCGTCGGCGATGATGAACGGCCGGTAGTCGACCTCGCGGGTGGCGCGCGCGCTGCGCCTCGGTCATGCGCGAGCGCGCGAAGCGCTGGTTGCGGTCGGCGGTGAGCAGCGCGCGCACGATGGGCGCGGCCTCGTCGGGCACCTGGCTCAGCGGATAGCTGGCCAGGTCGGGCCCGGGATCCTCGGTGACCGAGCCCTTGGCCGAGGTCGCCCAGCCGCCCAGGTAGATGCCCTCGATGCCCACCCGCTTCATCGCCACCGCCTGGCCGGGCGAGTAGGGACCGAAGGTGGTGATCTGCTTGCGCTCGCGCGAACAGCTCGCGCAGCCGGTCGTAGAACTGCTCGGCCGCCGTCCGCGCCACGGTGTAGTCGGTCTGGATCGTGCCCCGCTGCTCGACCACCTGGCGCGCGGAGTAGAGCCGGGTGATGCCCTCGAAGCGCGGGCTGGCGAACCAGCGTCGCGGTCTCGGCGACCTCCGATTCGAATGTGCTCATCGCTGATGCTCCTCTGTCATTCGCGCGCGGTCTGGCGCGTCGAAGTCCAGGTTCTCGGTGATGCGGGTGCCGTCCCGGCTGAACGCGCTCCATGTACCGGTCGATGCGCGGCCGCGCCTGGCGAGGTCGTGGTTGTCCGAGGTTGATGTTGAGCAGATCGATGTACCAGGGCGCCTTGACAGCCGGCGGTGACGTAGGTCGGCACGATCTCGCGCGCGATGGGCAGGGTCGTCGTCTTCGAGTCGTCGTGGACGTCGCGGTTGCCCGCCGCCAGCAGCTTGGCGTACTCCTCGTCCAGCAGGCGCTCGAACAGCTCGGCGTGAACACGTCGCCCGGCCGCACGCCCGTGGCCTCGTCGGCCTCGGTGAGCGCGGCCGCCTTGTGCAGCCACTCCCAGAGGATGCTCAGCCGGATCTCGCCGGTCGCCATGTCCTCCATCAGGTAGAGCACGTCGTCGTTGCCGAAGAAGTCGGCCGGCTTGAGCGCCGCGGCCTGGAACCCCTGGCCGAAGGCGTTGCCGTACTGGAGCGCGACGCTGAGCAGATCGCGCGCGCCGCGCACCGTGCGCGGCGCCGGCTCGAGCAGGACCAGGCCGTCGGCGTCCGGCGCGGTCGTAGCGTGAGCGCGGGAAACGATCGGCCGAGCTGGTTGTCCTGCGCCGGCCTTCTCCCACACCGGCCGCACGATGTGCACCATCTTCCAGTGGGCCACCCACTTGCCGCTGGCGCCTTCGCGCTGCTCGCGCTCGGCGCCGGCCACCGCGCGCTTCATCCCGTCCGCGACGCCCGGCCTCCGAGCCGACCGGGATGTTCGGCTCCATGCCGCCCTGCCACAGCGCGAAGCGGCCGTCCCGGTCGGGCGTGTTGACGGCGCGCCGCACGCGGTCCTCGTAGTTCCGCATGTAGCCGTAGGTCATGGCGATGGCGTCGATGTTGGGATTGACGAACGCGGGATCCCAGGCCATCGCGTCCGCGACGCTGTTGATGTAGTCCCAGCGGCCGGTGTTGAAGCCGACGAAGTGCGCGCCGAGCGCGGCGCGGATCTCCATCAGCTGGAAGCTGGCCTCGAGCTGCTCGACCAGCACGTAGACCTTGATGGCGCCGGCCGGCAGCGCCAGGTGCTGCTCGAGCGTCGTCAGCATGCTGGTTCCAGAGCGCCGCCTCCTCGGCGGTCTGGATCTTCGGGCAGGTAGAGCACGATCGAGCGGCCGGCTTCGCGCAGCGGCCGGTGGTTGTTCGACGACGTAGAGCGCGAGGTCGACGATCGAGGCGCCGAGAACCCGGTGCCGTCGGCCAGGCGGACGTGGCGATCGTCGAGGTGCAGCCCGCGCGGCCGGAAGATCTCGGTCGTGAACGTCGAGCTGCTGGCGCCAGTCGGCGATGATCGGCCGGCCGAAGAAGCCGCTGCGCCCAGTCGTTCATCTCGCCGGCGACCCGCTCGGCGACCTCGAGGAAGGCAGGGTCGCGGGCGATGGCCGAGCTTGCAGGTTGCGCTGGTTGTCGAGCGACATCGTCGAGACCTGCCCGAGCGCGTCCTCGCCGTCGAACATCCAGCCGTCGGCGCCCGACAGCAGCGCATAGGCGACGTTGCGCAGGCCTGACGTCGCTGGGCTGCGCCGGGTCTGCGTCGCCGGGCCGGTGCCCTGGATCCACTGCCGCTGGAGATCGGCCGGGATGTCGCTGCCGGCGAACCGCCCCTCGCGGGCGTCCGCGAGCGGTCAGATCCCGTTCCCGGGAATGACGGCGTCGGGCTCGAGGAAGGTCAGACGCTGGCGGTCGCGCGCCCGCGCGGCGCGGCGCTGCGATGCGCGCCGCCATGAGGGCCCGGCGACGCTCGTCCAGCGGGGCCAGCGCCGCCAGCGCCGCCAGCGCTCGGGCGTGTAGACGTCGGCGTAGCGACGCGCGAGGTCGCCGCGGATCTCGATCGCGCCAGCGGTACGCTGCCGGCTTTCGGCCATGGGAAGGACTCCGGAATGCAGCGCTCGTCAATGGCGCGGCTGAAGCCGCGCCCTCCTGGAGGGGTCGGCCGACCCCTTCGCCTCAGGGCTCGGACGTCGGCTTGGGCGGGGCAGGCTTGGGCGCTGCCGGTTTGACCTCTGCTTTCTTCGGCAGCCAGAACGCGGGATCGGTGTCGCGGACCTCTTTCGAGACGTAGCTCTGGCGCGGATCGAGGCGGAATCGCTGAGACTCAATCTCGACCACGCTCTCGGTCATGAACTTCTCGAGCGCCTTGCCCTCCTCCGGGGCTGCCGCCTTCATCACCGCCTCGTCGTTGGCCATCACCCCGTCGAAGTCCGCGAATGCGGCCACGGACGAGAAGATCAGGTAGGTCGGACCCGGCATGCCCGCCACCACCTCGTACACCCGGAACGGGACCTTCGAGCCTGCGCGTTTCGCCGCCGCGCCGTACACCTTGGCGGTTTCGGCGAAGCGCGACTCGTGTCCCGGACGAACGCGGAAGGTCGTGATCTCCCAGAAGCGCTGCTTCGTCAGGTCGGGATAGTCGCCATAGGAGAGGTCGGTCCTCGCACGCGCAAGGAGACGCACGTTGCTCGAGATGACCTCCGAGTCGGCCTTGGCGAGCCGGGCGAGCTCCGCGGCAAGCGCGGGCTCCTCGTCCCGCGCCAGCGACTCTCCCATCGCCTTGAAATCGGCATACGGCGCGATGTACCACGCCTCGGCCTTGCCGGTGATCGTGACGAGGGCGAGGTAGTAGTCGGGCGACTTGGCTTTCTCGAACGCGGCCGGCCAGCCCGCCTCGATGCGCGCATGGTCGGCCGCGCGGCCGACCTTCACCTCTTCGCGAAAGATCGTGAGGAGGTTCGGCTGCGACGTCGGCAGGCCGGTTTGAGCGGCGGCCAGCGCCGGGACGCCGGCGAGAAGGGCGAGGAGTGTGAGTCGTATCCGCTGCGTGTTCATGAACTGCCCTCCTTCGGGGGCACGCGGACGCTACTCCTCATGCCTGAGCTTGTCAATCCGCTCCGGCCCCGAAAGTCGGCGCGGCCGTCTTCCGCCGCGGCCGGAAGAACGGCGTCTCGACGACAGTCGCCGGCACCCGCTGACGTACGGCTTCCACCGTCAACTCCATCTCGACACGGGTTCCCGGATCGATGTGGGATCCTGCGAGCGTCGCAATCGCCACCAATCGCTTGAGCGTCGGCGACCAGGTCGTGGACGTCGCCTTGCCGACTTGCTTCGAGCGGGCATAGACGGGCACGGCGATGCGTGAGGCCACGGTGCTGATCTGCGGCGTGAGCCCGTGCCGCTCGTAGGCGCGCTCGAGCCCGTCCCAGTCGATCGTCAAACCGACGACGCGCTTGGCCGGCGGACGCCTGGATTCATCGCGCAGCGCGTCACGCCCGACAAACGGCGCCTTGTCGAGGTCGACGAGCCGCCCGAGTCCCATCTCGAACGGCGAATAGGTCTGTGCCGCGACGAGCGCCCGGCGCACGCTGGTGAAATCCACGTCGATGAGCAGCAGGCCCGCTTCGATCCGCGCGACGTCGAGCGCCAGCATTCCCACCGGACGCAAGCCGTGCCGCCGCCCCGCGCCGGTCACCGCATCCCAGACCTCCAGCGCACGGTCCGCGGCCATCCACAGCTCATAGCCGAGATCGCCCGTATAGCCCGTGCGCGTGATGTCCACATCAACGCCGGCCAACGTGCCGCGTGCGGAACGGAAGTACTTCACCTTCGCCAGGTCCACCTCCGTCAGCTCGCGGAGGATCGCGGCCGACGTCGGACCCTGAAGGGCCAGCGCCGCGATCTCGTCGGAGACGTCCTCGATTGCCACGTCGAGCCCGTGCGCATTCTGCCGGAACCATCGGAGACTCGGATCGGCCGCCGTCCATCGGTAGCGGTCCACCCCGAGTCGCGCCACGGTCCCATCGTCGATGACCCGGCCGTCGGCGTCGCACCACGGCGTGTAGACGACCTGTCCAACCGCCAGGGTCGTGGCATCGCGCGTGATGATCCGATCGACGAGCGCGGTCGCGTCGCGACCAGTGACCAGGTACTTGTAGAGGGGCGAAATGTCGATCAGCGCGGCGCCCTGGCGGATGGCGTTGTATTCGTGATCGTGCGTGGCCTCGTAGGCGCTGACCGCAAAGTAGCCCGACCAGTCCCGGTAGTTGAGGCTCTCGCAGAGCGGAAGCGTGCGCGCATGGAACGCCGTGCCGACGGGCATGGGGAAGGCTAGCAGTTCTCGCGACCAGCGACCAGCGACCAGCTACCAGCTACCAGTTACCAACGACGACGATCGCCGTCGCGATTGCCAGGGATGGAGGGTAGTCTCTTGGTCTGCCAGCCCCTCAGCCGTTCCGTTCGACAGCCGAGTCGAGGAAGGGTGGGGACCCCCGACCGTGGTACCTGGTAGCTGGTAGCTCGTAGTTGGTAGTTGATAACTTGTCCCCGTGCGCTACGACGTCATCGTGATCGGTGGAGGCCACAACGGCCTGGTGCACGCCGCGTATCTCGCGCGGGCGGGCCGCCGGGTCCTCGTCCTCGAGCGCCGTCACGTCCTCGGCGGCGCCGCCGTGTCCGAGCAGGTCGTGCCAGGCTTCACCTTCTCGGTCTTCTCCTACGTGGTCTCCCTGCTGCGGCCGGAGATCGTGCGCGAGCTCGAATCTCGCCGCGCACGGCCTCCAGATTCTGCCGCTCGACGGCACGTTCACGCCGATGCCCGACGGCAACCATCTCTGGCGGACCAACGACCACTTCGGCACGCGGCGCGCCATCGCGCGTCATTCGCGCGCGGACGCCGATGCCTACGACGACTATGGGATGGCGATGGTCGAGATGGCGCGGTTCGTCAAGCCCCTCCTCGAGCATGACGCCGCCCGATCCGACGTCGCTCGATCCGCGCGGACTCGCCGATCTGCTACGGCATGGCTCGGCGCTTCCGCGCGTTGAGCGCCCGCGAGCAGGTGGCGCACCTGCGGCTCCTGACGATGAGCGCGGTGGACTTCCTCGATCGCTGGTTCGAGACCGACGTCCTCAAGGCGACGATGGCCGCGTCGGGCATCATCGGGACGTTCCTTGGTGTGCGATCGCCGGGGACGGCCTACGTGCTGCTGCATCACTACATGGGCGAGATCGACGGCGCCTTCCGCGCCTGGGGACTGCCGAAAGGCGGCACCGGCGCCATCTCGAACGCCATCGCCTCGGCGGCGCGCCACGCCGGCGTCGAGATTCGAACCGACGCCGGGGTGTCGCGAGATCCGCCTCCGCGACGGTCGGGCGCAGGGCGTCGTGCTCGAGAACGGCGACGAGCTCGACGCCCGCGTGGTCTCGTCGAGCCTCGACCCGAGACAGACCTTCGATCGCCTGGTCGGGCTCGAGCACGTGCCGGCCGATTTTGCCGACGACCTGCGCCGCTATCGCTATCGCGGCTCGTCGGGCAAGGTGAACCTGGCCCTCGACGGGCTGCCCGAGTTCACCGCGCTCCCGGGGGTCGGCCCGCACCTGCGCGGCGCCATCTCCATCTCGCCGAGCATGGACTACATGGAGCGCGCCTACGATGCGGCGAAGTACGGGCAGTTCTCGCCGCGGCCGTACATGGATGTCGTCATCCCGAGCCTCACCGATCCGTCCGTCGCCCCACCCGGCAAGCACGTCATGTCGTGCTTCGTGCAATACGCGCCCTATCACCTCGCCGGGTCCACGTGGGATGCCGAACGCGATCGCTTTGGGGACGCGGTCGTGGACACGCTGGCCGAGCACGCGCCGAACATCCGGACCCTGATCCGGCACCGCCAGGTGCTGACGCCGCTCGACATCGAGCGGACCATCGGGCTGTCGGAAGGCAACATCTTCCAGGGCGAGCTGACGCTCGAACAACTGCTGTTCCTCCGGCCTGCGCCGGGATGGGCCCGATACCGCACGCCGATCCGCGACCTGTACCTCTGTGGGTCGGCGACACACCCGGGCGGCGGCATCATGGGGGCGCCCGGTCGCAATGCCGCGCGCCGGGTCATCGCCGAGACGAAGGGATGAGCGGGTGGCCACAGTCGTAGTCGTCGGCGCCGGCCACAACGGCCTCGTCGCCGCGACGCTGCTCTCGCGGGAAGGACACGAGGTCACGGTCCTCGAACAGCGCCCGAGGCCGGGGGGGCCCTCGCGCTGGAGCCGGTACATCCGGGCTACCGCTGTCCGCTGCAGAGCGGCGTCGGCGGCGCGCTGCTGCCGGCGGTCGCGCGGGCGCTCGGACTCGATGGCAGTGCCGCGGCTGGTCCGCCCTCACCACTGGTGGGACTGCGATCCGACGGCTCCGCCATCGTCATCGAGACCGATCGGGACGTCCACGGCATCGGCCGCGACGTCGAGGCGCGGGATCGCCGGCGCTTCGCGGAGCTGACGACAACGCTGGCACGCCTGGCACGCGTCGTCGTGCCGCTGCTGACGAGCCCGCCGCCCGCGATCGACGCGCCCTCCCTCGGCGACCTCGTCACGCTGGCGTCGGCCGGACGCCGGTTCCGCGCACTCGGCCGGCGGGATGGATACCGTCTCGCGCAATGGGCACCCATGCCGGTGGCGGATCTCGCGTCCGACTGGCTGGACGATGGATTGCTGCGGGCGCTGGTCGCCGCCCGCGGAGTCTTCGGGCGCTTCGCCGGTCCACGGTCCGCGGGCACGGCGTTCGAGCTCATCCTGCAGGCCGCGCGGACGGGGTCGGTGATGGCGGGGCCGCCGGTGCCCGCCCGGCCCGCGGACGCGCCGCGGCTGGCGCTCGCGCAGGTGGCCGCGCGCGCGGGCGTGAACGTCCGGACCGGCACGGAGGTGCAGCAGGTACTGATCGAGGCAGGCCGCGCCGTCGGCGTCCGTCTCGCAGGTGAGGTGATCGAGGCCGGCGTCGTCGTGTCGAACGCGGATCCCGCCCGCACGTTGCTGTCGCTCGTGGATGCGGCATGGCTCCCGCCGGAGTTCGTCGGCGACGTCCAGAAGTTCCGAAGCGACGGGGTCGTCGCCAAGGTGCACCTGGCGTTGTCCGGGCTGCCGCGTTTCACGGCGCTCGAGTCGCTCGGGCACGACGAACGCGACCGGCTGCTCGGTGGGCGGCTTCACATCGGCGCCACGCTCGACGACCTCGAGCGCGCCTTCGACGCCGCCAAGTACGGCGGCTTCTCGCCGCGGCCGTATCTCGAACTGACAATCCCCAGCCTCCGGGACGCGAGTCTCGCTCCGGTGGGGCATCACGTGCTGTCCGCGCACGTGCAGTTCGCGCCGCGGCATCTGCGCGCACGCACCTGGGAGGCCGCCCGGGACGACCTGGCCGCCACGGTCATCCACACCATCGAGTCGTACGCTCCCGGCCTGCAGTCGCTCGTCGTTGGCCAGCAGGTGCTGTCGCCGGAAGACCTCGAGTCCCGGTATGGCCTCACCGGCGGCCACATCTATCACGGCGAGCACGCGCTCGATCAACTGTTCGTCATGCGTCCGGTCTACGGGTGGGCGAATTACCGGACGCCGGTCCGCGGCCTGTATCTCTGCGGCGCCGGAACGCATCCCGGCGGCGGCGTCCATGGCGCCTGCGGATACAACGCGGCAAACACCGTCCTGCGCGACCTGCGCGACGGCAACGCCTAGCACCAAAGTTCACTCATGTTGACAATGTGGCGCAGGCCCTTAGGCCTGCCTGGGCCCGCGTTGGCCGGGCTGAAGCCCGGCGCCACCTTGGCGGGCCGTTGTCAACACAAGTGAATTCCGGGCTTGAGCGCGGAGCTGAGATGCGTTGACGTAGTGTCCGGCTTCAGCCGGACCCAGGAGTCCGCCTGAAAGCGGACACTACGACTATCAACGCAAGTGAGTTCGAGGTTGGGCGGGGAGAACCATGGACCGGCGTAGGATGCTGTTCAGGAGACCGTGCACGGATGCGACGGGCGTCACTCGAGGTGGCGCCCGCCGTCGACGCGGATCGTCTCGCCGGTGACGAAATCGGTCTCGCAGAGGAAGACGACGGCGCGGGCAATCTCCACCTCGCCGCCCCAGCGGCCGAGGGGCGTGGCACGTGCGACCTCCTCGATCTCCTCACGAGTCATGTCCGGAGGCGGAGCGATCGGGCCTGGTGCGATCGCATTGACGAGGATCTGATCCGCCGCCAGTTCCAGCGCCAGCGCCTCGGTGAGCGCGACCACGCCAGCCTTTGCCACGTAGTACGAGGTGAACCCGCGGTAGCGTGGCCGACCGCTTCGCGGCAGCCAGTCGGCGAAGTTCACGATGCGTCCGCCACCGACCGCCCGCATGTGAGGCGCGGCAGCGTGCGCGCACAGGAAGGCCGAGCGCAGGTTCACGTCGAGGTCGGCCTGCCAGTCCTCGGGCGTGACGGACTCGAGCGGCGTCGATCGATAGATCGAGGCCATATTCACCAGGACGTCCACGCGTCCGAAGGTCGCGACGGCGTGTGCCACGATCCCGGCGCAGTCGGCGGGCCTGGCCACGTCCGCGACGACGGTCGTCGCCCGGCGCCCCAACGCCTCGGCGTCGGCGGCGGTGCGGGCAGCCTCCGCTTGCGATCCGCGGTACGACAACACGAGGTCCATGCCGCGGGAGGCGAGCGTCCGCGCGACCGCCTGGCCGATCCGCTTGCCTCCGGTGATGATGGCGACTTTGTTGGTCAGCTCCATGCGCGGTCTCGTACAAGGGTCCGGCCGAAGTCCGCGGACGCTGGGTCCGGCTGAAGCCGGACACTACGTACACCCCTCAACGTACAACCCTCAACCTCGAGGTCGTCAATCGACGATGAATCCCGCATGACGACCGAGATAGTACGGCAGCAGAAACGAGACCCCGTCGGCGAGCCAACGGCCGTCGCCGTGCTGATCGAGCTGCCAGGGATCGTGGTTCCACTTGTCCACGAACCGCTCGTCGATCGGCAGCGCCCGGCCGTCGCGGCGCATCCCGCGCCCAGCCGGGTCGATCGAGAGCGGCAGCGGGATGATGTCGCGCCGATGGCTGTTTGTGTGCGGCCAGTTGACGCGATCGAGGGGATAGCGCCTGAGGGTGTCCACGGCCTCCTCGAGCCATCCTGCCCCCGGCTCGAGTGAGGTGATGTCGAAGGCCGTCGTCCAGGTCAGTCCGGCGGTGCTCGATGCGTACAGGAAGTGGAACAGCGGGCTGTGCTCGGGACGCTCCACGAGCCATCGCTGGTGAAAGGCATAGCCGAACAGGCTGCGCAGCGCCGGGTCGCGCTCGTACCGCAGCAGGCACCAGAGGTTCATGAATGCCATCTCGTCGTCGGACTGGTTGCCGCCGCCCACGTCGAACGACTTGGCAATCAGCGTGTTCATGGCGTAGCCATGGCGTGTGATCAGCTCGCGCGCCGCCTCGCCGTAGCGCGCATCGGCCGTCACGTGCTCGGCGACGCGGAGATACGCGAGGATGCTCGTGCTGTTCAGGCCGCGCTCGTCGAGCCAGAGGGGATCGAAGTTCAGCGATTTCGGGTCGTAGACGGCCCAGCGCGTCGGCTTGCCGTCGTGGTCGATCAGCCGGTAGCCGTGGGCGAGCAGATGGTCCGTGAGCCGCGCGACCTGCTCGCGCACCGGAGCGCGCTCGGCGTCGGTGGTGGCCACCAGGTCGTAGTACGCCGCGTAGAAGAAGTAGTGCCCGTCGAGCTCGTCCGAGCTGGTGTCGGCCTTCCAGTACCACTTGCCGTCGGCGCTCAGCGGCCACCGCGGGCGCAGCGATTTCCAGCGCGTGTCGCTCTGCTGTCGCTGAGCGTCGAAGGCCGGACCTTCGGTGTCGTTGGGGTTGCGGCCGCCGACCGGAAGGATGGACCGGGCCACGAAGCCCTCCGGCGGCTCGTGCAATCCGCCGCGCGTCACCGTGGCGAGAAACCGCATGGCTTCGAAGGCGCCGACCGCACGCTCGCGATGACGCCGGTCCCGCGTGACCGCGAACGCGAACGCCTGCGCGGCGCCGTACATCGACGTCCACAGACCGTCGTTGTCGGAGTCGTGCTGCTCGACGCGTGACAGGTCACCGGGCGGCTGGCAGGCGGACGTGATCGACGAAGCCGAAGGCGGTCCGGCGATGGTGGGTGTCGATGGCGGCCTCGAACGCGTGAGCTTTCTCGGCGAGCGTGATCGCTCGCCGTTCGATGCGGCCGACGCCCTTGCCGGTGGCAAAGAAGGTCTGGCCCGAAGCATCGACCGCGACCGCGCGGACATGATCGTCGGGCAGCCAGCGCGGACCCTGTCGGTACTCCCACGTGCGGCCGTCGAAGCGAATCGCGCCCTTCGTCGTGCCGAACCAGACGGTGTCGGCGTGGCCGGCCGACACCGCGGTGAAGTCGTCGAACGGCAGTCCGTCCTCGATCGTCCAGAGCGTCCACGTCCCATCGAGCCGCCCCACGCCCTGGGGCGACGCGAACCAGAGACGGTCGCGGGCATCGAAGGCGACACCGCGGACATCGAGGGGCGCCCAGCTGCGCGAGCCCGCCTGCGGAAACTGGCGCTCCCACCGGTCGCCGACGCGGACGAACAGACCGTCACGCGCGGCGACCGCGACGCGGCCGTCGCGTGCCCGGGCGACGGCGGCGGGCGTCCGACCGCCCGGCCACGCGAAGGCTGCCTGGGTCGGAAACGGCGCGGGCTGCCAGCGTCCGTCATCGAAGCGCACGCTGCCGGCGGCCGTCTGCGCGACGATGACGCCGTCGTGCACGGCCAGAGCCGTGACATCGAGGCTCGGCAGTCCCCGCGCCGTCCCGTCCACGTGCGAGACGTCCATCGCAAAACGGCCGACGGCGAGCGGCGTACGAGCCGGCTGGGCGCGGGCCTCCGGCGAGGCCGCGGCTGCCAGTGCCAGCACGCCGACGATCGTCAATGTGCCCGCGGTCGGGCGAGGCGCGCGCGGAGCCACGACACCACTCGATCCTTGTACCCGAGCCACTCCGGATGTCCCTCCCAGTTCTCCATGCCGTGCGGCGCCCCCTCGAGCCGCACGAGCGCATGGTCGACCCCCGCGGCTTCGAGCGCGCGGGTCATCGCCAGGCCCTGCTCCCACAATCGTTCGTTCGTGCCGTGGACGAGAAGGATCGGCGCCATGCCCCGGCCGACGCCGTGCAGCGGAGAGTATCGCCGCAGAGCGCGCTTCGCGTCGCCATCGAGCGTCGTGTAGCCGAAGAGTCTCCGGAGGAGCGAGCGCGGCGAGGCATCGGTGACCATCGGCGCAAAGTCGTACACGCCGTAGAAGGACACGACCCCCGCGAGACTCGTGTCCTGCGTCGCCAGCTGCGCCACCATCTGCCCGCTCGCCGACTCGCCGACGAGCGCCATGCGCGCCGCGTCCACCCCGAGCGCCGTCGCGTGCCTTCGCAGCCACGCCATCGCCCGCCGCACGTCGTCGAGCTGGGCGGCATGCAGGGCTCGCGGCGTGAGCCGGTAGTCAATCGAGGCCCACGCCAGGCCGGCGCGGGCCAGCGGCGCGAAGAGCGGCGTGATGTAGGTCACACGGTCGCCCGCCTCCCATCCCCCGCCGTGCACCAGCACGACGAGCGGAGCCGGGCGCTCGCCGGACGGGCGCCACAGGTCGAGGCTGAGACGCTCCGCCGGGTCGTACATCAGCCGTTTCTGCAGCCGCGTGCGCTGCGGCACGTGCGTCCCGGCTGCCCCGACCGTCGCGGTCAGCCAGTCCACGAGCTGTGACTTGTACCCCCACTGATGCGGCCACCAGTTCTCGCTGCGATGCGACGCCCCGTCGACGACGAGCGCCTGGCAGCGGCCCCGCGCGCGCCGTACGGCGTCGCAATGGCCGCAGCGCGGATGCCGTGGGCGTCTCGCTGTCGTTTCCGCCATGGATGACGAGCTGTGGCGAATCCGCGAGGCTCGCGGCAGACGCTGGCTCGTACCGGCCGCCGATGAGCACGACGCCCTGGACGGCGGGGCGGGCACGGGCGGCGGCTTCGAGCACCAGCGCCGGCCCCCGAGTCCTCACCCAGCAGCACGATCCGGGCGGGATCGGTGCCGAGCGCTGGCGCATGACACCGGACGAATGCCAACGCCGCCACGACATCGTCGATCGCGCCGGCCGGCGATGACGGGTCGAGGCGGTAGTCGATCGACGCCCAGTTGAACCCGGCGTCGGTCAGCGTCTCGAGGAGCTGCCCGACGTAGGCGATGCGACTGCCGGTGGATCCGCCGCCGCCGTGCACGAGGATGACGAGGGGCCGGGCCTCGGTTGGCGCCTGCACGTAGGCGTCGAGCGACAGCTCGCGCGCACCAGTACGGTGATAGACGATCCCGCCGAGCGAACCGGGGACGATGAAGTTCCCCTCCGGCTCACGCGGTTCGAGCGGAAGGCATTGCGCCGCGACGGGAGACGCGGCGGCGAGCACGGCCGCCACGAGAACGCCTGACGCCAGGATGACGCCACGGAGTCCGCGCCGCGCCGCAGGTGCCAGGGTCCGAAGTAGCGTCGGTCGCGACAACGACGCAAGGGTAGCAGCTATTTCTTCGGATACCCCGCGTGCGCCTTGATCTCCTGGATCTGCAGCAGGTGCCGCTGCGAGTGCGTCGAGATCATCAGATACCACTGGTAGACGTCCATGTTGCCCTCGAGGAGCATCCGGCCGCGCAAATCCTCCTGCGTCGTCTTCGCGAAGTCCCCCATCGTCGCGCGCAACTTGCGGAACTCCGCCAGCGAGGCGTCAATCGTCTCGAAGCGCCCCTTCGGCACCCGGGCCTCGCCGGTCTGGGTGCGGTTCGTGCGATCGATGCCGTACCACAGGATTCCCGCATCGGTCGCCTGCGGCTTGATCTCCCCGGCGGGGACCTTGAGCGAGTCCTGCAGCTGTTTCCAGTATTGGGGTTCCGCGATCGCGAGATGCTCGACGACGTCCATGATGCTCCAGCTGTCGGGCGTCATCCGGAACTTGAGCTGGTCCACCGACAGTCCGTCGAGCTCGCGCAGCAGCCAGCGCTCGGTCATCTCGAGGTGCGCGAGCAGGCGCTGCCGGTCACCCGGCTTGATCGGCTCGGCCCGCAGGGGCACGGCAATCAGGAAGACGAACAGGATGGCGACGGCGTATCGACGCATGGGCACGCTCCGCGTCCGTACGATCGGTGAGCGGCGCTGCTCGTGTCAATCGCCCCCGTCCCGACCGCGTCCCCGTGGGGGACAGTCCCCGATTGCAGGTTCTGCTAACTTCAGACACGAAGGTGGCAAGAATCAGCATTCGGGTCGATCCCGAGGTCGTCGTCGTCGGGGCCGGCGCGGCGGGACTGATGGCCGCGATCGTCGCGGCGCGGGCGGGGCGGCGCGTCCTCGTCCTCGAACGCACCAGTGACGGCGGGCGCAAGATCCTGATCAGCGGCGGCGGGCGCTGCAACGTCCTGCCCTCCAGCCTCGCCCCGCAGCGGTTCGTGACCGACTCGTCGCCGAACACCCTGCGCAACCTGCTGCGGTCGTGGCCGCTCGACCGAACAGCGGCGCTTCTTCGAGCACGACCTCGACATCCCGCTCGCGCTCGAGCCCGAGACGGGGAAGCTGTTCCCAGTGTCGAACCGCGCGCGCGACGTCCGCGATCGACTCGTCACCTGCGCCCGGACCCTCGGTGCCACGTTCAGGTTCGATGCGCAGGCGATCGATCTCGTGCCGGCATCCATGCCGGCCGGCTCCTGGTCCGTGCGTCTCGCGGATGAGACCCTGGTTTCCGCGCCCGCCATCGTCGTGGCCACGGGCGGACTGTCAGTGCCGCAAACGGGGAGCGACGGCGGCGGGCTTCGTGCGCTCCAGCGGCTCGGCCACGTCGTGCACCCGCTCTACCCCGCCCTCACTCCGCTCACCGCCTCGCCAGCCGTGCACGCCGGCCTTGCCGGCATCTCGCGGACCGTCACCATTCGCGCGGCCGGCGGGCGGATGAGCGAGACCGGCGGTTTCCTGTTCACCCATCGCGGCTACAGCGGGCCCGCGGTGTTGAACGTGTCGCATCTCGCGGCGCGACGCGGACACACCGCACCGCCGCAACTGCTGGTCCAGTGGACCGCGGACGGCGAGGCCGAGTGCGAGGCGGCGCTGAGGACGGGGGACGGCCTGGTGATCACGAGGCTCCGAGGCGCGCTGCCCGGACGACTTGCCGAGATGCTGATGGACGAGGCGGGCATCGAGCGCGGGCAGGCCCTCGGCGTCGCTCCGCCGTGACGATCGCCGGCGGCTCGTCGAACGGCTCTGCGCCTACCGCCTGCCCTGGACGGGCGACGAAGGCTACCGGAAGGCCGAAGTCACCGGCGGCGGTGTCGCGCTCGACGAGGTGGACCCACGGACCCTCGAGAGTCGTCGGTGTCCGGGCCTGTTCCTGTGCGGGGAGCTGCTCGACGCGTTCGGCCCGATCGGCGGCCACAACTTCGCGTGGGCGTGGGCCACCGGCCGGCTCGCGGGGCTGGGCGCCGCGGCCCGCGTGCACCACGCGCCATGAACGGTGGTCACGCCGCACGCTCAGCGTTGGCTCGACGGTTCGGCCTCGCGAACCACGCGCGGCGACACACCCGAATCGACCACGGTCCCCGCACGCGAAATGGCCTGGAAGTGCAGCTCGTCGTCGACGATCTCGACCAGCATGAACGAGCGATCCGTGTCGAAGCCCTTCGCCGTCAGCGGGCTGTTCACCCGGATGTTGCCGGAGCGGAGCTTGGCCGCGCCCCCGCTGGTGAAATGGGCGATGCCGTGCTGGGGCTTGATGCGTTCGTAGAAGTGCTCGTGCCCGGCGAACACCGCGCTGACGCCGTAGCGCTTGAACAGCGGCTCGAGCCGCATGCGGAGATCGAGCTCCGATCCATGACGTTCCCCGGATGAATAGAGCGGATGGTGGAAGTAGCTGATCTTCCAGTCGTCGCGCGATCCGCTCAGCTCCCGTTCGAGCCAGGCGATCTGATCCTGATCCAGGTAGTTGCTGTCGAGGACGAAGAACCGCACCGGACCCACCTTGAAGGTGTAGTGCCGCTTGCCGTCCATGTTGAACTGCTTGTAGTACCGCTGGTTGGGGTCGTCATGATTCCCCAGTGACGCGTAAAATTTCACGCCTCCCTGGAGCAGGAGCGAGTAGGGCTTCTCGAACTTGTCCGCGTAGTCCTGCGGACGCTCCGACCCGTACAGGTTGTCGCCGAGCATGATCACGAACGTGAACGGGAATTGCTTCCAGGCCTCGGCGAGCCGCTCGGCCACCTGATATTGCGGCCGATCACCGGTCCCCGAATCTCCGATCACGCCGAACTTCACCGAGTCCTTCGCGTTCGGCAGCGCATGGACGTCCGGCTGGACGCTCTCGCTGGCTCGCGCCGGCGCCTGCGCCGCGACGACGACCAGCCTGGGGGTGGGGGCCGTGAGGGTCAGCAGCGAGGCGACGACCCACGAAAGGGCAACCGGCGGACGGACGCGCATGCGATTCACGATGGGCGGGGAACCACGTCCCTCAGGACGTCGACGATGATATTCGCCTTCACGTCACGGAGGATGAGGTGACGGCTCAGGAATCGGTACTCGAGCTCGTCGGGAAGGCGCGGCAGCGCTTCGATGAGGGCCGGCGGCGACGTGGCGAGAGGCTGCTTCGTCGGATAGACGGTGTTCGGCCGCACCCGCATCGGTTTCGGTACCTCGGTCTTGAGTGCCTTTCGCTCGGCAGCCGACCGCTTGGCCAAGTCCTGCGCGACGATCTCCCGGATGATGCCGGCCACGGGCTCGAACAGATCGCCGGCCTTGGCGCCTGCACGTGCCGCCCGGATCGCTTCACCGAGCTGCTTCTCGCGCGCCGCGATCTGCTGCGGCGAAGCGGTTTCCTTGAGCCGCGGATTGCGGCCCGCCTCGCGTTTGTGGAGCGACACGTAGTCCGCGACTCGTTTCTGGAACTCGAATATCGCCTGGGCGCGAGGATTCACCTCCTGCGCGGCGGCGCTGGCCACGCCCGCGACGACCGTCAGGCACACCATCAACCGCGCACCAGCTGCCACGCGATGGCGTGGCGTGGCCACCCCGGGGCTCGATGTCATCAACCTCCATGGACGGGGCACTGAGCGCATTGTGAACTCCTGTCCCTGGCTCGCACCGGCATTCGCTGCAACTTGCAAGGATCCCGCCACTTTCTGGATCTCGGGTCCAGTCATACGCGTGACGACAATCCGACAGGACAATTGCTGCGTCTGAGGGCAAACGACGCCGGAACGGTGGAGGAGTCAGGCTCAAGTATAGTGCGCGGTCACAAGGAGCTGGTTACTCTGCCGCATGCGTCGCGATGGTGAGTGCGGCATGCGCCTCCAAGGCTACACCGAAGCTGGACGGCCGGGACGAGCCGCCGACGGTCGAGCTTCGGACCTGCCGCCGGACGATTGCGGCGGCACGAGCCTGATTCGCCATTGCGCCAAGGTGGACGACCCCTCGCCGCGGGGTCACGGTGTCTGGCACCACCGACGATCTTCGTCCGGGACCACGACGGCTGCTCATCGTGGACGAGCGCGTTGCTGCACGCCGTCGCCTTCAATCTCACGCGCGACCGACGCGACCAAGGCAGCCGTACGCACCTGGCCTCGCCGATCTCGTTTGTGAGACCGCTCAACGCGCGCGCCCGCCTGGGCACGCTGGCGGCAGCCGGACTCGCCCTCTTCTTCGTCGACTTCACTCGTCGTGTCCGGCTTCAGCCGGACCACCACCTTGCGGATAGAATGACGTCCCCGGAGGCGCGGGTCGGCGCCGGTGGCGGCGTGGCGCAGGCGCAACACAAGGAGTGGCGGTATGGCTCTGATGGATTTTCTGAAGCGGCAGTTCATCGACATCATCGAGTGGACCGACGATTCCCGCGACACGCTGTCCTACCGCTTTCCGGACGATGACAAGGAGATCAAGAACGGGGCACAGCTCATCGTGCGCGAATCGCAGGTGGTGCAGTTCGTCTACCTCGGCGAGTTCGGCGACACGTTCGGTCCCGGCAAGCACACGTTGACCACCGACAACATCCCGATCCTGACCAACCTCAAATCGTGGAAGTACGCCTTCGAGTCGCCGTTCAAGGCCGACGTCTACTACCTCACCACGCGGCTCTTCACGGGCAACAAATGGGGCACGTCGAACCCGATCATGGTGCGCGATGCGGACTTCGGCATCGTCCGCGTGCGGGCGTTCGGCACCTACGACATGTGCATCGTCGATCCGAAGCTGTTCCTGAAGGAGGTGGCCGGCTCCGACCACAACTTCCGGCTCGATGAATTCGGCGACACGATGCGATCGCGGCTCGTCAGCGTCTTCAGCGACGCGCTGGCGACGGCCAAGGTCCCGGTGCTCGATCTGGCGACGCGCTACCAGGAGCTGGGCGAAGCGCTGCTGCCGCTGATCAATCCGTTCGTCACGTCGAAGTACGGGATCGAGATTGCCAGCTTCACGCTCGAGAACGCCTCGGTGCCGCCGGAGGTCGAAGCGGCGATCGACAAGCGATCGAGCATGAGCGCGATCGGCAACCTGAACGACTACGTGAAGTACCAGATGGCGCAGGGCATGGAGAAGGGCGGCAGCGCGGGCGGCGCCGCGACGGAGCTCGCCGTCGGTCTCGCCATGGCGCAGCAGATCGTCCAGCAACAGAACCTGCAGGCCGCCGCAGCCGGCTCGCCCACCACCGCCGCGCCCGCAGCCGCCGCCTCGTCGCTGCCCGAGCTTCTCACGCCGTCCGACGTCGCCAACACCCTGGGCGTGACCGAGGCCGACGTGCTGTCCAGCATCCAGTCCGGCGATCTGAAGGCCAAGAAGATCGGCGCCGCGTTTCGCGTCACACGCGGGGCGTTGGAGGAGTTCCTCAAGCACTGATTTCGGTCGTTGGTCTTGGGTCTTTGGTCCAGGGTCTTCGGTCGGTCTTCAGTCTTGGTCTTTGGTGTCGGAGCTCGAAATCTTCGACGCCTGAAGACTGAGTGACCAAAGACCAGAGACCAAAGACCAAAGACGTGATGGCCGCCGAAGCGCCCTCCGGCATGTCCGACATCACCGCACTCGAGCGTCATCCCTGCCCGGCCTGCGGGGCGATGGCCAACTGGAATCCAGGCCGGCAGGCACTCGTCTGTCCTTACTGCGGGACGGTCTCGCCGGCCACGCTCGCCTCTGACGGCAGCCTGGTCAAGGAGCACGATCTCGTGGCGGCGCTGCGGGAGCTGCCAGACGATCGCAAGGGCTGGGATGCGGACCGCGCCTCGGTGCAGTGTCAGAGCTGCAAGGCCATCTCGCTCTTCGACCCGACGCGCGTCGCCCAGAACTGCGAGTTCTGCGGCTCGCCGAAGATCATCCCGCAGACATCGGCGCGAGCACCCATCGTGCCGGAGAGCGTCCTGCCGTTCGCGATCGCCGAGTCGGTGGTCCGGGAGAGCGTGCGCCGGTGGTACGGGAGCCGGTGGTTCGCGCCCAACCGTCTGAGGTCCGCCGCGATGACCGACCGGGTCCACGGGCTCTATATTCCGTACTGGACCTTCGACGCGCGGGTGGCGGCGAAGTGGGACGCCGAGGCGGGCTACTACTACTACGAGACCGTGAGTCGGGGCGGCAAGACGCAGCGCGTGCGAAAAGTGCGCTGGGAGCGCGCCTCGGGATCGCTCGAGCACTTCTTCGACGATCACCCCGTCGCCGCGACGAAGGGCGTGCACGAAGATCTGCTTCGCAAGGTCGAGCCGTTTCCGACGCACACCGTCGTGCCCTACGATGCCGGCTACGTGTCGGGGTGGGTCGTCGAGCAGTACCAGATCGATCTCGTGGCTGCGGCCGATCGCGCCCGCAAGGCGATGGACGATCGCCTGCACGCGCTCTGTTCACAGCAGGTGCCTGGCGACACCCAGCGCAACCTGCGTGTCCAGGGCGACTACTCGGCCCAGACCTTCAAGCACATCCTCGTGCCGATCTGGCTGGTCGCCTACAACTACGGCACGAAGGCGTTTCAGGTGGTCGTCAACGGCTCGACGGGGCGCCTCGCGGGCGAGCACCCGCTCAGCTGGACGAAGATCTTCCTCGTCGCGCTCGCGGCGTTCATCGTCTTCCTGCTGTTTCTGTACGTCGATCAATAGGCGCCGGCGAGTGGACGCCGCTGAGGGGCCCCGGGGCTTCAGCCCCGGGGTCATGCGGTACTGAGCTAGCTGATGTGAGCCTGATCTGCTCCGGTGCGATCTACTTCGGGATCTTCAGGACCTGACCCGGCTTGATGAGATCGGGATTGCTCAGGGTGTCCCGATTGGCCTCGTAGATCCGGTTGTAGCTGCCCGCGTCGCCGTAGATGTGCTTGGCGATCTTCGAGAGCGAATCACCGGACTTCACGGTGTACTGGCCGTGCAGATCGGTGTTCTGGACCTTGATGTCCGCGGACACCTCGTTCTCGTAACCGGCGTGCTCCTTGATCTTGTTCCAGAACTCGTCTTTGCCGAGTTGGTACGACGCGTTGCCGGTGATCTGGATCTTCCCTCCCTGCTCGGCGATCTGCAGGTTGGAAATGCCCAGTTCCGACGCGACCTGTGACAGGTCGCCGTACTTCTGCCTGAGATCCTGCGAGGGTGTCGGACTCATGCCTGGCCTCCCTGTGATGTGCCGCGCCACGAATCGTGGGCGCGTGCGGTCGTCCGGACGTCACGCGTCACAGTCGCGTCAGCCGCCGGAGCCGGGCGCGGCCACAGGCCGCTCACCGGCGAGGAACCGATCGATGCGGGCCGAGACATCTTTGAGATACGCAAGGTCTCCGCCCGCGATTTCCGTCGTCATGTAGCCGTCGTACCCGATGTCGGAGAGGGCCTTGCGGACCGCGATCCAGTCGATCTCGCCCTCACCCAGGTTCTTCCACTCGAAGACGCCTTTGCCGCGATCGACTCTGAAGTCCTTGAGGTGCAGGCGGACGATGCGCTTGCCGAGCGCGCGAATCCAGTCCTGCGGATAGCCGTAGAAGACGACATTGCCGACGTCGAAGTAGGCGCGGACCCACGGCGAGTCGAGCTCGTCCACGTACCTGGCCATCTCGAGCGGGCTGAGCAGGAACTTGTTCCAGACCTCCTCGACGCCGATGACGACCTTCAGCTCGGTGGCGAGCGGCAGGAGGCGTTCGCGAATCACCTGCTGCGAGCGCTTCCAGGCGTCGGCGTAGGAGGTCTCCGGATTGACGACCGCGGGCACGAGCAGCACGACCTCGGCGCCCCATAGCTTGGCGTTGCGCAGCGAGGTCTCCATGCCGGCCACGCTCTTGCCGACCACCTCGCGATCCGCGCTCGAGAGCGGGAAGCGCCAGTGATCGGAGTTCATCACGGAGTGGATCTTGACGCCCGTGCGCTCGGCGGCCTCTCGCGCCTGCTCCGCCTCGGCCTGGTCGGCCATCGTCTGCATTTCGACGCCGACGAAGCCGGCGTCGCGGGCGGCGGTGAAGCGATCGAGATACGGCCCCTTGGGCAGCATGGTGATGAGCACGGCCTTCTTGGGCGTGCCCGCGGCTCGTATCGTTGTCGCGCGGGACGCGAACGCGGCCGCACAAGACAGCGCGGCAGTGCGCTCGAGAAACGTGCGGCGTGACTGTGTCGGCAACGGCGGGTCTCCGGAGGGGGAAGGGGGGATCCACGATGCGCCCGCTCATTCGGGAAGTCAAGATGCCCCAAAACGGTCGAGCTGGACCGGTCGCCCAGTCGCGGGGTCCGGCTGAAAAGCCGGACACTACGTCAACGGGTTGCCGCCGCTCCGAGCCGCTCCAGCCGCCCAGCCGCCCAGTCGCCCAGTCGCCCAGCCGCTCCAGCCGCCCAGTCCCCCAGTCCCCCTATACTTCGGCGACTATGCGGGACGGTGAGTCCCGGCGGCGGCCGGCCTACGTGGAAGTGCTCCGCGCGCTGCGACGCGACGTCACCGGGCAGGCGCCGGGGTCGCCGTTCCCCTCCGAGCGTGAGCTCGCGGCCCGCTTCGCCGTCGGTCGCATGACCGTCCGCACGGCCATGCGCGTCCTGAGCCAGGAAGGACTCCTCGTCGTCCAGCGCGGCGCGGGCGCGTTTGTCGCCGAGCGGCGTGTCGAGGTTCCCGGGCATAGCCGCCGCGCCGCGGCGGACGGGGACGACGACGGTCGCGGCGACACGGTGCGGGTGCTCCGATTCGATCGCGTCGCGTGCGATGCGCCGACGGCGGACGCTCTGTTGCTGGCCCCGGGGGACGCGGTGTTTCGCGTCGAACGTCTCCTGCTGTCGAGGGCAGTGGTGGTGGCGCACGAACGAATAGTCGTGGCGGTCGCGACCTGCCCGTCGCTGTTCCGTCGAAACGTGGAGCAGCGGTCGGTCGCCGACCTGCTCGCACGCGAAGGCATCGTTCAGGCGTCGAGCGTCGAGGAGGTGCGGGCCGCGGCGGCTGGTCGCGCCTTCGCAGCTCTCGCACGTGTCCGCGCCTCCGACCCGGTTCTGATTGTCCGGCGTATCGCGTTTTCGACCGACCGCCAGCCGGTCGAATTCTCCGTCACGACCTGCCGCGCCGACCGCTACCACGCGACGTACGAGGTGGCGCTGTCGACGTAATGTCCAGCATTCGGGTCGGCTGAAGCCGGACACTACGTCAACTTGTGGCCCAGCCGCTCCAGCCGTCCAGCCTAGTCCGTCCAGCCGCACCAATCGCGCCGACTCAAAAGAGCGACCCACGCTCCAGATCCAGCAGCCGCTGCTTGATCGGCAGCCCGCCGCCGTAGCCGGTCAGCGAGCCGTTCGAGCCGATGACACGATGGCACGGGATGACAATCGGCAGCGGATTGCGACCGTTGGCCAGGCCCACCGCGCGTGACGCCGTCGGCTGGCCGATGCGTGACGCAAGCTCACCGTATGACCAGGTCGCTCCGTAGGGAATCTCGAGGAGAGTCTCCCAGACCCTTCGCTGAAAGGGTGTGCCCTGCGGCGCCAACTGCAGGCTGAAGTCCCGGCGCGTGCCAGCGAAATATTCCTGGAGCTCGCCGGCCGGCGCCGAGAGCGCGGCTGGATCCTCGATCCAGTCAGGCGGAACAGGTCGGGCGTCTCGCGACGGCACGAATTCGATGCAGTGCAGGCCGCGGTCGTCTCCGCCAAGGAGGAGACGTCCGATGGGGCTGTTCATCCGGCAGAAATACATCTCGATTCTCCTGATCGGTCCAACTTTACGCGTGCCACAGGTACATGGCGGCGTAGGCGCGCCATGGGCGCCACGACTCCGCGCGCGCGGCCAGCGCACGCCCGGTCGGGCGTGTCCCGGAGTGCCCATTGCCGCTGAACAGGCGGGCGGCTGCCGACCGCAAGCCCAGATCGCCAGACGGAAACGCGTCCGGATCGCCCAGACCGCGCATCGCGACGTACTGCGCCGTCCACAGGCCGACGCCGGCCAGCGCGACGAGCTGGTGGACGAAGGCCTCATGGTCGAGGCTGCCGTCGAGACGGACACGCCCCTCGGCCACCGCGCCGGCGACGCGCGTGAGCGTCTGGGCGCGCGAGGCGGTCAGCCCGAGGCCTGCCAGGTCCGCCGACGCCAGCGCCGCCGGCAGCGGGAACGCGGCGACGAGTCGCGAACCCTCGGGCGCGGGCACCGGCACGCCGACACGCGCCACGAGCCGGCCCATGATCGTGGTCGCCGCCTTGACGCTCACCTGCTGGCCCACGATCGCCCGCACCAGGATCTCGAACGGGTCCCACGCGCCGGGCAGGCGAAGGCCGGGATGTCGCAGGAGTACGGGACAAAGCCCTGTGTCCCGGCGCAACGTCTCGGCGATGACGTGCGGGTCCGCGCCAAGGTCGAACATCACCCGGACGCGGCCGACGATGTGCGGGAGGGAGGTCGGGTCGGGCAGGTCGGTCAGCACGTCGAGCGCACGCGCAGCCGGGCGGTGGGCCACCGCCAGCGTGCCGACCGATCCCTTCCACGCGATGGTGCGGCGATAGGTGTCTCCATCGACGTGCTCGACGCCGGGAACCGCGCGGGCGCGCAGGAACTCGAGCATCGCCGGCCAGTCGTACGGCGGGCGATAGGCCAGGCGCAGCCTGAAGGGACTGCCCACGCCCGGTGCTGGCAGCGGAAGCGATCGTCGAAGCGACGTCGGCGGCCTTCGATACGCGCGCTGGAACGCGTCGTTGAACCGGCGGATGCTGCCGAAGCCGGCCGTATGCGCGATGGTCGTCATCGGGAGCCCGGTCTCGTCGATCAGCCGTTTCGCCATCTCGAGCCGTGCGGTCTGGGCCACGACGATCGGCGGCGCCCCGAGGTGCTGGACGAACAGCCGGTGCAGATGGCGCGAACCCACGCCGAGCCGCGCCGCCAGCGGCTCGACTCCGCCATCGGCGATCGCGCCTTCGCCGATCAGGCGCAGCGCCCGGCCGACGATCGACGACGTGCCGCGCCAGGCAGGCGTGCCGGGCGACGCTTCGGGCCGGCAGCGCAGGCACGGACGAAAGCCGGCCTCGGCCGCCGCGGCCGCCGACGGGTAGTAGCGGACGTGCTTGTCGAGCGGCGCCGGGGCGGGACAGATCGGCCGGCAGTAGATGCCGGTGGACGTCACGGCGATGAAGAAGCGGCCGTCGAAGCGGGCATCCCGGGCCCGCCGGGCGCGGTCACACACGCGGCTGTCGAGCGCGTCCATGTCGGCACGATACACCGGCCCGCCGGTCACGGCTGGCCGTTTTCGGACTTCAATTGCTCAGGGGTCCCTGGCCGCCGGTCCGTCCCAGGACCTGGTAACTGGTCGCTGGTCGCTGGTAGCTGGTCGCTGGTCGCTAGCTGTTCAGGGTTCGGTCATCGCCGCGGGCAGCTTCCGATCGACGACCGGCCGCGTCGGCGCGTCGGCCAGCGCCAGCGCGGTCGCGTAGATCGTGCGCGCGACCTTCTCCATCTTCGCGAAGTCGATGCGCTCGACTTCGTCCGACACCCGATGGTAGTCCTCGTGCACCCCCGAGAAGTAGAAGATGATCGGAATGTTGCGCCGCGCGTACTGATAGTGGTCGCTGCGGAAGAAGAACCGTTCGGGATCGCCCGGGTCGTCGTACTTGTAGTTGAAGGACAGGTTGAGGTACTGCCGGTTGACGCGCTCGCTCAGCTCGCCGAGCTCGCTGCTCATCATCTTCGATCCGATGACGTAGACCTCGTCGGGTCCGGTCAGCGACGCGTTGGCCGGCCGCTGATCCCCGGAGGCGCGGCTGCGGCCGATCATGTCCACGTTGAGCTGCGCGACGATCTTCTCGAGGGGCACCGTCGGCCAGCTCGTGAAGTAGCGCGCGCCGAGCAGTCCCTGCTCCTCGCCGGCGTGCCAGACGAAGAGCACCGACCGCTTCGTCTTCACCTGCCCCCGGCCCAGCGCCTCCGCCATCGCCAGCAGCGCCGTCGTCCCCGACCCGTCATCGTCGGCGCCGTTGTAGATGCGATCGCCGCTGCGCGTCGTGACGCCGACGTGATCGTAGTGCGCGCCGAGCGCCACGTATTCGTCCTTCAGCCTGGGCTCGCTGCCCTCGTGGATGGCGACGACGTTCTGTGTGGAGAGCCTGTCGACGATGGAGCCGACGTCGAGCCGCAGCGACTTGTCGGCTTTCAGCGCGAACGGATCGCCGCCCTTCCGCTGCTGTGCCCGCGAGAAAATCTCCGATCCGGCCGTGGCTTCGCCGTCGAACAGCGCGGCGATCATGCCGGCCGACGCCGTCACCGAGGGAACGGGGGCAGGACGGCCGGCCACCAGCTTGTCTACCCGGACCTTCCCCTCGGCGACCGCTTGCTCGCGACCACGCGACCAATCGCGCAAGGTGGAGAAATCGGGGACGAGCACGACCCCGACGGCGCCGTGGCCCCGGGCGTAGCTGTGGGCGTCCTGCCAGGCATCCCCCGCCTCGCCGCGGACGTCGTCGCGCGACACACCCTCGGGAAAGCCGGCGTTGGCGATCAGAATCCGGCCCTTCACGTCGATGCCCTTGTACGCATCGACGTTCTTCGCCTTGACGATGTAGCCGTGGCCGACGTAGACGAGCGGAGCGTCGGCGCTGCCGGGCGACGTGGCCAGGAAGTCGTCACCGAACGTGAACGTGCGATCCTTCAGCGCCGCGGTCGTCTTCGCCGGGTCGATCCGCGATCGGGTCATCGCCATCTTCTGGAAGTAGCCCTCGTCGCCCGCCGCCTTCAACCCGAAGCGCGAGAGCTGCGAGGCCAGGAAGCGCGCGGCGATGTCGAGCCCGCGCGACGGCGTGTCCCGGCCCTCGAGCTCGTCGGAGGCGAGAAACGTCAAGTAGTCGCGCATCTGCGCCGCCTCGATGAGCTCCGCGCCGCGGGGCGCGGCGGTCCTCGATGCGGCGGACAACGTCGCGGCGACCGCAACGATCGCCGCCGATGCCAGGCGGACCACCCTCGTTCGCGAGGCCTTCGACATACCCCCTCAGTCTAACGGGGACGCTGGCACATCGACACGACAAGCTGTGAGCCGTGAGCCCTGAGCCATTGACATAGACTACCGGCACATGACGCAGTCCTCACCGTCGTCGGAACGCGGGGGCGGCACGGTTGCGATCGTCGCGTGGTCGATCGTCCTGGCGGTCATCGTGGCCGGGGCGTTGTATGCGGTGAAGGTCGCCGGCGGCAACGGCCTCCCAGACCGCGACTGGCCGGCTCACGGCGGCGACGCGGGGCACCGGCAGCACTCCCCGCTGAAGCAGATCACGGCCGCCAACGTCGCCCGGCTGCAGGTGGCATGGACGTACCGGACCGGGGACGCGCGCGAGGGTCGCACACAGATCCAGTGCAACCCGATCGTCGTCCGCGGGACGCTGTATGCGACCAGTCCGCAATTGAAGCTGCTGGCGCTCGACGCAGCAACCGGCCGCGCCCGGTGGATCTTCGATCCGTTTGCGGACAACCCCGAGGGCGCGGGGTCCACGGGCGTCAATCGCGGGGTGACCTATTGGGACGCCGGCGACGGCGCCGAGGCGCGCCTCCTTTACTCGGTCGGATCGCGGCTGTTCGCGATCGACGCCGGCACCGGTCGTCCGATCGACGGCTTCGGCGCCGGCGGAATCGTCGATCTGCGCCAGGGCCTGGGGCGCGACGTCACCGACTTGATCGTGCGTGCGACCACGCCGGGCACGATCTACAAGGACCTGCTGATTCTCGGGTCGAGCCTCGGTGAGGGCCCAGGCCCGGCCGCGCCCGGCCACATCCGCGCCTACGACGTGAGGACCGGCGTCATCCGCTGGATCTTTCACACCATCCCGCACCCCGGCGAGCCCGGGCACGAGACCTGGCCTGCCGATGCCTGGACACGCGCCGGGGGCGCGAACAACTGGAGCGGCCTCAGCGTCGACGCCGGGCGAGGCCTCGCCTTCGTGCCGACCGGGTCGGCGACGTTCGACTTCTGGGGCGGCAATCGCGCCGGCGCCAATCTGTATGCGAACACGCTGCTCGCGCTCGATGCCAGCACCGGCAAGCGCGTCTGGCACTATCAGTTCATCCGCCATGACATCTGGGATCGCGATCCGCCGCAGGCCCCCGTGCTCGTGACGGTGACGCGTGGCGGCCGCCGCGTGGACGCGGTGGCGCAGGTGACCAAGACCGGCCATGTGTTCGTGTTCAATCGCGAGACCGGCCAGCCGCTCTTTCCAATCGAGGAGGTGGCGGCCCCGGCTTCCGATCTCGAAGGCGAGCAGGCCTGGCCGTCGCAGCCCTTGCCGGTGAAGCCGGCGCCGTTCTCGCGGCAGCGGCTGACCGAAGCCGACCTCACGACCATTTCCCCGGAGGCCACAGCAAGCGTGCGCGAGCGCTTCCGCTCGGCGCGCAGCGGTCATCTGTTCACGCCGCCGAGCGAGCAGGGCACGATCGTGTTCCCGGGATTCGATGGCGGGGGCGAATGGGGCGGCTCCGCCTACGACCCTGCGACGGGCCGGCTGTACGTGAACGGCAACAACATGGCCTGGATCCTCCGCATGGTGAGACTGAAGGGCCAGCGTGGCGAGGCCGGCGCGCTTGGACGCCGGACGTATGAGGTCTACTGCGGCACCTGCCACGGCGAGAACCGCCAGGGTGAAGCCGCGCGGGGCTATCCGCCGCTCGAAGGCCTCGAGAGCCGGATGAGCCGCGCCGAGGTCTCGAACATCGTGGCGAAAGGCCGCGGCGCAATGCCGGCGGTTGCGACGCTGAACGACGACGAGCGCGCGGCGCTCATCGCCTACCTGTTCAACGACGCGCGGCCGCCGGCGACGAAGCCCAGCGTCAACGACCCCGCGGCGGACGTCGTCTACACGCACACCGGATACAACCGGTTCCTCGATCCGCAGGGCTACCCCGCGGTCGCGCCGCCCTGGGGCACGCTCAACGCCATCGACCTGTCGAGCGGCGAGTACGACTGGACCCGGACGCTCGGCGAGTACCCCGAGCTCAAGAAACGCGGCCTGCCACCCACCGGCATGGAGAACTATGGCGGTCCCCTCGTCACCGGCAGCGGTCTGGTGTTCATCGGCGCCACCAAGGACGAGAAGTTCCGCGCCTTCGAGACGCGGACCGGCGATCTGCTGTGGGAGACGTCGCTCCCCGCTGCCGGCCATGCGACTCCCGCGACCTACGCCGTCGGCGGCCGGCAGTTCATCGTCATCGCAGCCGGCGGCGGCAAGGGGACGAGGTCCGGCGACGCATACGTGGCGTTCGCGCTGCCGCAGTGACTGGGGGACTGGGGGACTGGGCGACTGGGCGGACTGGAGCGGCTGGAACGGTTGGAGCGGCTGGAGCGGCTGGAGCGGTTGGAGCGGCTGGTAACGGCTGGAACGGCTGGAGAGTTTGGGCCGCTGGTAACTGGTAGCTGGTCGTTAGTCGTTGCCTTCTGCGAGCGTCTTGACGTGGCGCAGCACGCGGGCGTGGATCCGATGGATCACGAAGTCCGACCACGCCTGCCAGTAGGCGTCCGGATACATGTGATGCCGGTACCACGTCGTCCCCACGAGTCGTGTGCGGCCGTGGGGCAGCGCGAGGAGGCGGAACTCGCCGCGTTCGGACGCGAGGTACCCATCGAGATGGGCCGGGCGGATGTTCCAGAACGGGTTGACCTCCCGCATCGGGTCGGGTGCCTGGGCGACGTCGAATGCCAGCCGGCTCGGCGCGTCCCACACCGTGATCGGCTCGACGAACGGCCCGGTCGAGAACTCGCAGTAGCGCACGGCGCCGACGCCGTCACCCTCGATCCGCGCCCGCTGCGGCCACGCCACGCCGAGGCGGAAGATCCACTCGGTCGGCGGTGGAAGCTCGGAGAAGCTGACGACGTGCTGCCACACGCGAGGCGGCGGCGCATCGATGTCGATCTCGGTGACGACGCGGTGCAGCGGTGCGGTATCGGTGCGCGACGATTCCACGGCGAGCAGCGGCGGGGCGGCGGCGACGACGAGCGCGACCCCCAGCCACGGCGCACGAACGGACGGCGCATTCGATTGCCGGACCAGCCAGCCGGCGAGGCCTCCGAGGGCGGCGGGAACGACGGCGAGCGGCAGGGCCATCAGAAGGCAGATGGCCCCCTCGAGTCCGACGGCTATCAAGAGGACGGCCGACACGACCATTGACATGAACGCGACACCCAGCGCCATGCCGACGGTCGTCGGGCTCACCCACATCGCCGCCATCCATCCCATGAGGAACGGCGTGGCGACGAACAGCACCCAGCCATAGGCCCGGAAGCCCCCGGCGGCCACGAGCGTCATCAGCACGCCCACGGCCGCGGCCATGCCCACGCTCCCCCACAGCCGCACGGGCCGCTCGTCGGTGCCGGTGGTCATGCCTTCCGCCCGGCCAGCTTGCGCAGCGATCCGCGCAGCTTCACCGCCTGCTTCAGCGCGCCGAGCGGCGCCTGCTGCGCGTCGCCGTAAAGGCCGGCCATGGTCTCGAAGAACGCCTGCATCTCGGCAATGCGGGCGTGGGCGAACGGCTCGGCGGGCTTCGCCCGCTCGAGCTCGCCGGCGCAGTCGCGCAGCACGGCAATCGTCGGATCGACCTCGCGGCGCTTCCGCTCCTCGACGATGATCCGGAACATCTGCCAGACGTCGCGCAGCGACTCGAAATGATCGCGCCGGTCGCCCAGCTTGTGGACGACGCGGACGATGCCCCAGCCCTGGAGCTCGCGCAGGCTGGTGCTGACGTTCGAGCGCGCGAGCGACAGGACGTCGGCGATGCGGTCGGCGGGCAGCGGGTCGGCGGAGACGTAGAGCAGGGCATGGATCTGCGCCACCGTGCGGTTGATGCCCCACCGCGTGCCGAGCTCGCCCCAGTGCAGGATGAACTTCTTGACCGCGGCGGAAAGCTGGCTGTTTTGGTCGGTCATTTCTGTATATTCAGAAATTACCACAATGAACGGCATCGGGCAAACGGCCGGGCTGAAGCCCGGCCGTCCGGCGGATTCCACGGTGCCAGGCGACCGCAGGAGGACGCGGATTCAGCCGCGTCGTGCAGGCTGAGCGGCGCCCTCCCGGGTGCTAGACTCGGCCATCGTGGATTTCATCACCCGCGCCACCGGCATCAGCGTCGCCAGCGGCAACGCGGTGCGCGTGCTGCAGGACGCGGCGGAGAACTATCCGGCCTGGGAAGCGGCGATCAACGCGGCGACACGCACGATCCATCTCGAGATGTACATCGTGCACAACGACACGATCGGCCGCCACTTCCGCGACCTGCTGATCGCGCGCGTCCGTGACGGCATCCGGGTGCGGGTCCTCTACGACTGGTTCGGGTGTCTGCGGCCGTCGATGTTCCGCTTCTGGCGTGACCTCATCCGCGCCGGCGGTGAGGTCCGCCTGGCCAACCCGCCCCTCATCAGCAGCCTGCTCGCCATCGGCAGCCGCGACCATCGCAAGCTGCTGGTCGTGGACGACACCGTGGCATTCATCTCGGGTCTGTGCATCGGCGACGCCTGGGTCGGCGACCCGGCGAAGACGCTCGCCCCCTGGCGCGACACGGGCGTCGAGTTCCGCGGGCCGGCCGTCGCCGATGCCCAGGCGGCGTTTGCCGCGTCGTGGAAGCTGTGGGGACCGCCGATCGATCAGCCGCCGCCGGCACGCGACGATCTGCCGCACGTCGGCGCGGTATCGCTCGCCGTGATTCCGACCGACCCCGAGCGGACGCAGCTCTATCGACTGGAGCTGCTCGTGGCCTCGCTCGCGCGCCGGCGGTTGTGGCTCACCGACGCGGTACTTCATGCCGACGTCCACCTATCTCGAAGCCCTGTCCACGGCGGCCCTCAACGGCGTGGACGTCCGGCTGCTGGTGCCAGGGAGCAGCGACGTCGGCTGGATTGCCAACGTCTCGCGCACGCTCTACCGGCGCCTGCTCGAGTCGGGCGTGCGGGTCTTCGAGTGGGGCGGCTCGATGATCCACTCGAAGACCGCCGTCGCCGACGGGAGTCTCGCGCGCATCGGCTCGACCAACCTCAACCTCGCGAGCTGGATCGGCAACTGGGAGCTCGACGCCGTGGTGTCCGACGAGGGCATCGGCGCCGCGATGGAGGAGCAGTTCGAGCGCGATCTGACCCAGTCCACGGAGATTGTCCTGACCGCGCGCCGGCGCGTACGACTCGACGTCCCCGCCGGCCACGTCCGGCAGCCGCGCCGCCGGCAGAAACGCGGCAGCGCCGGATGGATGGTCGCCGACCTCGGCTTCGTCCGGACAACGCTGGGCGCCGCTGTGCGCGGCCACCGGGTGCTCGGGCCGAGCGAGTCGGCGGCGCTGCTGCTGTTCGGCTCGCTGTTCGTCGGGATCGCGACGCTGATCTTCTTCTTCCCGAAGGCGGTCGGCTACCCGCTCACCCTGTTCCTGATCGTGCAGGGGCTCATGCTCCTGTGGAAAGGCCTCCGGCTGCGGCGTCCAGGCCCGCGAGCGAAAGCAGTCGTGCCAGATCCGGGGGCACAGGCGCGGTCAGGTCGAGTGGGGTCCCGGTGACCGGATGCGCCAGACGCAGCCGCCAGGCGTGCAGGGCCTGACGGGGGAACGCGAGGCAGCCCGACGCGAGCGCCGGATCCGAGGGAAGTCTTCGCGGGCGCGGGCGGTAAAGCGGATCACCGACGATCGGGAGCCCGACGCCCGCCAGGTGTACGCGAATCTGGTGCAGACGACCTGTGACGAGCGTGCAGCGCAGCAGCGACAGTCCGGCGCGCGACCCCCCGGTCGTGCCGACGAGCTCGACGATCGTTGACGCCGTCTGCCCCTCGACCCGTGACGTCGTCAAACGACCGGCCGGATCGCGGACGATTCGCAGGTCGATGCGATCCTTCACCGATCGCGGCGTCCCATACACGAGCGCCAGATACGTCTTGTCCACCGCGCGGCGTGCCATGGCCCGCGCGAGCGCGGCATGGACCTCGCGGCGCTTGGCGACGACCAGCAGGCCCGACGTCTGCCGGTCGAGCCGGTGGACCAGCCGGGCCACCGGAGGCGTCTGTCCGGCCGCGCGCAGGTGCCACAACAACGCATTGACCAGCGTGCCTTCCGGATACCGGCGCGTCGGGTGCACGACGAGATCCGCCGGCTTGTTGATCGCGAGCATCGCGTCATCCTCGTAGACGATGTCGAGGTCGAGGGGCTGAGCGAGGTGGGTGCGTGCTGGCGCCGGATCCAGGAGGACGTCCAGGCGCTGGCCTTCGACCAGCCGCTGCGACGGACGCGCCACCGGCACGCCGTCCACGCGGACGCGGCCGCTGCGAATCCAGCCCTGAATGCGGGCGCGCGACAGCGCCGGCAGCCCGGGGAGCCGGTCCACGAGCACGTGATCCACGCGCCGGCGGGCGTCGCCGCGATCGACGACGATCCTGCGGCAGCCGGCGCCGCCGTCCGCGTCATCGGGATGGACCCGTGGTACGCTGTCCGACGCTCGTGATGATGGAGGACCCATGATCACCGCCGACCCTCAGCGGAGGGTCTCGACGCTCGCCGCCATAACCGACATTCTCGCCCGCGACGCCGCGCCCGACGATCGCGATCTGCTGCTCGCCCTGGCGCCCGTCGCCTACGCGGAAATGCCCGATTCGCTGGCCCTGCGGCTGCCCGCCGAGGCGCTCGCGGCCCGCATCGGCGGCATGTTCCGGTTCGTGGCCCGGACGATGCCCCCGGCGGTACAGCTCTACAAGGGACTGCCGGGCCTGCACGTGGCGGTCCGCAATCCCGATGACAGCGGCGCGCTCGCCCAGGGCTCCTCCCACGAGGTGACGATCGTCGAGACGCATTCACCCGACGCGCCGTTCATCTTCGAGAGCCTCAAGAACTATTTCCAGAAGGAAGGCCTGCGCGTCTTCTCGGCCATCCATCCGATCTTCACCGTGCGCCGCCAATGGGAGCGCGTGGTCTGGATCGGCGCGCCGCAGGAGGACGGGTCGCGCGAGCTGTACTGCCAGTTCCGCATCGAGCGCGTCGAGGCGCGCGAGCGGCTGCGGCGCATCGAGCACCAGGTCTTCTCGGTCCTGAAGACGGTGTTCCTCGGGGTCGAGGACTTCCCCGCCATGCGCCGCGCGATCACCGAGATCGGGCCGCGCCTGCGCAGCCGGCGCGGCCATCCGGCCGACGGCGACGCCGCCCGCGCCTTCCTCGAGTGGCTGCGGTCGGACAACTACGTGATGCTCGGCATCCTGCGCTACGCCTTCGGCCCCGACGGCGAGCCGCACGAGGACCAGACGAGCACGCTCGGCGTCTTCAAGGACACGGCGCTGCTGCCCGTCGTCTTTCCAGGGTTGATGGAGGTCCAGCAGGAGCACATGCGGCCGGCCGACTCGGACGAGCGGGTCATCGACATCGACTACTGTCCCAACGCCCACGCGATTCATCATCTCGAGCCGATCGACGACGTGGTGATTCGCGAGTGGAACGCCGACGGCTCGATCGACTCGGCAACGCTGCTGCTCGGACGTCTCGCCAAGGGCGCGCTCACGGCCAAGCCGCAGGACGTGCCGCTCATGCGCGAGAAGCTGGCGTGGGTGCTCGAGCACAGCGGCGACCCCAGCAACTCCCACGCCTACCGCGAGACGCGCGCGCTCTTCAACCACTTCCCGCGCCGCGAACTGCTCTACACCGACCAGGCGTCGCTGAAGCAGACCATCGATCGCATGGTCTACATGTCGAGCGACAACGAGATCGTCGTGACGACGCGCCGCGGTCCGGGCTACGCGTCGGTGTCGATCGCCTTCTCGGACCTGCGCTACTCGCACAAGGCCGAGGAGGACCTCAAGGCGCAGCTCAGCCAGGCGTTCGGCCCGATTGCGTTCAACACCTGGGCCGACATGGGCGTGGTGGCGCTGCTCGTCTTCTATTTCGACGATTCGACGCTCGAGCATCCGATCGACGTCGCCCAGGTGCGCGAGATCACGCACCGCGTCATCTCGACGTGGGAAGACCGTGTCGCCGTCACGCTCGAGCAGGCGTTCGGGCCGCTCGAGGGGCGGCGGCTGTTCAAGCGCTTCGTCCGCACCGAGACCCGCAGCGGCCTGTATCGCGAGTCCACCAAGCCGGACGAGGTCCCCGAGGATCTGCGCCGCTTCGAAGCCATCGAGGCCCAGCTCGACATCACCGTCCGTCCGGACTCGGCCGAGACCGCAACGCTCAAGATCTACTCACCGCGGCCGCTGGGCCTCACCGCGATGCTGCGCACGCTCGAACACCTCGCGCTGCCGGTGCGCGAGGAGATGTCGATCCCGATCACGCTGCCCGACGGGCGCCGCATCACCCTCGAGCGGCTCAAGGTCGAAGCGCCGGCGCCGGTGATCGCGGCGATGGTGGAGGGCGAGGATCGCCTGCGCGAGGCGCTGCGCGCGCTCCAGGAGGGCCGCGCCACCGACGACCCGCTCAACGGCCTGCTGATGCTCGAGGGGCTGGACTGGCGCGAGCTCGAAGTGCTGCGCACGCTGCGCAATCACCTGCTGCAGATCCGGCCGGTGCTGACCGACGACACGGTCAACGGCGTGCTGCTCCGCAACAGCGCCGCGGCCGCCGCGATCTCGGGCATGTTCCGCGCCCGCTTCGACCCCCAGTTCCAGGGCCGGCGGGAAGCGGCCATCCAGGCCGGCGACGAGGCCGTGCGCGCCGCCCTGCGCGCCGTCTCGAGCCTGTTCGACGACGAGATCCTGCAGGGGTTCGAGAACCTCGTGCACGCGACGGTGCGGACCAACGCCTACCAGCGTCCCGAGCGGCCGGTCTTCGCCATCAAGGTGGAGAGCGGACGGGTGGACGGCATGGTGTCGCCGCGGCCGCTGTTCGAGATCTACGTGCACTCGCGGCGGCTCGAAGGCATTCACCTCCGCGGCGGCAAGGTCGCGCGCGGCGGCCTGCGGTGGAGCGATCGCCACGACGACTTCCGCACCGAAGTCCTCGGCCTGATGCAGACGCAGATGGTGAAGAACGCCATCATCGTGCCGGTGGGGTCGAAAGGCGGATTCGTCCTCAAGGGCCAGCTCCCGCCCCGGCCCGCGCTCGACGCCTACCTGGTCGAGCGGTATCGCGAGTTCGTCTCGGGACTGCTCGACGTCACCGACAACCTGATCAACGGCGACGTCGTGCATCCGCCGGAGGTCGTGCGGCACGACGACGACGATCCCTACCTGGTCGTCGCGGCGGACAAGGGCACGGCGCACCTGTCGGACACGGCCAACCAGGTGTCGGGGCAATACGGCTTCTGGCTGGGCGACGCGTTCGCCTCCGGCGGCAGCAACGGCTACGACCACAAGAAGGAAGGCATCACGGCGCGCGGCGCCTGGGAGTGCATTCGCCATCATTTCCGCAACCTCGGCGTCGACGTGCAGACGCAGCCGTTCACCTGTGTCGGCATCGGCGACATGGCGGGCGACGTCTTCGGCAACGGGATGCTGCGGAGCGAGCAGATCCGCCTCGTCGCCGCGTTCAACCATCAGCACATCTTCATCGATCCGGCTCCCGACCCGGCGCGCAGCTTCGCCGAACGGTCGCGACTCTTCGCGCTGCCGCGATCCTCCTGGAAGGACTATGACGCGTCGGCGATGAGCCCCGGCGGCGGCATCTTCGATCGGACGGCGAAGGAGATTCCGTTGAGCGCCGAGGCCCGGGCGGCGCTGGCGATCGACGAGAGCGCGCCCAGCGGCGAGGAAGTGATTCGGGCGATCCTCGGCGCCCCCGTGGATCTGCTCTACAACGGCGGCATCGGCACCTACGTGAAGGCCTCGACCGAGGAGGACGCCGACGTCGGCGACCGCGCGAACGATCGCGTCCGCATCGATGCCCCGGCCGTCCGGGCGCGGGTCATCGGCGAGGGGGGCAACCTCGGCCTGACCCAGCGCGCGCGCCTCGAGTACTGGACACGCGGCGGCCAGCTCAACACCGATGCCATCGACAACTCGGGCGGCGTCGACATGTCCGACCACGAGGTGAACATCAAGATTCTCCTCGACGTGCTCCTGCGCGCCGGCCAGATCAAGAGCCGCACCGAGCGCAACCGGATCCTGCAGGAGATGACCGACGAAGTCTCGGAGCTCGTGCTCGTGGACAACGCGGAGCAGGCGCTGGCGTTGACGCTCGACGGGCTCCGCAGCGCCGCGGCGTACGAAGACTACGCGGCGTTCGTCGAAGAACTGGTCGCGGCGGGCATCGTCAGCCGGAGCGACGCGGCGGTGCCGGCTCGTGACGAGCTGCTGGCGAATCCGGCGCGCGAGCGGGGACTGCCCCGTCCGCTCCTCGCCGTCCTGATGGGGCACGTCAAGAACTGGGCCTTCGCGCACGTGCTGAAGACGGCGCTCCCCGATGACGACGCGCATCGCCCGTTCCTCGACGCCTACTTCCCCAGGCGGCTCCGCGACGCCTTCCGCGAGCACTTCGCCAAACACCCGCTGCGGCGCGAAATCGTCGCGACGGCGGCGGTGAACTACGTGGTCAACAAGGCCGGCATCCGCCTGGTGTCGCAGCTCATGGCCGCCTCCGGCAGGGACATCGAGGCGGTGATGCGTGCCTACCTCGCGGTCGATCGCGACGCTGGCGCCGACGAAGCGCGCGACCGCGTGCACGCCGGCCGCCTGGCGCCGCCGCAGGAATACGAGGCGCTCCTCCGCATCGAGCAGACGCTCGATCGCGCGGCCCGCCAGGCGCTCGCCGGCACGTCGGCCGACGTGCACGACGTGCAGAAGACGCTCGCGGCCATCTCCGCGACTGCCTGATGGCTGCCGCGGACCGCCTGCCCTGGTCACCGGAGCGCGCCCCGCGGCTGCCGATGCGCTTCGACGCCCCGGGCGTGGAGATTCGCCGCGCGACCACGCTCGACGATCCCCGTGTCGGCCACCTCGTCGGGCTCGACGTCTCGCCCGATCGCTGGCCGGCGATTGCCCTCATCGGTTTCCCCTGCGACGAAGGCGTGCGCCGCAATGGCGGCCGCGTCGGCGCGCGCGAGGCGCCCGATCGGATCCGCGAGTGGCTCTACCGCCTCACCCCGCGGCAGGACATGAAGTTCGTCCGCCTGCTGGGGCGCATGCACGACTTCGGCAATCTGCCGGTCACCGATCACCTGGATCTTGCGCAGAAGCAGCTGGGAGAAGCCGTGAGCGCCTGCCTCGCGCAGGGTGCGACGCCGATCGTCCTCGGCGGGGGGCACGAAACCGCGTTCGGCCATTTCCTCGGGTATGCCGGCGCGAACCGGCGGGTCTCGATCGTCAACTGGGACGCCCATCCGGACGTGCGGACGCTCCTCGAGGGCCGAGCGCATTCGGGGTCGCCCTTCCGTCAGGCGCTCGAGCACGACTCCGGCGCGTGCAGCGGCTACACGGTGGCCGGACTGCTGCCGCACGCCGTGGCCGCGGCGCATCTGGGCTTTCTCGCCGAGCGGAAGGCGTCGATCGTCTGGCGCGACGACGTGACGAGAGAACGGATTTGCGCGCTCTACGACGCGCTCGCGAACGACACCTTCGTATCCGTCGATCTCGACGCCGTCGATCAGGCCTACGCCCCGGCGGTGAGCGCGCCGGCGACCGGCGGCCTCACGCCTGAACTGCTCTTCGACGCCGCGTTCCACGCCGGCCGATCGCCCTGTGTCAGGTCCATCGATCTGGTCGAGGTGAATCCCAGGCTCGATCGCGACGATCAGACGTCCCGCCTGGCCGCGCTGGCGATCTGGCACTTTCTCCGCGGCATGGCGGAACGCGATCGCCCGCTCCAGTGATCCGCTGACCCGACGGGATCAAAGGGCGGCTGCACTGGCCTCTCTCAGCGTGTCGTCGATTGCGACAGGTCTGAAGCCCTGTCCCACCGCCTGAGAACCGACGCTCTGGTCCTCGGCGCACGATCCTCCAAGAAGCCGAATCGCACGGCGCCCTCACGCCACGATTCCGTCCCTTCGTCGTCACCCCTGCCGGCGCTCAGGCGCATCGTGTCCCCCATTCCGCGCCGCTCATCACCTCTGGAAGGTTGTGCCGTCACGAGCTTGACAACAGTCGTCCCAGGTTCGGGACGAACCGCCCGATTCTCCTGACGAACGGCCGCCCGGCGGCACCGTGGTTGCTCGATCGTGCCGGACTGCGGGTCGAGAGGGAGGAAATCCATGACCATTCTTCGGACATCGATCGCAACGCTCGCGCTGTGCCTGACGGCGAGCCTCGCCGCTGGTCAGGGCAATCCCACAGGGACGATCTCGGGACGGGTGGCGCAGGCGGACGGCGCCGTTCTCCCTGGCGTCACGGTGGTCGCCGCCTCGCCGGCGCTTCAGGGCACGCGCGAGGTCGTGAGCTCCGAACACGGGGATTTCATCCTGCCGTTCCTGCCGCCCGGGGAATACACCGTGCGGTTCGAGCTGGCCAGCTTCAAGCCGGTCGAACGCAAGGTCAACGTCGCGGCGGCCCAGACCGTACCGCTGGACGTCGCGCTCGAGGTCGGCGGCGTCGCCGAGTCGGTCACGGTCTCGGCGCGGACCGAGGCCTTCGCGACCACGGCGCCGGTCGCGACGACGATCCGTGCTGATCTGGTGAATCAGCTGCCCTCCGATCGCTCGCTCGCGGCGACGATGCTGCTGGCGCCGAACGTGTCGGCCACCGGTCCGAGCAACAACAACAACGACTCGGCGACGCAGACCATCGTGATGTCGGGCGCGGCCTCGTTCGAGAACCTGTTCCTCATCAACGGCGTCGTCGTCAACGAGAACGTCCGCGGTCAGGCGCTGCCGCTGTTCATCGAGGACGCGATCCAGGAGACGACGGTCACGACCGGCGCCATCTCGGCGGAGTTCGGCCGCTTCTCGGGCGGTGTGGTCAACGCGATCACCAAGTCGGGCGGCAACCGCATGTCGGGCTCGTTCCGGACGACGTTGACCAATGACGGCTGGCGCGAGCTGTCGCCCTTCGCCGGTGACTTCACCGTAGACGATGTGATTCCGACCTATGAGTTCACGGTCGGCGGACCCGTGGTGCGCGATCGCCTGTGGTACTTCGGCGCCGGCCGCTTCGTCGATCGGATCGAGGCGCGACAGGGGGACGTCACCGGCGTCGGCTACGACTTCGGGCAGAACGAGAAGCGGTTCGAGGCGAAAGGCACCTACTCGCTCGCCGGCGCGCACACCCTCCGCGGGTCGTTCATCGGCCGGCGGCGCGAGGAGACCAATGCCCGGCAGTTCAACATCATGGACACGAGAAGCCTGTACAACCGCAAGCTTCCCGAGGACCTGTACTCCGCGAACTACACCGGCATCATCAGGCAGAACTTCTTCGTCGAGGCGCAGTTCTCCAAGCGCGAGCTGGCCTTCGACGGCGCCGGCGCGTCCACGACCGACCTCATCGACGGCACGCTCGTGGTGGACTCGGCGCGCAACACCCGGTTCTGGTCGCCGACCTTCTGCTCGGTCTGTGCCCCGCCGGAGAAGCGCGACAACGACAACCTGCTGCTCAAGGGCAACTACTTCCTCTCGACCAGCCGCGCCGGGTCGCACAGCCTGGTGTTCGGCTACGACACGTTCAACGACGTCCGGATCGCGAAGAACCACCAGTCCGGAAGCGACTACCGCATTCTCGGCACCACCTCGATTGTCGCCGGCACCGACGTGTATCCATCGTGGGTCCCGGGAGCGAGCACGCTCATTCAATGGAACCCGATCACGCAGAACAGCCTGGGCACCGACTTCCGCACCCACTCGCTGTTCGCCAACGACACGTGGCGGGTGAACGATCGGCTCAGCCTCAACCTCGGGATGCGGTGGGATCGCAACGACGGCAAGGACAGCGCCGACGCCGATGTCGTCAAGGACAGCGCCTTCAGCCCGCGCCTCGCCGCGACGTGGGATCCGACCGGATCGGGCCAGTGGACGGTGAACGCCAGCTATGGCCGCTATGTCGCCGGCATCGCGAATTCGATCGCCGATTCGAGCTCGCCTGGCGGACAGGCGTCGACCTACCGCTTCCGCTACGAGGGCCCGGCGATCAATGCCGACGTCAACGCACCGGTGTCGAGCCTGATGACGACCGACGTGGCGCTGCGGACGCTGTTCGACTGGTTCTTCGCCAACGGTGGGACGAGCCGCCCGACAGTCCTGCTGTCGTTGCCCGGCGTGGACACCCAGATCGGCGATTCGCTGCAGTCTCCGAGCGTCAGCGAGGTGGCGGCCGGCGTGACGCGTCAACTGGGCACGCGGGCCAGCGTCCGCGCCGACTTCCTGTACCGGGCCTTCCAGGACTTCTACACGCTGCGCCGGGACCTCAGCACCGGCCAGGTCATCGATCCGGTGGGGCGGCCGCAGGACCTGTCGATCGTCGACAACAGCGCCACGCCCGAGCGTGAGCACACCGCGTTGAGCGTGCAGGCCAACGTGCGCGCCAGCAGCACGCTGCAGTTCGCCGGCAACTACACGCTTTCGAAGAGCTGGGGCAACTTCGACGGCGAGACGCTCGCGGGCGGTCCGTCCACGGCGAACATCGTCACCTACGGCAGCGCCGCGAACGCCACGACCGGCTTCCTCTACTATCCCGAGTACAACGATCCGGCGTGGAACCGTCCGGTCGGGGATCTCGCGATCGATCAACGGCATCGCGGCCGCGTCTGGGGGGTGTGGACGACCCCCGTTCCCGGTCGGCTCGGGACGCTGAGCCTGAGCGGGACCCATGCGATTTCGAGCGGGCTGCCGTACGGCGCCGCCGGCCTGGTCTCGGTCGCGTCGGTGACCAATCCGGGCTACGCCAACCCGGCGACCAGCGCCGCCTACTTCTTCACCAACCGCGACGCCTTCCGCACCGCGGTCGTGAACCGCACGGACTTCTCCGCGAACTATGCCTACCGCTTCACCGGCGCCGGCAGCGCCGAGCTGTTCTTCCAGGTGCAGGTCTGGAACGTGTTCAACCGGCAGGACGTCTTCGACACCAACGCCATCTCCCTGACGACCCAGACCCGCGCCGGCGGCACGAGCGACCTGGTCGCGTTCAATCCGTTCACCGAGACGCCGGTCGAGGGCGTGCACTGGCGCACGGCGCCCCGGATCACCCGCGCCGACGGCACCTTCACCCCGGGGTTCGGGGATCCGCGCAACCGGTTCGCGTATCAGACGCCGCGAACGCTCCGCCTGTCGATGGGCGTGCGCTTCTAGCCACCGGACGACAATCTGACCTAACCGGATTGAGCGTGCCCTTCTGAGCCACGGAGAAGATCTGACCAAATCAGAGTGAGTGTGCCCTTCCTAGCCACGGACAAGATCTGACGGTATTGGTCGTACCGGCCATCCGAAAGGTCCGGCTGAAGCCGGACACTACGTTGCGTTAGAGGTCACGGCCTCGACGGAACGATCGTAGTGTCCGGCTTCAGCCGGACCAACCTCGCCCAAGGTGGCTCAGCCCGGTCCTCCCGGCGCGATCGAATCCCTTCTCATTACGCGTGAGCCGATCGCGAGGCCGTCCGCGCATTCAAGAGTGCGGGCGGCCTCGAGCGTGTGAAGGGGCCGCTTCCGATTGGAGGGGGTCCATGCACGCCACGTCGCTCCAGGTGTCGATCGTCATGGGGTTGGCCGCGCTGCTCGGCGTGGCGTCTGGCGCTGCGGCACAGCCGCCGGCGGGTCCGGAGGGCGGTCACTCCAGGCGATTCGATGCCACCGCGTACGCGGCCTGGTTTGCCGCGAACCGCGGTGACCTCGGCGGGGACACCTACCGCGACTGGTTCTCCACACCGCTCGGCGGCGCCGCTCTTGGCTATTACTGGACGCCTCACGTCAAGACCGAGGTCGAGCTCGCCGCCACCGGCGAAGACCGACTGACCAGCGGTGAGTACCAGAGCCTGGGTGGAGGCCGCTCGCGATCGACGTTTCGCGAGCACTACTACCGCTCCCGGACCCTCGACCTCCTCCAGTCCTGGCAGTTCCTCGACAACGCGTGGGTCCACCCGTTCGTCGGCGGCGGTCTGCACGTGGTCCGCGAGTCGCGACGCGTCGAGGGACGGCGGCAGACCTACGGGGGGTCGCCGGTGGGCACGCCCGGGATCACGACCGAACCGCTGCCGACGTCCAGCGAGACCGTCTGGGGCGCTCGCGTGCTCGTCATGACCGGATTCAAGGCGTACTTCGCCAGGCACGGATTCTTCAGGACCGACGTCCGCGTGGCCCTGGGGTCGGACGTCACCGACGTCATGTGGCGCTTTGGCGTCGGGGCGGACTTTTGAGGCTCAGGGCTCAGGGCTTGGGGCTCAGGGGACTCGAGGCCCAAAGCCAGGGAGGCCACGGCTCAGGCTCGAACGTTCGATTGAGGAGACCATGACCACGAGACTGCTTTCGCTGCTGCTGATCCTGACGCTCGCGATACCGGGATGCGCGCACTCGACTGGCCCGCGCCTCTCCGCGGTGCCGGGCCCGCCCGAGTCTCATCCGATGCGTGCGTCTGCCGGCTCGACCGCCCAGGCCGGGGAGGTCTGGCGGCGTTACGCCGAGAGCCTGCCGATCGGCTCCCTCGTCCGTATCGTCCTCACCGACGGCGCGCGCGTGAAGGGCACGCTGATGGTCGTGGAGCCCGATGCGATGGTCGTGAAGCCGAAGACCCGCCTGCCCGAGCCGGCGAGGCGCGTGCCCTTCTCGTCGATCGAATCCATGGAGCCGGAGCGCGGCGGCATCGGCGCCGGCAAGGCGGTCCTCATCGGCGTGGCGTCGGGCGCGGCGTCGTTCATGACGATGTTCGTGATTGCCCTGACGCTGATCGACGACTGACCGCGACAAATGTGGCGCAGGCCTTCAGGCCTGCCCGGGCCCGCGTTGGCCACCCTGGCGGGCCCGTTGTGAGCACAAGTGAACTCGGCCGTCGGTCTCTCAGTCCGTCGGGTCCGCGGGATATGATCCCGGGCCATGCTGTACCTCACGCTCAAGTTCGTGCACGTGGTCCTGGCGATTGTGGCGGTCGGGTTCAATGCGGCCTACGGGCTGCTCATCGGGCGCGCCCGCAAAGCCGGCGCGGACGGGCGCGAGCTCCGCTACGCGCTGCGCACCGTGAAGGTGATGGACGACTACGTCGCCAACCCGTGCTATGGCCTGCTGCTGGTGACCGGCGCGGTGATGGTGTACGTGTCGGGGATCCCCTGGGCCACGCGATGGGTGCACATGTCCATGGCGCTGTGGGTCGTGATGGCGCTGATCTCGGCCCTGGTCTATACGCCCACACTCCGCAAGCAGATTGCGGCGCTCGAAGCCCGCGGCCCGCAAGACCCCGAGTTCCTGAAGCTCTCGGCCAGGGGGTCGATGGTCGGCGGCATCCTCGCGCTGCTGGTCCTCATCGTCATCTGGCTGATGGTGACGAAGCCGGCGTGAGCGGGTCGTTGTCTTCGGTCTTCAGTCTTCGGACTTCAGTCTGGGAACGGGACACGGTCGTTGGTCGTTGGTCGTTGGTCCCTGGTCCTCAGTCTTCGGTCTTCAGTCTGGGCTACGGACTACGGACTGCGGGCTACAGGGCTTGCGAAAGCATGGTGGCCAGGACCGGACACGGCGCTGGTCCCTGGTCGTGGTCGTTGGTCGCTGGTCTCTGATCGCTGATCCCTGATCCCTGGCCGTGCCATATGCCGAAGGCATGGGTGCAATCCATTCATAGAATAGAGACTGCCAAACTGACTCATGCGATCGAATCATGAGTCGAATCAGACCTTTCTATTTCCTTTTGCCGCGTCGCTGCCGCCTAATGTGAGGACATTTCGACGGTCGGGAGACACGTGTCTCCCGCCGTCGCCTTCCCCCGGGGCACGACGATGCAGCACCACGGCCAGCAGTGTGACAGGCGCCCGTTCGGCGCACCCGATCCGCAGGGACTCTACGACCCGCAGCACGAACGCGCGGCGTGCGGTGTCGGCTTCGTGGTGCACCTGAAAGGCCAGCGCTCCCGGGCCATCGTCGAGAAGGGCCTCGAGCTCCTCCGGAACCTCGAGCACCGCGGTGCCTGCGGCTGCGAAGCCAACACTGGTGACGGTGCGGGCATCCTCATTCAGCTTCCGGACGCCTTTCTCCGCAAGGTGACGGCGCCGCTGGGCATCGCGCTGCCAGCCCCCGGCGACTACGGCGCCGGCCTCGTCTTCCTGCCTCGTGATCCTGCGCAGCAGGCCGAGGTCGTCGCCTTGATCGAATCCATCGTCGTCGAGGAGGGCCAGATCGTCCTCGGCTGGCGCGACGTGCCGACCGACGACTCGTCGCTCGGCGAGAGCGCGCGCCGCGCCGCGCCGGTGTTCAAACACCTCTTCATCGGCCGGGGCACCACGCCTGGCGGCCGCCGGACCGGACCGACCGTCACCCCGATCCCTGATCGCCGGGCCGGCACGCCCGCCGCCGACCCCCTGGCCTTCGAGCGCCGGCTCTACGTGATCCGCAAGCGGATCGAGCTCGCGATCGACAGCGCTGGATCTCTCCGAGCGCCGGCTGTTCTACGTCGTCAGCCTGTCGAGCCGGACGCTCATCTGGAAGGGCATGCTGACGGCGGGCCAGTTGCCGTCGATGTATCTCGATCTGCGGGATCCCGCGGTCGAATCCGGCCTCGCGCTCGTCCACCAGCGATTCAGCACGAACACGTTCCCGTCGTGGCCCCTGGCCCACCCCTACCGCGTGATCGCGCACAACGGCGAGATCAACACCCTGCGCGGCAACATCAACTGGATGCGCGCCCGCGAAGGCCTGCTCCAGTCGCCGCTCTACGGCGAGGATCTCGCGTCGATCCTGCCGATCATCCGCGAGGGCGGGAGCGACACGGCGACGTTCGACAACGTGCTCGAGTTCCTGATGATGAGCGGCCGCTCGCTGCCGCACGCCGTGCTGATGATGATCCCCGAGCCGTGGCAGAACCACGAGACGATGGATCCGGCGCGGCGCGCCTTCTACGAGTACCACTCGTCGCTCATGGAGCCGTGGGACGGGCCGGCCTCGATTGCCTTCACGGACGGCACGCTCGTCGGCGCCGTCCTGGATCGCAACGGCCTGCGCCCGTCGCGCTACTACGTGACCACCGACGATCTCGTCATCATGGCGAGCGAGGTCGGCGTGCTCGACGTCCCGCCCGAGTCCATCCGCCTCAAGGAGCGGCTGCATCCCGGCAAGGTGTTCCTCGTGGACACCGCGCAGGGCCGCATCATCGACGACGAGGAGATCAAGAGCGAGCTCGCGGCGGCGCACCCGTATCAGCGGTGGCTGGCCGAGCACCTGATCGACATCCGCGAGCTGCCCGATGCCGCCCGCCTGCCCGAGCCCGACCACCTGACGGTGCTGCGGCGCCAGCAGGCGTTCGGCTACACCGAGGAGGACCTGCGCTTCCTGCTCGCGCCGATGGCGCAGAACGGCGAGGAGGCGGTGGGGTCGATGGGCACGGATACGGCGCTCGCCGTGCTGTCGAACAAGCCGCGGCTGCTGTTCGACTACTTCAAGCAGCTGTTCGCGCAGGTCACCAATCCGCCGCTCGACGCGATTCGCGAAGAGCTCATCACCTCGATGGCGTCGACGATCGGCCCCGAGGGCAATCTGCTGGAGCCGCGGCCCGAGTCCTGCCGGCAGATCGAAGTGAAGTATCCGGTGCTCAGCAACGAGGAGGTCGCCAAGCTCCGGTGCGTCGGCAGCGATCTGGCGCCGGGCCTGTTCCTGACCGACTGCGATCCGGACGACGAGCTGCCGCCGTTCTGTCCGGCGCCGGCCGCCTTCCCCGGCTTCCGCACGGTGACGCTGCCGATGCTCTACGACCCGGCCGACGACGGTCCGGGGCTCGAGCGCGCCATGGCGGCGCTCTGCCGGCAGGCGAGCGATGCGGTCGCGACCGGCTACAACATCATCATCCTCTCGGATCGCGGCATCAACGATCGCCAGGCCGCCATCCCGAGCCTGCTCGCCACCGCCGGCGTCCACCATCACCTCGTTCGCGAGGGCACGCGCACGCGCTGCGCGCTGGTGGTCGAGGCCGGCGACGCCCGCGAGGTGCACCATTGCGCGCTGCTCGTCGGGTATGGCGCCGGGGCGGTGAATCCCTACCTGGCCTTCGAGACCTTCGACGACATGATCCGGCAGGGCATGCTGCCCGGTCTGACGCACGCGAAGGCGGTCCGCAACTACATCAAGGCGCTCAACAAGGGCATCCTCAAGGTGATGTCCAAGATGGGCATCTCGACGCTCCAGAGCTACTGCGGCGCGCAGATCTTCGAGGCCATCGGGCTCAACAAGGCGTTCGTCGACCGCTATTTCACCTGGACGCCATCGCGCATCGAGGGCATCGGCATCGAGATCATCTCCGAAGAGGTGCAGCGCCGGCACGCCCTGGCCTATCCCGGGCGCCCGGTGAAGGTGGCGGCGCTCGACGGCGGCGGCGAGTATCAATGGCGCCGTGACGGCGAGTACCACCTGTTCAACCCGCAGACCGTCTTCAAGCTGCAGCACGCGACGCGCAGCGGCCAGTACGCGATCTTCAAGGAGTATTCGCGGTCGGTTGACGATCAGAGCCAGTCGCTGGCCACGCTGCGCGGGCTGATGCAGTTCCGCGCCGGCGCCACGCCCGTCCCCCTCGACGAGGTCGAGCCCGTCGAGACGATCGTCAAACGATTCTCGACCGGGGCGATGTCGTACGGCTCGATCAGCTCCGAAGCGCACGAGACGCTCGCCATCGCGATGAACCGCATGGGCGCACGGTCCAACAGCGGCGAGGGCGGCGAGGACGCGAAGCGGTACAAGCCGGACGCCAACGGCGACTGGCGGCGCAGCGCCGTCAAGCAGGTGGCGTCGGGCCGCTTCGGCGTGACCAGCGAGTACCTGGTCAACGCCAGCGATCTGCAGATCAAGATGGCGCAGGGCGCCAAGCCGGGCGAGGGCGGACAGCTCCCCGGCCACAAGGTCTATCCGTGGATCGCCAAGGTGCGTCACTCGACGCCGGGCGTGGCGCTCATCTCGCCGCCGCCCCATCACGACATCTACTCCATCGAGGACATCGCGCAGCTCATTCACGACCTGAAGAACGCCAACCCCGCCGCCCGCGTGCACGTGAAGCTCGTCGCCGAGGCCGGCGTCGGCACGGTCGCCGCCGGCGTCTCCAAGGCGCATGCCGACGTCGTCCTCATCTCGGGGCACGACGGAGGGACCGGCGCGTCGCCGCTCACGAGCATCAAGCACGGCGGCGTCCCCTGGGAGCTCGGCCTCGCCGAGACGCAGCAGGTCCTGCGTCTGAACGGCCTGCGCGGCCGCATCGTCGTCCAGGTGGACGGCCAGATGAAGACGGGCCGCGACGTGGCCATCGCGGCGCTCCTCGGCGCCGAGGAGTTCGGGTTCGCGACGGCGCCGCTCGTCGTCTCGGGCTGCGTGATGATGCGCGTCTGCCACCTGAACACGTGCCCCGTCGGCATCGCGACACAGGATCCGGAGCTGCGGAAGCGGTTCAACGGCAAGCCCGAGTTCGTGCAGAACTTCTTCCGCTTCATCGCCGAGGAAGTGCGCGAGATCATGGCGCAGCTCGGCTTCCGGACGATGGCCGAGATGATTGGACGGGTGGATCGGCTCGACGTGCGGCCGGCGGTCGAGCACTGGAAGGCCCGCGGGCTGGACTACTCGCAGATCCTCCATGAGCCCGCGATCGCCGACGACGCACCCCGCCACCAGGTGGAGACGCAGGACCACGGGCTCGCACGGGCGCTCGACAACGTGCTCGTCGAATCTGCGCGTCCGGCGATCGACCGCCGGGAGCCCGTCGAGCTGAACCTGCCCATTCGCAACGTGAACCGGACGGTCGGCACGCTGCTGGGCTACCACGTGACGCGCCGCTGGGGCGCCGCCGGGCTCCCGGACGACACGATCCGGGTGCGCTTCACCGGCAGCGCCGGACAGAGCTTCGGGGCGTTCGTTCCGCACGGGATCACGCTGACGCTCGAAGGCGACGCCAACGACTACGTCGGCAAGGGTCTCTCCGGCGGGCGCCTGGTGGTCTATCCGCCGAAGAACGCGTCGTTCGTGCCGGAGCAGAACATCCTCATCGGCAACGTCGCGCTCTACGGGGCGACGAGCGGCGAGGCCTTCTTCCGGGGCATTGCGGGTGAACGGTTCGCCGTCCGCAACAGCGGCGTGCACACGGTGGTCGAAGGCGTCGGGGATCACGGCTGCGAGTACATGACCGGCGGACGCGTCATCGTCCTCGGACCGACGGGCCGCAACTTCGCGGCCGGCATGAGCGGCGGCGTCGCCTACGTGCTCGACGTCGAGCGCCGGTTCGAACGACGGTGCAACACCGGACTGGTGGACCTCGACGAGATCGACGACACGGATGACGATCTGCTCAAGCTGCTCATCGGGCGGCACGTGCAGCTCACCGGGAGCGAGCACGCCGGGCGGCTCCTGCTCGACTGGGACCGTGCCCGCCTGCAGTTCGTCAAGATCATGCCGCGCGACTACAAGCGCGTGATCACGGCCGAAGCCACCGCCCGCGCGCAGGGACGCGAGGTCGAGTTCGCGGAGCTCGTCGGCGCGACCTCGTAGCGGTTCGACACCCTCTGGGACCGCAGGAGGGCCGGGCTTCAGCCCGGCCGCCAGCCACCGGTAGCAGCCGGCGGGGCTGAAGCCCCGCCCTCTGCAGACAGTTCGACGATATGGGTAAACCGACCGGATTCATCGAGCTCGCACGTTCCAAGCAGCCGACGCGGCCCGTCGCCGAAAGAGTGCGCGACTGGCGCGAGGTCTATGTGCTCCACCCGCAGGCGACGCTCGAGCAGCAGGGCGCACGCTGCATGGACTGCGGCATTCCCTTCTGTCACCAGGGCTGCCCGCTCGGCAACCTGATCCCCGACTGGAACGATCTCGTCTATCGCAACCGCTGGCAGACCGCGATCGGGCGCCTGCTCGCCACCAACAACTTTCCCGAGTTCACCGGCCGCCTCTGTCCGGCGCCGTGCGAGGGATCGTGCGTGCTGGGCATCAACGACGACCCGGTCTCGATCAAGTCGATCGAGTTGGCGATCATCGAGCGCGCGGTCAAGGAAGGATGGGTCGCCCCGGCCCCGCCGAAGCTGCGCACCGGCAAGACGGTGGCGGTCGTCGGATCGGGACCCTCGGGGCTGGCGGCGGCCGATCAGCTGAACAAGGCGGGGCACCTCGTCACGGTCTTCGAGCGGTCCGATCGCATCGGCGGGCTGCTGCGCTACGGCATCCCCGAGTTCAAGATGGAGAAGGCCGTGCTCGATCGCCGGCTCCGCATCATGGAGCAGGAGGGCATCGTGTTCCGCCCCGGCGAGGATCCCGGACGGACCATCGGCGCCGACGGTCTGCGCGCGGAGTTCGACGCCGTGGTGCTGGCGTGCGGTGTCCCGATGGCACGTGACCTGCCGATTCCGGGGCGCGATCTGCAGGGCGTCCATTTCGCGATGGAGTACCTGCCGCTCCAGAACCGCCGCTGCGAAGGCGACGCGATTGCGGATGACGACTTCATCACCGCGGCCGGCAAGCATGTCGTGATCATCGGCGGCGGCGACACCGGCGCCGACTGCCTCGGCACGGTGCATCGCCAGGGCGCCGCCTCGGTGCATCAGCTCGAGGTCCTCCCCCGCCCGCCCGAGACGCGCGCCCCCGACAACCCGTGGCCGCAGTGGCCGCAGATCTTCCGCGTGTCGTCCGCGCACGAGGAAGGCGGCGAGCGCGTCTACGCGGTGTCCACGACGCGGTTCGTCGGCGACGAGCACGGACGCGTTCGCAAGCTCGAAGCGGCCAGCGTCGCGCAGACTCGCGAGAACGGGCGCGTGACGTTCCAGCCGGTGCCGGGCACGGAATTCGAACTCCCGGCCGATCTCGTCCTCCTCGCCATGGGATTCACCGGCGCCGAGAAGACGGGGCTCGTAGCCGATCTCGGTGTGACGATGACACCGCGGGGAACGGTGGGCCGCGACGGCGGCTGGATGACCAACGTCCCCGGCGTCTTCGCGACCGGCGACATGCAGCGCGGGCAGTCGCTGATCGTCTGGGCGATTGCGGACGGCCGCAGTGCCGCGCGCGGCGTCGATCTGTACCTGATGGGCGAATCGACGCTGCCCGCTCCGGTGTCCTAGCCCCGGAATCCAGTTGCGTTGATCGTCGTTGACAACGGGCCCGCCAAGGTGGCGCCGGGCTTCAGCCCGGCCACCGCGGGCCCGGGCAGGCCTAAAGGCCTGCGCCACATTCTCAACACAAGTGACCTCTGGGCTCAGGCGGACTCCTGGGTCCGGCTGAAGCCGGACACTACGTCGACACTAGCCGCGTCGCCGAGCCGGATCCCCAATCAACTCGTCGGTGTGCGCTTGGTCTCCTCACCCTGACCGAGCAGGAACTGTTTGACGAACATCACCGTCGCGTAGAACTGGTAGTCGGCGTTGTTCTTCTTCCGGAACCCATGGCCTTCGTCGCGGGCCATCAGATACCAGACCGGGCTGCCGTTCTCGCGAACCTTGGCCACCATCTGCTCCGCCTCGGTCCGCGGCACACGCGGGTCGTTTCCACCCTGCACGACGAACAGCGGCTTGGTGATGTTCCGGGCGTTGTTGAGCGGCGCCGTCTTCTCGAAGAACGCCCGCACCTCCTCCACGCGCTCGTCCCCGTACTCGACACGCCGCAGGTCGCGCCGGTAGCTCTCCGTGTTCTTCAGGAACGTGTTGAAGTTCGACACGCCCACGACGTCGAGCGCGCAGGCAATGCGATCGTTGTAGGTCGTCGCCGTCGCCAGCGTCATGTAGCCGCCGTAGCTTCCACCCGTCACCATGACGCGCGTGGCGTCGAGCTCGGGCTGTTGCCCGATCCAATCCAGGAGCGCCCCGATGTCCTTGACCGCGTCGAGGCGCTTCAGACCGTTGTCGAGATCGACGAACGTCTTCCCATACCCGGTCGAGCCGCGCACGTTTGGATAGACGATGGCCACGCCGAGCTCGTTGAGGAAGTAGTTGTTGCGTCCCTGGAAGGTCGGACGGGACTGCCCTTCGGGCCCGCCGTGGATGTTGACGATGACCGGACGCTTCCCGGTGAATCGCGCCGGCGGACGGTAGTAGAAGCCCGTGATCGTCCGCTCGTCGAACGTCTTCCATGAGACCAGCGCCGGCTCCGACAGCTGCGCCGGCACGAGGCCGCCGAGCTCGCTCTCGGTCCATCGCGTCAGCTGTCCCGTCTTGACGTCGAGTGAGTAGACGTCCGCGGTGGCGCGCGCCGATGTCAACGTCAGGCCCAGCTCGCCCGTGCGTCTGTGCCACTCGAGCCCGCTGATCACGCCGGCCGGGATCTTGTCGACCTGGCGATGGCGTCGCGTCGCGACGTCGTACAGGTACAGCTTCCCCACCCCCGCTTCGTTGGTCACGAAGGCAATCGTGCGCCCATCGTCCGAGAGATCGAAGGTGTCCACGTTCCACTTGACGTCGGCGACGAGCCGCGTCAGCTTGCGGGTCGTGACGTCCAGCATCGCGAGCTGCTGGAATTCGCTCCCCTCGTCGGTCGTGACGAACACACCACGGCCGTCAGGCGTGAACTCGGCTCCGCCATAGGACACTTTCGCGTCGAGGTTGGTGAGGGCCGTCTTCTGGCCGGACGTGATGTCCACGAGATACACGTCGCTCTTGTTCACGGACACGTACTGGCCCACCAGCAGTCGGGTCCCGTCAGGCGACCAGTCGCTCACGCCCCACCCGCCGCCTGAGACCTCCAGCACCAGCCGGTTCGATTCCGGGCGCATCGGATCCATGACGTAGATGTCGCGGTCGGTGCCGTTGCGCCTGGTGGAGGCGTAGGCCACGCGGTCGCCGGCGCGGCTCCAGCGCACACCGCCGTTCTGCGATCGGCCACCGTCGGTGAGCAGCGTGACCGCGCCGTCCGCGACGTCGTAGCGATAGAGCTGGCCGAATTCATTGCCGCCCGTATCGCGGCCGAAGACGAAATACCGGCCCTCTTTCGGCTCGTACGTACTGTTGCCCACCGGCTCATCGAAGAAGGTGACCTGCGAGCGGGCCCCGCCCGGCATCGCCACGCGATGCAGCTGCGCGGTATTGCCGAATCGCGTCGCAATCAGCATCTCCCGCCGCTGCGGATGCCAGCTCGCCAGACTCGCCGAACGCGCCTCGGTATAGCGGCGCACTTCCGTGGCCAGCGCTGCAGGTATTGGAGGAACGCCTTCGACGACGAGCGTGGGCCCCGGGGTCACGGTGGGCGGCGGCGCCGGCTGCGTCTGGGGCGCCTGCGATGCCAGGGCGACCGGCAGACACAGCGCCATCACCAAGAGTGTCGAAAGGCGCGGTGGTTTCATGGGCGTGCTCCTCGCCAGGTGCACTCAGCGCACTGGCCTGTTGCGAGACCGACACGAGAGGTGGATCTTTAGGCTGTTCCGAGCAGTCTAGCAGCAGTGCCGCGCGGCGGTTCGGTCGTCGAAGACGATTGCACTATCATCCGACATGCGTTTTCGCACCTTTGGCCGGCTGGGCTGGTCCGTCTCCGAGATCGGCTACGGCATGTGGGGCATGGGCGGCTGGTCCGGGGCCGAGGACTCGCGGTCGCTGTCAGCGCTCGATCGATCCGTCGAGCGCGGGTGCAACTTCTTCGACACGGCGTTCGCGTACGGCGAGGGCCATAGCGAGCGCCTCCTCGCCGCGACGCTGACGCGGCATCCGGACCGGCGGCTCTACGTCGCGACCAAGGTTCCGCCGAAGAATCGGGTCTGGCCGGGCAAAGCCGGGACGTCCATCGGCGAGGTCTTTCCCTACGACTATGTCGTGGAGATGACGCGGCGCAGCCGGGAGAACCTCGGCGTCGAGCGCATCGACCTGCAGCAGCTCCACGTCTGGAGCGACGCGTGGGTCGAGGACGACGGCTGGAAGCGGGCGGTGGAGGATCTGAAGCGTCAGGGGTTGATCGAGGGGTTCGGCATCAGCGTCAACCGCTGGGAAGCGGAGAACGTGCTGAAGGCGCTGGATACGGGCCTCGTGGACGCCGTGCAGGTCGTCTACAACATCTTCGACCAGGCGCCCGAGGATCGCCTCCTGCCCGCGTGCCAGCGACTGGGTGTTGCGGTGATCGCGCGCGTGCCCTTCGATGAAGGCAGCCTCACCGGCACGCTCACGGCGGACATGCGGTGGCCTGACGGCGACTGGCGCAATCTGTATTTCACGCGCGATCACCTGCAGGCGACACTGGGACGAGTGGAGGCGCTCGTGCCGCTCGTCCCGGCGACGTCGTCGCTGCCCGATCTCGCACTGCGCTTCATCCTGCATCATGCGGCGGTCTCGACCGTCATCCCGGGCATGCGGACGATCGCGCACGTCGAGGCGAATCTCGCGTCGAGCGACGCCCCGCCGCTGCCAGCCGATCTGCTGGCAGCGCTGCGCGGCCATCGCTGGGAGCGCGACTGGCAGGTGCCATAGGGGACGGGAGCCTTTTCTCAACATGACCTTGATGTTGAGAGGCTCGTCCGCGCGGTATGTCTGAGCTGACTCGCAGAGGCTTTCTCACGGGTGCGGTAGCCACGGCGGCCGCGGCTGCGCTGCCCGGTCCCGCGAGCGGGATGGGTCCGATCAAGCGCTCCGGCCCGACGCGCATGCGCGTCGGCCTCGCCGCCTATTCGATGCGCGAGTTCCTGCAGGCGAAGCCCGGGACGAAGGGCGCGATGGACCTCGCCGGTTTCGTGGACTGGGCCGCGACGGTCGACACCGACGCCGTCGAGCTGACGTCCTACTTCTTCCCGGCGACGATCACCCGCGACTACCTGCACGATCTGAAGCGCCGCTGTCACCTCAACGGCCTCGACATCTCCGGCGGCGCCATCCGCAACAACTTCACGATGCCGGATGGACCCGAGCTCGAGAAGTGGTTCGCCCACCTCGACACGTGGCTCGATCACTACGCGGCGCTCGGTGCGCCGGTCATCCGCGTCTTCGCCGGCGTGCCGCCGAAGGGCGTCTCCGAGGAGGAGGGCATCCGGAACGCGATCACGAATCTGCGTCGTGCGTGCGAGATGGCCGGACGGAAGGGCGTGATCCTCGGACTCGAGAACCACGACTACCTGACGAAGATCGACCGGATGCTGCCGATCATCCAGGCGATCGACTCGCCGTGGTTCGGCGTCAACTTCGATTCGGGGAACGTGGACAGCGCGGACCCTTACGGCGATCTCGCAAAGATCGCACCTTACGCGGTCAACGTGCAGGTCAAGACCGAGCTGGGCCCGTCGAATGCGAAGCAGCCCACCGACGTCGCGCGGGTCGTGGATCTGCTCGCCAAGGCCAATTTCCGCGGCTACGTCGTCCTCGAATACGAAGCGAAGCCCGACCCCTACGAGGCCATCCCGCAGCATCTGAAGAGCCTGCGCGCGGCAATCGCCGCGCGTCATTCCTAAGGGGCACCGGCCCGCCGGACATCGAGGCACCCAGTTCCTTCGGGTGGGGGACAGGGCCTCAGCCCTGTCGGGCTAGGCCCGTGTCTGCCGTGCTATACTTCTCGTTTTGTAGTGACCACAGGGAGGCAGCCGTGAAGGAAAGCATTCATCCGAAGTACCATGAGGTCGAGGCCCGCTGCGCCTGCGGCGCGACCTGGAAGACGCACTCGACCCGCCACGAGCTGCACCTCGAAATCTGTTCCAGCTGCCACCCGTTCTTTACGGGACGGCAGAAGCTGATCGATACCGAGGGCCGCGTCGAGCGGTTCACCCGCAAGTACGGCGCGCAGACGGTCGCGTCGCGCAAGGCCAAGCAGGCCGAACAGAAGAACGCCCAGGCCTGAGCACGTCCAACGACATCGGACCACGAAAGGCGGCCCAGTGCCGCCTTTCGTGCGTACGAGCCTGGTGACGCGCCCTTTTCGGCGGCCCCACAGTCCGGCTGAAGCCGGACACTACGTCTTCCGGCGTGTGATCACAGGGGCAGACGCAGCGGCGCACTGCCGCGGGCGGCGAGCTTCCGCTCGAGGCGGACCAGCCGATGGACAACGCGGTCGTGCGGACGACCCGCGCTGATCGCCGCCGCCCCCATCGCCCAGCGCCGGGCCGAGTCGAGATCGCGGTCGCGGTGTTCGGCATGCACGGCCAGCGCCTCGGACGCCTCGTGTCGCGCGGCCAGTCGTGCGCCGTGCTCAGCAACGAGCTCGTGCCATGCGGCGGCCGCCTCCCGATGTCGCCGCTGGCGCCGGAACAACCGGGCGAGCCCGTGCAAGGCGTCGGCTCTCGCTTCGCTCGGCCGCTCGGCGCGGTCGATCGCGGCCGTGAACGCCTGTTCCGCACGTGCGGCCTCGCCCCGGCGCGCCAGCTCCCGACCGAGCGTGACCGCTTCGGTCGGATCGGCCGCTGCGTCCGGACCCTCCCGGAAAAGACGCGCCGCGCGCGAGGTGAGCGCGGCGAGCGACAGGAGATCGAGGCGGTTGTGGTGCAGGACGGGTTCGAGCAGCGTCGCATCACCGCTGCGCAGGTACGCGAAGTACCGCGTCGGAATCTCCCAGCCCGGCACATCTCCCACCCGATCGACTCCGAGGAGATCGCGCTCGAGTGACACGAGACGACAGCCGCCATCGAGCCCGGCATCGGGACGCGCCCGCCACAGCCGCCGCGCCAGATGCAGCATGTCGAGGTGCGGCAGCTCCTCCCACGGCGATGACACGCGATGGAACGCCCACCGGGTTTCCATCACCGGCACGTCGAACGTGCGGCCGTTGTAGGTGACGATCGCGCCCACCTCCTCGGTCATCTGGGTGAGGACGTGGACGAGGGCCCGTTCGCGGGCAAAGGCCGGCAGCAGGTACTGACGGGTGTGAAACGCCCCCTCGCGGAACCAGCCGCATCCGACCAGGAACGCGACCGTGCCCGCCCCCCCGCTGAGACCCGTCGTCTCCAGATCGAGGAACAGCACCGGCCACGTCTCGTCGCACTCGGTGGCCGCCCTGCCCGCGACCAGCGCCACGTCTGGCGCGCCGACGGACACCTCCTCCACGCGCACGCGTCCATGCGACGCCCCGCCCTCGATGACGCGCTCGATGGCGACGGCCGGACCGAACGGTGTATCCACGTGCGTGGCGCCGTCGAGCTCGGGCAACCGGGCAGGAACGGGCAGCGGCAGACCCGACGCGTCCACGGGCTCGTAGGTCAGCTCGCGGGGTGGGGTGGGCCGCGCGGAGTTGGTCCCGCGGACGAGCTCCCGAAGTCGATCGATCGTGGACAATTCCAGCTACCAGCTACGAGCTACCAGTGACCAGCTATCAGTGACCAGCTACCAGTGACCAGTCGATCACGAGCTACGAGTGACGAGCTATCAGCGACCAGCTATCAGTGACCAACTATCAGCCATCCAGCTATCAGTGACCAGCCGGCAGTGACCCGCCGGCACTGACAATCAGAACGGCACCTGATCCTCCGCATCCGCTGCCTCGACGGCCGGCACGTGGCCGGTGAAATGACCGAGGATTTCGAGAGCGACCCGCTTGCCCAGCGGACCAATCTCGCCGATCGGCCCGACACACGACGGGCAGCCGCGCTCGCAGGCGCAGCCGCGAACCAGATCGGCGGTCGAGGCCAGCAGACGATCCTGCATCTCGAAGAGCGGGGCGCTGAACCCGATGCCGCCAGGATAGTGGTCGTAGATGAACACGCGAGGGTCGATCTCGGCGCGTGGCTGGTCTGGACCGCCCGCGCCGTGGCCGCCCGCGGCCTCCCCCGTCCGGACCGACGATCCATCAGTGTCCACCGACACACCGATGTCCTGGCGATCGCACATCAACAGGAGTTGCGCGACGTTCCGCATCGCATAGGCCAGCCCGTTCACCCCGTCCCGTCGATCGTCGGTCGCGTAGCGCAGCCTCCCCATGACCGCCGCCGGAATCGTCAGCCACCAGGACGTCGTGTGCATCTGCTGCTCGGGCAGGTCCAGCTCGCCCGACCCGACGTTCTCGTTCGTATAGAAACGGATCTTCTTGAAGCCCACGACCCGCGATGCCACGTGAACCTCCCCGTGAGATCCGGGGTCCGTGGTCGCGAAGGTCTCGAGGACGCTCACCTTCGAGTAGCTGATCGCGTCGGTGTAGTAGTCGCAGTCCACCGACCGGACGTAGGCCTTGCGGCCGGCGAAATCGAGGCGCTCGACCTGGAACAGCTGCCCTTCGAGGATGTAGATGGCCTTCTCGTGCAGCGTCGAGGGCGCACTCGTGTAGTCGGTCTCCCCGATGACGCGCGGCTCGCCGGTCGTATCGACGATGACGAAGTTGTCCGACGAGACGGATCGCAGGCTGACCGCATCGGCCGGATACGATTCGTGCGTCCAGTTCCACGCCCCGTCGGCGCGGTGCACGAAACCCTCCTCCTCCAGCAGGCCGAGCACCTGCTGCACGTCCACGCGTCCGAACGACTCGGTCTCGCCGAACGGCAGCTCGAAGGCCGCGCACTTGACGTGATCGAGCAGAATCTGGAGGTTGTCGGCGTTGATGAGCGCGTGCTCGGGTGAGGCGCCGAAGAAGTACGCGGGATTGCGGACGATGAACTGATCGAGCGGAGCGCTCGACGCCACGAGCACCGCCGCCGATCGTCCCGCCCGGCGACCGGCGCGGCCCGCCCGCTGCCACGTCGCGGCGATGGTGCCTGGATAGCCCGCCAGGACGGAGGCGTCGAGTGCGCCGATGTCCACGCCGAGCTCGAGCGCGCTCGTCGAGACCACGGCGCGCACACTCCCCTCCCGCAAGCCGCGCTCGATCTCCCGGCGCCGGAGCGGCAGATAGCCGCCGCGATACCCGCGGACGAGATCGGGCGCGCCCGGCGGCCCCTGGCAATCCTCCTTGAGATACGTCGTCAAGATCTCGGTCGCGAGCCGGCTCTGCGCGAACACGATGACCTGCAGCTGACGGCGGAGGAATTCCAGCGCGACGCGGCGCGTTTCCGACAGGTACGAGCGCCGGATGCCGAGCTGCTGATTCACGACCGGCGGATTGAGGAAGACGAAGAACTTCTCGGCCCGTGGCGCCCCGCTGCGATCGACGAGCGTCATCGGCCGCGCCGTCAAGGCCTCGGCAAGGTCCACGGGATTGGCAATGGTCGCCGACGTGCAGATGAAGGTGGGCGACGACCCGTAGTGACGGCAGACGCGCTGCAGCCGCCGGAGGATGTTCGCCAGGTGACTGCCGAACACGCCCCGATAGGCATGGAGCTCGTCGATCACGACGAAGCGCAGGTTCTCGAACAGCTTCGCCCAGCGCGGGTGGTGCGGCAGGATGCCGGCGTGCAGCATGTCCGGATTGCTCAGGACGATGTGGGCACGCGTCCGGATGGCGCGCCGCGCGTCCTGGGGCGTGTCGCCGTCGTAGGTGAAGACGCCAATCGACGCCTCCTGTGGAGCAGCGGAGACGAGCTCGACCAGCGCATGCAGTTCGGCGAGCTGATCCTGCGCCAGGGCCTTGGTCGGATACAGGTAGAGCGCGCGCGACGACGGGTCCTTCAGGATCGCGTCGAGGACGGGCGCGTTGTAGCAGAGCGTCTTGCCCGACGCGGTGGGCGTGACGATGACGACATCACGCCCGTCGCGCACATGGGTCACGCTGTCGGCCTGGTGCGTGTACAGCTCCGTGATCCCACGCGTCGCGAGACCGGCCACGAGCCGTTGATCGAGTCCCTCGGGAAACGGCGCAAAGCTCGCGGCCACGGCCGGCAACCGGCGCACCGCCGTGACGACGGCGTCGGGCGCGACCGGCGCCAGGGCCTCGCGAGCCTCGAGCTCGTCACCGGACGCGGGCGCCTCGAGCAGGCCGCGCAGCGTGGAACCGCCTGGCGCGAGGCGGCTCAGCACGTCAACGATCGTCTGCTCGGTCGTCGCTGGTTTCGCGAAGCCAGGCAGGGGCGCCGAACGCTCCGGGCGCGGAAAAAGGGACATCGGGCGGGGCCGCCGCGATGCTACCAGCGGGCCGGGAGCCGATCAAGAGGCGAAAGTCGACTCCTGCGGAGGAAGCGGAGGAGATGGAGGGAACGGTATTAACACAGAGCAACGAAGAAACGGAGACGAACAGAGAAGAGCCTCAATTCCTATTTTGAATCTCTCCGTTCGCCTTCGTTGCTCCGTTCCTCCGTGTTAAACCGTTCCCTCCGTCCCCTCCGTTGGCACGGTGGCGGCACCCCGATCCCGCGCCACCCTGGCCACCAGTCCGCTGAGGCCGATGAGGCCGATCACATTGGGGAAAACCTGCAGCGCGTTCATGAGATCGCCCCACGCCCAGACGGCATCCACCCGCGACACGGCCCCGAACGGAATCAGCAGACAGTAGATCCACCGGTATGGCACCGTGACCGATCGCCCGAGCAGGTACTCGAGAAACTGTTCGCCGTAGTACGCCCAGCCGATGAGCGTGGTGTAGCCGAACAGGAACACGCAGAACGCGACGATCCACCCACCGACGACGGGCATCGACGCCTCGAAGGCCACCGCCACCGCGGCCGAGCTCGTCGTCCCGGACTGCCAGGCCCCGGTGAGCAACAGAACCAGGGCGCTGATCGTGGACGTCACGAACGAGACGACGAACACCTCCATGACCGCGTGCAGGCCCTGTTGCAGGGGACGCCGGCTGGCGGCGGTCCCGTAGGCCACTGCCGCCGTGCCGTACCCCGCCTCGTTCGCATAGATCCCGCGCGCGAAGCCGTAGCGGATCGCGACCATCATCCCGACGCCCGCGGCGCTGCCGGCCGCCGCTTTCAGCGAGAACGCCTCGCGGACGATCGTCGTGAGCACCTCGGGCAGCCGCGAGGCATGGGAAACGATGACGATGAGACCGCCGGCGAGATACAACCCGACCTTGGCCGGCGAGAGACGCTCGGCGACACGTCCGATCGATTTCAGGCCGCCGATGATGACGAGCCACGTCAGGATCGCGATGATGAGGCCCGAGAGCCAGGTCGGCATCGCGAACTCCGACGCCCAGACGACGGCGATCGAATTGGGCTGCGTGAATGGGGTCGTGGTGAGGGCGGCAACGCCGGCGACCAGCGCGTAGAGCCATGCGAGCGCCGGCGACCGGAGCCCGTCGCGCAGGTAATACATCGGGCCGGACGAGACGCCCTGCACACTGGCCTGCCGGAACTGGAGGCCGAGCACGGCCTCCGCGAACTTGATGGCCATCGCCACGAAGCCGTAGCACCAGATCCAGAAGAGCGCGCCGGGTCCGCCGGAGACGATGGCTGTCGCGACGCCGGCGATGTTCCCGGTTCCGATCGAGGCGGCCAATGCGGTCATGAACGCCTGAAACGGCGTCAGCGCGCCCATCGTCTCGACCGACTGGCGGCCCGTCAGCTCGCGGAGCGCGTCGCGGAACCGGACGACCTGCACGAAGCCGAGGCGAACGGTGAGGAAGAGACCGGTCCCCGCCAGCAAGACGACGATCCACGGCATGAACAGCGCGTCGGCGAGGGCTTGGATCATCGGTTCAGCTACCAGTTGCCAACTACCATCGACCAGGGACAGGGACAGGCACAGGATCAGCCATCAGGGACGAACTACCAGTTACCAGTGACGGTCGACGACGGTTGGAATCGTTGGTAGTTGGTAGTTTGTCCCTGGTAGCTGTCAGATGTTGGAGTGCCCCTGGCAGCCATCGACGGGAAGGCACGCGCCGCTGATCCAGCTCGCGCAGGGAGAGGCGAGGAAGGCCACGACGCGCCCGACTTCGTCCGCCGTGCCGAAGCGGCCGAACGGCAGATCCCGCCGCACGAACTCGGCGATGCCCGTCGGATCGGCCTGCTGGCGCTGGTCCCAGGAGCCGCCGGGGAACAGGATGGATCCGGGCGCGACGGTGTTCACGCGGATGTTCGAGGACGCCAGCTCCCGGGCCAGGGCCTTGGACACGCTGATCTCGGCCGCCTTCACGGCGTTGTAAGTCATGCGCCCGCCCGACTCGCGGCCCCAGATCGAAGCGATGAACACGATTGCGCCACCGCCGCGGGCCTTCATGTGGGGAACCGCGGCGCGCGAGGCGCGCAACGCCGGATACAGCGTCTGATCGAACGCCTCCTGCCAGACGGCGTCGGGCGTGTCGAGCAGACCGGCCCCCTTGCCCAAGCCAACGTTGTTCACCAGGAGATCGACGCCGCCGAACCGCTCGGAGGTCGCCGACACGAGATCAGCGGCGCCGTCGACCGACGCCAGGTCCGCCCGAACAGCGAGCACATCGCCGGCTGGTCTCGTCGATCGCAGCTGCTCGGCGGCGCGCTCCAGCCGTTCCGGATCGCGCCCGCAGATCGTGACGTTCGCGCCTTCCTCGAGCAGGGCCCGGGCGCTGGCAAAGCCCAGGCCGCGGCTCGAGCCCGTGACGATCGCAATCTTGCCGGTCAGTTGGAGATCCATGGGGGGCTGGGGGGTGGGCGACTGGACGACTGGCGACGGCGACTCGGGGACTGGGGGACTGGGCGACTGGGGGCCTACGAGATACGACGCGGCGCGTCGGGCCCACGGAACAGCATGTACGTGCCGACGTCGGGCCGCGGATAGTCGGGCTCGATCACGCGGGGCCGTGTCTCGAGCAACTCCCACGGCGAGAGCCATGTCGCGTAGGTCTCGACGGGCCGGCCGCAGGTGTACCCGAGATCCGCGTGGGCGCGGTCGCCGGCCTCGAGGGCGGGGTCGGTCTCCTCGCACAACAGCAGGTGGCCCGCCGGACGCATCACTCGCCGGATCTCGTGGATGCAGTCGAGGACGCCGGGTTCGGGCACATGCTGCAGCACTGTGAAGACGAGACCCAGGTCGAAGCTGTGATCGGCGGCCGGCAGCGTATCGAGGCGTTCGATCGGCCTGAGATCGAGCGAGGGCTGCAGCAGGCGCGCGGTCGCCACCAGATCGAGCTCGCGCTCGAACGCCGTCACCGCGCACGCGAACTCCGTCAGCACCGGGGTCAGGCGTCCGAAACCGCAGCCGACATCACAGGCGGCCTGCGCGTGCCCGGGACTGCACACGGATGCAAAGAGCGCCCGGACATCCCGCTGCTCGAGATAGGCCCGCAGCATGGCGCGCGGGCCGTCGACATCCACCACCTCGCCGGGAGTCCAGACCAGCCGCTCCATCCGGTTCTGGAGGATATGCGATTTTCCGGCTATTCGAGCCAGGCGCGGACGAGGTGATTGGAACCGGACAGGCTGAAGATCTCTCCGGGCGGACAGCCCCGTGCGGCGACGGTGGCCGCAAGCCGCTCGAGATCGAGATTGGTGGCGGCGATGCGCGGGCGGACGTCGTCCGGCACCAGCTCGGCGAGATCGACGATCGCCTGCGCCGGGAAGCTGACCTGGACGATCGGCCGTCCGTCGCGACTCACGGAGATCCGCAGCCAGCGGGCGCCGACCTGCGGCAGACTGTCCGCCTGTTCGAGAGCCGTCTGACCTCCGAGGGCCGCAAGGCCGGTATCGTGGTGGTCCAAGCTGTCCCGTCTCAGACCATCAATCGGCTCGGAGGAACCGGGACTTTAATGGTCCGCGGGGCTTCAGCCTCGAGGGAACCCCTCGATCTGCCATGCGCGGCTATCGGGGCGGCGGCCCGCCAGTCAGGTCGTTGAGACGCCAGTCGTACGGCTGGAATGTGACGGTGAAGTCGTTGGCACGCAGGGACTGGCGCTCGCCGGGAAGGAAATGCGGCGACAGGAGCGTGAGCACCGCCCGCTCCATCGGACTCCGGCCCGGATAGCCTGCGAGGTCCTGCTGGCCGTAGGCCTTGACGAACTCGGCTTCACGCCAGCTGAAGACAGGCGTGATGGACAGCGTGCGGCCGGCGGCATCGAGCTTCGCGCATTCCTGTCGCGTCACGCACTCGGCCGCCACCTGCTGGAGCTGTGCGTCGAGGCCAGCCGCCGAGTAGGCGCCGCTCCGCAGCCGTCCGCCACCGACGGAGCCGCGACCAAGCGCGAGGAACGCCCGGGCATCCTCGAGTCCGGGCAGGATCGCCTTCTCGATCTCGTCGAGCGTGAGCGTCCGTCCCGCCGCGCGATGGGGAAGCTTGTCGAATGCCCCGGGGATCTGCCGGATGCTGTCGGCCGGATACTGGGGCGCCTTGCCGAGGATCGGGTAGCGATCCAGGACCGTCTCGATGACGAACGCATTGTAAGCGTTCAGCCAATAGGCGAGCCGGCGCTCGCGCGACCAGCCGTTCACCGTCGCCGCCGGGACGTTCAGGCTCGCCACGTAGCGGTCGAACCGTACGCGATCGCTCTTCAGCGCGCGATAGTACACGAGGCCATCGCGGACATAGAGGTCCAGGAGCCGGTCGTAGGGCGCATCGAACGGATCGACGTCAGACGGGGCCGGAGCGTCCTGAGTCGCGACCACCGGGCCGTGCAGGAGCGCCAGCAGCACGGTCGAGATGACGATCGGATGTCGTGCCCGAATCATCGCGCGATCATACCGCGTGAACGAAGGTCCAGAGCGCCGCGTTGAAGGCCTCCGGCTGCTCGAGGCAGGCGAGATGACCGGCCGCGGGCACCGCCTTCAGCGTCGCCGCGGCGAGTTTGGCGCGCATCGATTCGGCGAGCGGCCGTGGCGTCACGCTGTCCTCCTCACCCACGACGACGAGCGCCGGACATGTGATGTCGGACAACCCGGAGGTCGAGTCGGGCCGTGTCTTCAGGGCCTCCAGCGCGTGAATCACGCCGTCGGCACCGTTGGCGAGGATCAGGTCGCGCACGCGCGCGACCATGGCCGGCGACGCCTGGCTGGTCTTCCCCAGCAGCTTGGGCACCATGGCGTCGGCGATGGCGGCCACGCCCTGACGCTGCGCCGTCTCCTGCATCCGCACCCGGCCGGCGCGCGCCTCGTCGTTGTCGGCGTCGGCCCTGGTGTCGGCGAGCACGATCGCCCTGAAGCGCTGGGGCGCCTTGCGATGGACAGCGAACGCGACATAGCCGCCCATCGAGACGCCGCCGATGGCCGCGCCCTCGATCCCGAGATGCCGCATCAGCGCGAGCACATCGTCCGCATGATCGTCAACCGATGTCGCTGCCGGGCCGCTGGACTGACCGAGCCCCCTGAGGTCAGGTGTAATGAGCGCCAGCCCGTGAGGCAGGTGCGCGTGCTGCGGCGCAAACATGTCGGCGTGCAGCGGGAAGGCGTGGAGCAGCACGACCGGATCGCCCTGGCCCGACTGCAGCCAGGAGATGCGGCGGCCGCCGAGATCGGCTGTGTTTCGTGTCATGGTGCAGGCTTTCAGTGGAACGGTCTGATCCCAGACTCCTGATCCCTGACCCCGAGGCCTGGCCTGAAGCCTCTTCCCGTATGATCGCACCGTGCTCGCTCGTTTTGCCTGGAGCGTCGTCGCCTACAACATTGCCGTCATCCTCTGGGGCGCGTACGTGCGGGCGAGCGGGTCGGGGGCCGGATGCGGCCAGCACTGGCCGCTGTGCAACGGCGAGGTGATCCCGAGAGCGCCGAGCCTGCAGATGCTGATCGAGCTCTCGCATCGCGTGACCAGCGGGTTCGCCCTCGTGGCCGTGGTGGCCCTGCTCGTCTGGACGCGGCGGGCGCACGGCCCCGGGCATCCGGCGCGGCGCGCGGCAGGGTGGGTCGTCGGCCTCATGCTCGTCGAGGCGGCGGTGGGCGCGGGGCTGGTGCTGTTCGAGCTCGTCGCCGACAACGCCAGCATGGCGCGCGCGATGTTCATGGCCGCGCACCTGACCAACACGCTGCTGCTGCTCGCCGCGCTGACGCTCACGGCCCACTGGCTGTCGGGCGGCGCGCCGATTCGGCTCGCCGGCCGTCGCGGCCCGGTGGCGCAGCTGGGTCTGCTGCTCGGCGGCGTGCTCGTCGTGAGCATGAGCGGCGCGGTCGCGGCGCTCGGCGACACGCTCTTCCCGGCCGGCTCACTCTCCCAGGCGTTGACGCAGGACCTGTCGGCCTCCTCTCACGTGCTGCTGAGGCTCCGCCTCCTTCACCCCGTCCTGGCAACCGTCGCCGGCGCGCTCGTGCTGATGCTCGCGCCACGGATTCCCGCCGCCGCCGATCTCGGCGCGGCGCGACGGTTCGGCGGAATCGCGGCGGGGCTCGCTGCCCTGCAGCTGGCACTGGGCCTGACGAACGTCCTGCTGCTGGCCCCTGTGTGGATGCAGCTGCTGCACCTGCTCGTGGCAGACCTGCTCTGGATGTCGCTCGTGCTGCTCGCCGCGACGACGCTCGCAGCCGAAGCGGCGGTGAGCCACGGTGGCGTCTCGCGCTCGCCCGTGACGTCCCGGGAGATGCCCACCCGGGCTACTCCGGCTTGAGCGCGCGAAGCCGCGCCACCACGTCGGGCGGCGCCATGAACGCGGTGCCGTGCCGCGCACCATCGGGGAAGCGCACCGAGACGTTCGTCCACGTGACGAGGTCGGGCGACTGCATCGCGCCGTACTTCTTCCGCGTGTACTCGTCGAAATACAGCAGCCAGGCACCGCCGACGCGCAGCAGCGAGGGGCCTTCCACCCAGGCCGGCGAGAACGGCGCCGAGGCGCGCCCGAACGGTCCTTCGGCACGTTCCGCAAACGCGACGCGCAGGTTCTTCTTCGCGATGGGACGCTCGGTCTCGTCCTTCAGCACCAGCGCATACCGTCCTGGACCGGCCTGCACGATCGTGCCGTCGATCACGTTGAAGCCGTCGTCGAAGAACAGTGTCGCCGGCGAGTAGGTGGCGAAGTCCTTCGTCGTCACGGAATAGAGACGGTGGTTCAGTTTTCCCTGTTTCTCGACGTTGCCGGTCTCGTCGGAGGCCGGGAACCGGCCCGGGATCGTGGATGCCCAGACGATCAAATAGCGGCCGCCCTCGGCATCGTAGAAAATCTCCGGCGCCCACGCGTTCAGGGCGGCCGGCTCGTGCGCCATGACGGGAACCGCCGCCGGTTCGGACCACGTCACGAGGTCGGTCGAATGGGCGATGCCAATGCCCTTGTCCCACCAGCCTGTCGTCCAGACCAGGTGAAACCGGCCATCCGGACCGCGCACGATGCTCGGATCGCGCATCAGTGCCGATCCGACCTGCGATCGGAGAAACGACGCGCCGCCCTTCAGCGCCGACCACTCGAGACCATCGGCGCTCGACGCCAGGTGCAACCCGTCCTCGCCGTTGCCGGTGAAGTACCAGAACAGATACTGATGCGGCGCCGCCGGCGGCTGGCTGGCCGCCGGACGCCTGTGAACCGCGGACGCTGCAGCGGCGACGAGGGCGGTGACGAGCAACGCGCGGCCGATACGCATCAGTGCAAGGTGTCGGCACTCGGGCCGTACAGCGATGGGAGCGGAATGTCGTGCAGCCGCAGATACACGCTCAATTGTCCACGATAGTGCACGAGGTGGCTGAGCACGACGACGCGAAGCATGGCGAGCCGTGACATCGTCTGGACGGCACCGTCGCCCCGCGTCAGCGTGCACCGCGTCATCGCGTCGGCGTCCGACACCGCCCGAATGGCGGCGCGCGCGGCCTTGACGGCCGCATCGAACGCCGCCAGCGTTGCCACCACGGACTCGAACGGCCGCGGCGCCGGACCGCTCGCGACGTCGATCGCGTCCTGCCGCAATGCCGGCGCCGCCCACGACGGCAGCGAAGCAATGAGCGCCGCCAGCTCTCCGAGCGTCATCGACGCCGGATCAGGCTTCCATGCTGCCTGCCGGTCCGGCATGCGCTCGAGCAGCGACCGCGTGAGCGCCATCTCGAAGTCGAATTCGGGGAGCAGCGCCTCACCCATGGACACGACGTCACCATATCGGGCCACGGACAGTTCTGACAAGGGCCACGGACAAGGGCCACGGACCACGGCCATGGACAAGCGCCACGGACGAGTGCCACGGGACAGGATCTGACGGGATCCGGGCCCCGGACAAGGGAGCCACGGAGAAAAGCCAGCGGGTCTGCTTTTGCACCTGGCATCCGGCCCAAGGCTGCCTGGATTGCGAATGAACTGTTTCAGGGTGATCGGGTTCCAATAGTTGCAGCGGCGTCCCGTCCTCTTCGCATCGTCGCGGATGTTCAGGTTCACCGGTGCGGCGTCAGTCAGACAGGAGCCTGCATATGCGCCTTGCGGTGATTGCGCTCACCGTCGTGTTCGCCGGAGTCCTCGCACGCCCGGCAGCGGCGTGCAGTTGTATCCGCGGCGAGACGCCCTGCTCGGCCTTCAGCACTGCCGTCATCTTCATTGGCGAAGTGATGACGGTGCAGCGAGTCGGCGACGACTTCCACATGCGTCTGCGGGTCGTGAGGCCGGTGAAGGGCATCGAGGAGCCGGCGGTCGATCTCTGGTCTGATGCTCGCTCGAGTTGCGGCGTCCGGCTGAGCGAGGGGCAGCGCTATGTGATCTACACGAGCCGCGGCGAGGGCCGGATGTCGATTGACGCCTGCAGCCCCACGGTCAGGATTCCGGCCGGTGCGCCGGATCCCGAGCTGCCCCCTGTCCCCGGACGCGTGTACGGCCGCGTCACCCGCTACGACATCGAGCGCATCAGGCGCTTTCAGTCGTTGGATCCAGTTGCCGCGGTGCGCGTGGCGATCGATCTGCCCGCCGGCCGCGTCACGGCGACGAGCGACGCGTGGGGACAGTTCACGTTCAGCGATGTTCCGCCGGGCACGTACGAGATCGAGGTCGACGCCGGCCAGAGCCTCGAGCCGTGGATGGCGAAGTCGGTGACGATCGACGGCCCGCACGCCTGCACGGCAGCGTCGGTGGTGCTGCAGCCGTCGGGCGAGATCACCGGCCGCGTGGTGACGGCTGAGGGACGCCCGGCCGAGGGCGTGTACCTGTCGTTGTACGGCGAAGAACCCGACGACGACCTGTCGCGAATCCTCACCGGCACGACGACCAGGGCGGACGGCCGTTTCTCGTTCGACGGCCTCTCGCCGGGCGAGTACCGCCTGGCAGTCAACCCCGGCGGCAACCCCACGGGACGCGAGCCCTGGCCGAAAACGTTCTTCGGCGGAGGCGATGCGGCGTCGGCAACGCGCATTGGCGTGGGAGCTGGGACCACCGAGATGGACAAGCTGTTCGTGCTTCCCAAAGCGCTTCCCAGGCGGACGTTCACGTTTGCAGTGTCGTGCCGCGACGGCTCGACGCCGTCGGTCGTCTCCGCGGAGGCGCACACGCGCGCCGAACCCCGGCGCGTCGAGCACGGCATGACGCTCGAGGGAGTGCACACCCTGACGCTGCTCCGCGATCAAGCCTACACGCTCGTCGTCACGCCATCGGTCCCGACCGCTCCGCCGGGGGCGCAGGATAAGCGCTGGCGCGGCGAGAAGCTGCCGGCCATCGAGCTGCCCGCGGGGCAGGCGGGTCGACACCTCACGCTCGTTGCCCCGTTCACCGACTGCGCCCACCGCTATTGAACTGGACCGTGACTCTCACCGCGACGACCAAGACATGCCCGTGCATGCCGCGGCGCCTGGCGTCAGCGCGCTGGCTCCGCCCCTTGGAGCGCCGGACCCTTCCTGCTATCGTCCGACTTTGTCCGAACTGTGGCCTGTAGCCCGAGGTGGGACAGCGTTCAGCTCTTTCGCCGCGACGGCCCTGAAGGGCTGTCCCACCGTGGCCTTGATCTCTCCGATCTGTCCATGGCGTCCGGTAGCTCTCGTCTGATCTCGTCAGATCCATCCGTGGCTTCCGTCCGTGCCTTCTTCAGTGGCTGAGATTCTCGGCGACGGCGCGGCAGTGCTCGAAGCCTCCGGGCTGACGCGCGCCGATGCGAAGCTCGATGTCGAGGTCCTGGCACGCCATGTCCTTGGCTGGGATCGGGCGACGATGCTGCTCCGTCGTGCCGCCCCCCCACCGGTCTCGTTCCAGACCCGGCTGGCGACGCTGATCGCGCGGCGGGCCGCGCGGGAGCCGGTGGCTTATATCACCGGGCGCCGTGAGTTCTGGGGACTCGACTTCGAGGTGACGCCGGCGGTGCTCATCCCGCGTCCCGAGACCGAACTGGTCGTCGAAGCCGCGCAGGCATGGCTGCAGGCCCACGCTCGACCCGCGTCTCCGGCCGTCGTGCTCGACATCGGCACGGGCAGCGGGTGCCTGGGCGCCGCGCTGGCGCACGACGATCCCCACCTCCGCGTCATTGCCAGCGACGTTTCCCTGGAGGCGCTGGCCGTGGCGCGCCGCAACATCGCCCGCCACGGCCTCGGCTCCCGCGTGCACCTGGTGGCGGCGGATCTCCTGACGGCGTTCGCCTCTGCGAGGTTTGCCGACCTGGTCGTCTCCAACCCGCCGTACGTCGCCGACGACAGCCCCGACGTGGTGGACGATGTGCGAAGGTTCGAGCCCGCAATGGCGCTGTTTTCCGGCCCGGCGGGTCTGGAACACATCGAGCGGATCGTCGCCTCTGCCGGCCGGGTGCTGCGGCCTGGCGGCGCGCTCGTGTTCGAGTTCGGGCAGGGGCAGGCCGAAGCCATCGGCAGGCGGCTCGACGCGGAAGGCTGGATCGTCCGGGAAATCAAACGCGATCTGCAGGGGATCGCGCGTGTCGCCGTCGCGACGCGGGCGCGCTAGGGGAATTTCCCTGTTGCGGAACCCGCGCCGTCCCGATTACAACGGTTGAGGAGGCTCATCCGTGCCGGTGTCCGGTCGGACCGCAGCCGGCCGGGACGTTCAGATGCGAAAACTGATGGCGGCGCTGGCAGCGGCCGGCGCCTGCGTGTGGTGTGTGGGCTCGTCCGGGACGGCGGTCCGGGCGTCCGTTTCGAAGGGCTCGCTGTCAGGGTATCGCGCGGCCGAGCACAACCCGTACGGCGTGAACAACCAGTACGGGATGGTCAACTTCTCGATCGAGCACGCGGGCGCGGAGCATTTCGGGACTGGCACGACCGTCCACCAGCGCGTGCGCGAAGTCGGGGCGGGCTGGGTCCGCTACTGGCTCAGTTGGGAATCGTCCAGCCGAACAACGACCCGAACCCGGTGAACTGGAACTGGGCGCAGGCCGATTTCGACATCGACGCCGCAGTCGCCGAGGGTCTCAACGTCTACGTCACCATCCTGGGTGCGCCCGCCTGGGCCCACGGTGGCGTGCCCACCTACTCGTGGCTGCAATGCTACGTCCGGATCGGCGACCTCGACGCTTACGACGAGACCAGGCCCGGCTGCGGCCCGGCCGGGGCGGCTAACGCGTGGGCTCCGTTCGATCCGGCGGGCGGCAATCAGAGCGCGAACTGGAAGCACTTCGTCGCGGAGGCCGTCAAGCGGTACAGCGATCGCGTCAAGTACTGGGGCTTCTGGAACGAGCCCAACGAGCGCCACTTCTGGCCGGAGCAGGGGGTGGCGCCCTGCTACGACCGGCTCGGTCAACTGGTGGACAAGGTCATCAAACCCGGCCGCGACGCCGCCCTCGCGGTGAACCCCGGGATCGTGGTCGTCGGTCCCGACGAGTACCACCCCGACGCGGTCGAGCATTTCCTCAAGCTCGAACAGACCGGTCACTGCGGACGCGGACCGTACGGGCGGCTGTTCGACGTGCTGGCCATCCACGCCTACAACATCCAGGCCGACGGCGGTTCGCTCAGGGCCATCTTCGACAAGATGGCGCCGTACTTCCGGCGTGAGGTCTGGATCACGGAAACCAACGGCGGCAGCGGGATGGCGAACGCGCTGCTGCATTTCGGCCGCAATGGCTGGATCAGCAAGGTGTTCCCGGGCGACATGCGCGCCCCGGGCCCGTGCCGTGACATCGGGCTGAATCTTCTCGACGAGAACAAGCTGCCCTGTCCGGCCTACGGCCTGCTCCAGGGACACATCGCGGCCAACCCGCCGGCGATGCACTTCGCGGGCACGACCGGTGAAGCCGGACACGACGACTTCGTCCTGCTGCAGAACCCGCACGCCTATGCGACGCGGGCAACCGTCCTCTACTCGAACGCGGCCGGGTCGGTGATTGAGAGGCCCTACGACCTCCCCCCGACCAGCCGGACGACGGTCCATGTGCCGACGCAGGGACACGGCGGTGTGGAACAGGGCGTCAGCGTCCTTCCGGCCTCGCCGTCGCTGCCGATCTGGGCCGAGCACGCCGACTACTGGAACAGCCAGGAGGCCGGCCGCAATTCCCAGGGCACCGGCGAGCGCAGCGACCGCTGGTACTTCGCGGAAGGCGTGGTCGGCGGCACGTACTGGAGACACGACAACACGGCATACAACCCGAACGGGCACCCAATCAGGGTGACCTGGGAGTTCCTCAACGCCAGCGGATCGATCGCAGTCGCCGAACAGGTGATCAACCCGCGCGGCCACCACCGCGTCCGCGTCAACAGCGTTCCCGGCATCGAAGGCGAGCATTCGACGCTCGTCAGCGCCGTGTGGGAGGGCGGGGACGCCCCGGGGAAGCCGGCGCCCGTCGTCGCCGAACGCACCATCGCCTGGAACAACGAGATCGAGGGCCACAGCACGCGCGGCGTCCCCTTCCCCTCGCTGACCTGGTACTTCGGCGAAGGCAGCCAGGGTGGCCCCTGGTCCACCTACCTGCTGCTGATGAACCCGAATCCGCAGACGGCCAGGGTCGAGGTCCGCTACATGCAGGAGTCGGGACTCTCGCAGCCGTACCACTACGAGGTGCTCGGCCGCCGTCGATTCACCATCGCACCGCCAATCGAAGGCGCGTTCGGGATTCTCGTCCGATCGATCGGGGATCCGGCGGCCGGCGTGCCGGTCGCGGTCCCGGTGATTGCCGAGCGCGCGATGTATTTCGGCGAAGGCTGGCGTATCGGCCACGCCACCGAAGGCGCCACCGCGCCCTCCCAACGCTGGATGTTCGCCGAGGGCTCGACTGAAGGCGACGGCTTTTACGCGCCCTTCTTCCTGCTGGCCAACCCCTCGCCGACCGACGCGCATGTCCGCCTCGAGTTCGGTCTCCAGGACGGGTCCACGCACACCGAGTTCGTCAACGTTCTCGCCGGCCGCCGCCTGACCGTGATCCCCTGGGACTACGAGGCGCTCAGGAACAAGCCCTTCTCGACCGAGGTGATCGTCGTCCCCACCGCAGCGGGCGTGGTGCCGCCGGGCATCGTCGCCGAGCGGGCGATGTACTGGGGTCAGCCCGGCGCGTGGGTGAGCGCGCACTCGACGCTGGGGATGCCGTAGTTGGGGGACTAGGCGGCTGGGGACTGGGCGGCTGGGGGACTGGGCGGGTGGGGGACTGGGCGGATAGGGGACTGGGCGCCGGACACAACGACGTGAGTTTCCTGAACGTAGTGTCCGGCTTCAGCCGGACCCCTCCGTTCTACGTTCGTTGCAGCAGATACCCCGCGCGTCGTGTCTCGCGATCGCTCGTGAAGTCGACGACACGGTAGCCCCGGGCGAAATAGGCCTGAAACAACCGCCTGGTCAACGCCCGCCAGTCGCGGGCGAGCTCGGGCGCAGCGCCCAGCATCTCGAGGAATCCGGTCGGAATCTCGACGAACAGCCGCGGATCGTCGCGATCCAGGGGCGGCTCCGCTACCGGCGCTCGCCACGTTCCCGCCTGGCGCGTCTCGAGGATCGACGGCGCGCGCGCCACGCTCGCGTCGCGCGCGACGAGCGGCCCCGCCTCGATCCGCCGGCGCACGTGCGGCGTCGAAATCCGCCAGGACGCCACGAACCGATCGGTGGGCGCGCCGTAGTGCAGCGGGCTCGTGGAGGCGCCGTAGACGTTCTCGTAGTATTCCTCGACGACCGCGCCGAGACGCGTCACGTTCAGATACGCGTTGGTCACGAGCAGCGGGTCGTAGGTCCACTCGACCAGATCGAGTCCCTGAGCGAGGGTCCGCTCACGCTGCGCGAGCTTCAGCCGGTAGCCGACGCCCGATCCCCTGCGGGTCGGCAGCACACCCAGCATGTGCGACCACTGAAGAGGCCGGCCGTCCTTCAGGCCAGGAATGGCATAGGTGAATCCGACGATCGATCCGCCGGGCTCGAACGCCCCGAGCAGGATCCCGCCCCGCTTGACCGCCACCGCCAGCATCGACAGCGGCACCACATCGTCGTATTCCGTGCCCCAGATCTCGCGCTGCAGCGACACCACGGCCGCGAAGTCGTCGAGCGTGTGGAGATCGCGAATGACCACGGACGGGAAGCTCTAGTGGACTGTAACGGTCATTTCAGTCGTGGATCTCGGAGCGCGGCGCCACTAGATCAGACTCCTGATCATCGTGAGCAGCAAGTCGATCGCCACGGAGTTGTGCCCGCCCTGCGGGACGATGACGTCCGCATAGCGCTTGCTCGGCTCGACGAACTCGAGGTGCATCGGCTTGACGCTCCCGAGATACTGCTCGATGACCGACTGCATCGTCCGGCCGCGCTCCGCCACGTCTCGTTGCAGGCGGCGAATCACCCGGGTGTCGTCGTCGGTGTCCACGAAGACCTTGACGTCCATCAGTCGTCGCAGCGCCGCGTCGGCGAACACGAGAATGCCTTCGACGATGATCGCGCGTCGCGGCAGCAGCGTCTCGGTGGTCGTCCGCCGCGCGTACCGCGTGAAGTCGTACAACGGCACGTCGACCGCCCGGCCCTCACGGAGCTCCGCGAGGTGGCGCACCATCAAGTCGGTCTCGAGCTCGTCAGGATGATCGTAGTTGAGCGCCGCACGGTCCTCGAGCCTGAGATCGGGACGATCCCTGTAGTAGCGATCGTGCTCGAGGACCGTCACCCGATCCGGGCCGAGACTCTCAACGATTTTCCGGACGACAGTGGTCTTCCCCGAGCCTGAGCCGCCGGCGACCCCGATGACGAGCGGATGCGACTGGGGAGCGGCCACGGCTGGGTAGTATAGGGTCCTCTAGGGAGGACAGCTGGATAGCAGTTGGTAAGCCAGTAGCTTGGTATTGGTATTGGTAGCTGGTAGCTGGTAGCTGGTGACTACCGTTCTTGGCTCGTCCCTTGCTACTCAGAGCCTCCAGGTGAGCTTTCTGGAGGATATGCATGAAAACCGTACGAATTCTGTGGATGATGACCGCACTCGCCGCGGGATTGTCGGTCGATGCAAACGCTGACGTCCAGGCAACGATCATGATGAGGTCGGGCGAGCGAGTCGCGGGCAATCTCGAGGCGCTGGACGGCGGGACGCTGTTCATCCGCAACAGCTCGAACGATCAGCAACGCCTGCCCTTCGATCAAGTAGCGGTCATCGATCTCGTGGGCGGCGCTCAGGGACTGCCGGAAACCGAGCTCAAGGAGGCCCGCGGGGCCGACCACTTGCTGCTCGAGCGGAGCGGATCGTCGCTCAAGGGCCGGCTCGTGGACATCGACGGCGGACGCGGCACGGCCGAGGGGGTTGCCGCGAAGTTGACGTTCATCTTCCGGACACAAGGCGGCGAGGAACGTCGCTTCGCCACCGAACAACTGGCCAGGGTCTACCTCGGAAACTATCCGGGCCCGGCGCCGTCGGGAACGGCGACGGCCGAGACCGTTCCCGCGCCGGTTCCCGTGGCGGGAGCCGTCAGCGTGAGCGCGACCCGGCGGTGGGTGGACTCCGGGATCATCGTGCTGTCAGGGCAACTGGTCACCTTCGAGGCGTCTGGCGAGGTGCGTCTCAGCCAGGACGGCCAGGACACGGCCACACCGGCCGGCTCCAAGCAGGGACGCCGTGCGCCCGGTTCGCCCATGCCCGGGGCGCTCGCGGGCGCGCTCATCGGACGCGTCGGCAGCTCGCAGCCGTTCGGGATCGGCGACCAGAGCCGCCCGTTGGGGATGCCAGCGGACGGACGGCTGTATCTCTCGGTGAACGACGACGAGATGGGCGACAACAGCGGCGCATTTCAGGTCCGCGTCACCCCCGGACCACGCCCGGCGAGCCGCGGAAGCCGCTGACCGTAGACGCTACAATGGTCCTTCCATATGCCCGAGTGGAAGGACACCGTGAACCTGCCCCGCACGGAATTTCCGATGCGGGCCAACCTGCCCACGACCGAGCCGCAGGTCATCGCGCGCTGGAGTCGCGACAGGCTGTATGAGCGGATTCGCGCGCGCCGCGCTGGCGCGCGCCGGTTCGTTCTCCACGACGGCCCCCCCTACGCCAACGGCGACATCCACATCGGGCACGCGCTCAACAAGATCCTCAAGGATTTCATCGTCAAGTCGCGCACGATGGCCGGGTTCGACGCGCCGTATGTGCCCGGCTGGGACTGTCACGGGCTTCCGATCGAGCTCAAAGTCGACCGCGAGCTCGGCTCGAAAAAGGCCCGCCTGTCGGTGGCTGATTTCCGCCGGGCGTGCCGCGCCTACGCGGCGAAGTTCGTCGCCAGCCAGCGCCATGACTTCGAGCGGCTGGGGGTCTTCGGTTCGTGGACCGAGCCCTACCTGACGATGAACTACGGTTATCAGGCGGCGATCACCCGGGCCCTGGGCCGGTTCGTCGAGCGGGGAATCGTCTACAAGGGCAAGAAGCCCGTTCACTGGTGTCTTCACTGCCGGACGGCGCTGGCCGAAGCCGAGGTCGAGTACCGAGGACCACACGTCGCCGTCGATCCACGTCGAGTTTGCGCTCGACGCCTCGAGCGTTGGCGAGCTGTCGGCACGCGTCCCCGTGCTGGCCAACCGCTCGGTTTCCGTCCTCGTCTGGACGACGACCCCCTGGACGATCCCGTCGAATCTGGCGATCGCCTTCCATCCCGATTTCGACTATGGGGCCTACGAAGTGGATGGGCGGGCAGTCATCGTTGCGCGGGAGCTGGCCGACACCGTGTCCCGGGCGACGAAGCGTCGGCTTGGCGACCCGATCGCGGTGGTGAAGGGCTCGACGTTCGAGCACGTCAACTTCCGCCATCCGCTCTATGACCGCCCGTCAGTGGGGGTGCTCGCGGACTACGTCACGCTCGATGCCGGCACGGGCGCCGTGCATACCGCACCCGGTCACGGCGCCGACGACTATCGGACCGGCGTCAAGTACGGCCTCGACATTTACGCCCCCGTCGGCCCGGGCGGCCAATACACCGACGAGGTCGGGCTTTTTGCGGGAATGAACGTCTTCGACGCCAACCCGAAAGTCGAAGAGGCGCTGCAGACGCGTGGCCGGCTCTGGCACCGGGCAAGCTTCCAGCACAGCTATCCGCACTGCTGGCGCTGCCACAATCCGGTGATCTTCCTTGCGACGTCGCAGTGGTTCATCGCCATGGACCAGGTCGGGACCGCGTCGGCGGACGGCACGCTCGTCCCGACGCGCACGCTCCGCGAGCAGTCGCTCGAGGCCATCCGCGGCGTCACCTGGCTGCCGGCCTGGGGCGAAGAGCGCATCTACAACATGCTCGCGAACCGGCCCGACTGGTGCATCTCGCGCCAGCGATCCTGGGGCGTGCCGATTCCCGCGCTGGCCTGTCGCGCCTGCGGCTCGGTCCTGTTGACGACGGCGCTCATCGACCGGGCGGCCGCCATCTTCGACGAGCACGGGGCCGACGCCTGGTACGAGCGGCCGATCGACGAGTTCGTACCGTCTGGTACGTCGTGTCGAACGTGCCAGTCCACCAGCTTCGAGCGCGAGGCCAACATCCTCGACGTCTGGTTCGACTCGGGCGCGAGCCACGAGGCGGTGCTCGGGCAGGACGCGGCGCTGAGCTGGCCGGCCGCCGTCTATCTCGAAGGCAGCGACCAGTATCGCGGCTGGTTCCACAGCTCCCTGCTCGTCGGGCTGGGCACGCGGCACGCCGCGCCCTACGAGCAGGTGATCACGCACGGCTTCGTCGTGGACGAGGACGGGCGGAAGATGTCCAAGTCGCTGGGCAACACCGTCGTGCCACAGGACGTGATCAAGCAGCACGGCGCCGAAATCCTCCGCTTGTGGGCCGCGATGGTGGACTATCGCGAAGAGGTCCGCCTCGGCAAGGAGATCCTGGCGCGCGTCGTCGAGGCGTACCGCAAGCTGCGCAACACGCTGCGCTATCTGCTCGCCAACCTGTACGACTTCAACCCCGAGACCGACCTGCTTCCGGCGAGCCGGCTGCTCGAAGTAGACCGGTACGCGCTCGCGCGGTACGCCGATGCGGGTCAGAAGGCGCTGGCCGCCTACGACGCCTGCGACTTTCCCGCCATCGTCCACACCCTGAACCAGCTCGCGATCGTGGATCTCAGCGCGTTCTACGTCGACGTGTCGAAGGATCGGCTCTACACCCACGGGGCCCGCTCGGTGCCCCGACGATCGGCGCAGAGCGCGATGTACGTGATGGTCGAGGGGCTGGCGCGTCTGCTCGCGCCCATTCTGCCGGTCACGACCGACGAGCTGTGGAGCGGACTGCCGGGCACGCGCGAGGACTCCGTCCACCTCGCCGACTTCCCGTCCGACCTGGCGGCATGGCGCGACGATGCGCTCGTCGAGCGCTGGCAGCGGCTGATCGAGATTCGCGACGGCGTCAACAGCGCGCTCGAGTCGCAGCGGCAGCAGAAGATCATCGGCACGCCGCTCGAGGCGCGCGTCGAGCTCACGGCGTCCAACGGCGTCCGCACGCTCCTCCAGCGCTACGCCTCGGATCTGCCGATGCTGTTCATCGTGTCGCAGGTCACGGTCAGCGAGGGCGGGGAGGCCGATGCCGACCTCTCGGTCAAGGTCGAGCGCGCCGACGGCACCAAGTGCGTGCGCTGCTGGCGCTACGTCACCGACATCTCGACCGAGCCGGCGTTCGCGGGCATCTGCGGGCGATGCGTGGATGCGGTGGCGGACCTCGGGGACCAGCGTCGATGAACGGGCTTCGATCGCGGCCGCGGGCCGCCGAGCTCTGGCTGGCGATCGGCCTGATCGGGGCGGATCAACTGACGAAGTCCGCCGTGCGCGCGTCGATTGCGCCGCACGAGAGTGTCGTCGTCATCCCGGGCCTCCTGAACCTCACGCACGTGCTGAACACCGGGGCGGCCTTCGGGTTTCTGAATGCCGTGGACTTCCCGTTCAAGACCGTTGTCGTCGCCGTGCTCGCGTTCGCAGCGCTGGCAGCCATTGCGTTCTACGCAGTGACGCTCGGCTCGGAGACGCGGCTGGCGCGGCTGTCGCTCACCCTCATCCTGGCCGGCGCCGTCGGCAACCTGATCGACCGCACGACGACCGGGGCGGTCGTGGACTTCGTCGACGTTCACTTCCGGGGCTGGCACTTCTGGGCGTTCAACGTCGCCGATTCCGCGATCACGATTGGCGCGCTCCTGCTGATTCTCGACATGTTCCGGACGGGCTCGCATGTACCCTCGACTGCTTGAACTGGGTCCTTTCACGCTCTACAGCTACGGGCTCCTGCTGGCCGCGGCGTATCTCGGCGGGCTGCAGCTCGCGCTGGTGCGCGCCCGCCGCCGCGGGCTCGATCCGACCAGGGTCATGGACCTCGGCATCTGGATCATCGTCAGCGCCCTCGTTGGTGCCAAGGCGCTGCTGCTGATCATCGAGTGGGATCACTACTCCCGCAATCCCCGGGAACTGCTGTCGCTCGCGCAATCGGGTGGCGTGTTCTACGGCGGCCTGATCCTCGCGGTCATCGTCGCGCTCTGGTATCTGCGGCGCCACAAGCTGCCGATGTGGACCACGTGTGACGTGTTCGCGCCGGGCATTGCGCTCGGCCACGTCGTCGGCCGGCTGGGCTGCTACCTCGCCGGCTGCTGCTACGGCCAGCGGACCGGCGTGCCGTGGGCGGTGACCTTCACCGATCCGTTCGCTGCCGCCAACGTCGGCACGCCGCTGAACACGCCGCTTCACCCGACACAGCTCTACGAGTCGGGCGCGGAGCTGATCATTCTCCTCGGCCTGCTGCTCCTGGAGCGGAAGGGACGGGCGTTTCCCGGGCGGACGTTCTGGAGCTACATGCTGGTCTACGCGATCTCGCGGTTCGTGATCGAGATGTATCGCGGGGATCCACGTGGAACGGCGCTCGGAGGGCTTTCCACCTCGCAGTTCATCTCGGTCGTGCTGGTGCCGCTGAGCCTCGCCATGCTCTGGCGTTTGTCGCGCGTCCACGCTCCGGAGCCGCAGGCCGCACGCAGGGCCGCGTGACCACCCTCGTCATCCCCGACGAGCATGCCGGCGAGCGGCTCGACCAGGCGCTCGCGTCGCTTCTCCCGCAGCAGTCGCGCTCGCAGGTCCAGCGCCTGATCAAGGATGGCCGGGTGGCGGTCGATGGATCGGCGGACGTGCGAGCCAGCCAGCCAGTCGTGGCGGGCCAGCAGGTGACCGTGGACGTGCCGCCGGCCGCACCGTCCGCGGCCGCGCCGCAGGCATTGCCGCTCGCGATCGTCTACGAGGACGCCGATCTCGTGGTCGTGGACAAGGCCGCGGGGATGGTCGTCCATCCGGCAGCGGGACACGCCGGGGGCACGCTGGTGAACGCGCTCCTGCATCACGTGGACGATCTCAGCGGCGTCGGGGGTGAGCTGCGTCCCGGCATCGTCCATCGACTGGACAAGGGAACGTCGGGCCTGATGGTCGTGGCGAAGCACGACGCGGCCCACGTCGAGCTGTCCCGCCAGTTCCACGAGCGCGAAGTCGAGAAGGAGTACACGGCCCTCATCTGGGGGGTGATCTCGCCGGGCCGCCGCATCGAGGAGCCAATCGGCCGCGACCCGCAGAACCGGCAGAAGATGTCCACCCGCGCGCGAAGGGCGCGCGACGCGGTCTCCCGGATCGCCTGGGCCGATCCCTTCCCGGGCGTCTGCCTGGTGGGCGTCGCGATCGCCACCGGGCGGACCCACCAGATCCGCGTCCATCTCAGCACGATCGGCCACCCCATCGTCGGCGATGCGCTGTATGGGGGCGTTCACCGGCGCGTGCCGCCGCAGCTGCGGGCCGTGCAGAAGCTGGACCGCCCGTTCCTGCACGCGGCGAAACTCGCCTTCACCCACCCGAGCGACGGCCGACGCCTGGAGTTCGTGTCCGGGCTGCCCGAGGATCTGACCCGTGTCCTCGAACAGTTGCGGCACGATGTGGAAACGCTGCGCTATTGAAGACTGAGAGGCTTCGGACACCATGCCCGCCGCTACTGTCCTTTCCACGCGCACCATCCACGAAGGCCGCATCTTCCGCGTCACGATCGACCGCGTCCGCCTTCCGCACGGCGCCGAGGTGAACATGGAGATCGTCCATCATCCCGGGTCGGTGGTGCTCGTCGTCGTGCCGAAGCCCGGCGAGATCGTGCTGGTCAGGCAGTACCGGCACTGCGTCGGCCGGGAACTGTGGGAAGTGCCGGCCGGGAGCCTGTCGCCGGGGGAGGATCCGGAGGCCGGAGCGCGGCGGGAATGTCACGAGGAAGTCGGGCTGGTGCCGCGCCGGACCGAGCTCATGACCACTCTCTGGCCGACACCGGGGTTCTGCACGGAGAAGATGCTGTTCTACCGCTGCACCGATCTCGAACGGCCGGCGCAATCAGCGCATCAGGACGAGGACGAGCACGTCGTGCCGCAAACCTTCACGCTCGACGAGGCGCGAGCCATGGTGAAGACCGGCGAGATTGCAGACATGAAGACCGTCGTGTCGCTCGCGCTCGTCTAGACCACGGACTCACCGTGTTGACGGTCGTAGTGCCGTCTTCGAGCGTCATGCAGGTCCGGCTGAAGCCGGACACTACGGGATGCAGGGATCAGGCCGCAGGGATCAGGCTTCAGGGATCAGGAGACCGGCAACTCGAGCGACTCGGCTTCGGAGAGATCCGGCGTCGGCATCGAGGCCGGGGTGAGCGCGAGGGCGATGACTTCCTCGATCGCGGAGACCAGGTGGATCCGCAGGTCGCGGCGAAGATCCTCTCCGATGTCCTCGAGGACGCTCTTCTCGTTCTGGCGCGGCAGGATCACGTCCCGGATGCCGACGCGGCGTGCCGCGAGCACCTTCTCCTTGATGCCGCCGACCGGCAGGACCTTGCCGGAGAGCGTGATCTCGCCGGTCATCGCCACGTCTCCGCGCACCGGGCGACCGGTCAATTCCGACACCAGGGCCGTCGCCATCGTCACGCCGGCAGAGGGCCCGTCTTTCGGGATGGCGCCGGACGGCACGTGGAGGTGAATCTCCGCTCCCTTGAAGAACTCGGGGTCGATGCCGTACTGACCGGCGTTGCGCCGCAGCCAGGACAGTGCCGCGCGCGCCGATTCCTTCATGACGTCGCCCAGGTGCCCGGTCAGCGTGAGCGTCGCGGCGCCCTGCATCCTGGTCGCCTCGACGAAGAGCACGTCTCCGCCCGCGGGTGTCCAGGCCAGGCCGATGGCCACGCCCGGCGTCGCAGTGCGCGCCTCGATCTCCTCGTCGAGAAACCGCGGGGCGCCGAGCAGCTGCGCCACCGTCTCGGTGGCAATCGTCGCCGTCGCTTCGTCGCCTTCGGCGCGGCGGCGGGCGATCTTGCGGCACAGCGCCCCGATCTCGCGCTCGAGATTGCGGACACCGGCCTCGCGCGTGTAGCTGCGGATCACCGTGCGGATGGCCGCCTCGTCGAAGGTGAGCTGTTCGCTCGTCAAACCGTGGTTCTTGACCTGCTTGTCGATGAGGTGCTCGCGGGCGATCTTGAGCTTCTCCTCCTCGGTGTAGCCGGCGAGCTCGAGCACTTCCATGCGATCGCGAAGCGCCGGCGGTACCGGATCGAGAATGTTCGCGGTCGTGATGAAGAACACGTCCGAGAGGTCGAAGGGCACGTCGAGATAGTGATCCCGGAACCCGGTGTTCTGTTCCGGATCCAGGACCTCGAGGAGCGCCGATGCCGGGTCGCCCCGGAAGTCGGCGCCGAGCTTGTCGATCTCGTCGAGCACGAAGACCGGGTTGCGTGACTCGGCTCGGCGCAGGCCCTGGATGATCTGTCCCGGCAGCGCGCCGATGTAGGTCCGGCGGTGGCCGCGGATTTCGGCCTCGTCGCGCATGCCGCCGAGCGAGATGCGGACGAACTTGCGGCCGAGCGCGGTCGCAATCGAGCGCGCGAGCGAGGTCTTCCCGACACCTGGAGGGCCGACGAAGCAGAGAATCGGGCCCTTCACTTCGGGGTTGAGCTTGCGGACCGCCAGGTACTCGAGAATGCGATCCTTGGCCTTCTCGAGGTCCGAGTGATCGGCGTCGAGCACTCCCTTGGTGTGCTTGAGATCGATGACCTCGTCGGTCTTCTTCGTCCACGGCAGTGACACGAGCCAGTCGAGATACGTCCGCGAGACGGTGTACTCGGCGGCGGCGACCGGCATCTTGGACAGCCGATCCAGCTCGCGATTGGCCTCCTTGAGGACGGCCTCGGACATGCCCGACGCCTGAATCTTGTCGCGGAGCTCCTCGATCTCCTTGGTCTGATCGTCGTCTTCGCCGAGCTCCTTCTGGATGGCCTTCAGCTGCTCGCGGAGGAAGTACTCACGCTGGTTGCGGCCGACCTCCGACTGCACCTGCGACTGGATCTTCGAGCCGAGCTCGAGGACCTCGAGCTCCTTGATGAGGATCCGATTCAGGAGATCCATCCGGGCGCGGACGTCGAGCGCGTCCAGCGCTTCCTGCTTGGCGGTCGTGCCGATCGTCGGCAGGCTCGAGACGATGAAGTCGGCGAGCTTGCCCGGCTCGGCGATGTTCATCGCCAGCGTCTGGAGGTCGTCGGAGAGCAGCGGTGACAGCGAGACCACCTGCTGGAAGTTCGTCTTGATGTTGCGCTGCAGCGCGTCCACCTCGAGGCGATCGGCCTCGAGGTTGATCTCCTCGGCCTCTTCGACGGCGGCCGTGAGGTAGGGGCGCATGGTGGTGAGGCGCTTGAGACGCACCCGGGTGAGCCCCTGCACGATCAGCCGCAGGCTGCCGTCCGGCAGCTTGAACATCTTGTGGATGTGCGTGGCCGTGCCGATGCGGTGCAGGTCGTCCTCGGTCGGCTCTTCGATCGACGCGTCGCGCTGCGTGAAGACCGCAATCAGCCGGCTGCCCGTCATCGACTCGTCGATGAGGCGCACCGACGCTTCGCGCGCTACCGCGAGCGGCATGAAGGAGTTGGGAAACAGGACCGTGTCCCGGAGCGGGAGGACGGGAAGCTCGTCCGGAATTACCGGCCGTTCGCTACTCGATACCTCTTCGGCTTCGAGACGCTCAGGCTCGGCGCTCATCTCGGTGCTCCCCGGGGCGGATGTGTCCTCCGGCGAGGCGCCGGGAACGCCGCCCGTCAGAAAGGTCCACGCCTGTTGCCACCATTCGCGCAGACGATTGAACCACACCCGATGCTCCACGGCTGTCCAGACGCCGCACGGGACCGCTACAGTCCGCAGCCGTCGAGTGTGCCGTTCTCACCGGGTGTTGACCGCCCGCCGGCATCCGGGCGCGAACGCGCCGGTCCGATCGTGCGTGACAGGGGCCGTCTCCGGCGGGAACGGCAGGCTCCGCCGGAGCGGAGCCTGCATCATAGCAGGAGGAACCGTCAGTTCGAGAGGTCGAGGACGAAGGTCGAACCACGGCGGGAGAGCGTGCGCTCACGCTGTGCCGCAATCTCACGGGCTTCTTCGCAGTCCTTGCAGCGGACCGCGAACGGCAGCGCGCGCAGCCGCTGCGGGCTGATCTCGTCACCGCACTCGTAACAGTGCCCGTAGGTGCCCTCCTCGAGCCGCTCGAGCGCCTCATTGATGCGCTGCAGCGTTTCCGCCTTCATCTGAATGAGCGCGAACTCGATGTCTTCCTGGATGTCGGCTTCCGAGGTTTCGACCGCATCGAGGACCCCGGTCGCCAGACCGCCCGCGCCTTCGGCACGAACGTCCTTGATTCGGGACTGGACTTCGCTCTGAATCTCGCGGCGACGGTCCTCGAGCATCTTCCGCAGCTCGGCATATCGTTCTGTGTCACGCCCGGTCGCCTCGACCGCAGCGGCAATCTTTCGCTTGGCCATGTTCCCGTCGCTCCTTTCCTGTCGCAGCCCGGCGCTCTCGAGGCCCCGGACTGCGCAGCGACAACTGCAAAACGTGGACCGTGCAACCCCGCAACAGAATGTGCGGAGCCTGGCGGTCGAGGTGTCGCGAACTGTAACGGGGGGAGAGGAGGAGGGGGTCGAAGTCGTCTCACGAGCTCGACCGTTCACCCCCCCACACCACGCCGTCTGGCAGTCCCTAAAGCCATGTCAAATAGTCGTTTACACCATCCACCCGATTCAGGACCCTGCGCGTTGGCAACACTGGCTTAGACGCCAGCGACACTGATTCGGTTCGGCCCATCGGGTGTCACCTCACCGACACAGTGTGTCCTCGTCCGACATCCTTACAAACGCTGAAACAAGAATCGCCGAACGAAAGCCCGCGCGCCCTCATTGGACCCGAAGGCTCGCGGCGGCCGTCGGCACGACGCCCTCGCTGGCCAGGCGTTGGGCCGCGCGGCGGCTGCCCGTCTTGAGCCACTTTTCATAGAGGCGGAGCAGATCGTTGGGCGATGTCAGGGTCGAGCGCTCGCTTACCTCTTCGAGCACATCCACCATCTCCACGAAATGCTCAGCCAGTTCGCGGAATACCGGCGCCAGCCGGTCGTCGTTGCGGCGGCTGAGCGAGCCGTAAGCGTAGCCGCCCAATGCCGCGTAGTAGTCCACGCTCACGAGCGATCGGCGAAGCCGATCGGGGAAGAAGCCGGACAGGAACAGTGACGCGTCACCGACATTGCGCAGCAACTGACGCTGGCGGGAGCCGCCGGCTTCGAGGGCTTCACCGAGCTTGACGGCGAGCGGCGCGTCCGAGAGCACCGCCTCACCGGCGGCATGATCGGTTCGGGCGAACGCGACGAGGACCTGCACGACGTAGTAGGACGTCATTTCGTCCACGTGCAGACGCTGGTGTCCGACGGCGTCCTCGACGAGCTCCCGGAAGTACTCCGTCACGCCCTCACCGCGACAGAGCCGGACCGGGCCCCTTCCTCCGGGTCCTGACCCGTCCTGTCCATGGACCAATGCACCTTCGCGCGATGCGTTCCCCATAGCGGTCTCCTTCGGGAAGGCCGCGTTCGTGCTCGCCGCGGCCCGGCCGTCGCCAGCTTCACCGAGGTACAGAGCAAGCGATGTGCCGATGCCTGACGCCACAAAACACGGCATCCGCGGGTTCGCCGGGTGCGTGTCTGGAGCCGGGTCTCCATCGGAGCGGCCCTTTGCCAGCGCCCCGGACGAAACCGCGCACTCCATGTATCGACGGAGGACGCGAAATCTGGAGTCCCTCAGGGCCGGCCGCCGGCCGCCGGCCGGGCGGGGGAGCCGGGACGCTGGCGCACGACCCCGGCTTGTGCAAAGCTGGCCGCGATGATCTGCCCGTTGTGCGGCAAGCGAGCGGCCAGGCGCGCGTGCCCGGCCAAGGGCTCCGACATCTGTCCAACCTGCTGCGCCACCAAGCGTCTCCGCGAGATTCCCTGCCCGGAAACCTGCCAGTACCCTGAGGGCGGCACGCGCCCACCCTCCAGCCATCGTCCAGCGTCAACGCGAGCGCGACCTGACGTGGCTGATGCGACTGGTGGACGGACTGTCGCCCCCGCAGCTGGAGCTGATTCTCGTTGCTGACCGCGGAGATGGGCCGTCAACGGGCGTCGATGGCCCCAGGGCCGGTGGACTCGGACGTCACCGACGCCGCCCGCGCGCAAGCCGCCACGCTCGAGACCGCGGCGAACGGCATCCTGTACCGAGCACCAGGCGGCGTCGGCGCCCGCGCAGCGGCTCTCCCGGATCTTTCGCGAGGTTCTGGCCCAGTTCGAGTCGCGCCAGCCGCGCCCGGGCCGGGAGTCGGCCGCGGTCTTCCGTCGTCTCGAAACGGGCTCGAAGACAGCCGCGCGCGAATTCGACGGATCCGAAACGGCGTTTCTCGATGCCCTGGATCGACTCCGTCAGGCAGCCGACGCTCCCGGACGTCCCCCCGGTCCAGGCGAGATTGGTGCGGCAGGCAGCCAGACGCCAACCGAGCGGCGGATCATCCTGCCCTGAGCGGCCCTGTGGTAAACTCTCTCGTTTGCACGCAACACTCTGGGCGGCTCAGGGTGTGACCTCGACCGGACAATCCCATGGCTCAGACTTGCGCTATCTGCGGTAAGCAACCGGCCTTCGGCCGGAACATCAGCCACGCGCACAACGTGACGCCGCGCCGGTTCAATCCGAACCTCCAGTCCGTCCGTGCCCTCGTCGGAGGGGCGCGCAAGCGGATTCGCGTCTGCACCCGGTGCCTGAAGTCCAACAAGGTCGTCAAGGCCGCCTGACGTGAGCCGCACCGCGATCGCCACCACCAGCGCTCCGCAGGCGATCGGGCCGTATACGCAGGCCATCCGGACGGACGGCCTGCTCTTCATCTCGGGTCAGATTCCGCTCGACCCCGCCACGGGGACACTGGTGGTCGGCGACATTGCCGCGCAGACGCGGCGTGTGCTCGAGAACATCGGCGGCATTCTCGCCGCAGCCGGCGCCGGCTACGCCGCCGTCGTCAAGACGACGGTGTTCCTGGTGGACATGGACGAGTTCTCGGCGATGAACGCCGTCTACGCCGAGTTCTTCCCGGCGCCTCCGCCGGCGCGGTCCACCGTCCAGGTCTCCCGCCTGCCGCGGGACGTGCGGATCGAGATCGACGCGATCGCGCTCTGTCGGTAGGGCGGACCTTCAGGTCCGCCGCTCCGTCCGTCGTCGCGTATGACAGTTACCGGTACACCCGCTCCACGTCGATGACCCCTGACACACCCCGAATCGACTTCATCACCTTCTCCAGGTGCTTCATGTCGCTGATCTCGACGGTCATGTCGATGCGCCCGCGCTGATCGTCGGTCGTCGCCTCCATCGAGCGGATGTTCGTGTTCATCCCCGAGACCTTGGTGCTGACGGCGGCGAGCATTCCCTTCTTGTCCTCGACCTGGACGGCGAGTCGGACGGTGAACGGTCCGGCGCCGTGCTCGGCGGTGTCCCACTCGACGTCGATGCGGCGATCGGGGTCGTACATCAGGTTCATGACGTTGGCGCAGGCGGCGGAGTGCACCGACACGCCCTTGCCGCGGCTGATGTAGCCGACGATCTTCTCGCCGCGAATCGGATTGCAACAGCGCGCGCGCACGACCAGCAGGTCGTCGATCCCCTTGACCTTGATGCGGTCCGCGCCCGGCCGCAGGACGCGCCTGACCATCGACGCCAGGCCGGTCTCCGGCGGCTTCTCCTTCAGCGCGTCCTGTCCGACGATCTTGCCCAGGACGAACTTCGCCGCCACCTTCCCGTAGCCCATCGCCGCGTAGAGATCGTCGAGCTTCGGATAGCCGTGCTCCTGCCCGACCTTGGTCAGCGCGTCGTCGCTCAACTGCTTGGCGCCGACGTCGAAGCGTCTCGCCTCCTTCTCGAAGATCTTCCGACCGAGCTCGATGCTGCGCGCCTTCTCCTCGCCTTGAACGTAGTGCCGGATCTTCTGCTTGGCCCGTGACGTCTGCACGAAGCCGAGCCAGTCGCGGCTCGGCTTGTGCCCGACCGCGGTGATGATCTCGACGATGTCACCGTTCTTGAGACGGTTGCGGAGCGGCACCATGTTGCCGTTCACCCGCGCACCCACGCACTGGTGGCCGATGTCGGTGTGAATCGCGTAGGCGAAATCGACCGGCGTCGCTCCGCGCGGCAGCGCCTTCACCTCGCCGCGCGGCGTGAAGCAGTAGACCTCCTCCGGATAGAGATCGATCTTGAGGTTCTGGATGAACTCGTGCGGATCCCGGATCTCCTGCTGCCACTCGATCAACTGCCGCAGCCAGCGGAAGTACTGCTCGTCGGGCTGCGCGCCGACACGCCCTTCCTTGTACTTCCAGTGCGCGGCGATGCCTTCCTCCGCGATCCGGTGCATGTCGCGTGTCCGGATCTGGACCTCGAAGGGCAGCCCGCGATCGCTCACGACCGAGGTGTGGAGCGACTGGTAGCCGTTCGGCCGCGGCATCGCGATGAAATCCTTGATCCGGCCCGGGATCGGCTGCCAGGTCTGATGGATGATGCCGAGCGCGCCGTAGCAGTCCTTGGCCGAATCGGTGACGATGCGGATCGCCACCAGGTCGTAGACCTGCTCGAGCTCGATCTTCTGGCGCTTGAGCTTGAGGAAGATGCTGTACAGACGCTTGATGCGTCCCTCGATCTCGCGCACCGGAATCTGCGCTTCGTCGAGCTTGAGCCGGATGGTCCGCTTCAGCTCCTCGATCGCCCCCTCGGTCACGCGCCGGCGGCTCTCGACCTTGAGCTTGAGCGACGCGTACGCGCGCGGGTCGGTGGCCTTGAACGCCAGTTCCTCCAGCTCGTTCTTGACCTTGCTCATGCCCAGCCGGTTGGCGATCGGCGCGTAGATGTCGAGCGTCTCCTGGGCAATCCGGGTGCGTCGCTCCTCGGACAGATGATCGAGCGTCCGCATGTTGTGGAGCCGATCCGCGAGCTTCACCATCATGACGCGGATGTCGTCCACCATCGCCAGCAGCATCTTGCGGAAGTTCTCCGCCTGACGCTCCTCGCTCGACGAGAAGGAGATGGCACTGAGCTTGGTGACGCCCTCGACGACGTGCGCCACGTCCGCCCCGAACAGCTCCTCGATGCGCTCGATGGTCGTGAGCGTGTCTTCGACCACGTCGTGCAGCAGCCCGGACGCAATGGCGACGACGTCGAGCCGCATGTCGGCGAGGATGTTGGCGACCTCGAGCGGATGAACGAGGTACGGCTCCCCGGAATGGCGCACCTGTCCCTTGTGCTCGAGCGCCGAGAACACGTAGGCCCGGCGCAGCAGTTCGACGTCCGCGTCCGGCGTACTCGTCCGGACCTTGTCGACGAGATCCTCGAACCGAATCATCGGGGTGGTGTCAAAGGTACCTGGACCGGTTGCCGGCGACGGGCCCGGCCGCGTCGAGCCGGTCAGGAACTGTTCCGTGGAGCCCGCAGCCGGTAGCCTGTCGGCGGGGGTGAAGCCCGCAAGTACCGATATTATCTCGGTTTTTGCGTGCTTGACCTGCCTGGGGCCGGTCACTATACTGGCCGGGTTTCGGCCTCCACGAGAACCGTCTGGACACCGAGCGCGTGAGCCTCTTGCGCGCGGAGAGGACATCGAGCTATGGCGAGGGGAATGATTGCAGGCCGCGTGCGCTGCGGTAGTGCTCGTCGGCGTGAGCGTCACGGCGTGCGGACAGTTCGCCGGGCTGAAGGCGAAGAAGCACCTGAAGGACGCGCACGGGCTCTACCAGCAGCAGGACTATCGGAAGGCTGCCGCGGAGTACGAGGAGGCGATCAAGGCCGACCCCGAGCTCAGCCAGGCCTACTTCTATCTGGGCAACAGCTACGACAACCTGTACAAGGTGGCCCGCAAGGGTGAGTCCGTCAACGACTCGTATCTCGATGAGGCCGTCAAGAACTACGAGCGGTCGGTCGAAAAGCTGGCCAACTCCACCGATCCCCAGGAGGTCGAGCTGCGCAAGCGCTCGCTGCAGTACCTCGCCGCGGTCTACGCCAGCGACAAGAAGAACGAGCCCGAGAAGGCCGAACCGGTCGTCAAGCGGCTGATCGACATGGACCCCAAGGACACGAGCAACTACCTGGGCCTCGCCAAGATCTACGAGGACGCCGGCCAGTTCGACAAGGCCGAGGAGCAGATGAAGCTCGCCGAGGCGGCCGCGCCGAGTTCAGTGGACGTCATCCTGCAGCTGAGCGAGTACTACAACCGGCGCGGCGAGTTCGACAAGGCGATCACTGCCTTCCACAAGGTGACCGAGCTCGAGCCGAACAACCCGCAGCATTTCACCAACCTCGCCCTGCGCTACGAAGAGAAGATCCGCAAGGACTACACGGTCACGAAACCGCAGAAGCTGGAATACATCAAGCAGGGTATGGTCGCCGTCGATCGCGCCATCGAGATCCGCCCTGACTACTTCGAGGCGCTGACCTACAAGAACCTTCTCCTCCGCCAGCAGGCGCTGGTCGAGCCGGCGCGCTCGAAAGAGCTGATCGCCGAAGCCGACAAGATCCTGAAGCGGGCGATCGAGGTCCGCGACCGCCAGCAGAAGGGCGTCGCCGAATAGCGCACCATCGCTTCGCGCGCCAGGGGCCGGGACCGCGGCACGTGGTTCCGGCCCTTGGCGTTTGTACCCCACTCCCTCCGCTGAAAACGGTCGTCCCTTCCTCGATCCGAATTGTCGAATTCTCATACCGATTCATGGATTGCAGCATCCGCTCAATCTCGACCTTTTCAGTCGGTGAAACCTGCGGGATACTAAGTCCCGATCAGGGCAGCGTCGTGCGGTGATGCGCAGTCGCCGTGATGTCACAGGCCCTTGATACGGTCACTCGGTCTGCCCGCCTGGCGCGCGCGCGCCTTCGACTCGGTCAGCGCAAGGAGGATTCTGTGCGCAGGTATTCCGCTCTCTGGCTATGCCTCTTCGTGGGTCTGCTGGCCGACGCCGATGCGTTCGCGCAGTCGCAGGCCACGACGGCGGAGATCAACGGCCGCGTGAACGACGCGCAGGGTGGCGTCCTCCCGGGCGCGACGGTCACCGCGCGCAGCGAGGCGACGGGCTACGCACGCACGGTCGCCACCAACGAAGAGGGCCTGTTCACGATTCCGCTGCTGCCGCCTGGCAGCTACGAGGTGACGGCCGAGCTCACGAGCTTCGCGCCGGCCACGCGCACGCTGACGCTGACGGTCGGCGCGACGGTGACGATCAACTACGCGCTGCAACTCGGGGGGGTGACCGAGAAGGTGACAGTCGCAGGCGGCGCGCAGATCATCGAGACCGGCGCCACGATCCGGACGACGACGGTCGATCAGCAGGCGATCGCGAACCTGCCGATCAACGGCCGCCGGTTTCAGGACTTCGTGACGCTGACGCCCACCGTGCAGGTGGATCCGCAGCGCGGCCAGCTGTCCTTTGCCGGACAGCGCGGGATCAACGCGAACGTCAGCATCGACGGCGCCGACTACAACCAGCCGTTCTTCGGCGGCATCCGCGGCGGCGAGCGCTCGAACAACGCCTTCACGGTCCCGCAGGAATCGGTCCAGGAGTTCCAGGTCGTGGCCGCCGGCTACTCGGCGGAGTTCGGCAGGTCCACGGGCGGACTGGTGAACGTCATCACCAAGTCGGGCACCAACGCCCTCCACGGATCGGGGTTCTATCTGAATCGCAACCGCGACTGGGCGGACGAGAACGCGTTCGGCCAGGTGGCCGCGCCCGACGCAGCACCAGTTCGGCACCTCCTTCGGAGGCCCGATTGCGCACGATCGCGCTGTTCTTCTTCGGGGCCTACGAGCAGCAGGAGTTCACCAACACCCGCGCGGTCGCCTTCAACCTCACCGGCATCGCGGCCGTCGACAACAACCGCGAGGCCTACGACTACTACCGGTCGCTCGAAACCGACTTCGATGCCACCAACGACGCCAAGGCGCTGCTCGGGCGCGTGGACTACCAGGTGACCGGGGGCAGCCGCATCAACGTGCGGTACAGCCACAGCCGCAACGTCGCGCTCAACTCCAACGCGGTCGGGGGCGCGCTCGAGGCGACGACGATCAGCGCGCTCTCGAACAACGGGACGGAGAAGGACAAGACGGACACGGTGGTCGGCCAGTTCACGGGCGCGCTTCGGCCGAATCTGCTGCTCGAGGCGCGCGGGCAGTACTCACGCGAAGAGCGTCCGCGTGAGGCCAATGAGCTATCGGCGACCGTACAGAACGCTGTCGGCAACTACGGGACGGTCAACTTCCTCCCGACCACACAGTCCGACTGGCGGGTGCAGACGGCGGTGAACCTCACGGCGCTCGCGGGCGAGCACACGTTCAAGGTCGGAACGGAGTACAACCACGTCTTCGTCGAGCAGACGTTCGGCTTCAACCAGTTCGGCCGCTACACCGTCAACGGCAGCGCCTCCTCGGCGCTCGAGGTGATGAGTGTGGGCGGTCCGACGCCGAACCGGTTCCAGGTGCCGGGCACAGGCGGCGGGACGACGGCCAGCTACCTGAAACAGATTGGCAACCTCGCGCTCGACTTCGGGACCGACGAGCTCGCCTTCTTCGCGCAGGACAGCTGGAAGCTCAGATCGAACGTCACGCTGAACTACGGCATTCGCTGGGAGGGCGCCTTCAATCCGACGCCAGAGGCCAACAACGACTACCTGCTGAACGCCCTCGACGGCTTCACGTTCCCCATCGGCCGGACGGTCGATCCGACACAGATTCCGGATCAGCTGAACCAATGGGGACCCCGCGCCGGCGTGGCGTGGGACGTCACCGGCGACGGCAGGACGGTCGTGCGCGGCTACACCGGGCTCTACTACGCGCGCACGCCGTCACTCATCTGGACGTCACCGATGAACAATTACCGGCTGCCGCCCGGTGACGTCTCGGTGCAGTTGCCGTTTGTCTCGCCGACCGGTCCGCAGACGCTCTACGAACAGTTCCTGCTGGTCGGCATCGATCTGAATCGATTATGCCCTCGACCAGCTGCCCGTTCTGTCAACGGAGCAGCTGTCGCAGATCGCGTCCGCGCTGGGCTTGTCGCCCAACCCGTTTGCCGGAGCGCAGACGCTCGCGACGGATACGGAGTTCCGCAATCCGCGTGCGACACAATTCGGCTTCGGTGCAGAGCGCGAGCTGTGGACCGGCCTGACGGCGGGCGCCGAGTTCACCTACGTGGACACCGACTACCTGCAGCGGAACCGCGAAATGAACCTCTCTCCTCCCGCGCCGCGGCCGACCGACCCGGCGCAGCGGCCGTTCTACCCCGCTGCACGCCCTCTGGCCGCGCTGGGCTCGGTACAACTTCGCGAGTCCACGGCCAGCTCCGAATACCGCGCCCTGGCGCTCACGCACACGGCTGCGCAAGGCCTGGGGTCTTGCGAGCGTCAACTACGTGCTGTCCAAGTCGATGTCCGATGACGACAACGAGCGCGATTCAGGCGGCCCGCAGTATGAAAACTCGTTTGACCTGAGGTCGGAATGGGGTCCAGCGCGCCTCGACCGCCGTCACCAGTTCAACGGCTACGTGATGTTCAATCTCCCCTACCGCTTCGACGTGTCGAGTGGCTTCCGCTACCTGAGCGGCCGGCCGATCGATGCCGCGATGGGTCGCGACGCCAACGGCGATCGCGTCAACAGCTCAGGCGCAAATGGCGTCACGGATCGGCCCTTCAGCGCGCCCGGCGTACCCTTCCAGCGCAACAGCTTCCGGAACGAGCCGTTCAAGGACGTCAACTTCCGCGTGCAGTGGCGCCTCGCGCTCCAGGGCAACAAGCAGCTGATCTTCAGCGCCGACGTCTTCAACGTCTTCAACTGGGACAACCTCGAGCTCGCCGGGTCGGGGGTGCAGAACTACTGCGCCGGCACTTCTCCCGACGACTGCGGATTCGGTGCGCCGACCAACCCGAACTTCCTGTCGCTCGTCGATCAGAACCCGGCATCCGCGACCAACGGACAGCTGATTCGGACCAACAACCCGGGCGCTCCTCGACAGCTGCAGTTCGGCGTGCGGTTCCAGTTCTAGCCGCGGACATTGCCACAGACACGATCTGGGCCACGGACAATCTGAGCCACGGACAACATCTGACAAGATCTGACGCGGGTCGGCTATCCACCACACCCGGCAGCCCCGACGCTTCAGCGTCGGGGCCTGGTTCTGGCACCGCACGGGAGTGCGTACGCAGAAAAGGGCTGGCGCGCGTGATGCGCACCAGCCCGGAAGAAGCGACGACGCGATCGTCGGCTAGTCGCCGGCGCCAGCGCTGACGCCGGCCTGCTTGCGCATGCCCTCGGTGACGATCCCGACCTTTTGCAGCCCCGCGCCCTTGGCGGCGTCGATCACGCGGACGATCTCGCCGTAGCGCAGCGTTGGCGCGCCGACGATGAACATCGTCTTTTCCTTGCGGGTCTCGAAGATGACGCGGAGGCGCGACTCGAGCTCGGCGATGGCGACAGGCTGCTTGTTGATGGCGATCTGCCGATCGGCCGTGTACTCGAGCACGATCTGGTCGCCCGGCGCGGCCGCCTCCTTGGTGCCCGACTCGAGCGGCAGGTTGATGTCCGTGCCCTTCTGCGTCATCGGCAGCGCCGCCATGAAGATGACGAGCAGCACGAGCAGCACGTCGATCATCGGCGTGACGTTCATGTCCGCCGTCGGCTTCGGCATGTCGGCCGAGATGACCTTGTCGGCGCCGAATGCTGGTGGCCGTGAGCCATTACTCGCCTCCTCCGGCGCCCTGCTGCCCGGGCCGTTTCCGCGTTTCGGTGATCAGTCCGACGTTCTCGATCTGCGCCTCGCGGAGCTGGTCCATCATCGTCATGACGGCGCCGTACGGCGCATCCTCGTCCGCCTTGAGGTAGACGACCTTCTCCTTGCGCTCCTCGAGGGTGTACTTGATGCGGTCCACGAGGTCGCGGGCCTGCACCGGCACGTTGTTGACGTAGAAGCTCTTGTCCGCCGTGACGTGCACGACGGTCTGCTGCTGCGTATCGGGCTTGTCGGTGACGTTGTCTGCCGTCGGCAGGTTCACGTCGACGCCTTTCTGCAGCAGCGGGGCGATGAGCATCATGATGATGAGCAGCACCAGCATGATGTCGACGAGGGGCGTGACGTTGATCTCCGAAACCGGCCCGCCCTTCGCGCCGCCGACGTTCATTGACATAGTTGCTCTCCTGGGTGCGCAGGGCCGACGTCCGTGCGTGACCGCACGGGATCATCGGCCCTCTCGCTTTCCCGTTCGCGAGGCTAGTCCGCCGTCTTCTTGATGAAGTAGTCGACGAGCTCCGACGAGGAGTTGTCCATCTCGACGTTGAAGTACTCGATACGGCCCGTCAGGTAGTTGTAGAACCACACGGCCGGGATGGCGACGACGAGCCCGAGCGCCGTCTCGACGAGCGCCTCCGAGATACCGGCCGAGACCGAGCCGATGCCGCCCGATCCGGTGGCCGCGATGCCCTGGAAGGCCGAGATGACGCCGACGACCGTGCCGAGCAGCCCGACGAACGGGGCGGTCGATCCGATGGTGGCGAGCGAGCTGACGCCCTTCTTGAGGTCGTTGCCCGTGAGCGCCGTCGCCCGCTGAATGGCCCGGCGCACGGTGTCGAGCAGGTCGTCGCGGTTGAGCGTGCCGCCGCCGGCGGCCACCGACTCCTGCTGGAACTGGTATTCCTGGAGGCCGGCCAGCACCACCTTGGCCAGATGGCTGTAGCGGTACTGCTTCGACTGCGACACCGCGATCGCGTCCTTCAGGCGGCCCTCCTTGAGGTGCTTGGCCACCTGCGGGGCGTAAAGCTTCGATTGCTTGCGGGCCTGGGCGAAGGTGTAGATGCGCTCGACGGCCACACCCACGGACCAGAAGGACATGAAAAAGAGGACGAAGGCGACGCCCTTGGCGATTGCCCCCATCTGGTTCCACATGTGAATGAGATCGAGATCTCCCATCGCTCGCTCCTCCGATGCAGTCGAAACCGGGCGTGCCCTCGTGACTGAGACCGCCGATGTTTCTGTCAGCGTGGTTGCCGATGTGTCCGGTGGATGTGCGTCGAATCGTGTGTCGTGTCTCGCCCTGGCGCCCCGGCGACGGCCGGGCGTGCCCTTTCAGTCGTGCTGGCCGGGCGCTCGCTGCCCGGCCGACGTGCGTGCTCGCGTGTCGGCGGCGACTCGCCGAACCCAGGCTCGAGTCGCGTCGTCTATCAGGACTGGAGCGTGAAGTTGACCGTCACCGTCATGATGACCGGAACCGGCACCCCGTTGAGCAGCGTTGGAGTGTACTCCCACTGCCGGACCGCGTCGAGGGCTGCCTGGTCGAGGAGCGGAATCGAGCGCAGCACCCGCGCATCGGTGACCTTGCCGGACGGGCTGATCGTGGCCTCGATGATGACCACGCCCTGGACACGCGCCGACTGCGCGATCTGCGGATAGACCGGATTGGTGTTCCGCGTCTTGGTCGGCGGACGGATGTTGCCGCCGACGCGAACCGGCGCCGTTGGCGCCGGCGGGGGCGGCGGCGGCGCTTCGGGCAGACCACCGACGACGCCTCCCAGCGACCCACCCGGCACGCCACCGACGACGCCTCCAGGCACGCCGACCGAGGGCGGCCCCGGCGGCGGCGCTTCGGGCTTGATCTCCTTCGGCGCCTCGACGGGCGCGGCGTTCGGATTGACGTTGGTGGGCTGCGGCGTGGGCGCCGATGCCGGGGGCGGCGGCGGTGGTGGTGGCGGCGGGGGCGGCGGCGGCGGTGCCGCGGCAAACGCCATCATCGTCGGCGGCGTCGGCAGGTTCCCCGTGGCCATCAATGGCACGATCACGACCGCGCCCAAGATGAGGACGTGCAGAAGAATGGACACGGGAACCGTGTACCACTTCTGAGATCCCACCCTGATGGATGGATTCGCGACGTCGCCGAACATGTCCTTCGGCACAGGCCCTACCCTCCCTCAGCGCTCGCCAATTGGTCCATCCGAACGCGCACGGCCCAGGTTTGAAGGCCGTGATTATAGCCAGCGGTCAAATCAACGTCAACGAATCGATCCAGCCGCCGGATACGAGCTTAGACACCGGGGCACGCGGTTCGGTCCAGCCCTTTGTTCAGCCCCCGGCGCCGATCCGCATGGCGTAAAAGGACCGCCAGACGAACACCACCGACGCCACGAAGAACAGTCCGGCGAGCACGTGGCTCACGGTCGGGCCGGCATCGTGCGTCAACTGCACGGCCAGCTCGACGGCCAGGAGGCCGAACAGCGTCGTGAACTTGATCACCGGGTTGAGTGCCACCGACGAGGTGTCCTTGAACGGATCGCCGACAGTATCCCCCACGACCGTCGCCGCGTGCAGCGGCGTGCCCTTGGCCTTGAGCTCCACCTCCACGATCTTCTTGGCATTGTCCCAGGCGCCACCCGCGTTCGCCATGAACACCGCCTGGTAGAGCCCGAACAGCGCGATCGAGATCAGGTAGCCGATGAAGAAGTAGGGCTCGACGAACGCGAACGCCAGCGTCGAGAAGAAGACCGTCAGGAAGATGTTGAACATGCCGCGCTGCGCGTACTGCGTGCAGATCTGCACGACGCGCTTGCTGTCTTCGACCGACGCCCGCTCGACGCCATCGAGCTTGATGTTCGCCTTGATGAACTCGACCGCCCGGTAGGCGCCGGTGGTGACCGCCTGCGTCGACGCGCCGGTGAACCAGTAGATCACCGCCCCGCCCGTGATCAGCCCGAGCAGGAAGGGCGCGTGCAGCAGCGACAGCTTGTCGAGGTTGGTCGTGAGCCCCGAGGTCAGCGCGACGATGATCGAGAAGATCATCGTCGTGGCGCCGACGACCGCCGTCCCGATCAACACCGGTTTGGCCGTCGCCTTGAACGTATTGCCGGCGCCGTCGTTCTCCTCGAGCAGGTGCTTCGCCCGCTCGAAATCCACGGTCATCCCGAACTGTTTCCGGATGTCCTCCTTGACGTTCGGAATCGACTCGATCATCGACAACTCGTACACCGACTGGGCGTTGTCGGTCACCGGCCCGTACGAGTCCACGGCGATGGTGACCGGCCCCATCCCGAGGAACCCGAACGCGACCAGGCCGAACGCGAAGACCGGCGCCGCCTTCATGATCGCGGCCAGCCCGAAGCCGCTCACGTAGTAGGCGATCGACATCAGCGCTACGATGCTGATCCCCAGCCAGTAGGCGCTGAAGTTCCCGGCGACGAGGCCCGAGAGGATGTTGAGCGACGCGCCGCCCTCCTTCGATGAGGCGACGATCTCCCTGACGTGCGACGACTCGGTGGAGGTGAAGATCTTGACCAGCTCCGGGATGACCGCGCCGGCGAGCGTGCCGCAGGTGATGACGGTCGCCAGCTTCCACCAGAGCGTCGTGTCTCCCTTCAGGTCGGGAATCAGCACGTACGACGCGACGTAGGTGAGCGCGATCGACACGATCGAGGTCAGCCACACCAGCTGGGTGAGCGGCTGCTCGAAGTTCATCTTCGACGCCTGCGCGTGACGCCCCCGCGCGATGACGTCGTTCATGAGGTAGGACACGCCGCTCGCCACCACCATGACCACCCGCATCATGAAGATCCACACCAGCAGCTGGACCTGGACGACGGCCTCGGGCACCGCCAGCATGATGAACGTGATCAGCGCCACGCCGGTGACGCCGTAGGTCTCGAACCCGTCGGCGCTCGGCCCGACCGAATCGCCGGCGTTGTCGCCGGTGCAGTCGGCAATCACGCCCGGGTTGCGCGCATCGTCCTCCTTGATGTTGAAGACGATCTTCATCAGATCCGCGCCGATGTCGGCGATCTTGGTGAAGATGCCGCCGGCGATGCGGAGCGCCGCGGCGCCGAGCGACTCGCCGATGGCGAAGCCGATGAAGCAGGGCCCGGCGTAGTCGCGCGGGATGAAGAGCAGGATGCAGAGCATCATGAACAGCTCCACGGAGATGAGGAGCATGCCGATGCTCATGCCCGCCTTGAGCGGGATGGCGTAGCAGGGGAACGGCTTCCCTTCGAGGCTGGCGAAGGCGGTCCGCGAGTTGGCGAACGTGTTGATCCGGATACCGAACCACGCCACGCCGTAGCTGCCGGCGATGCCGATCAGGCTGAAGATGAGGATGACGGCGACCTTCAGCGGCGCCAGGCCCTGCACGTCCGCGCCGGTCGCGGGATCGATCGTGTGCGCGAGCCGCCCGAAGTAGAGGGCGACCACCAGGCCGATGAACAGCCAGAGCACCATGATGAACTTGCCCTGGGTCACGAGGTAGGTCTTGCACGTCTCGTAGATCAGCTCCGAGATCTCGCGCATCGACGGGTGGACGGGCAGCTTCCGGAGCTGAAGGAAGATCACCAGGCCGAACGCGAAGCCCAGGAGCGTGACGACCAGCCCGGTGCTGAGCAGCGTCCAGCCATCGAGCCCGCCGACGAAGGTGACCTGGCTGAGATCCGGAAGCACCAGGTTCGCCTCGCCGCCAGGCCGATGGGCGGGCGGCGCGAGTTGGCTGCCCGGATCGGGCGCCGGCACCGGTTGCGCGCCGAGCCCCGCCGGAAGGACGGCGAGCAACAGCGCGGCCAGCAGCCACGAACGTCCCGCCAGGAGGCAGCGGCCCCGTTTGCCCCCGCCCGGCCGGTTCCAACCGGCCGCCGACATCGTCGCGGTGTCGATCACCATCGTCTCCCCACGCATGCGATCACTGCTCTCCTAGCCCGCCGCACATGGCTCGCCCGGCGCGGTGACCCGCGCCGGGCGCATCCATGACCGCGGCAAGCGGCCTCGATAAAAACGTCGAACTGTAACATAAGGCGTGCGCCCACTCGACTCGCCGCGCCGACCGGGTCATGGACCGTCGGCGGTCGGGGCACGGCCGCCGATCGCCACTTGCCGCGGCAGCGCCATGCCGCCGGTCAGGAACACGCGAATCCCCTCTTCGACCGTCAGGTCGGGATAGCTCACCCGATCCTGCGGCACGATGAACACGTCCCCCAGATAAAGGTGGTTCGTCGGGACGTACACCGCGAGCATGACCTCGGACCCCCGACCCCGATCGACGGTGAACTCGCGCGTCAGGAATCCGACCAGCGCGCCCCGCTGCGGATCGTCGATGAAGACGACCCGCTTGAAGCCGGCGTCGTTGTCCGGGGAAAAGGCGAGGATCAACTGCTTGATGGGTGCGTAGATGGTGCGGAAGACGGGCACCATCATCAGATAGTGCTCCGTGCGCAGCAGCAGCCGCCGGCCAATCACGTTGGTGGCCACCACGCCGACCAGGAGCACCACCACCAGGGTGGACAGCAGACCGAGGCCCGGCACCGTCCGGCCGAGCAGGCGCTCGTAGACCGGTGCCATCGCCCCGTCGACGACGTTGAAGATCCAGACCAGCGCCGTCACGCTGATGACGACCGGCACTGTGACGAAGAACCCGGTGATGAAATAGCGGCGCAGTGTGGGCACGCCTCACCCCACCAGCCACCACACGAGCGCCGCCAGCGCCAGACGGTAGTCACGCGAACACGTCGAGGCGGTGAACCGCCAGATAGCGCAGCAGGAAGCGGATCGACAGGTAGCCGACGATCCCCGACGTGACGATGCCGGCGACGAGGATCTGCGCGTGCTCGGTCGTGAGCGTCATGTGCCGCAGCTCCAGGGTCTCCTTGCCGATCGCGGCGACCACAGCCGGAATGCCGAGCAGGAACGAGAATCGCGCGGCCGCCTCCCGCCGCGTGCCGCACAGCATCGCGACGGTAATCGTCGCGCCCGACCGCGACAATCCGGGCACGAGCGCCGCCGCCTGCGCCGTGCCGATCGCCAGGGCGTCGAGGGCGCCGAGCGACTCTTCGGTCCGCCAGCGCGGCGACAGCCGCTCGACCACGAGCAGCCCGATGGCGCCCAGCGTCAGCGTGAAGACCGTGACAATCGGCCGCCGGAGATGCGCCTCGATGTAGTCGCTGAAGAGCAGGCCCACCAGCACCGTGGGGATCGTGCCGATGGCGATCAGGCGGACCAGCCGCGCGGGCGGCGAGTCCCCGAGCGCAACCGGAATGGCGCGCACCATCTCGCCGATGTCGTGCCGGAAGAACACCAGGACCGCGACCAGCGTCCCGAGGTGGGTGCCGACGTCGAAGACGAGGCCGAACGGCCCTTCATCCCAGCCCACGACCGCCCGCCCCAGCAGCAGGTGGGCGGAGCTCGAAATCGGCAGGAACTCGGTGACACCCTGGACGACGCCGAGGAGCGCCGCGATGATCACGGACATGGAGAGGCTCAGGGCTCAGGCTCGGGGCTCAGGAGACGCATCGGGCTCGAGAGGTGCGCCTCGCACCGTGAGCGCCGGGCCTACGACGCGCGCGTCTTCCGGCTGGGGCGCGCCGCGGCGGCCGGCGGCGGGGTCTGGCGCTTGCTCAGCGTCACCGCAATCGCCGAGGCGATGAACACCGTCGAATACGTGCTCGTCACGATGCCCACGAGCATCGCGAAGGCGAATCCCTTCAGGACCTCGCCGCCGAACAGATACAGCGCCAGCACCGAGAGGAACGTCGTCCCGGCGGTGATGATCGTCCGCGGCAGCGTCTGGTTCACGCTCGCGTTGATGACGGTCTCGAGCGGCTCGCGGTGTCGCTTGTGCAGGTTCTCGCGGACGCGGTCGAAGATCACGATCTGGTCGTTCACGCCGTAGCCGACGAGCGTGAGGATCGCGGCCACGACGTTCAGCGACAGCTCGTAGCCCGGGATGCGCAGCCCGTCGCTCATGATGGTGAGCACCGACAGCGTGACCAGCACGTCGTGGACGCTCGCCACCATCGCGCCGACCCCGAAGCTGAACCGGAACCGGAACGCGATGTAGGTCATGATGCCGAGCAGCGCCGCGATCGTCGCGTAGATGCCCTTGCGCTGCAGGTCGCGGCCGATGACCGGGCCGACGACCTCGGTGCTCATCACCTCGAACGTGCCGATGTTGCCCTTCTGCAGGGCGCCGACCAGCCGCGTGACACCCTCCTCGAGTCTGAACCCCTGCTCGGCCCCGGTTGCCTGGGGCAGCCGGATGAGCATCTGGTTTTCGCTGGCCGCGCCGTACTGCTGAACGATCTTCTCCCCCGGGACGCTGGTCTCGAGCGCCTGGCGGATCTGATCCTCGCTCACCGGCTTCTCGAATTTGAGGATGACGAGCGTGCCACCCGAGAAGTCGATGCCGAGCGGCAGGCCGCGCGTGGCGATGAGCGCCACCCCGGCGAGGATGATCACCCACGAGAAGATGAGGGCCTGCCACCGCCACCGCAGCCAGTTGATGTTGACGTTCGTGAGAATGCGCATGGGAAGAAGCTGTGAGCTGTCAGCTGGTCAGCTCGTCAGATGCTCATCGTCTGCGGCTGATCGCGGCGCGAGAGCACGAACTCGAAGAGCGTCCGGGAGACGAAGATGGCCGTGAACACGTTGGCCAGCAACCCGAAGAACAGCGTCGTCGCGAACCCGCGGATGGGGCCGGTCCCGAACTGGAACAGGAACGCCGCCGAGATGAGGGAGGCGACGTGCGTGTCCACGATCGTCCACCAGACCCGGTCGAACCCGGCAGTGACCGCGGCCTTCGGTCCCTTGCCCAGCGCCAGTTCCTCCTTGATGCGCTCGAAAATGAGCACGTTCGAATCGACGCCGATGCCGATCGTCAGGATGAAGCCGGCGATGCCCGGCAGCGTCATCGCGGCGCCGATGTAGGCCATGAAGCCGAGCAGGATGACGAGGTTCATGGCCACCGAGACGATGGCGTTGATGCCCGCCAGCCGGTAGTAGGACAGCATGAACAGCGCCACCAGCGTCAGGCCACCGAGGGAGGCGAGCACACCGGCGCGAATCGAGTCGGCGCCGAGCGACGGCCCGACCGTCCGCTCCTCCAGGTAGTCGAGACTCGCCGGCAGCGCGCCGGATCGCAGCATCAGCGACGCGTCGGCGACTTCCTGCTGCGTGAAGCTCCCCTCGATGATGCCATCGTCGGTGATGCGCCCGTTGATGGTCGCCACCTGCTGGACGCGGTTGTCGAGCAGGATCGCCATCGGCTTGCCGATGTTGTCGCCGGTCAGCCGCCCGAACTTGACCGCGCCCTCGCGGTTCATGGTGAAGCCAATGGCCGGCAGGCTGTTCTGGTCGAGCGTGGCGCGCGCGTTGCGGAGATCGCGACCCGTCACAGGCGCCGTTTTCTTGACCAGGTAGTACGAAGTCGCGCCCGGGTTGGTCGAATCGGCGCCCGTGGCCACTTCCATGTCGGGTGGAACGGTGCCGCCGTGCGGCTGGAGCAGCGACTCCTGTGAGGAGGCAGGGCCGGCTTCGACGATCTTGAACTCGAGGATCGCCGTGGACCTGATGATCGACTTGGCGCGTGCGACGTCGGAGACGCCAGGCAGCTGCACCAGGATCTGATCGCCGGCGTTGCCGTGCGGCGCCACGACCGGCTCGGCGACGCCGAGCTCATTGACGCGGCGCTCGATTGTCTGCAGCGCCTGCTGTACCGACTGTTCGCGGAGCTGGACGGCCATGTTGGGCCGCATCTCGAAGGTATACGAGCCGCTCGCGCCGGGGGTGCGGTTGTAGATGCTGGCGAGCTCGGCGTCCGCGAGCTGACGGAACGCCTGATCCTGCGCCGTCGGCACTGCGGTCACCTGGATCCGCGTCGGCGGCTGCGGCGTGACCGTGACGCCGTTGATGCCCTTGCCGCTGAGTGACGAGCGCAGGCGCTCGGATGCCATCTCCGTCTCGAGCCGGAGGGCATCGTCGGTCTGCACGCGCAGGACCAGATGAACGCCCCCTTTCAGGTCGAGCCCGAGTTTGACCTTGCCGGACGTGCCGGCCGTGTCGAACGGCGGCCAGAAGGCGACGACGGCCACGACCACGACAGCGACGATGGTCAGTACTTTCCAGCGGAGGTTCTTCGTCATGATTCAGGGCACGGGCGCGGCCCGGGTCCGCGACGGCGGCGACCGACCCGTCGGCCGCTCGCACCGGTTCTGTGTTACATGGCTCCCTGTTCGGGGACGACCGGCTCCTCACCCTGATAGCCGCCCACCGAGGACTTGGCGACTTCGATGCGCACCTTTTCGGCGATCTGCAACTGGATCGATCGGTCGTGGATCTTCGTGATCGAGCCGTAGAGGCCGCTGGTCGTGATGACGCGATCGCCGACCTTGAGCGCGTCCTGGAACGCCTGCACCTTCTTCTGCCGCTTCCGCATGGGCAGGAGGATGACGAAGTAGAAGATTCCCAGGATCATCGCGAACGGGACCAGCTGCACCCAGAAGGGTGCGGTCCCATCGGCGGGGGCCGTCATCGCGAGCAGAAAGGGGGCGTCAGGAGCGGCGAACGGACTCATGCAGTCTGGGGCTGGCGGGAGAACGTCCGGTGAAAGTCCTGTCTGAACTCCTCGAACGACCCGAATTCAATAGCCTGTCTAATGGCCCGCATGGTGTCAAGGTAAAAGAAGAGATTGTGCAGGGAGTTCAACATCGCTCCGACCATCTCGCCGCTGATCGCCAGGTGCCTCAGGTAGGCCCGGGAAAAGTGCCGGCAGGTGTGGCAGCCGCATGCCGTGTCCACAGGCCGGTCGTCCTCGGCATGGCGCGCGTTGCGGATGTTGAGCGGACCGTGGCGGGTCAGGAGTTGCCCGTTGCGCGCATTGCGCGTCGGCAGGACGCAATCGAACATGTCCACCCCGCGGGCGACCGACTCGACGAGGTCGTCGGGCATGCCCGTCCCCATGAGATACCGTGGCGCATCGGTGGGCATCTGTGCCGCCGTGTGCGCGACGATGTCGTACATCACCGGCACGGGCTCCCCGACACTCAGGCCGCCAATCGCGTAGCCGTCGAACCCGATGCGGAGCGTCTCGGCGAGGCTGTGGTCGCGCAGGTCCGGATGCACACCGCCCTGCACGATCCCGAACTGCACCTGCCCGGCGTTGGACGGGCGCACGGGCGTGCTCCCGGCCCGTACCTCGAGAAAGCGCGCGCGCGCGCGCCTGGCCCAGCGGGCCGTGCGTTCGAGCGACGCGCGGACCTGGTCTGGCGTCGCGGGAAATGACGTGCACTCGTCGAGCACCATCGAGACGTCGGATCCGAGGCGCGCCTGGATGTCCACGACCGATTCCGGCGTCAGCAGGTGGGCGCTGCCATCGAGGTGTGACCGGAAGTGCGCGCCCTCCTCGGCAATCCGGCAGCGGTCGCCGAGGCTGAAGACCTGATAGCCGCCGCTGTCGGTCAGCACGGGTCCGTCCCAGGCCATGAAGCGGTGCAGGCCGCCCGCGCGGGCAACGAGCTCGTCCCCCGGGCGGAGATAGAGGTGATAGGTGTTGGCGAGGATCGATCTCCGCGCCGGCCTCGACGAGGTCGCGCGGCAGCACGCCCTTGACGGTGGCGCGCGTGCCGACCGGCATGAAGGCGGGCGTCTGCACGTCGCCGTGCGGCGTGGACAGCACACCGCGGCGGGCGGCGGCGTCTCGACGAATGACCGTGAAGCTGCAGGTAGACATTGACGCGTGACAACCGACAGGTGACGATTGTGGCCCAAAGCGGGGACGGGAGCCGTTGTCTCACTTTCAAGCCCGAATGGTGAGCCACGGCTCCCGTCCCCCATCACATTTCATGAAGCGCCTGCGCGTCGGGGTGATCTACGGGGGTCGATCGGGCGAGCACGAGGTGTCGCTGGCGTCGGCGGCGGCGGTGTTCGCACATCTCGATCGGCGGAAGTTCGAGCCGGTCCCGATCCGGATCGACAAGGACGGCCGGTGGACGATCGCGGATCGGCCACCGGCGGCGATGTCGGCGGCCGAGGTCATCGAGCGCGCCCGGCTGGAGGCCGGCCGCGCGCCGCGGACCCAGCGCGAAGTGCACCTGGTGGCACATCCCGGCGAGGAGAACATCCTGAGCATCGATCGGATCGCCGGCCGCGACAACGACGATCGGGCGGTGGTCACCGGGCTCGGTCTGGACGTGGTCTTCCCGGTCCTCCATGGCCCGCACGGCGAGGACGGGACGGTGCAGGGGCTGCTCGAGCTCGCCAACCTGCCCTACGTCGGGTGCGGCGTCCTGGCGTCGGCCGTCGGCATGGACAAGGCCGTCATGAAGGTGGTCTTCGCCGAACGGGGCCTGCCGATCGTCGATCATCTCGTGGTGCGCCGCCGCGACTGGCTGACCGACCCGGCGGGGGTGCAATCCGCCGTTCTGGCCCGCCTGCGCTTTCCGCTGTTCGTCAAGCCGGCCAACATGGGATCGAGCGTCGGCATCTCCAAGGCTGGCGACCCGGCGGAGCTCGATCGCGCGCTGGCCGTCGCCGCCGAGTTCGACCGCAAGGTGATCGTCGAAGCCGGAGTGGTCCGGGCGCGTGAGCTCGAATGCGCCGTCCTGGGCAACGACGAGCCCGCGACCTCGGTGGTCGGCGAAGTGATTCCGTCGCGCGAGTTCTACGACTACGAGGCCAAGTATCTCGATGCGGGATCGAAGACGGTGATTCCCGCCGACGTCCCCGCCGAACTGGCGGCCGACGTCCGGCGGCTGTCGAAGGAAGCCTTCCTCGCGATCGACGGCGCGGGCCTCGCGCGGGTGGACTTCCTGCTGTCCGGCGAGACGGGACGCCTGTACCTGAACGAAGTGAACACGATTCCAGGTTTCACGACCATCAGCATGTACAGCAAGCTGTGGGAGGCGAGTGGCGTGTCCTATCCGGCGCTGCTCGAGCGGCTCCTCCAGCTCGCGCTCGATCGGCACGGCGAGAAGCAGCGATTGCGTACGAGTTACTTGTAGGCTCAGGGTTCAGAGCTCGAGGCTCAGGGGCTCGCGGTTCTCTCTCCGGAGCACCGGGCGCGTCCGAATCCAGAGCCTCGACCTCGCACGGCCTTGAGTCCGTGAGCCCTGAGCCCTGAGTCCCGTGAGCCCTGAGCTTTGAGCCTTCCACGCCCGGGTCACGCAATCCTGATCGTCGTCTGCGCGGCGGGCGTGGCGTCCGGCTCCCGCGCGCGGCCGCGTCGCTCACAGGTGTGCCCGGTCTCACGCGCGCGTATGCCGCGATCCTCGACGCGGACTTCGAGGAGGCGGCGCGGCTGCTCGCGGCGGCCTGCCCACCGGCGCCCGAGGCGGCGTGTCTCACCCTCGAGGCGACACGGCGACTCTGGCGCATCCAGCTCGATCCCGAACGGACCGCCGACGACGCCTCGTTCACCGACGCGGCCGCGCGTGCCGTCGCCGCGGCCGAGGCCTGGGCCTCGCGCGAGCCGGACAGCGCCGAAGCCTGGTTCTACGTCGGCGGCGCCTACGGCGCGCGGGTGCAGTGGAAGGCGCTGCGACGGCAGCACGTGTCGGCGGCGCGCGACGGCAAGCGCGCGAGAGAGGCCCTCGATCGGGCGCTGGCCCTCGACCCGCGGCTGGACGATGCGCAGCTCGGGATCGGGTTATATGAATACTACGCGGCGGTGGCCCCGACCGGGGCCCGCATCCTGCGTGTCCTCCTCCTCCTGCCGGGCGGCGATCGTGCGAGAGGCCTGCAACGGATGGGGGAGACGCGAACCGCGGGCGTGCTGCTCGCCGACGAGTCGCTCTATCAGCTGCACCTCGTCAATCTCTGGTACGAGAATCGGCCCCAGGAGGGCCTCACCCTCGCGCGCACCCTCGTCGAGCGCCACCCGCGCAGCCCGTTCTTCCGCCGCCTCGTCGCGGAGACGCTTGCCGTGTACCTGCACGATTGCAGCGGCAGTCTCGCGTCGTATCGCGAGCTCGAGGCGCTGGCCGAGGCGGGGCGGGTCAACGAAGGCGCGCTGGCGCGCGCCGAGTCCGCGCTGGGGATTGCGGCGCAGCTCGAGGCGATGGGCGACACGGATCTCGCCGTGGCGGAGCTCGAGCCGCTGGTCGCCAGTCAGCCGGCGGTGCCATGGGGCGCGGACGCGCGCGCCCGACTCGCGCTGGCGCAGGCGCACGATCGACTTGGCGACACCGCGCAGGCCAGGCGGCTCTACCAGGACGTGATCAGAGCGATGAGCCCGCACGATCCGCTCGGGCTCGTCGCGCCGGCGCGGCGGGGGCTGGCGCGCCCGACGCCGCGCGCAAAAGCCGAGGCGCACCGGATCGCGCTCGCCGCCTGGAGGCAGTTCGAGCGTGACGCCGAGGCGCCAGTGGCTTCGGAGTTCGAGCGCGCGCTCGCGCTCGACCCGGACAACCACGTCGCGCGCTACCGCCAGGCGCGGGTGCTGATCGCCGCCGGCGCGGCGGCGGACGGGCTGGCCGCGCTCGAGCGCGTGCTGGCGGCACCGCGCGGGACGCCGCCGACGATCGTCGGGGCGGCGGCGCTCGCCGCCGCGCGCGTCCGCGAGCAGCAGCGCGATCTCGTCGGGGCGACTCGCGACTATCGACGCGCCGCCTACACCTTCGGCGCGGCCGCCGAGACCCGCGATGCGGCGGCGCGCGCGCTCGCACGCCTCGACCGCTAGCCACGGACGGATCCGATCAAATCAGCCACGGACAAGATCGGATCAGATCAAGCCACGGACAGATCGTGACGGACATCGACTTAGCCACGACGACGGATCTCAAAAGATCGGATTTCGGGCCACGGACCAGATCGGATCTCGGCCACGAACACGATCCGATCAGATCAAGCGACGGACAAGATTCGACCGACTCGGAGCCACGGCCAGAGCCACCACCAGGTCTGCGACCCTCGCGAGCATCGCCATCGACGACGGCGCGTCGATCGGGATCAGCGCATCCGATCGCGTCCGACCTCGTCCGGATCGTTGTCCGTGGCGTCGGATCGTGTCCGTGGCTGAAGTTTTTCGCGAAGACGCCGATAGTCCGGGGCAACGCGCGTCGATTTGACATACCTTCGCGGAATGTGGTTGCGAAAGAATGCGCGTTCTGCGTGTGGCGCACTCAAGCCTTTTGACATTTGAAAAAGTTTGTGCTTGACACGCAGATTTTCTCATCCATAATCTACATCTTGTGTGCAGGTGGATCGCTCAGCCCACCTGTTGGGATATGAAGCACAGGTCGGTTGCTGAGCACGACCAACCAGGAGGACACATGGCGAAGAAAGCTGCGAAGAAGGCCGCCAAGAAGACCGCGAAGAAGCGGTAGGGCGCGGTCCGCACTGACCCCGGCGTCGGCGACGCGCCCACGCCCCGGTCGTTCACCCGTGCGGGGCCACGTCACCAGCGGACCCGCAGCGACGCGAGAGCACCGGCCCAGGCGACGTGCCCAGGGGCAGTCGGCCAGCGAGCGCGGTGAGTCTCTCGTATCCAAGCAATCCCTGATGTAAGGGGGGGAGAAAACCCAATGGCAAAGAAGGCTGCCAAGAAGGCGGCGAAGAAGACGGCCAAGAAGCGGTAGGCCGTTCTCGCCTCTAGACGGACGCGAGGGGGTGGCAGCCACCTCCTCGCGTGAACGACGGGCCCCGAAGGGCCTGTTTTTACGTACGGCGGCTTCGGTCCGTCACGCCTTCAGTCTTTCAGCGACTCGAGTCGGAGACTGGCCGACCGACTGACTGCTGACTGACCTCCGCCACCTCGCATCGTCACCCCATCCCACACCCGTACGCGCTCGACCACGTCGTCCACCTGCAGCGTGTCGACGACGTCCATCCCCGAGACGACGTGGCCGAAGACCGTGTACCTCGCGTCGAGATGTGGTTGAGGGGAGTGGGTGATGAAAAACTGGCTGCCGCCCGTGTCGGCCCAGTCGAGCGCCATGCCCACCGTGCCACGCAGATAGGGCTGCATGTTCAGCTCGTCGCGAATCGCGTAGCCAGGACCGCCGGTTCCGTCGCCGCGCGGATCGCCGTCCTGGACGACGAAGTCCGGCACCACGCGATGCACCCGTGCGCCGTTGAAGAAGCCGCGCGCGGCGAGCGTGATGAAGTTGTGGCAGGTGATCGGCGCGTCGTTGACGAGCAGCGCCACCTCGATCGAGCCGCGCGACGTGTCGATGAACATCCGCGGCGAAACCTTCGGCGCCGACAGTTCGTCGTAGATCGCCCGATCGAGCCGTGACGGCGCCGGCCTCTCGACCTCGGCCGTGGTGTTCTCATCGAGCTCGCGGGCCAGCTGACGCGCCTTCACGCGGACGGCCCAGTCACGATCCCCGAGCGCCTTGGTCACGCGATCGGCGAACCCGTCGGCGCGGATCTTGACCAGCGCTTCGAGTGCCGCCGCCCGCGCATCGTAGACGGCGTCGGCCTGCGCGGCCTCGTGCGCAGCCGCCAGCGCCGGCACGGCCCCGGTCGCCTTCAGCTCGCCGAGGAGCGACGCTGCCGTCGCACGGACCGTCACATCGTCGCTGCGAAGCCGCTCGACGAGCCGGGCTTCGACGTCGGGAGCTTTCGCGCGGACCAGCGCACGCAGCAGCGCCGGGATCACGCGCTGGTCGGTGTCCTTGTAATAGGGACCGAGGCGCGCCGGGGTTTGTGTCCCCTCGAGCGTCGCCAGCGCCTCGATGACCGCGGCCCGCACGGTCCAGTCAGTGTCGATATCGAGGGCCGACAGTACGCCCACGAAGCCTTCCGGATCGACGAGCGCGAGCGAGCGAAGGGCGGCCGCACGCATCGCGGGCGACGGATCGCTGACCAGATCGACCAGGTCGTCGTAGGCCGTACGAGCGCGCAGCGCGCCCAGGGCCTCGACCACCTCGAGCCGGGTGCTCGGATCGAGCGACGGCTGGCCGAGCAGGGCGACCAGCGGCGCCGCCGCACGCGCGTCCTTCGATCGACCAAGCCCCCGGATGGCATGGACGCGCACGGCCGGCCGCACCGGCTGGGCCGCCAGCGCTTTGATCAGCAACTCGGTCGTCGCCGGACTCGGGTGGGCCGCCAGCCCCCGTGCGGCAAACGCGGCAGTGTAGGCGCCCGGCCCCGGGAGCAGTGCCGTCAGCGCCGGCACCGCTCGCGCGTCGCCCACGCGCTGGAGCGCATACGCGACCGGCCACCAGCGAATGCGCGGCTGGCCCTGCGCATCGAGGACGCCCCCGGCGATCGCGTCGTACGCTTTCAGCCGCACGAGCGCATAGAGGCCCAGGCGGAACGCCTCGGCTTCAGGTGCGAGCGGCCAGCCCATCTCGTCGGGCGCCACGCCGGCCACCACCGGGCTTTGCGCCATCTTCGCGACCAGGTCGCCGACGGCCTGCACCGCGCTCGTGTCGTCGATGAGCCCGAGCGCCTCGGCGGCGCGGCCGCGCACGAGCAGCGACGTGTCGGCCGACAACGCGGCGATGAGCGCCGCGCTTGCGGCGCGATCGTTCAACAGACCGAGGCCGAAGGCCGCCATCTGACGCACGTCCACATCCGCGTCCTTGAGGAGCCCTTCGAGTGCTGTCCGGCCTTCCTTCGACCCCACCCGGCCGATGGCGAGCGCCGCGCGGCGGCGGACCCGCGCATCCGCATCGGCCGCCAGTGCCAGCAAGTCCGCGACCGGAGGCGGGAGCGGGGCCGGCACCGCCCGGCGGCCCTGCGGGACCGGCGGCGGCGCGGGCGGCGGAGGATTCGGATCGCGCAGCACGCGCAGATCCTCGAGCCACAGCGCCGACGCGATCTTCTGCTCCACCGAAATCGCGGGGACGTTGCTGGCTGGCGGTGTTGGTGGAGCGGTCGCGCACGCGCCGACGCCGAGCCCCAGCGCCACCGTCAGACCCGCCGACCACCGCCGACCCACGTGTCGTTCCCCACTCGTCACTATCGTCGCCCCTGCGCTCATGAGTTCATGGCTCCTACCCGCCACCATGTCCGCCGTGCCGGCCGGACAGGTGCACGCACGGCCAATCACGTCGGATCGGACAATCGCCGGCCCGCGCCGCGTCAGGCGGTCAGCGACGCTCGCTGCGCGGTTGCCTGCTCCACACGGTCGGGCACGATCGTCACGCCGATGCCGGGTCCGGTCGGGACCGGTATCGTCCCGTCGGGCGCCACCTCGATCGGCGGCTCGATGAGATCCGGCACGTAGTAGCGCCGGCTCGCGGCGATGTCACCCGGCATCGAGAAGTTCGCGAGCGACGCGAGGTGGATGTTGTGCGCCCGGCCGACCCCGCTCTCGAGCATCCCTCCGTGCCAGACGGGCACGCCTGCGCTCGCGCACAGGTCGTGGACCGCGATCGATTCGCAGAACCCGCCGAGCCGGCCCGGCTTGATGTTGATGATGCGGCAGGCACCCCACTCGAGCGCCGCACGCGCGGCGTTCGCCGTGACGATCGACTCGTCGAGGCAGATGGACGTCTTCAGCCGGCGCTGCAGCGCCGCGTGATCGACCAGGTCCTCCTCGTCGAGCGGCTGCTCGATCATCGTCAACCCGAAGCCGTCCAGCGAGGCGAGGTGCGCCGCGTCCGCCAGCGTGTAGGCGGCATTCGCATCGACCATCAGCCGCAGATCCGGAAAGGCGTCCCGCACCCGCGCGACCACATCCACGTCCCATCCCGGCTTGATCTTGATCTTGACGCGCTGGTAGCCGGCGGCGCATTCGTCGGTGACGCGTTCGAGCAGGTCGTCCACCGTATCCTGGATGCCGATCGACACGCCCGCGGCAATCGACGTGCGGGTGCCACCGAGCGCCCTGGCCAGCGGCACACCCTGCTGGCGTGCGTGCAGATCCCAGATCGCCATCTCCAGCGCGGCCTTGGCCATCCGGTGTCCACGGATCTGGCGCAGGAGAGGGGCCAGGTCGCGGGGGTGCGCGATCGGCTGGCCGAGCACGCGCGGCACGCGGTCCTGCTCGAGCACCTGCCAGGCGGTCGCGGTCGATTCCGAGCTGTAGAACGGATGCGCCTCGGCGACGCACTCGCCCCAGCCCGCTTCGCCTGCGTCGTGAACGGTGACGAGAATGAAGGTGCGATCGTACGAGCGGCCGAAACTGGTTTCGAAGAAGCGCGTGAGCGGCAGCCGGAGAAGTCGAAGCTCGACGTGATCGATGCGCACGGGACGGCGCCGGGGATGTTACCACGCAGGTCTCGGGGATCGGCGCCCGCCGATCGGGCGTGTGCCTTGCCGCTCCAGTTGAGCTGTCGATATACTGCGGCGCCTTGGTCCACCGTCATATCGCCATCGAGGGACCGGCTGGTGTCGGCAAGACGTCGCTGGCCGAGCGACTCGCCACGCGCCTCGACGCCTCGCTCGTCGTCGACGAGATCGTCAATCCGTTCGACGGCGACGAGCATGCGGGTCGTCCCGGGTCGGCCTTCCAGGCGCAGCTCTTTCGACTGCTGAACCGGCACCGGCAGCAGGTGTCGCTCAAGCAGGCCGACCTCTTCGCGCAGACCACGATCAGCGACTATCTGTTCGACAAGGACAAGATCTACGCGTATCAGACGCTCGACGACAACGAGCTCTTCATCTACCAGCGGCTCTTCGAGCTGCTCGCCGCCGACATCGTCGCGCCCGACCTCGTCGTCTACCTGCAGGCGCCGACCGACGTGCTCCGTCGCCGGCTGCGCGATCGGCCTGGCGGAGGGTCGGCGCGCCTCGCGGAGATCAACGAGGCGTTCAATCACTTCTTCTTCCACCATACCGCCACCCCCCTGCTCGTCGTCGAGACCTCACAGCTCGATCTCGCATGGCCGGATCCGGTGCTCGACGACCTGCTGCGCCAAATCGACGGCATGGGCCGGGGGACGAGGTACTACGTGCCGAGGACATAGGGGGCGACTGGGGGACTGGGCGACTCGGCGCTATCCCCACCCCTAGTCGCCCAGTCGCCCAGTCGCCTAGTCGCCCAGTCGCCTAGCCGCCCAAATTGCGTCCTGTCCCCGCTTTCGCTACCCTTCCTGGCCTATGGCGTGGTTCAAGCGCACCCGCAAGCCGATCACCCCGCCGGAAAAGGCGAGCCGCGTTCCCGAGGGGACGTGGATCAAGTGTCCGGACTGCGGCCAGGCGCTGTTCAACAAGGATCTGACGGGCAACCTTCACGTCTGTCCCAAGTGCGCGCACCACTTCCGCGTCGGGTCGGTCGATCGGCTGCGCCTGCTGTTCGACGGCGACTGGGAAGAGCACGATTCGCGCCTGCGCTCGACCGATCCGCTGAGCTTCATCGACACGAAGCCGTATACGCAGCGGCTGAAGGCTGGCGCCTCCTCGACCGGCCTGCTCGACGCCGTGGTCTGCGCAACCGGGCGGATCGATGCCATCGAGAGCAGTGTGGCGGCGATGGAGTACGGCTTCATCGGCGGCAGCATGGGCGTGGTCGTCGGCGAGAAGATCACGCGCGCGATCGAGCGTGCGATCGATCGGCGGATGCCCGTGGTCATCGTCTCGTGCTCGGGCGGGGCGCCGGATGATGGAGGGCATCCTCTCGCTGATGCAGATGGCCAAGGTCAGCGCCGCGCTGGCGCGGCTGGATCGCGCCGGCCTTCCCTATCTCTCGGTCCTCACCGACCCCACCACCGGCGGCGTGACGGCGAGCTTCGCGATGCTCGGTGACGTCATCATCGCCGAGCCGAAGGCGCTCATCGGCTTCGCCGGTCCGCGCGTCATCGAGCAGACGATCCGCCAGAAGCTCCCCGAGGGGTTCCAGCGCAGCGAGTTCCTCCTCGAGCACGGCATGGTGGACATGGTGGTCGATCGCCGCGAGCTCAAGACCACCGTGGGGCGGCTGCTGCACCTGATGCTGGACGAGCGCGTCCCGGCGGCGCCGGCGGCCGTCGCCAGCCCGGCCGCCGCCCCGTAAAGTACGTACGCCTCGCGTCTTGACCACCTTCTCGCGTCTGTACGGGCTCGAACAGTTCGGCATCAAGCTCGGGCTCGACAACATCCGGGCGCTGGCCGACGTGCTCGACCATCCCGAACGCGCCTTCGCGACGGTGCTGGTCGCCGGCACCAACGGCAAGGGCTCGGTGACGGCCATGGCCGAGCGGGCCCTGCGGGCCGCCGGGCATCGCACCGGCCGCTACACGTCGCCGCATCTGGTCAGGCTCGAGGAGCGGTTCGCGATTGACGGGCGGCCCGTGGAGACGGCCGTGCTCGAGCGTGTCGTGTCGGAGGTCCTCGACGTCGAGGCGCGCGAGCGGGCCGAGGGGCGGCTCGCGGCGCCGGCGACGTTCTTCGAGGTCACGACCGCCGCCGCGTTCGAGCTGTTCAGACGGCAGCGCGTCGGCATCGCCGTCGTCGAGGTGGGGCTCGGCGGACGCTTCGATGCGACGAACATCGTCGATCCGCTGGCCACGGCGATCGTGTCGATCGCCGTCGACCACACCAGGCAGCTCGGAAGCAGCCTGGCGGCGATCGCGTTCGAAAAGGCGGGCACGCTGCGGCGCGACGTCCCGTGCATCGCCGGTGAGCTGCCGACCGAGGCCGTGGCCGTGATCGAGCGCGTCGCCCGCGAGGTCGGCACCACCGTCATCCACGCAGCCGAAGGCGTCGAGTGTGCGACGGCGCCGCAGCCGCGCGGCCGCATCTCGGTTGACATCGAGACGCCGACGCGCCACTACGGGCCGCTCGTGCTCGGTCTCGGAGGGACCCACCAGGTGGGCAATGCCCTCGTCGCGTGTCGGCTGCTCGAGACGATCGACGCCGCTGGCTGGCACGTGGACGGACAGGCGGTCGAGACGGGGTTGCGCGACGTCGAGTGGCCGGGGCGGCTCGAGCTCGTGCAGCTTGCCGGCGGATCGGAGGTGCTGCTGGACGCCGCGCACAATCCGGCTGGGGCGCGCGTGCTGGCGTCTCACCTGCGTGAGGTCTTCCCCGCACCGGTGCCGCTCGTGTTCGCGGTATCTGCGGACAAGGACGCGCGCGGCATGCTCGAGATGCTCGCGCCCGTCGCCCGGGAGGTCGTGGCGACGATGTTCCCCGGATCGCGGGCGATGCCGGCCTCCGAGATCGCGGCGATCGCAGAGACATACCTGCCGGGCCGGGTCCGTGTGATCCCCGACGCCGCCGACGCGCTCGCCGCGGCGCTGGCCGCCTCCACCCAGGTATGCGTGGCAGGCTCCATGTTCCTGCTGGGTGCGCTCTACGAGCAGTTGAAAGCTGGAAGTCGGAGGTCGCAAGTCTGAAGGAGCAGTGATCGCTCAGGCCTCCGACTTCCGACGTCCGTCCCAGACTTCGAGACGTTTTTTTCACGTGCTATCCTCCCCAAGGTTCATGGCCGGACGAGCGATTCTCCTGTGGTTCACGTGCGTGATGGCTGCTCTGCAGCCGGCGGTGACCGAGGCACAGGCGCCCGCCCCGGCGCCGACGAAGCCGGCTTCAGGGCAGACGTTGGCAGGCGGCCTGCAACTGTGCAACGCGACCGCCTGGGAGCGCATCGGCGACACCATCGTCCGCTACACGGGCGCCGTCGAGTGCGAGATCCAGGCGCAGGGGATCCGCCTGTCGGCCGATCGCATCGACTACTTTCCCGAATCACGCCGGCTGCTGGCCGAGGGCAACGTGGTCTTCGTCTCCGGCGACAGCCGGATCTCGGCCGACAAGGCCGACTTCGACACCAGCACCCGGACCGGCACGTTCTTCAACGCCTCGGGATCGGCCTCGGTCACCGAGCAGGTGGACCGCAGCTTCTTCGGGACGCAGGAGCCGGATGCCTACTTCTACGGCGAGACGATCGAGAAGATCGGCGTCGACCGCTACCGCATCACGCGCGGGGGCTTCACGACCTGCGTCCAGCCGACGCCGCGCTGGGAGGTCGCGGCGTCGAGCGTCACGCTCACGCTGGACAAGCGTGCGGTGCTCAAGAACGCGGTTCTCAAGGTCAAGAACGTGCCGATGTTCTACCTGCCCGCGATGTACTACCCGATCAACAAGGAGGACCGATCGACCGGCTTTCTGCTGCCTATCTACGGCGCTTCGTCGCTCCGGGGATCCACGATCAGCAACGCGTTCTTCTGGGCGATCAACCGCAGCCAGGACCTGACGCTGATGCACGACTGGTACACCCGCACCGGCATGGCCTACGGGTCGGAGTACCGCTACGTGGGCGGGGGCGGCTCGACGGGTGACTTCCGCATCCATCGCACGGACGAGCAGGAGGCCACCTTCGAAGTGCCCGGCAGCGGTATGGTCACGCAGCCCGAGCGTCACAGCTTCGAGATCCGCGCGAACGTCGTCCAGGCGCTGCCGGCCGGGTTCCGCGCCCGCGCCCACGTCGACTATTTCAGCGACGTCACGGCCCACCAGCAGTATCAGATGGACCTGTACAACGCCTCGCTCCGTACGCGCAGCTACCAGGGCAACGTGTCGGGATCGATCGGCCGCGGCAACCAGATCAGCGCGACCTACGGCGTCAACGAGATCTTCTACAACGACACCGGGTCCCAGACCATCGGCGGGACGCCGCGCCTCCAGTACACGAGAGCCCTGACCAAGCTCGGTCCCCTGCCGCTGTACTTCACCGCCGCCGGCGAGTATGTGAACCTCGTGCGGGTGGACAAGAGCGCGGGCACGGAGTACGACCAGGGCCTGATCCGCTACGACGCGAGCCCGGCGCTCTCGATGCCGCTCACCAAGTGGCCGTTCATGAGCCTGCGCTCCTCGATCGCCTGGCGCAACACCTACTGGACAGAATCCATCTCCCCTGCCGGGCAGGTCGAGGAGCCGCTCTTCCGCCAGTACTTCGACATGCGAACGAGCTTCACCGGGCCGATCCTGACGCGCGTCTGGAATACGCCGGACAACGGCTACGCGGACCGCTTCAAGCACGTCTTCGAGCCGGAGTTCGTCGTCCAGCGGACGACCGACTTCGAAGACTACGACCGCATCGTCAAGATCGAGGGCTCCGACTACACCTATGGGGGAACCACGCGCCTCACCTACGGGCTGACCAACCGGCTGCTGGCGCGCCGCCGCGCCGGCGACGACGGCTCACCGACCGCCCGTGTCCGGGAGTTCCTCAACGTCCAGATCCAGCAGTCCTACTACTCCAACCCGAATGCGAGCCAGGTGGACGGCAACTACACCGGGGGCTTCTTCGGACGGCCGCCCAGCAACTTCTCGCCGATCGCGCTGATCCTGCGCGCCAACCCGACCAACGCCGTCGGCGCGTCGCTCCGGCTCGAGTACAACGACCAGATCAGCGAGTTCGAGACGATCCAGGTCAACGCCAGCTACACGGCCGGCGACTGGCTGACGACGTCGGGCGGATGGAGCCAGCGGAAGTACGTCTACGGCATCAACCCGCTCTACGTCCCGCCGAACAACTTTCTCAGCTCGCGCACGAACGTGAACCTGATGCGGGGCCGGGTCGGCGGCGCCTACCACTTCGACCTCAATCTGACCGATCTCGTCCTCGTCCAGCAGAGGATCGGCTTCTTCTACAACGCCCAGTGTTGCGGCATCGGAATCGACTACCAGGAGTTCAACTATCCGGACGTGAGCCGCTTCATCATCTCGCAGGACCGCCGCTTCAACATCTCGTTCACGCTTGCCGGCGTCGGCAGCTTCTCGAACATCCTCGGCGCGTTCGGCATCGGGCAGGGCGCGATGGGGACGATGGGAAGAACGTATTGACTATGAGCTCTGAGCCATCGACCAACGTCCTCGTGACCGGCGGCGCCGGATTCATCGGCAGCAACTTCGTCCGTCACGCGCTGCAGACACACCCGGACTGGCGCGTCACCACGCTCGACAAGCTGACCTATGCCGGACGGCTCGAGAACCTGCGCGACGTCGAGGACAACCCGCGCCACCGGTTCGTTCACGGCGACATCGCGGATGCGTCGGTGGCAGGCCCCCTCGTCCGCGAATCCGACTACGTCGTGCACTTCGCCGCCGAGACGCACGTGGACCGCTCCATCCTCGAGGCCGGCGAGTTCATCCGCACCGACGTCATCGGCACTTTCGTGCTCCTGGAGGCGGCACGACAGGCTCCGAACCTCAAGCGCTTCGTTCAGATCTCGACCGACGAGGTTTACGGATCGGTGGCCGAAGGCTCGAGCGTCGAGACCGACGAGCTGAGGCCGCGCAATCCGTACTCGGCCAGCAAGGCCGGCGCCGATCGCCTCGCCTACAGCTTCTGGGCCACTTACCAGGTTCCCGTCATCGTCACCCGCGCCTCGAACAACTACGGACGCAACCAGTTTCCCGAGAAGGTCATCCCGCTCTTCATCACGAATCTCATCGACGGGCTGGCGGTCCCGCTGTATGGCGATGGCCAGAACGTCCGCGACTGGCTGCACGTCGAGGATCACTGCCGCGCCGTGGACCTGCTGCTGACGAAGGGACAGCCCGGCGAGGTCTACAACATCGGCGGCGGCAACGAGGTGAAGAACGTGGACCTCACCCACCGGCTGCTCGAGCTCGTCGGACGGCCTCATTCGCTCATCCGCCGGGTCGAGGATCGCCCGGGGCACGATCGGCGGTACTCGCTCGACACCGGGAAGCTGCGAGCCATGGGCTGGGCGCCGATCCACCACTTCGACGAGGGCCTCGCGCAGACCGTCGCGTGGTATCGCGACAACGAGTGGTGGTGGCGGCCGATCAAGGAACAGGACGCAGGCTACCGCGCCTACATGACCGCGCAGTACGGCGGGCGGGGAATCGCGACGGACCCGCCGACCGGGGGACACTGAGAGGGTGCCCACGCTCGTCACCGGCGCCGCCGGCTTCGTCGCGTCTCATCTGCTGGACCGGCTGATCCGTCTTGGCGATCCCGTCATCGGGTGGACCCGTCCCGGCGGCCGCACACCCGAGTGGACGCCACCGGCCGACACTGCCGGGCGGGCGGCGGTGACGTGGGTCGGCGTCGACGTGCTCGATCGCGAGCAGGTGGCCCAGGCTGTCGCCGCCGCGCAGCCGTCGCGCATCTACCACCTGGCCGGCGCGACGCATCAGGGGAAGGCCTGGAACGCCTCGACCGACGCCCTCAGAACCAATGCCCTCGGCACCCATCACCTGCTCGAGGCGCTGGCCCGCCATCGGCCGGCCTCGCGTGTGCTCGTGACCGGTACCGGCTACGTGTACAGGCCCAGCCCCACCGCCGTGGACGAACAGGCCCCGCTCGGGCCATCGAGTCCCTACGGCTTCAGCAAGCTCGCGCAGGAGATGGTCGCACGACACGCGGCCTCCACTTCGCCGGTCGAGGTCGTCGTGTGCCGGCCGTTCAACCACATCGGCCCGCGCCAGACCGATGACTATTTCGCCTCGAGTTTCGCGCGCCAGATCGCTCGCATCGCCCGCGGGCACGGGCCGCCGGTGCTCCGCGTCGGCAACCTCACGGCGCGCCGCGACCTGACCGACGTGCGAGACGTGGTCGCGGCGTATGTGAGCCTGATGGAGAAGGGTGACGCGGGGGCGATCTACAACGTCTGCTCCGGGCGCGCCCACATGATTCGCGAGATCCTCGACGGGCTCATCGCGCAGTCGGGCGTCAACGTCGAGGTCGAGGTGAATCCCGAACTCCTCCGGCCGGTCGATCAACCACTCCTGCTCGGGAATCCGGCCAAGCTCACTCGGGCGACCGGTTGGGCCCCGACGATCCCGCTGGAACGGACGCTCGCCGACCTGCTCGCTGACTGGGCGGCCCGGGATTCGCCGCTCGAGGGGTCAGGCAACTAGCCCTTCCCCATCAGCGCCGCGATGCGCTGCTCGGTCGGGGGATGGGAGCTGAAGAGCGACAGCAGACCGGCGCCGCTGAACGGCTTGATGATGAACATGTGCGCCGTCGCGGGGTTGGCGTCCATCGGCACCCGGCGGACCGCGGACTCGATCTTCCGCAGCGCTCCGGCGAGGCCGTAGGGACTGCCAGCAATCGCCGCTCCCCCCGCATCGGCGGAGAATTCACGCGAGCGCGAGATGGCAGCCTGAATGATGGTGGCCGCGATCGGGGCCAGGAAGACCATGGCCAGCAGCGCGATGGGATTGCCGCCCTCGCGGTCGTCCGATCGGCCGCCGAAGAACGAGGCAAAGCGGGCGAACTGGGCGACGAACATGATCGTCGCGCCGATGGTCGCCGCAACCGAGCTGATGAGAATGTCGCGGTGCTTGACGTGTGCGAGCTCGTGCGCCATCACGCCGGCGAGCTCGTCCTCGCTCAGGATGCGCATGATGCCTTCCGTGGCGGCCACGGCGGCGTGCTCGGGATTGCGGCCGGTCGCAAAGGCGTTCGGCGAGGCATCCGGGATCACGTAGACCTTCGGCATCGGCAGGTCGGCGCGGCGTGACAGCCGCTCTACCAGGCCATACAGCGGATGACCTTGCCCAACTTCCTGCGCCTTGTACATCTTCAGGACGATCTTGTCGGAGAACCAGTACGAGCCGAAATTCATGGCGATGGCGAGCACCAAGGCCATCATCAAGCCGCCGCGTCCACCCAGCAGATCGCCAATCAGCAGCAGCAGCCCGCTGAGGGTGGCCAGCAGAATCGTCGTTTTCAGGGTGCTTCCCATTGCAGTCTCCAGTCCTTTCGATTCTATCGCGCCGACCCTCCGAGGCTGAAGCCTCGGGTCAACCGGCACTCAGACGTGACAGCAGACCCGCGACGAGGGCGCTCCGGCCAGGCAGGTGTTCGATGACGATGTGCTCGTGGCGGGCGTGGGCGCCATCGCCGATGGCGCCGAGCCCGTCGAGCGTCGGCGTGCCAATGGCCGCGGTAAAGTTGCCGTCCGACGCGCCGCCGGCGGCGCCCTCACCGAGCTGATAGCCGAGCGCGGCGGCTACGGAGCGCGCCTCTTCATAGAGACGCAGGACACCGGGCGATCGCTCCATCGGCGGCCGGCTCACGGACCCGGTCACCCGGATGGAGACGCGTGCATCCACCGGCGTCAGTCGGCCGAGCGCCGCTTCGAGGCGCGCCGCCTCCGCCAGGGCGGTGACGCGCGCATCCACCAGCGCCCATGCCGATCCCGCCACCACGTTCGACCGTGTCCCGCCGCCGACCACCCCGACGTTGATCGTGGTCCCCTGGGCCGCATCGGCCAACTGCTCGACGGCGAGCGCCTGTCGGGCGAGCTCGCGGATCGCGCTGGCACCCGCCGCCGGATCGAGGCCCGCATGCGATTCGACGCCGGTCACATCGATCCGGAACTCCCCCACCCCCTTGCGCGACGTCTTTACAGCACCGGCGGCAAGCGCCGGCTCCAGGACGAGGACGGCCTGCGCCCGGCGCGCCTCGGTCTCGATGAGCGCCCTTGACGTGCGGCTGCCAACCTCCTCGTCGGTCGTGCACAGGAAGGCGACGGTGCCGCGGAGGGCCGATGCTTCCGTGATCGCCCGGATCGCGAGCAACCCGATCGCCAGGCCGGCCTTCATGTCGAACGTACCGGGGCCGTGCAGCCGCCCGTCGCGGCGCACGACCGGCATGTCCACGAGCGTCCCCATCGGCCACACCGTGTCGAGATGGCCGAGGACAAGGGTTCGCGGCGGGCCCGTGCCAAACTCGGCGAGCACGTGATCGCCGGCCGGATCGCCCGGAATGCGCGTGACCTGGCCCCCGAGATCGGACGCGTAGCCGAACAGGAGATCGCCACACCGGTTGAGCGCCGCGCGATCCTCGCTTGGCGACTCGCAGCGCGCCAGCGTCTCCAGCGTGTGGAGCTGCCAGTCCGCTCCGGCTTGGCAACAGTCGAGCAAGAGGTGGGGATCAGCGGGTGACGGCATGGTTCACACGGACGTCCAGTCGCCTGACGCCTATAATGGGCACCATGTGGCGCGTGGCCGCGTGGCGGATCGCAGAGGTCTTCGTGGTGGGCGTCGGGCTCGTGAGCGCGGCACCCGTGGCCGCGGCGCAAGCCGTGCCGCAGCCGTTTCCCCGTCCTACGACGCAACCCGCACGACCTGCGACCCCGCCCACGCAGAAGCCGCCGTCGCCCACGACGTCGTCCGCGCCGGCGCCGGTCGCGCCGCCACCGGCAGCGCCGAGCGAGGCCACGCTCGGTGTCCCAGTCTATCCGGGCGCCCAGTTCATCGCGTCCTACGACGCGGGGCTGGGCCAGCGCTATTACCTGTTCGGATCGACCGCCAGTTTCGCGGACCTGGTCACCTATTACCGCAACACGCTCCGATCGCGCGGTGAGCTCGTGTACGAGGAGCCGGCAACGCACATGTTCGACGTCGGCCGGTTTCGCGAGGAGTCCATGGCCTTCCCGCCGAGCGTGACGATCAAGGATTACGTCTGGGGCGGGACCGGCGGCTATCTCAATCCCGCGCGCGGCGTGCAGCCGCAGCGCTTTCCGACGATCATCCAGATTGTGCCGGCGCCCGCCGCGCGGTAGGGCGGGTCTATGACGACCCCTGACCCCCGACCGGCACGTAGATCTCGCCGCCGAACTCCTGCGCCTTCTCCTTGAGTCCCGCCTCGAGCGCCGCCGAGGTGTCGAGGCCGTGGGCGGCGGCATACTGCCGCACCTGCTGCGTAATCTCCATCGAGCAGAACTTCGGGCCGCACATCGAGCAGAAATGCGCCACCTTGGCGCCATCCGCCGGCAGCGTCTCGTCGTGGTACGCCCTCGCGGTCACCGGGTCGAGCGCCAGATTGAACTGATCGCGCCACCGGAACTCGAACCGTGCCTTCGACAGCGCATCGTCCCAGGCCTGTGCCCGCGGGTGGCCCTTGGCGAGATCGGCGGCGTGCGCCGCGATCTTGTAGGCGATCACGCCCGCCTTCACATCGTCTCGATTCGGCAGGCCGAGGTGCTCCTTCGGCGTCACGTAGCAGAGCATTGCCGTGCCGTACCAGCCAATCATCGCCGCGCCAATCGCCGAGGTGATGTGGTCGTAGCCTGGGGCGATGTCGGTCGTGAGGGGCCCGAGCGTGTAGAACGGCGCCTCGCTGCACCATTCGAGCTGCTTCTCCATGTTCTCCCGGATGAGATGCATGGGGATGTGGCCCGGGACCTTCGTTCATCACCTGGACGTCGTACTCCCAGGCGATCTTCGTCAGCTCGCCCTGCGTCCTGAGCTCGGCGAACTGCGCCTCGTCGTTCGCGTCGGCAATCGACCCGGGGCGCAGCCCGTCGCCGAGCGAGAACGACACGTCGTAGGCCTGCATGATCTCGCAGATGTCACGGAAGTGCGTGTAGAGAAAGCTCTCCTGATGATGGGCGAGGCACCACTTCGCGATGATCGACCCGCCTCGCGACACGATCCCGGTCACGCGGCGCGCGGTGAGCGGGATGTACCGCAGCAGCACGCCGGCGTGGACGGTGAAGTAGTCCACGCCCTGCTCGGCCTGCTCGATGAGCGTGTCGCGGTAGATCTCCCAGGTCAGCGCCTCGGGACGGCCGCCCGCCTTCTCGAGGGCCTGGTAGATCGGCACGGTGCCGATTGGCACTGGCGCGTTGCGCAGAATCCACTCTCGCGTCTCGTGAATCTGCTTGCCGGTGGACAGGTCCATCGCCGTATCGGCGCCCCAGAGCGTCGCCCAGCGGAGCTTCTCCACCTCCTCCTCGATCGACGAGCTGACGGCGGAGTTGCCGATGTTCGCGTTGATCTTCACGAGGAAGTTGCGGCCGATGATCATCGGCTCGAGCTCGGGATGGTTGATGTTCGCCGGCACGATGGCGCGTCCGCGCGCGACCTCGTCGCGGACGAACTCCTCGCTCAACCCTTCCCGCAGCGCGATGAACGACATCTCCGGCGTGATCTCGCCGCGACGCGCATAGTGGAGCTGGGTAACCGCCCCATGGCCCCGCAGCGCCGGACGCCGTGTGCCGTCGGCGGCGATCCGCTCGATGTCCTCGACGTTCCGGGCCCGAATCCACTCACGACGCAGAGTCGGGAGGCCCTGCTGGACGTCGTGCCCCAATGGTCCGCTCGTGTCGTAGACGTCGAGGTGCTCGCCCGACGACAGGTGGATGCGCCTCTGGGGCACGCGCACGCCCTGCGGTCCCTCGACGTGGACTTTGCTCGCGCCGGGGAAGGCCTCGCCGTAGTCGGTCTGCTGCTGTGGTTCGTTCGTGATCACAACGTTCGCACTATAGCAGGGGTCAGGAGTCGGCTCGAACCAGGCGGACTCCTGATCCTTCCTCAGGCTGGCGTCAGGGCTCATCTCGCCGCTGGCGGCCCCGGGTCCGGCTGAAGCCGGACACTACGTGGGCTCGCGGCGTAAGGCTCATGGGAACCGACTCACTCGTCGAGGGATGTCGTCAGCGTGAAAGTCGCCCGCGGAAGGTCGTAATCCCAAGGAGAGGTATCAACGGCGAACAAGACGACGGTCACGAGATACTTCCGGCCGGCAACGACACGCAGCCTGGCAACAACCGGTGACGACGTTCCTTGATGCTCGACCAGGGACTCGTCCACCTGCAGTCCGAAGTAGGCTTCAGCCTGCGTCCACGTCAGTCCCGCGACAAGCGTGCCGTCGGATGGCGATGTGAGCTGGTACGGGGCCCGACTCACGCTGTACGACAGCGTACCCGAGACGACGTTGCCCACGTCAATCGCGCGCGCAGCCGCAGATCCCGAGGACGGCGATGGCGTCGGCGCGGCAGCCGACGGGAATGTGGCAAACCTGGCCCGCCGCGAGTCGCCGTCTCCGCAGGCCGAGGCGAGCACCCCCAGACACAGAAGCCAGGCCCCAGGCTCTCGCATCGCATCCTCCTGAGGAAGACCGACCGGCACCTTCGCGCAGCATGGGCGCTCGCTCCCACGTTTGTCAACGGCACACCCCCTTGCAATGCCCTTGGCCGGCTGGTCCTTCACCGTCCTCAACGATGGCCCGCAGAATTCCGGACCACGCGGCTTCGGTCGCGCTTCTCCGGCCGCCGCACGTGTGCGTGAGGGCTTGTGCGACAATGGCCGGTCATGCTCGGTGCCTGCCTCGCCGGACTCGTCGCCGGGCTCGTCCACGTCCTTTCGGGCCCGGATCATCTCGCGGCCGTCGCGCCACTGGCGACGAGTGACCGCCGAGCGGCCTGGCGTGCGGGCCTCTTCTGGGGACTGGGGCACACGATGGGTGTCCTGGCCGTGGGCCTGCTGGCGCTGTGGTTTCGCGATCGACTGCCCATCGACGCGGTCTCGTCGTGGAGCGAGCAGGCCGTCGGCGTCGTGCTCATCGCCGTCGGTCTGTGGGGTTTGCACCGATCGCTGAGGCGGCACCTCCACGTCCATCCGCACGATCACGGTCCCGTGACGCACGTCCACGCGCACGTCCACTCGGCATCCGCCGAGCCGGACCCGACGCACCAGCGCGCCTACCACGCACACACGCACGGCGCCCTTGCGGTTGGCGTGCTGCACGGACTGGCCGGCAGTGCGCACCTCTTCGCCGTCCTGCCGGCCCTGGCGCTGCCGGGCATGACAGCGTCGCTGGGTTATCTCGGCGGCTATGGTGTCGGCACCATCGCGGGCATGACAGGTTTCGCCGGCGGGCTCGGCGTACTCGCGCACCGCCTTGGCCACCGCGCCGCGCCGCGATGGCTGCTCTCCGCCTGCTCCGCCGCGGCCGTTATCGTCGGCGTTGCCTGGCTCGGCGCCTAGTCCGCGGCCAAGGCCGTCGGTCTCACACTTTCCGCAGGATCAAACACTTCAGATAGAGCGTCTCGGGCACGCCGAGCAGCACCGGATGGTCGCGGCTCTGCGTGCGCTTCTCGACGATCGTCATCGCCGCGCCGGCGTCGGCGGCCGCGTGTCGCACGACGTCCTCGAACAGCACCTCATCGACGTGATGCGAGCACGTACACGTGACGAGATAGCCGCCCGGAGCGAGCAGCCTGAGCGCGCGGCGGTTGATCTCCTTGTAGCCGGTGAGGGCCTTCGGCAGCGCGGCCCGGTTCTTCGCGAAGGCCGGCGGATCGAGCACGATGGTGTCGAAGCGCGCGTCGGCGCGATCGAGCTCGTGCAGCTCGTCGAACACGTTGGCGGTTCGCACCGTCAGACGATCGACGCCGTTCCGGTGGGCGTTGGCGCGAATGCGCTCCGCCGCCGTCGCCGAGACCTCAATCGCGGTCAGCTCGCTGCAACGCCCTGACAGCGCCAGCGCGAACCCGCCGTTGTAGCTGAAGCAATCGAGGAGCCGGCCGTGCGCATAGCGCCCGGCAGCCTCGCGATTCTCGCGCTGGTCGAGGAACAACCCCGTCTTCTGCCCGCCATGGAGATCGACGTCGAACCAGACGCTCCCCTCCCGCACTGGCACGTGCGACGGCACCTGACCGGCCACGACCGACACAACCGACTCGAGCCCCTCGAGACCCCGCACCTTCGAGTCGTGCCTGGCGACGATCCCCGCCGGCGTCAGGAGCTCGTTCAGCAGCTCGACGATCTGCGGGAAGAGCCGGTCGGTCCCCTGCGACAGGCACTGGACTACGAGATGGTCGCCGTAGCGATCCACGACGAGCGAAGGGACGAGATCACCCTCGCCGTGAACGAGGCGGTAGGCGGTGGCGTCGATGCCGAGCGTCTCGCGATAGCGGACGGCGGCCGCAATCCGATCGCGCACCAGCGCTGCCGAGGCGGACTGGCCGCCATGGGTCAGGAGCCGCAGGGCAATCTGGGAACGGTCGCTGTAGAAGGCGGCGCCGAGCGGCCGGCCGCGCGGCCCGACGACGTTGACGATGTCGCCGCCCCGCGCCTCCGAAACATCGGCCACGTCCGAGCGATAAATCCAGACGTGTCCTGATTTTGCGCGCTCCACGCCCTTCGGGCTCAGGACCGCCGATCCCATGGGCCCTATAGTACAATGCGTCGCTTATGCGCATCGCAATCGGCGCCGACCATGCCGGTTACGAACTGAAGGAGATCATCAAGCACACGCTGGACGAGCTCCGGATGGCGTACAAGGACTTTGGCACCGACTCGGACGAGTCGGTGGACTATCCGGACTTCGCAGTGAAGGTCGCGCGTGGTGTCGCGGCCGACGAGTTCGACCGCGGGATCCTGATCTGCGGCACCGGCATCGGCATGGCGCTCGCCGCGAACAAGGTGAACGGGGTTCGCGCCGCACCGGTCATGGATCTCGAGACGGCGCGCCTGGCGCGCGAGCACAACAACGCCAACGTCCTCGCGCTCGGTGCCCGCGTGACGCCCCCCGAGCGCGCGCTCGACATCGTCCGGATCTTTCTCAAGACCGAGTTCGAAGGCGGCCGCCACGAGCGACGGCTCGGCAAGATCGCCGCACTCGAGCATGCCGCACCTGCGGCCGGTTCGCCGCCCCGCGTCGCATGAGCGCGCACGCCCGGCATCGTCGTTGGCTCGAGCCGCTCCAGCCATTCCAGCCGCTCCAGCCGTTCCAGCCGCTCCAGCCGCTCCACTTCCCATGACCACAACCACGACCCGCCTTCCGCTGCTCGCCTCGCTCGCCGAGTCCGACCCCGAGATTGCACGCGCGATTCGCGACGAGATCCATCGCCAGAATACGGGTCTCGAGCTCATCGCCTCGGAGAACTTCGTCAGCCGTGCGGTCCTCGAGGCAGCGGGGTCGGTGCTCACCAACAAGTACGCCGAGGGCTATCCCGGCCGGCGCTATTACGGCGGCTGCGAGTTCGTGGACGTGGCGGAATCGCTCGCCATCGCACGCGCCAGGGCGCTCTTCGGGGCCGACCACGCGAACGTGCAGCCGCACTCGGGCGCCCAGGCCAACATGTCGGTCTGCCTGAGCGTGCTGCAGCCCGGCGACACCGTTCTCGGGCATGAACCTGGCGCATGGCGGGCACCTGACGCACGGCCATCCCCTGAACTTTTCCGGCAAGCTGTATCGGATCGTCCCCTACGGCGTGCGGCCGGAGGACGAGCGCCTGGACTACGACGAGCTCGAGAAGCTCGCCCACCAGCACCGGCCCAAATTGATCATCGTCGGGGCGAGCGCCTATCCGAGGGTCATCGACTTCGCACGCATCGCCGCCGTCGCCCGCGAGACGGGTGCGCTGGTCATGACCGACATGGCGCATATCGCCGGTCTCGTCGCGACCGGCCTGCACTCGAGTCCCGTGCCGCACAGCGACTTCGTCACGACGACGACGCACAAGACGCTGCGCGGGCCCCGCGGCGGCCTCGTGCTCTGTCGGAGCGATCGCGCCAAGGACCTCGATCGGAGCGTCTTCCCGGGGGTGCAGGGAGGGCCGCTGATGCACATCATCGCCGCGAAGGCGGTGTGCTTCAGGGAGGCGGCGTCTACCGCGTTCGCCGACTACCAGCGCCAGATCGTCGCCAACGCCCGGCGGCTCGCCGAGGCGATTGCCGCGGAGGGATTCCGGCTGGTGAGCGGAGGGACCGACAATCATCTGATGCTCGTGGACGTCTTCTCGAAGGGCATCACCGGGAAGGTCGCCGAAGCCGCGCTCGGCCGAGCCGGCATCACGGTCAACAAGAACGCGATTCCCTTCGACCGCAACCCGCCCCTGGTGGCGAGCGGGGTGCGCATCGGCACGCCGGCGGTGACGACGCGCGGCATGCGGGAAGGCGAGATGGAGCGGATCGCATCGTTCTTCGGCCGGGTGCTGGCCGCTCCCGACGACGAGAGTGTCGCCGCGGCCGTCAAGCGCGACGTCGAGGCGTTGTGCGCCGAGTTTCCGCTCTATCCGGAGGAGCTCGGCGTCGCCCGCGCCTGACGCGGGTGCGGCGGGATCGGCACGCCCATGTCCGCGGATCTCGCACGGCGGGCCGGCGAGGTCTTCTCCGACACCGGACCGCTCGCGCGCGCGCTCCCGTCCTTCGAGCCGCGCGAGAGCCAGCGCGCCATGGCCGGCGCCGTGGCCGACGCCATCGACAGCGGCGGCGTCCTGCTCGCGGAGGCAGGCACCGGGACGGGCAAGACGCTGGCGTATCTCGTCCCCGCCATCCTGAGCGGCCAGCGCGTGCTGGTGTCAACCGGCACCAAGAACCTCCAGGAGCAGATCTTCAACAAGGACCTCCCGCTGCTGGAGCAGGTCCTTCCGGTGCGGTTTCGCGCCACCCTGATGAAGGGCCGCGGCAACTATCTCTGCCTGCACCGGTTCGACGAGTTCCGACAGGCGCCGACCTTCCGCCAGGAAGCCGACCGCGTGCACTTCACGCTCGTCGAGGCGTGGGCCCAGTCGACACCGACCGGCGATCGCGGCGAGGTGGACGAGCTCCCCGACGATCTTCCGTTCTGGCCGCAGATCTCGGCGACCGCGGAACAATGCCTGGGCAACGACTGCCCGCAGTATGCCGACTGCTTCGTCACGCAGATGCGCCAGCGCGCCGCGGACTCGGACGTCGTCATCGTCAACCATCATCTGCTCTGCGCGGACGCGGCGCTGCGTCATCACGGTTTTGGCGAGGTCATCCCGGAGTGCCCGGCGGCAGTCGTCGACGAAGCGCACCAGCTCGAGGACGTCGCCACGCAATACTTCGGCGTGGCGGTGAGCACCCACCGGCTGGACGAGATCGTGGCCGACGCCGAGCGGGTGGTGCGTCGTGGCGCGATTGACAAGGCCGAGGACGTGGACCCGGTCAGGGCGGCGACGCTGCGCGTGCATGCCGCCGCGCTCGATTTCTTGCGCGACATCGCGCAGGTGTCAGGCGATCAGGTGACACCGACGGTGATGGCGGCGGGCACCGACCGGCGGCGCGGCGGTGCGCCTGGCCTGTTCGACGAGCGTCGCCGCGTCAGCCCCGAATCGCTCGATCCTGCCGGAGAAGCCGGGTTGACCCTCATCGGCGCGCTCGACTCGCTCCATGCCGCGATCGGGCGGGTGCAGGATGCTCGCGATGAGGTGCTGTCGCTGGGGCGGCGTGCCGGCCAGTTGCGCGACGAGGTCCGGTTCCTGATGCGCGCCGACGACCCTGCGTTCGTGTTCTTCGTCGAGACGCGCGGCGCCGGCGTCTTCCTGCGCGCATTGCCCATCGACGTGTCGGGGCTGGTTCGGGAGCGGCTGTTCGGCCGCCTGCGCACGACGGTCCTGACGTCGGCCACGCTGCGCGTCGGAGAGTCGTTCGCATACGTGGCCAGCCGCCTCGGCGTGGACGACGCGAAGTCGATGGCGCTGCCGTCGGAGTTCGATCACGCGCGTCAGTCGGTCCTCTATCTGCCGCGGCGGATGCCCGATCCCCGACAGCCGGACTTCCCGCTCAAGGTGGCCGACGAGGTCATCGAGATCCTGCACCGGACCGAAGGCCGCGCGTTCGTCCTGTTCACCAGTCACGCCGCGCTGCGCGCGGTGCGTGCGCGCCTCGAGGGCACCCTGTCCTACCCGCTGCTCGTTCAGGGCATGGCCCCACGTGGCGTGCTGCTCGAGCAGTTCCGACGCACTGCCAACGCGGTCCTGCTCGCGACGGCGAGCTTCTGGCAGGGTGTCGACGTCGTGGGAGAGGCGCTGAGCTGTGTCGTGATCGACAAGCTGCCGTTCGCCTCGCCCGGCGATCCCATCATCGCTGCACGAATGGAGGCGATCAGCGCGCGGGGCGGGGATCCCTTCGCCGAGTACCAGGTGCCGCTTGCGATCCTCACGCTCCGGCAGGGCCTCGGTCGCCTGCTGAGGCATCGCGACGACCGCGGCGTGCTGGCGATCCTCGATCCCCGCCTGCAGACCATGGGTTACGGGCGGCGCTTCCTTGCGGCGCTGCCGCCATCGCCGATTACGCGCGATTTGGACGACATCGCCAGGTTTTTCGAAAACGCGGACGGGAAGTCCTGAAGGCCGTTGCCCCTTCAGCAACCAGCCTGGCCGCCGGCCGATATCGCCTGAACGAGCGACGACGTCGAGGCCAGGAGGTCATCGACCGCCGCCACGAAATCCTCGGGCATGAAGGGTTTCGCAAGGAAGGCGGACCGCGCTGGCAGCCCCGTCTCCGCGAACACGGCTTCGGGGTAGTAGCCCGAGATGAACAGGGTGGGCAGCCCGGGACGCACGGTGCGTACCAGGTCGCAGACCTCCGGCCCGTTGCAGCCCGGCATCAGGACATCAGTAACGAGGAGATCGAGAGGACCCTGGTGGCTCTCCGCCAGCCGAACAGCGGTCGGACCGTCTTCGGCTTCGATGACCCGGTCACCGTGCCATTCCATGACCAGCCGGAGGAGTTGGCGGACGACGGGATCGTCTTCAGCGAGCAGGATTGTCAGGGCAGTGTCCGGCGGCCCGAGCGCCACCAAACGCCGTGACGACCGAAGAGCAGGCGGACCTGGCGCGGCGGGAGGTGGACACGTGGCCGGGCTGAGTACCGACATAGAGGGTTCCTTACTGCTTGGAAGATAGAAACGCACGACTGGCACGAAGCGAACAGCAGGGCCGGAGCGTCCGCGAAACGCCGGGATTTTGGGTGTAGACTGCGGCGCTGGCGCGTTGGTTTAGCCTGGGCAGCGGTTGAGGCGACCGGCGCGCCGGTCGAGCCGGTCGGGCGCACGGCGGCAGCGACGACTCAACGGGAGGACATCGATATGAGGCGTACCACGTCCGGTCGAACATTCGGCCTGGTGTTGAGCGGAGTCATGGCGGCCCTGGTCCTGGCGTGGACGTCCGCCCCATCCATGGCGCAGTCCACGGGGATGGTGAAGGGCAAGGTCGTCGACGGCAGCAACCAGCCCGTCGAGGGCGCCGAGGTCGTGCTGGAGTCCAAGGACTCCGGGAATCGCCGCTTCAAGGTCAAGTCGAACAAGAAGGGCGAGTACATGCAGATTGGCCTCCAGCCTGGCATGTGGACGGTGACGGCGACGAAGGAGGGCGTCGGAACCGCGATGCAGGAAGTGAAAGTCTCGCTGGGCGGTACCGAGCAAGTCGATCTGTCGCTGTCCAAGGCCGCCGGCCAGAGCAAGGAGCAGGCCGAAAAGGACGCGGCGCTGCGCAAGGTGTTCGAAGAGGGCGTGGCCGCCAGCAAGGCGGGCAATCACGACGCGGCGATCGCCAAGTTCAGCGAGGCGCTGAAAGGGCAGCCGGATTGCTACGCCTGTCACTTCAACCTGGGCGTCGCCTACGGGGCGAAGCAGGACTTCGGCAAGGCGGAAGAGTCGTTCCTGGCCGCCGCCAAGGCCAACCCGGAGTCCGGCGACCCGTACAATCAGCTGGCGACCCTCTACAACCAGCAGAAGCAGTTCGACAAGGCGGCCGCAATGGCCACCGAAGCCGCCAAGCGGAGCGGTGGGGCTGCCGGCGGCGGAAGCGCCGAAAGCCTGTTCAACCAGGGCGTCGTGCTCTGGAACGCGAGCAAGGTGCCAGAAGCCAAGGCGCAGTTCGAAGCGGCGATCAAGGCGAAGCCCGACTACGCCGACGCGCATTACTGGGTGGGCATGGCGAATCTCAACCAGGGGAATGTGCCCGATGCCGCGAAGGCGTTCGAGTCCTATCTGAAGCTCGCCCCGACGGGACAGTATGCCGAGCAGGCCAAGGGCATACTCGGTACGATCAAGAAGTGAGCGAATCCGACCCGGCGGCCATTGCCGCCAATCTCGCGGCGGTGCGCGCGCGCCTCGAGCGGGCCGCCGCCGCGAGCGGTCGCCCTCCCGACGCCGTCCGGCTGATTGCCGTCTCCAAGACCTTTCCGGTGGAGGCCGTCCGGGCCGCGATCGCCGCCGGCCAGCTCGATTTCGGGGAGAACCGCGTTCAGGAAGCCCTGCCCAAGATCGAGGCCATTCAGACGTCCGGGGTCCGCTGGCATCTCATCGGTCACCTGCAGTCCAACAAGGCCAGGAAGGCCGCCCGGCCCTTCGACGCGATTCACACTGTCGATTCCGTCGCGCTCCTCGAGCGGCTCCACTCGTCGGCTATGGAGACGCGCCGGCAACCCGAGTTGCTCGTCCAGGTGGATCTGGCAGGTGAGGCCACCAAACACGGCGCCTCGCCCGAGGAGGTCCGGGGCATTCTCCACGCCGCCCGCGCACTCGAAGCGGTCCGCATCGTCGGCCTCATGCTGCTCCCGCCGTTCTCGGAGGATCCGGAGAGGACGCGCCCCTACTTCCGCCGCCTTCGTGAGCTTCGCGACGCGCTCAGGGCGGAGGGCCATGCGGCGGACGGGCTGAAGGAACTGTCGATGGGCATGAGCCACGACTTCGAAGTCGCCGTGGCAGAAGGCGCCACCATGGTACGGGTCGGCACCGCAATATTCGGGCGCCGCGCGCCCGCCGCCTGACGGGCCTCCCGACACCGAGGATCGTCAGTGAATCTGATGGAACAGCCGGTTCCACCGCGTCGCGGTCAGGAACGACGCTGCGCCCTCGGCCTGCGGATCGTACGACCAGTAGATCATCAACGCCTTGCCCTTCACATAGGCCGCGGGCAGGAAGTTCCAGAACCGGCTGTCCTGGGAGTTGTCCCGGTTGTCCCCCATCATGAAGTAATGATCCTGGGGGATCGTCGCCGGGCCGTAGTTGTCCTTGAGGTCGAACGAGGCGACTCCCTCGGGGCGTGGAGGCTCGAGGAACTGCAGGTTGTAGGCCTTCTCGTCGAGCAGCGCCCCGTTGACGTAAACCTGCTTCCGCCGCACCTCGATCGTCTCGCCCGGCAGACCGATGACCCGCTTGATGAAATCGCGCTCGGGCTCCTGCGGGAACTTGAAGACGACGACATCGCCGCGCCGTATCGTCCGCACGGGCAGAACCGCCCGTTCGAGCGCCGAGCTCGTCGGTGAGAAGACGAACTTGTTCACCAGCAGGTGATCGCCCGACGAGCAGGTTGTTCTCCATCGACCCGGTCGGGATCTTGAACGCCTGCACGACCCACGTGCGGATGAACAGCGCGAGAATCACCGCGATCACGATCGACTCGAAATACTCGCGGGCGGTGGATTTCTTGAACGTCGTCATGGTCGGTGGTCGGCCTTCGGTCGAATGGTCTTCAGTCTTCAGTCTTCGGTCTTTGGTCTTCGGTCTTCGGTCCTGGCACTTCGTACTTCGTCCTTCGTCCTTCGGTCCTTGGTACTTCTTGTTACTCTCCCTCAGTCCCCACTTTCAGAACCGCCAGGAACGCTTCCTGCGGGATCTCGACGGCGCCGACGCGCTTCATGCGCTTCTTGCCTTCCTTCTGCTTCTCGAGCAGCTTGCGCTTGCGCGTGATGTCGCCGCCGTAGCACTTCGCCAGGACGTTCTTGCGCAGCGCCTTGACGGACTCGCGCGCGATGATGCGGCCGCCAATCGCCGCCTGGATCGCGATCTCGAACATCTGGCGCGGGATGAGCTCGCGCATCTTCGATGCCAGGGCGCGGCCGCGATTGTACGCCGTGTCGCGGTGGAGGATGACCGAGAGCGCGTCCACCGGGTCGCCGTTGACCAGGATGTCGAGCTTGACGAGCGGCGACTCCCAATAGCCGCTCGACGTGATAGTCGAGCGAGGCGTAGCCGCGCGACAGCGTCTTCAGGCGATCGTAGAAATCGAGCACGACCTCGTTGAACGGCAGCTCGTAGGTGAGCAGCACGCGGTCGGTGGTCTTGAACTCGAGCGCCTTCTGCACGCCTCGCTTCTCCTGGCACAGCTGCAGGAGGCCGCCGACGAATTCCTGCGGCGTCAGGATCGTCGCCGTGATGACCGGTTCCTCGAACCTGGCGATGTTCGTCGCATCCGGCAGGCGGGCCGGGTTGTCCACCTCGAGCACCTCCCCGTCGGTCGTCATCACCCGATACAGCACGCCCGGCGCGGTCGTCACGAGATCCATGCCGAACTCGCGCTCGAGGCGCTCCTGGACGATCTCGATGTGCAACAGGCCGAGAAACCCGCAGCGGAACCCGAACCCGAGCGCGACCGAGGTCTCCGGCTCGAAGACGAATGCGGAGTCGTTCAGGCGCAGCTTCTCGAGGGCGTCGCGCAGCTCGGTGTAGGCATGGCTCTCGACCGGATACAACCCGGCGAACACCATCGGCTTCATCTCGTGGAAGCCGGGGTAGGCCTGCGCCGTGGGACGTGCCGCCTCGGTGACGGTGTCGCCAATCTTGGCGTCGGTCACCGTCTTGATGCCGGCGACGAGGAAACCCACCTCGCCGACGCCGAGCGCGTCCACCGGGATCGGCTTGGGCGACGACACGCCGACCTGCTCGACCTCGTATTCATAGCCCGTCTCCATGAAGCGCACCTTCATGCGCGGGCGAATCGTGCCGTCGATCACGCGGATCAGGACGACGACTCCGCGATAGGCGTCGTACCAGGAGTCGAAGATCAGGGCCTTGAGCGGGGCGTTGACGTCGCCCCGTGGCGCCGGCACCCTCGCCACGACTGCTTCGAGAATGTCGCGGGTTCCGATGCCCTCCTTGGCGCTCGCGAGAATCGCCCCCGAGGCGTCGAGCCCGATGATCTCCTCGATCTGCCGCTTGCACTCTTCGATCTGGGCGCCCGGGAGGTCAATCTTGTTGATGACCGGGACGATCTCGAGGTTGCCGTCGACCGCCAGATAGGCGTTGGCGAGCGTCTGGGCCTCGACGCCCTGCGAGGCGTCCACGAGCAGCAGTGCGCCTTCACAAGCCGCCAGGGACCGCGTGACCTCGTACGAGAAGTCCACGTGGCCGGGCGTGTCGATCAAATTGAGGACGTAGTCGGATCCCGTCGGTCGACCGGTAGTTGAGACGGACGGCGTGAGCCTTGATGGTGATGCCGCGCTCGCGCTCGAGGTCCATGGTGTCGAGGACCTGCGCCTCCATCTCGCGCGCCTGCAGGGCACCCGTGAATTCCAGGAAACGGTCAGCCAGCGTCGACTTGCCGTGGTCGATGTGGGCGATGATCGAGAAGTTGCGGATCTGCTGCGGGTCCATGCGTCTGCCGAACCCGGACGATTGTATCAGTCCGCCTCGCCCAGCACGCGCAGCGAAATCCGCTTCGGCGGGCCGTCGGCGTCCTTCGTCCCCTGTTCGCGCACCAGCGCGAGCGCAGCGGCGCCACCGATGTAGTCCATCGCCTTGATCGTGTAGAAGCGGCAGTCCTCGTCCTCGGTGGCGTAGCGCGACGTCAGCGGCGCCACCGCCTCCGGGGATCCGAGACGCGCCAGTGCGTCGATGATGGCGGACCGCCGGTTCTCATCGGCTTCCTTTGCCAGAGCGCCGAGCAGCACCGGCACCGCCGACGGCGCCCCCGAGAGACCCACGACGTAGAGGTCCTTTTCACGATCGGCCACCCCACCCTGGAGCTGGCCGACCAGCTTCTCGACCTCGGGCTTCACGGGCGCCTTGAACTGGTCCCGGTTCAGCCGCGCCAGGATTTCCTGGGCGCCTTCGACGAGCAGGTGCGCGAGCGCCGCCTGCGCCTCGTCGCGGCGCCCCATGCCGGCGTTGTAGCTGCCGGAATAGTTGTGCAGGCGCAGCGTCGGCGTCGCCGTCTGACCATTCGGACCCTTCAGCTCGATCGCGACGTCCATGTAGCCCCAGAACAGCGTCGCGCCATAGGGAATCTGCTTGCTCTCGAGATAGATGTCCTTGATCGTGCCCCCCACCTCCCACGCGGGGCTCGACGCAGACGACGTGAATCCCATCGCCGAGGATTCCGCACGCAGGGCCTCGCCGAGGAGCGCCCCGAGGTCGACGGCCTGATCCAGGTTGTATTCGGGTCCCTTGGTGAAGAAGCCCGAATCGCCCTTCCGCACGACCTTCGCCTTGCGGTCGTAGCCAGGCTTGAACGTGCCGACGCGTATCGGACTCGCCTTGGCACCGTCAAAGATCGTCGCGGTAATCGTGTTGACATCGTCATGACCATCCGCGAGCTTGAGCTCCTTGATGGTGGCAATGGCGCCGAGGCCGGCTGCCATGAGCAGCACACAGACAAGCAGCAGAAACGAACGTCGCATACGCACCTCCGACCTTCTCGGCCGTGAATCCGTCGCTGGTTTCAACGCCCCGACCCGCGGGTTCGAACACTGCTGGAGCGGCTGGAGCGCTGGAGCGGTTGGTGCGGCTGGAACGACTGGAGCGGTTGGAGCGGCTGGGCGGGTGGAACGGAGTGGTACCGGGAGTAGGCTGAGGTCTCATGCCCAAGCTCGTTGACGTCGCGTCGCTCCTCGCCGTCCTCGTGGCGGCCTCGGCCATCCCTGCCCCCACTCCGATCCAAGGTGACCCGTGGCGACTGGCGTGGGCCGACGAGTTCGAGACCGACGGCGCGCCCGACCCGCGCAACTGGACGTTCGAGCACGGGTTCGTCCGCAACGAGGAGCTGCAGTGGTATCAGCCGCAGAATGCGGCGGTGCGCGACGGACGGCTCGATCATCGAGGCCCGGCGCGAACGTGTGCCCAACACGCGCCACGTCCCCGCCAGCCGCACGTGGTCCGAGCATCGGGCGTTTGCGGAGTACACGTCGGCCAGCCTGACGACCAAAGGCCTTCATGCCTGGCAGTTCGGGCGCTTCGAGATGCGCGGACGCATCGACACGCGTCCGGGGATGTGGCCGGCCTTCTGGACCCTCGGCGAAGGCGAATGGCCGGACGCCGGCGAGATCGACATCATGGAGTACTACCGGGGCATCCTCCTCGCCAACGTGGCGTGGGGTTCGACCAGGCGCTGGGTGCCGACCTGGGATTCGGCCCGCACCGACGTCGCCAGCCTCGGCGCGGGCTGGAGTGACGCGTTCCACGTCTGGCGCATGGACTGGGACGAGCGCGAGATCCGGCTCTCGGTGGACGGTCGCGTGCTGAACGTGACGACCCTTGCGGAGACCGTGAGCCCACGGACCACGGCGCATCCCTTCCGCCAACCGCATTACTTGCTCCTGAACCTCGCCATCGGCGGCTCGAACGGCGGAGACCCGTCGAAGACCCGTTTCCCGGCCCGCTTCGAGGTTGACTACGTGCGGGTTTTTAGGGCGACTGGGGGGCTGGGGGACTAGGCGACTGGAACGGCTGGAGCGGCTGGAGCGGCTGGAGCGGACTGGAGCGGCTGGAGGGTGGCCACCAGACGAGCACGGCCCTCGCGGCGCAGCTGACATTCAGTCCGATCTTGTCAGATCTGTCCGTGGCTGTCCGTGGGCTTGTCCGTGGCTTGTCCGCGGCTCCGTGGCTAGCGGCGCTCGAGCGGGACCCACGGCTGCGGGGTCGCCGGGCCGAGATAGTCCGCCCGCGGCCGAATGAGACGGTTGTTCGCGTACTGCTCGAGGACGTGCGCCGTCCATCCCGAGACGCGGCTGACGGCAAAAATCGGCGTGAACAGATCGATCGGGATGCCGAGCGTGTAGTAGGTCGAGGCCGAGTAGAAATCCACGTTCGGATGGAGCGCCTTCTCCTGTTTCACGACCGCTTCGATCTGCTGCGACATCGCGAACCACCGGGTGTTGCCGGCCTGCTCCCCGAGCTCCTTCGACATGCGGCGGAGGTGCGTCGCCCGCGGATCCTCGGTCCGATACACACGATGGCCGAAGCCGGGGATCTTCTCCTTCCGTGAGAGCTTTGCCCGAATCGTCGCCTCGACCCGCTCCGGGCTCGCATCCTGGCCGAGCTCGAGCAGCAGCTTCATGACGTCCGCGTTGGCGCCGCCATGCAGCGGGCCCTTGAGCGCACCGATCCCCGCGACGATGGCCGAGTGCACGTCCGACAGGGTCGCGGCCGTGACCCGGGCCGCGAATGTCGACGCATTGAGCTCGTGATCGGCATGCAGCGTCAGCGCGATGTCGAACGCACGGACCGCGGTCGGGGTTGGCCGGTTGCCGGTGAGCGTGTAGAGGAAATTCGCCGCGTGCCCGAGCGCGGGATCCGGTTGGATGGGACCTCCGCCGGCATTGAGCCGCCCCATCGTGGCGACGAGCGTCGCCAGTTGCCCCGTCAGGCGCACGGCCTTGCGGTAGCTCGCGGCCGCGGAGTTGTCGTCCGCGTCGGCATCGTAGTGCGCGAGCGCGGATGTCGCCGTTCGGAGCACATCCATGCCGTTCGAGAGGGGCAGCGTCTTCAGCAGCCTGATGATGGCCTCCGGCAGCGGGCGGGCGGCGGCCAGTGCCGTCTGCAGATCGCCCAGCTCGGCGCGCGTGGGAAGGCGGCGGTGCCAGAGAAGGAAGCAGACCTCCTCGAAGCTCGCCTTCTGCGCCAGATCATGGATGTCGAACCCGCAGTAGGCGAGGACGCCCCGCTCCCCATCGAGGAAGCAGATGGCCGAGGAGGTGGCGACGACATCCTCGAGCCCGCCTTTGGATTTGGCCTCCGCGGTGTCATGCCGCGGATCATATATCGCGACGGCGCTGTTTGTTGGGCGCTGGTCGCCTCAGCGACCAGCGCGGGCAGCCCTTCTGATTCGCGCTGCTATTCAGCCGGCCCTGGGCGGGCCGGCTGGCAGCGCGGGGGCTGCGGTCGCTGGTTCCAACGATCGCTCGAGTGGTAGGTGACGCGCTTCACCGCAGCCCTCCGCGCGGCCAGCCCGCGCGCCCAGTGCGGGCTGAATCGCCGCCGGATCCAAGGGCTGCCCGCGAAGGCCGCTGAGGGCGGCCGTCGCCGAGCAAGCACCGCTACTCGCCGGCCGCCTGCGTGCTCAGCGCGATGTCGTCGCCGCCGAACTGCTGGACGATCGACAGCAGGCCCGTGTAGAGGAAGCCGACCTGGAAGAGGACCAGGAACGGCAGCGTGCCGTAGATCTGGTTCGACAGCGCGTAGAACACCGTGACCGTGAAGTAGAAGCCGAGCGCACACTTCGATGAGCGGCTGCGTCAGCGATATCTGGTGATACTTCTTGCCCTGCCAGTCGTCGGAGTCGCGCTCGATGCCGTATTTCGGCGTGCGCGTGAACTCGCCGCTGTCCTTGCCGGCGAGCGCTTCGATGACCGCGCGCGCGTTGTTGATGCAGAGGCCGATGCCGATCGACATCAGAAACGGCAGGTACTTCAGGCGCGAGATCCAGGTCTCTCGGAACAGCTCGCGCTGGCACACCATGTAGAAGTTCGCCACCGAGAACGTGGCCGCGAAGAACAGCGGCATGTCGATCAGCAGCATCTCGGTCCAGCCCATGTTGTAGCGCACGTACATGGACGGGAACATCAGCACCGAGAGCAGCACCATCAACAGGTAGTTGAAGTTGGCGGTGAGGTGGAAGAACGCCTCGGCCTTCACCTGCAGCGGCAGGTCCGCCGGCAGGATCCGCGGCAGCAGCTTGCGGCACGTCTGGATCGAGCCCTTGGCCCAGCGGTGCTGCTGGGACTTGAAGGCGTTCATCTCGACCGGCACCTCGGCCGGCGAGACCAGGTCCGGCATGAACACGAACCGCCAGCCGCGCGAGCTGCGCGCGGTAGCTGAGGTCGAGGTCCTCGGTCAGCGTGTCGTGCTGCCAGCCGCCGGCGTCGGCGATCGCCTCGCGGCGCCAGATGCCGGCGGTGCCGTTGAAGTTGAAGAAGCAGCCGGCGCGATTGCGGCCGCCGTGCTCGAGCACGAAGTGGCCGTCGAGCAGGATCGACTGGATGCGCGTCAGCAGCGAGTAGTCGCGGTTGATGTGGCCCCAGCGCGCCTGCACCATCCCGACCTTCGGGTCGGCGAACTGCGGCAGCGGTGCGCGCGCAGGAAGTCCGCCGGCGGCGACGAAGTCGGCGTCGAAAATGGCGACGAACTCGCCGCGCGCGACCTTGCAGCCCGGCGTCGAGCGCGCCGGCCTTGTAGCCGGTGCGGTCGACGCGGTGCAGGTACTTGATGTCGAAGCCCTGCGCCGCGTAGCGCCGCACCGCCAGCTCGGCGATCTGCGCGCGTCTCGTCGGTCGAGTCGTCGAGGACCTGGATCTCGAGCAGGTCCTGCGGATAGTCCATGCCGCAGACCGCCTCGATCAGGCGGTCGACCACGTACATCTCGTTGTAGATCGGGAGCTGGATCGTGACGATCGGGCAGCGGATCCAGTAGCGGCCGCGGCTTCGGGACGTTGTCCTTGTGCTTCATGTAGACGCACACAAGGTAGTAGCGGTGCCACCCGTAGATCGCGAGGATGACGAGGATGAAGAAGTAGGCCGCGAGAATCAGCGTCTCGGTTGGAGTCATAGGTGATGACCGACCCCGTCCGCATGAAATAATGAGTCTAGGCCGCGCCTGGTCGCAGTCAATCGACCGCATCGGCCGCTGGCCGACGTCGACCTATCGATCCGCCGCGCCGTGTCAGACCTGTACACCATGAACGACGCCACGCTTGCATCGCTCTTCTCGCCGAGCTTCAAGAAGGATCGATCCGTCCGCCGAGCCGCCACGCCCGGCTCCTGCCGGCGCTGCGCGACGCCCCGTACGAAAACCTCGACTTTGCACGGATCGATCACCATCGGGCGGTCCGTCAGGGCGTGCCGGAAGTGGTCTTCGGGCAGGGCAAATCGCCGGCACAGATTGCTGCTAATTGCTGAACGTATCGTCGGGCGTGGGCACAATTTGCTGGTTACACGGGCGACCAGGGAGGCATTTGACGCAGTCAGCAAAGTCCTGCCTGACGCGGTCTTCCACGAAACAGCGCGCACAATTGTCCGCAGCAGCGTCGACGCCGACCTGCGCCGCTGTACAGGCCGCGGCATCGCTGGTCGTCTGCGCCGGCACCTCGGACCTGCCCGTCGCCGAAGAGGCCGCGGTCTCGGCCGAGGCGCTGGGCATCGAGGTCGAGCGCCTCTTCGACGTCGGCGTCGCCGGCCTCCACCGGCTGCTCGACAGCCCGGCCCGCCTCGACGCCGCCGCGCGTCCTCATCGTCGTCGCCGGCATGGAAGGCGCCCTCCCGAGCGTCGTCGGCGGCCTGGTCCGGGCCCCGGTCATCGCGGTGCCCACCAGCGTCGGCTACGGCGCCAGCTTCGGCGGCCTGGCCGCCCTGCTCGCATGCTGAACAGCTGCGCCGCCGGCATCGGCGTCGTCAACATCGACAACGGCTTCGGCGCGGCGGCGCTGGCCGCCCGCATCCTGACGCCGCTAGCGGGGACTTGAGCCTCGTAGGCCGTACGACGACGCGTTGGGGACGGTGAGCCTCGCAGCGTCAACACGCGAGGTTGCCAGCCCGCCGATCCCGCATCTTAAGCGGTTGCCTCTGGCCTCAGGGATTGCGGTTGCCTCGGCCGCATGTCGTCCCGGGTCTCCCGCATTCCATGCATCCAGGCACCCTGCGCGCTCTCGAGTTCGATCGCGTCCGTCGAGGCGCTGGCCAGCTTCGCGCTGACGCCCGCTCGGCGCGGCGAGGCTCGCGAGCTCGTCCTCGAGCACGTGCTGCACCGACGTGCGCCGTGTCGAGGCTGCGCTCGCCGCGACGACCGAAGGCGTCGACCTGCTCGGCGACGCATCCGGCGGCGTTCCCGCTGCGCGCGCCGTCCGACTTCGACGAGACGCTGGCAGCGCCTGGCCGTCGCAGAGCCGGCCGCTCGAACCGCTCCGCCTGCTCGGCGCTCGCCGACTTCCTCGACTCGATCGATCAGTCCCGCAGCCTGATCGCCGAGCTGCCGCGCCGCAGTGCTATCCGATCCTCGCGGGCGCTGGCCCACGCGCTGCGCCAGCTTCGAGCGCGAGACCGCCGACGATCCGCCGCGCCATCGACGCCGCCGGCGACGTCGTCGACAACGCCAGCCCCGAGCTGCGCCAGATTCGCGACAAGCTCCGCCGCAGCGCGTACGCGCCTGCGCGGCACGCTCGAGTCGTACGTCCGCGGCACGCGACACCGCGCGCTATCTGCAGGATCTCGTCGTCACCGATCGCAACGGCCGCTACGTGCTCGTCGTGAAGGCCGAGCATCGCGGACTCGATCCCGGGCATCGTCCACGGCAGCTCCGCCAGCGGCGCGAGTCTCTATCTCGAGCCGCTCAGCACGGTCGAACTGAACAACGAGATCGTCGCTCTCGAGGAACAGGAAGCCGAGGAAATCCGTCGCATCCTGCTGGCGCTGACCGACGCCTTCCGCCCGCGGGCGCTCGATGTGCGCGCGCACGCTGGACGCCGCCGACCGAGCTGGATGTCATCCAGGCCAAGGCGCGGCTCGCCGACATCTGCAGCGCCAGCGCGCCGGCGCTCGCGACCGACGGCCGCCTGGAATTGCGCGGCGCACGCCATCCGCTGCTGATCAACGCGGTGCGTGGCGCGCACGGCGGACGCCGGACGGCACGCCGCGTCGCGCGCGACGACCGAGCCGGTCGCCGGTCGACGTGCTGATCGTCCCGCCGACGCGCGTGCTCGTCATCACCGGACCGAACACCGGCGGCAAGACGGTGGCGCTCAAATCGGCGGGGCTGCTGGCGCTGATGGCGCAGGCCGGCCTGCACATTCCGGCGGAAGCGGGATCGCGGTGCCCGGTTTCCAGTCGGTTTTCGCCGACATCGGCGACGAGCAGTCGATCGCCGCGAACCTGAGCACGTTCTCGTGGCACATCACGAACATCGCGGCGATGGATCGTGCGCTCGCGCCCGCCGGCGCTCGTGCTGCTCGACGAAGTCGGCGCCGGCACCGATCCGCTCGAGGGCGGCGCGCTCGGCATGGCGATGATCGATCACTTCCGCCAGCGCGGCGCGATCGTGATCGCGACGACGCACTACGACGCGCTGAAGTCGTACGCGTCGACGACGCCGGAGGTGGTGGCGGCGGCGTTCGGGTTCCATCCGGAGACCTTCGCGCCGACGTATCGGCTGATCTACGGATCGCCCGGGTCGAGCCTGGCGCTCGAGATGGCCGCGCGGCTTGGTCTGCCGCCCGTCGATCGTCGAGGCCGCGCGCGGCTTCCGCACCGACGAGCGAAGCGCAGCTCGCCGAGCACCTCGCGAAGATCGACCGCGATCTGCACGCGCTCGACACGAGCGGCGCCTGGTGGTCGCACGAGCGCGACGCAGCTGGCGGGCTCGACGCGCAAGTCCGCCTGCGTGAGGAGCCGCTGCGCCAGCGCGAGGCGCAGTTCCGCCGGAAGCTGGAAGACGCGCTGCAGGAGCGGATGCGCGAGGCGCGCCGCGCGATCGACGCGTGGTCGACGAGGTCCGACACAAGGCGGCGGCGTTGGCGGACGAAGCGGCGCGGCGGGCGCAGGCTGCGCGCCGCGGCCGGGCGCACCGGCGCGTCGCGCGCTGGCGGCGCGCCGCGCGCGCTGTCGACCGGCGAGACAGGCGGGCTCCAGCGCCGATGCCCGGGCCGCGCTCGAGCGCGTCGCCGAACCGATGCGCGCGGCAGCGACGGAGCCAGCCGCCGACTGGCCGCGGCCGGGCAGCGGTCGGCCGCCGACGCCGGACCGATCGCGCCGGGCATGCGCGTGGTGCTGCCGCTCGGGCTCGAGGGCTCGTCCAGACCGTGCACGATCGGACGGCCGAGGTCGAGCGTCAACGGCAAGCGCATGCGCGTGCGATCGACGAGCTGCGCGTGCTCGCGACGCGGCCGGCGCGCTTCGGCGCGCGCCGCGGGTCACGGTGCACGTCAGCGCGTGCGCGCGAGGCCGACGGCGGCATCGGATCTGAACGTGGTCGGCTGCACCGTGCCGAAGCGATCGAACGCGCCGACAAGTTCCTCGATCAGGCGCTCATCGCGCGAGCTGCGGCGAGGTTCGCGTGATCCACGGGCATGGGACCGGACAGCTGCGGCGGGCGCTGGCGAGTTCCTCAGCGATCACCCGCTCGTCGCGCGCATGCAGCGCTCGCGCGCCAAGCAGGGCGGCGGCGGGGTCACGGTGGTGGAGTTGAAGGAGTGATGCCATGAGTCCCCTGAGCCCGAAGCCCTGAGCCCTCGAACTGTCATGGCGTTGTTTCCCCAGTCCTTCATCGACGACCTCCGGCTGCAGGCCGACATCGTGCAGGTCGTGCAGGAGTATGTGTCGCTGCGGCGGGTCGGCAACACGCTACAAGGGGCTGTGTCCGTTTCACAGCGAAAAGACGCCGTCGTTCAGCGTCAATCGCGAGCAGGGGTTTTTCCACTGCTTCGGCTGCGGCGTCGGCGGCAACGTCTTCAAGTTCGTCGAGCTGCAGGAGAGCGTGAGCTTTCCCGAGGCGGTGCGGCTGCTGGCGCAGAAGTTCGGGCTGGCGCTGCCCGAGCTCGACGGACGCGAAGCGCGACGCGGCAGCCGACGCCGAGCGCGAGGCGCTGCTGAAGATGCACGAGGTCGCGGCGGACTTCTATCGCGGCGGGCTGGAGGGTCAGGCCGGGCGGCCGCGGCCGCGGAGCTGCTGGACGCGCGCGGGGTGACGCGCCGGAGACGATCGATCGGCTCGGTTCGGCTTCGCGCCGCCGGGGCGGGACGTCGCTGCTCTCGCACCTGCGGCAGCAAGGTTTTGCCGCCGGCCATGGCGGTGACGAGCGGGCTGGCGATGCAGCGCGAGGGCGGTCTGCTTCGATCGGTTCTGGAACCGGCTGATGATCCCGATCTGCCGGGAGGGCGGGTCGATTATCGCCTTCGGCGGGCGGGCGATGGAGGCCGATCAGCAGCCGAAGTACCTGAACAGCCCCGAAACGCCGATCTATACCAAGGGCCGGACGCTGTACGGGCTGAACGTGACCAAGGCCGACATCCGGCAAGGCCGGGCAGCGTCGTGCTGGTGGAGGGGTATTTCGACTTCGCGCAGGCGTCGCAGGCGGGCATCGACCACGGTGGTGGCGACGTGCGGGACGGCGCTGACGCAGCCGCAGGTGCAGATGCTGCGGCGGTTCACGTCGAAGGCGGTGCTCAGCTTCGACCCCGACGCGGCCGGCCAGGGCGCGGCGGTCCAGTCGTGCGACCTGCTGGTGCGCGAGGGATTTCAGGTGCAGGTGGCCTGCTTCCGACGGGGCAGGATCCCGGACGTCTTCGTGCAGGCGACCAGGGTGGCGCCGCGTATCAGGCGATCGTGGATCAGGCGCGCCCGTATCTGGATTTCCTGCTCGATCGCGCGGCGGCGCAGCACGATCTCGGCATCGCCGGGCGGCGCGCTTGAGTTCCTGAACGCCATGCTGGCCGTCGCCGCGCAGATCCCGAGCGCGCCGCGCCGCGACCAGTTCGCGGACCGGCTCGCGCATCGCGCCGGGGTGTCGCGAAGACGTGGTCCGGCAGGAGATTCGCAAGGCCGCGGTGGCGCGCAAGCCCGGCTTCCGCGAGCGGCGTCGGCGGCCGGGCTCGAGCGAGGTCGACGCCAGCGGAACGGGATCTGCTGGCGCAGCTGGTGGCGAATCCCGGCGAGGCTGGTCGCGGCGCTGACGCGAGCTCGAGCCGGACGACCTGATGGGACTGGCCTGCGGGCCGGCTGCTCGCGCCGGCGCGCGACCTGGCCAGGCGTCGACCCGCAGGCAGCTTCCAGCCGGCGCTTCTCGAGCGTCTAACCGAAGAGGACGTGGCGGTGCGTGACGGGATTTGCCGCGCGGACGCCGAAGCCGGCGCCCGCCTTCGACTGCGTCCGGGCGCTCGAAGCGGAAGCGGCTCGAGCGCGAGCGGGCTGGACCTGCAGCGCCAAATCGATTCCCTGCTGGAACAGGGGCCGACGGTCGGCGACGCCGAGCTCGACGAGCTCCTGGCCCGCAAGATGCGGGAGGCCCGGGCGGCGCACTCGGAATGACGGCGGAACACCGGCGAGGTCCGGGCGGGACGCGCCGTGGCACGATCGAGAGTCGGGGCATCAATCGTAAGGTAACTAGGCATGCGGGCCGGCGTAGTTCTGGCTGGCAGGCCACGGAGGAGCGCACGTTGTCGATCGAAGAGAAATACGACGAGGTCCGGCAGCTCATCTCCATGGGCAAGGAGAAGGGCTATCTGCTGTACGACGAAGTCAACGAGCTGCTGCCCTCCGACATCACCTCGTCCGAAGAGCTCGACGACCTGTTCAGCACGTTCGGCAACGCCGGCATCGAGGTCGTCGATTCGGAGCAGAAGTACCGCGAGGACAAGCTGCTCGATCGGCCCGATGGCGGCGAAGACATCGAGCTCGACCTGACGCCGGGCGCGCTCGACAAGACCAACGATCCCGTCCGCATGTACCTGCGCGAGATGGGCACGGTGCCCCTGCTCACGCGCGAGGGCGAGGTCGAGATCGCCAAGCGCATCGAGCGCGGCAAGCTCGAGGTGATCAAGTCGATCTCGCGCACGCCGACGATCGCCCGCGCGATCATCGACATGGGCGAGCAGCTGCGCGCCGGCCAGCGCACGATCCGCGAGCTGGTGATCTTCAACGACGAGGAGATCACCGACGAGCGGGTCGAGGAGCGCGCCCGCGAAGTGCTGCGCCAGATCGACGCCGTCAAGAAGGCCCACGCCGACTGGGAGAAGCGCGAGAGCCAAGCTCGACGACACCGCCAAGCGGCCGGTCGGGCCCTACCGCAAGGCGCGGTGGAAGGCGATGCGCGCCGCGTGTCGTGCTCTCGCAGCTGATTCGCGCGCATCGAGTTCACCGAGACGGTGAAGCGCCGGCTGGTCGATCAGGTCAAGGAGCAGGTCGAGGAGGTCCAGCGGCTGCAGCGCGAGGTCGACTACATCGAGCGGCAGCTGACGGCCAAGGGCCGCAAGGCGCCGAAGCTGAAGGAAGAAGACAAGAAGGACCTCGCCAAGCGGCAGAAGGACTCTGCGGCTCAGGATCAGTGAGAAGAGCGACGAGCTCAAGGAGTCGCCGGAGCGGCTGCGGCGCACGCTCGAGACGATTCAGCAGCGGCGAGCAGCAGGCCGAGCAGGCGAAGAAGGAGCTCGTCGAGGCCAACCTGCGCCTGGTCGTGTCGATCGCGAAGAAGTACACCAACCGCGGGCTGCAGTTCCTCGACCTGATCCAGGAAGGCAACATCGGCCTGATGAAGGCGGTCGACAAGTTCGAGTACCGCCGCGGCTACAAGTTCTCGACCTACGCGACGTGGTGGATCCGCCAGGCGATCACCCGGGCGATTGCCGACCAGGCGCGGACGATCCGCATCCCGGTCCACATGATCGAGACGATCAACAAGCTGATTCGCACGTCGCGCGTCGCTGGTGCAGGAGCTCGGGCCGCGAGCCGACGTCGGAGGAGATCGCGCAGCGGATGGACATCCCGGTGGCGAAGGTCCGCAAGGTCCTCAAGATCGCGCAGGAGCCGATCTCGCTCGAGACGCCGATCGGCGAGGAAGAGGACAGCCACCTTGGCGACTTCATCGAGGACCGCAACGTGCTGTCGCCGTCGGACGCGGTCATCAACCTGAACCTCAAGGAGCAGACCGAGGCGGTGCTGAAGACGCTGACGCCGCGCGAGGAGAAGGTGATCAAGATGCGCTTCGGCGTCGGCGACGGCAGCGAGCACACGCTCGAGGAGGTCGGCCAGAACTTCGCGGTCACCCGCGAGCGCATCCGGCAGATCGAGGCCAAGGCGCTGCGCAAGCTGCGTCACCCGTCGCGCAGCCGCAAGCTGAAGGCGTTCCTCGAAGGTCGCACGTAACCCTCTGGCGACGGCGGCCCTCAGCTTCTCTTGGCGACGGCGGCGCTCAGCCGCCGTCGCGCGCAGCTTCAGAGGCTCGCTGCTATGCAGCCGGCCCTGGGCGGGCTCGGCTCCCAGCTGCAGTCGCGTGGCGCCCGCGAGGAGCGGACGGCGCATCTTCTGGCGACGGCGGCCCTCAGCCGCCGTCGCGCACAGCTTCAGAGGCTCGCTGCTATGCAGCCGGCCCTGTCCGGGCCGGCTGGCAGCTCGCCAGCTGCGACTCCCGGTCGCGCACGTAAGGGCGGGGCGATGATGTCGAAGCCCCGCGCAATCGGAAGGGACGGCACCAGAAGCGCAGCCCGCCGAGCTGCCAGCCGGCCCGCTCAGGGCCGGCTGCACAGCAGCGAGGCTCAACGGGCTGCCGCGGCGGCCGCTGAGGGCGGTCGCCGCCAGACAAGCGCAGCCCCCGAGCGGCCGGCGGCGCTCCCAGTGCCGCCGAATCGCCGTGAGGGTTCGATGCGCTGCGCGTGCCGTCCGCTGAGGGCGGCCGACACCAAGGAAGCGCAGCCCACCGAGCTGCCAGCCGGCCCGCCCAGGGCCGGCTGCACGGCAGCGAGGTTGAACGGGCTGCCGTGCCGTCCGCTGAGGGCGGACGGCACCAGTAAACACGGGCCCATAGCTCAGCGGTTAGAGCCGCCGGCTCATAACCGGCCAGTCCCAGGTTCGAATCCTGGTGGGCCCACCAACTCCCTCTCTGTGCTCGGTCGTTGGTGGCTCACCAGGCTCTGGGTCAGTGGTGCCGACGTCGTCGGTCCCACAGTAACGAATCCTGGTGGGCCCACCAACCCCCTCTCTATGCTCGGTCGTTGGTGGCTCACCAGGCTCTGGGTCACTGGCGCCGACGTCGTCGGCGTCTTCCTCCTTCGCTCTTCCCCCTTCCACCTTGCACCTCCCGCATCCTGCTAATGCTCGCTGACCTTCAGCACCTGATCGACCTTCAGCACCTCGACACCGAGACCGATCAGCGCAGGAAGTGGGTCAGCGACCTGCCCGGGCGACTCACTGCTTTCGAGTCGCGGCTCGCCGAGCGGCGACTGGCGCTCGACACGGCGCGGCAGGCACTCGCGGACAATCAGAACGCCCGTCGAACGCTCGAGAAAGAACTGGCCGTCGTGCAAGGACGTCTGACGAAGTTCAAGGACCAGTTGATGGAGGTCAAGACCAACAAGGAGTACCTGGCCATCCAGCACGAGATCGCGATGGCGCAGGACGGAGTGCGCGGCTTCGAAGATCAGATTCTCGAGCTCCTCGTCCAGGCTGACGACCAGTCCGCCGCCGTGTCCGCCGGCCAACAGGCGCTCGCCGATGAAGAGCGGACCATCGCCGCCGATCGGACGACGCTGGACCACGAGCGCGCGAGAATCGACGTGGAGCTGGAGGCACTGGTCAGCAGCCGCCAGGACCTCGTGAAACGCACGGCTCCCGATTTGGTCGCGCTCTACGCCATCGTCGCCGCGACGCGACGCGGCACCGCGGTCGTCGAAGTCCGCGACGGCCACTGCAGCGCCTGCCATGTCCGGCTCCGACCGCAGAACGTCATCGAAATCCGCCGCAGCGAGCGCGTCTTCCAATGCGAAAGCTGCTCTCGGATCCTCTTCGTGCCGCCGGCACCACCACCGGCGCCGCCTTCCTGACGACCGTCGCGAGAGCGAATCCCCGGCCAGTCCGGTCCGGGCGGCAGAATGGCGCGGCTCAGCGCCTGCGTATCACGCCGAGCAACCGGCCGGCGCGCGTTCCTTCTTTCCTGTAGGAAAAGAACCAGTCGAGGTGCGTGGCCGTGCAGAGTTCCGCCACGTGGACGTCCTCGGCTCTCACGCCGGCGGACACGAGCTGCGACGCCACGGCCTGCCAGAGGTCCAGCCGCCACTTCCCGTCTCGCGGGGCGAAGAACGCGCCGGCCGACGTCGATGCCGACATGAAGGCGTCCCGGACCTCTCCGCCGACTTCATAGCAGCACGCGCCAATCGACGGTCCGATGGCGGCCACGAGCCCTGACGGCGCGCCGTCCGTTTCGGCCACCAGGGCGCGCACGGCATGTTCGACGATGCCCGCCGCCGCCCCGCGCCAACCAGCATGCACCGCCGCGACGCCACGCCCCTCGCGATCGGCCAGCAGAATCGGGACGCAGTCGGCAACTTTCACCAGCAGCGCCACGTCTCGGCGGCCCGTCACGCCGGCATCCGCACGAGGCGCCGGACCCTCCTGCACGCGGCCGGGGGGTATCCGCTCGACGTCGCGGCCATGTACCTGGTTGAAGCGCCACAGGTGATCGGGCGAGACGCCAATGGTGGAGGCAATCTCCGTCCAGTTGGTGGCACCGTTGGCGTCGTTGACCGGCGATGTCCGTGCCGTGAAGAAATGTGGAGCGACGGCTGACAGGGCGATCGATTCGAGGACCAGCCCCCACGGGGCTTGCACCCATCGGAAGCTGCCGCTAGGCTCGGGCGGGACAGGGTTGGAAGTGGGAGGCTGCATGACGATCGTCGGGCTCGGTCTCGATGCCACGGAGGTGCCACGGGTTGCAGCCGTGCTCGCCCGCTATGGCGACCGCTTCCGGCACCGAGTGTACACGGCTGGCGAGATCGCCTATTGCGAGGCCCGCCACAAGGGCGCCGCGGCTTTGTACGCGGCGCGATTCGCCGCCAAAGAGGCCGGCATGAAAGCCATCGGAACGGGTCTCTCGCGCGGTGTGACCTGGCGCGATCTCGAGGTGGTCCGGCACGGAGGCCCCCCGCAACTGCAGTTTCACGGCGCCGCGGCCCGTCATCTGGCGCGTCTCGGCGGTCACCGGGCACTGCTCACGCTGACACACACGGCGGATCTGGCGATCGCACACGTGATTCTGGTCGCCGACTGACGACGCGGCGCGTTTGTGTTCCGATCACCCGCGGCAGATGCCCGGGCGGCGACAGCAACGCCGGTTGTCATCCTGTGTGGCTTGCCGGCACGCCCCGCGACTCCCCACTTCTCTGCGGACGCAACGCCCCTGGCGTGTCAACGACTTCGCGCAGCTCCGCGACCCGGCCGCCATCCAGGCATGCGGCGTGCAAGGCTCCCTGCATCATGCACGCGTTCGATGACGTCCACAGATCTCGAACGCATCGACCGGGAGCCAATCGATGGTCGTCAGAATCGTTCCCAACGAGTCCGCCACCCCTCCGGGCAAGCTCGCCGATGCCGAGCTCGTATTCGAGGACGGAGTCCTCGCCGGGCTGAAGCTCATTGGCTTCGCCATCTGGGAGCGCCGGGGTGGCGCGCCCGGGCGCAACGTCACCTTCCCCGCGCGCCAGTACGCGGTCAATGGCGAGCGGCGCAGCTTCGCTCTGTTGCGCCCCGCTGTGGATGCCACGTCACAAGAGCCGCTGCGAAAGTTGATCCTGCAGGCGTTCTCGGAGTTCGAGGAACGCGCAGCAGTCGCGAAGTGACGGGTTCAGCGCCTGGGCGCGAACACCGTTCGCGTGTGGATCCGCTGCCCGGCCATGAACATTGCACGTTGCGCCGGATCGTAGATGCGGACGGGCGTCGGCGTTCGAAGGTCCACCGCTGGGGGCCAGTCGAGGCGCCCCAGATCCGAGGCGGCGGTGAATCGCTCGCGAAACGGGATCACTTCGCCCGCGTCGAGCGCGATCAGCGGAAGGTAGCCCTCATGCTGCACATGAGCAAGCGCCGCATCGAGTTGCCCGGGTGGAAGCATGTCCCAGCGCAGGACCGGGGCGCCTGTGTAGTAGCGCAAACTGCCGGAATGCTGGCCCGCCACGGCGATCGGCCGCTGGTGCGACTCGGCACGGAACGCATCGGCCGTCAGCGGGTAGCGGCGCTCGTTGGCCGCGAGCCCGAGCGAGCCCAGCGATCGCACCGACGCCACGGACGCGAGCGCGAAGGCGACGCTGACGACGAGCGCCAGCACGTGGCCGTAACGCCCGGCGACTCTGTGACAGATCGCCGTCAGGGTCACGCTGGCCAGCGCGAACGCGGCGGGCATCGCGGGCAACAGGAAACGTGTGTACCACCACGCGTCCCAGACGGCGTACGGCAGATACGACGCCACGACGATCGCGACGAACAGCAGCAGTGGCCAGACCGGCGCCGCAGGTTCGGCCGGGCTGGCACCCCCGTCCGGCCCGGCAGGGCGGGGCTCCCCACGGATGCGGCGGACCAGACCCGCACCGAAGCAGAGCGCCAGCAGGGGCGATTCGGTCGCCGCCAGCCACGCGGCATAGCGGGAAAGGTTGGCGCCGATGTTGGTGGCGGCGTACAGGTCGTCGCTCGCCCCATAGCCCGATCGAAGCGGCGACCCGTACAACAGCGAGTGAATGCCTGCGACGGCCAGGCAGGCGGGGACGACACCGATCAGCCATGCGGCGAGGTGTGCGACCCGCCGGTCGTGCCACCAGCGATCCGGCTGGCTCCCGCGCGCACGCCGCCGGGCGCACGCAACGACGACGGCGCCGACCGCCGCTGCGGCAGGCACCAGGTTGGGGCGCGTCAGAATCGCGGCTCCCGAGGCGAGACCGGCGCCGAACGCCGCACGCGAGGTGCCGCCACCGGCCAGGACCAGGGCCAGCGTCCACCAGGCAGCGGCCGGCACGTCCGACATCAACTGCGTGGATTGGCGAAGCACGATCGGACTCGTCGCCAAGCCGATCGCGGCCACCAGTCCCGCGGTCGCGCCGCCAAGGCGCCGCGCCAGGACGAACGTCAGCCAGATGGTCAGGCCGGCGAGGCCCGGGACGACCAGATGGACCATGTCACGACCGCCGGCCAGTTGCGCGGCGGCAGCCAGAAGCGGGAGCCCCGGGGGGTAGGTCGGGACCATCGCCCCGCGCGTCATGGCAGGACGGTAGCCGAGTGGCGTGAACGAGGACTCCGGCGACGGCCACGGCGCCGTCGCCGCCAACGGAAGCGGCACGAGCGCACGGAACGTCAACCACTGATCCGCCTGCGCGGCATAGCCGGCGGAATCGGCGCCGCCAACCGCCCACGCGTTGTCGCGCAGCGCCACGCTGACGACGGAGACGGCGATGAGGAGGGCGGCGCAGGTCGAGACCGGGAGGCGCCGGGGGATCACGGTTGGAGGCTCAGCCTATGGGATCGCAGCAGGGGCCCGCAACCGGCCAGGCCCGGCAGACCCGCCACCGGAGGTTCAGAGCACGGGCAGCAGGCCCGCATTCTCGCGCGCGCGCTTCGGCGGCAGCGTCCATTCGGCTCGCATCGCCTTGTCGAACTCCGATCGGAAGAAGCCCGCCTTCAAGCCGCCGTCGATGATGCTCCATGGCAGCAGCGGATCCTCGCGACGATCGCGGAAGATGAAGAAGTCGGCGTCGATGCCGGTTTCGGCGACGGCGGCTCGCCACTGGCCGCCGTTGCGCTCCGCGGCGACGATCGCCGGTGCGACGCGGCGATCGCCGAGCGAGAGCAGCGCCTGATAGTACGAGTGGCGCTCGGACTTGATCGTGAAATAGACGTTGTCCACCCCGGCCATCAGCTTGCGCAGGCGCTTCACCTTGCGATCGGTCTCCGCGATCGCCTCCATCGGCAGCCACTGGTAGGCGGTGCCCGGCTTCGGAATGAGCGGATTGACGCTGCCGACGATGCGTCCCAGGCGGCCGCGCGGGCGGGCGTGCGTGAGCATCCGGTCGCGCATCGCCAGCGTCAGCGTCCGGATGCTCTCGAGATCCTCGTCGGTCTCGGTCGGCAGCCCGATCATGTAATAGAGCTTCAGGTTCTCGATGCCGCTCGCGAAGATCGAGATCGGCCCGATCGAGGATCTCCTCGTTCGTGACGGTCTTGTTGATGACGCGCCGGAGGCGATCCGATCCGGTCTCGGGTGCGATGGTGAGCGTTCGCTCGCCGCTCTCCCGCAGCAGCCGGACGATCGGCTCGGTCAGATCGTCCATGCGGAGCGACGCCGGGCTGATCGAATAGCCCATCCCGGCGAGCCCCGTCAGGATGCGTTCGATCTCGGGGTGGTCGCAGAGCGCGATCGACACCAGCCCGGCGCGGGAGGCGTGCGGCCGCGCCGCGGCGGCAAGCTCGAGGATGCGATCGGCGGGGAACGGCCGGACCGGCAGATAGTTGTATCCGGCCCAGCAGAACCGGCACAGGTTGGCGCATCCGCGCACGACCTCGATGAGGAACCGCGATCCGAACTCGGTGTCGGGCGTGAAGATGCTGGTGTGCGGCGGGTCGAGGTGATCGGTGCTCTTGACCGCCGCCTTCCGGACGGTTCGAGGCGCACCGGTGCCGGCCTTCGGCTCCACCGAGGCGAGGCGCCCGTCTTCGGCGTACTGCACGTCGTAGAACGAGGGGATGTAGAACCCCGGCCGAGTCGCGAGCGCGGTGAGGACATCGAGGCGGGTGCCGGCCGTCTCGAGCGCGCGCACGAGATCCGGGACCAGCGATTCGCCTTCACCGGCGGCGATGACGTCGGCGAACGGCGCGAGCGGTTCGGGGTTCACGAAGGTGACCGCACCGCCGATGACGACCAGGGGATGCCGAGCCGTCCGCTGGCCGGCATCGTGCGGCAGTCCGGCCAGGCGCAGCATCGACACGACGTTCGGATAGTCCCACTCGAACGACACCGAGAACGCCAGGACATCGAACTCGTGGAGCGGCGTCTGCGATTCGATCGTGACGAGGCGCGTCCCGCGCGCCAGCATGTCCTGCGTCTGGGGCTTCGGCGGCAGGAACACCCGCTCGCACATCACCTCGTCGAGGTCGTTGAACAGCCGGTACACCGTCTGGAAGCCGAGGTTGGACATCCCGACGTAGTAGGTGTTCGGAAACGCCAGGGCTACCCGCAGGCGCGCCCCGCCCGGCTTGACGACGTAGCCAACCTCCCGGGCGAGGGTTGATTGCGCGAGCTCTCGCTGATTGACGGGTTTCATGGTGGCCGGCGCCCCCCGGAGGAGGAGGCAGGGGGCCGGGGCATCCACGGCGGGACGGCAGGGAGCCTGCCGGCCGCCTCCGTGGCAGCGGTCCGCGAGCTGGCCCTTTCGCGCCGGCCCTCACGCGTGCCGTGGATGTATGAAGTCTACCATGCGCCCGAAATGACCGAGGACATGGCGCCAACCGGGCCTGCGGCTCGTCGGGCGCCGTAGGCGCCGCTCACGGGCCGGCCCGCGGTCGGCGCGACTTCGTCCTTCGTCCCTCGTCCTTCGTTACTTCTCGATTAACCCTCCTGTCGTCGCATGAACGCGGGCACGTCGAGCGGCGAGGCGCCGTCAGCGGCCGGTTCCAGCTCGCCGGACGGCGCGCCGCTCGGCAGATCGACCACCGGGCGTCGGCTGATGGCAATGCGTCCGCCGCCGGCCACGGTGCGGTCGAGCGCGGCATCCTGGCGCCAGGCCGTGTACTGGTTGAGGTCCACGGGAGTCTGGGTAGCCGAGGCGGCAAGCCCCGGCCGGTCGAAGCCGGTGGCAATCACGGTGATCTTGACCTGCCCGTTCATCGTCGGGTCGATGACCGCGCCGAAGATGATGTTCGCGTCCTCGTGCGCGGCCTCCTGGATGATCGAGGCGGCGTCGTTGACTTCCGCGAGCGCGAAGTCGGGACCGCCGGTGATGTTGATGATGACGCCCCGGGCGCCCTTCACCGACGCGTCCTCGAGCAGCGGGCTCGAGACCGCGCGGTTGGCAGCGTCGATCGCCCGCGACTCGCCTTCGCCGGTGCCGGTCCCCATGATCGCGAAGCCCATCCCCGACATGATCGTCTTCACGTCGGCGAAGTCGAGGTTGATCATGCCCGGGACGAGGATGAGGTCGGAAATGCCCTGAATCGCCTGCCGCAGCACATCGTCGGCGGCGCAGAAGGCTTCAGGGAGCGGCGTGCGCCGGTCGATCGTCGCCAGCAGCCGCTCGTTCGGGATCGTGATGACCGTATCCACGGCGTCGCGCAGTTCGGCCAGGCCGCGCTCGGCCTGCATCTGGCGGCGACGTCCTTCGAACTTGAACGGCTTGGTCACGACCGCGATGGTCAGGGCGCCGAGCTCCGACGCCAGGCCTGCGATCACCGGCGCGGCGCCGGTGCCCGTGCCGCCGCCGAGACCCGTCGTCACGAAGACCATGTCGGCGTCCGATAGCACTTCGATCAGTCGATCGGTGTCCTCGAGCGCGGCGCGGCGCCCGATGTCCGGATCGGCGCCGGCGCCGAGGCCCTTCGTCAGCTTGCTCCCGATCTGGATGCGCGTCGGTGCGGCGTTGTAGGTCAGCGCCTGCATGTCGGTGTTGGCGACGATGAACTCGACGCCCTCGAGACCGGTCCGCACCATGCGATTGACGGCATTGCTGCCGCCGCCGCCGATGCCGACGACCTTGATGCGCGCGCCTTCGCGGCGGTCGGGCTCGAACGTCAACCGGAACGTCTCGGACTGCGAACCCGCAGCCTGCGCCCGTTCATTTCCCGTCAGCTTTTCCTCGGACATGGACTCTCCTCCTCAGGCACTGCGCCTCGCTGCGTCTTGTTGCGTCCCGGGCCTCACGGCTCGCCGTTCCGCCCGCATCTCGTCATCCGAATGCCGGAGCGCCGGGTCACACCCGCGCGTGTCCGGCCTCCGCGTCTCCGGGCCGCTCACTGGCCCAGGAACCCGTGGAAGATGGCGCGCACGTTCGCGAACGCGCGTGCCAGCGCTCCCCCGCCGCCCGCACGCGGCTGGTGCTCGTGGTGGCCGTGGGCGTACGTCACGAGCCCGACGGCCGTGGCGAACTCCGGACTGGCCACGTGATCGATGAACCCCCCGACTCCCGACGGATGGCCGCGTCGAACCGGGAGGTCGAAGATCTGCTCGGCAATCTCGGCCATCCCTTCGAGCTGCGCCCCGCCGCCGGTCAGGACGAGACCCGAGTTGAGCGACTTCTCGCAGCCGGCGTTCCTGATCTCGTCCCACAACAGGTGAAAGATCTCCTCGGCCCGCGGCTGCAGGATCTCGGAGAGCACGCGGCGCGGCATCAATCGCGGCTTGCGTCCACCGACGCTGGCCACCTCCATGGTCTCTTCCTCGCCGACCATCGTGGTGAGCGCGCAGCCGCAGCGCCGCTTGATCCGCTCCGCTTCGGGCAGGGGCGTGCGCAGCCCGACCGCGATGTCGTTGGTGAAGTGATCGCCGCCGACCGCGACCACGCCGGTGTGCCACACGCTTCCGCGCTCGTAGATGACGATGTCGGTCGTGCCGCCGCCGATGTCCACGAGCGCCACGCCGAGCTCCTTCTCGTCGCGCGAGAGCACGGCCTCCGCCGCGGCGAGCTGACCCAGAGTCGGTTCGAGCACGTGCACGCCGGCGCGGTTCACGCAGGCGATCAGATTCTGGGTCGAGCTCGTGCTGCCGTTGACGATGTGGACGTTGACCTCGAGGCGGGCGCCGGTCATGCCGATCGGCGCACCGATCCCGTCCTGCTCGTCGACGACGAAGTCCTGGGGCAGGACGTGGATGATCTCGCGGCCGCTCGGCAGCGTGACCGCCTTGGCGGCTTCAATCGCCCGGCGGACGTCTTCACGCATGATCTCGCGGTTCTTGCCGGCCACGGCCACGACGCCGCGGCTGTTGACGCCCTTCATGTGGGCGCCGGACAGGCCGAGGTGCACGGCGTCGATCTCGATGCCGGCCGTGAGCTCGGCTTCCTCGAGCGCCTTCTTGATCGACTCGACCGCGGCCTCGAGATTGACGACCACTCCGCGCCGGATCCCGCGCGACTCGGTGCACCCCACACCGATGATTTGCAGCGTCCCATCGTCGCGCGGCTCGCCGACGATGGCCGCCACCTTCGACGTCCCGACGTCGAGCCCGACGATGCAGCGTTCCTCGATGCTCACCATGCGTCCATCTCCCCAGCCCACTGCTCGAACACTGCGTAACGGTCTTCGGTCTTCGGTCTTCAGTCTTCAGTCTTTGGTCTTTGGTCTTCGGTCTTCAGTCTTCGGTCTTCTTTAGTCACTGGCGACTGGTAGTTTCGGCTTCACACGTGTCGCTTCTTCCTTCCTCCTTCCTCCTTCGGATTTCGTCCTTCGTACTTCGTCCTTCGTACTTCATTTTTTCCTGCGTCCATCCCCCTTCACCATTCCTGCAACCGGTCTGACGAAGACGCGGGTGTCGAAACGCAAATCCACGTAGTCCATCGAGGGGACACGCGAGCGCAGCGACGGTCCGAGGTCGAGGTACGACCGCAGCCGCTCTGCGAACCGCTCGCGTCCGAGGTGGAGTCGCGTCCCTTCGTCGGAGAGCAGCACGACCGCGTCGTCTTCGTTCGCGACGTCGATCTGCGAGACCCGGCCGCCGATGTCCGGTACGCGCCGGACGCTGCGGACGACGCTCGCGGCCAGGGCCGCGCGGTCGGCGTCGACCATGGTGCCGGCGCGAACGGGCCCGGTGTGCAGGCCGTCCACGAGCGGGAGGTCGTAGCGCGTCAACGCCGGACCCTGATGGGCGAGCACCATCCCGTCGGACGCGACGAGGAAGAGCCGATCGCCGCCGCGGCCGATGCCGATCGCCTCGCGCTCCACGATCGACACGTCGATCGCCCTCGGCAGGACGCGGCGCAGGGTGGCGTCGCGGATCCACGGATCCTCGAGCAGCCGCTGACGCCAGCGCTCGAGGTCGGCGCGCAGGATGTTCTGGCCGGCGAGGCCCTTCAGCCGCGCCATCACGTCCGCCGGCGTCAGGTGCCGGTTTCCCTGGACCGCCACGTGACGGATGCGCAGCGCCGGCGTGCGTGTCACGAGCGCGACCGCCCGGTTCGTGACATAGGCGGTCGCCGCCAGCACGGCGATCGTCCGGACCGCCGGGACGATCCACTGCCGCCAGGCCCGTCGTTTGCGCGGCGCGCTGACACGCGCGCGCTTGAACCGCTTGTCGGCCGGAGCCCTGACCGCCATCAGGCTTCGGCTCCCTTCCGCGCACGCAGCGCCTCCAGGACGCGCGGGCCGATCGACCCGATCGAGCCGGCGCCGAGCGTAATGATGAAGTCCCCGGGGCGCGCGCCCTCAGCGACCACTCGAGGGAGGTCCGCCAGCGCCTTCACGACCAGCGGGGGCGGGCCGCCGGCACGCGCCACTTCCTCGGCGACCCGCTCGACGGTGATGCCCGGGATCGGCTCCTCGCCCGCCGGATAGATGTCGGTGAGCACCACCGCGTCGGCGCCCGCAAGGGCGGTGCCGAACTCCCCGAGCAGCTCCTTCGTGCGCGAGAAGCGGTGGGGCTGGAACACCAGAACCAGCCGCTTGTCGGCGCTCGCCCGGGCGGCGGCCACGACCGCGGCGATCTCGGTCGGATGGTGGCCATAGTCGTCGACGAGGAGCACGCCGGCGACTTCACCGAGCACCTGGAATCGCCGCTCGGCGCCGCGAAACTCCGCCAGCGCCCCCGCAACGACGCCGAAGGGGAGCCCGAGCTCCAGCCCGACGGCGAGCGCCGCCAGCGCGTTGAGCAGGTTGTGGCGGCCCGGCACGTTCAGGCGCAGCTCGCCCAGTACGCCCTTCGGCGCCGCCGCGCGCGAGAGGTCGCCCGTGCAGACGACGCAACGCGCGCCCAGCGGCTCGAGCACGACGTGCTCCGCACGCAGGTCCGCCGCTGTCGACTCGATGCCGTAGGTCACGACGCGCCGCGTGATCCGGGGTCTGAGCGCGGAAAGATGCGGATCGTCGCCGCAGACGACGATTGCCCCGTAGAAGGGGACCTTGTTCGCGAACTCGGCGAACGCGTCCAGCATCCGATCGAACGTTCCGTAGTGGTCGAGATGCTCGCGGTCGAGGTTGGTGATGATCGCGACCACCGGCGAGAGCCGGAGGAAGGAGCCGTCGCTCTCGTCCGCCTCGACGACCATGTACGATCCGCGGCCGAGACGGGCATTGCTGCCGAAGGCGCTGAGACGCCCGCCGATGACGGCAGTCGGATCGAGGCCGGCGCGGTCGAGCATGAGCGCCACCATCGACGTCGTCGTGGTCTTGCCATGAGCGCCGGCTACGGCAATCCCGTGCTTGAGCCGCATGAGCTCGGCCAGCATCTCGGCGCGCGGGATGACGGGAATCGCCCGCGCGCGGGCCTCGACGACCTCGGGATTCGTCGGACGGACGGCCGACGACACCACGACGACATCGGCGTCGTCGACCTGAGACGCGGCGTGCCCCTCGAATACGCGCACGCCGAGCGTCACGAGGCGATGCGTCACCTCCGACGTCCTGGCGTCCGAGCCGCTCACGGCGTATCCAAGGTTGGTCAGCAATTCAGCAATCCCGCTCATGCCGATGCCGCCGATGCCCACGAAATGAATGTGTCGCGTTCGTCCGAGCATCGGGCGGTCGGCATTCGGTCTTCGGTCTTCGGTCTTCGGGGTCTTCGTGGTCGTTGGTCGTTGGTCGTTGGTCGTTGGTCGTCGGTCGTTCGTCGTTGGTAGTTGTCGGGCTACGGGCTACGGGCTTTCCACATTCGTCATTCGTCACTCGTCATTCGTCACTCGCCATTCGTCTTGGCCTTCGCGAGCTCGAGCATGCGGTCCACGATGACCCGGGCCGCCTCGGGTCTTGCAAATCCCTTGATCGCCGCCGCGAGGCGTTGCCGGCGATCGGCATCGTCGGCCAGCGCGATCACGCGCGCCGCCAGCGATGACGCCCGTCAGGTCGCGCTGGTCGAGCATCTCCGCCGCGCCTGCCTCGACGAGCGCCCGGGCGTTGACCCGCTGGTGATCGTCGGTCGCCGTCGGCAGCGGCACCAGCAGCGCCGCACGCCCCACTGCCGCGAGCTCCGCGAGCGTCGTCGATCCGGCGCGGCACACGATCACGTTCGCGTCCCTCATCGCCGCGTCCATGTCCTCGATGAAGGGTTCCACCCGAGCGCGCAATCCGGCCCGCTCGAGGCCCTCGCGCACCAGCCCCACGTCGCCTTCTCCCGTCTGGTGCGTGACGACGAGAGGAGGGTGAGCCTGCGCCAGCTGGGACGCTGCTTCCACCACGGCCACGTTGATCGCGTGCGCGCCCTGGGAGCCGCCAAAGATCAGCACCTTTCTCGCCCCTGCCGTTTCGGGCTCCGGCTGCAGGAACTGGGGGCGAACCGGGTTCCCGCTGACGAAGGCCTTCGAGCCGAACTGCGGCGCGGTGCCTTCGAAGGTGACCGCGACGGCCCGGGCGAAGCGTCCGAGCCATCGATTGGTGAGCCCAGGTTGTGCGTTCTGCTCGTGCAGCAGCACCGGGATGCCATGGAGCCACGCCATCACCGCCACCGGTCCCGAGCTGTAGCCGCCGACGCCGACGACGATGTGGGGACGCCGCCGCGAGACGACACGCCAGGCGTCGATCGCGCTCGCCGGCAGGGTCGCCATGCCACGAACGAGCGGCACGATCGACTTGCCCTTCAGGCCCAGGCTGCGAATCGTGTCCAGCTCGAACCCGGCCCGCGGGACAGCACGCGCCTCGATTCCCCGGGTCGTGCCGGCGAAGGTGACGATCGCTCCCGGTGCACGCTCGACGAGGTGCCGCGCAATCGCCAGGCCGGGGAACAGGTGGCCTCCGGTCCCCCCGCCGGCAATCACCACCCGCAGCGGCGAGGCGGTGCGGATCGACTCGCGCGTCATCACCATCGAGGTCCGGCCCGGTCCTCCAGGCGAAGCCATCCACGTCAGGCCGCCATCCGGACCCTGGGTCCGGTGTGCTGCGACAGGTTGAGGAGCATGCCCATCGCCAGCATGCTCACGAGCATCGACGAGCCGCCGGCGCTCACAAACGGCAGCGGCAGGCCCTTGTTCGGCAGAATCCCGAGCACCACGCTGACGTTGAACAGGCCCTGGACGACGACCAGCGCCGTCAGGCCGAGCGCCAGGAACGCGCCGTACTCCTCGGGCATGGTCAGGGCCACCTGGTAGCCGCGCCACGCGATGATGAGGAACAGCACGAGCACGAGCGTCGCGCCGACGAGGCCGAACTCCTCGGCGATGACGGCGAAGATGAAGTCGGTCTGCGACTCCGGCAGGAAGCCGATCTTCTGCTGCCCCTGCATGAAGCCGCGCCCCGTGAGACCGCCCGACCCGACCGCGATGAAGGACTGGATCACCTGGAATCCGCCGCCCAGCGGATCGCGCCACGGATCCCACCACGCCATCACCCGCTCCATCAGCTCCGCCCGCCGGTGCGACAGCGTGATCAGGGCCACGAGCATCGGCAGCACGACCACCGCGACGCCGACGACGTATCGGTAGCCGAGGCCCGCCGAGAAGATCATCATTGCGCTCACCAGGACGAGGAACACGGGCGTGCCGAGATCCGGTTGCAGCAGGATCAAACCGACAATGCCGCCGAGCACGATCCCGACCGGGAGGATGACCGCCGATGCCTCGTTGACGCGCGCCATGCGCCGGGCCAGCAGGTCGGCGATGAAGAGCACGACCGCCAGCTTCGCGAACTCGGACGGCTGGACGCCGATGCCGCCGATGCCGAACCACCGCCGGCTGCCGTTGATGGTCGGCGCGACGAGCAGCACCAGCAGCAGCGCCGCGACGATCATGGCGAGCGCCGTCCAGATGACGAACGGCTGGCGGTAGCTGCGGTAGTTGACGCGCATGGCGCCGCCGAGCAGCAGGAATCCGACCGCGACCCACGTCACCTGCTTGAACAGGAAGCGGGTCAGGTCCCAGTTCTTCTCGAGCGCCGCCGCAGCCGACGCGCTGCACACCATGACGGCGCTCACGCACACGAGGCCGAGCACGGCGAGGAACAGCACGCGGTCTGACTTCAGGGTTCGGCCCATGACCAGCTACCAATGACCAGCTACCAATGACCAACGACCAGTGACGAGCAACTACCAGGGACGGGCAACGACCAGTGACGAACCAGGTGACCAGCGACCAGCGACCAGCTACCAGTGACCAACCGAAGTGACCAACGACCAACTACCGCGACCAGCGACCGCCAGACTCAGGCAGCTGGTAACTCGTAGCTCGTCACTGCTAGCTGTACGCGAGCGGTCAGCAGTCATCAGCCCGTCCGAGGACGAAGACACCAGCCTCGCAGGCCGGGGCAGCCTGCGTTCCCAGCGGCCGGCTCCTCGCCGCCCGGTCTGGCTGATGACTGCTCACTGCTCGCGAATCCCCCGCATCTCGTGCGACAACCGCACGAACGCCTGCTTGAACGCCCGGCCACGCGCGGCGTAGTCGGTGAACATGTCGAAGCTCGCGCACGCCGGGGCGAGCAGCACGATGCCGCCCCTGGGCGCCAGCGTGTAGGCCATCCGCACGGCTTCGTCCATCGACGAGGCATCGCGCACGCTGACGACGTCCGCCAGCGCTTCGTGGAACAGCGGACGCGCCTCGCCGATGACGATCGCCGTGGCCCCGCGCGCCGCCAGCGGCCCCCGCAGGCGCGACGGATCGCCGCCCTTGAAGCGTCCGCCGAGGATCACGACGAGACCGCGGTCGAAGCTCTCGATCGCCCGCTCGGCGGCCTCGACGTTGGTGGCCTTGGAGTCGTTGACGAAGCGGACGCCCTGGATCTCGCCGATCTGCTCGAGCGCATGCTCGAGCCCGGTGAATCCCTGGACCGCGCGCGTCATCGCTTCCGAGGTCACTCCGGCCAGATCGGCAATCGCCGCCGCCGCCGCCACGTCCATTAGCAGATGGCGCCCGATGAGGCGCACCGCCACCAGGGGCACGAGCACGCGCTCCCGATCGGCCTCGCGCCGGACGACGGCCTCGGCGGTCACGACGACCCCCTCGCGCGCGGTCGCCGTCGGGCTGAGCGCGAGCGTCCTCGCCCGCGCGCCCCGGGCCGCCGCGCGGGCACCCTCGTCGTCCATGTTGACGACGGCCCAGTCGTCGCTGCGCTGGTTGGCGAAGATGCGCGACTTGGCCTCCGCGTACTCCTGCACGTTGGCGTGCCGATCCAGGTGGTCTGCCGACAGGTTCAACAGCACGGCAATCCAGGGCCTGAAGGTCTCGGTCATCTCGAGCTGGAAGCTGCTCGCCTCGACGACGTGAATCGTCGCGGCGTCGGACCCGGCGACCTGCGCACTGAGGGGAACCCCGATGTTGCCGCCGACCTTCACTGCGAACCCGCCTTCCTCCAGCATCCGGCCCGCCAGTGTGGCGGTGGTCGACTTGCCTTTGGTGCCCGTAATGGCGACGATGCGGCCGTCGATCCAGCGCGACGCGAGCTCGAGCTCGCCGATCACGGGCACGTCGGCCTCGCGCGCGGCGACGACGTCCGGCTGCCGCGGTGACACGCCGGGACTGAGCACGACCAGGTCGGCGTCGACCAGCGTCGCCCGACGGTGGCCCCCGAGCTCGAGGACGACGCCGAGCCGGCGCAGCGCGCCCGCTCCCTCGAAGTCCCGTTTGACGTCCGTCAGCACCACGCTCGCTCCCCGTGCGACCAGCAGTTCCGCCGCGGCGACCCCGCTGCGCGCCCCACCCACGACCACCACCCGCCGCCCCTCGACACCGAACCGTGCAGCGCTCATCGCAGCTTCAGCGTTGCCAGGCTGCACAGCGCAAAGACGATCGCGACAATCAAGAAGCGGAAAATCACCTTGGGCTCGCTCCAGCCCACCAGCTCGAAGTGGTGATGGAGCGGCGCCATGCGGAACACGCGCTGGCCCGTCAGCTTGAAGGAGGCGACCTGGATGATCACCGACAGCGCCTCGAGCACGAACAGGCCGCCGACCAGCGGCAGGAGCAGCTCCTGCTTGGTCAGCAGCGCCACCGTGCCGAGCGCGCCGCCGAGCGCGAGCGAGCCGACGTCGCCCATGAACACTTCGGCCGGATACGAGTTGAACCAGAGGAAGCCGAGGCTGGCGCCGACCAGGGCGCCGCAGAACACGGTGAGCTCCGCCGCCGGCGCGAAGCGCACGATCAGCAGGTACTCTGCGAACACGCGGTGGCCGGTGACGTAGGCGAGCGCGGTGTACGCCGCCGCCGCGACCGCGAAGGCGCTGATCGCCAGCCCGTCGAGGCCGTCGGTGAGGTTCACCGCGTTCGAGGAGCTGACGAGCACCAGCGTGGCGAACGCGGCGTAGAACCAGCCGAGATCGGGAATGAGCTGTTTGAAGAACGGGAAGATCAGCCGCGTGTTGTAGAGGTCGTAGCGCGCCAGGACCAGCAGCGTCACGCCGACGCCGAACCCGACCGCAATCTGCCCGCCCATCTTGTAGCGCGGCAAGAGCCCGTGATGGCTGCCGCGCGAGATCTTCAGGTAGTCGTCGAGAAAGCCGATGAGCCCGAACAGGGTCGTCGAGACGACGGCGACCCAGACATAGACGTTCGTCAGGTCCGCCCACAACAGCGTCGGGATGATCGCGGCCGCCAGAATCAGCAGGCCGCCCATCGTCGGCGTCCCGGCCTTGGGACGATGGCTCGCCGGGCCGTCGGGCCGGATCACCTGCCCGAACTGGAACTCCTTCAGGCGCCGGATCAGAATCGGCCCGATGATCAGGCTGATCACCATGGCGGTGATGCTCGCCGCGGCGGTGCGGAACGTGATGTAGCGCGTCACGTTCAGCGCCGAGATGTAGCCGACGAGCGAGGCGAGCAGGTGATACAGCATCAGCCGCCCGCCTCGGTGAGCGCGTCCACGACGCGCTCGAGGTGCACGCCGCGGGAGCCCTTCACCAGGACGAGGTCGCCCGCGCGCACGATCGCGCCGACGAGCGTCGCGGCTTCGTCGCTCGTCTCCACGTGCTGCACGTTCGCGGCCGGGATGCCGGCCGCGATCGCGGCGTCGCCGAGGGCCCGCGCCGCCGGCCCGCCGACCGTGACCAGCACCGTTACGCCGGCGCGCGCCGCCGCTTCGCCGCACCGCGCGTGCAGCGCCGGGGATGCGGCGCCGAGCTCGAGCATCTCGCCGAGCACCGCCACGCGCCGGGTCGCGCCGGCATCCGCGCTCAGCACCTCGAGCGCGCGTGCGACCGCGAGCGGGTTGGCGTTGTAGGCATCGTCGAAGAGCGTCGCGCCCGACGCCAGCGTGCGGACTTCGCCGCGGTGAGCCGGCGGCCTCAGCGTCCGCGCCTGCTCCGCCATGCGATCGAGCGGCACACCGGCGTCGAGGCCGACCGCGATTGCCGCGAGCACGTTGGCGAGGTTGCCGCGGCCGGCGAGCGGCGTCTCGAGCCGGATCCGGCCGTCGGGCGTCGTCACGTCGGCGGCCATGCCGGCGAGACCTCGGGCTTCGATCGAGCCCGCCATGACGTCCGCCTGCTCCTCGAGGCCGAACGTGCGGACGCGCCCGTGAAATCGCGCTGCCCGCGCGATCACGCGGTGATCCCCCGCGTTGGCGACCAGCAGCGTGTCGGCGGCGGCATCCTCGAGGATCTCGGCCTTGGCGTCGGCGATCGCCTCGACCGACGCGAACTGCGCCAGGTGCGCCTCGGCGACGTTCGTCCACACCCGCACCTCGGGCTCGGCGACGTGCACCAGGGTGCGGATCTCGCCCGGCGCGCTCATGCCGAGCTCGACGACGGCGAATGCCGGCGCGGTGTGCAGCCGACCCATCTCGAAGAGGGACAGCGGCAGGCCGATGTGATTGTTCAGGTTGCCGCGGTTGCGGAAGGTCTCGTGCTCCAGCGACAGAAACGTCGCGGTGACGTCCTTCGTCGTCGTCTTGCCGGCCGAGCCCGTGATGGCGACGACGCGGGGGGCGACGCGCCGACGCACTTCGCGTCCTGCGTGTTGCAGGGCCCGGGTCGTGTCGTCGACCTCGATGACCACGGTTTGGCGGTCGCGGCCGTCATCGAGCAGGGGCCCGCGTCCGACAGCGACGACGACCCCGCCGGCTCCGCGCGCGATCGCCTCGGCGACGAACGCGTGGCCGTCCAGCCGGGCGCCGACGATGGCGAAGAACAGCTGACCGGCGACCAGGGCGCGCGAATCGATGCCGAACACGTCGAACCGGCGTCCCGCCTCGCCGTGTGCCAGTCGGCCGCCGGTGGCGTGCGCGATCTCTCCCGCCGTCAGGGTGACGGGCATCTCAGTCATCGAACCGGCCCACGCCCGTCGTTGGTCTGGATCGCCGCGTCTGCAGCGCTCGTTTCGCGACCTCCACGTCGTCGAAGGCCAACTGCCGCTCGCCGATGACCTGGTACTTCTCGTGCCCCTTGCCCGCGATGAGCACCACGTCGCCCGCGCGTGCCTCGCGTACGGCGTGCGCGATCGCCGCTTCGCGATCCACGAGGGCCACCAGCGGCGTCACCGGAATCGGCGGGAGCACCTGCCCCTGGTGCACGCTCGGCCGGTCGTTCGGCGGCACGATGCCGCGCTTGATGTCCTCGATGATGGCCGCCGGATCCTCCGATCGCGGGTTGTCGGAGGTGAGGACGACGAGATCGCTCAGCCGGGCGGCCACCGCCCCCATCAGCGGGCGCTTGCTGCGATCGCGGTCGCCGCCGCAGCCGAACACCGTGATCAGCCGCCCCCGTGCCATCGGGCGGAGCGTCTCCAGCAGGTTTCTGAGCGCGTCGTCGGTGTGCGCGTAGTCAACCAGGACCCGGACGTCGTCGTCTCGCTGCGACACCAGCTCGAACCGTCCGGGCACGTGCGTGACGCGGGCAATGCCCTGCTGGACGGCGCGCAACGGCAGGTCGAGGGCCACGGCAACGGACGTCGCGGCCAGGATGTTGTAGAGATTGGGCCGGCCCGGGAGGTTCGACTGGACCTGCACCGTCCCGCGCGGTGTCTGCACCTCGAGCTGCAGGCCGTCGATCGACAGCTCGAACGGCCCCGCATTGACGTCGGCGGGCTCGTCGATGCCGTAGGTCACCGGGCGCCCCAGCATCGCCGCGAGCTCCCGTCCGTGCGGGTCATCGAGGTTGATCGCCGCCGGGGCGCCAGCCGGCAGCAATTCGAACAGCCGGCGCTTCGCGGCGAAGTACGACGACATGTCCCCGTGGAAATCCAGGTGGTCGCGGGTCAGGTTGGTGAACACCCCGGCGGCGAACCGGAGGAAGTCGGCACGCTTGAGCACGAGGGCGTGCGACGAGAATCTCGGCGGCGCACGCGCCGCAGCCGCTGGACGCCATCTCGCGCAGCATGCGCTGGAGATCGCTCGCCTCGGGCGTCGTCCGGGGCGCGGCACGCTCTTCGCCCCCGATGTCGTAGGACACGGTGCCGACACGGCCGCAGCGGACGCCGGCCGCGTCGAAGATGGCCGCCGTCAGGTAGCTGGTCGTCGTCTTGCCGTTCGTGCCGGTGATGCCGACGACGAGGAAATCGTCGCTCGGATGGCCGTAGAACACGGCGGCGAAAGCGGCGAGGGCGGCGTGGCTGTCGGCGACGCGAATCCAGGGCACCGGAAGGCCGGGCGTGAGGGCCTCGCTCACGACGGCCAGCGCACCCTTCACCACTGCTTGCTGCGCGAACGACGCGCCGTCCACCTTCTGTCCCCGCATGCCGACGAAGATCGCGCCAGGCGTGACCGCACGCGAGTCGGTACTCGACGCCGCTCACCTGCCGCTGCGCAAGCGAGTCGACGAGCGGTGCGCCGAGCTCGATGGGCACGAGCAGCGCCACGCGCTCGAGTAGGACGCCCAGGGTCATGGCTGAACGCCGGCGTCTTCATCCATCGGAACGGGATCACGTGTCAGGACCAGCGCGCAGATGCGGCCTGGTGCGATCGGCTGGCCGGGGTCGAGGCTCTGTCGCGCGACGAACCCGTGCCCCTTGACCTGCGTTTCAACGCCCAGCCGCGACAGGACACGCATGGCATCGCGCGCGCTCAGCCCGCGGAGGTCGGGCATCACGCCCTGGCCGACCGCCAGCTCGATCGCGGAGGTCTGCTGATCTCCGGTGTGATGCGCCGGGATCGGTCGGGGCTCCGACGGCGCGGCCGCACGCGCCACGAGGACCGGCGGCGGGGCATCGACCGTGGCTGGCACACGCAGATAGCGGAGCGTCGCCTCGCCCAATCGTTTGAACAGCGGGGCTGCCACGATGCCTCCGTAGTAGCTCTTCCGGCGCGGACTGTCGATGACGACAATCATCGCGACGCGCGGCGCGCGCGCCGGGAGGAAGCCGACGAAGGAGGCGTTGAAGAGGGAATCCGAGTAGCGGCCGTTCACCAGCTTCTTGGAGGTCCCCGTCTTCCCGGCGACGGTGTAGCCTGCGATCCGGGCGCGCGTGGCGGTCCCGCGCTCGACCACCTGCTCGAGAATCGTCGTCAGCTCGGCGGCCGTATCGGGGTTCATCGTCCGCCGGACGACCCGCCGCGGCACCTCGGTGCGCTCGTCGCCGGCGACGGTGGCGCGGACGATTCGGGGCGCGACGAGCTCACCGCCGTTGGCGATCGAGCTGACGGCGGCCACCATCTGCAGCGGCGTGACACCGACCTGGTAGCCCATCGACACTGACGCCAGTGCGCTCGGCCCGAAGCTCGCCATCCCGCGCACCTGCCCGGCGCGCTGGTGCGGGATGTCTTTGGCGAGGGTCTCTCCGAAACCCAGTCGGCTCACCCAGCGGCTCACTTCCACGCTGCCGAGCTCGCGCCCGATCTGGATCGCGCCGACGTTGCTCGACTTGACCATCACGTCGGTGAACGACAGCTGCCCGTAGCGGTGATCGTCACGGATTCGGCGGGCGCCGAACTGGATGAAGCCGGCGCTGACGTCGAACATCCGCGACGGGCTCAGGCGGAGCACTTCGAGGGCGGCGGCGGCAATCACGATCTTGAACGTGGATCCGGGCTCGTAGATGTGCTGGGCCGCCCGGTTCTGCTGCGCGTCGCTCCGCGGATCCGGACGCTCGTTCGGATCGTAGGTTGGAGCGTTGGCCATCGCGAGGATGTCGCCTGACCAGGGATCCATGATCACGACCGCTCCGCCCTCGGCCCCGAACTCGTCAACGGTCGCGGCCAGCTCGCGCTCGGCCATGTACTGCAGCGTCGCGTCGATCGTGGTTTCGACCGCCACCCCGGCGACGGGGGCTTCGAGCTGCCGCCTGGCGAGGCGCGGATGATCGCGCAGGTTGGTCAGCTGCGCGATCTCGCGTCCTGGCTTGCCCGCGAGCTTCACGTCCAGCGCCCGCTCGATCCCCGCCTGCCCGACGTTGTCGGCGGCGTTGACGAAGCCGATCACGTGCGCGGCCAGCCGGCCGTTCGGGTAATGCCGGCGCCGGATGTCCACGATGCGGACGCCAGGCTCACCGAGGGCGTTGACGCGGGCCGCGACGTCGGGCGACAGGTCGTAGCGCAGCAGGGCGTTGCGGCCGGAGCGGCTCGGACCAGGGGTCATCGCGGCCGCCATCTTCTGGCGTTCGTCCGGGGAGCACGCATCGAGCACCGCGCACAGGCGGGCGGCCGTCGCCTTCGGATCGACGACGAGGCGCCGCGTGACCTGGAGCGCGTAGCCGCGCACGCTCATGCCGAGCACGCGACCGTGACGGTCTCGAATGTCGCCCCGCGGCGCCGGGATGATCTCGCGGTCCTCCTGCTGCCGCGAGGCCCGCGCCATCAGATCCTCGTGCGCCACCACCTGGAGGTAGACGAGCCGGGCCTCGATGGCGGCGACCCACACCAGGAGGACGACGGCCAGCACCCCCAGCCGACGCGTGAACATCCCGTGCCAGTCGTGCACCGGCTCGGTCCGGGCCGCCCTCGGCTCTGGACGTCGCGCATCGGAGACGGAGCGGGCAGTGTGCTCACCGGCACGGCGCGGGAGCGCTGGCGTCATCGCTGCACCTCGGCGACGCCGCGCGCGGCGGGTGTCAGGGGAGTGCGGCGCGCCTCGACCGACGGTTCTGGCGCCACCGCCGCCGTCGCCCGCTCGAGAATGAGCGTGCGCGCCTGATCGGGCATGACCATCTGGAGCGGCCGGCCGGCGGCGAGGGCCTCGATGCGGGTCGGCGACGACAGCATGCCCACCTCGAGCCGGAGCTGGCCGTTGATCTCGCGCTCCTCCGCAACCGCCCGCTGCATGCCTTCGATGTCGGCGCCGAGGCGCATCACGCTGAACCGCTGCCACAGCGAGAACAGCACGACCGCCACCAGCCCGACGCCGATCCCGACCGATCGCCACAGCTCGCGCTGCCGCGTCCGATCGATCTCGCGCACGATCGGGTTGTTCCGCACGTCCATCTTGATCGCGTACTCGAAATCGACGTCCGGCACGGGCCGCCTCACAGTCGTTCGGCCGCGCGCAGTTTGGCGCTGCGCGCGCGCGGGTTCACCGCCACTTCCGTCTCGGCCGCCATCAGCGGCCGCTTGGTCAGCACGCGCAGCAGCGCCACACTTCGATCGAGCTCGCGCAGCGTGTGCTTGACGATGCGATCCTCCAGCGAGTGAAACGTGACGACGACCAGCCGCGCCTGCCGGCGCAGCCGCGCCGCGGCGTCGCGCAGAAAGGCGTCCAGGCCGTCGAGCTCACGATTCACCCAGATGCGCAGCGCCTGGAAGGTGCGCGTGGCCGGGTCGATGCGCACGTACCCGCGCTGTGGCACGGCGCGCCGCACGACTGCCGCGAGCTGCGCCGTCGTCGTCAGCGGTCGCACCGCGCGCTCGCGCACGATCGCGCGGGCGATGCGGCGCGAGAATCGCTCCTCCCCGAAGGCGAAGATCACGTCCGCGAGCCCGCTCTCGTCCGCCTCGCGCAGCAGATCGGCCGCCGTCGGGCCCTGCGACCGGTCCATGCGCATGTCGAGCGGGGCCTCGCCCCGGAAGCTGAATCCCCGCTCGACCGTGTCCAGCTGCATCGAGGACACGCCGAGATCGACGAGGATGCCGTCCACCTCCGGCAGGCCGCGCGCATCGAGCATGGCGCCGAGATCGCGATAGTCGCCGTGCACGAGCTCCACCCGATCCCCCCACCTGGACAGCTGCGCGCGCGCCGAGGACAGCGCCTCGAGGTCGCGATCGATCCCCAGCACGCGGGACGCACCGCGCTCGAGCAGCGCCTGCGTGTGACCGCCGAGCCCCACCGTGCAGTCCACGAAGCAGCCCCCTCGCTCGGGCGCCAGCCAGGCCAGCGCCTCCGAGACCATGACCGGAACGTGCCCCGTCATGGCCCGGCCTCAGATATCGAACTCCGACAGGCGGCGGTAGTCCTCGATCGTCAGCTTCTGCGCGTCCCCCTGACCGAGGAGCCGTTCCTGGTTCCAGACCTCGAGGAACCGGCCAAAACCCATCACCCGCACGTCACCCACCATCGCCGCGCGGTCGCGGAGCAGCGAATGGATCACCACGCGTCCCTGCGCGTCGATCTCGGTGGTCTGGCCGTAGACGCTCGTCCAGCGCTCGAAGCGCCGGCGCGCCGGGTCGGTCGATGGCATTCGCGCCAGCTTCGCCTCGATCTCGCTCCACACCGGCATCGGGTAGACACGCACGTACTGCCCGTCCGCATCGTCGGTCGTCACGTAGACCTCGCTGGTCTGGAGCGTCGTGGCGATGAACGTCCGGTAGTCGGTCGGGATCTTGAGCCGACCTTTTTCGTCGATGCGGGCCGGATGGCTGCCCCTCAGCACCTCAGAAATCCACGCTAGTCCACATTGGTCCACCGAGAGAGTAGGACCGGCCCAGGCGGCTGTCAATCGGAATCGTGTAAGTGGGGCTCAGAAAAGAGGTTACGTCTTTTGTTCGCCTTCTGGACCGGAACCGCCCAAGTCCACCGCCGTGTTAGGATGTGCAGATTTTTCATGCTGCGCGCCGGGCTCATAGGCTTCGCGTCCACGGGCAAGTCCACGCTGTTCCGCCTGCTGACGAGTGTTCGGGAAGGCTCACGACCCGCGCTGGGGAAGACCGAGGCTCATGTCGGCGTGGCCCGAGTGCCCGACCCCCGCCTCGACCGGCTGAGTGCGCTCTATTCGCCGAAGAAGACGACCCCCGCGACGGTGGAATTCGCCGACGTGGCCGGCACGCGGGCGTCGGGATCGGCCAAGGACCTCCTCGACGTCGCCGCGTTCCGCAACGCCGACGCGCTCCTCCACGTCGTCCGGCTGTTCCGCGACGAGAGCGTGCCGCACCCGGCGGGATCGGTGAACGCCGCCCGCGACGTTCGGGCGATGGAGGACGAACTGATCCTCGCGGATCTCGGCGTCGTCGAACGACGCCTGGAACGGCTCGACAAGGACCTCCGCAAGACGCCGTCTGCCGATCTCAAACGCGAGCAGGAGATTCTGCAGGCATGCCGGACGGCGCTCGAGAACGGCACGCCGTTGCGCGCGATTGGCCTGAGTGGAGACGACCTCAAGCGGCTGCGCGGCTTCCAGCTGTTGTCCGCCAAGCCGCTGCTGCTGGTGCTGAACCTCGACGAAGCCGACATCTCCTCGCTGGACCGTGCCGTCACGCTCGCCGGCGTGTCGGATCTCGTGGGCCGCGGCGGGATTCACGCGGTGCCGCTCTGCGCGAAAATCGAGCTCGAGATCGCCGAGCTGCCGCCTGAAGATGCCTCGGCCTTCATGGCCGACCTGGGACTCAAGGAATCGGGGCTGGACCGCGTGATCCGCGCCAGCTACACGCTGCTCGGCTACCTGTCGTTCTTCACGGTCGGCGAGGACGAGTGCCGGGCCTGGTCGATTCCGCACGAGACGGCGGCGCAGCTGGCGGCCGGCGAGATTCACAGCGACATCCAGCGCGGGTTCATCCGTGCGGAAGTCGTCGCCTTACGACGCGCTCGTCGCGCGCGGGTCCTACGCCGCGTGCCGCGACAAAGGCGAAGTGCGCCTGGAGGGCAAGGAGTATCTCGTCCAGGACGGTGACGTGATCAACTTCCGGCACGCCACGTGATGCGCATCGTCGTCTGCGAAGCCCAGGTCCCGTTCGTCGAGGGGGGAGCGGAGTATCACGTCCGCGAGCTGCTGCGGCAGCTGCGCCTGCACGGGCACCAGGCCGAGATCGTGAGCGTCCCGTTCAAGTGGTATCCGAAGGAAGAGATTCTGACGCACGCCGCGGCCTGGCGGCTTCTGGATCTCAGCGAGAGCAACGGCGCGCCGATCGACCTCGTGATCGGCACGAAGTTCCCGTCCTACTTCGTCCGGCATCCTCACAAGGTCGCGTGGCTGATCCACCAGTACCGCGCGGCGTACGAGCTCGCCGGGACCGACTACAGCGACTTCCGGCACCTGGAGTCGGACGTCGGCCTTCGCGAGCGCCTGATGGCGCTGGACACGCGCATGCTCGGCGAGTGCCGCCGGCTGTTCGCGAACGCGCACAACACCGCCAACCGGATCGCCCGCTACAATGGGCTGCACGCCGAACCGCTGTATCATCCTCCGAGGCTGGCCGAGCGCATCCGCGGGGGTCCGTACGGTCAGTACGTGCTGTCGGTCGGCCGCATCGAGTCGGTCAAGCGGGTCGATCTGGCGGTGCGTGCGCTCGCGCACGTGGACCCGGCGGTGCGGCTGGTCGTCGCGGGCGAGGGCACACAGCGCGCCAACACCGAGCGACTGGCGGCGGAGCTCGGGGTCGCCGATCGCGTGGACTTCCTCGGCGCCGTGGACGATGAGACGCTCCTGGACCTGTACGCGGGCGCGCTCGCGGTCGTCTATGCGCCGTTCGACGAGGACTACGGCTACGTCACGCTCGAAGCGTTTCTGGCGCGCAAGCCGGTGATCACGACGATGGATGCCGGTGGTCCGCTGGAGTTCGTCGATGACGGCGTCAACGGGGCGGCGTGCCGGCCGAACGGCGAAGCGATCGCGCAGGTGATCAACCATCTCCACACGCACCGGCGCGACGCGGCGGAGCTCGGTGAAGCGGGCTGGCAGCGGGCGCGAGCGGTCACCTGGGATGGCGTGATCGAAAAGCTGGTCGGGACGTGACGAAGCTCATCATCCAGATTCCGTGCCTCAACGAGGCGGAGACGTTGCCCGCCACGCTGGCGGACCTGCCGGCCGCGATCGACGGCATCGACGTCATCGAAACCCTGGTCGTGGACGACGGATCGCGCGACGGCACGGCGGCGATCGCGCGCGCCTGCGGCGCGACGCACGTCGTGCGTCTACGCCGCAACAAGGGGCTCGCCGCCGCGTTCAGCGCCGGCATCGACGCCGCGCTCGCGCTCGGCGCCGACTTCATCGTCAACACCGACGCCGACAACCAGTACGCCGGCGCGGACATTCCGAAGCTGCTCGCCCCGCTGCTCGCCGGCGAGGCCGACATCTGCATCGGCGATCGGAACATCCAGGCGGTCGGGCACATGGCCGGCGGCAAGAAGCTGCTGCAGCGGGTGGGCAGCTGGGTGGTCCGGCAGGTCTCGGGCACGCAGGTCCCCGACACGACGAGCGGGTTCCGCGCCTACACGCGTGACGCGGCGCTCCGCATGACGATCATCTCCGAGTTCTCCTACACGCTCGAGTCGATCATCCAGGCGGGCAAACGCCGCATGGCGATCGCGCACGTCGAAGTGCGGACGAATCCCGGCACGCGCAACTCGCGGCTGTTCAACAGCACCTTCTCCTACATCAAGCAGTCGTCGGCGACCATCGTCCGCATCTACGCGTCGTACGAACCGCTGAAGGTCTTCTCCTATATCGGCTTGACGATCCTCGGAATCGGCCTGGTCATCTCCCTGCGGTTTCTCTATTACTACGTGACCGGCTCGGGGATGGGAAAGCTGCAGTCCCTCATCCTGTCGGCGGTGTTGATGATCGTCGGTTTCCAGGTCGTGCTCATCGGGCTGGTGGCGGACCTGATTGCCGGCAGCCGCAAGATTCTCGAGGACGTGCAGTATCGCGTGCGACGGCTGGAGCTCGGTCAGCCGGGGCCGGCCGACCGCGACGCCGAGCGGGAGCTCGCCGGGACCGCGTCGCGGCATGGCTGAGCCGTCGTCGACGTCCGTCGTCATTCCTGCGTTCAACGAGGGCCCGGCCGTCGCCGAAGTCGTGGCAGCGCTGCGTCAGGCCGCGCCGTGGCAGGAGATTCTCGTCGTTGACGACGGATCGACCGACGGCTGTGGAGAACTGGCCGCGGCGGCGGGCGCCACTGTCGTCCGACATCCCTACAACAAGGGGAACGGGGCATCGGTCAAGAGCGGCATCCGCCGCGCGGCGGGCGAGTACGTGCTGATCCTCGACGGCGACGGGCAGCACAAGCCGGAGGACGCCCACCGTCTGGTGTCACGGCTCGGCGAGTACGACCTGGTCGTGGGGGCCCGCGATCCGTCCACGCAGGCGTCGGGCCGGCGGCGGATCGGCAACGCGATGCTGAACTGGCTTGCCGGGTTCCTGTCCGGACACGCGATTCCAGACCTGACGTCCGGGTTCCGCGCGGCGCGCCGTGAGCACCTGCGGGAATTCGTCCACCTGCTGCCCAACGGCTTCTCGTCGCCGACGACCATCACGCTGAGCTTCGTGAAGGCCGGCTACAACGTCTGCTTCGAGCCCGTGGCGGCACGGCAGCGGGAGGGACACTCGAAAGTCCGGCTGGCGCGCGACGGGGTGAAGTTCTTTCTGATCCTGCTCCGCGTGATCACGATCTTCAGCCCGCTGCGCATCTTCCTCCCCGTCAGCGCGGCCGCCTTCGTGCTGGGTCTGGGCTATGGCGCGTACACGGCGTTCGCCAACGGCCGGATCCCGAACGGCGCCGTGCTGCTGCTGATGTTCTCGGTGATCGTGTTCCTCGTCGGCCTGGTGTCGGAGCAGATCTCGGCGCTGCGCCGCCAGTAGCCGCCCGGCCCGGGTTCGGCCCGTGACATGGTCGGACGTGAAGTCCCGTTGACGCGCCCCGTCGCCATCGCACTCATCGTCGCCTTCGTTCTGCGAGCGCTGTTCGCGCTCGTGTACTGGACGGACAAGCCGCTCACGCACGACGAGCGCGAGTATCTCGCGTTGGGGATCAATCTCGCGGCCGGGCGCGGTTTCACGCCCGAGCTCGCCGGCGCACCATCCGATCCGTCGGTCCAGCAGTTCGGGCGTGCCCCCCTCTATCCGCTGATCCTCGCCGGTATCGCGCTCCTCGGCGGCATCGATGATTCGCTGCCGCGCGATGTCCCCGCGGCGGTGAAGCTGACCCAGGCCCTCGTCGGCGTCGTCGCCGTCTGGCTGGTCGCGGCCATCGCGCGACGTGCGGCGGGTGAGCGGGCGGCCATCCTCGCGGCGTGGCTCGCAGCCTGCTATCCGCCACTCGTCTGGATTGCGGCGTATGCGCTGAGCGAAGCGATGTATTCCGCACTCGCGCTCGCCACCGTGTGGGTGCTCGGGATGGTCACCGACGCGCGATCGCCCGACCGGGAAGACGGGCGGGCTGGATCGACCGCGATCCAAACGGTCCTGCTCTCCGGGGTTCTGGCCGGGCTCGCGGCGCTGACGCGGCCGTCGATGCTGTTCTTTGCACCGTTCGCGGTATGGCTGCTGATGCGGCGCGGGCCGACACCGCGAACCGGTCTCGTTCGTGCCGCCGCGTTTTGTCTCGCCATGGCCGCTGCCATCACGCCGTGGACCCTGCGTAACGTCGTCGCCTACGACCGCTTCGTCCTGATCGCCTCGGAAGGTGGCGTCACGTTCTGGACCGGCAACCACCGGGAGGCCCGCGGCGAAGGCGATCTGGCCGCGAACCCGCACCTCAAGATCCGGAATCAGGAGTTCCGGGCGCGGCACGTCGGCCTGAGCGAAGAAGCGTTGGAGCCGCTGTACTACCGGGAGGCGCTGGGGTTCATCGCCGAAGATCCGGCACGGTTCGCCGGGCTGGTCGCGCGCAAATTGTGGTTCACGATTGTCCCGGTGGGGCCGTCGTACCGCCTGCACTCGCCACGGTATTTCTGGGCCTCGGTGATTCCCTACGCGCTGGTGCTGCCGCTCGCGATCCTTGGCTGGCGCCGACTCGCACCCGACCACCGTCCTCGCGCACTGGTGGCTCTCGCCGCATCCGCCGGTCTCGTCTGTCTGGTGTTCTTCCCGCAGGAACGCTTCCGCATCCCCGTGATCGATCCGACGCTCGTTGTCCTCGCCGGGTGTGGGCTTGCGCTCGGTGTGCGACCCCGCCGCGGCACCCGCTGAAATCTGCGGCGGCGGTGTCCACGGGGCCTATCGGCCCAGCGCACGACGCAACACGAGGCGCCACGGCATGTAGGCCGACTCGAAAATCACGCCTCCTGACATTTTCGACTGCCCGACCCGCCGCTCGACGAAAATGATCGGCACCTCGCCGATCTGGCAGCCGCGGCGGTGCGCCTCGAAGAGCATCTCCACGAGGAAGGCATAGCCGTCCGAGACGATGCGTTCGAGCGGGACGCGCGACAAGGCCTCGCGACGCCAGCAGCGGAAGCCGCTCGTGCAATCGGCCGGCGGCAGGCGGGTCACGGCGCGAATGTACCGGTTGGCGAACGTGCTGAGAATCAGCCGGTGGAGCGGCCAGTTGACGACGCTGACGCCCTGCAGGTACCGGGAGCCAATCACGAGGTCACGACGCCCCACAATGGCCGCGGACACCAGATCGGGGAGGTACTTCGGATCGTGCGACAGGTCCGCATCCATCTGGCAGACGAAGTCTTCGGTGCGGGAGCGTGCGAGCGTCAGCGCTTCGATGTAGCTGCGGCCGAGTCCTTTCTTGCCCGTGCGATGCAGCACCTCGACGCGGCCCGGGAACTCGCGCGCCAGCGCATCTGCCACGTCCCCTGTCCCATCCGGCGATTGATCATCGACGACCAGCACGCGGAATCCGTCGTGAGCGACGATCGCTCGGACCAGGATCGGGAGATTGTCTCGCTCGTTGTAGGTCGGAACGAGGACGAGCGTGTGAACGCTGGACGAGGCAGGTACAGCAGGCGGGCGCGGCTCGGTCACCGGAGCACAGAATATACGAACGGCTGGTTGGCGTGGCCTCCCGCGCGATCGCACATTCTGCCTGTTGACCTTGCCCGACCGACGATGGCATCGTCGTCCCAGTCCGACGGAGAGGCCGATGACACCAGACGAGATGGAACGCACGATTCAGTTCGTCGTCAGCCAGCAGGCGCAGTTCGTGTCCGACCTCCAGAGCATGCGGCAGGAGGCCGATCGCCGGCATGGACACGTCATGGAGGGCATCGTCGGCCTGACGTCCGTCGTTGGCCATCTGGCGCGGCACATGACCCAGCTCACCGAGCGGGTAGACCGGCTCACCGAGCGCGTGGACCGGCTTGCCGAGCGCGTGGACCGGCTCGCCGAAAGGCATGAAGCCCTCGCCCAGGCGCAGCAGGAAACAGAGGCCCGCCTTCAGACCTTGATGGACGTCGTCGACAAATACTTTCGCGATCGCAACAACGGCAGACCACACTGACCAGCCAGCCTCTGACGATCGTGATGGTCGCGACGTCGTATCCCCGGTTTCCCGGGGATACCGTCGGCACGTTCATGGAGCCCATCGCGCAAGGCATCGCGGCGCGCGGGCACGACGTCCACATGGTCCTGCCGTGGCATCCGCGCTGGCAGAGACCGGCGCGTGAAGGGGGCGTGACCTTTCACATGTTCCGCTATGCGCCGCACCCGGCCTTCAATGTCTTCGGGTATGCCGGCGCGCTGCGTGCCGACGTCGCGATGCGCGGAACGGCCTACGCCGTCGCACCGCTCGCGCTCGCCGCCGGCATCGCGGCCGCACGGCGGGTCGCTCGACGAGTCAACGCCAGCCTCATGCACGGACATTGGGTCATCCCGGGCGGGGCCATCGCCGCACTGGCGGCGCCGCGCCTCCCGTTGGTCGTCAGCCTCCACGGGTCCGACGTGTATGTCGCCGAGCGGAGCGCCGTCGCCGGCCGTGCCGCCGGCCTGACGTTCGGCCGAGCCGGCTGGGTCACGGCCTGCAGCGCCAATCTGGCGGGTCGCGCCATCGCACTGGGTGCTGACGCCCGGCGCACCGACGTCGTGCCGTACGGCGTGGACGCGGCGCGGTTCAAACCCGACCTGCGCGCGCGCGCCGAGGTGCGGGCCGCCCTCGGTCTCGACGCCTCCACCCCGCTCGTCTTCGCCGTCGGTCGTTTCGTGCGGAAGAAGGGATTCGAGCACCTGGTGGACGCCGCGCCGGGGCTCGCCGCGCAACATCCGGGCCTGGTCGTGCTCATCGCCGGTGACGGCGACCTGCGCCCCGAGCTCGAAGCGCGTGTCCGGGCGGTAGGCGTCGCGGGCACCGTTCGATTGCCGGGACTCATCTCCCAGGACGCCGTCGGCCGCTATCTGGCCGCGGCCGACGTGGCGGTCGTCCCCTCGGTTCGCGACGCGTCCGGAAACGTGGACGGGCTCCCCAATGTCGTCATGGAAGCGCTCGCAGCGGGGACACCGCTCGTGGCAACCTCGGCGGGCGGGATCGGCGCCGTCGTGAGCGACGGGGACACGGGCCTCCTCGTGCCGGAAGGCGACGCCGCAGCGCTGGCCCGGGCCATCGGCCGGCTGCTCTCGGACCAGTCTCTGCGGGGCGGCCTCGGCGCCCGCGGCCGTGACCGGGTCGTCACGCATCACGGCTGGGGCCAGGTCGCCGAGCGCTTCGAACGGGCGTATCGGGAGGCCATCGCACACTGCAGTTGAGCCTGTCTCGGGCGAACTGCTAGGATCGACCGGCTCACGCGATGCCCCAGCCTTCCTCCTCTCCCTCGGGCCTCAGCGTCTTCTTCCCGGCCTACAACGACAGCGGCACGATCGCGAGCCTCGTCCTCCTCGCCTTGCAGACCGCGGAGACGCTCACGCCCGACTACGAGGTCATCGTCGTCAACGACGGCAGCGCCGACCATACCGGCGAGATCCTGGACGAGCTCGCGCGGACCTACCCGCGCGTGCGCATCGTGCATCACACGAGGAACCGCGGATATGGGGGCGCGCTGCGCAGCGGCTTCTCCACGTCCACCAAGACGTTCGTCTTCTACACCGACGGCGACGCCCAGTACGATCCGACCGAGATGGCGCTCCTGTGGGCGCGCATGGCCGACGACGTGGATCTGGTGAACGGCTACAAGATCAGCCGTTCGGATCCCCTGCACCGCATCGTCATCGGCCGCATCTACCACCACGCGGTGAAGACGCTCTTCGGGTTGAAGGTGCGCGACGTGGACTGCGACTTCCGGCTGATGCGGCGGTCGATCTTCGATCGCATCTCGCTCGAGAAGGACAGCGGGGTCATCTGCCTCGAGTTGATGAAGAAGATTCACGACGCCGGTTTTCGCATCGCGGAAGTGCCGGTGCATCACTACCACCGGGCGCACGGCAAGTCGCAGTTCTTCAACTTCAGCCGGATTTTCCGCACGGGCATCGACGTGATGCGGCTCTGGTGGGCGCTCGTCGTGCGGGGCGAGCACCGTCTGCCCGCGCCGGCGCCGCGCGCCGAGCCGGACTCCACGCTGCCGGCGGCGAGTGGGCGTCCGCAGCCGCGTCCATGAACCCGGCCTATCGGGAGTTCTATCGCGACCGCCGGGTGATGGTCACCGGCGGGCTGGGATTCATCGGCAGCAACCTCGCCCATCAGCTCGTGGCGCTCGGCGCCGACGTGCTGCTCGTCGATTCCCTCATCCCCGACTACGGCGGGCATCTGTTCAACATCGCCGGGCTCGAGGGACGGGTCCGGGTCAACGTCGCGGACGTCCGTCAGCAGAGCACGATGAACTACCTGGTTCAGGATCGCGAGGTGATCTTCAACCTCGCCGGCCAGGTGAGCCACATCGACAGCATGAAGGATCCGTACACGGATCTCGAGATCAACTGCCGCAGCCAGTTGACCGTGCTGGAGGCTTGCCGGCGCAATAATCCCGCGACGAAGGTCGTCTTCGCCGGCACACGACAGGTCTATGGGAGGCCCGATCGGCTGCCGGTGGACGAGGATCACCTTGTCCGGCCGATCGATGTCAACGGGATCAACAAGGTCGCGGGCGAGTACTACCACCTCGTTTACAACAACGTGTTCGGCGTGCGCGCCTGTTCGCTGCGCCTCACCAATATCTACGGTCCCCGGCAGCTGGTGCGCCACAACCGGCAGGGCTTCATCGGCTGGTTCATCCGGCTGGCCATCGAAGGGCAGGAGATTCAGATCTTCGGCGACGGCCTTCAGCTCCGCGATTTCGTCTACGCCGACGACGCCGCTGACGCCTTCCTGCGCGCGGGCGCAGACGATGCGTGCAACGGTCAGGTCTACAACGTGGGCGGCGCCCAGCCGATCAGCCACCTCGAGCTCGTGGCGCTGCTCATCGAGGTCGCCGGCAGCGGCAGCTATCGCCTCGTGGACTGGCCGGAAGAGAAGAAGATGATCGACATCGGCAGCTTCTATGCCGACTCGTCGAAGTTGCGGCGCACCACCGGCTGGACGCCGCAGGTCTCGCTGCGCGACGGGCTCGCGAAAACGGTGGAGTACCTACCGCGCGCACATGTCGCGATATCTGGAGTAGGTCTTTCGGTCTTCGGTCTTCGGTCTTCAGTCTTCGGTCTTCGGTCCGGTCGTTGCGTTGGTCGTTGGTCGTTGCTAGCTCGTGCTGGTAACTGGTCGTTGGTCACTCGTAGCTGGTCGTTCGTCGTTGGTAGCTGGTAGCTGATGAAGATTCCGTTTCTGTCCTTGAAGCCCGGCGAGGATCGGGCGCTCATCGACGCGGCGATCCGCCGGGTCGTCGATCGCGGCTGGTTCATCCTGGGTCCCGAGCTGGAGGGGTTCGAGCAGGAGCTCGCTGCCGCATCCGGGACGGCGGCGGCGGTCGGCGTCGGGACGGGCACCGACGCGTTGGCCCTGACGCTGCGCGGGCTGGGCATCGGGCCAGGCGACGAGGTCATCACGTCGCCGCTCTCGGCGGCCTACACCGCCCTCGCCATCATGATGGCCGAGGCGCGACCGGTCTTCGCCGACATCGACCCCGATCGGCTCACCGTCGATCCGCGCGCTGTGGAGGCGGCCGTCTCGCGCCGCACGGCAGCCATCATGCCCGTGCACCTCTACGGCCAGCCCGCAGACATGACCGCGCTGCGCGCCATTGCCGCCCGCCACAATCTCGTGATCATCGAGGACTGCGCGCAGGCTCACCTGGCGACGAGCGACGGTCGGCAGGTCGGGACGATGGGCGCGGCCGGCGCACTCAGCTTCTACCCGACGAAGAACCTGGGGGCGCTCGGGGACGGAGGCGCCGTCATCACCAACGACATTCAGCTCGCCGACCGGATCAAGCGGCTGCGCAATGGCGGTCAGCGCTCCCGCTACCATCACGACGAGTACGGCGTGAACTCGCGGCTCGATGAAATACAGGCGGCGATTCTCCGCGCGAGGCTGACGCGGCTGCCGGCGTGGACGGACCGCCGGCGGGCGCTGGGGCGCCGGTATCGCTCGGCGCTCGCTCCTTCGCATCGTGCGCGTGCCTCCCTGCCTCGACGAGGGCCACGTGTATCACCTCTTCGCGGTCCTCAGCGAACAGCGGGACGTCGTTCGCGAACGCCTGAAGGCCCGGGGCATCGAGACGCTGGTTCACTACCCGATCCCGATCCCGAAACAGCCCGCGCTGTCCACCGAGGACCCCGCGGACTGCCCGGTGGCCAATCGCGTCTGCGGCGAGGTGTTCTCGCTCCCGCTCCATCCGCAGATGTCCGACGACATGGTGGACGAGGTCGCGGCGGCGTTGACCTGATCGGGGACGGGAGCCCCTTAAAAGGTCAGACGGGGCTCCCGTCCCGTCCTAAAACTGGAAGTAGATGAATTGCGCGCCGCCGTACTGGCCGAACACGAGCGTCAGGTAGAAGAGCGCCCCGTAGACCACGTAGCGCGGGACGAGCGGCAGCGCCGGGATGGCCAGCAGGTCGTCCCTCCACCACTCGTAGCCATTCACCAGGACGAGCGGCAGCCCGTAGCCGGCGAGCGCCGTCGCGTGCGCGGCGGCGTCCGGCGTCCAGCCCAGACCGCCCAGCAGACTCGCTGACATCGAGGCGACCTGGCTCATCGAGGCGGCCCGGAACAGCAGCCACCCATAGCACGTCAGGTGGATCATCCCGATCCACGCCGATGACTGCCGCGAGGCGGCGTCGGCCGGTCGGCCACCAGCGACCGACCCGCGCTTCGAGCTCGCGATGGACGATCAGCAGGAACCCCTGATAGGCGCCCCACGCGACGAAGGTCCATGCGGCGCCGTGCCACAGCCCGCCGAGCACCATCGTCACGACCAGGTTGCGGTTGGTTGCGGCGCGGGTGCCGCGGCTGCCGCCCAGCGGAATGAACAGGTAGTCGCGCAGCCACGTGGACAGGCTGATGTGCCAGTGCCGCCAGAACTCGCGCGGCGTGCGGACGAAGTACGGGAAGCGGAAGTTGACGTTCAGCTCGATGCCCATCAGCTGCGACAGGCCGCGTGCCATGTCGGAATAGCCGGAAAAATCCCCGTAGATCTGCAGCGCGAACGCATAGACGCCGAGCAGCACCTCGAGCCCGGATGCCGCATGTCCCGGCGCGAAGACCGCATCGACGATCGGCGCCAGATTGTCGGCCACGAACATCTTCTTGAAGAGCCCGAGGGCCGTGAGCCACAGCCCCTCCGACACCTCGCGCCGACCGATCACGCGGGGCTGGGCGATCTGCGGGATGAGCGCCGGCGCCCGCAGGATGGGCCCGGCGATGAGATGCGGGAAATACGAGATGAAGAGCGCGAAGTCGGCCAGGCTGCCGGTCGGCGCGATGTCGCCGCGATACACGTCCACGAGGTAGGCGATCGCCATGAACGTGTAGAACGAGATGCCGAGCGGCAGGACGAGGGTGAGGAGCGGCATCGGCACGCGCATGCCGGACGCGGCGAGCAGCGCCCCGAGGTTCTCGGCGAAGAACCCGTAGTACTTGAAGAAGCCGAGCGCCAGCAGATGGAATCCGACGCCCAGCCACAGCCATCGCCGGCGTCGCGGCTCGGCCTCGTGGTGCATGCGCAGTGCCGCGACGTAGGCGACGAGCGTCGAGGCGGCGAGCAGGCCCGTGAAGCGCCAGTCCCACGCCGCATAGAAGGCATAGCTCGCGGCGAGCAGCAGCCAGTTCTGCGCCCGATGCCCCGACGCGCGGTACACGCCGTAGACGACGGCGAAGAACAGCGCGAACTGAATCGAGTTGAAGACCATCGCGATCGCGTGCAGGCTACGGCAGCAGGCCTTGCTCCGCGATGAACGCGTCGAGGACCGCGGCGACGCGCTCGTGGCCGTCAGGCGTCAGGTGGACGGTGGTGTCGAAGAACGGGTTTCGCGCCTCGGCGCGAAATCGCGGCAGCAGATCGATCACGGGCAGCCCGAGCGGCGCGAGCGCGTCTCGAAAACGCTCGGAGGCGCCATCCACGCGCAATCTGCCGCCGAGCGGCTCCACGACCGAGCGAAGCCGATCGAACTCGGCCGGGTCGAGCTGAAACCGCGCGGGCATGAGGACGATGGCGGTTCGGGCGCCACGAGCGGTGGCTTCCTGTGCCAGCCGCCCGAGCACCAATCGTGAAACCTCCAGCCCTTTGGGAATGAACTCGGGCGGTCGCTCCAGGTACGTCGCCACGGGACGTTCCGGCGCCGGCGATCGCCCGAGGCGCTCGGCAAGCTGCCGCAGGCGCTGGCGGACGACCTGCAGCACGATGCTGCGCCGCAGGACGCGCCGCAGCGTCCGCTCGGCCTCGTCGCGCGCTTCCGCCGTCTGGGATTGCCGAGGCTCGAGCCTCCAGCGGGCATCGAAGGCCTCGACGGCGTCGTTGGCCACGAAGGTCGTCACCAGCACCAGGTCGGGCTCGAACGCGGCGGCGACGTGCCGGAAGAAGAGCAGCTCCTCGACCGGGCCGTAGCCCTGCACGCCGGCGTCGATGACCCGGTAGCCGACCCCCGGCGCCGCGCGCGCGTTGAGCCGCCGCTCGAGGACTTTGCAGAACGTCTGCTCCAGACCGACCTGCACCGCGAGGACGATCGAATCGCCGAGCACGACCACGCGGCGCTCGCCGGGCGCCTTCGGGCCGATCGGCTCGTCGCGCACGCCCTGGGGATTGATGGCGATGTCAGTCGTGAACTCCCGCGTCGAGAACGTGATCGCGGCTCCGGGGCGGAGCCGGTAGCCCATGCGATCGTCGGGGAGGAAGATCTGCTGGAAAACCGGAGACGCCTCGGTGCCGCCGCGCCATCTGAGGAAGGCCTCGAGCGCGACGAACTCGCCGCTCAAGACCACTGCGGCGATCAGGAGCCGCGTTCCGACCCCCGGCATCGCGCGAAGCGTAGCATATGCTCAAGAGCTGTCGAGCCGTCGAGCTCGTCAGCCCGTCGCTGCATTAGCTGATAGCTGATAGCTCGATAGCTGTACTAGCATACCGTCGCTCGATGAGCCCTCCTCTCCCTCCTGTCCCTCGTCCTCATCGCCTATCTCCCCGGCGCGGTCGCGTTCCGCGCGCCGATTCTCGATCCCGCACGCCGCGCCGACCTGCCCGCTGAGGAGCGCGTCTTCTGGTCGGTCCTGCTCAGCATCGCGTGGTCCACCATGGTCGTGGTCCTCCTCGCGAGCCTGGGCCGCTACACGTTCGGGCGCGTGCTCCTCGTCAATGCCGCAGCCACGCTGGGCGCGCTGGCCCTGTGGCGTGGACGGCTGCGCTTCTCCGCCGGCGCGGCGAAGCCGACGATCGCAGCGCTGGTGCCCGTCTCGCTCGTCGCCGGAAGTCTCTGGCTGTACGGGCCCCCCGCCGAGTACGTGATGGGCGGGAAGGATCCGGGAACCTACGTGAACGAAGGCATTCAGATCGCGCAGCGGGGATCGCTCGTGACGACCGACGCGACGATCTCGTCGCTCCCCGCGACATTTCGCGATCTGTTCCTGCCGCCTCACCGGGTGCCGTCGTACTACGGCATCCGCTTCATGGGCTTCTTCGTGATCGACCCGGACGCCGGCACGGTGCTCGGACAGTTTCCGCACGTCTTCCCGGCCTCGATGGCCCTCGGCTACGGCGTGCGGGGGCTGAACGGGGCGCGTGAGGCGACGCTCGTCTGGGCGATGCTGGGGCTGGTCGCGGTCTATCTGGCCGGCGCCCGCCTGTTCGGCCGCGCTGCCGCCGCCATCGGCGCCGGGCTGCTGGCGCTGAACGTCGTCACGGTGTGGTACGCACGCTACCCGAATGCGGAGATGGTGGCGCAGGCGCTGCTGTTCGCCGGGATGCTCGCGTGGTCACGCGCCCAGGTCGACGGGATTGCATGGTTCGGCCCCGTCGCGGCCTGCCTCATGGGGATGCTGCTCTTCCTGCGATTCGACATGGTGATCGCGCTCGGCGCCTTCGTCGCCGCGGCTGCGATCGGTCGCGTGGCCGGCCTGCGACCCGTCGTCGGCTTCTTCCCGACACTCGTGCTCTGGTCGGCGGCCGCTGCGCTCTATCTCTTCGGCCTCATGCAACCGTACATGGCGCTGCCCATCGTGTTCATCTCCAACCTGCCCGCGTGGCAGGTGGCGGCGCTGGGCACGGGCGCCGCGGTCGCTCTCGCGCTGCTGGCTGGAGCGGCGCGGCTGCCAATCTCCCGGCGTCTGCTCCCGATTCTTCCACCGGTCCTGATCGCGGCAGCGCTCGCCGGCGTGGTGTATGCGTACTTCTTCCGGCAGGCGGGCGGCCGGCTCACCGAATACGACGCCCTGGCACTCCGGTCGTTCGCGCTGTATGTGACACCGCTCGGCCTGGCGGCGGCCGTGGCGGGCTACGTGATCGCTGTGCGGCGCCTGCTCACGAGCGATCCGATCCTGCCGCTGATGCTCTCCTTCTACGCCGCCTTCGTCTTCTACAAACTCCGCATCGTCCCCGAGCACTTCTGGCTGGCACGCCGGTTCCTCCCGGTCATTCTCCCGGGCGCGCTGCTGCTCGTGGCATACGCCGCGACCATCGTCGAATCCCGGAGTGAAACCCCGGGTTCACCTGTTGGGACGACCCGGGGACGCGCGGGTCTTCTGGCGCTGCGCGTGGCCGGCCTCGCCGTCGCGGGATGGCTCGCGATCACGTTCTGGACACGGTCGGCGCCGGTGGCCGCGCATGTCGAATACGCGGGCCTGATTCCGCGGCTCGAGGCACTGTCGGCAAAGTTCGGCGACCGGGATCTCGTGATCGTCGAGTCCAGGGACGCCTCGGACACGCACGTGCTGGCCTTGCCGCTGGCCTATGTCTATGCGCGCCATGTGCTCGTCCTGCCCAACCGGGTTCCCGAGCCCACCCAGTTCACGGCGTTCCTGGACTGGGCGCGGACGCAGTACAAGAACATCTACTTCATTGGCGGCGGCGGCACGGCGCTCCAGTCGAAGACGGTCGCGGTGATCCCCGTCGCCACCGAAGTCTTTCAGGTGCCCGAATGGAGCGCCGATCGCTCGGCTCTGCCGACCGCCGCCCGGCGCAAGGAGTTCGACTTCAGCGTCTACCGCTTTTTGAGTCCGGCGGAAGCCGCTGCGTCCGCCGGCGGCCGCGTGCTCGATGTCGGTGTGAATGACGATGTGAACGTGCTGCGATTTCATGCGAAGGAGCGGCACCAGAACGGGACGACATTCCGGTGGTCACGCGACGTGTCGTACATCAGCCTGCCGGGTCTCCAGCCTGCCGATCGAACACTCGTGCTCGTCCTGAACGACGGCCACCGTCCTCCCGGCGTGGCGCCGGCAACGGTGGACGTGTCGATGAACGACCGCCCGCTCGGCCGGCTCGACGTCGGCCGCGAGTTCCGGCCCTACACCCTGGCGATCCCCGGCGACCTGGCGGCGGCGGCTGCGGCCGCGGAGACGCCTCCTCGCCTCAAGCTCGTGACCAACACCTGGCGGCCCCAAGCCGTCCTGGGCGTCAACGACGATCGCGACCTCGGCGTGATGGTCGATCGGGTGGAAGTGCGCTAGGACGGCTACGTTCCAGCCGCTCCAGCCGTGCTCCAGCCGCTCCAGCCGCGGGCCACTCGGGCTACGGACACCTCGCACCTTGTGAGGCCCTGATGACTACGAGCTATCTCCCTGTAGCCTGTAGTCTGTAGCCGGAGCCCGGCAGAGTCGATGTTCGCCCACCTTCAAATCCTCGATCCCCGTGAACGGCTGCTCGTCGGCACGGCGGACGTGCTGCTGGCGGGCGCGAGCGCGGTTGCGCGGCTGTGGCCGCGGCGACGAGAGGCCGCTGAGCCCCGGCGCATCCTGCTGATGCGCCTGGAGCGTATTGGTGACCTGCTGATGGCCGGCGGCGCGATCGAAATGGCGCGAGCGCGGGCCCCCGGCGCCACGATCGATCTCGTGGTCGGAAGCTGGAACGAGGAGGTGGCACGCCTGCTGCCGCGGATCGATCGCGTCGAGGTCGTGGACGCGCCCTGGCTCGCGCGCGGGAGCGGCGGCGCGTCGCTTCGCACGCTGGCGGCGCGCGCCTGGTCGTGGCGCGATCGCGGCTACGATCTCGCGATCAACTTCGAGGGGGACATCCGGAGCCACGCGCTGATGGCGCTCTCGGGCGCGCCGGTACGGGTCGGCTTCGACATGGCTGGCGGAGGTCCGCTTCTGACCCGGCGGGTCGCGTTCCGTCCCGATCGCCACTCGTCAGTCAACGCGGCCGCGCTCGTCGCGGCGGCACTGGGCGGGACGTTCCCGGACACCGCCCCGCCGTTCACGCTCGAACTGCCGCCGGCGGCTCGCGAGCGGGCGCGAGCGCTGGTCGGCAATCATGACGTGCTCGTCGCCCTGCATCCGAGCGGCGGCCGGGCGATCAAGCAGTGGGATCTCGATCGCTTCGCGGAGGCTGGCAGCCGCATCGCGCGCGAGCGCGGCGCCGCACTGGTGCTCACGGGCTCGCCGGGCGATCGCGCGATCACGGCGCAGGTACGTGCACGCCTGCCAGGGGATGTGCCGGTCATCGATCTCACCGGCGAGGCCTCGCTCGTCACGCTCGGGGCGGTCCTGGCGCGCTGCGCGCTGCTCGTCACCGGCGACACCGGACCGATGCACCTCGCGGCCGCGTGCGGCACACCGGTCGTCGCGATCTTCGGCCCGTCCCTTCCCGCCCGCTACGCGCCGGTGACGACCGCCCATCGTGTCGTGCGGATCGATCTGCCGTGCGCGCCGTGCAACCGCATCCGGAACCCGCCGGCGCGGTGCCAGGGGCACACGCCCGACTGTCTGGCCGGGGTCGAGGTGGCCATGGTCGTCGAGGCGGCGCGCGACCTGCTGCGCACCGAGGGCGTCTCGTGACGACACGGCTGGTGCGCATCGAGCGCGCGGGCCGGCAGGACACGATCGATCTGGACGAGTACGCGGCTGGCGACCTCCTCGAACGCAGCGCCACCTGCGCCAACGCGTGGATCAAGGGACTTCGGCACGCGGAGATCGACGGCCGCCCGTTCCGCGAGCGCTTCACCTACCGGGGTGACTCGCTGTGGTGGTTCGCGGAGCTCTTCCTGCACAAGGAGGCCGTCATCGAGGCGCTCTGGCGGACGGCGCTCGGTCTCGATGCACTGATCGCGCGCGAGCAGCCGCAGGCGATCGGCGCCGCGACCGGCGACGCGGCGCTGGCCACGCTCGTTCCGCAGGCGGCACGCCGGCACGACGTGCGACTGCTCGGCGATCGGGATCGTCCCGCGGTGCGGACGCGCGACGCGGCCCTGCGCAGCCGGGCGCTGACGTGGACCGCGCGCGCCTCACGATGGCTCCCGGGCGCCGGCGCACCACGCCTCGCCCCGGGTGGTGTGCTCGCGTTCGTGCACTCGGCGTTCTGGCGGCCTGCGCCGATCGGCGCCGCACGTGCCGGCGAGGCGGCGGACTGGACGGGCGAAGAGGGTTACATCGGGGCGGTTCTGAGCGAGCTGGCGGGCTCGTCGCGGGCGGACGTGCACCTGGTCGGTGTGGGACCCCGCACAAACTTCCGCGCCCGGCGCTGGTGGCATCCCTTCGTTCCCTGGCGCCGCGCACCCTCCGGACGGCAGCGCCATCGTCCCGGTCGAGTGGTTCGCCGGCAGGCGCCAGCTTGCGGACTCCGATCGCATCTGGGGCGCGCGCCAGGCAACGGCGCGGGCTCTGCTCGACAGCGAGGACGTCCGCGCGCGCACGCGCGTCGATGGCTACGACGTCTGGACGCTGGTGGCGCGCGAGCTGGTCGGGATCGCCACGCTGCAGTTCCCGTGGTCCGCCCGCGCCATGGACGAAGCCGGCGCCGCGATCGACGCGGCGCAGCCGTCGGCGATCGTCACGTACGCGGAGGCGGGAGGCTGGGGCCGCGCCATCGTGCTCGAGGCCCGGCGGCGAGGCATCCCGAGCGTCGGCCTTCAGCATGGGTTCATCTACCGTCACTGGCTCAACTATCGCCACGAAGCCGATGAGATGGTGGCGTCTGCGGGGAACCCGCAGGACCGCGGCTTTCCGCGGCCGACGTTGACGCTCGTCCACGACGGGTATGCCGCGGAGCATCTCGCGGGTCCCGGACGGTTTCCGGCCGGCGCGGTCGGGGTCACCGGAAGTCCCGGCCTCGACCGGCTGGCGGCCGCTCTTGCTGCGGTGGCCCCCGAGGATCGGGCGTCGATCCGGCAACGCCTGGGCGTGGCCGATGCCGACCGGGTGGCTCTCGTCGTGTCGAAGCGGACGCAGCTCGGGCCCTGGCTCGCAGCGCTCGTCGAGGCCGCCGGACGCACGCCGGGCCTGCGACTCGTGATCAAGCCGCATCCGGCGGAGACCGCTGCGGGATATGCGGCGGCTCTGTCCGGTCAGTCGGCCGCGATCACCGCTCCGGCGGCGCTCGATCTCGCGAGCCTGCTCGCGGTGTCGGCCGTCGTGGTGACCGTCAACTCGACGGTCGCGATCGACGCCATGGTGCTCGGCATTCCGGGGATGGTCGTCGGGCTGCCGAACAACCTGAGCCCGTTCGTCGAGCGGCGGGCGATGGCCGGCGTGGGCGGCGGAGGCAGGCAGACTGGCAGCGGGATGGCAGACGCGTTGACGCTCGAATTGTCGCGCCTGACCGGCGACGAGGAGTACCGCGCCGGCCTGCTCGAGCAGGCCCGGATCTTCGCCGCCGAGTACCGGCGTCAAGCCGGATGGCCAGAGCGCCCGGCGCGCGGCCGCCGAAATCGTCGGAGCGGCCGCCCGCATCGCCCCCCTGCTGTCGGGGGGCTGAATGGTGGCCTGCTACAATGCTTGGTTCGCATGCGCGCACTCATCACCGGCGGGGCCGGTTTCATTGGATCACATCTCGCCGACGCGCTCCTGGCGTCCGGCCACGAGGTCGTCGCCCTCGACAATCTGACTACCGGCTCGATGGCGAACATCGAGCACCTCAAGCCACATCCACGCTTCCGTTACGTCATCGGATCAGTCGCCACCGAGCCGCTCGTCGCCGAGCTCGTGGACGGCGCCGATGTCGTGTTCCACCTGGCCGCGGCCGTCGGCGTCAAGAAGATTGTCGAAGAGCCGGTTCACACGATCGAGAACAACGTCCATGGCACCGAGGTGGTGCTGCGGCATGCGAACAAGAAGAAGCGCCTGGTCGTCGTCGCGTCGACCTCGGAGGTCTACGGCAAGAGCGTGGACGTGCCGTTTCGCGAAGATGCCGACCTGGTGCTCGGGCCCACCGTCAAGCACCGCTGGGCCTACGCCTGCAGCAAGGCCATCGACGAGTTCCTGGCGCTGGCATACTGGAAGGAAAAGAGGCTGCCGGTCATCATCATCCGGCTGTTCAACACCGTGGGGCCGCGCCAGACGGGCCAGTACGGCATGGTGATTCCGAACTTCGTGCGGCAGGCGCTCGCGCACCAGCCGCTCACCGTCTTCGGCGACGGCACACAGCGCCGGAGCTTCACCTATGTCGGCGACGTCGTGTCGGGGCTGGTGGCGCTCGCGCAGCACCCGCGAGCCGTCGGCGACGTGTTCAACATCGGGAACGGTGAGGAGATCAGCATCCGCGCGCTCGCCGAACGTGTGAAGCTGCTCGCGGGCAGCTCGTCGGAGATCGTCACCATTCCCTACGACCAGGCCTACGAAGCCGGCTTCGAGGACATGCCCCGGCGGGTGCCCGACATCTCCAAGATCCGCGCGCTCGTCGGCTACGAGCCGAAGGTGCACCTCGACGAGACCCTGAGGCGGGTCCTCGAGTTCTTCCGAACGCGCTAGCCTGTTCGTGAACCTGTGAGCCCTGCGCCTTGAGCCTGAAACGCCGCGCCCGTTCCGCCGCCGAGCGCGTCCTGCGCCAGCAGGCGAAGTCCGTCCGGCGCCTGCTGCTTGCAGCCGGACGCGACGAGGCGCCCTCGCTGCCGGAGATCGTGCAGATCGAGAGCACGAACATCTGCAACGCGAAGTGCGTCTTCTGTCCGCGCGACGACATGGAGCGCAAGCAGGGCGTGATGGACATGGCGCTCTTCACGAAGATCGCCGACGAGTGCGCGGCCCTGGGCATCACGCACGTGCGCATGCACAACTACGGTGAGGCGTTCGTGGACCGCCGCCTCGTCGAGAAAGTGCGTTACGCGAAGTCGCTCGGCATCCAGGAGGTGGGTCTGATCAGCAACGGCTCGCTCATCACCGAGGAGGCCGCCCGCGGCATGGTGGACGCCGGGCTCGACGCCATCAACATCAGCGTCGATGCGGCGGGGAAAGAGGTCTTCGAAACGACCCGGGTCGGGCTGAAGTACGACAAGGTGGTCGCGAACGTCGAGCGGCTGCTCCGGATCCGTGCCGAGGCCGGCAAGCGGCGGCCGAAGCTGATTCTGTCGTTCGTCCGCCAGAACAATTCCTCGGAGGAGCAGGCGTTCATCGAGCACTGGGGCGCGAAAGCCGACAAGATCCACATCACGGATCTGCACAACTGGGCAGGCACGTTGAACCACGAATCCGACGTCAACTTCCCGTGCTACCGCCCCTGGCTCACCTTCACTGTCCTCTGGGATGGACGGGTGTCGCTATGCTGCGCCGACTTCGACGGCCGGACGATTCTCGGCGACCTCCGGACCCAGACGATCAAGGACATCTGGAACGCCGCGCCCTACCGCCAGGTCCGGCGGGATCACCTCGATCACGGCGGACCCGACATCTGTCAGTCGTGCGACCTCCCGAAGAAGGACTCCCCGCTCTGGGTCACGAAACTCTTTAGGCTCAGGGCTCGGGGACTCAAGATCTTGAAAAGAATCTCGAAAACTTGGGCCATCAGCCTTGAGCCTCAGGCGTTTTCAGCCTTGAGCCCTGAGTCCTGAGCCTGCTAGAGTTGTCGCCGTTCGGAAAGCCTGGTTCCCAGCCTGGACCTGTCCGGATACCCCGTAATCGTTTTGGTCGAGAGACCCTGCTGATCGGACCGCGTTCGTCCGATAGCCCGGACGGACCCGTGTTCGTTGACAGGAGTCAGAGAATCGATGGCTGTTCCCCGCCGGCTTCCCATCCTTGCTCTCGCCGCCTCGCTCGTCACGCTGCTCCCTGCACCCGGCGCCGCACAAGCCTCCCGCGAGGGTCCGTCGTTCGGAGTCTCGGGGTCCTGGGGCGGCGCCGTGCGGCGTCCCGACGCGGCATACGACCCGGTGAACGGCGTCTACCTCGTCGTGTCCGGCAATCTGGTGCACGGCCGGTTCGTCACGCCGGACGGCGGCGCCCTCGGCTCGCAGTTCTACGTGCCGACGGCACTCACCCACAATCAGACGGCGAGGGTGGCGTACAGCCCGCATCTGGGGGGCTTCCTCGTCGCGTGGTTCGACACCCGGGCCAATCCGAGCGCGTATCAGATTTGGGGACGGCTCGTGCGGTTCGGTGCCGGTGGCGCACCGGCATTCGTCACGGGTGACTTCCCGATTGGCGTGCCTCCCGGGGGTGGCAACGCCGAACTGGGGATCGACATCGCGTACGCCACCGGCAGCCAGCGCTTCCTCGTGGTCTATCACCAGATCGGGCCGCCGGCCAATGACGTCGTCGGCCAGCTGGTGGACAACGCCGGCGGCCTCGTCGGCGGTCCGATCCCGGTCACCGCCGACAATCACTCGCAGGCCGAGCCGAGCGTCGCCTACAACCCGACGACCGACCAGTTCATGGTGGCGACCCGCCACTACTACGAGCCGGCGGGACCTGGTGCCGTCTGGGTCCGGTCGATCGCGGCGTCGACCGGCGGTCTCGGACCGGTGCACGAGGTGGCGGTCGGCGTCGCCTGTTACGTGCCGCAAATCGAATACAACCCGAGCACCAATCAGTTCCTCGTGGCCTGGTATCAGCAGCCGCACATTTACGGCCGGCTGCTTGGCGCCGACGGGGCGCCGGCTGGCAACGTCACGGCCCTGATCTTCAATTACTACAGCTACGACGCGCTCGGCCTTCGTTACAACCCGCAGACGGGGACGTTCTTCGCGGTGGTGCACGGACGGCTGCGCGAAGACGCCGGCGCCCAGATCTCGAGCGCCGCCGTCCCCGACGCCGAGTTCGACGTCACGGCGACCGGCGCGAGAAACGGCAACTTCAATCCGCGCATCGTCTCGAACGACGCACGCAAGGAGTGGATGGTCGTCACGTCCAGCGACTTCGGCACGGTGTTCGGCCAGCGCATCAGCTCGCTCAATGCGGGCGGCGGCGGCAGCCCGCCCCCGGCGCCCCCGCCTCCTCCGCCGCCCCCGCAGATTATTGACACGTCCGCGACCACGGCGCCGAACGGCAGCTGGTTCCTGGCGGAAGGTGCGGAGAGCGGCACGCTCACCGGCTTCCACACCTTCTATCTGGTCGCCAACGAAAACGACGTGCCCATCAACGTCCGTGCCTACTTCGCATCGGACGATGGGCGGCTCGTGATTCGGGACTACGCCGTCGCCCCACGGAGCCGGACGACGATCGGCCTCGCGGAGGCGGCGGGCGTCGGCGCGTTCGGAGCCGTGTTCCAGTCCACGACCCCGGGCTACGACATCTACGTCTCACGGTCGGTCTACTGGGGGTCGAACTTCGAAGGCAGCACGTCCGTGTCCGCGGTCAAGATGCTTTCGGGCGGATGGTACTTCGCGGAGGGCTCGAGAGGCGGCGAGCTGTTCGACAACTTCTTCCTCGTCTTCAATCCCAGTTCGCTACCGGGCCTTGCGAGCTTCTGGTTCTCTCTTCCCGACGGCACGATGGTGACCAAGGACCTATCCCATCCCGGCACAGCAGCGCCTGACGCTCAATGCCAATGCCATCCCCGAGCTCGCCGGCCGGGACTTCAGCACGACGGTCGTGGCGACGGTGCCCGTGGTCGCCGAGCGGGTGATGTATTGGCGGCAGATCGGCAGCGGCAATCCAGAGTGGATTGGCGGCACTGCGAGCGTCGGAACCGTGTATCCCGCTCAGGGCTGGGTATTCGCCGAGGGCGCCGCCGCGCCCGGCTTCGATACTTTCTACCTGCTGCTCAATCCCAACGCCGTTTCCGATCACGGTGCGTGGTCTGTTCATGCCCGAGAACGGCACACCTGTCGAACGGTACTACTACGTCCCTCCCGCCTCGCGGCACACGGTGTTCCTGAATCAGGAGCTTGGCAACATCGGCGGCGCGGCGGCGGTGTTCACGAGCGCCGACGGCTCGTATCATCGCCGAACGATCCATTTACTGGGGCGCCGGCCGCGTCGAGGGCTCGAATGTCGTCGGCGTCAACGCGACCGCCAGTGAATGGCATTTCCCCGAGGGCGCCTCAGGCGGCGCGTTCGACACGTTCCTGCTGTTGGGCAACGTCGACTTCCAGCCATCGACGGTCTGGATCACGCTCTACGTGGAGGGCTCAGGCCGCTACACGGTGTCACAGCTCCCGCAGACCGTGCCGGCCGTGGGGCGCCTGACGATTCACATGAACACGTTCCTCGCCCAGGTCGAGGCCTCGGAAGGGCTGCCGCCGGGAACGCTGCAGGGCAAGTCGTTCTCGTTCAAGGTCACGGTCGTCGCCGGCAGTCCGATCTTCGCCGAAGAGGCCATCTACTGGCAGCGCGACGGCTCCAATTTCTGGCGCAGCGGGAGCGCCTCGTTCGGCATCCCGAGATAGCTGACCTGGTTCGGCGCGTGCCCGATGGACCGGCCGCTCCCGGCCGGTCCCCGTCCAACCGATCGGGCCAGTCCACCTGGCCCTCCCGATCGATGCTGACCACACTGATTCTTGCGCTCGCGGCGACGCTCGGTGTCGCCGGCGCGGGCGCGCACAGCGCGCAGCCACCCGCGCAGCCGGCGCCGATTGCGGCCAAGGATGCCGAGGTCGCGGCGGGCCGCCGCGCGCTCGAAGCCGGACGCAGCGAGGAGGCGCTTGCGCAGGCCGAGGCGCTGCTGGCTGGTTCGCCGGGACACGAGGCCGCCGCCGCGCTCAAAGTCGAGGCGCTCCTGTCGCTCAACCAGCGCCAGAAGGCGCTCGACGCCTACGACGCCTGGTTCAAGGTCTCCCAGCGCGAAAATCCGACGGTCGCGTCCCTGATCGGCCGCGCCGAGCTCGAGGCGCTGAAGGAGAACGCGCTGGCGGCCATCAAGATCGATGCGCTGGCGGCGCTCGCCCGCGCCGGACGCGCTGACGCCCGCAACACGCTCGCCGCGTCGGCAGCGGCCTCGCCCGCGACGCCCATGACCTGGCCGTCGACGGTCGCGATGGCCAGTCTCGGCGATGCCGCGTCACAGGCTCGAATCATCCAGACCGCTCGCGAGGCGTCCGGAAGTGCCCGGGCGGAAGCGCTGCAGGCGATGGCGGCCGGTCGGGTGACGGGAGGCGAGGCGTTGCTGCGCGAGTCGCTGGCATCGTCGGATGCCAACCTGCAGGCGGCCGCGGCCTCGTCTGCCGCCGACCTCGGCCTGAAGGCGCTCGTGCCCGATCTCGAGCGGACGGCGAAGCAGGGTGACCAGTTCGGGCGGTTTGCCGCCGCGCTCGCCGCCGTGCGGCTGGGAAGCCAGGCGACGCTGCCCCTGGTCGAGGCGGGCCTGACCAGCCCGGCGCTCGATGCACGGCTGATGGCCGCCTCTGCGATCAAGGCACGGGGACGAACGAACTGGGTCGCGGTCGCGCGGCCTTTGCTCGAGAACAAGGACGGGCTGATACGTTTCCAGGCGGCGGAGCTGCTCCTGTCGGTCGATCGCCCAGCGGCCATGCCGGTCCTCATCGCCGGCAGCGTGGATCCGAACCTCAACGTCCGCGCAGAGGTCGCCCGGATTCTGGCTGCCGACGCCGACGTCGAGCTGGCACAGTTCCGGCGTCTGTTGCGTGACGGGGCTCCGCGAGTCCGCCTCGAGGCCGCGCGCGCCCTGTTGCAGCGTGCGCAGTCCGCCCGCGCCGCTAGCCCATTTGCCCCACTTCACTGCGCAGATCCGCCACGATCGGATTGGGACTGTCCCCCTGTGGAAAAGTTTGTGGAAAAAGGTGTCGGAGTACCGACGATTACCGGCTTGGTAGACTGTCGTCGATGACCTCAGCTCCTCCGCTGGCGACGCGCCTGACGGGCATCGGCCTGGCGTTCGTGGCCCTGTCGACGCTGATGTACGAGGTGCTTCTCACTCGCATCTTCAGCGTGACCATGTGGTACCACTTCGCGTTCGTGGCGATCTCGGTCGCCATGTTCGGCATGACCGTCGGCGCCCTCGTGGTCTATCTGCGCCCGGCCTGGTTCCCCGCCGATGCCGTGAAGCCGCAGCTCGCCCGTCTCGCCACGCTGTTTCCGCTGGTGATCGTCGCCAGCTTCCTCACGCAGCTCAGCATCCCGTTCAGAGTGCATCCCTCGATCGTGGGTGTGTGGGCGATTGTCCTCACCTACGCCGTGGTCGCCGTGCCGTTCGTTCTCAGCGGCGTCCTCGTGGCACTCGTCCTGACCCGCTTCAATCGCGACGTCGCCCGCCTGTACGCGTTCGACCTCATCGGCGCAGCGCTCGGATGCGTGCTCCTCGTCTGGCTCCTCGACGTGACGGACGGACCGACGGCTGTGCTCGCCATCAGCGCGCTCGCCGCCCTCGGCGCGACGGCGTTCGCGATGGACGCAGGCGGCGGACGCCTCGTGCGTGCGAGCGGGCTCGTCGCCGCGGCGCTGCTCGTTGCCGCCATCGGCCACACCGCGCTCGTCTGGCGCGGCTTTCCGCTGCTGCGCATCATCTACGTCAAGGCCGGCTTCGAGGCGCGCCCGCTCTACGAGCGCTGGAATTGGTACTCGCGCATCCGCGTCCACGGCAGTCCCGATCGCCTCGAGCCGCCGTACACCTGGGGCCTCAGCCAGACATACCCCGCCGATCGGCGCGTGAATCAGCTCCACCTCGACATCGACGTGGCTGCCGGCACGGTGCTCTCGAAAGCGCCGACGAGCCCTGACGAGCTCGAGCACCTCGCTTACGACGTCACCAACATCGGCTACTACCTCCGTCCGCACGGGAAGGCGCTGGTCGTCGGCGTCGGTGGCGGACGCGACGTGCTCTCAGCGCTGCGCTTCGGCGCCTCGTCGGTTGTCGGCGTCGAGATCAACCGCAACATCCTCGAGACGTTGAACGGACGGTTCGGCGACTTCACCGGCCACATCGATCGCGACCCGCGGGTGACGTTCGTCAACGACGAGGCCCGCAGCTACATCGCCCGCCAGCAGACCCGCTTCGACACGATCCAGATCTCGCTCATCGACACGTGGGCGGCAACCGCGGCCGGGGCCTTCGTGCTCAGCGAGAACTCGCTGTACACGGTCGAGGCCTGGGAGCTGTTCCTGCGACATCTCGACGACGATGGTCTCCTGAGCGTGTCGCGCTGGTACTTCAAGAGCCGTCCCGGCGAGGTCTATCGCATGACCGCGCTGGCCTCGGCCGCGCTCGCGCGCCTCGGCGTCGAGCATCCGCGCGCGCACATGGCGATCGTGCGGAGCATCCGCGGGAATGACGCGGCGGACGGGCCGGACGGCATCGGCACGTTGCTCGTCAGCCCGACACCGCTGTCGGCCGCCGATCTCTCGACACTCGCCGCCACGGCCGCCCGGCTGCGATTCGACACGGTGCTGAGCCCGACCGAAGCCGAGGACGACATCTTCGTCCGGCTCGCGTCGGGCCGTGACCTCGAGGCGTTCACGGCCTCGTTTCCGATCAACATCGCCGCGCCGCGCGACGACTCGCCGTTCTTCTTCAACATGCTGCGCCTGCGCGACGTGCTTCGGCTCGATCTGCTGCAGCACGGCAAGTCCACCCACAACATGGAGGCGGTCTTCGTGCTCGGCACGCTGCTCTTCACCGTCCTCCTGCTCACCGGACTCTGCATCGTCCTGCCGCTGATCGTGACGACCGACCGGCGCGCGCTCGACGGGTCGGGCCCGCTGGTGCTGTTCTTCGCGGCCATCGGGTTCGGCTTCATGCTGATCGAAACCTCGCAGATGCAGCGACTAATCGTGGTCCTCGGCCACCCCACCTATGGGCTCACGGTCGTGCTCTTCTCGCTGCTACTCTCGAGCGGCCTCGGCAGCTGGTGGATCTCGCGCCGCGACGGCTGGCCCGATCCGCGCGCGGGCGTCCTCCGGATGAGCGCGCTCGTCGCCGTGCTGCTCGTCTTCGGGCTGGCGACGCCGACACTGGCGCGTGCGATCGAAGGCGCGTCCACGGTCACGCGCGTCGTGACGTCGGCACTCGTCCTTGGCGTGCCGGGCGTGCTGATGGGTATGGCCTTTCCGCTGGGAATGCGACTCGCGGGTGCGCGCGCGCCGACCATCGGGCCGTGGCTCTGGGGAGTGAACGGTGCGACCTCGGTGTGCGGCTCGGTCCTCGCCGTCGCGATCGCTCTGGGGACGGCGATTTCCACGGCGTTCTGGACGGGCTGGCTGTGTTACGTCACGGCGCTGGGCGCGTACGCGTGGCAGGTCCGGCGGGCGCAGGCCGCAGTGGCGGTTCGCGACCCCGTGGACGCGCCGGCCCATGCGTCCGTATGAAGGTCAGCCGGGCCCGGCAACCCCGAGCGTCCCGGCAGGCCGGTTTTCAGGCGCGGGCGTCTCAAAAAGGAACGCCGGCCGGGCCGTCACGCTTTACGGGGCAGGAGTCGAGGCGTAGAGTGGAAGTGTTCGCCCCCCGCATTCCGCATGAGGTTGGAGTCATGAAGCACGCGACACTCGTCGCTTCGTTCTGCGTGGCCGCAATGGCCGGGTCCGCCGGCATGGCCAGCGCTCAGGCCGTGCAGTTGTCGATTCGCGACGGTCGCGTCACTTTGAAGGCGGAACAGGCCTCGGTTCGCCAGATCCTCGCGGAATGGGAGCGGCTCGGGCAGGTCAAGGTCGTGGGCGTGGATCGTCTGGCCGCGGGGCAACCGCTCACGCTGACCCTCACCGATCTCCCCGAGCGCCAGGCGCTGGACATCGTCCTGCGCACCGTGCCGGGGTTCCTTGCCGTGGATCGAGCGACTCCGGTCGCCAGCGCCTCCCGCTACGACAGGCTCGTCCTGCTCCCGCGTGTGACCGCCCCGGCCGTCGCTTCTGCGGCACCGGCGAGCGCACCCGCGCGAACGCCTGCGCCAGCGCAAGCTCGCACCGGCGGCGGATCCCGCGGCGACGGTCGGACCCGAAGCCGTCGACGCGGCGCAGCAGGTCGCCGACGCCGACGCCGAAGAGCCACCGATGCCGGGCGCGCCGGTCATCAATCCCTATCCTGGCGCGAACGTTGGCGGCCCGGGCGGCAATGCCGCAGCGCTCGGTGGCGGGACAGCGGTGGGGGTTCAGCCTCCGGAAACCCAGTTCGACTACGCCAACCCGCAGCGCTATTTCGATCAGATGCGCCAGCAGCAGCAGCAACAGCAGCAGCAGCGCACCGGAACCGCACCAACCGGGCAGCAGCCGGCGCTGTTCCCCGGCAGCTACACGGCCGGACAGCCGCCAGGGGCGGCGCCGCCGCAGGGACCGACCGGCACGCCGATGGCTCCTCCCGGAACGCTCGGCCGTCCCGGGATGGCGCCGACGCCCGCGCAGCCGGCGGCTCCAAGCGGCCAGTTCTTCAACCCCTACAACCTCCCGCCGGGCTATGTGCCGCCCACAGGCACCGCGCCACCACCCGCGAACACCGTGGAGCCGGACCGATCGAAGTACACCGAATCCGTACGCCCCGCCCAAACCTCCGGAATAGTTGACGAACCGTCCTTCGACCGCCGAGCCCTTGCGCCCGTCGGGGGATCGCGCCCGTTCAGCGGGTGAGCCTGCCCCGCCGACTGACGAGGCCTCCCGAGCCGACAGGCGAGTACGCCGAGCGCGGTGACTACCACCGGTCGCTCGACGCCGCGTGGGACTATCTGCCGACGTATCTCGCGAAGCGCGAGCGGGTCACTCGCTGGCTGGCCGCCTTGCCGGCGCACACGCGCGTCCTCGACGCCGGATGCGGCGAGGGCCTGATCGTCGAGGAGTTCGCCGGCCGGCTCGCGATCGAAGGCCTCGATCCCCACTACAGCTCGGCGCACGTGCGACGCGGATCGTTGCTGGAGCTGCCATATGCGGACGGCGCGTTCGAGCGCGCGCTCTGCCTCGACGTCCTCGAGCATCTGGCGTACCACGAACAGCCGCTCGCGCTCGGTGAGCTGCACAGGGTGCTCGCGCCGGGCGGCTCGCTGCTGGTCTCGGTGCCGAATCTCGCGCACCTCCAGTCGCGGGTCCACTTCCTGCTCGAAGGACGGCTGATTCGCACCGCCAGTGAGGTCAAGCACCCCGGGGATCGGCCGATTGCCGAGTACCTGCGGCTGTTCGAGCGCGCCGGCTTCGTGCTCGTGTCGCGCCAGGGAATCTTCCCGACCGTCCCGGTCCTCACCGCCTGGATTCGCCGCCGTCCGGCTCAACGCGCCTGGCTCCACCGCGCGCTGACGAGGCTCCTCCCCATACCGGCCCTCTGCTTCCTGAATCTGATCGTGCTGCGGCGCGGCTGAAGGGAGCAGCCGCTATACTCGGCCGGTGCTCGCACGGCTGCGCGCGCTCGCGCGAAACCTGGCCATCTACGGCATGGGCGATGTCGCCGCGAGCATCGCCAGCTTCCTGCTGCTGCCGCTCTACGTCCAGTACCTCACCCTGACCGACTACGGCGCCATCGGCCTGCTGCTCTCGGCGGAAGTTGTCGCCAAGATCGTCTTCAGGTGGGGCCTCGACGGCGCGTTCATGCGCCTCTACTACGACTGCCGCACGGGCCACGAGCGGCAGGTGCTCGCGAGCACCATCTTCTGGTTCCTGACGGCCGCCAACGGTCTGGCCATCGCGCTGCTGCTTGCCGCCACGCCGGCCATTACCTCCACCCTCTTCCAGGCCACGGGTTATGAGCGGCCGTTCCGGCTCGTGCTCGTGAACACCTTCGTGATCGGGTTCTATTTCCTGCCGTTCCACGTCATGCGGATGGAGGACCGATCGAGCGAATTCGCCTGGCTGACGGCCGCGCGCACGATCGCCACGCTCCTCGCGCGCCTCGTGCTGATCGTCGGGCTGAACCTGGGCGTCCTGGGCTACGTGCTCGCCGATCTCGTCGTCACCGCGACGTTCACGCTGGCGCTCCTGCCGCGATTCGCCGCGCTCATCCGCCCGACCTTCTCGACCGAGGTGCTGTTCCAGGCGCTGCGCTTCGGGCTGCCGCGCCTCCCGCACGGGCTCTCGCAACAGGTCATGGCGGTGGCCGACCGCTACCTGCTCGGCCTGTTCGCCGGCCTGCGCGACGTCGGCATCTACTCGATCGGCGCGACCTTCGGGCTCGCCATCAAGCTCTTTCTCAGCGCCTTCGAATACGCCTGGGCACCCTTCTACTACGCGACGATGAAGGAGGCCGACGCGAAGCACACCTTCAGGCTGGTGACGACTTACGGCGTGGCCGTGCTCGTGCTGCTGGAGGCCGGACTGGCCGCGGTGGCGCATGACATCGTCCGGCTGATGACGACGCCGGAATTCATCGACGCGGCGAACGTCATTCCCTGGATCGGCCTGGGCGTCACGTTCCAGGGCATCTACCTGCTGACGTCGATCGGGCTGAACATCACCAAGAACACGCACTACTACCCGATGGCCACGGGCATTGCCGCAGGAACCAGTCTCGTCGGCAATCTGCTGCTCGTGCCGCGATTCGGCGCGATCGGCGCGGCGTGGACCAACGCGGCGTCCTACGCCGTCCTCGCCGGGACGGCATACGTCTTCTCCCAGCGCGTGTATCCGGTCCGCCACGAATACGGCCGCCTGGCCAGGCTCGTCGTCGCGGGCACCGGCGCCTGGCTGGCGGCGCGGGCGCTCCCGCCGGTGGGATCACCGCTCGTGGGCGTGGTCGTGCGCGGGACGATGGTGCTCGTGACGTATCCCGCCCTGCTCGCCCTGCTGCGATTCTTCAACCGTCAGGAGATCGACGGGCTCGCGCGGTTGATTGCCAGCCGCCGCGCCGGACCGGAGCGGTGATGCGCGGCCGATGCCGGCACACGCCGACGAGCCCGTTGAATCGGCCGGCGCAATCCTGGAAGTCCCGCTGGCGCAGGACGACCTGCCGCCGCAGCGTTCATGATGACCCGCCGAGATCAGTGGTCGTGGCGGCTGGCGCTCGTCGCGGTGCTGGCCCTCGCGGCGTGGCTGCGCGTGACGGGACTGGCCTTCGGGCTGCCAGCGGTCTACAACCCCGACGAAATCGCGATCATGTCGCGCGCGCTCGCCTTTGCGACCGGCGATCTCAATCCCCACAACTTTCTCTACCCGACGTTCTATTTCTACGTCCTCTTCGCGTGGATCGGCGCCTGGTTCGCCGCCTGCTGGGTCGCCGGTCTCGTGCCGTCGCTGTCGGCGTTCCAGACGCAGTTCTTCGTCGATCCGAGCAGCGTCTATCTCGCCGGGCGTACGCTGGGCGTCGTCTGTGGTGTCGCGACCGTCGCCCTCGTGTACGTGCTCGGACGGCGCGTTCTCGGACCTCGCGCCGGGCTGGCGGCGGCGTTCTTCCTGGCTGTCGCACCGGCGCACGTGCGCGATTCGCATTACGTGAAGCACGACGTCCCGGCGACGCTCGCCATCGTCGCGGCCTTGTTGGCGATCGTCGCCATGGCCGGGCTGAAGCCCGGCGCCACTGATGATTCCACTGCTGCGGTCCCGCGCTTCAAACCAGCCTCACCTGTGGCGCCGGGCTTCAGCCCGGCCTCGCCGCCGCGCCTCCGAACCATCCTGCTCGCGGGCGCGGCCTGCGGTGTGGCGTTCTCGACGCACTACTACGCCGTGTTCCTCGTGGTGCCGCTGGCCCTCGCGGTCTGGCACGCCACGCGGGCAGGCGGCATGCCCGCGATCGTGCGCGGCGGGGCCGCCGCCGCAGGTGCGGCCGCTGCGGCCTTCCTGGCGCTCTCGCCCTTCCTGCTGGTGGAGCCGATGACGGCCTGGAGCGACGTCGTGGCGAATCGGCAGATCGTCGTCGATCGAGCGGTCGAGAGCGGCGGCGGACTCTTTGCGTCGGCTCCGGCATATGCCGGAATGCTGTGGCGGGAGACGGCCGGCTGGCCGGTAGCTGCGGCCGCCGTCGCCGGCTTTGCGCTCCTCGTCCGCGCGGAGCCGTGGACCGCACTCCTCCTGACGACCTTCCCGCTGGCGTTCCTTGCCTTCATCAGCAACACCGTCGCCGCGAGCCGATATCTCAATCCGGTGCTGCCGTTCGTCGTGCTCGGCGCAGGATACGCGGTGAGCCGGCTTCGCGGCCTGCCCGCGCCGCTCCTCGTGCTCGTGACCGTCGCCCTGGCATGGCCAGGGGTGTCCTCGAGCTACAGCCTGGGGCGGTTCTTCCAGCAGACCGACACCCGGACGCTCGCTCTCGACGCGTTCGAACGCCGCGCCCCGCCCGAAGCGACCGTGCTCGTCCAGCCGTACTCGGTGCCGCTGATTCAGTCCCGTGCGAGCCTGGAGGAAGCACTGGCCTCGCACCTTGGCGATCCACGGCGCGCATCGACGAAGTTCGCGATCCGCATGGCACTGGATCCCTACCCCGCCCCGGGCTTCCGCATCCTGTGGCTCGGCGAAGGGGGACTGGATGTGGACAAGATCTATCTCAGCTACGACGAAGCAGCGGCCGGACCCGGGTTGGACGGGCTGCGGCGTCATGCCGTGCGGTATGTGGTCCTGAAACGCTACAATACGGAGGATTCGGCGGTCGTGCCGCTCCGGACCCGACTGATGACGCACGGCACGCGGATCGTGTCGGTTTCGCCGTATCGGCCTGACGCGGAGCCAGCCGCCCGCGCCGCCACCGCGCCGTTCCTGCACAACACGGACACGCCGTATCGACCCCGTGCTGGAGCGCCCGGGGCCCGGCATCGAGATCTGGGAACTGCCGGAATCCACCTGGCGCCCGGCCGCCAATTGATCGCGGTCAATCGACTCGGAAGCTGCGCGTCACCATTCCCCGATGCTTCAGAAGGTCAAACGCGCCGTTCTCGACCGTGCCCGCGCGATGCCGCTCGCGCGCACGCTGCACGCGAGGCTGCGCCGGCGCCGGTACGAGCGCGATGTCGCGGGGTTCCTCGCCGACGGCACGGGTCGCGCCGGCCGCCTGCCGATGGGGCTCGTCTACGAGGCGACCATGCGGTGCAACCTGCACTGCGAGTTCTGCTATGTCGGCGACCTGCTCAACATCGAGGGCGAGTGGCGCGAAGAGCTGGCGATCGAGGCCTTGAAGCGCGCGTTCCCGGACGGACGGCTCCAGGTGAATCTCACCGGCGGCGAGATCTTCATGCGGAAGGACATCCTCAGCGTGCTCGATGTCTTTCGCGAGAAGGGCTATGCCTGCGGCTATCTCACGACCAACGGCACGATCATCAGCGAGGAGCGCGCGGACGCGCTGGCCGAGCTCGCGCGGCTCAAGTTCCTCACCCACGTGTCGGTCTCGATTGACGGCCCCGGCGAGCTGCACGACAAGGCCCGCGGCGTGAAGGGGACCTTCGAGCGCACGGCCGCCGGACTCCGGCGGCTGCAGGCCGCGGCGGCACGCGCGGCACGCGCCGCTGCGCGTCAGCATCAACACGACGGTCGCCCAAGAGAGCCTCGAGACGCTCGACCAGATGGTGGACGTGGCCGGGGAGCTCGGCGTCGATGCGATCGGCCTCAACCACCTGATGTTCGCCACCCCCGCCGAGCGTGACGAAACCCTCCGCCTCATCGGCGAAACCGATCCAAACATCGTCTCCACGTTCATCACCAGTGATCCGGGCATCACGCCCGAACGCGTCCGCACGAAGGTGGCGGCGCTCCAGCAGAAGTGCCGGGAACGGAACATCCTCTTCGACTACCGTCCGAAGGTGCACGCGCCGCTCGTCGAGCGCTACTACACGCCGGGCGCGTCGCTGTCGGGGCGCTGCCTGTATCCGTTCATGCAGGCGCGGGTCTCGTTCAGCGGCAAGGTCTTCTTCTGCCCGTTCATCCGGGTCGAGGTCGGCGACCTCACGCACCAGACGCTCGAGGAGGTCTGGAACTCGGAGCGGTACGTGGACATGCGCCGCCGCCTGCTCGAGAACCGCTTGTTCCCCGTGTGCCGCCGCTGCTGCAAGGTGGAGCTGACGGCCGGGCCCGCGGCGCCGGAACCCGTCGCCGTGGTTCGCGAGGCGGGCGCGGCGGCGCCGCTCGAACCGGGACCGATCGCCCTTCAGCCTTGAGAGCCGTCCCGATACAATCACCCCGAATGCCCGGACTGCGAACGCTCTTCGTCAACCCACCGCCGGTGAACGGCATCGCCTTCACGCGTCAGGGCCGGTGCCAGGAGCGCGAAGAGGTCCTCGGCACGACCAAGCCGCCGTATTCGCTGCTCGTCTGCGCGGCGCTGGTTCGGGAGCGGCAGGTCCCGTTCCGGCTCATCGATCAGACAGCCGCGTCGCTCTCGACCGATCAGGTCGTCGCCACGCTCGAAGGCGAGGGCTTCCACCCCGAGCTCATCGTCTTTCCGAGCACGACACCGACCCTGGACGCCGACGTCGCCGAAATGGCGAAGCTCAAGGCGCGGTTCGGCGCCGCGCTCGTCTGTTTCGGTCCGCACGCCTCGACCGTTCCGCAGCTCTCGATGGCGCGGGCGGCGGCCGTCGACGCCATGGTCGTCGGCGAGCCCGAGGATGCCATCGTCGCGCTCGCGAGCGCGGATCGGGTCGATCGGGACACGCTCTCGCAGATTCCAAGCCTGACGTTCCGCCTGGGGGACGAGATCGTGCCGCATCGCGCGCACGGGACGTTCACCGGATTCCAGGCCATGCCGTTTCCGGCGTGGGACCTCATTCCCCTGTCGCACTACACGCTGCCGCTCGAGGGCAAGCCGTACATCCTCGTCGAGACCAGCCGCGGGTGTCCGTACTCGTGCGACTTCTGCGTCGCGCCCGTCCACCAGGGGCACAAGTTCCGCGAGCGCGACCCGAAGGTGCTGGTGGACGAGATCGAGCGCGCGACGAAGGAGCTCGGGGTCCGGCACTTCTATCTCTGGGGCGACACGGTCACGCTGAACGCCAAGACGTTCTCGCGCTTCTGCGACGAGCTCATCGCACGCAATCTCGACGTGCGCTGGTTCGGCAACGCCCGCGCCGACAACCTCGTGAACCCGGAGTTCGTGGCGAGGCTGCGGCAGTCGGGCTGCTGGATGCTGGCGATGGGCATCGAATCGGCGTCAGAGGAGACGCGGCGCAACATGGTCAAGCGTCTCGAGCAGGAGAAGATCGAGACTGCGGTGAAGAATCTCCGGGACGCCGGCATCAAGTCGTTCGCCTTCTTCATCTTCGGCTACCCCGGCGAGACGCCGGCGACACTCCAGACGACGACCGACTACGCCATCCGGCTCGATCCCGACTTCGCCAACTTCTATCCCGCCGTGCCCTACCCGGGGACCGAGCTTTACGAGAAGGCGCGGCGCGAGGGCCTGCTCGCCGACGAGGACTGGTCGCGGATGGAGTACTCGTACTACATGCTGCGCGGCAACGGACTCGACGAGCGGGTCGTGATGGGCGCGATCAACCGCGCCAAGCGACGCTTTTTCCTGCGCCCGCGCTACCTCGCCCGCCACGCCGGGGACATCGCGCGCCTGCTGGTCACCAAGCGACACGTGATCGGCGACGTCCTGCCGCGGCTCTTCTTCGGCGCGCCCGCAGCGCCCGTCGCGGGCCCGACGCGATCCACGAGGCGGCTCGCGTCGGGGACCCGGGCTGCCGCCACGGTCGTGATGTCCAAGCGGGTCGATCCCGACCGCGCCAACACGCTGACGCGCTGAGACGCCCGTGCCGGCGCCGATCGGGCTGCGGATCTTCTGGACGCTCGTCGCGCTGCTCGTCCTGATCCGGCTGCCGTCACTGGCCCAGCCCGCCGGCGCCGATCAGTCGCTTTACGCCTACGTCGGCCAGCGCATCCTGCACGGCGAGCTGCCGTATCGCCATGCGTGGGATCAGAAGCCGCCCGCGATCCACTACACCTACGCCCTGCTGTGGTCGCTCTGGCCCGACGATCGGGTCGTCGCGGCGGCCGACCTCGCCGTGGCGGTCGCCACGGCGCTCGTGCTCTGGCGACTCGGACGGCGCCTCGGCCCGCGCGGGGCCGGCGAGTGCGCGGCGCTCGTGTTCCTCCTCCTGTCGAACCCCGCGCTCGGGCGGCTGGGCGGCGTGCGTGTCCGCGGCCAGTGCGAAGTGTTCATCGGCCTGACCTGCGCGGCCGCGTTTCTCGTGCTGCATCGCGCGGCGTCGGCCGGCGTGGACGAGCGGCGGCGCCGGCTGCGACTGTCGGCGTGGAGCGGCGTGCTGTTCGGCCTCGCGTTCCTCTACAAGTACAACGCCGGCGCCGTGTTCCTCGCCGGGCTCGCGGCGGCGTGGCTGTGGTCCACAGTCGCTGACGGCGGCTCGCGCATCCGTGCGTGGCTGACGCTCGCGACCGGGCTCATCGCCGGCCTGGCAGCCAGCGTCGTGGCGCTGGCCGCAATTTTTCTCGCCGGCGCCGCGATCGAGGATCTGTATCAGGCGACGATTGCCTACAACCTCTTCTACTCCGGCGAGACCTACGACAGCCTCGCCGCCCTGCTGGCCTACCTCGTGACGTTCCCCGTCCGCCACGCGCGACTCGATTCGCTGTGGTTCCTCGGCGGCCTCGGCTGTCTCGGGTGTCTGGCGCTCCAGGCGCCGCACCGCCGGCGTTCGGGCGCTGAGCGGCAGGATCGAGCGGCATCTGCCGAAGCGTGGAGCGTTGACGCTTCCCCGCGGGCGGCGCTGGCCGTCGTCGGATGGGTCGCGATGGCGTGTCTGTCGATTGCGGTGAACGGCAGCCGCGGACTTCCCCAGTACTTCGTTCAGGCGTATCCCGCACTCGCGCTCGCGTTCGGTATCAGCGCCGCCGCAGTCTGGCCGGTCTTACGGCCCCGGACGCGTGCACTGGCCGCGGTCCTTCTTGCCATCGCCGTAGTCCGCATCTCGAATTTCGACAAGGTCGCCGACTATACGGCCTGGGACCTGCGGGCCTGGACGGGTTCGCTCTCCCGCGAGGCCTACCTGGCGCGCTTCGGCGGACGCGGCACCGGCGACAAGTATTCCGCGCTTGCCGTCCACGAGCTTGCGAAGCACCTGCGAGATCGAGTTCGGCCGGACGACAGCGTCCTGCTCTTCGGCTTTTCGCCTGGTGCGCTCGTGCAGGCCGACCGGCGCAGTGCGACGCGCTTCTTCTGGAGCCGTCCGGTCATCGTCGGTTTCGCCGACCACCACCCGGGGTACGGCGTGAGCGCGCTGCTCGAGGAGCTGGAACGGACGCGCCCGGCGCTGGTCGTGCTCCAGCGGCACGACTGGGATCCCGACGGCCCCGACTCCTACAGCTTCTTCATGAACCGGCCTGACCTCATGGCCTGGCTGCGCGGGGGCTACTCGCCCGCCGGCGAGCTGGGCAACTTCGTGCTCTGGGAACGCGGCCTCATTTCCATTGGAACGAGACCTCAATCCTGACCCACACGGGGACCGGCCTCGTTTGAACATCAATCCTCTCGGAGAGGAACGCGTTGATAGGCCCGTGTCACGCCCTGGCGCCGGTGATGCGCCCAGAGGTTGCGCAGCTGCCGGAAGTAGCCGGTCGCTTCGCGCCAGCTCATCTTGCTCTCGCCGGCCGCGCGGTCGGCGAACTCGTACGGGACCTCGACGATCGACCGAACCCGCCCGCGCACCAGCAATTCCAGGCAAATCTTGAAGCCGCCCGCCGCAATCGTGACATCGCGCACCGCCTCGCGGCGGATGAGGAAGTAGCCCGATGTCGCGTCCCGGGCCGCGGTGATCGGCCGTGCGAGCAGGCAGGCCACGCGCGACATCACGCGACGGGTTATCGGCCAGTTCTTGGTACGGCCTCCCGGGACGTAGCGCGACGCGATGACGAGATCGGCCCGGTGCGTGTCGAGCGCCGCGAGCAAACGCGGCAGCGTCGCTGGCGGATGACTGAGGTCCGCATCCATCACCCCGAGCACGTCTCCCGATGCCACCGCAAACCCCTCGACCACGGCCGTGCCCAGCCCGAGCTTCCCGGCTCGGTGCAGCACCCGGATGCGGTATCGGGTCGCAAGCTGCTCGGCGAGCGCACCCGTTCCGTCGGGCGAGTTGTCGTCCACGATGACCAGCTCGCCGGCAATGCCGTGGGCGGCGAACACGCGGAAGACCTCGGCCACCAGCTCCCCCAGTCGCGCGCGTTCGTTGTAGGTCGGAATGATCAGGGAAAGGGCGGCAGGAGCGCTCAACGTCGGATTCGGGAAGGCGGCCAGCTGGATCGTCGGCGAGCTCGTCGGCGGACGAGGACGATACCACAGCGTCCAGGACTGCCCGGGCGCGGCTGTTTGGACGGGACGCCGCCACTATACTGGACGCCGCCCGATCGCCTGGACTGGCTCGAGTCGCCGGACGTTGTACACCACCCATCCATTTTCACGTCGGCATGCCGCAGGTCTGGGGGCGATCGTCCTGCTGGCCGCCCTGCTGCGCGGGCTGTTTCCGACGGCTGATCCTCCCTGGCGCACGACCGTCGGCGTCGTCTGGCACGACGAAGGCGCCTGGACCCACAATGCCCGCAACCGCGCGCTGTTCGGCGTCTGGCAGACCGACAACTGGAACCCGATGTACATCGCGCCTGTGTTCACCGGGCTCGAGTACGCGTCGTTTGCGGCGTTTGGCGTCGGCGTGTGGCAGGCGCGGCTCGTCTCGCAGATCGCCGGGTGTCTGGCCGTGATCCTGCTCGGGCTCGGCGTCGCGCGCATCGGCGGCGCCGCGGCGGGCGTCGATCGCGGCGATCCTGCTCGCGACCAACTACGTGGCGGTCATGTACGACCGGGCCGCGATCATGGAAAGTCTCATGTCGGCGTTCGTCGTCGCCGGCTGGTGGGCGTTCACTCGCGCGCAGTCGTCGCCGCGGTGGGGCGCGCTCGCCGGCGTTTTCGCGGTGCTCGCGTATTTCACCAAGGCCGCCGCCGTGTTCTTCATTGCGGCGCTGGGGCTGGCGGCGCTGGCCTCGCTCTACGACGGCTGGCGGCGCCCTGGCACGTCGCGTGTGCCGGCGGCCGCCGCGGGGTGGACGATCGCGGGCATCGCCGCGGCGCTCCTGGTCGCGGTCGCCGTGTTCGTCGCTCCCGCGTGGTCGGAGTATCGCTTCTACAACTGGCAGATGTCCGTCACCCGGAAGCCCTCCTACGATCTCGACTCCATCGTCACGCGGATCACGTGGTTTCCGATTCTCCACGACGTGCTGACGCGCATGTGGCTGGTCGCCGCCGTTGGCGCGGTCGCATGGGTCACGCGTGTGGTGGCATGGAACCGGATTGGGCCGCCGGAACGGCTGCTCACGCTGTGGGTGGGCGTGGGCGTCGCCGAGCTGCTCGCGCACGATGTCGGCAACGAGCGGCGCTTCGTGTTCCTCATTCCGGCGCTCGTTGCGCTCGCGGCGCTCACGCTGGCACGCGATCGGACGCTGCTGCCCGACTGGCTGCCCGCCGTCTCTCGCAGGCTCGCGATCCTGCTGCTGCCCCTGGTTGGCTACGTGCTCTACATCGTCTGCGGATCGATTGTCCGGCTGGCGTTTCTCTATGAAGTGCGCCCTGCCGTGCGGCTGTCGGCGGTCGTGGCCATCCTGCTGCTCGGGGCCGGCTGGTGGGGGTGGTCCAGGCTGGCGCCGTGGCTGGCCCAGCGGTGCTCACCCGCCACAGCGGGCTTGCTGGCCGCGATCCTGGCCTGCGGTGGCGTCGCGCAGTTCGCGCAGTGGGCGATCGGACGCACGCTACAAGAACGTCGAGGCGTCTCGAGAACTGGGCCGGCTGCTCCCGCCCGGCACGCTGGTCCACGGGAAGCTCGCCAACGGGCTGGCACTCGAAAACCGCATCCGGCCGGTCTTCGTCGGCCGCGAGTTCGGCAACTACGCCGACCGGCTCACGCGGAACGATGTACCATGGCTGGTGACCTACGTCGCGCCGCGCGTCGGCTATGAAGGTCCGGTCATTCGCGAGGTGCTGGACGCGTATCCGGATCGCCGTGTCGTCTGGACGTTCGACGTGGCGGAGTCGGCTGGCGGCGCCGATCGCGCCGCGCTCATTGCCAAGGGGCCGCCCGCCGCGCCGGCGCCGTCACTCCTCCGATCGCCGACCCCATCGCCCGCGCCGTGAAAACGATTGACAACGCTGCCATCAAGGGGCACGCCGACCGCCGCTTCCGATCCGAGTACCGACTACGCGCTCTTCGAGTACTACCGCAGCGCCAAGGTGCTGGCGTTCCTCGAGCAGAGCGGGGTGATCCCGCGGGGGCGCATCCTGGACGCGGGCTGCGGCGGCGGCGGCATGCCGTTGTCGCTCGCCGAAGAAACCTCACAGGTCGTCGGCATCGATCTCGTCGATCGCTTCCGCGACGCCGGCACGCGACTGGCCCGGGAACGGTCACTCCCCAACCTCGATTTCGTGCAGGCCGACGGCACCTCGCTGCCGTTTTCGCCGGCCTCGTTCGACGCCGTGCTGTCGCACGCGGTCATCGAGCACGTCGCCGACGCCGACCGCTACCTGGCCCAGTGCCGTCGCGTGTTGAAGCCGGGCGGCTGGATGTACCTCTCCACGGCGCCCCACCTGTCGTTTGCCGGCGCGCATCTCCCGCGCCTCAAGCTGCCGGTGCCGCTGCACCTGCTGCTCGGACGCCGGCTGGCGTTCTCGACCTTCCGGGCCCTCGCCCGGCACGCTCCGTGGACCCTGCGAGAGCCGGCGGACGAGAACTCGTTCATCAAGGCAGCCCGCCGGAACGCCGTGAAGCACGACGACCTGCTCGAGCTCGTCAGGGTCCAAAGGCTCCGCGAACAGATCACGCGCGCCGGCTTCCGCGTCCTCCGCGAGGAACTGCACCTCACAGGCACCTTCCGCCGGCTGCCGGCGCCTCTGCCGGCGTGGCTCCGCGACAGCCGCCTCACGCAGGACGTGGTGATTGGTAACATGGAGTACGTCCTGCGCTGACCGGCTCCGCGCCCTGTTCTGCAACCCATGGTGATTGACCGATTCCGGGTGGAGGATCGCGAGGCGCTCGAGGCGCTCTATCGTCGCGTGTTCGGACCCGACGCGGCCGATGCCAGTCGGCTGCGGTGGGACTGGCAGTACCGCCTGAATCCGCACAATCCGTCGGACAGTCCCCTCATCTGGGTGGCGCGCGAAGGACCGTCGATCATCGGGCAGTATGCGACGATGCCCGTCGCGCTGAGCGTGAAGGGGCGGGAAGTCGAAGGGTCGTGGGGAATGGACGTGATGGTCGCCCCCGAACGCCAGCGCCAGGGGCTCGGCGAGCTGCTCTTCGGCACCTGGGATCGCCACGTCGGCGCGTCGATGGGGCTGGGCCTGTCACCCTCGTCGCACCGCCTGTTCCAGAAGCTGCGGTGGCCCGAGGTCGGACCGGTGCCGTACCTCGTCAAGCCGCTTACCCGCCGGGCCTTCCGCCGCGCCGAGTGGCCGATGCCCCTCAACCGGCTGGTCTCGGCGGTCACGCTGCCGTACGTGAAGTACGTGGCACGCACCCGGCCGATGAACGGCGAGGTCCGGTTGACGCGGCGGTTCGACGCCGCCTTCGATCGGCTCTGGCAGCGTGTGGCGCCGGAGTTCGATCTCGCGGTGCGCCGGGATGCGCGATACCTCCAGTGGAAGTACGTGTCGCCGCCGCATGTCCGCTACACCATCGCCACCTACTTCCGCGACGACGACCCGGCCGGCTACATCGTCTACCGCCACGCGCGCGAGCCGCGGGGCAAGGTGACCCTGGTCGTCGATTTCCTCGTCGCCCCGCACGACGCCGAGGCCCTCTCCACCCTGCTGCGCTGGGTCGATCGTGAGGCCCTGGTCGCAGACTCGGACAAGATCCGCTGCTTCTGCCTGCACGCCGGCTTCCGCAAGGTGCTGCGCGGCGAGGGCTACACCCACACGAAGTCCACGCTGCAGTTCGTCGTCAAGGTCAACGCCCTCGATCTCGCGCCGGATTTCTACAGGAACACCGACCGCTGGCACATCATGCTGGGCGATTCGGACCAGGATCGGTAGGACGTGATCAGCGACCAGCGAACCAGCGACCAACGATCCACGAATCACGGACGGCGCGACTTCGTTGACCGTGGTCGTTTGGTCGTCTGCGTCGTTGGTGGTTCCTGGTCGCTCGTCGCTCGTAGCTGGTCAGCTGGTCAGCTGGTTATTCGTCACTCGCATGCTGAGCCTGCTCGTCGGCATCGACACCGAGAGCGACAACCAGTGGGATGTCGGGTGCCGCGAGCATCCGACGTTCGAGAATCTCTACGCGTTGCCGCAGCTGCACGCGCTCTTCAGACGGCACGGCGTGCGGCCGACCTACGTCATCACGTGGCCGGTCGCCCGCGATCCGCGGTCGGCCGAGGTCCTGCGCACGCTGCGGGAATCGGCGACCTGCGAGATTGGCGCGCACCATCATGCGTGGGAGACACCGCCCTCGACCCTGGAGGACATCCGCCGGCATCCGTACGCGCTGGACCTGATCCCGGCGCGCTTCGACCAGCAGCTCGAGGCGCTCACGATCGCCATCGAGGACGCCGTCGGCGAGCGGCCCGTGTCCTACCGGTCCGGCCGTTTCGGCTTTTCGGCGGCGCACGTCTCGTCGCTCGAGCGCGCCGGATACCTCGTCGATTCGAGTGTGGCGCCCCTCTTCTACGAAGGGCACAAGCGCGGGCCCGATTTCGCGGCCGCGCCGCTCGCACCCTACTATCTCGCCTACGATCACGCGACGCGTCCGGGCTCGAGCCAGCTGCTCGAGCTGCCGCTGTCGGCGGCGCTCAACCGCCGCGTGCCGCGCGCGCTCGCCGTGGCCTTCGCCCGCGCACCGCGCAACTACACGACCCGCCGTGTATTCCGCAAGCTCGGTCTCGCGCACGTCGTCTGGCTGCGGCCTTCGTACTCCTCGCTCGACGACATGAAGGCGCTGGCACGCCGTCTGGCCGAGTCGCACGTCCCGCTGCTCAACCTGCTCTTCCACTCGAGCGAGGCCATCGTCGGCGGCAGCCCGTACAACCGTACGCGCCCGGAGCTCGACGCCTTCCTCGACCGGCTGGATCGCTTCCTGGCGTTCGCGACCCGCGAGCTCGGCGCGACGCCGCAGACGTTCCGCGAGTTCAGGGATCGATTCATCAACGGCCATGCCGGCACGGCGACCGGACCGGCGGTGCGTCAGCCAAATGCGGACGGTGCCCCGTCTGGCGGGGGCTGACGACTGATCGCTGATCGTTGACCGCCGTGCCCATGCGCCTCCTCCACGTCACCCCTCACCTCCCGCCGGATCAGGCCGCCAATGCGCTGCTGCCTGCGCACCTCGGGACGTGGGCGCGCGAGGCGGGTCACGAGGTGACGTATGTCGCCCACCCGCCGAGGGCGGGACACCCCCTGCCCGGCCGCGGGTCCAATCCTGTGGGTGCCTCCTCCCGAACGCTCGGGCCTTGCTGCGACAGCTTCGACTCGCGTCGCTAACCACCGCGGCGCGCATCCGGCAGGTGGCCGGCCCTGCCGTCGAGGCGGCGGACCTCGTCCACCTGCACGGCAACGGGCTGCTCACGGAGGCGTGCGCCTGGCTGGCGGCACGGCGACGAAAGCCCACCGTGTTGACGCTGTACGGCACCGAAATCTGGCACTACCGGCCGAAACCGTTCGTCGATCTCTTCACACGGATGTACCGGGCGGCCGACCGTGTGACGTTCTACAGCCGGGCGCTGCAGGCACGCGCCGTCGAGCTCGGCCTCCATCAGCCGGGCCTCTCGGTGGCGTATCCGCCGGTCGTCGAGCGCTTTCGTTCCGGCCAGCGCCGAAGAACGGGCGGCCATACGACGGCGGCTTGGCTTGACGCGCCGCCACGTGCTGCTCAACGTCAAGCGGCTGCATCCACTGGCAGGTCAGGCGTTCCTCGTCGACGCCATGCGTCCCATCCTCGATGCGCATCCCGACACCGAGCTCGTGATCTGCGGAACCGGCCCGCTGCGACACGACCTCGAGGCCAGGGCCGCGTCACAGGGCGTCTCGAACCACATCCGATTTGCCGGACTCGTGGAGAACGAGGTCGTCGCGGATTACAACCGCGCCGCGGACCTGTTCGTCCTGCCATCGAGGCTCGAAGCCCTGCCGACGGTGGCCGTCGAAGCGCTGGCGTGCGGTACGCCGGTGGTCAGCGCAGACCATCCTGGCGGAGTAGAGCTCCATGCCCTCTTCGGCGATGATGTCCGCGTGGTGCCCCGCGAAGACAGCGCACGCCTGGCCGAGACGATTGTCCAGGCGCTCTCGGCGCCGAGGCGGACCCTCGACGCCACGGGTCTCGCCCTCGAACGCGAGTTCCGGCCCACGGCCGTCCGTCGTCGCTACGACGAGATCTATCGGGCGCTGGTCACGGGCGCCGGATGATGACGCGGGCGATCATGCGCGGGGTGGCCGTCGGGCTGCTCGGCGCCATCGCAAGCGCGGCGATGCTGGTCGCGGCCTACGCGCGCGCGCCCGCGCTCGTCCTCTCACTCGACGCCGATCCGCCGACGCTCGTCCGCGGCCTCTATCCGATCGAGCGCGAGCCCGACGGGCTGTCGTTCGCCTGGACCCGCGATCGCCTCGCGCTGGTGCTCCCCGGTCTCGACCGCAACCATGACTGGACGTTCGTCGCCCGAGTCAAGGCAGGCCGCGGGCCCGGGCTGCCACTGCCGACCATGGCGGTGGATGTCGACGGGGTCACGCAACACACCGTCCGAATCGGCAATGCGTGGCAGGACGTCCAGGTCTCATTGCCGACACGACCGGGGCGGGCGCGTGGTGCCCGCATCACGCTCGACGTCTCGCCGACGTTCGTGCCGGGTCCCGCCGATCCTCGGCCGCTCGGCGTCGTGGTGGACGAATTGCGCGTCGATCCGCCTCCAAGCGGCATCCCGATCGTGCCGGTTCCGGCACTGTTCGCCGCAACCGTCGCGGGCGCGCTGTTCGGCCTCTCGTTCGCGCTGATCGGTTTCACCGCGGATCGCGCCGTGCTGGCCGTGCTGGCACTGGCGATCGGACAGGCCGCAGCCCTGACGCACGGGTCGGGTCCGTACGCCGCCTGGATCGAACGTGTGCCCTGGGTCGCGTTCTGGATCGGTCTGGGCCTCGTCGGTCTGGTGGCGATCATCCGGCTCGCCGCGACTCACCCGCCGATCGCCGCGAGTCTGCCGCATCGGGTCGCGCCCGGCGCGGTTCTCGCGCACCCGCCACCGCGGCTGCGCAACACGGCCCTGTTCGTCGCCGCCTTCTCGGCGGGCGTCCTGTATCTGACGCTGCTGGTCCTTCTCCATCCCGACATGCCGATTGGCGACGGTGTCTTCCAAGCGCACCGCTTCGAATGGGTCAGGGCCGGACGCTGGTTCTTCACGTCGGTGGCGCCAGGCGGTTACGAGTTCCCGTACGCCATCGGCCTGTACCTGTTCGCGATGCCGTTTGCCGGGTTCGCGCACGGCACGATCGGCTACATGGAGGTGCTGCGCATCGTCGTCGCGGCGGCGCACGTCGTCGCCGGCGCGCTGCTCTATCCGGCCGTCGTCCGGCGCACCGGCGACCGGCTGGCCGGAGCCTTCGCCGTAGCCGCCTTTCAGCTCGTCCCGCTCGGCCTGCGCGTGCAGACCACGGGGAACCTCACGAATGCGTTCGCGCAGTCGCTGTTCGTCGTCGCGATGGCGATCGTCCTGGGGGGATTCGTGCCACGACGGATGCTGGCGAGTGCGGCTGGCCTCACAGTCGTCGCCGCCGCGGCGATGCTGTCCCATACCAGCACGTTCGCGATTCTCGTCGTCGTGCTCGGGCTCGCCGGGGTGGCCTGCCGGCCCGCCGCGCACGAAGACACCAAACAACTGGCGCTTCCGATCGTCGCCGCGGCGATCGTCGCCGCATCCGCGTCGATTGCGCTCTACTACGCGCATTTCGGCGAGACGTATGCGGCGCTGTACACGCGCATCTCGGGGGAGATGGCCGCGCCGGCTGCCGCCTCCGACCCGGGAGGGCGATCGGTAGGCGATCGCGCGGCGCTCGTGCCGTACTACCTCGCGATCTACTACGGCTGGCCGCTGGTCGTGCTGGCTGTGGCTGGGCTGTCGGCCCTGCGGCGATCGGACGAGACGCTCATCCGCGTCATGGGCGGGTGGATCCTGGGGTGCGCGGTGTTCCTCGTCGCCGGCGTCCTGACGCCCGTCGATCTGCGTCACTATCTGGCCGCGTTTCCGGCGGTGGCCATTCTCGCAGGGCTGGGCGCGGCTTCGCTCTGGAGGCGCGGCACCCCGGGACGCGTCGTGACCGCGGTCGTGCTCGCGGCGGCAATGTGGTTGGCGGTCCGCGACTGGCTGCGCACGCTCGCGTAGTGCGGCTGGTCCCAACAGCATCCCAAAGTCGAAGCTCGACCGCGACCGGCTTGCAAACTTTGCCACGCCGGGAGTCGTCTATGTAGTCGAAAGGCTGACCAAGAGCCTCTCATCCATCCTCCTTGGGCCCCGGTCCCCAACCCGGGGCCTTTTTTTGGCCACGGATACAATCGGACAGATCGGACGGCCGCGCTCACACGCCTCGGACGGGCCGGGCTTCATCTGACCAGCCCGCACGGGCCGCGCTTCGGCGGCCTGTCTGTCGCTCGAGGCAACACGGGACACACCAGGGCCCTGTGCTACGCTGAGTCGCCTGGGCGCCGGCTCGAGTCGAGCGGCGTCGGGCTTCAGCTGAGCCGGGTTTGAGCCGGCCACCTCACCCGTTGTCCACCGAATCACTAGCCCGTTCTGCGGGTCTCGTCAGCCTCGCGACGATGACGAGCCGCGTTCTGGGGCTCCTGCGCGACTGGGTATTCCTGACCAGTTTCGGGGCCGGCCACCTCATGGACGCCTACAACGTGGCGTTCCGGCTCCCCAACCTCGTCCGCGACCTCTTCGCCGAAGGGGCGATGAGCGCGGCCTTCGTGCCCGCCTTCACTCGCGAGCTGCAGACCAACGGGCGCGAGGCAGCCTGGGATCTGGGCCGCATCGTGATCAGCGGCCTGCTGGTCGCCACGGGCATCATCGCGCTGGTCGCCGTCGTGTTCGCTCCGGCGCTCACCGGCTGGATCGCTCCAGCGTACGCCGAGGTTCCAGGCAAGCTCGAGCTCACGACCCTGCTCACGCAGGTCATGTTTCCGTTCCTCATGCTGATCGCCGTCGCGGTGGCGTGCATGGGGATGCTGAATGCGCTGCGGCAGTTCTTCATGCCGGCAATGGCGCCCGCGATGTTCAATGTCGCGTCGATTCTGAGCGTCTTCCTGATCGTCCCGATCGTGACGTGGGCGGGGTGGAACCCGATGGTCGGGCTCGCGCTGGGCACGCTCGCGGGAGGCGCGGGACAGGTGCTCGTGCAATGGCCGTCGCTGCGCCGCGAAGGCTTTCGCTTCCGCTTTCATTTTGCGCCGAACGACCCGAGGTTCCGCGAGATCGTGGCGCTGATGATCCCGGGGACCATCGGGCTTGCCGCGGTCCAGGTGAACCAGCTCGTGAACGTGTTCCTCGCCACCAATCAGGGCGAGGGCGCGGTCACGTATCTCGGGTTCGCCTTCCGCCTGATGTATCTGCCGATCGGACTCTTCGGCGTGTCGATTGCGACCGCGGCCTTGCCGGCGATCTCGCGGTCGGCGCTGAGCCAGGACCTCGATGGCGTACGCATGCAGGTGTCGCAGGCACTGCGCATGATGCTGATGCTCAACGTCCCGGCGACCCTGGGCCTCATTGTGCTGGCGGCGCCGATCATCGAGCTCATCGTCGAATACAAGGCCATCTCGCCGGAGGACACGCTCGGCATGGCGGCAGCGCTCATCGGCTACGCCCCGGGGCTGGTCGGCTACTCCGCCGTCAAGATCGCGTCGCCCACCTTCTATGCGCTGCGGGACGCGCGAACGCCGGTCATCGTCAGTGTCGTGTCGATCGCGCTCAACATCGTCCTCAACGTCGCGCTCGTCCGGGTGATGAGCTATCAGGGGCTCGCCCTCGGCACCGGGATCACGGCGCTCGTCAACGCCACGCTCCTCTTCTGGCTGCTGCGCCGCCGGCTGAATGGGCTCGACGATCGGCGCGTGGCGATTGCGTTCGCGAAGGTGCTGGTCGCGTCGATGGTGATGGCCGCCGCGGCCTGGGGGATCGAGCACGTTCTGTCGGCCCGCTGGCCCGCCGAGCATGCCCTGGCCCGGCTCGTTCGTGTCGGGCTCGCCGTCAGCGGCGGGCTCGTGACGCTCGGCCTGTCGGCGCGGCTGCTGCGCCTTCACGAGTTCGAGGCGGCGTTCGGGCGCGTGATCTCGCGCTTCAGTCGCCGGAAGTCATGAACGCGCCCACCCGAACCCTGTCGATCGATCGCCGTCTGCTGCGCGTGTCATCGGCGCACTTGATCGTCGACAGCTACACGAACGTCTACGCGCCGCTGCTGCCGCTGCTCATCCCGAAGCTGCACCTGACGCTGGCAGCCGTGGGCGCGCTCGCGATGATCTTCCAGATGGCCGCGTCGGTCTCGCAGCTGGCCTTCGGACGCCTCGCCGATCGCTGGCATCCTCACCGCCTGCTCGTGGGCGGACCGATCGTGACCGTGGTCGTGCTCAGCCTGATCGGGCTGGCGCCCTCCGTCTTCTGGCTGAGCGTCGTCCTCATCGTCGGCGGGCTCGGCGCGGCGGCATTTCATCCGCCGGGCGCCATGGCGGCGCACCGGTTCGGCCAGCCCCGTCCGGGCTTCGCGATGTCCCTCTTCGTCGGCAGCGGCGCCACGGGATTCGCGCTCTCCCCGCTGCTGTTCTCATCGGTGACCGGCGCCTACGGACTCGAGGCCACGTGGTGGCTGATGTTCCCGGGCCTGCTGGCGCTGGCGTGGATCCTGCGCGACATGCCCGCCGTCCCCGCCTCCGCGCATCCGGGTGGTCAAGGCCTGCGCGCGCTCAAGCCGTACGCGAGGCCGCTGGGCCTCCTCTACGCCATCGTCGTGCTGCGGACCGTTGCGGGGCTCTCGTTCGTGACCTTCGTGCCGATCCTGCTGACGCATCGCGGCCTGTCAGTCCGCGATGCCGGGACGGTGGTCGCCATCTACCTGCTCGCCGCCAGCGCTGGCGGATTCGCCGGCGGACCGCTCGCCGATCGTTTCGGCCCTCGCCGGGTCATTGCGGCGTCGCTGGTGCTCGCGGTGCCGTTCCTCGCCCTGGCTCCCCGGCTCGACGGCTCCACCTTTACGTTCGTGCTCGCCCTGGGCGGGTTTTTCCTGCAGTCCACGCAGCCGGTCAGCGTCGGATTCGGGCAGACGCTGGCGCCGGTCAGCGCCGCCACCGTGTCGTCGCTGATGATGGGGGTGGCCTGGGGCACGGGAGGCCTGCTGATCCCGTTCATCGGCCTGCTCGCCGATCGTATCGGCGTCGGGCCGGCACTCACCGCCATGGCGCTCGTGCCGATTGCCGGTGCGCTCTGTGCGCTGCCCCTGCCCGACCACGCGCCCGCCCGCAGCGACCCGGCGGCAACCGCGCCCTGACCCGTCTGTCGTACTTCGTACTTCGTACCTCGTACCTTGAATGTTTCTGGTACGATGCCGTCGTGCCGCGTTCGCCCTACTCCGTGTCGTATTCCATCGGTCCGGGTCCGCTGACGCGCGGCGTCAAGTGGCTGCTCATCGCCAACGTCGCGGCATTCGTCATCACGGCAATCGTCGGGCGGGAGCTCGATACCAGCTCGTGCAGACCTTCGGTCTGACGCCGGCGCTGGTCTTCGAGCGGCTGCAGGTCTGGCAGCTCGCCACCTACATGTTCCTGCACGCGGACCTGATGCACCTGCTGTTCAACATGCTGGTGCTCTGGATGTTCGGCGTGCCGCTCGAGCGCCGGTGGGGCTACGCGGGCTTCATGCGCTTCTACTTCGTTTGCGGCATCGGCGCAGCCCTCACGAGTCTCGTCGCCGCCTGGCTTCCGTTCGAGTGGGCGGACACACTCTACCGCGTGCCGACGATCGGGGCTTCGGGCGCCATCTACGGTCTGCTCGTCGCGTTCGGGATGCTCTTTCCCGATCAGGTCATCCTGCTGTTCATCTTCCCGGTGCCGGCGCGGGTTTACGTATTCATTGCGGCGGCGCTGGTCCTCTGGTCGTCGATCAGCAACCCTGCCGGCGGCACGGCGCACATGGCACATCTGGGCGGCATGCTGGTCGGTTATCTCTATCTGACACGTGGACGGGGCGGCCCCTGGGCCGAGATCAGGTACCGGATGCTCAAGTGGAAAATGAACCGAGCCCGCAAGAAATTCGACGTCCATCCCGGAGGCCGGGGAGGATGGGGAGATCGGGTTCACTGATACTTGACCTGCAAGTACGAAGTCCGAAGTCCGAAGTACGAGGGACAAAGTGCTTCGTCATCACGGTCCAGTTCGTACTTCGTACTTCGCACCTCGGACTTCAACTATGGACACGCCCTTCAATCTGCATCGCTGGGACGAGATTGAGCTCGAGAAGGTCACCGAGATGTTCTCCCGCAAGATCGTGACGGGTGAGCGCGAGATGGTGGCGCAGATCTACATGAAGAAGGGCGCGCTGGTGCCGGCGCACTCGCACGAGGCCGAGCAGATGTCCTACGTCCTGCAGGGCGCCCTCCGGTTCTTCGTCAAGGGTGAGGAGGTCATCGTGCGGGAGGGGGAGATCCTGCACCTGCCGTCCTGGGTCGAGCATCAGGCCGAAGCGCTCGAGGACACATTCACCCTCGACATCTTCAGCCCGATCCGCCAGGACTGGCTCGACAAGACCGACGCCTACCTGCGGCGCTAGCGGCTGATAGAAGGCGAATACTGGTGGGACAGCCCTTCAGGGCAACAGCCCCGCTTCTTCAGGCCCGCAGCCGGTCAGCGGTGTTCGGAGCAACGGCCCGGAAGCGTTTCTAATCGCAGGGCGAAGTCCCGGCAGAGGGCACTGGACTGCGTGGCGACCCGGGCGCGTGGCTCTCGTATAATTGGTCGGTTCGCCAACCGCCGATGGCCCGGTTGGGGCAGTCGGCTCGCGTCAGGACGGGCGCCGGCTCGCCGCCGCCCCGAACCAGAGATGACCTGCGCATGAAGCTGACGGCCGCGCCTTCCGGTTCCACGGTCAGTCCGGGATCGTCCGAACGCGCCGCACCGCGCGAGTTGGACGGACACACCCGAGACGACCTCATCGGCGCCTACCGGCTGATGCTGCTGTCCCGCAAGCTGGACGATAAGGAAATCCAGCTCAAGAACCAGAGCCAGATCTTCTTCCAGATCAGCGGCGCCGGCCACGAAGCCGTCCTCGTGGCAGCAGGGCGCGCGCTCAGACCGCGTCAGGACTGGATTTATCCGTACTACCGCGACCGCGCCGTCTGCCTGACGCTCGGCGTCACCCCCTACGACATGCTGCTGCAGGCGGTTGGCGCCAAGGACGACCCGGCGTCGGGCGGCCGGCAGATGCCGTCGCACTGGGGACACCGCGAGCTCAACATCGTCTCGCAGTCGAGTCCGACCGGCACGCAGTGCCTGCAGGCGGTGGGCAGCGCCGAAGCGTCGCTGCTCTACGAGCGCGTGACGACGATCCCCGGCGGCCGCGACCTCGTGCACAGCGGCGAGATCACCTACGTGTCGATCGGTGAGGGCACGACCAGCGAGGGCGAGTTCTGGGAGTCCCTGAACACGGCCTGCACCAAGCGGCTGCCGCTCGTCATCCTCGTGGAGGACAACGGCTACGCGATCTCGGTCCCGGTGGACGTCCAGACTCCCGGCGGCAGCATCTCGCGGCTGGTCCGGGGCTTCCCCTCGCTCCACGTCGCCGAAGTGGACGGGACGGACTACATCGCCAGCGCCCGCGTCATGCGCGAAGCCGTCGAGTACGCACGCGACCGCCGCGGCCCGGCGCTCGTGCACGCACGCGTCGTCCGGCTCTATTCGCACTCGCTCTCTGACGACGAGCGGCTCTACAAGCCGGCGGAGCTGCGCCAGCGCGAGGCCGAGCGCGATCCGATCCGCCTGCTCTCGGCCCTGCTGATCGAGGAGGGCCTGGCGACCGAGGACGACCTGGCCGGAATCGACGCCGAGCTCGCCCGCGAGATCGACGAGGCGACCGATCGCGCGCTGGCCGCCGAGAAACCGCACTCGGAGACCGCCACGCTCTACGTCTACTCTCCGAGCGTCGATCCAGCCTCCTCGGTCTTCGATCGAGCGGCAGTGCCCGAGGGGCGGCCGGACACGATGGTCGCCGCGATCAACCGCACGCTGAAGGACGAGATGGCGCGCAATCCGCGGATCGTCGTCTTTGGCGAAGACGTGGCGGACTGCAGCCACACCGAGGCACTCTCCGAGGTCTCCGGGAAGGGCGGCGTCTTCAAGGTCACGCACGGCCTGCAGCGCGAGTTCGGCGACGAGCGCGTCTTCAACTCGCCGCTCGCGGAGGCCAACATCGTCGGCCGGGCGATCGGCCTGGCGACGCGCGGGCTGAAGCCGGTCGTCGAAATCCAGTTCTTCGACTACATCTGGCCGGCGATGATGCAGATCCGGGACGAGCTGACGATGCTCCGGTACCGGTCGAACAACGTGTTCTCGTGCCCGATGGTCATCCGCGTGCCGATCGGCGGCTATCTACGGGGGGGCGCCCCGTATCACTCGCAGTCGGGCGAGAGCATCTTCGCCCACTGCCCGGGCCTGCGGATTGTCTATCCGTCCAATGCGCTCGATGCGGCGGGTCTGCTCCGCACGGCCATCCGCTGCGACGATCCGGTGCTGTTCCTCGAGCACAAGCACCTGTACCGCCAGACCTACAACAAGAGCGCCTATCCCGGGCCCGATTACACGATTCCCTTCGCGCGCGCCGCGGTTCGCCGCGAGGGTCGCGACGTCACCGTGATTACCTGGGGCGCGCTCGTCCAGCGCACGCTCCTCGCGGCGCAGCAGGCCGAGCGGGAGAACATCGGCGTGCGCGTCATCGACCTGCGCTCGCTGATGCCATTCGACTGGGACACGATCAGCCAGGCCGTCCGCGAGACCAGTCGTGTCGTCGTGGCGCACGAGGACCAGCTGACGTGCGGATTCGGCGCCGAGCTGGCCGCACGTATCGGGGAGGAGTGGTTCGCACACCTCGACGCGCCGGTGCTGCGGGTCGCCGCCCTCGACACCCCTGTCGCCTACGCGCCGGGTCTCGAGGAAGTGATTCTGCCGCAGGCGTCCAATGTCCTGGCTGCGATCCGCAAGAGCGCGAAGTACTGAGCGCACGTCCAGGCAGCTCGCTGTCGCCCTCGTCCTCGCGGTCCTCGCCGGTCTCTCGCTCGCGGCGCGTGCACCCGAGACGCTCCGCGCCGTGGACGCCATTCCGGCGCATCTGGCCGGTACGTTCGGGCCGTCGCTCGTCTTTCAGCCCGCCGGTGCCGGCGCCACCTACGTCTTCGACCGCCGGAACCATTCCGTCTCGCGCATCGACGCCGGCCGCACGCGTGCCATCCCGCTCGTCACCATCGGCGGCGAGGCCGGGCGCCTGCTGGCGCCATCGGCCTTCTCCGCCGCGCCCGACGGCACCTTTGCGGTCGCCGACGCCCCGAGGGAGAAGGAGCGCATCCAGGTGTTCAACGCCCTCGGGCAGCGCATCGGCGGTTTCGAGCTGCCGTCGCGTGCCCTGCCGCGCGTGACCTTCGAGGGCCTGGCCCTGAATGGTGTGGGGTCGCTTCACTTCACGGGGCAGCGCATCCTCATCAGCCAGCCGGATCGCGGCAGCCTCGTCACCGAGTACGACGTCTACGGCAAGCCGGTGCGAAGCATCGGAACCCTCCGCTCGACAGGACACGAACGCGACCCCGAGCTGCACACGGCGCTCAACAGTGCGCTGCCGCTGGCCCTCGACGATGGCGGGCTCCTGGTGGTGTTCCAGACGGGTGAGCCGCAGTTCCGGCGATACGATGCGGCGGGCGCGCTTCTGTACGACCGTCGCATCGAGGGGCGGGAGCTCGACGCCCACCTCGTGCAGATGCCGCAGGCATGGCCCCGGCGGCGCATCGAGGATCGGGAGATCCCGCTCGTCGCCCCCACCGTGCGCGCCGCCGCCGTGGACGGCTCGAACCACCTCTGGATCTCGCTGGCCGTGCCGTACCTCTACGAGTACGACAACGATGGCGACAAGCGGCGTGCCGTGCAGCTGCGGGCGGCGGGAATCGTCTCACCCACCAGCCTCGCCTTCGCGGGCCATCGGCTGCTCGTCGCCCCGGGCTTGTCGGAGTTCGACACGCGCAAGTGACACGCCTCAACCCTTCCGGGCGAGCTTGTCCACAAGGGCGCGACGGCGCGCGGTCGCCTCCTCACCGAACCAGACATCGACGACGTGTTCCACCTCGAGGCGCCACGCATCGGCCGGGGGTCGCGGGCCGATCACGTCGAGCGCCAGTTTGTGCGCGGCGAACGCCTGGAGCGGCTTGTCGCCGAGGTTCCTCGCCCGCGTGATCGAAACGGGAAGCACGTCGATCGCCGGCGCCGTCTCGACGACGACACCGCCAGCGAGCGCGCGTTCGGCCGTGATCACTTCCCCGCCGAGCAGCATCGCCCGCATCAGATTGCCGTGCCCCGTCGCCGCCAGAGCCCGCAGCATGTGCGTCGGCAGCACGACGCCGAGATCGACCTCGTTGACGGCGAGACTCGCGGTATCCGACATCACGCGCACGTCGGCGGCGAGCGCGAGTATCGCGCCGCCAGCGAAGGCGTGTCCGGAGATCGCCGCGACGACCGGCTTGGGCAGGGTACGAAGACGCTCGAAGAGCTGGCTGAAGCGATCGAAGAACCCGATCATCTGTGCGCGGTCGTAGGCAAAGACTTCCGTGATGTCGAAGCCGCCGCAGAACAGCTTGGGGCTGTCGCTCGCCACGACGACCGCCCGAACCGACAGGTTCGACTCGGCCTGATCCACCGCTTCGTGAAGCTGATCTACCATCGACGCGTTCAGCGCGTTGGCCCTCCCGCGGACCAGGTGCACGACGAGCACGTTTCCCTCGCGCTCCAGCCGAATGCAGTCCATGACCGCGGAGGGTACTACATGAGGTGTTCGGTCTTCGGTCCTCAGTCGGACTACAGGCTGCGGGCTACGGACTACGGGCTACTGGCTACGGGGCTTGTGAAGAATTCTGCCGGGCCAGCAGCCTGCAGCCCGTAGTCTGCACCCTGGGCTCTGTCTTCGGTCTTCAGTCTTCGGTCCTGAGTCCGACTACAGGCTGCGGGCTACGGACTACTGGCCAGAGTGGTCGCTGGTAGCTGGTAGCTAGTCGCTGTCCACCCCTGATCCCTGACCCTGCCCTGGCCATTCGGCTGATCCGCGCAGCGCAAGCCCCGGGTATCGTCGTCACATGTCCTCGACATCTTCCTTTCTGCATACGCTGTCCGGTGAGGTCGCGACGCTGGTTGGCGCGGCGGCACGGGCCACGGTGGCGATTCGTGGACGCGGCCAGCGACCGACGACCGGCACCGTGGTCGCTGCTGAAGACGTGCTGGCGATCCATCACGTCATCGACGTTGACGCACCGCGCGTCCACGCCGACGATGGCCGCGTGCTGGACGCCACTGTCGTCGGCCGCGACGAGACGCGCGACCTGGCGCTGCTGAGAGTGCCCGGCCTCGCAGGCGTCGCGCTGCCGGCGTCCGCGACGCCCCCGCGGGCGGGCGATCTCGTCGTCGCCGTGTCGCGCACCTGGCAAGGATCCATCGCCGCATCGCTCGGCGTCGTCGGCGCGGTCGGCGGACCGGTCCGCGTCGGGCGCAGCGGGACGATCGATCGGATCGTGCGCGCGGACGTGGCATCGACCCGCGGCATCTCCGGTGGGTCCCTGGTGAGCGTCGCAGGCGCGCTCATCGGAGTAATCAACGCCGGCTTGTCTCGCGGCGTGCCGCTGGTGCTCCCCGTGGACGAGATTGGCCGAAGCCGGGAGGCGCTCGCAACGCGCGGCCGCATCCGGCGGGGCTTCCTCGGCGTCGGCCTGCAGCGCGTCTCGCTGCCCGAACGCCAGCAGGCCGCGCGGCCCGACGGGCTCCTCGTCGTCGCGATCGAGCCTGGAGGACCTGCGGACGCGGCAGCGCTGCTGATTGGCGACGTCATTCTCTCGGCCGCCGGCGAGGCCCTGACCGACGTGGACGACCTGCAGCACTGGCTGGCGCCCGAACGCGTCGGACAGCCGCTGACGCTGCAGATCGTCCGCGGGAACGCGACGCTGACGGTCGAGGTCACGGTCCGCGAGCGGCCCTGACCCACACCGGTGAGTTCCCGGGGGTACGATCCCCTCATGGTCACTGTCGTGATCGTCGCCGCATCGGCCGAACGACGGTCGGCACTTCGGGGCCGCCTCGAGGCGCCCGGGATCGAGGTCGTCGCCATGCGCCACACGATCGCGGACGCGGAGACGGACTCGCCGGACGTCCTGATCGTTGACGGTCCCGCGACGTTCGCGCGCGCGCTGGATCTCGCGAGCGACACCGGCGAGGTCGCCGTCGTCGGGATCCTCGACGATGTCGAGCGGGCGCCGTCGCTGGTCCGGGACGCCGACGTTCGCGGCTGGGCCCTGGTGCCCGATGCCGCAAGCGCTGGAGAACTGCAGGCCGCGGTGATCGCGGCCGCGGCCGGACTCTGTGCCTGGCCGGCGTCCTGGTCGAGCCACCTGACTCTCGGCGACTCGGTGCCCGACGACGCCGAGCGCGATGCGGACGATCCGGCGCTCGATCGCATGGCTGTGCGTCTCACGTCGAGAGAACAGGACGTGCTGGAGTTGCTGTCGGAGGGGTTGTCGAACCGGCGCATCGCCGAACGGCTGGGGATGAGCGAACACACGGCCAAGTTCCACGTGGCGTCGATCTACGGCAAGCTCGAGGTCTCGGGACGTGCGGCGGCGGTGAGCCGCGCCGTGCGGAGGGGTCTGATCAAGATCTAAACCCGCAGCTCACTTGTGTTGGTGATGTGGCGCAGGCCTTTAGGCCTGCCCGGGCCCGCGTTGGCCGGGCTGAAGCCCGGCGCCACCTTGGCGGGCCCATTGTCAACACAAGCGAATTCCGGGACTAGTGGAGGGAAGAACGATGACAGCGCTCGCTGATCCTATCGATGATTCGCCGCTGCTCGATGCGTATTCGACGGCGGTCGTGAGCGCGGTGGATCGCGTGGCACCGGCCGTGGTGAAGGTGGAAGCGACGCGTGCGAGGCGCGGGAATCCTGGCGGCGCACGAGCGGGCGGCAACGCACACGGGTCGGGATCGGGCTTCGTCTTCACTCCGGACGGCCTGATCCTGACCAACAGCCATGTCGTCGAGGGCGCCGGCCGGCTCGACGTCGTGTTTCCCGACGGCCGGTCGTCGCGCGCGGATCTCGTGGGCGACGATCCGGACACGGACCTGGCGGTGCTGCGCGTGGACGCCTCGCGCCTGCCGGCCGTCAGGTTCTCGGACTCGAGACGGCTGCAGGTCGGTCAACTCGTGATCGCGATCGGCAATCCTTACGGGTTCGCCGCCACCGTGACGACCGGCGTCGTCAGCGCGGTCGGCCGCTCGATTCGCGCGCGGACGGGCCGGTTGATGGACGACCTGGTGCAAACTGACGCCGCACTCAATCCCGGGAATTCCGGCGGGCCGCTCGCCAACTCGCGCGGCGAGGTCGTGGGCGTCAATACCGCCGTCATCGTGCCCGCACAAGGGATCTCGTTCGCGATCGCCAGCAGCATCGCGCAGTATGTCGCCAGTCGCCTCATTCGAGACGGTCGCATCCTCCGCGGCCATCTCGGTATCGCCGTGCGAACCGTGACGGTTCCACGGGCAGTGACCCACGCCCGGCGTCTGGCGATCCTCTCAGGCGTGCGTGTGGAGTCGGTCGAGCCGTCCGGCCCGGCATCGCGCAGCGATCTGCACACGGGCGACATCATCGTGGCGTTCAACGGACGTCCCGTGACGGCCGTGGACGATCTCCACCGGCTGCTGGCGGAGAGTACCGTCAATCGGCCGGCGGGGCTCGTCGTGCTGCGCGGCGACCGGACGATCGACGTCCAGGTCACACCCACGGCGCAGCACCTCAGAGCGTCGGCGTCGTGAGGCAGAGCCCGCCGTCCACGATCAGCGTGTCACCGTTGACATAGGCGGCGAGGTCCGAACAGAGGAAGAGCGCTGCGCGCGCGACATCGTCGATGGCCCCGAGGCGTCCCAGCGGTATCCGGGACTCGACCTCGGCTCGGCGATCGCCCGGGAGCAGCCGCAATACCCCTTCGGTGTCGGCAATCGGACCGGGCGCAATGCCGACGGCGCGAATGCCGTAGGGACCCCATTCGACGGCGAGATTTCGCGTCAGCGCGTCGATGCCGGCCTTGGCCGCCGACACGTGCAGCTGGGCCCGGGTGCCGCCATGGTGGAGCGTCGCGCTGATGTTGAGGATGACGCCGCGCGTCGCCTTGAGATGTGGCAGCGCCGCCTTCGACGCATGGAACGTGCCCTTCAGGTCGATGTCCACGACGGTGCCGAACCCGTTGGGTGAGAGCTGCTCGGCAAGACACAGGAAGTTGCCGGCGGCGCCGTTGACCAGGATGTCCAGGCGGCCGAAGCGGGCCGCCGCGGCCTCGACCGCGGCGCCAATCGCTGCCGCATCGCGCACGTCGGCCGGCAGAGCGCACGCATCGACACCCAGGGCGGCGAGCTCACGCACGGTGGGATCGAGATGTTCGCGCGATCGGCTGGCGATGGCGACGCGGCAGCCGTGCCTGGCAAACGCCAGTGCGATGCCGCGACAGATGCCGGTGCCGCCGCCGGTGATGAAGGCGGCTCGCTCGTGAAGCAGATCCGGCGAGAACATGCCGGAAGCCTACAGGGCTCGACGCGCGGGCTCAAGCGCTAGGACGCACCAGCGCCAGCTACCAGTGACCAGCTATCCAGTGACCAGCTACCAAAGACCAAAGACCGAAGACCAAGGACCAAAGTGCATTGGCCCGGGCTCGCCGGACCTGAAGGTCCGGCCTACCGACGAGGGGTACCTCAAATCCGGTAGGGCGGGGCTTCAGCCCCGCCGCCATGACGGAAGACCGAACGGCGATGTGTCCGCGCCGCGGAACGCTGGCTGCGGTGCTTGCCCGTGGCTCAGCGGGCCGAGGGGGCCGGCGGGACCGGGTGGTCAGTAGGTGCTGTGCCGAGAGACGCACCCCGCCTGGCCTCGCGCTGACGGACCTCGAGCAGGCCACGAATGACTTCGACGAGATCGTCGGGCAGGCAGGGCTTGGTGACGAACGCATCACAGCCGGCGCGCCGAGCGCCTTCGGCATGGCCGGCGAGCGCATGCCCGGTCAGCGCGACGATGATGACCTGCGACGTGCGGGGGTCGCTGCGCAGGCGTCGGGTCGCCTCCCATCCGTCCATGAGGGGGAGAGCCAGATCCATGAGCACGACGTCCGGTGTGAACTCGACGGCGCGAGCCAGTGCTTCCTCACCGTTGCGCGCTTCGGCAACCCTGAACCCCATGAACCGCAGGAACTCGGCGTACATCTCGCGCGCGTCGGCGTAGTCTTCGACGACGAGCACCATCGGGGCAGCCGCCGCCGTCTCCGTCCGCGCCTCCGCTCCGGAGGCGAGATCGGGCGGCACGGGGTCCGGCTGGACAGCCTGCGACCGGCTTCCTGCTGAGCGCGCGGCCTCGGGAGCCTCCTGCCCCTCCGCCGGGCCTTCCCCATTGCTCCTGTTCCACGCGCCCGCTCGATCCGGGCTTCCCTTGCTGACCATGCGACTTCGCCTCGATTCTGCGCCGACTGGCATCGAAATGCCGCTTCCGACGGGCTCCGCCAATCGCGTGTTGATTGTCGGACGCGGCACCTCCGAAACCGTCTCGGATTCAGACACCCTCAGCACAGTTTCGATCGGTTCACCATCCAAGCCAGCAAGGGGCATGCCTGGTAGGGGACGTCAAGCGCGACGCCCCAATCCAGGCGGGCTTTCAGACCAGCTTGGCCACGACAAGAGTCATGTCGTCGAAGGGGGGGACGCCATTCCCGAAGCTCGCCACGTCGTCCAGGATACGGTCCTGCAGCCCGGCCGCCGTCAGGCCGGCGTTGGTCCGCACGACCGCTTCGAGCCGCTCGTCGCCGTAGTCCTCGCCGCTGGCGTTCAGCGCGTCGCATACCCCGTCGCTATAGGCCAGCAGGACGTCGCCCGGCGATACGGCGACGTCACGCTGCTCGTAGGCCGAGTCGGGGAACATCCCGAGCATCGTGCCGGTGGGCTCCAGCCGGAGCACGGACGACCTTCCGTTGTCATCCCCGGCGCTGCGCAGCAGCAGTGGAGGGTTGTGCCCCGCGTTGACATAAGTCAGCCGCCGGCGCGGCCGGATCGAGCACGCCGTAGAAGAAGGTCGCAAAGCGGTTGTCGGGGATCGACGCCGCGAGCAGCCGGTTGATGTCCGACATGAGGTCGCGAAGCTCGACGCCTCGGAGGGGGGCGTGGCTCCTGAGCAGCGCCTGCAGATTCGCCATCAGCAGCGCCGCCGCGACGCCCTTGCCCGAGATGTCGCCGACCGCGACGCCGAGCCGGTCCGCGCCAAGCGCGATGAAGTCGAACGAATCGCCGCCGATCTCGCGGGCCGGCCGGCAGATGCCCGTGTAGTCCACGCCGTTGATCGGCGGGAGCGTCTGCGGAAACAACCGGGCCTGGACAATGCCCGCGATCTCGACTTCCTTGCGAAAAGACTCTTCGCGCGCCGCCCGTCTCGCCAGTTGCCCGTAGTCGAGCGCCAGGCCGACCTGCTCGGCCATCGTGCCGAGCAGATCCTTGTCGTCCCGGGAGTAATGCTCTTCGGATCGCTTGTCGCCGAGCAGCAGCATCCCCATCAGGTCCGCGCCGGCGGTGATCGGGACGGCGAGCTGCACACCGAGCTGCTGCAGGACGACGCGCTCCGCCGCATGACGCGGATTGGTGGCGAGCGGCTGCGCCCATCCGCGCAGCTCGTCGAGGAAGAGGTCCACGCCGCGCGCACGTGGACTGTCGTCGCCGCGCGGGCGCAGGCGCCTCGCCAGGACGCCGTTGCCCGGCAGCGCGAGCTGGGTGGCCTCGATCGGCGCCCCCTCGTCGCGCCGGAGCGACGCGCAGCGGTAGTACCCCGCCTCGTCCCCGGGCGCGTCCTCGTGAAGGAAGATCGCGGTGGTACGCGGATGCATCGCCGCGCTCACCGAGTCCACCACTTCCTGCAGCAGCCGGTCGCGGTCGAGCGCGACCTGCCGAATCGAGTGGCTGAGCGATGACAGCACGACGCGCGCGTCGTAGGCGTCGCGGAAGAACCGCCGATCGATGGTCGCCATCACGCGGCGGCTCACCGACCGGAATGCCCGCGCGACGAAGAACGCCGCGATCGCCGCCACGGTGATCGACACGATCGGCTCGCGGGTCATCGGCAGCGCCGTGCGCGCGAGGCCGACGGCGAACACCGCGAACACCACCGCGGCGAAGATGATTCGGAATCCCGCCGACACCAGCGCATAACGCACGCCGCGCCGCAGAATCAGCCTGATGCCCAGGACGCGGTGCCGCGCGACCGCGTAGACGAACGACGTCGGAAAGAGGAGCAGGAAGAGCGCAACCAACGCCGCGACTGCAGCCGGCGCGACCCGCTCCTGCAACCCGTAATAGGCGTCGGCGAGGATGAAGGGACCGAGGCCGAGCACCGTGCCGATCGAGATGATCAGCATGCGGCGCCGGTCGTCGCGGGACTTCAGGCGGCGCGTGTTCCACGCGAGTGACACGACGCCGACGACGATGAGCGCCCCCGCCGTGAGGTTGAGGGCGGGCTCCAGCCAGTCGCCGGCGAAGAGCGCACGCAGACGCTCGTACTCGGCGAACGAGGTGACGCTGGCGATCGACAGCATCGCGGCCGGCAGCACCATGGCGCCGGTCGCCGCCAGCGCGACGTACTTGAGCTGCGGCAGCCAGCGCTCGATCGGCGAGGCGATCGGGAAGATCAGGAAGAACCACAGGAACAGCAGCGCCGTGGCATGTATCGCCACCGTCCGCAAGCCGCTCGCCAGCGCCGCGACCGATGTGGGCAGCGCCAGTGGGTCGAGCGTCAACGCACCGGCCAGCGCCAGGAACATGAGGCTGCCGACGAACGCCCGGCTGTCGTCCGGCTTCAGCAGGCCGAGCATGAGCGCCGCCGCCAGTGCCGCGAGCGGAATGACGACGGTCCATCCGAAGATGAGCAGGAGCGTCGTGCCCTTGCCCTCGGGGTCCGGGAGGACCTCGAGCTGCAGCCGGCGATTCCCCTCGGCCGGCCGGCGCACCTGAAGCGTCATCGAACGGTGGGCGCCCGTCCGCCGCATCACGTCCATGATGGTCTGGAGGCTCTGCACGCGGCCGCCCACGCCGCGGTCGGTGTGGGCCGCCTCGACGACGTCGCCCTTGCGAAGCCCGGCGCGGTAGAACCGCTTGAGTCCGCTGAGCCCGGCATCTTCCGACACGTCGCGGACGACCAGCTCACCCGCCTCGACGTCGTACGGGAAGAAGAGTGGGGGGCCGTTGCCAAGGCGCGCCCGGACCTGCACGACCTGGAGCACGGCCAGGAAGCCGGCGACGGCCACGATGAGGGCGACGCGGCGCACCACGGGACGATTCTATGGGAGATGAGCTGGCCGGGTTCGGATCCGCGTCAGCGGCCAGGGGTCGCTGGCAGCCCGGTCCTCGAGGACCGCAAGGGTCGTGCCTTCAGGTCGGCCGGTTCACCGCCAGCGCAGCCCCACCGGTTCCGCGCCTCATCGGTTCTGCGGTGTCTCGGACAGAATGCGACGATACACGGAGCGCGCGTGTTCATACGCGCGCTCGGCCTCGGGCCGTTCGCGCTCGGAGATTTTCGAGACCTTCTGGGACCAGCACTGATCGACCGCCCGCAGGCACCACTCGGCACTGTCCCGCGACGCCCGGACGGGCTTGCCGCCAATCAGCACGAAGATGGGGTTCGAGTGCGACGAGTGCAGGATGCGGAGCGCGACCCAGCTGCTCTGGTCCAGCGGCACGTCGAACGTCACGTCCCGGAGGGTGCCGTCGGCGACGATCGTCTTCTTCGCGACCGCCCGCCCGTTGACGATCACCTCGACCGGTACCTCGCGAGTCTCGCGCACCCGTGCGCGTTCGAGGTGCCAGTACGGCTTCTCGTTGAGCGGCAGCACTCGGACCTCCCGCGGAGCCTGTTCGCCGGATCCGAGGGACTTTGGCCCGCGCTCGACGCTCACGGGGGTCAACTCCGGCTTCTCCGCGAGCCGAGCGGCCACCTGCGCCGAGACACGCACCGTTCCCGGACGCTCGAGGCGTACCTCGCTGCCGGAAGTGCCGACGAGACGATCGCCGACCCGGAAGTCGATGAGATGGCTCAGGCCATCGGTGACGTATGTCCGCCCCTCGCGCAGACCCTGGGCCCACGCATCGTAGTCGAGCGTGTCGAGGCGCACGTAGCTTCGTCCAAGCCCGACGCGATCGCCATAGATGCAGGGGAAATCGGTCTCGCCGCTGACGCGGGTCCGGAATCCGGTGTTGAGCGTGTGGTACCAGATGTTCAGCTCCCACGGCGCGGGCGTGTCCACCGTCGAGATGAAGTCCACCGCGTCGTGCGTGACGTCCACGATGTATTCGTTGGCGCCGATGCCATCGAACCGCGGCAGTTCCTTCGTGGGGAATTGCGTGTCGGCCACCTCGAGGCCCCACCCGGAATGAGCGAACCCGACGACCGCCCCCTGGGCCTGGGCCCACTTCAGGATGGGCAACGTCCACGTCGGCCAGTCCTCCAGCACCTTGGCCCCGGGATAGTCCTGGTCCTTCAGGCGCAGGAGCACGAGGTGTCCGGCGTGACTCGACGGGAATCCCGACACCTCGACGTCGTACCGCATGAGACTGTCGCGTGTGGACAGCTTGTGGTCCCGACCTTCGAAGAACTGTCGCTGGTAGTAGTAGGCCGGGCCCCAGGTGAGCACCGAACCCACGCTCAACGCTTCGCCGACGATGTGCCGGATCATGTCGCGCGGCTCGACTCCCTCGCTCGGCGTCTCGTAATGCAGGCAGCCCGCCGCGTGGACGTGATGGTCGCCGGAGAACCAGCCCTTCGACGGCAGGTCGATCCAGCGTGCGAGTCTGAACTGCTCGGTCGCCGGCGTCGTGCCGATGGTGATCTCCCGGCGGATCGGGACGTACTCGGGCCCGCGCGTGACCTCGACCGTGTAGGCGCCGGCGGCCAGCCGGATCGTTTCGCCGTCGGCTCGATAGACCTGCGGGTGGAACGCAAAGTCGGGTGCCAGCCGTTTCGCCTGCGAGGGGTGGACCCGGCCCTGGCCGTCACGGATCACGAACGACGCCACCGTCGGACGACCGCGCTCGTCCTGCACGCGCAGCGTGAGATCGACCGAGGGGCGAATCGTGAACAGCACCGGGGCGTCGTTGCGAAAGCCGATGTCCTGCGAGCCCTGCCCGACATCGGCCGCGAGCGTCGCCTCACGCTTGCCGGCATCACGCGAGTAAAGGTGCAGGATCCGGTACTCGACGTCGAGCCCCGAGAGCGTCGGGGTGAGCGGCGGCTTGTCGAAGACCTCGAGGTCGAGCCAGCGATCGGCGACGTCTCGCGCCGTGATCGTCTGCACCGGACGCGGGTCCATGCTGCTGCCGCGGGGGCCGCGGGAGAACACGCGCTGCGCGTTGGGGCTCGACACACGCAGCGGCGCCGTCACGCCGGCTTCGTTGCGCACTTTCACGAGGAACGTCCGCCAGCCGTGCTCGACGAGCTCGGCGCGGGCCGGCCCCTGCGTGATCTTCACCCGGCTCTCGGGGTTGATGTGGACGTCGAGCAGGCAGTGGCGATCGAGGATGGCCTGAATCGCGGCTGGTGCGTCAGGACGGCCGGCCGCTTCGTCGAGCGCCCGGCGATCGGCCGGGGCGAGCGGGGCGCCCACGAAGGCGAGCGCCTCCGCCAGCCGGCTGACTTGCGCTGCCAGCGGCTGGGCCTCGACCATGGCGATGGGAAGGGGCGGACGGGCCGCTTCCGGCCGCGGCGCGCCAAGCAATAGCAGCAGGCCCCCGGCGAGGGCTCGAAGTGCGGGACGCATGTTCGGGTGCTGGCATCCTACACCCGGCGGCGACCGGAGGCACGGCGTCGCCCTGCGGCGGACACCCGGCACACGCGCCAGCTTGCCCGTGTCCCCGATTTGCCGATTTGGCGTGCGACGCGAGTTGGACACGCAAGTTGGACACGCGAGTTGGACGACGCGAGTTCGGACGTAGTGTCCGGCTTCAGTTGGACGACGCGAGTTTTGACGTAGTGTCCGGCTTCAGCCGGACCCAGGGCCGCCGCGGACATTGCGACAACCCGGGTCCGCACACTAGAGGCGGACGCCACGACTGTCTATCAGCAGCGAATCCTGCGATTAGCGGTCTGACGGAGAGCGAGCGCCGGACGCGAGCTTGTCCCGGGCGGACGCTGCTGCCGCCGAATCGGGCGCGTCGCGGACGATGCGCTCGAGCTCGCGGACGGCAGCCGTCGCCTCGCCGGCGTCCTCGAGGATCAGCGCCAGCTCGTAACGGGCGCGGACGTTGTCCGGCTCCGACGCCAGCAGCTTCTCCGCTGCGGCTCGAGCCTGCCCGAGATCCGATTTCGCGTGGTAGGCACGCGCGAGCGCGAGCTGGACACTCGTCACGGCCGGCGCCTGTCCCAGCAGGTCTCGATAGATGGTGATGGCCTCGTCGAACTTGCGTGCCTGCACGAGCCGGTCGGCATTGTCCAACGCGGCGATGACGCTCGCCGGGCGAAGCCCGTCGAACGTGCCGGCCCGGGTCCCGCCGGGAATCGACACGAGCGTGAGCGTGACCGGCGGGGCCGGCCGCGCCGTCACCGGAGCGGTGAACGTGAGCGGTTCATAGCCGGGGGCCCGGATCAACAGCACCCAGAAGCCCGCCTTGAGGCTCATCAGCCCGAAGCGCCCCTCGCGGTTGGCCACCGCACTCCGGGTGGGCGGGGTCGCCTGCTTGTTGTCGGCAATCACGACCGCGCCGGAGACCGGCTGACCGGCGTCGTTCACGATCGTGCCCGTGATCCGACCACTGACGACCTGGGCCGATACCTGGTCGCACAGTCCGAGCGTCAGCAGGAGCGCGGCGCGCCAGCAGGCACGGTTGGAAGGCATCGCTGAAAATCCTGGTGGAACCGCCTCAGTATAATCCAGCCCACATGCGGACCGGGCTGGACGGGTCGGCGGGTTGGCGGGTTGGCGGCGGGCTGGCGCGCGACGGGAAATCCGGGTGCGTTGACAGCCTCGCGCCGACGGCACTCAACCGCTCGGCGCTCGTCATGGTCGTCATGCTGGGCGCGTGGCTCACGGGCGCACATGCGGCGCACGCCCAGACCTCCAACGCGAACTGGGCACGAGTCGGTGCGCTGGTGGAGCAGGCGATGAAGGAGGGCAAGCTTGCCGGTGCCGTGGTCCTCGTCGGTCAGGGCGACCGGATCCTGCATCGCCAGGCGTTCGGCGCCCGCGCCGTCGAACCGGCGCGCGAGCCGATGACGCTCGACACGATCTTCGACGCCGCGTCGCTGACCAAGGTGGTCGTGACCACGACCGGCGCCATGCTGCTCGTGCAGGAAGGGCGCATCCGGCTGAACGATCGCGTGTCCACCTACGTGCCCGGCTTCGGCCGCTACGGCAAGCAGGACATCACGATCCGTCATCTGCTCACACACACGTCCGGACTGCGACCGGACGTCGATCTCACCTTCGACTGGGTCGGCTACGAGCGCGCCATCGAACTGGCGGTCGAGGAGGTGCCGCTCGCGCGGCCCGACGAGCGCTTCGTCTACAGCGACATCAACTTCTTCGTCCTGGGCCACGTCGTCTCGACGGTGAGCGGCATGGGGCTGGACGAGTTCGCGCGGACGCGGATTTTCGAGCCGCTGGGCATGAAGGACACCACGTTCACGCCACCCGAGGCGGTCCGCTCGCGCATCGCCCCGACCGAGAAGTGCACGCCGTACGGCTATCCCTGTGCCGGACCCGACATGACGATGCTCCGGGGCATCGTCCACGATCCGACGGCGCGCCGCATGGGCGGCGTCGCCGGCCATGCCGGCTTGTTCACCACGGCCGAGGACCTGTCCCGATTCAGCCGGATGCTGCTCGGCGCCGCACCCGGCAACGCCCGCGTGCTCGCACCGTTGACGATTGCGCGCATGGTGGCGCCCTCGACACCGTCCAGCGAGCGGAACGTCCGCGCTCTCGGGTGGGACCTCGACTCGAGCTTTTCGGCCAACCGCGGCGAGCTGCTGCCCGCCGCCTCGTTCGGACACACGGGATTCACCGGAACGTCCCTGTGGATCGACCCGATCACGCAGGCCTACGTCGTCTTTCTCTCGAGCCGGCTGCATCCCGATGGCAAAGGCGACGTGACGCCGCTTGCGCGCCCAGGTCTCCACCGTCGTCGCCGCTGCGCTCTCGGAGGTGCCTCCCCTGGGCGAGCTTGCGAGCCGGATGAGCCGCCAGCCTCCGCCGCCTTCACCGCCCGTGCCATCGACGCCAGCCACGCAGGCCGGGCGGCCCGCCGTCGCAACCGGCATCGACGTGCTGCGTGCCGAGAATTTCGCGCGCCTGAGCGGGCGGAAGGTCGGACTGGTCACCAACCACACGGGCCGGGCGTCCGACGGCACGCCGACGATCGACCTGTTCCACCAGGCGAAGAACTCTGACGCTCGTCGCGCTCTTCAGTCCGGAGCACGGGATCCGCGGCACCCTCGACGACAAGGTGCCCTCGTCGAAGGACAAGAAGACCGGGCCTGGTCATCCACTCGCTGTACGGCGAGACGCGCCGGCCGACACGGAAGCCATGCTGGCCGGCATCGACACCCTGGTCATCGACATCCAGGACGTGGGCGTGCGGTTCTACACCTACATCAGCACGATGGGGCACGTCATGGAGGAAGCGGCGAAGCGGCAGATCGAGGTCGTCGTGCTCGACCGGCCGAACCCGGTCAACGGCTGGCGGATCGAGGGGCCGCTGCTCGACGAGGAACGGATTGGATTCACCGGCTACATGCGCATGCCGACGCGGCACGGGATGACGATGGGCGAGCTGGCGCGGCTGTTCAACGCCGAGCGATCGATCAACGCGACGCTCACGGTCGTGCCGGCGCAGCACTGGCGGCGCAGCGACTGGTTCGACGAGACGGGGCTCGCGTGGATCAACCTGTCGCCGAACATGCGGAACCTGATTCAGGCGACGCTCTACCCCGGCATCGGGTCGATCGAGGCCAGCAATCTCTCGGTGGGCCGCGGCACGGACACGCCGTTCGAGCAGATCGGCGCGCCGTGGCTGGACGGCGTTCGGCTCGCCGCGGCGTTGAACGCCCGGCAGCATTCCCGGGATCCGCTTCTATCCGGTCCGCTTCACGCCGACGGCGAGCAAATACGCCAAGGAGGAGTGCGGCGGCGTGTTCATGATCGTCACCGACCGGGAGGCGCTGCGCCCGACGCGTCTCGGGCTCGAGATCGTCGCCGCGCTCGTGCAGCAACATCCCCAGCACTACAAGATCGATCCCGACGACAGGCTGGTCGGCTCGCGCGCGTCGCTCTCACGCGTCCTGAGCGGCGAGGACCCGGCGGCTGTCGCCGCGAGCTGGGCCGCCGACGAGGCGCGGTGGCGGTCTGCTGCGCGCGAAGTACCTGATCTCGACACGCCGTGAGCGCGTCTCGACCCGCCGTCACAGGCGGTAGAGCATCACGTAGACCACAATGCCGGTCACCGACACGTACAGCCACAGCGGCAGCGTGATGCGGGCGATCCGGCGGTGGCGGTCGAATCGCTGTGCGAGGGCCCGCGACACCGTGACGAGGACGAGCGGGACGATCGCGACCGCGAGCACGATGTGCGTGAACAGGATGGCGAGGTACACGACGCGGATGGTTCCCCGCCCCGTGAACCGGACGGATCCCGCGTGGTAGTGATAGACGAGGTACGACATGAGGAACAGCGCCGAGGCCACCAGGGCGCCCAGCATCGCGGCGCGATGGGCCTGCCAGCGGCCGCGCTTGATGAACATCCAGCCGGTGACGAGCAGGACGGTCGCGACGGCGTTCAACGTCGCGTTGACGGCCGGGAGATCGGTGACCGACATCACCTGACGCGGTCGGCGATCATCGCGATCCAGACCAGCGGCAGATAGGCGATCGAGGCGAGGAACAGCGTGTCGCGCGTCGCGCCGCGTGCGGCGTGTCGCGAAGCGCAGGCCGAAGAACAGGAAGCCGAGCCCGAGCACGAGCGCGACCAGGAAGTAGGCCGGCCCGGCCAGGCCGACGAGCGCTCGGCGCCAGGCTCACGGGCACGAGCGCCGAGGCGTAGACCGCGACCTGATACGCCGTGCTGCGGCCGTCCGGTTCGACGACCGGCAGCATCGGGAAGCCGGCGCGCCCGTAGTCCTCGCGGAACAGCCACGCGATGGCGAGGAAGTGCGGCATCTGCCAGCAGAAGACGATCGCGAAGAGCATCCACGCTTCGCGCGAGAGCGTGTCGGTCGCCGCCGCCCATCCGATCATCGGCGGCAGCGCGCCGGGCATGGCGCCGACGACGGTGGCGAACGACGTCCGCAGCTTGAGCGGCGTGTAGAGCAGCACGTAGGTGACGAGCGTCGCCGCCGCGACGACCGCGGCGAGCGTGGTTGTCGCCGAGCGCCAGCCACACGAGGCCGAGCCGCCGAGAGCGCCGTCGCGAACACGCAGCGTTTCGCGCAGGCAGCAGCCGCCCGCCGGCCACGGGCCGGATGCGCGTGCGCTCCATCAGCGCGTCCACCCGGCGTTCGAGCAGCTGGTTGAAGGCCGCCGATCCGCCGGCGACGAGCGCGGTGCCCACGACGGCATGGAACAGGGCGCGCGGTGTCGACGCGCGCCGCCGACGCCGAGGTAGTAGCCCGCCGCGGTCGTCGCAACGACGAGCAGGTTCAGCCGCGGCTTGGTGAGCGCGACGAAATCGCGTCGCGCGCGACCGGGCAGGCAGGACGGCGGCAGCAGTGCGCATGGAGGGCGTGCGGGCGGCAGGCGGTGCCCCGAAGCGTCGGAGATTATACCGCGACGCCGCCAGGCCGGACTATCGCGATGGCCCGGCGATGCCGCCGGCGTGGCGAGCGGCGCCGGCGCGGGGGCGGCCCGGCTTCGCGCAGCTTGCGCATGCACGCGGTCCTCGACCCACTGCGCGCTCCACCAGTCCACCGGCGTCACGGCCTGCCGCCGAGCAGCATCGTGAAGTGCAGGTGATCGCCACCTGCCAGTCCGGTCGCGCCGCTGCGCCCGAGCGTCTGTCCCTGCTCGACGGTCTGGCCCACTTGCACGTCGATGGTCGAGAGGTGCGCGTAGAGCGACTGCAGCCCCATGCCGTGATCGACGATCACGCAGTTGCCGTAGATGCCCAGGAACTCGGCGAGCACCACGCGGCCGCGTTCGACGCCTGCACGGGCGCGCTGCCGTCGACGCCAGGTCGAACCCGAGGTGCACCTGCTTGTCGACCTCCTTGCCCTTGTAGATGTAGGTGCGCTGATCGGCAAAGCCCGACTCCACCGCGGAGTTCATCAGCTGCTTGAAGGGCCCCTTCCAGAGAATCTCGGGCGCGGTCTTCGCGGCGAGCGCGGGATCGTCGTCGTTGTTCTGCTGCCGCAGATCGCGGTTGATCGCGAGGTACGACTGCGAGCAGGTCGGACGGATCGTCCACCTTCAAGTCCGGCGTGTTCTCGAGGATCGCCGGCACCACCCGCGCGAGGAACGCGTCGTCGAGCGCGATGCGGCTCTTGCGGAATGCCTTCGGGATCACCTTGAAGTCGAAGGTCGCCCGCGCCTCGTTGCCGGCCTCGTCGCGCGCGAACACGCTGATGGGCGCGTTGAGGTCCTGGTCGTAGCAGGCGCGAAGAACGCCACCTTGAGCGCCGGATCGGCGCCGGCCACGCCGGCGCCCGCGGCCGGGTAGCCCGGATACACGCATGATCGCCGACGCGCACGCCCGACTCGACGTCGGCCGGCTTCACGCGGTAGACGACCATCTCCGATCCGCCGTGGTTGATGAAGTGGTGCAGCGAGACCACGCCGACGCGCGGCGGCGTGAGCCGACCTCGAATCCTGCGCGGCGGACGACGAGACCTCGCGATAGCCGAACAGCACCGGCCGCGTCGCGATGACGACGATGCGCGCCTTGCCCGGCTTGAGCTGCGGGACAGGCTCGTCTTGCCGATGGCGCGCGTGAGGCGGACGCGGTCCGCGTTCCGGCGTCAGCTTCGGTCGGCGTCGTCGCCGGGCAGGCTGAAGAGCGGGATGCGCGCGCCGTCCTGCTCGAGGGCCACGTCCAGCGCGTGTGAGGTCGGCGCCGGGCGCGTCGACGACGACGTCGAGGTCGCCGGCCTGGCCGACGAGCTCCGGGTTTGGCAATCGCAATCGCCGGCCCGGCCGCCCGGCCGGCCGCGAACCAGACGCCGCCGGCCATGAGCGCCAGGAGCACGACGAGGGCCAGCAACCTCCGCATGCGCGGCATCATACCGGAGCCTGTCGGCCGGAGTGCCCGGCCTCGAAGGCGCTCGTCGAACCCTTGACCGCGGTGCGTGAGCCCGTAAGATTGAAGTTCGTGCCCCGCGTGCCGGTATCGTCTAGGGGTCAGGACACGTGGTTCTCAGCCACGGGACCGGGGTTCGAATCCCCGTACCGGTACCAGCTTCCGCTATTCCACCCCCGGCGGTCCCGCTTCGACGCTGCCAGTTCCCTCGATACGAAAGCCTTCGCGGCCATCGACGACAGCAGCCGCAATCTGCACGCGCTGTGGAAGAAGCTTGCGGAGGAGCGGCCGTACCGTGATCGGATCGGCTGGGAGCTCGCCGCGTCAACTCAGCCCGCCGGTGCCGAAAAACAACCGCGGTCTCCCACGCCGCGGCTGAGTTTTGCCGGACGACGCCAAGACGGTGTAGCGTATCCGCGCCGAGCGTCGAGAACGACGCCAGGCAAGAGGGACGTCGACCGTTCGGATCTATTCTGGCGACAGATAGCAAGCTGGGGGTGTCGATGAGAAGGCTGGCCAAAAAGACTCTCATCTGGTTCGTCATTTTCCTGGTTTCAGTAGTGACCGTTGCGTTTGGCTATCGCGGCGTGGCGCCAGTACCGGAACGAGAAGCAGCTCACAATCAGCTCACCCAACGGCATCGATGAGGCCATGTTCGTCACTGTGGCCGGCACTGAACAGTGGATCACGATCCGTAGTCGCAACCGCGACAACCCAGTCTTGTTCATCGTCCATGGTGGCCCAGGCAGCGCACTGTCACCATTTCCGGCATCGTTCCTGCCGTACGAAAGGGAATGGACCGTCGTCCAATGGGATCAGCGGGGGGCCGGCAAGACTTTTTCGCGCGCCGATAGGAAGATTCCCCCGGTACGACGATTGCGGATATCAGCACGGATGGCATCGGGGTCGCCGAGCTCGTTCTCAAACGGCTTCAAAAAGAAACCGCCGTCCTGCTGGGTATCTCTTGGGGCAGCGTCGTCGGGCTCGAGATGGTGCGTGAGCGACCGCACATGTTTAGCGCATATGTCGGCACGGGGTTGTTCGTCCACAAAAACGACGGACAAAGAATCGCCTATTCGCGATTGCTCGGGAAAGCACGCTCGGAGAACCGTCAGGACGCGATCGCGGCCTTGGAGGCGATCGGTCCGCCGCCCCATGGGCGGATTGCAGATACGCGGACACAGAATGAGTGGGCCGCGACTCTCACCGGCCAGTCATCCGGCACCGCGAATCGTGTCTTTGCCCTGCTCCTTGCTCCCCGCTATTCACTTACCGACGTTCGAAATTACTTTGATGGATTTCTAGCGAGCGACGAGCAATTTGATCTCGGAGCGATCGATCTGCGGACGAGGGGCCGGAGTTTCGCGGTGCCCGTCATCATCATTCAAGGTGGTGAGGACTACGGCACGCCGGTTGAGTTGGCACGTTCATATTTCGACCTAATCGAAGCTCCGTACAAACGCTTCGTCGTTCTCGACGGTGCCGGCCATACCGCGCTAACCGACGACAGCGGCCGGTTTGCCGCGGCCCTGGACGAGCACGTTCGCCCGATAGTCGAGGAGCGAAGTCTCCATAGCCTGTTTTGCGGGCGACTTCGAGTTCGGCAATGCACTTCGAGGCGCTTTTCACCGTCGATCGGAGCCTCCCGCTCCAACAGAACTTGCGCGCGAGCGGCATTGCCGTCGTGATAGCGGTGGCCCGCACGAACCGTGTGAAGGAGCTGCATCCGCCTACGCCTGCGCAGGCAACTACTGAACAAGGCCGCGCGTCTATGGCGAGGCCCGCCTGGCGACGTGATCCCGCCAGTTGACGATCACCTCGATGGGCGCCGACGGTCCGGCCGGCACTAGGCCACAGCATCAGCAGCCGGCCGTCAGCCGCCACGTCGAACGACGGCGGTTGCGGCGCTTGCATGAACGACTTCTCCACCAGCATCACCAGCGCCCGGTACGCAAACCGCGCCCTCGTGTCAGGACCGACGCGAACGCTCATCAGCTTGTCGTCTTCGAGATAGAAAAGCTCCCGGCCGTTTTTGGCCCAGGCCGGTTCGGCGGCGCCATTCGGTGAATTGCGTACGGCGGCGTCAAGGGTCGGGTAGCGTCGCACCCACAATTCGGCCCTGCCCGTGGTGTTGGTGATGTACGCCAGCCACCGGCCATCCGGCGAGAGCGCCGCACTGGCGGACCCAACTGGGCAGCGCGATGTCGCCAAGGCGCGCTGGCGCCATGGCCCTCTGACGGCGAAGAACATCCTGGGCCTGCGGCCAGGAAGGCAGTCCAACGCGGTCGCCGACGGATACTTCCTGCTGCTTCCGCCGCTCAGCGTGGGGGATTCACAGGATCATCGTTCGGCGCGAACGTCACCCGCGTCGGTCTCGCCCTCCGACGCCGGAGTTCATCATCAGACGTGGAGCCGTCGAGAAACGAATCGCGGAAAGCTACTTGGCTGACCGGTGTTAGCATTGAGAATCCCGCCGACTCGCTGCCCGCCGGCCAACGGCGCCGGCGGGCCGGTCGCGGGAGGACGTGGATGCCAATCGTCCGGCCGGTCCCTGGTCATCGGTGTTCGGAGAGGTCGCCCATGAGAAATGTATCGCTCGCCTGCGGCACTGGTCCTGGCCACGACATCCGGCGCACGCGCTTCCCGATCCCGCCCAGGTCGACGCCAAACACTATCAAGTGCTCATCGACAACGAGCGGACCCGCGTGTTCCACGTCGTGGTTGGTCCTGGCGAGAAGGTGCCGATGCATGGGCACCCCGACGAGCATCGTCGATCCATTGAGTGAAGTCCGCGGGGCCGGAGGGAGCGAAAGCGCCAGCCGCGATCTTCATTCCGGCTCAAACGCACGAGGGCGACAACCCCGGGACAACGCCCGTGGACTTCATCTTCGTCAAGCTGAAGGGCAACGCGCCGCCAACCGCCGCTCCTCCCCTGCGAGTCGACCGGGCATCCCAGTCGACCCGCCTCAGTCGAGCACCCAAAGGCAGACGCGATCGCGCGACGGCCGGACACCGGGTTCAGCGAGCCGGCAGGGACGACGCACGACTACAATCGGTGGATCGTCGCGCTGGGCGATGCCGGAGCTTCAGTCTGACCGTCGACGGCAAGACGACGAACAAGTGGAAGAAGGGAGACGTGGCCTTCATCGGCCGCAACGTCAAGCACGAGTCGAAGAACGCGGGCAAGCCCGTCGACTTCGTGATCGTCGCGATCAAGTGATCACGACTGGCGTTCGCTTCCGAAGCAGGGGCCCGACCAGCACTTGAAACTCTGCGCACGAAACCGGGCCGCAACGACCGCCACGGCCGGAAGGTCAGCCCGTACCGGTACCAACCTTCGCTCATCACTCACCGGAACGTTGCCCACCGAAGCTCGCGGTGAATTCGGGCGAGCGAAGGTGGGCTGCCCATGCGCTCGCAGCGAGCGACGGTTGGCAAGCCAACTCTCCATCCCGCAAGCTGTCAGTGACTTCCGGGGTTGAAGATCCTCCGGCGCGGCCCTACTATAACCACGGGGTCGCGATTTCGTCTCATATCCGGCAGACATCGTACGAAGTCCTTCGCAGTGGAAAGGGCGGATGTAAGCTGGGCAACGTGACTCGAATCGGCGAGGAGACGAGGGCTGTGGGAATCATCGAGTGGCCGGAGTCGGTGCTGCGCGACGTCCGGTATGCAATCCGCCAGTTGCGCAAGTCGCCCGCGCTGGTGCTGGCGGTGGTGCTCTCGCTGAGCATCGGCGTGGGTACCAACGCGGCGATCTTCAGCCTCGTCGATGCGGCCATCCTGAAACCGTTGCCGGTGAAGGATCCGGACTCGTTGCGTATCGTCGAATGGACGAACGCAGGGTTCCCCGACGGCGTGAACAACATCAACGGCGATTTCAATCAAATCTCGAACGGGCGCGTTCAGGTCTCTTCGGTCGGTGCGAATCTCTATCGGCACCTTGCTCGTGAACAGACGGCCTTCGAGCCGCTGATCGGGATTGCGGATGCCGATTCCGTCGCGATTGCCGTCGAGGCCTCTGCCGCCGAGCAGGTGAGCCTGCAGTATGTCAGCGGCAATTTCTTCCAGGGCCTGGGTGTGCCGCCCGTCATCGGACGGCCATTTCGCGCCGAAGAAGACCGCGTCGGCCAGGAACCCGTCGTGGTGGTGAGCCATCGGTTCTGGATGCGCCGTTTTGGAGGCGGCAGCGACGCGCTGGACCGCAACGTCCGCATCAACAATGTGCCGGTTCGCATCGTTGGGGTCGCTCCGCCCCGCTTCTTTGGTCTCAGGGCTGGCCAGTGGACCGACGTGTACGCGCCGCTCGCTGCCCGAGTGGCCTTGCGGCCCGGACAGGACGACGGCGCCCCGCGCGCCGAAGATGACAGTGACTGGTGGGTCCGCCAGGTCGGTCGGCTGAAACGGGACGTGCCGGAGACGGCGGCGAGAGCACAAATAGCGGGTCTGTTCCGACACCTCTATGTTCCTGAAGGCAAGAGCATCGAACCCGACAGGATTCCCGAGCTGATCACGCTGCCGGGGCGGCGCGGCTTTGACGCGCTGAACCCGACGGATGCTAAGGCGTTGTTGATTCTGATGCTGCTGGTTGGAGTGCTGCTGTTGATCGTCTGTGCGAACGTGGCGAATCTGCTGCTGTCGCGTTCGGTGGGGAGACAGCGCGAATCTGCCGTGCGCCTGGCTTTGGGAGCCGCACGAACACGGCTGTTCCGGCAGCATCTCATCGAGAGTGGAATATTGGCGCTGCTGGGAGGCGGCGCCGGACTCGGATTGGGTTACCTGTTTGCGAGGTCTGTGCACCTTCTGTTTCAAACCGGCCGCGATGCGAGCAGCGCATTCGATCTCCATCTCGACCCGCGGGTGCTGGCATACACAAGCGGCCTCTCAATCCTGACCGCTTTCCTCTTTGGCCTTGCGCCGGCCGTGCGGGCCGCGCGCGCCGATGTCACCGACACGCTGAAAGCGCAGGCGCGATCGGTGATCGGTGGGCGATTTCGCCTGCCGCGGCTCCTCGTTTCGATCCAGATTGCGCTGTGCCTGACCGCTTTGGTGGCGGCAGGACTTCTGGGCCGAACGCTTCAGAACTTGAATTGGATAGATGTCGGTTTCGACCGGGAGAACCTGGCCTACGCGTCGGTGAATCCCTGGCAGGCGGGATATTCGGCTGAGCGGGTGGGGCCGTATATCGAGCGAGTGCAGGAAGAACTCGCCCGGCTGCCCGGAGTGCTGCGAATCAGTACGGTTCAAGTGCGCCCGCTGCAGGGTGGTGGAAACAGATCGCGCGTGAACATTCCCGGAAGTCCATCGGCCTTCGAGAGGGGCGTTGTGAGCGAGGCACAGGCCGTCAATGTGAATCGCGTGGGAGACGGATTTTTTGACACATTGCGCATTCCTCTCATGGCCGGCAGGGCCATTGAACGGCGGGACATTCGCCCGAATACGGACGCTGTCGTCGTCGACGAGCTGTTCGCACGGCGGTTCTTCCGAAACCAGAATCCAGTAGGGCGCCGCTTCGGGTATGGGAAAGAGAACAACTCGCGAGAAATCGTCGGAGTTGTGCCGAACAGCAGCTATAACACGCTGCGAGGCAGCGCCCATCCAACCATCTACGAACCGTATTTGTCGGGAGATCTCCGGGGGCCGATTCACCTGGCCATTCGCGCAACCGTGGAATCTGGACGCCTGACGGAAGGCGTCCGAAGGGCCATTGCCACTGTCGATCCGGCCGTTCCGTTGACTGAGTTCCACACCCAGACGGCACTGATCGACCGGTTGCTCAGAACCGAGAGGCTGTTGGGTTTCCTGTCGGGTGCTTTTGGTTTGGTCGCGTTGACTCTTGCGGCGATTGGCCTCGGTGGCCTGCTCGCCTACGCTGTCGGCCGTCGAACCAATGAAATCGGGGTGCGAATGGCATTGGGTGCCGCGGCGCGCGATGTGATTCGGATGGTGCTGCGCGATTCACTGTGGATGGTTGGCACCGGGATTCTCATCGGCCTGCCGTGCGCCTACGCGGTGGCGCGCATGCTGAAAACTGCGCTGTTCAAACTCGAGCCCTTTGATCCTCCAACTGCGGCTCTCTCACTGTTGACGCTGCTCGCGGTCGCTCTCCTTGCCGCCTGGATACCCGCTCGCCGGGCTGCGAGGATTGACCCGATGACCGCGCTCCGGGAGGAATAGAGCATCGAGCTCACCGGGCCGGGCGACCCCGAGCGGCAACCAGCCAACCGGGAATCGGGACAGGGGTTCGAATCGCCGTACCGGTACCAACCTCCGCCCTTCGGGCTGCGGCTGGCAAGCCAACTCTCCGAAGAGTTCTTCTGTCAGTGACTCCTGCGAGTTTCGTCGGTGGGTTGAGTGGACGCGTGGTGCCGGTGTGGCGCTGCATCGGAATCCCCGCGGTCGCCTCCCAGCAGTTTCTCCAACACGGCGATTTCTCCTGGCTTGACCAGATACGCATCGAAACCTGCGGCGAGGCACGCGTCGCGAATGTCCTGGTCCTCGTAGCCGGTGAGAGCGACCAGCTGGAGCTGCGCCGGAGGAAACCGCTGACGCAGACCACGAGCCAGGTCGATCCCATTTATCCCAGGCAATGAGAGGTCGACGATGGCGCACTCGGGCTGGAACGTCTCCGCGAGCGCGAGCGCACTCTGGCCGTCGCCGGCGACGGCGACGTCATGCCCCCAGACGCGGATCAGACGCGAGACCGAGGCCCTGATCTCTTCGTGATCGTCAACGATCATCACTCTCCGGGCGCGCAGCTTCACGAGCGGCGTCGACGTTCTCACACGGTGCCGCGCCACCGCATCGTCTGGCGTGTCTGCAGCCGACAGCGGCAGTGAGACGACGAACTCGCTTCCCGCGTCGACGCCGCCGCTGGTGACCTCGACATGACCACCATGCAGTTCCAGTATTCGCCGCACGACGCTGAGTCCAATGCCCAATCCGCTCGAGGGGTGTGCCAGCGGTCGATGTGATTGCGTGAACGGCTCGAAGATTCGCTCCAGATTCTCGGCGGCAATGCCGATGCCGCTGTCGCGCACGCACAGCGTCGCTTCGTCGCCGCGCTGCTCGAGCGTGACGGTGATCCGGCCGCCCGGCTCTGTGTACTTCGCGGCATTCTCCACCAAGTTGGTGACGACCTGACGCAATCGGCCCGAATCCCCTTTGACGTAGATCGGGGCCGCAGGGACGACGAGCGACAGCACGTGCCGTCGCTCCTCGATGGATGGCTGGAGCGCTTGAACGGCTGCCCGTGCCACCGCGACGAAATCCAGACGTTCCGTCCGAATCTCGATCATCCCGTGCCTGATGCGCGCCAGGTCCAGGAGCTCGTTCACGAATCGCAAGAGCGTCTGCGTCTGTGTATCGATCGTCTCGAGCAGTTCGAGGGCTGCCGGATCCGGGTTGCCCTGCCGCAACAGGTAGACCGCGTGGGTGATCGGCGTGAGCGGGTGTCGCAGCTCATGCCCCAGCATGGCGATGAACTGATCCTTCCGCTCGTCGCTGGCGAGGAGCCCCGCCGTCATGCTCGCGCGAGCGGTGACGTCTTCGAGCGCGAGCAACACCTGCTCGCCACGGTCATCGTCGCCGGGGATCCGCCTCGCACTCAACGACACCACCCGGCGACCCTGTGGCGCAAGGTCCAGCGTGACCTCCCAGTCCTCGAACGGCTGGGCGTTGGTCAGAAGCGCGCGCAATTTCTCGTGCAAGGCCGGAATGTTCCACCGGCCATCGCCCACGTCGCGGAGGTAACGGCCTTCAATCTCCTGACGGGGGACCTGCAGGTTCGCTGAGAATGCCGGATTGACCCTCAGTATTCGCAGTGCTCCGTCAAGCACCGCCAGCGGCTCGCGGACTGTCTCGATGATGATGTCTGCATAGGAACGTGCGGCATCGGAGAGGCGGCGCGCGGCGTCCAGCTCCACATTCACGTCTGCGAGCTCCTGGTTCCGGCTCCGCAGCTCGTCGATGGTCGTCGTGAGCTCCTCGTTGGTCGACTGCAGTTCCTCCTTCGAGGTCTCGAGCTCCTCGTTCGTGCTCTGGAACTCCTCGTTGGCGGACAACATCTCCTCGTGCGCCGATCGGAGCTCCTCCTGAACTGCTCCGTGAGCCTCGATCGCCGCTCGCATGTAGTCGCGCAGCCCAGCGATCTCACGTTCCAGTTGGGCGAGGCGTCGGTCCTTCTCGGATTCAGTCAGCGTGTCGGCGGCGGCGAGCGCACTCCGATCCACTGCCGGGCGTGACCGGTCGTCGAACAGGATCAGCCACGACTGCCCGGTCGAGCTCGCCAGCGGGATGACCTCGATGCTGATGTCACGCTCACCGAGCCGCGCCTCGCGGCGGGATGCGACGCCGGTTTGGCTGGTCTCCCCGATCGCAGGGAGGATCTGGACGAGCAGTTCCGGGCGAATGACGCGGCGCAGGTCGAAGCTTGGCGGGCCGCCGGCGGGTTCGAGATAGAAGCCGGTCTGGCCGCGGAACTGCAGGATGGTGAGGGCCTGGTTGACCAGCACGCACGCCGGCGCAAAGCGCGCCAGCAGCAGACGGTCCGCTTCACGCGGCAGCGAGTCTTCCTCGCCGTGAAGCGGTGCGTCGCTGCCCTCTGGCTCGGGCGCTCGCGCACCCGATTCGGGTGCCTGATCGCCGATCGTGCCTTTACCGGTATTCGGCATTCGACGGAAGACGCGCGAGCGGCTCTCGGCCTGCTCGAACAACTCGGGCGACAGGGCGACGCTCTCTGCTGGACCAAAGAACAGCATGCCTTGCGGCCGAAGGGCGTAGTGGAACGTCCGCAGAACACGACGCTGAGCGACCTCGTCCAGATAGATGAGGAGATTGCGGCAGCTGACCAGGTCCAATCGCGAGAACGGCGGGTCGCGCGTCACATCCTGACGGGCGAACAGACACAGGTCGCGAACCTCCTTCGTGATGCGGTACTCGCTGTCCTGCCTGACGAAGAAGCGCTCGAGGCGTTCCGCCGAGACTTCGTGCAGGACATTGAGAGGATACACGCCCGCGCGCGCCTTCTGGAGCGCCGCGTCACTGACATCCGTCCCGAAAATCTGGATCTTCAGCGTCGGCAGTCGATCACCGAGATATTCGAGAAGCGCGATTGCGATGGAGTAGACCTCCTCGCCGGTCGCGCAACCGGGAACCCAGATCCGGATCGGCTGCTTCGTCGACCGACCTTCGCTCATCGCGGGGAAAACGTACTGTTCCAGCGCGTCGAACGAAGCCGGATCACGAAAGAACTCGGTCACCCGGATCAATAGGTCCTGGTACAGCGCCGCGACCTCGCCAGGATCGCGGTCCATCAACGCCGCGTACTCGTCGAGACTCTCGATCCGTTGCAGCAGCATTCGCCGCCCGAGGCGTCGCGTGATCGTGGTTCGCTTGTAGTGAGTGAAATCCACACCGTGAGCCGAGCGAAGTTGCCGGAAAACAGGTGCCAGTCGCGCGCCCTCGTCATCGGTGCCGACGTCGAGTGTGCCCTTCGATCCCAATCCGGACTTCGGATCCACCGTTCGGAACCGACGGCCGAGACGCGCGACCTCGCCGGCGATCTGGCTCGGGCGCAACACCTGATCCACACAGCCGGTTTCGATGGCGTGCCGGGGCATGGTCGGGAAGCGCGATGATTCGGGTCGCTGCGCGAAGGTGTAGCCCCCCGCGTGCTTGATCTCGCGGATCCCACGAGAGCCATCCGAATCGGCACCAGACAGCACGACACCAATCGCGCGATCGGCATACGCCACCGCGAGCGACGAGAAGAGGACATCTACCGGAAAAGGCCGTTCAGCGGTACTCGTCCGCCGTTTCAGGTCGATGACCCCATCGTGCACCGTGAGGATCGCATCCGCCGGGATGACATAGACATGGTCGGACACCAGCGCCTCGCCCGCGACCGCCACGGACACGGGAATCGCGACCTTCTTCGCGAGAATCTCGGAGAGCAGGCTCTCGTGTGTGGGATCCAGATGCTGGACGACGATGAAGGCCATGCCAGTGGCCGGAAGCGCGCCGAGCAGCTCGATCAGAGCTTCGAGTCCCCCGGCAGAGGCTCCGATCCCCGCGACGAACAACGGCGGGTGGCGACCGGCCAGTGACATCGCCAAAGTATACGCGTCGGCGACTCGTACAATGGGCCGAAGCCCCGAGGGCGCGGGCGATGATCGCGCGTCAATACCGAGTGAACCTGCGATCCCGACGCTGGTGTTTGACGACAGGTGCACGTGGGAGCGCACTACGGCGTTCTCGCATCAAAGCCGATTGGGGATGAATGTGAGAACCTCCGCGGCGCTGGCGATTCTGGTGCTGTCGACGGGCGTCATCCCCGCGGCCGCGCAGTCCGCTGACTCGGCGACGCGGCCGCTGCCGTCGGTATTCGCGGGGATCGGCATCGGGCCTGCCACGAACGACGCCGCTTCCCGGATGCGGCTCTACGAGGAAGGCTGGGCCACCACATGGCTGGCGGAAGCCGGCGTGGCGGTCTCCGGACGGGTCGGCATCGGCGTCGAGTACTCACAGCCGTCACCCGCCAAGGCGTTTACGACTGTCGGCTCAGGCAGGGCGCAGATAGCGGGACGACAGGATGAGCGCGTCCTGCTCGCCGTGCTTCGCGCCAGGCTCGGAGGTGTGAACCGCTGGGCTGTCGACGCCATCGGAGGAGGAGGGATCCTGCTCCAGCATCACGCGACTGGGGCGTGCGTCCCCGCCCAGAACCGTTGTGAGAACACGGACGGCGTGTTCCTCGATGAGCGGGCACCAGCGTTTGTCGTAGGGCTGGACATCCCCGTCCGGGTCGCCCGCCACTTCGAGATCGCAACCGCCGTGCGCGGCTACTTCTTGCGCCGCGGAGAACACACGAGCGAGTCCGATGTCAATCTGCCCTGGCAATACGAATGGAGGTCCTCCACGCGTGGAGCGATCATGATTGGCGGCAGGGTTGTCTGGTGAGTGACTGTGTCCGACGGAGAGATGTCGCAGACTGCCGCTCAGCTCTTGGACAGACCCTTTGCGGCTGCGTCCTGGAAGGCGCGGCGCACGTCGCTGGCGTCGCTGTTCGGAAGGTTCGACCGCTGCACCATCAGGATGTAGGCGACGCCCTTCACCGGATCGATCCAGGCCTGGGTCCCCCAGGCCCCGCCATGTCCGTATGTGCCGGGCGACAGCATCGCCGCGGCGCCGTCATGCGGCGTGCGCAGGATCGAGGTCGTAATGCCCCAGCCGTAGTTCGCGCCGTGGTTGCCGTAGGTGTCGGCCTGGAAGAAACCGGTCGGCAGATCACCGGTCTGCGGCGTCGTGAGGAATGCCATCGCCGCCGCACTGAGGTACCGGCGGCCTTCGAAGGTGCCGCCATTGAGCAGCATCTGACAGAAGCGCAGGTAGTCGGGCGCTGTCGAGTACAGACCGCCGTTGCCCTGCGGCGGCCGGTCGCGCTGACCGAACTCGGCGCGCGGCGGCACCGCCTCGAGCGTCCCGGTCTGCTGGTTCTTCGCATACGCCGTCGCCAGCCGTGTCCGTTGCGCGTCGGTCGGATAGAAGGTCGTGTCCTTCATCGCCAGCGGATCGAAGATCCGCTTCTGCACGAAGGCGTCGAAGGTCATGCCGCTCACCACTTCGACGATGCGCGCGCCGGCGTTGATGCCGCTCTGCGTGTACTTCCAGCGCTCGCCGGGCTCGTACTGCATCGGCGCGGCGAGCCAGAGCGGCACCAGGTCGCTCAGCGTCCTGGCCTGTCGCGCCGCCGGGCCGGGCGCCTCGCCGAGGCCCGACGTGTGCGTGAGGATCTGCGTGATCGTGAGATTGGCTGGCTTCCCCGATGGCGTCTTCAGGCCCGCGAACTCGGGCAGATGCTTCGCGACCGGGTCGCTGACCGACAGCTTGCCTTCGTCCTGCAGCATGAGCACGGCGACGCCGGTGACCGGCTTGGTCATCGAGGCAATCCAGAACAGGGCGTCCGGCGTCATCGCCCGCCTGGCCGCGACATCGGCCAACCCGGTGGCTTCGAGGTGCAGCACGCGATCGCGCGAGACGACGGCGGTCACGGCGCCGGCAATCTCGTTCTTCGCGACCATTTCCTGCATCGCCGCCCCGATTGCAGGCAGCTTGGGTTCCTCTGCGAAGGCGGTCAGCGTAGCGGACACGACGAGGACGGCGACGCGGTTGATGTTCATGGCGTAGAGGTGTAGCCCTGCGGTCCTGCTGTCGTCAAGCCCCTGCTCATTCCCGAGGTGTCTCCGGGCCTCCGCAGGATGGTGGCCTCCTTCCTGCTGCATCGACGTACGCACGCGCATCATCCGCCGTAGCCCAGCACCAGCCGCGGCAGGATCAGCGTCAGCCAGGGGAACGCCGCGATGAGCACGAGTCCGATCAGCAGCGCGATGAGATACGGCACGTACGCGCGGCTCACCTCGTCGATGTCCGCACCGCCGATGCCGGCCGCAATCGTCAACCCGACGCCGACCGGCGGCAGGAAGAACGCAATGCCCATCGAGGCGACGATCACGATGCCGTAGTGCACCGGATCGAGGCCGACGGTTCGGCTGATCGGATAGAGAATCGGCCCGAAGATGAGCAGCGCCGGCAGACCCTCGAGCAGGGCGCCAATCAGCACGAAGACGACGACCGTCAGCGCCATGAAGCCGACGGGCCCGGCTCCGACACCGCCAATCCATTCACCGAGCGCCTGTGGCACCCACTCGCGCACGAGCACCCACGCGAACGCCGATGCGGCAGCCAGCACCCAGAGCGTCGTCGCCGTCACCATACCGCTCCTCGCAAACCGGTCAATCGCTTCGCGCGGACGCACCTCGCCCGTCCAGAGCTCGACGACGAGCGCATAGACGACGGCGAGCAGCGCCGCCTCGGTGACCGTCGTCGCGCCGGAGAAGATGCCGCCGAACAGCAGGACCGGCAGGCCGAGCGGCACAATCGCCCGCCGGAGCGCCCGCCCCAGGTCGGCCTGCGACGACGGCTCGGCGATCGGCCACTGTCGCCGCCGGGCGCGGATCGCAATGAGGACGAGGAGAACGGCCGCCAGCAGGAATGCCGGGAGGAATCCCGCGAGAAACAGCGTCGCGATCGAGAGGTTGACGAGCGACCCGAGCACCACCATGGTGAGGCACGGTGGCACCAGTATGCCCATCGCCGACGCTGCGGCCACGACACTCACCGACTCCGGGCCCGAATAGCCAGCCTTCTTCATCGACGGCACGAGCAGGGAGCTGATCGCCGAGACGTCGGCCGCCGTCGATCCCGAGATCCCCGAGAAGAACACCTCCGCGACGACGACCACCATCGCCAGCCCGCCGCGAATGCGGCCGACGATGGCCATGGCCAGGTCGACGATGCGCTGCGAGATGCCCGCCGACTCCATCAGGGCGCCGCCGAGGACGAACAGCGGGATGGCGAGCAGCACGAACGAGTCGACGCCGCCGAGCAGCTTGATCGGCAGGATGATCAGGCCAATGCCGCCGATCCCCAGCAGATAGGTGAACGAGGTGAGGATGAGCGTGAAGGCCAGCGGGACGCCGAGCGCGGCGGTGGTGAGGAACCCGAAGACGAGCACGGCAAGCGGCGGCGCGTCGACGAGGATCGGGATGCCGACCGACGCCACGGTCGCCCCGGCAGCGCCCAGCGCCCAGAGGACCGACGAGCGATCGCGCCAGGCATGCCAGCCGTCACGTGCAACTTGCGCCATGAGGACCAGCGTCATCAGCACCAGCGCCAGCGGCAGGACGACCGTCACGACGGCGCCGGACAAGCCACTGGCTGGCAGCTGCTCCTGGACGCTCGCGAGGGTGAGCCGCCACGAGGGGAGGAGCAGGGACAGGAAGAGTCCGATCAGCACGAGCCGCAGACCGCGATCGACGGCGAGACGGCGCGCCGCGGGAAGCAACCGGAGGACGGCGGTCACTCGCGGATGGTCCCCCTGCCTCAGTGCGAGCACACCGCCCACGCACATGAGCCAGACGAGGAGCACGCGCGCGATCTCCTCGGTCCATGGAAACGGCCGATGGAGCAGGTGCCGGGCGACGACCTGGATGCCGACCACTGCGGCCTGCGCGAAGACGAGGACCGCGGTGAACGCGAGCAGCCAGCGATCGAGACGACTGCCCGGCCCCGCGGTGTGCGTGTGGCGGTTCACGCCCGGACAGCCTCGAGCCAGGACGTCACGCCGAGCGCCCTGGCCTCCGCGTGCCAGAGCGCCTCGGCGCGCCGGCCGAACGGCGAGCTGTCGAACTCCCGGATTGTCATGCCCTGCCTGGCGAGCTCGGTGGCAGCGGCAGCCTCCTCGGTCGGACCAACACTTCGCTGGTACGCCGCCGCCTCGCGTGCCGCCCGCTCGAGGATGCCGCGAAGATCGGCGGGCAGCCGCTCGAGCGTGAGCGTCGAGCCCCAGAGGCCGAGAATCCCGGCGATGTGGCGCGTCCGCGTCATCACGCGCGCGACCTCGTAGAAGCGCTGCTGCAGCGTCGTGCTCGCGTCGTGCTCGTAGCCGTCGATGACCCCGGTCTGCAGCGACGTGTAGACCTCGCCGAACGCCATGGGCGTCGGGCTGGCGCCCATGAGCTCGACGGTCTTCACATAGATGGACGACTGGATCGTGCGGATCTTGAGCCCGGCGAGGTGGGCGGGCTCGGTGATGTCACGTGAGCGGGTGACGAGCTGCCGGAACCCGAAGGAATCTCCCCAGGCAAGTGGCCGCATGCGCACGCGCTGCGCGAGATAGTCGGCCAGCTCGATCCCCAGGCGGCCGTCCACGTGGCGATGCACGTGCGCCCAGTCGTTCCAGAGGAACGGAAAATCCAGCAACTGGACGCGCGGCGCGACGCTGCCCCAGATGGCCGAGCCCGAGACCATGAAGTCCACGAGCCCCTCCTGGAGTTGCTGGACGATCTCGCGCTCCTGGCCGAGCGTGCCCGAGCCGAAGAGGCGGACCTTGACGCGACCATCCGTCGCCGCTTCCGCCAGCTCCGCGAACCGGGACGCGAAGACATGCAGCGACGTCGGTCCGGCGGCCATCGAGTGCGAGAGCCGCAGGACCAGCGTGTCGCGGTCGCCGCCGGCGCGGCAGCCGGCGCTCACCGCCGCGGCGCCGAGCCCCGCCAGGAACCCGCGCCGGCCCGGACGCGACGCATCCGCACGTGGCATGTGCCGATGAACTGAGCCGTCAGGTTACTGATCGTAGGGCTTCAACGGACGCAGCCAGATGTTGCGGAAGTGGACGGGATTTCCGTGGTCCTGCAGCTCGATGGGCCCTTTGGCGCTGGCGGGGGTGTAGGCATCCACTTTCTTGTGAGCGGTAGGCCCGAGATACGCCGTGGCGTTGTGCACGACCACGCCGTTGTGCAGCACGGTCACGATCGCGGGCTTCTCGAGGGTGTTGTCCTTGAAGCGCGGCGCGGTGAAGACGATGTCGTAGGTCTGCCATTCGCCGGGTCCTCTCGACGCGTTCACGAGGGGCGGATACTGGCCGTACATGGCGGCCGCCTGGCCGTCGGGGTAGGTCGGGTTCTCGTAGCTGTCGAGGACCTGCACCTCGAACCGGCCGAGCAGGAAGACACCGCTGTTCCCGCGACCCTGCGAGTCGCCCTTCACCACCTTTGGAGTCGCGAACTCGACGTGCAACTGGAAGTCGGTGAACTCGTCGCGGGTCTGGAGGTATTGCTTGCCCGACTCGAGCACGCCGTTGTCCATCTTCCAGTTCGCGGGAGCGCCGTCGTTCTTCATGCGCCACTTCGAGAGATCGCTGCCCGGTCCGATGAGGACGACGGCATCGGCGGGCGGCTTGCCTGGCGCGTCAGGAGTACTGGCGGTGCCCGGTGAGACGACCCGCGGGACCGGCCGCGTTCCATCGTGGACGCGCCACTTGCCATCCGGGTGCCGCGGCGTATCGTCGTAGCCGGTGACGGGCTTGGCGGGCGGAGGCGGCGACTGGGCCTGGCCCGCACCGACGACGACGGCGGCGGCAACCGTGGCGACCCCGAGCACGGCAGTCAGCACGACAAGCGGCATGGACAGGGGCGTTTTGTGCGAGCTCATACGAACCTCCGGGGCACTGGCGAGTGGGCGAATGGGCGGCTGGGGGACTCGGCGACTGGACCAACGGGCAAAGACGCCGGATGGTCCGTCAGTTCCGCCTCCGACGCAAGCCCCACAGGTCGGACCGGCCGGCAGTCACGAGTCCAGCAGCAGCCGTTCGTCTGACCCGACCGCGTGTCGGGCGCGTTGTGTATCGATCCGACGTGGGTCATATTGAACCCTTTCCGAGGGGGTTCGCGAATGGGTTCCCGGTCCCTGTCCGCTCTCGGTCGCCGCCGGCGCGACGTCTTGTCCCTCCTGGCGCGGGGCGTGCCCGCGGCATCGCTGCTCCCGGCCACGTTCGTTCCGGCACCCGTCGAGGCCTTCCTCGCACAGACGACCGACGCCGATCGCGCCGGCCGCACGATCGAGGCCGTCGAGGTCCTGCGGATCAGCGGGCCCGTGGAAGTCGTGCCCGGCGTCGATCGCCAGTGGCAGGCGACACCGCTCCACGTCTACGACGCGCGGCGGCCGGCGCCGTATCGCGACAACCCCGGCGCGACGCCAGTCCGCCAGACACGGACGCACCACTACGTCCGGATCCGCACGAAGAGCGGGCTCGAAGGGCTCTACGGCTATTCCGACCCCGAAGTCGTGACGCCGATCGTCGCCCAGATCGGACGTCTGCTGATCGGCCAGGATGCGCTCGCCGTCGAAGCGCTGTGGGACCAGATGTACCGGGGGAACCGGCATGCGCGGGCGGGCCACTACATGATGGCGCTCAGCCAGCTCGATTGCGCGCTCTGGGACTGGCGAGGCCGATACTACAAGGCGCCGGTCTACGAACTGCTGGGCGGACCGACGCGGAATCCCGTGAAGGTGTACGGCAGCTGCCTCGGTTTCGCGGTGGAGCCCGCCGCGATGGCCGCGCGCGCGAAGGCCCTGCTCGCGAAGGGCTTCGATTACCAGAAGTGGTTCTTCACGACGGGACCAGGTGACGGTCCGAAGGGCCTGCAACACGGCGATCGACATGGTGCGTGTCCTTCGTGAGGCCGTCGGTCGCGACGCCGAGGTGATGTTCGACGCGTTTCAGGCGTGGGATCTCCAGTTCGCGCGCCGCTGGGCGAGCGCGGTCGAGCCGTATCGTCCGTTCTTCATCGAGGAAGCGTTCCCGGCCGCCGACATCGACAGCTTCGCCGCGCTGAGCCGTCTCACGACGATTCCGGTGGCGACGGGCGAGCACTTCTACAGCCGGTGGGAGGCCTACCAGTATCTGAAGGCGGGGGCGGCCACCATCATCCAGGCCGACCCGGAGTGGTGCGGGGGCGTGAGCGAGCTCGTGAAGATCTGCCACCTGGCGTCGCTCCACGGCGCGATGGTGATTCCGCACGGCCACAACATCCACGCCGCACTCCACGTCGTGGCCAGCCAGTCACCGGCCGTGTGTCCGATGGCCGAGTACCTGATCGCGCACGTGCCCGACAAGGTGCACTTTCAGAAGCAGCCGCCGGTCACCGACACTGGCCGCATCACGCTCCCGACCGCGCCCGGCTTCGGCATCGAGCTCGATCAGTCGAAGATCGAGAAGACGGACGTCATCGCCGCCTCGCGCTGAAGCGGCGGACTCCCGGGGTCCGGCTGAAGCCGGACACTACGTCAAACACAAGTGAACGTCTCGACACCGCCCTGGGCATAGAATGAGGAGGAACCCTGACGCAGATGCAGCGGCGTCGCTTCCTCGAGCTCGCCGGCACCAGCGGCACGCTCGCGTGTCTGGGTGACGTCCGCTTTCTGTCGCGCCTGCCGGCGGTGTCAGCGATCGACGCTCGAGTCGATGCCCGGCTCGTCCGCCTCGCGCCGGAGATCGAGCCGCTGGTACGGCTCGTCGAGGACACGCCCCGCGAGCGGGTGCTCGAAGAGATCGCCGCCCGCATCCGGCGCGGGCTGAGCTATCGCGAGGTCCTGGCCGCGCTGCTGCTCGCCGGCGTGCGGAACATCCAGCCGCGCCCCGTCGGCTTCAAGTTCCACGCGGTGCTCGTCGTCAACTCGGCACATCTTGCGAGCCTGGCGTCGCCCGAGTCGGACCGCTGGCTGCCCATCTTCTGGGCCATCGACCAGTTCAAGAGCTCGCAGGCCGCCGATGCGCGCCAGGGCGACTGGACTCTTGGCCCGGTCGAGGAGTCCGCGGTTCCTCCGAGCCACAAGGCCCGCCAGGCCTTCATCGACGCGATGGACGCGTGGGACGAGGCCGCCGCCGATGCGGCTATGGCCGGCCTCGCCCGCACTGCCGGGGCACCCGAGATCTTTCAGATCCTGTCGCGCTACGGCGTGCGCGACTTCCGCGAGATCGGGCACAAGGCGATCTACGTCGCCAACAGCTTCCGCACGCTGCAGGTCATCGGCTGGCAGCACGCCGAGCCGGTCCTGCGTTCGCTCGCGTATGCGTTGCTCGATCGGGATGGCGCCGGCGAGAACCCGGGGCGAGCCGATCTCGCGCCAGACCGCCCCTACCGGGACAACCTCGTCGCGGTCTCGAGAATTCGCGCCGACTGGCTCAACGGCACGCCGACGGCGGATGCGACCACGCAGATGCTTCCCGTGCTGCGGCAGGACGGTCCGCGAGGAGCCAGTGAGGCGGCGATCGCTCTGCTCAATCGGGGCGTGGCGCCTCAATCACTCTTCGACGCCTTCTTCCAGGCGTCGGCCGAGTTGATGATGCGGGCGCCGGGCATTCTCTCGCTGCATGCGACAACGTTCACCAACGCCGTCCACTACGCCTGGCGTCTCTGCACCGACGACCGCACGCGGCAACTCCTGCTTCTGCAGAACGCGGCGTTCCTCCCGCTTTTCCGCCGGACCGGGCGGGACGTGGAGATCGACAGGCTCGCAACCCCTTCCGCTGTCAGCTGCGGGTCCGGGTGCGATCGAGGAGATCTTCGCCGAGATCAGCCGGGATCGTCTGACCGCCGCGCGCAAGGTCCTCGCCTTCCTGGAGGCGGGCGGCGATGCCAAGACGCTCGGCGATGCCGCGCGCCGGCTGATCTTCCTAAAGGGCACCGACTCGCACGACTACAAATTCAGCTCTGCGGTGCTCGAAGATCACGTGAATCTCGGCGCGGCGGGGCGCAGCCGTTTCCTTGCGGCCGCCGCGTTCTATCTCAAGGGCTCGGCCGATCCCGACAATCCGCTCGTGCAGCGGACGCGGGGGGCGCTCGCCGGATAGCGGCTGCGCTCAATGGCCCTGGCGTGAAGCCGGGCCGAAGCCCGGCGCTCGCGTTACCGGCGGCGGGCGCCGCGATAACCTTCCTCGTAGCCGGAACGGAACCCGTTGCGGTATTCGCCCTCGTAGTAGTCGCGCGATCCGTAGCCCCGGTCGTAACCGCGATCGGCCGATCGGTACTTCCCGCTCTGAGTCGGCTCGAATCTGCGATTGCGGTTGCCATCGTCGATGCCTTCGCGGTAGCCGTCGGCGTACCCGTTCTCGAAGGCCGCTCGCGTCCCGTAGCCGGCGTTGCCAGGGTAGTATCCGCCCCGGTTTCCCGGATATCGAGAGTCCGGATACCGCCCCGGATAGTAGCCGCCTCCGTAGTAGCCGTATCGTCGATAGCCGACGTCGTAGCCGGCCTCGTACCCGGTTCGGAAGTCCCGGCGATAGGCATCCTTGCTGTAGCCCCCGCGATACCCGCGATCAGCATCCTCGTAGGCATCGTCGCGCTTGTAGCCGTAGTCCTTGCGGGACCGGCCATCGTGCTCACCCTCGCGCAAGCCTTCGCGATAGCCGTTCTGGTATCCCTCGTTGCCACGAGTCCCATACCATCCCGGCTGCGAGCCAGGATGCCGGGGAACCGCAACCTGTGCCGCCACTGGCGCCGCCATTCCGATCGCGGTCGCAAACGCGAGACTCAACGTCAGCCATCGATTTCGCATGTGCGTCACTCCTCGAACTCCCAGCACCTCGGCTGGCGATCTCGAGAAATTGCAGGAGGCATGCCAGGGCAAACGCCGGTCCGTTGATTGGTGTAAGTGGTGAAAACGCGTGGGGTTCAGGGAGCGCCGACCAGAGATTCGGGCGGACAGCCGTCATCCCCGGGGGTCAGCTCCTCATCGCAACGCGTCATCCCGTCCGTGTGCGATGCCGCTATTCGGTCCACACGATGACGCGCTGCCGCTTCTCGACATGGTCGAGCAGCAGCGCCGGACCGGCACGCTCGATGTCCTCGGCGCTGATCTCGAGGCGTTCGACGCCGGCCTCCGGAATGTCCAGCTTCATTCCCTTGCCGGACTTCAGCTTCAGCAGCCAGAACGGGATGCAGATGCGGACGCGCCGCGATTCGCCCTGCTCCCACGCCAGCACGCACATGCTCTCCGGCAGAGGGCCCTGGTAGCTCGAGGCGCGCGCTTCGAGCCGGTCGGTGCTCAGCCCGCGGCCACCTCGGGCGTCGAGCAGCGGCTCCTCCCGTTTGAACCGCGCTCGCACTGCGGTGAACTCGGCCTCGATCTGCGGCCGGCTCATTTCCCGGACGTCCACGTGACGTGAGATGAACCACGCCCCGGCGCCCACCATGCCGAGGCAGCCGACGCCCAGGAAGGCGAAGAGTCCGAGGACCACCCATACCCAGCGCCTGATCGCCATATGGGACCGCCCTCAGTTGCGATGGGGGGCTGACTTGAGCCGGCCTGCGAGACTCGCCGCCTCGCCGTCACCGGCGCTGGTGCACAGCTGCGAGACAGCGATCGTAGGCGGCCAGCGCCTCCGTCCGCTTGCCTGCGAGGTCCGCGGCCTTGCCGAGCTCGAGATACGCGCGGCCGCGGACCCACGCCGCCATCTCCTTCGTCAGCGCCGCATTCAGATCGGCCGTCGCTTCCGCGCTTCGTTTCAGCGCAACGCGCGCCGACCCCCGCTTGTAGAACCAGAGCCCTTCCTCTCCGAACATCTTCGGGCGCCGATCCTGTTCCAGCTTTCTGAGCCCCTCGGTCAGCACGGTCTCTGCCTCGGCGGCGCGGCCGGCCCTGAGCAATGTCGCCCCGGCTTCGAGCCACAACAGCCGGTTACGCGGGAAATCGCGCTGCAGTTCCGCGAGATAGGTCAGCGCCCGGTCGTAGCGGGCTTCGCGATTGAGCAGCAGCACGAGGGCGAACTTGGCGTCGGTCTGCGCCGAGCTGGAGTGGCGCGCGGCCTCGGCGATGAGGCTGAGCCCTTTCTCCTTGTCACCGCCGAAGCCCGCGAGATAGGCAATCCAGCGCGCCGGCAGCACGAGGCTGGCGACCAGATAGCGATAAGTTCCGACGATCAGGCCCGCCTCCTTGCGGGCCGGAGCGAGCGCGAGCACGCGTTCGTGGGCGTTGTAAGCCCGCCGCGCAGAACCGAAGGCGCCGAGCACCTTGCCCTCGACCGTGGCAGACCAGGAGGCTTGCAGCCCGGCAATCGTGCCGTACCTGGTACAGCGCCGCCGGGTCGTCCGGGGCCCGGGCGAGCCGCGCCTCGCACAAGCGACAGCGCTTTGGTCACATGTTCCTGATACGCCGTCGACACGTCCGTCGGCGGGGCCTTGAGCTTGACATCGTCGCGCGACACCGGCCCCAGGTAGTTCTCGACGAGGACCAACCCGCGCCGGTACAACAGATTGAGCCAGATGACCGTCGCAAGCGCCCGCGGCGGCGCCGGGTGGGACGGATCGTCGCGCATCACGCGCTGCAGGGCGGCGACGGCCTCATCGTGGTCGAGGTTGTACGCGAGCTGGAAGGCGTCACCCACACGATCGTCGGTGGTCGCCGCCTGCAATCCCGGCCGGGCGGCGCCTTCACCAGCACACGCGACGACGAGCGCCGCGGCCATCATGCGCACGGACACACCCGCCAGTGGCCCCACACCCTCATCATAGCGCCGGCTCAGGAACCAACGACCCAGCGACCAACGACCAGGACCGAAGACCAACGCCGCGTCCCGGCTACAGACTACGGGCTGCCGGCTGCGGGCCCGCCACCATACGTTCGCAAGCCCCGTAGTCCGCAGTCCGTAGCCCGTAGCCCAGACTGAAGTGAGCTCCCAATGCACGCCGGACCTAAAGGTCCGGCCTACCGGTGGAGGCCTACCGGTGAGGCCGCGGCAAGATCGGTAGGGCGGGGCTTCAGCCCCGCCGACGCGGACCGAAGACTGAAGACTGAACAACAGTGCCCGTAGCCCCCATGAAGCACCCACGAGCGACGTCCCCCATTTCCACCATCGACTGCCACGTGGCTGGGCAGCCGCTGCGGCTCATCGTCGGCGGCACGCCGAGCATCCGCGGCAAGACGATGGGCGAGCGGCTCGCGTTCGCGCGGCGACGGCTCGAGCGTGTTCGCCTGGCGCTGATGCGCGAGCCACGGGGGCATGGCGACATGACAGGTGCCATCCTGACCGAGACCACGACGGAGGGCGCCGACGTCGGCGTGATCTTTCTCGACGCCGATGGCTGGCGCGCGCTCTGCGGTCACGGCCTGATTGGCGCCACGACCATCGCGCTCGAGCGTGGCCTCCTCGTCACCGGCCGAACGGACGACCGCGTCGTGCTCGACACGGCCGCGGAACCGGTGGCGGCGCGTGTCATTGCGCGCGATGGCGGGAGCGCCGGCGACACACCCGAGGGCGGCAGGCACATCGGCGCCGTGACGTTCACCACCCCGCCCGCGCTCGTCGTGGCAGCCGGCGTGTCGCTGACTGTCGGCCACCGGCGCATAGCCGCCGATCTCGCGCGCTGTGGTGGCCTGTACGCCATCGTCGATGCCGAGCAGGCCGGCGCGGGCCTCGCCCCGGCGCAGGTCGGGCGACTGCGCGAGCTCGCGCGCGCAGATCATCGATGGTCTTCCGCCGGCGGACAGAGCCGCTGCCGAGGGCGTGATCTTCACGGGTCCCCCGCACGGAGACGCCGACCTTCGTGCGATCCCCGTCTACACCGGTGGGTGTCTCGACCGCTCGGCGTCGGGGCTGGGCCTTGCGGCGCTCACCGCCGTGCTCGACGCCATGGGTCTCGCCAGCGAGTCGCTTCGTGTCGAAGGCGCGGCCGGCCTCCTGTTGCAGTCGCGCATCGCCGATCGACTCGAAGTGGAGGGGCAGCCGGCGATTCGCGCGGAGATCACCGGATCGGCGTGGATCACCGGCGAGCACACGTTCATCGTCGATGCCGAGGATCCGCTCGCGGAAGGTTGGGCGGGACCGGGGCGGTAGTCAACTACCAGCTACGAGCGACCAGCTACCAGAGACCAGCTACCAGCTGCTAAACGGCCCAAAGGATCGGTCTGTACTGGTCACTGGTCACTTGTCACTTGTCGCTTGTTACTTGTCACTGGTCGCTTGTCACTGGTCGCTGCCAGGTGTGATGTCTTCGAAGGCGCCGCGGGCCGCCTTGATCGTCGAGGCGATGTCGCGATCGGTGTGCGCGTCGGAGAGGAACCACGCTTCGAACTGCGAGGCGGCAGGATAGATGCCTCGCGCGAGCATGCGCCTGGAAGAACCGGCCGTATCGAGCCGTGTCGGCGCGCCGCGCCGACGTGTAGTCGACGACCGGTGCGTGTCGTAGAAGAACGGCGTGAGCAGCGATCCCGACGCGATTGACCTGCAACGGCACGCTCGCGGTCGCGCGGCGCTTCCGACAACAGGCCCTCGGCCAGCCGCGCCGACAGCCGCTCGAGCCTCCGGTAGAGCGTCGGGTTCAGGCGCGACGAGCGACCAGAGGCCGGCGGTCATCGCCGAGCGGATTGCCCGACAGCGTGCCTGCCTGATACACCGGGCCGGCCGGCGCGACGAGCGACATCAGGTCGGCACGGCCGCCATACGCGCCGACCGGCAGACCGCCGCCGATGATCTTGCCGAGGCAGGTGAGGTCCGGCCGCACGCCGTACAGCGCCTGCGCGCCGCCGCGGTGCCGACACGAAAGCCCGTGATCACCTCGTCGAACACCAGCAGCGCGCCGTGGCGTCGCACACCTGGCGGAGCCCGTCGAGAAACCCGGCTGCGGCGGCGACGACGCCCATGTTGCCGGCCATCGGGCTCGACGATGACGGCGGCGATCCGGGCCGGGTTGCTCGGCGAGCGCGACTCGACCGATCGCAGATCGTTGTAGCGACGCGTGAGCGTGTAGCGCTGCCGCGGCGGCCGCGACGCCGGGGCTCGTCGGCACGCCGAGCGTCAGCGCGCCGGAGCCGGCGTCCACGAGGAACGCCGTCGGCATGCCCGTGATAGCAGCCGGCGAACTTGACGACCTGTCGCGCTTGTCGCCGCACGCGCCACACGCAGCGCGCTCATCGTCGCTTCGGTGCCGGAGCTCGTGAAGCGCACCAGCTCGATCGACGGCATCAGCGTGCGCACGCGCTCGCCGATCACGATTTCCCCTCGGTCGGCGCGCCGAAGCTCGTTCCGCGCTTCGCCGCCGCGGCCAGCGCCTTGACCAGACCTTTGGGCGCATGGCCGTGGATGAGCGGGCCCCACGACATCACGTAGTCGATGTACTTGCGGCCGTCCACGTCTTCGATGCCGCGCGCCGCGCGCCCGGGCGATGAAGCGCGGCGTCCCGCCGACCGCCTTGAAGGCGCGGACCGGGCTGTTGACGCCGCCGGGAATGACGCGCTGCGCCCGCGCGAACAGCCGCTGCCGAGTCGCTTCGAGAGGCCCGGGTCTTCATGAGGATCGTCGCGATTCCGACGCGTGGCCGTGCTCACGCGCGCCTCGCAGCAGGCGCGCGGCTTCGCGCGCGTAGTAGGTGATGATGATGTCCGCGCCGGCGCGGCGGATCGACAGTGAGCGACTCCATCATCGCGCGCGATTCGTCGATCCACCCGTTGGCGCGCCGCTGCCTTGAGCATCGCGTACTCGCCACTGACGTGATACGCGGCCGTCGGCACGCCGAACTCGCGCTTCACCCGCGCAGACGACGTCGAGGTACGGCAGCGCCGGCTTCACCATGACGATGTCGGCGCCTTCCTCGATGATCGAGCTCGACTTCGCGCAGCGCTTCGTCGACGTTCGCCGGATCCATCTGGTGGCTCCGCCGGTCCCCGAACGACGGCGTCGACCCGGCCGCCTCGCGAAACGGGCCGTAGAACGACGAGCAGTACTTGGCCGCGTAGGACATGATCGCCACCTCGTCGAATCCGCGAGGCGTCGAGCGCGGCGCGGATCGCGCCGACACGCCCGTCCATCATGTCGGACGGCGCGACGATGTGCGCGCCGGCCTCGGCGTGGGAACGCGCCGCTTTCACCAGGCGTTCCACCGTCGCGTCGTTCAGGATGCGCTCGCCGTCGAGCAGCCCGCAGTGGCCATGCGACGTGTATTCGCAGAGGCAGACGTCGGTGACGACCACCAGACCGGGCAGCTCGCGCACCAGCGCCCGGACCGCGCGCTGCACGGAGCCATCCTCGTCCCACGCCGCGATCCCTCATCGTCCTTCCGCTCGGGCAGGCCGAAGAGCAGCACGCCCCCGACCCCGTCGGCCTGGGCAGCGGCAGCCTCTCGCACCGCCTCGTCCACCGAGAGCTGGCAGACACCGGGCATCGATCCCACATCCCGCCGCACGCCTGTCCCCTCGCACACGAAGAGTGGCAGCACGAGCTGATCCGGCGAGAGCCGCGTCTCGCGGACGAGGGCCCGCAGCGCCGCGGTGCGGCGGAGACGGCGGGGCCTTCGGGGCAGGTTGAGGCTCACGGCTGAAGGCTCAGGGCTCAGGGCTCGAGCCCTCCTGTCGGAAGTGATCGACGAGCGCCTGGACGAGGGCAGCGACGTTGTACTCCTTCGGAACGATCGCGGAGTGGATGCCGAGCTGCTGCGCGGCTTCGGCCGTCACGGGCCCGATGGACGCGACGACCGTCGAAGCCAGGAGATCTGCCGCCTGATCCTCCCCCATCGTGTGGACGAAATGGCGGACCGACGAGGCGCTCGTGAAGGTCACGGCGTCAATCTGACGTTCGAGCAGCATCTTGTAGATGTCCGGCGTGTCCTCGCGCGGCGCTTCGGGCACGGTCCGGTAGGCGACGACGGCGGTCACTCTGGCCCCCGCTTTCCGCAGATCGTCCACCAGCACGTCGCGGGCGATCTCGGACTTGGGATACAGCACGCTCTTCCCGCCCAGGTCGCCGTGCGCAGCCATGGCGGCGGCCGCCCGCTCGGCGCGATGCTCCGCGGGAACGACATCGACCTTCAGGCCATATCGCGCGAGGCGGTCCGCCGTCACCGGTCCGACCGCACAGATCTTCGGTCCCTTGAGGGATCGCACGTCGCCGGGGCCGGCGAGCAGGCGTCGCATGAAGTGCTCGACGGCGTTCTGGCTCGTGAAGACAATCCAGTCGAACGTCCCAGCCGCGGCGCAGGCCTCGTCGAGCGCCGACGAATCGAGCGGGGGCTCGATGCGAAACGCCGCGGCGTCGATCGTCTGAGCGCCGAGCTCTTCGAGGCGCTCGACCAGATCCGCCGCCTGTTCACGCGCCCTCGTCACGACCACGCGCTTGCCGAAGAGGGGCCTGGCGTCGAACCAGCGCAGATGTTCCCGGAGGCCGGCAACCGGCCCGATGACGATGATACCCGCCGCTTTCAGCGGCTCCTGCTCGAGCCGGTGCAGGAGGTCTTCGATGGTGCCGCAGAGGGTCTGCTGCCCGGGCAGCGTCCCGTCGTGGACGATGGCCGCCATGTCGCCGGGCGCCCGTCCTTCCTCGATCAGGGACCGGAGGATCCCGGGAATCTGGCGCGCGCCGCCGTAGCACGCGATCGTCCCATCGAGCTTGGCGAGCGTCGCCCAGTCGATGCGCGGCGGCTGGCTGCTGCCGTCTTCGTGACCGCGGACGAACGTCACGGTCTCGCCGGCGCCCGGATAGGTGAGGGGAACGCCGGCGTAGGACGGCACGGCGATCGTCGCCGGCACGCCGGGCACCACCTCGAACCGGATGGCCTGCTCGTGCAGAAAGATGGCTTCCTTGCCGCCACTGTCGAAGAAGAACGGATCGCCCCACTTCAGGCGGACGACGGTGCGGCCCTCGCGAGCCTTTTCGGCCAGCAGCAGACAGATCGCTTCCTGTTCGAGCGGCTGCGGCGCGGCCGCGCCGACGTCGATTCGCTCCGCGCGCGGCGGCGCCGCGGCCAGCAGCCGCGGGTTCACCAGGTGATCGTAGACCACCACATCGGCGCGCTCGAGACACTTCAACCCGCGCACGCTGATGAGTGCCGGGTCACCCGGACCCGCCCCGACGAGGTACACGGTTGACATGGCCGCTAATCTTAGCCGGTCTCTTGGGGACTGGGCGACTGGGCGACTGGGCGACTGGGGACTGGGCGACTGGGGACTGCGGCTGGACGCTGGACGGCTGGAGCGGCTGGAGGGGCTGGAACGGCTGCCAATGACTCCGGCTGCTTTCCTGTGGTCGGAGAGGGCGACTGGGGGACTCGGCGACTGGGCGGCACTCACGTGGGACAGGGCTTCAGAAGCCCTGTCTCCGGCGCGACATTCGTGACGAGATACTCCATCACCGCCCCACGTTTCCTGGCGTTTGAATTGATCGCTCGTCGAGCGGGCACCTTGATCGCTCGAAGTCCAGCCCGGCGGGCGTCGTCGTTCTCGTCGTACAGATCGCGAATCTCGGCGGCCGCGGAATTACTCAGCAGCACCTGGCAGCCCCTCCTGGCGAGCTCGATGATCACCTGCTGAAGCTCGCGCTGGTCAGCCGGCGAGAATCCGCCGGCCGTGTAGCTCGTGAAATCGGACGACGCCCCCACGGGCGCGTACGGCGGATCGAGATAGACGAAGTCGCCTGGACCAGCCGTCTCGAGCACCGACGAGAAGGCTTCGCGCACGATCCGGACGCCGGGTCGTCCAAGCGAGATCGAGGCGCGTCTCAATTGCTCGACGTTGCAGATCGTCGGCTTCTGGTAGCGCCCGATGGGCACGTTGAAGTCGCCGGCGGCATTCACCCGGAACAAGCCGTTGAATCCCGTCCGATTGAGATAGATCAGCATCGCCGCCAGCTGCGGCGTGTAGTGCTCCCACCATCGCGCGTGTTGCGCGCGCAGCGCACGACGCTGCGGGTTGAAGCCGGCGTCGCGGACGCTGTAGTAGTGCGCCGCCGGGTCAGCCCGGTGGCCCTGGTCGAACCCCCTCAGCACGTCGATGACCTCGTCGAGCCGTCCACACACGACGTGATAGAGGCCCACCAGATCGTCGTTGACGTCGGCGAGCACGACCGGGCGGCCATCGAGGCGACCCGACCCGTCCAGGTCGAAGTACACCGCCGCGCTCCCGGCGAACGGCTCGATGTAGCGGTCGAATTCGCGTGGGTAGTAGCCGCGCAGCACCGGGAGCAACTGACGCTTGCCTCCCGCCCACTTCAGGATGGGACCGGCACGCCGCGGCTCGATCTCGGAAACGCGAGAGAGGCGCCGCGCGGCTGGTGGCATGACGGGACTCGGCGCCGAAGATACTGCCTGCCGCTCACTTCCCGTCGGCATGCGGCTCGACGTGCGAAGCATCCAGCAGATCCGCCGCGCCCTGCGCGAGCAGTTGCTCGGCGACGCGCCGACCGAGCTCGATCGGATCCTCGATCCGGCCGAAGCGCCATCGCCCGGATCTCCTCACCCTCGAGGGACGTCACGGCCGCGTGCAGCTCGAGGCCGTCGCCGTGCGGCACGGCGACGGCGCCAATCGGCGACTGGCATCCGCCCTCGAGCGCGTGGACGATGACCCGCTCGGCGGTGGCGGCGGCACGCGTCGCGCGATCGTCGATGCGCGGCAGCGCGGCGGCGAGCGCGGCGCCCCTGTCGGTGCGCACCTGCAGGGCGACAGCGCCTTGCCCCGGCGCCGGCACGGCGACGCTCACGGGCAGCGTCACCGTGATGCGCGACGCGAGACCGAGCCGCTGAAGGCCGGCGCACGCGAGGACGATCGCGTCGTACTGGCCCTCGTCGAGCTTGCGCAGCCGCGTCTCCACGTTGCCCCGAATCGGTTCGAAGGTGGCGCCGGGTATCAGCCGGTGGAGCTGCGTCACGCGCCGCACGCTGCTGGTCCCGAGCCGCGGCGACGAGCCGAGCGCTGCGACCACCTCGCGCAGCCCCGGGGCTTCAGCTCCGGGGACCGCGGGCAGGACCAGCGCATCCCATGGATCCGCACGCGGCAGGAACGCGCCAATCTCGAGGCCCTGTGGCATCTCGACCGGCATGTCCTTGGTGCTGTGCACCGCGACATCGACCCGTCCATCGGCCAGCGCGTCCTCGATCTCCTTGACGAAGAGCCGCTTGCCCCCCGCTTCCTGCGAGGACGGCTTCGCCCAGGCGGTCGCCCGACGTTCGAATGACCACGATCTCGGTCGCGAGTCCGCACTCGCCGAGCCGGCGCGCCGCCTCGTTCGCCTGCCACAGGGCGAGCTGGCTGCCTCGGGTGCCGATTCGGACGACGGGGTCGACCGACGGCTCCCAATCCCGCTCATGACCTCGCCAGCTGGCGCGGCCGCCCGTCCGGCCCCCGCTCCTCGTCACCGCCCCCGCCCTCATCGTCGAAGTCATCGGGACCGAGCGCAAAGAGATGGCTGAGCGCGTCGGCGTAGGCGGTGAGGAGTTCGCGATCGGAGAGCGCCTTGAGCTGCTCGGTGGGAGTGATGAGCAGCTTCTCGACGATGATCCGCGTGATTTCGTCCACACGGGCGCGGGCGTCGGGGCCGAGCGCCGCGAGCCGCGGCTGCAGACGCACGAGCTCGGCCTGGCGAATCGCTTCGAACCGCTGGCGCAACGCGACGACGGTCGGCATCACGGAGCGCGAGCGCGCCCAGGCCATGAAGGCCTCGACTTCCTCGTTCACGATCGCTTCCGCCAGCGTCGTCTCGCTGCTGCGCCGCGCGAGGTTCTCGCTGACGATCGACTGCAGATCGTCGATGTTGTAGAGGAACACCTCTTCGAGGCTGGCGGCCGACGGCTCGACGTCGCGCGGGACGGCGATGTCGATCAGAAACAGGGGCCGGCCGTCCGGTGCGTCCACGCATGACGGCGCGCACGCGCTCGCGTGAAAGGATCGGGTGCGTCGCGCCGGTTGCCGTGACCACGACGTCGGCGGCCGCGAGCGCCCGATCGAGGCCGCTCCACTCGACGATGGTGCCCCCGGCCTCCTGGGCGAGCGCCTCGGCGTGTGCCGTGGTCCGGCTGCACACGAGCAGCTGCGCCGGATTCTGGGCCGCGAGGTGCCTCGCCGTGAGCTCGGCCATGTCGCCCGCGCCGACGATGAGGGCGGTGGCGCGGCGCAGATCACCGCATATCTTGCGGGCCAGGCCAATCGCCGCGAAGCTCACCGAGACCGCGCCTTCGGCGAGCGCCGTCTCGCTCCGCACCCGCTTGCCAACCGTGAACGCCGTGTGGAAGAGGCGATTCAGAGTGGCGCCGGTGGCCTGGTGTTCGGTGGCGGTCGTGTAAGCCTGCTTGACCTGACCCAGGATCTGCGGCTCGCCGACGACCAGGGAATCGAGCCCCGCGGACACGCGAAAGAGGTGCCGCGCGGCATCGGCCTCGCTGCGCGAGTAGAGGTGCGGGCGGATCAGGTCGGCCGGGAGGTCGCGTATGCCCGCAAGGAAGGCGACCAGCGCTTCGTGGCCCTCCTCGAGGCTGCGGGACGTCACGTAGACCTCGGTGCGGTTGCACGTCGAGAGCAGCACCGCCTCGCCCAGGGCGCCGTCGGCCGCAAGCCGTGCCAGCGCCGCCGGCAGTTCGCCCGCAGGAATCGCCAGCCGCTCCCGAAGCTCGATCGGCGCCGTGTGATGGCTCACGCCGAGGACCAGCAGGCGCATCAGTCGAAGGCGTGGCTGGTTTCCAGGTACGAGACTGGAATGAGGTTGAACAGCACGATCGCGAAGCCGAGCGCCGAGAGCCAGGCAGCCCGCCGGCCGCCCCACCCCATCCGGCGCCGCGAATAGATCTCGAACGCGTAGACGCACCACGAGGCGAGCGCGATCATGATCTTGGGATCGCTGATCGACATCGCCTGAACACGGGGATCATCGGGCGCATACCCCCGCGCGCGCGCCGCCCACACGATGCCGATGATCACGCCGGCGGTCAGGAAGACGAGCCCGACGGAGACGGCGTGCAGGTTCATGCGGTCGAGCGACGGCAGGGACGGCAGGCGCGCGAAGAACACCCCCGGCTGCTTGCTCTTGAGCTCGCGCGACAGCAGCACGTAGGTCAGGCCGACGACGAAGGCCAGCGCGAAGGCGGCATAGGCGAGCAGGACCGCCGCGACGTGCAGGCCGAACAGCGGGCTCTCGAGGACCGCGGGAAGCGGCGGCGTGGCCGGGCCGACCAGCGGGATGAACGCGAGCAGGGCAATGAGCGGGACGATGAACACCCCCATCGCGCGCTCGTCGGTCGAGAGCTCGACGTAGAGATAGGTCAGCGTCAGGAGCCAGACGAAGGCCGAGACGGCGCCGGCCTGGCCGACGAGCGGCAGATAGCCCAGCCGCACGGTGTCCATGCCCAGCGAGAACGTATGCGCGATCAGGCCGGCCACGAGCGTGGCCGACGCGACCGCCCCGACGCGCGCGTTGCGCCCGGCGAAGTGCACGCCGTACAGCACCGCGGCGAGACAGTAGATCAGGAAGGGCAGCAGGAGCACGTCGAAGGCTCAGGACCACCGTCAGTTCGTCGGTCCGAAATACCCTTGCTTCGTGCGGGCGACCATGTCGGGCCGCGTCGTCCGCACGACGATGCGGCGCCACTGGCCATCGCGCCTCGGGTTGCGCGAGGAGTAGGCCATCGCGTACTGCGCCGCGAGCTCGTCGGCGATGAGCCCGTAGATGGCGGCGAGCTCGTTCGCGGTGCTCGGGAAGAACGCCCGGCCGCCGGTCTCCTGCGCGAACTGCCGCAGCACGAACTCGGCTTCGTTGAACCCCCGCGTCCCGAAGTCACGCCCGCGGATCGCAATCGTGTAGATGACGACCTCGGATCGCTTCGCCAGGTCGAGCACCTCCTCGAAGGGCACGAGGCTCGACGTGTCCTCGCCGTCCGACAGCACGACGATGGCCTGGCGCCGGATCTCGTCGGTGGACTTGGCGCGCACCTTCTTCAGCTCCTTGAGCGAGATGTAGATCGCGTTGTGCAGCGACGTCGAGCCGTTCGGCACCGTCTGCCGAATCGCCCCTTCGAGCGCCGGGCGGTCGCTCGTGAACTGCTGGAGGATCGACACCCGGCTGTCGAAGTCGATCACCTGCGCCAGATCCTCGGGGCGCAGTCGTCGCGCAAAGCCGACGGCCGCTTCCTGAGCGGTCACGATCTTGTCCTCCATGCTCGCGCTGGTGTCGATCAGCAGTGACAGCGCGATCGGGAGCTGCGCCTTCGTGAAATAGGTCAGCTCCTGTTTGACGCCGTCTTCGAACACGACGAACTCCTCGCGATCGAGGTTGCGGACGAAGCTCTTGGCACCGTCGATCACCGTCACGTTCAGCGACACCACGTCGACGCCGCTGCGGAACGACGGCCGCTGCGGACTGGTCTCGGGCTGCGGAGGCGGAGGCGGCGGTGGCGACGGAGTCTGGGTCTGCGGGGCGGCTCCGTCCTGGGCCTGCGACGCGACACGCGGCGGCGCCAGGAGCGCGACGGCGATCAGGACGAGAGCCGAGCATGCCGCGGCATGCGGCAGGCGCGCGCCAAAGGGGGAACGAACTCTGTGCAGAAATCGCATGGGGACCCGCCTACCGGCTGTCTGACGCCTTCACGGGGACGCCGCGAGCCACGAGGTTCTTGTTCGACGCTTCCACGGTGATCTTCTCTGCTGGCACCAGCCGCTCTGGACTGGCGTAGGTCACCTTGTGCTGAGCGAGCAGCTCGGACGCCAGCTTTTCCAGCTCGGGTGCGATCGACATGTTCGCGATCAGCGTCTCGCGCCGGCCGCCCGTCTCGCGCGTCCCGCGATCGAGCACGACGTTGCGGTGCCGCACCTCGTCCGACCGCAGGTCTTCCTTCATGCCTTCGGTGAGCACCAGGGCATGAAAGGTGGCGCCGCTCTTCTTCAGCGCCTCGAGGACCTGCTCGTGGGACTGGTTGCTGAACTCGATCCCCTCGGTGATGAGCGCGACGATGACCGGACGCGCCGCCTCGTTCTTGACGAAGCCGCGCGTCGTTTCGACCAGGCCCTCGAGCAGATACGCGCCGGAGCCCGGTTGCGCGAACAGCCGGTCGACGCCCTTGCTCTTGACCGCCGCGCCGTCCGACGTCAGGTTCACCTGGATCGTGGGCCGATCTCCCAGGGTCACGAACGACACGGAATGGCCGGCCGCCGTCAGCCGGCTGACGAATGGCCCGAGGCCGTCACGCATGAACTGGATGGCCTGCCGCGCCGCCTCGCTGTTGTCCACGAGGAGCGCGAGCTGCATCGGATCGGTCGCCGGCTCGACCTTCAACACTTCGCGCGACACACGGTCTTCGCGCACCACCACGTCCTCCGGCTTCACGTCTTTGACTGGCACGCCTTGCTTGTCCACCACCGACACGTACAAGGCCCGCTGTCGGGCTTGGGCGCCGACCGGCGTCGGATGACTCAAGGCCAGGCCGGCGAGAGCCACGGACAGGAGCCGCGGACACAACGATCGGACCGAGATCGGACCAGACCAACGCCGGGCCGGCGAGTCGAAGACGACGGGTGGACTGGAGCACGGGTGGTCTCCCCTGAACGGTAGGCACGGCACAACCGACAGAAAGTATATTAACCCGCGTGATGCACGACGCCCGACTGCAAGCGGGTCCGTCCGCCCGCCCGTCGCTCCTCGACCTCGTCTGCGTGGCCGTCCTGACCGCCCTGCTCTTCTGGGGCGCCTACGCCATCGCGGGTTTGTCGCACGGGACGCCGGCAGCGTCCGGCGCCGCGGCCGGTCGAGCGCACTGACACCCGTGCCGCGGCGGGGCCACCGCGCGGCCCAGCAGGTCACCCAGGCGGCTGCAGCCATGCCCTTTCTCCCGCCGGACCAGGTCCGGATGATTGGCGCCCTGAGCACGGTCGGGCTCTCGCTCGTCCTGGCCATCGTCCTGGGTACCGCGGCCGGCGTGTGGATCGATCGACAGGCTGGCTCGTCTCCGTGGGGCTTTCTCATCGGCTTCGCCCTGGGACTGGTGGCCGGGATCCTGAACGTGTTCCGCGCCACACGGCAGTACACGAAATGACGCGCGAGGCCGATCCGCTGCTGCGGCGGTTCCACACCGGCGCGGTCGTCTGGTGCATCGTGGCCCTGGTGGTCGCCGTCATCGGGTGGCCCGGGCGCTGGGACGTGGCGGCTGGTGTCCTGGGCGGCGGTGTGCTGGCGGCGGTCAGCGTGCTCGCGATCACGAGCAGCATCGATGCGCTGCTGCCGGCCGTTCCGCCCGCACAGGCCGCCGACGCGGAGACCAGCGAGGGCGGACGCACGCCGGACCCGGAGCGTTCGCGCGTCGCGGCGCGGGCGGTCCTCAAGCTCGCCGGCCGCTACGGTTTACTGGCTCTGCTGGCGTACGTTATGATTGCGCGTTTGCGCCTGCATCCAGTGGGTCTGGTTGCCGGGGCATCGTCGCTGGTCGCATCGGCTTCGTTCGAGGCCGTGCGCTGGGTGAGCGGGAGTCGTCCGATCCCGCCGCAGACCCACTGAGCCCGCGCCCCGTTCCACGTAGAGGGGGCGCCACCCCGTCCCATGGAAAAGCTGCACCAGGAACTGTGGATCGTGACAGCCGCGAACCAGTTGTTCGGACCGGCGGTCAAGGCCCTGCTGGATCCGCTCGGCTTTCACATCGATCCGGCTCACGCCATCCCGGACTACCTCGTGATGTGCGTGATCATCGTCTTCCTGCTGACCGGGCTGTCCCTGCTGGTGCGCTCGCAGCTGACCGTCGAGAAGCCGGGCACCCTCCAGATCCTGCTCGAGGACGTGGTGCTCTTCCTGAACGGGCTGCTCACCGAGTAACATCGGCCCGAAGGGGCCGAAATACCTGCCGCTCATCGGGACCGTGGGGCTGTTCATCTTCACCGCGAACATGATCGGCAAGATTCCGGGGTTCATGTCGCCGACGGCGAACATCAACGTCACGCTCGGCTGCGCGATCACGGTGTGGGTCTACTACCACATCCAGGGTGTGCGCGAGCAGGGCATCGTGGCGTACGTCAAGCACTTCGCGGTGCTGCCGGGCGCGCCGATCTTGATCGCGCCGCTGGTGCTCATCATCGAGACGATCAGCCACCTGTCGCGGGTGCTGTCGCTCTCGCTGCGTCTGTTCGGCAACATCTTCGGTGAAGAGATGGTGGTGCTCATCATCGCGTCGATCGTGCCCTTCATCGCCCCGCTGCCGATGATGGTGCTCGGGGTCGTGACCGGCACCTTGCAGGCGTTCATCTTCGTGATGCTGACGATCATCTATCTCGCCGCGGCCGTCCATACCGATCACGAGCACGATGCGCACGTGCACGAGGCGTCGGCGCACGCCTCGGCGTGAGGGAGGGGTTCAGCAGGGATGCAGGGATCAGGGGCCAGGATCAGACGCGCGGCCTGCAGCCCGTAGTCTGCAGCCCGTAGCCCAGAAACACAGGGCCTGTTCTGACTGACTGACGTTCGAAGCGTTCGGAAACCGCGGTCTCGTGGACCGCGTGCGCCCGGCCGGCACCACCCGGCTGGCGTGGCTGCCGTGACCACAGGTCACCGGCTCGGGTCCGGGCCCCGGTTCCGCGCGAGCGGGACGAAGCGCCGGTGCACCGCTCCGGACGGCGTCGCAGGCGGCTCGCGACGCCAGACGTGCCGGAGCCCGGAGGTCACGTGAAGACGAGTGTTCTGACAACGTTCATCGTGCTGGCGGCGGGAATGCTGGCGCCGGCCTACGCGCAGGAGCCAGCGGGCGGCGCGCTGTCGTCGACGATTGCGCAGTGGTCCATCATCACCGGCGGTTTCGCGCTGGCCATCGCCGCGGCATTCGGTGCGCTCGGCCAGGGGCGGGCGGTCAGCGCCGCGGTCGAGGGCATCGCGCGCAACCCGGGGGCGGCGGGCGACATCCGCGGCTCGCTCATCCTGGGTCTCGTGCTCATCGAGTCCCTCGTGATCTACGCGCTGCTCATTTCGCTGATTCTGTTCTTCGTCAAGCCGTTCAGCGCCTAGCGAGAGGGCCTTTTCGGGGCTCGAGACTCAGGGCTCTGGGCTCAGCGGCTCGAGGTTCGACCTCGAGCCGCTCGAGCCTCCAGACCTGGGCCGACGCCTTCGAACATGGACGCGCTCCTCCTGCTGGTCGTCCTGCTCTGGGGCGCGAACTACACCGTCCTCAAGGCGGTCTTTCGCGAGCTGCCGCCGCTCGCCTTCAACGTCGTCCGGCTGTCGTGCGCGTCGGCGGTCTTTCTCGCGCTGATTGCCGCGAGCACGTTCGTGCGGCGCGTCGGTGGACCGCAGATGACGGCGGCGATCGCCGAAATCACACCGGGCGGAACGACGCCGCTCGCGCTCTTCCGAACGGCCTCCCGGATCACGGGTCGCGACTGGGTCGTCCTGGCGGTGCTCGGCGTCATCGGGCACTTCCTCTACCAGGCGTTCTTCGTCGAAGGGCTCGCCAGGACCAACGTCGCCAACGCCTCGCTCATCATCGGGGTCACGCCAATCGCGGTCTCGATTGGCAGCGCGCTGGTCGGCCGTGATCGCCTTGCGCCCTCGCACTGGGCGGGGATCGCCGTCTCCGCGATCGGCATGTATCTGGTCGTCGGACGCGGAGCTCATGTCTCGGGCAGCTCGCTCGCCGGCGACGCGATGATGCTCGTGTGCGTCTTGTGCTGGACGGTCTACACGCTCGCGGGGCAGGAGCTGCTGCGCCGTCACTCACCGCTGGTCGTGACGGGCTGGTCGATGGCCTTCGGCACGCTCGTCTACGTGCCCTACAGCCTCGAGCAGGTGCGCGGGGTGGACTGGTCGCAGCTGCCGGCGCTCGTCTGGGTGGCCATCGTGCTCTCGGCGCTGCTGGCGCTGAACTTCTCGTACGTGATTTGGTACGCGGCCGTCCAGCGCCTCGGCAGCGCCCGCACGTCCGTGTACTCGAACCTCGTCCCGGTCACCGCGCTCATCACCGCGGCGATCTGGCTCGCCGAGCCGGTACCGGCCGCCAAGCTGTTGGGGGCGGCGCTGATCATCACCGGCTTGCTCGTGTCGCGTATTCGAACCGCTGTCGTCTCAGCGCCGGCCGAGGAATGATGGGTGGCATCAGTCCACCGCCGCGAGGAGCTCGACTTCGAACACGAGCCAGGAGTTGCCCGGGATGTTGCCGTTGGCAGTGCTGCCGTAGGCGAGCGAGGGCGGGACCGTCACCCGTCGGTTGCCGCCGACCTTCATCCCCGTCACGCCCTGCTCGAATCCGGCGATGACGGCGTTCGTGCCAAGCCGGAAGGGGTAGGGCTGCCGCCCCGCATCGCGGGAGCTCTCGATGCGGGTGCCCTTCGTATCGGGCCCCGCCGGGTCATAGAGCCACAGCGTGTAGTGCACCAGCACGGCGCGCGTGCCGGTCGCCTCCGTGCCTTCGCCGGTCGTCAGGTCCACGACCTGCAGCGTCGCCGGGCCCTGCGGGGGCGGCGTGCTGGGTTGCGTGGGAGCCGGGGGGCTGTCGTCGTATCCGCTGCTGCATGCAGCGGCGGCCACGAGCACGAGCAGGAGGAGTGGAAGAGAGAATCGGCGCACGAACCCATCACGATCTGGCAATGCTGGCGGGCGTGATCTTATCCCAAAAGCTGACAGCTGGCCGCTCTCGCTGCTAGTCTCACCGCCATGCGCCCGCTCCGTTCGGCCGTCTGCACCGCCATGGTGCTCGCGGCCAGTCATCTCTCTCCGCCTGTCACGCGTGCTGCGTCTGCCGAGGTCACCGTGGAGAAAGTCTCCTGTCTGTCGCTGCCCAACTGCCTCAAGCTGACCAACGGCCAGGTCGAGGTCGTCGTGACGACCGACATCGGTCCGCGGGTCATCCGCTACGCGTTCGTCGGCGCCGACAACATCCTCGGCGAGCTGGGCGGATCGCTCGAGAAGAAGACGGACTGGCAGCCCTGGGGCGGGCACCGGCTGTGGATCGCGCCGGAGGGCCAGCCGCGGAGCTATGGCCCCGACAACACCCCGATCGCGCACACCGCATCCGGCCCACGCAGCATCCGGCTCACGCAACCGGTCGAGCCCGGCACCGGCATCGAGAAGGAGATCGTCGTGACGCTCGACGAGACGGGCAGCGGCGTGACCCTGCTCCACCGCCTGACCAATCGCAGCCCGACGAGCGTCGAGCTCGCGCCCTGGGCGCTCACCATCATGAACGGCGGCGGGACGGCGATCGTGCCGCAGGAACCGGTACAAGCGGCACCAGGACGAGCTGCTTCCGGCCCGCGCGCTCGTCCTCTGGCATTACACCGATCTCTCGGATCCGCGCTTCCAGATCGGGCCGAAGTACATCCGGCTCTCGACCGATGCGTCGAAGCCGGCGCCGCAGAAGCTCGGGGTCATGAACAAGGCCGGGTGGGCTGCGTATGCCCGTCAGGGCACGCTGTTCCTCAAGCGCGTCGCGTTCCAGGAACAGGCCGCCTACCCTGACTACGGCAGCTCGACCGAGGTCTTCACCGAGACCACGTTCATCGAGGTCGAAACCGTGGGCCCGTTGAAGACGCTCGCCCCCGGCGAATCCGCCGAGCACACCGAGCGCTGGTGGCTGTTCAAGGACGTGAACCTCGGGGCCTCGGAAGCCGAGGTCGAGCAGGCGCTCGCGCCCGTGCTGGCCAGGGCGCGCTGACGGAGTACCACAGACCAGTGACAAGTGACAAGCTGACCAGCGACCAGCGACGAGCGACCAGCGACGAGCGACCCCGAGCAGACGAGTCGACCCTGTTCCGCGGATTCACTGCCTCGAGTCGTCATTCGTCACTTGTCACTCGTCGCTTGTTCACTCGTCACTCGTCACTTGTCACTGTCACTTGTCACTTGTCACTCTTCTTCGGCCGCTGATTCGACGCCAGCACCTTCTTGCGCAGGCGGATGCTCCGGGGAGTCACCTCCACCAGCTCATCGTCGTTGATGAACTCAATCGCCTGCTCGAGCGACAGCTTGCGCGGCGGGATCAGCCGGATCGCTTCGTCCGCCGTGGATGCCCGCATGTTCGTCTGCTTCTTCTCCTTCGTCACGTTGACGTCGAGGTCGTTGGCGCGCGAGTTCTCGCCGATGATCATGCCCTCGTAGACCTCGGTGCCAGGGTCGATGAAGATCTCGCCGCGGTCCTGGAGGTTCGAGATCGCGAAGGCGGTCGCCGGACCGGTCCGGTCGGCGACCAGCGCGCCCGTCGCCCGCGACGGAATCGGGCCGTGCCACGGCTCCCAGCCTGCGAACAGGTGGTTCATGATGCCCGTGCCACGCGTGTCGGTGAGGAACTGCGATCGGAAGCCGATGAGGCCCCGCGAGGGGATGCGGAACTCCAGCCGCACGCGTCCACTGCCGTTGTTGACCATCCGCGTCGGTGTGCCGCGCCTCGTGCCCATCGTCGCGATGACCACGCCCTGGAACTCCTCGGGAACGTCGATGACCACCTCCTCGACCGGCTCGACGCGCCCGCCCGCGGTCTCCTTGGTCACGATCTCCGGCCGCGACACCTGCACCTCGTAGCCCTCGCGCCGCATCATCTCGATCAGGATCGCGAGCTGCAGCTCACCGCGGCCCACGACCTTCATCAGCTCGGGGGCCTCGGTGTCCTCGACCCGGATCGAGACGTTGCCGACCAGCTCGCGGAGCAGCCGTTCGCGCAGGTTGCGCGACGTGACGAACTGCCCTTCGCGTCCGGCGATCGGCGACGTGTTGATGCCGAAGATCATCGACACTGTCGGCTCGTCGACGGCAATCGGCGGAATCGGCATCGGAGTCGTCGGATCGGTCACCGTCTCGCCGATGGTGATGTCCTCGACGCCGGCCAGGCACACGATGTCGCCCGCCGCCGCCGCGGTCACGTCCACGCGTTTGAGGCCCTCGAAGGCGAAGAGCTTGGTGACACGCGTCTGCGCGAACGATCCGTCGAGCTTGGCGACGGCGACGACGTCGTTGATGCGCACGGATCCGTTGAAGATGCGGCCGATGGCGATGCGCCCGAGGTAGTCGCTCGAGTCGAGGTTGGCGATCAGCATCTGCAGCGGGTGATCGACGGCACCATGCGGCGGGGGAATGTGCTCGACGATGGCGTCGAAGAGCGGGCGGAGATCCTCGCCGGGCCTGGCGAGCTCGGAGGTCGAGGTGCCGGCGCGCGCGTTCGTGTAGAGCACCGGAAACTCCAACTGGTCCTCGCTGGCATCGAGGTCGATGAACAGGTCGTAGATCTCGTTCAGCACTTCCTGCGGCCGGGCATCCGGGCGATCGATCTTGTTGATCACGATGACGGGTGTCAGCCGGCGCTCGAGGGCCTTGCGCAGGACGAAGCGCGTCTGCGGGAGCGGCCCCTCCGACGCGTCCACGAGCAGCAGTACGCCGTCCACCATCGACAGCGTCCGCTCGACCTCTCCGCCGAAGTCGGCGTGCCCCGGCGTGTCCACGATGTTGATGAGCAGGTCCCGATAGTGGACCGCGGTGTTCTTGGCGAGAATCGTGATGCCCCGCTCACGCTCGAGATCGGTGTTGTCCATCGCCCGTTCGGCAACCCGCTCGTTGGCCCTGAAGATGCCGCTCTGGTGCAGCAGCGCGTCCACGAGCGTGGTCTTGCCGTGATCGACGTGGGCGACGATGGCGATGTTACGAATCGACGGATTGGCGACGGGACGCATGGGTGGCGATCAGTTACCGGGTACGAGTGACGAGTGACGAGCTACCAGTGACCAGCGATCGCTGTCGGCTGTCAGGATCCGCAGGAGGGCGGGCCTTCAGGCCCGCCATGAGTCGCGGCACAGACCGCGTCGAATGGGACGGGTTGCTGCAGGCTCCCTGGAGGGCGGTCCGGAGCAACGCCAACCGACAATAGTCGCCTGCCATATGGCGGCGGGTCAACTTTCGTCGCTTCTTCATGGATTCTTGAGCACCTTACGCCGGTGAGGCGTGCATACTCGCCGGGAATTGCCAATGGCACGTGACCTCACGTCCGGACGAGAGCCGGCGCCGGCTGGCGCTGACAACGGGCCCGCCAGGGTGGCGCCGGGCTTCCCGGCCAACGCAGGCCCGGGCAGGCCTGAAGGCCTGCGCCACATCGGTCCAGCCCACCCAGGTACCGCGCGGTTGGCGTCGCTCGACGTCATGCGGGGCCTGATCATCGTCCTCATGGCGATCGACCACGCCCGCGGATTCATCGCCAAGAACCACCCCGCCGAGTTCTGGGGCGGAAGTCTTCCGGACTACCAGGGCGATGCACTCGCCTTCGTGACGCGGCTCGTCACGCATCTGTGTGCCCCCGGATTCATGTTCCTGATGGGGGCCGGCGCGGCGTTGTTTGCCGCCTCGCGCAGCACCGCCGGATGGAGCGGCGCCCGCATCACGCGGCACCTCGTCCTCAGGGGCCTGACGCTCATCCTTCTCGGGCAGCTTCTCGAGAACACGGCGTCAGCGTTCGGGATGGCGGGGGCGACGCGCATCGAAAGCTACGGGCTGCGCGTGCCGGGCGCTCCGGGCGGCATCGTCCTCATCCTCGGCGTCCTCTACGGGCTGGGCTCCGCGCTCGTGGCGTCGGCGCTGCTCGCCGGGCTTCCGGCCCGGGTGCTGGTCGCCTGCTCCGCGCTCTGCGTGTTGGCGACGCACCTGCTCACACCGTCTGCTTCAGCGGCCGCCGCGCCAATCCATCCACTGCTGGGCGCACTGGCCGTGCCGGGCTTCGCGCCACCGGTGCTCGCGATCTACCCGACGATCCCGTGGCTTGGACCGACGCTCCTCGGACTCGCGTTCGGCCGGGCACTCACAGCGGACCCCAATCGTGCCTTCTCCCGCCTTGGCATCGCGGGTGGGGCTTTCCTTCTGCTGTTCGTCATCCTGCGGGTATCCGGAAGCGTGGGGAGCTTCCAACCGGCGCAGCCTGGCTGGATCGGGTTCCTGAACGTGACCAAGTATCCGCCGGGTCTGACCTTCCTGCTGCTGACACTCGGCGCAAACTTCCTGCTCCTCGCGCTCATCGAACGCACCCGTGCCGGCGCTTCCCGGTTCACGGCGCCGCTGAGGGTCTTCGGAAGCGTGCCGCTGTTCTTCTTCATCACGCACCTGTGGCTGTACGCGGCAATCGGGCGGTTCTTCCCCGCCGGCACCACGATTCTTCAGATGTATCCGTTCTGGCTGCTGGGACTGGGACTGCTCTATGTCCCGTGCCGGTGGTATGGCGAGTTCAAGCGCAGGCGCCCGGACGGCTCGTTCCTCCGCCTGCTCTGATCGCGGCGGGTGCGGCGGTCGGCGGACTCAGCGCGGCACCAGCTCGATTTCGAGCGTCTTGACGTACTTGACGGCCTTGCCGGCCTGTGTGGCCGGTGTGTAGCGCCAGCCGCGGATCGCCGACAGGAGCTGCATCTCGTAAACGCGGTTGACCGACTGTCGGATGGACGAGCGCTCGACGCGCCCGAACTCGTCGATCAGCACGTCCACCACGATGACCGCGCGACCCGAGATGGGGACGTTGAGGCCCGTGGGCCGCGGGATCTGTTGTTGGAGAACGGCCGGGGGCACGACCGGCTCGTTCGAGGCGGTCGGGACTGCGGGCCGCCCTCCCGTCTCCGCCGCTCCCGGCTCGGCGGGCGCGGGTGGTGGTGGTGGCGCCGCCGCTGCGGCCTTCTCCAGCTCCTTCTCGCGCTGGGCCACGACACGTTCGCGCTCCTCGGCCTTGGCCTCCTGATCGCGCGCGGCGACGGCCAGGTCGCGGAAGCCGCTGGCGACAGTCCGGAGATCGGCGAGGTCGCGACTCGCCACGCGCGCGATCGCCGGATGGTCGAGCAGGGCGAGGAAGCTCGTGAACGCCTCGGCCGCCGCATCGTACTTCTTCTCGTTGTTCAGAATCTTGGCCGCGGACAGGCGATCGCGGAGAACCGACGACAGCACCCGCGCCCGCACGCCAGAGAAGAACGTGACGAGCCGCGGCGGCGCCTCGCCGTCTTCGAGCTCCCATGTGGGATCGATGGCGACCGCCCGTTCGACGGCCTGCTCGGCCTCCGTCGTGCGGGCCATGGCGAACAGGCAGAACGCCCGGTACTGCTCGATGGCGCGGGCCTCGCTCGACGGTGTCTCCGCCGATCGCAGCCGATCCAGCATCGCGAGCGCGTCGTCGTACGCGGCCGACACATAGAGCTCGCGCGCCGCGGCAAGCGAGTCCTGGATGGCGGCGTTCAGAATCCCCGGAACACCGACCACGAACAGCCACAGGACGATTGCCGTACCGGCCAGTCGGGTCATCGCGTGAAATCGACGAACGATCTGCCGGGAGCTCCGACCTTGACCAGGACGGATTGCCGGCGTTCGGGGTAGTCCGGGTGACGGAAGACGATTTCGTGCGCGCCGACGGGAAGCGCGAGCTGCGCCACAGGGGTTTGACCCACCGGCTTGCCGTCGACGAAGATCTCGGCCCACGGCCGGGCGTTGATGTTGAGCGACCCCTGCGGCAGCTCGATGGGGATCGCGACGTGACGTCCTGCCGTGACCTGGACGCTCCGGCTCTCACGATAGCCGACGCCATCGTTCTCGAGCGTGATGTCGTACGTCCCGGCCGGCACCTGGATGCGCGAGTCTTCGCTCGTGCCCATGAACTCGCCGTTGCGCATGACCCGAAGGACGATTGGCGCCTGGATCGAGAAGCTGCCGCGGCCGCCCGTGGGACGCACCGCAGCCTCCGCCCTATCCTCCCGCTCGTCGCGCTCCCGATCGGTCGTGGGTTTCGGCGTGACCACGAGCAGCGCCTGCTGTCCTCCGGCCACGGTTACGGTCCGCGTCACCGGCCGGAAGGGTCCGCTGAGCTGTACCTGGTGCCGTCCGGGCGCGAGACCTTGGACGACGAGCGGCGTGACGCCGCGTGAGACGCCGCCGATCGAGACGCGCGCGCCCGGCGGGTCAGTGCGAACTTCGATGGCCGCGGTCGTGACGGTGGGCGGCGGCGTGACCGGTGCCGCGGGGCCCAGCTCCACGATGTACGAAGACACCGTGCCAGCCTGGAGTGTGATCGCCAACGGGCGGCTCAATTCACCAGACCGCACCTCGAGCTGATGCTGGCCGGGGGGCACGGGGCCACGGAACGGCGTGCTGCCCACGACGCTCCCGTCCACGAGCAGGGTCGCCCCCGAAGGCGAGGAATCCACGACCAGCGTCGCGGGGAGGACCGCCGCGGCCGCCGGTTCGACCGTCCGCATCGACAGCCATACCAGTTGGGCGATGACCGCCACCGCCAGCATCGCGAGCGCCAGGCGCCACCCCTTCGAGCGGTACGGCTGGACCGGTCGAGCGACATGGCCTGCCGCCGGAGCCGTGATGTCGGCGACGGGTGACGTGAACGGCACGCTCTCCGCGCTGGCGGCCGGTGCGCGATGGATGACAAGGTCACCGGCTGACACGGGAGCCTGGACAGCCGGCTCGCCGGTCGCCGTCTTCGCAAACAGCGACGACAGTTTGATCCCCGTGGGCAGCGTGTCCACGAGAGACGGAGGCGGCGCCGGTGTCTCGAGAGGCTTTGCAGCGACCGGTCGTCCCGGGACGGCGGGCCGGACGATCCGCCCCGTGTCGGCCTGCGAGGCGCGGGGCGATGGGCCGGGAGGAACAGGACGCGTTCCATCGGCGCGTGGAGGCGCGGGCAGGATGCGCGTCATCAGCCCGGGATTCGTGTCCTCGGGCGCACGCGCCGCGGGAAGGCCCGGATCGCCAGGTCTGAAGGGGTCGGCCGGCGGGCGGACCCCGAGCGGGTCGGGCCACGCCGGACGCGGCCCGGCCGGCTGCGAATCGGACCGGCCTGCCTCCGGCGGTGGTGCGATCGGCGACAGCCGTGGCGTCGTCGACGGCTCACTGGGACGGCCGAAACGCGCGCGCGGATCGATCGAGCGCTCGATCGCCGGCAGCATCAGCGGCTCGATGACCTGCGTCTCCGGCATCTCGTAATCGGCGGGCGCGAGCGGTGCCGTCGGTGGAACCGCAGCGGGATGGCGCGCAGTCGGGAACCCGAGCGGCGGCGCGGACGAGGACGAGGGAACGTCGCGTGAGGTCGGGGCCCCGGGCGCGGCCTGGTGACCCGTGACCTGGCGCGAGCCGCGATCGCGCGGCTCTGCGTGCGGCACGGCACGTGTGCCCGACTCGGCTCCCGATGTGCGCGGCGGTGTCATCGGCACCGGGCGCCCGAGCTCGGGCGAGTACTTCATCGGCTCGATCAGGGTCTGGCCACTCTGGTGCAGGTGCAGGACCTCCCATTCGTCCATCTCGTCTTCCGGCGGCGGCCAGACGAGCAGCGGCGACGGCTCGAACTCCTCGGCGTCGGACAACTCGGACGCCTCGTCGGGGTCGGACACAAGGAGCGGGTCCAGCGTCTCGTCAGCCGCGAACCCGTGGGGGACCGCTGTGGAACCCTCGGTCGAGCTGGCGTCGGCTTGATCGGGTGTGGGAATCGGGCCAGGGGGCGCCGTGGCCGGCCGGTTGTCAGGCGGGCCAGACGGCTGTTGGACGAACGGTTTCTGGTGCTTGCGCATGGGGGACCGTGCTGTAGAGTGCTAACGGCCGAACCGCAGAATTCGAACGGCAAGTTCCACTTTGATGCCGTCGGGTCAGCTAGTCAAGACGTGTGACGGGCGAGCGCCCGGAAACGTTCGGACAGCGTCACGGGGCCGCACACTCCTGCACACGCAGTCAGCCCTGACGGCGACTTTGCGGCGCTGAGATGCCGGTGCGAGTCGACGGTGGCGGGCGTAACATGGGCACACGAGGAGGCCGCGATGCGATGGGGCGAAGCTCGGCGAAGCGACAACGTCGATGACTTGCGGGGGCAGCGCACCGGGGTCGGCATGCGCGCGGGCGGCATGGGCATTGGCGGACTCCTGCTGCTCATGCTGCTGACCTACATGGTCGGCGGTGATCCGCTCGCGCTCCTCACGCAGGCCGTGCCAACGGAGGTCGGCCCCCAGGCCGGGCCCGCGACGCCTTCGGGTGAGCCCGACCAGGCCAGCGAGTACATGCGAAGGGTGGTGGGCAGCACCGAGGAAGCGTGGGAACAGGTCTTTCCGCAGCAGTTGAACCGTCAGTACGTCAAGCCGAGGTTGATACTGTTCACCGGAGCCGTTGAGTCGGCCTGCGGAACGAGGCTCATCGGCGGTCGGACCGTTCTATTGCCCCGGTGATTCACGGGTCTACATCGACCTCAGCTTCTTCGCGGAGCTCGATCGGCGATTTGGCGCCCCGGGTGATTTCGCTCAGGGCTACGTCATCGCCCACGAAGTCGGACATCACGTCCAGAACCTCCTCGGGCTGACCGATCGGGTGTCGCAGATGCAGCGGCAATCGAGCGAGACGCAGGGCAACCAGCTCTCGGTGCGGCTCGAGCTCCAGGCCGACTGTCTCGCGGGCGTCTGGGGCCACCACTCACAACGGTTGATGGAGCCGGGGGACGTCGAGGAAGGCATGCGCGCCGCGGCGGCCATCGGCGACGACCGCCTGCAGCAGCGGGGACGCGGACAGGTCTCGCCCGAGAGCTTCACCCACGGCTCGTCCGAGCAGCGCGTGCAGTGGCTGCGGCGGGGGCTCGAGAGCGGCCGCGTGGACGCGTGCGACACGTTCGGGTCGGGCTCGTAGCGATCAGGCCCGGTCGGCGGGGCTGAAGCCCCGCCCTCCTGCGGAACCGGAACCGCGGCGGGGCTGAAGCCCCGCACTACCGCGGCACCGGTACCCGTAGGTCCGGCGTCAGGGCGCGGCACCGGTAGGGCGCGGCTTCAGCCGCGCCGGTGCAGCTCCTTTCAGAACCTGAACCCCAACGACAGGCGGTACTCGCGCGGCAGCGGGTAGTGATCGTTGTCGTTGGCCTCACCGAAATTCGGCCCGCGCGTGAACGTCGTCGGCAGGCCGAGCGAGTCGAGCGGGCCGTCGAAGTCCCCGTCGACGGTCGTGTCGTAGCCGATCAGCGTCTTGGTGTTGAAGACGTTGCGCATGTCGAGCTTCAGATACGGCTTCAGCGAGCGCAGCACCGGCAGGCTGTAAGTGAGGGCCGAGGTCGAACAGGTGCGAGCCGTTCTCGAACGACTCGGTGCCGCGCCCGCCGAAGTAGATGTTCTGCGAGCTGGTGGTGCTCGCGTAGTCGGCGAGCAGCGCCTCCTGAGTGTCGGTGAGCGAGAGCCCGTCGGCGCGCAGGCTGTAGCTGAGCGGCGAGTCGTAGCGGTAGGCAAGGCCCGCGTCAACGGTGCCGAACGCGCCGAAGCCGAACGCGTAGGTCGTCCACAGCCGCATCTTGTGCCGCTGATAACCCGCCAGCCGCCCGATCGGAAAGTGTCGAGCGAGGGTGAAGGCCTCGGGATAGTCCCCGAAGGTCGAGCTCACGGCCGGCTGGTTGGTGCCCTCGCCTTCGAAGTTCCCTTCGTTGGTGATCTGCACCGTGCTGTTGCCGTAGACGTTCCACTGCGGCGTCAGCCGGTAGCGCCCCTGGAAGACGAGCCCGTTGTAGCGCCGCTCGGGCGCGTCCGAGTTGCGGAAGACGCGGTTGGAGAACTCGCCGAAATCTTCACCCTCGAAGACGACGTCGGTCGAGCCGGTGTCGAGCGTGATGAAGTCCTCGACGAACTTCGAGACGTCGCGGTGGACGAAGGTCCCTTTCAGGTAGCCGCGACCCAGCTGCACGCCGACCGAGGTCGTGAATTCACTCGTGACCGGCGCCGACAGCCCGTCCTCGAAGAACACGTTGGCGGTCGGAAAGATTCCCTGGACGATCTGATAGTTGGCCGGATCGAATCCCGGTGCGAAGTCGGTGCCCTGTCCGGCGGGGCCGGCGTAGAGCCCGAGCGTGCGGCTCGGATTGCCGACGTTGGTGTTGTTGGCAAACTGCGCCTCGCTGTACTTGCCGCCATAGTGGGCGTAGGTCGCCTGAATCACCCACGTGCCGTTCCCGATCGGATCGTAGGTGGCGGCGAGGCGCGGCACCACCGTGTCGGTGTCGACGCCGACGATGCCGCCGGTGGCGTCGCTGCGGACGCGCTCGTAGCGGATGCCGAGGTCGAGCGTCAGGTGGGGTGAGACGCTCCACCGATCCTGCGCGTACAGCGACGTCGTCGTGATGTCGATCTGGGCGCCGCGCACCGCCAGCCAGTTCTCGATCACCGTCTCGCCCGGCACGAAGATCGGGATGAGCTCGCTGCCGTCGAACACCGGATTGCCCTCGATGTCGGTGACGTAGTCGGCGTCGAACACGTAGTTGGTCGCCGACTGCGAGTTGCCGCCGGTGTTGGTGGCCGTGAAGTGCTCGACCCCGCCCTTGATGTCGTGACTGCCGGTGCGGGTCCCCGAGAGCAGCCAGGACAGCGATCCGGTGAGCTGCTGGTTGTCGCGATCCTCGGGGTCGGTGGCGTCGAAGTACGGCGCGTTGTAGTGGCCGAGGTCCTGCGTCAGCGTGATGAAGGGCGAATCGAAGATGTTGGTGGACGTCCCGCCCTGGTTGCGGAAGCCCGAGCTTCTTGCGCGAGACCTGTCCTTCCGCGAACAGGTTCTGGCGCCACACCCCGCGATAGTTGGCGACGATGCGATCGCTCGGGGTCTCGGCGAGGATACGCGTCGCCGGGTCGATCGAGAACGGGAACGTCACCCGATCCTGTTCGAAGGTCGTTGCGGAAGTAGCTGCCCTGCACGGTGTGGTTGCGCGCCACCGTGCCCGTGAGCTTGAACTCGTAGCGCCGATCCGTCCTCGACCTGGTCGAACTGGATGCCCGTCTGCGGCAGCGGCTCGGAGTCGGTCGCGTCCTGCCAGCGCCCGGCGCCGAAGAACCACAGCCGGTCGCGAAGGATGGGACCGCCGAAGGTGGCCTGGAACGTCTTGCCGAGATCGTCGGGGCGTGTCGTGTCGCTCTCCTCCTCGAACGGGTTCTCGTCGCGCCACGACGGGTTGATCAGGTCGGTGCGGAAGCTGCCCGAGAAGGTGTTGCCGCCGCTCTTGGTGATCGCGTTGATGACCCCGCCGGAGAAGCGCCCGTACTCGGCGGACACGCCCGAGGTGATGACCTGCGTCTGCTCGATGGCGTCCTCGATGAAGAGATCGTCCGGGCTTCCGAACAGGTTGTCGTTGATGTCCACGCCGTCGAGCAGGAACACGTTGTCATAGGCGAAGGCGCCGGAGATGGTGACCTGCGACGCGTTGGGCGTGTTGGCGGTCAGCCCGGGCGCGACCTCGGCGATGGCGGCGATCGTCCGGCCGGTCGCCAGGGTGTCGATCTCGGTCGCGGAGAAGTTGGCGCTGCCCGCCGGGGTGACGAGCGCGGCGTCGGTCTGCGCGACGACGGTGACCGACTCGGTGACGCCGGCAGGACTGAGCTGCACGTCCAGCTGCGTCGGCAGGCCGAGGCTGACCGTCACCACCTGCTTGCCGGTCGTGAACCCGCTCAGCGCGAACGTGATCTCGTACGACCCTGGAGGCAGACCGCGGAGGACGTAGTCGCCGGCGCCGGCGGTCACGGTGTCCCGTGTGCCCTGGACGGAGCTGGAGCGTGCCGTCACCGACACGCCGGGCAGGGCGGACCGGCTCGAGTCGGTCACCGTGCCCTGAACGGCGCCCGTCTGTTGTCCCTGTGCCGTGGCCAGGTCGGCTGCCAGCAGCAGCGACGCGCAGGCCATGAGCATGCGTCGAGTCATGAAGGCTCCTTCGAAAACGTCTCGCGTGACGCGAGACGACCACGCTGGTGCACGCGAGATGCCACGCGGGATCGCGCCCGGGATCTTTGCGGATCGCGCGTGAATTTGCGGCGCGCCGCGGAAGAGTCACGCGACAGGCGGACGCGCGGCATCCAGATCGCCGGATCGCTCCCGCTCCCGCTCGTCCCACCGTGCTTCTCCGCGCGGCGCGCAATTCACGCGGCTGCGGCGTGCGTTGCTGCAGACGAGCCGGCCGTCGCACTACGCGGTTGATCACCGTTTCGGCGCCGTTGGTCCCATCGCATCGGATCGCACTTGCGATCCACCGAGTTGCATAAAGGCCTCATCGAGCGATGAGTGGCGCGCCAGGCGTGACGAACACGCCGGCAGCGGGGATGAGAGCGCCTCGGGAACGCCGGCCGGGAGGCTTTCGGCTGAATTTGGGAATTCCACCGGAAAGTGCGTGGTGGCGCGGGCGTTTCCTGGATCAGACCGAAAGGACACCCACCCGACATGCTCCCCATCCTGCTCGCCACCATGCTGCTGACGACGACCCCGACCGCTCCGCGCGAGGAGCCCGGCGCGGTCGTGATGACGACCCCGCCCGAGTTGCCGTGCCGGCTCGGCTTCCCGAAGCTGATCGCCCGGCAAGTGAGGGAGCTCTGGGCCTATTCGCCGACATTCCGCCTGCAGTGCCTGAAGATCGGCGACGCCGGTGCGATCGTCGCGGTCGGCGTCTCGCCACTGCGCATCCACGCAGCGCGCGCGATGTCGAAGATCGGGCGGACCGAGGGCCGCATGGTCTACGCATCGGTGATCCTGAGCGATACGCGATTCGTCGCCGAGGATTTGCCGCACGAGCTCGAGCACGTGCTCGAGCAGATCGAGGGCGTCGATCTGCGCGCCGGTGTCCGCACCGGACGCGCACACTGGGTGTCCTCCGCCGAAGGCTACGAGACCGAACGCGCGCGCAAGGCCGGCCTGCGCGCCAGGCGTGAGGTCGAGCAGGCCCAGCGCCCCGGCGCGCCAGCGGTGGTGTTGGCCAGCACGTCGGTGCAGTGAGCGACGCGCACCACAGCTACCAGCTACGAGCTACCAGGTACCAGCTTGGTAGTTCGTAGTTCATCGTTGGTAGTTGGTCGTTGGTCGTTGGTCGTAGTTGGTCACTGTGCGAGCGTCGTCCTCACCTGCATCCGGCCCTCGGTGGCCTGGCGGAAGTACGGCTCCCACTCGCGGCGGAGGCGCTCGAGCCTGGCCAGATCGCCCGACGATGGGGTCACACCGCGGCCGACGACGAAGACGAAGGCCTGCCGGTGCAGGCGCGGCGATTCAGCCGACGAGGGCTGGCGCGGACCGAGCGCGTCGATGACGTCCTGGATGAGGACATCGCGTCTCGTGCCGTTGAAGGTCGTCCCGACCCGCGGCGGAGACTCGCGGTCGCGCGACGGCACGACGTTCAGCGGCGCGTCCACGAAGAAGAACGGCGACACCTCGGTGGTCGCGGCCAGCCCCATGGCGTAGAGATCCAGCCGGCTGTAGCGCTGCGCGGCGGCAATGGTCCGGAACGCACCGCCTCTCAGATCCTCGATGTCGTTGCCTTCCATCACCGACGCGTCCGAGTCCATGAAGAAGCTCCAGTGCGCGCGCTGGCGGCCGAGCAGCTGATCGGAGCTCCCGCCGCGCTCGTCGCGGAACAGGAGGCGCGCCAGCCACCGGTGCGCGGTCTCGTGCGCGAGCACGGCAAGACTGCTGCTCTCGCCGAGGACCTGGGCGGCCGGGTCGTCGGGATACTTGCCGATGCGGTCCATGTTCACCATGCTCGCGAGTGCGCCGCCGCTTCCGAAGTCGCGGGAGGCGTCGAACTCGTCGAGCCCGAGGCCCCGGATGCCGTTGGCGACGGTCGTCTCGAACGCAAACGCGTCGGTGACCACGGTCCGGTCGGTCCACACGATCAGTTGATCGAACGCGTCGCCATGCGTCGCGTAGAAGCGGCGCGCCACCGAGACGAGGTCGAGCTCGGGTCCGCTGGCAAAACGCTCCCCGATGGCGCCTGCGCCGCCGGCCTGCCGGCCCGCGGTGAAATCGGCGGGCGCGAACACGCCGGTTCGTCCCGGCGACAGCGCCACGATGCCCTCGGTGAGATCGATCGTGCTGCCGAAGCGCACTTCGATCGGACCCGACGACAACAGCGTCGCCTGGACGGTCATCGTCTGCGTGGAATCGAAACCGCGAACACCACACCAGGTGACCGTGAACGCGTCCGGCCCAGCGGCCACGAACACGCGTCCCCCCGCCGACGGATCGATGTCGGCAAAGAACGGGGCGACCCGTGGCGGGCCGCCGAGGAGGCGAGCGAAGCCGCGGGCCGAAGAGGCCGTGTCGGCCTGCTCGAAGGTGAGGTTGCCGTCGGAATTGACGAACAGTGCAGCGTGCGACCGGCCGTAGAACGAAAAGCCGAACGGCAGCGCCTCCTGGACCGCATCGTCGTCCTGAAGCGTCAGGCGACGGCCGAGGGGCTCCCGGAATTGCGCGCTGATGGACGTCGAGTCGTAGCCGCCCGCCGCGTTGCGCTCGAACCTGAGGCCTGCCGATCGCAGGTCGAAAGCGTTCTGCGGCAACAGCAGCGTGCCGTCGTCCTCGAGCACCGCGATCTGTCCAATGTCGGCGGTGACCGCGGGCCGGGGGTCGCCAGCCGCGGCCTGAGCAGGTCGCTGGCTGGTCGCGCCGAGCGCGTTCAGCCAGAGCGCGTCGCCAACGTCGCGTTCATCCGAGCCCAAGCCGCCAGCGGTTTTCGACAGATCGGGCGCCACCCGGTCTGCCCGGGCGCGGTCCTCGTCCTGCGCCAGCGCGGCCACGCACGGGTTCTGCACCGGCGCAGGGCCGGGGCTTGGCGACGGCGATGGGTTGGGAGCGGTGCCGCCTTCCCCACCGCCGCAGGCGGTGAGCATGGCGAGCAGCATCAAAGCAGCGACGAACCGGGACAGCCGCATGGAATCGCGTCCGGAGACGCAGGCGCGATCCTCATGTTAGCTGATTGGCTACGGGCTACAGGCTACGGGCTGCAGGCCGACGTCGGCGCGGCTGAGAGCCGACGCCCTCCTGCGACAGTCCGAGATGTGCAGCCATCCGCAGGAGGGCGGGGCTTCAGCCCGCGCCTGTACCGTGATCGACGGTCCTACTGATCGTTGCGCAGCGCCACGGCGGGATCGATGCTGGCGGCGCGGCGGGCCGGCAGCGCGCACGCAACCGCGGCGACGATGGCGAGCACGAGTGGCGTAGCCACGAACACGCTCAGGTCGTGCGGGGGAACACGGTACAGCATCGCGGCCATCGCCCTCGCGGCGAGCGCGGCGGCCACCAACCCAATCGCCCCGCCAATGCCGACGAGCACGGCGGCCTCGCGGCATACGAGAGCGATCGTGTCCCATCGGCCGGCGCCGAGGGCCACGCGGATGCCTACCTCGCGTGTGCGGCGGCGAACCGTGTGAGCCAGCACGCCGTACAGCCCCACGGCCGCCAGCACCAGCGCGAGCAGCGCGTACGCGCCGAGGAGGACACCCCAGAGGCGGCGCCGCCAGAGCGACTCGCCCATCAGGGCCTCCATGGAGCTCATCGCGATGACGCCTGTCTCCCGATCGCCGGCCGTGACGGCGCTGCGGATCGCACCGCCGAACTGCATCGGGCTGCCGCGTGTCTTCGCCACGAAATAGAACGACCCGGCCTCGCGCTGTCGATACGAGAAATACACCTCGATTCCCTGGTCATCGTCCGACCCGCGGTAACGAACGTTGCCGACGATGCCGATCACGCGGCACCAGGGTGCGCTGCCGCCGCCCCATCCGAACTGGGCCGAGTCGCCGAGCGCAGGTGCGCCCTTCCACACGCGGTCGGCGGCGCGCCGGCTGATGATGGCGACGCATTCGCGCTCGTAGGTATCCGCTTCAGTGAAGTCCCGACCCTCGAACATCGGGATGCCCATCGCGCCGAAGTAGCCCGGGCTCACAGTGGACGTCCATGCTGGAATGCGAGCGGGCTCGCCATCGCTCCCTCGCCGCACCGTCAACCGCCCGCGCGGCCGCTCGGAATCGTCGAAGGCGTACGGCAACGTGGTCGCCCCGGCTGCCGCCACGATGCCGGGTGTCGACGACAGCTTCTCGAGCGTGCGGCTGTAAATCTGCCAGTAGGCGTGGGTGAGCTCCTCGTCGGTCCCGACCCGGTGGGGCGAGATGAAGGCCGTCAGCAGGTTCCTGGGATCGAAGCCGGGCTCGGACGTGTACAGGAGCAGGAAGGCCTTCAGCATGAGGCCTGACACCACGAGCAGCACCATCGAGAGCGCGACTTCGGAGGCGACCAGCACCTTGCGCAGGCGTCCGGTCGGCGCGCTCCCCCCGGTCCCTTGCCTCAGCGCACCGTGCAGATCCTGGCGTGTGGCCTCGAGCGCCGGCGCGAGCCCGACCAGCAGGCCCGTGATCCCCGTTGCCGCGAGGCCGAACATCAGCACCGGCCAGCTCACGTCGATCGCGATCCACGCCGGCCGATCGACCGGCAACAGGGCGGCAAGCGCACGCGTCCCCGCCAGCGCGAACGCGAGGCCCAGCACGCCACCGATCGCGGCCAGCACGAGACTTTCGGTCAACAGCTGGCACACGACGCGGCCGCGGCCGGCGCCGATGGCCGCACGCAGCACGAACTCGCGACTTCGGGCCATCGCCTGCGCGAGCAGCAGGCTGGCGATGTTGGCGCAGGCGATCAGGAGCACGCAGCCCACGCCGACGCTCAACAGCAGCAGGTACGGACGAAGCTCGCCCACCTCCGCGGTGCGCAGCGGCAGCACGGCATACGTGAGGTCGCGATTCGACTGCGGCTCTTCGCGCTCGATCTGCGCGCCGAGCGTCCGAAGCCGTACCTCGGCTTCCTCCACGGTCATGCCCGGCGCCAGGCGCGCAATGGCGTTGGTGGCGCGCCACGACCACTGCAGGCGGTGGGGCTCGTCGAACTTGTTCAACCAGCTCTGGAGCGGCGCCCAGACGTCCGCCCGGGAGGGGTAGCGATAGCCCGCGGGCATCACTCCGACGATCGTGTACGACATGAGGCGTATCCGCACCTGCTTGCCGACGATGGCCGGGTCGCCGCCGAAGTGGTTGCGCCACACGTGATAGCCGAGCACGACCTTGTTGTTGTCGCCGCCCAGCCGATCGTCGTCGGGCACGAAGCTGCGGCCGAGGATCGGCGCGACACCGGTGACCTCGAAGAGCCCCGGCGTCACCCACGCGATCTTCACAGCCTCGCCGGGGCGATCGCCGGCGAGGTTCGTGTCGAACATGACGCAGCCGGCGACAGTGGAAAAGGCGCCGGCGCGCTCGCGCATGGCCTCGAGGTCGAGCACCGACAGCCCGCCGCGCTGCGCGGGACTCCCGACCCGGCCCGAATAGACGCGCACGAGCCGCTCCGGTTCCGGGTAGGGGAACGGCCGCAGCAGCACGGCGTGCACGAGGCTGAAGATGGCGGTCGTCACCCCGATGCCGGCGCCGAGCGTGAGGGCGACGGCGATGGTGAGGCCTGGCTGGCGCCGCAGCATCCGCAGCGCATGGCGGAGATCCTGGTGCGCCGCATCGACGAGCGCGAGCCCGACCGCCCGGAGACGAAGGATCACGACACCACGCTATCCGTGCCTGGTGTCGATCGTCAACGGTGGGTCAGACCGATTGGTCAACAGACTACGGGCTGCGGGCTACGGGCTGCTGGCTACAGGGCTTGCAGAGATCTTCCTGAAGGTCCGCGTCTTTGGTCTTCGGTCTTTGGTCTTTGGTCCCGGTCGGCGCGGCTGAAGCCCCGCCCTACCGATCTTGCCGCGGCCTCACCGGTAGGCCGGACCTTTAGGTCCGGCGGGCATTGGAAGCTCACTTTGGTCTTTGGTCTCGAGGAGCGTACGTGGAACGGCCGTGGGCTCCTTGGCGCACCCACGGCCGCTTTGTTCAGGCCCGTAGCCTGTAGCCCGTAGCCCCCGATCGAGACGCGGCGCACAGCCGCGCCCCGATCGCTTTAGAACTTCACCCGCACGCCGAGGAACGCGCGGCGCGGCGGCACCCACTGAATCTCGTCCCCGAACACCTTGTCGCCCTGGCCGGCGACGAGGTCCTGATCGCGGATCGATGACTGAGTGTCCGTGACGTTGAAGAGATCGACGAAGAACTCGCCCGTCACGCCGCCGAACCGGTGCACGTACTGCGCGCGCAGGTCGACCTGGCCCCACGCCGGGTTCTCGAGCACGCCCACCGTGTTCGGCGCGATCCACCGCGTCGTGATGCCTGCGTACTCGAACTGCTCGGTGGACAGCACGCGGTTGGGCAGGTTGCGGCTCGACGCGAGGAACGTGCGGCTCGCCGCCGTGCCCGAGTTCCACCGGTACATGGCGCCGAGCTGCAGACCGAACGGGAACTCATACGAGCCGGCGGTCTTGAACAGGTGCCCGATCGACCCCGGCTGACGGCCCGACTGGTTCGGCGCTCGCGGGTCGAGCCAGATGACGTCGCCCTGGAAGTCGGCGTTCGAGTCCGAGTTCGAGTTGCCGTCGGCGTCGAGGTAGTTGTACGACGCGAGCATCTGCCAGTTGCGCTCGAACCGCTTCCGGAAGACGAACTCCAGGCCCTGCGCGTTGCGCTCCCCGCCGGCGAGCGTCGCGATGACGAAGTTCGAGCCGGGGTTCTCCGAGTAGCCGAAGTAGTCGAGGCCGAGGAACAGCGAGTCCGGGTGATCGAGCGGGCCGGGATAGTGAATCTGCCCGTCCTGCGCCGTCGCGTACAGCTCGAGGTCGTAGTCCTCGAGGATGTCGCGCGTCTTCCGGTTGTAGTAGGTTCCGCTGACGCTCATGCTGTGGCCGAGATCCACTTCGTAGCCGGCCTGGAACTCGTCGGTATAGGGCGTCTGCGTCGAGGGGGCGAAGAACGCGTCCTGCACCGCCGGACCGCCGCGCGTCCGGTAGGTGACCCAGTCGCCGAGCATGAAGGTCTGCTCCTCGAGGATCGACCCGGTGAGCGTGCCGGCGAAGTTGGTCATGTTGTTGCGGACCGGATCGTAGTAGCGGCCGTAGTAGCCCGACGCCTTGTGCTTGCCGTTGCCGAGCACGTCGTAGATGACCGACAGACGCGGCGCGAACTCGAAGTCGAAGGTGAAGATGTTCGCCCCCGTCGTCGCATAGTGCCGCCACTGCTCGGTGCGCAGGCCGGCGTTGACCGTCAGGCGGTTGAGGCGCCACGTGTCCTCGACGTAGAAGCTCAGGCCTTTCGAGCGCGTGTCCTGCGGCCCGGTGGCCGACTGGAACGTGCGGTCGTAGTTGACCTGACCGCCCGGGTTGCCCGCCGTGCTGTTGTAGATGAGCGCCGCGCCCATCTCGGCGGAGCTGATGGTGCCGTCGCCGTTGGTGTCGAACGCCGAGTAGAACTGCGCGCGGTTCGGGCGCGCGTCGATGGTCCGGATGAGACCGCCGAAGTCGCTCGGGTTGGTGACGTCGAAGGCCAGGCGGTTCCACGTCAGGCCGGTTTGTCCGGCCACGGCGGCTGCTGACGTGCCAGCGCGCCCGGCGGCGATCGATTCGTAGGTCGAGCCGACGACGTAGAGCGTGTCGCGGAAGTTGTCGAACTGCGAGTACTCGACGCCGCCCTTGAAGGTGTGCTGACCCCAGTTGTACCTGCATCGAGCCGCGGATCGCCCGCGTATCGCGCTGATCGATCAGGTCGCGTCCGTAGCCCCCGAGCTGCTCGTCCGACAGCGTGCGCACATCCGTGCTGGTGAAGAGGATGTCATTGCTCGCTTCGCGGATCGCCGAGAAGTCCGACACCTCGCCGTTGTGCTTGAAGAAGCTCGCCTCGAAGAGCGCGTTGCCGGCGACGCGGGTGTAGTTGCCCGTGTAACGGTTGCCGCCCTGCTCGCGCGCGCGATCGCGTTCGTTGAGGATGTCGCGTTCGCGCCGGCCGGTGATGTCCGTCGGGTCGTTCAGGAACGTGAAGCTGATGATGTCGTTCTGTGTCGGACCCCAGGTGCCCTTCGCGAAACTCTGGTGCTGCTTGTTGGTGATCGAGCGCAGGTACTCGTTCGTGTCGAGCGACGTCACATCGTCGTCGCGCTGCACGTAGCGGTAGCTGCCGAAGAACCATGCCTGGTTGCGGATCGCCGGACCGCCAACCGTGAACGCCGTGTCCTTCGTCGCGAACTCTTCTCCGGCGCTGTTCTTGTTCTCGGCGACGAGGCTGCTGTTCTGGAAGAAGTAGTTCGCCGAGCCGGTGAAGGTGTTGCTGCCCGACTTGGTGATGACGTTCGAGATGAGGCCGGCCGACCCGGCGTACTCGGCGGGGATGCCGCCGGTGATCACCTTCTGCTCCTGGATGATCTCGGTGTTCAGGTTCGCCCCGAACGTGCCGGTGACCGGGTCGGTCACGTTGATCCCGTCGAAGTAGTACAGGTTGTCGGCGGAAATCCCGAGTTCACCACGGATGTCGCTGTAGTTGAGGCCCGAGCGCGACGCGGGATTGCCACTGAGCGTCGGGTCGTCGGGCAGGACGCCAGGCACCAGCTGCAGATAGCTCTGATACGAGCGGCCCGTCGGCAGCGACTCGGTGAGCTTCAGCGTGATGTCCGTATTGGACGTCGCGCTCGTCACGTCCACGACCGGGGTCGTCTCGCCCCGGACCGTCACCTGCTCGGTGACGCCCGCGACCGACAGCCCGACGCGAATCGTGGTCACCTGGCCGGTGCGTACGAGCTGGTTCTCCAGCACCTGGGTCTGGAAGCCCGGCAGCTCGATCTTGATCGTATAGAGCGCGGACGGCGCCAGCAGGTCGATGGTCGCCAGGCCATCGGCGTCCGACACGGCCGTGCGCTGGGTGATGGTGTCCGTCGCGCTCGCCGTCACGGTCACTCCGGGCAGGAGCCCGCCATCCTGATCCGCGACAACGACGACGACGGACCCCGTCGATGTCACTTGCGCGAACGCGGGTGACCCGGCCGCCAACAGGCCGAGCGCCGCTATCGCACTCCAAATCCTTCGCATGAAACCCTCCTCACCCGGCGGCCTCACGCCCAACCGGGTCCGCATGAATGAACGCGTCCCGCACGCGCGAGACGCGAACCGCCCTTCCTCGGGATCGCAAAACATCGCTCCGGCGCGGATCCCGTCCGGATGCCGAACGCGACGATCGAAGAAGACCCGAAAGGAGAGGCAGCTGTCCGGGCGGGAACCGGACCACACCAGACTCGAAACGTCAGCAACTCGTCTTCGAGGGACGAATCACAGGCTGCCGGTGATGAAACTTCCGTACCAGATTTGGACAGGCCGTGAGGAGTGACGAAAACGCCAATGAACGCTACGAGTTGTCGGGACTGCGTCGGGATAAGTGTTTTCCAGGGACCAGTTAGGGACGGTAATGGGACGGCTTGTTGAACGCGGGGACGGCAGAAATTCGGTCCGCCGGATCGCGCCGGGTTTCGGGCCGAGGTTGCCGTTGAAGCCGAACAGTACCGATCGGCGGTCCGGCTGAAGCCGGACACTACGTACGATCGCGGGTCCGATCGCCGGTCCGGGCTGAAGCGGACACGACGGTCGAGGGACCACCGGTAGACCACGGCACCGTGACGGAGCCAGTGCCCAGCCGCTCCAGCCCGTTCCAGCCGCTCCAGTCGCTCCAGCCGCTCCAGCCGCTCCAGAGGCAGACGTAGTGTCCGGCTTCAGCCGGACCGTGAGCTGGTGGCTTTCCGCCGGACCTCGGGACCGCGCAACCGAGGACCTCGGGCTGTTCGCGGACGAACACCACGTCGCATTCGCGAACGGCCTGCGCCGGGCATCCGCCGCTCTTTTCGCGCAGTGCGGGGGCCATGGATTCGTGGCACGATCCTCGCTCCCTGGAAGCGCCGATGACCCAACTGGCTACGGACCTGAGATTCGGGCTGCGTCTGCTTCGCGCGTCGCCGTTGACCACCATCGCCGCGATCGTCTCGCTCGGCCTCGGCATCGGCGGCACCACGGTGATGTTCAGCGCGGTGGACGCCGTGCTGCTCCGCCCGCTGCCGTACGAACAGGCGGACCGTCTCGTTCGCGTCTACGCCTCGTCGGCGCTCGGCTCCCGAATCGACCTCTCGCCGGGCGATTTCCAGGACTACCGCCTCGCGGAGAGCTTCGAGGGCGTCGCCGCGATGGACGCCGCGACGATGACGCTCACCGGCGACGGAAGCCCCGAGCAGGTGCGCGCGCAATGGGTCTCGGGCAATCTCTTCGCGGTGCTCGGCACGCCGGCGCTCGCCGGCCGCACGTTCCTGCCCGCCGAAGACCGCCCGGGCTCGGCTCCGGCCGCCATGATCGGCGAAGGCCTGTGGAAGCGCCGTTACGGCGGGCAACCGGCGATTCTCGGGCAGACGATCACCGTTGCCGGTCACGCGATCGAAGTCGTCGGCATCGTTCCCGCGTCGTTTCAGCTCGATCGGACGACCGATCTCTGGCTGCTCGGCGACCGCGGCGTGCCGCGCTACAGCCGCATTCCCGGCGACCTGGCGCAGAACCGGGACATTCACACCATCGAGGCGATCGGCCGCCTCCGTCCCGGCGTCACGATGGCCGCGGCGCAGCAGGAGCTCTCGGCGATCGCGGCGCGGCTGGCGCGGGAGTATCCGCAGTGGAACACGGGATGGAGCGCCGGCGTCGAGCCGCTGCAGGCGTCCATCGTCGGCGACACCTGGCGCATTCTCGTGCTGCTGCTCGCCGCGGTCGGCCTGATGCTGCTCATCGCGGCGGTGAACGTCGCGAATCTCCTGCTCGTGCGCACCCAGGCGCGCACCCTCGAACTGACGATGCGCGCGGCCCTCGGCGCCGATCGCGGCCGGCTCGCGGCGCAGGTGCTCGCCGAGAGCCTGCTGCTCGCGGCGTTCGGCGGGCTGCTCGGCCTGCTGGTGGCGACCTGGGGCGTGGAGCTGCTCGTGCGGCTGGCGCCTCCCGGGCTGCCCCGGATCGACGAGATTGCGGTCAACGGCCGGGTCTTCGCCTTCGCGCTCGTGGCGACGGCCGCGACCGGCGTCGGCTTCGGGCTCTGGCCGGCCTGGCGCGCGTCCAGGACGTCGCTCGCACGCGTGCTCGGCGACGAGTCGCGCGGCACCGTGGGACGGGCGCGCCGCCGCGCCCAGTTCGCGCTGGTCGGCGGCGAGCTCGCCGTCGCGCAGGTCCTGCTCGTCGGCGCCGGTCTGCTGCTCGCCAGCCTGTCACGGCTGCTGGCGGTGGACCCCGGCTTCGACCCGCGAGGGCTCGTCGCCGTGGACGTGTCGCTGCCGGGCACGAAGTACAGCGACCCCGCACGCAAGGTGGAGTTCCACCGCGCGGTCGTCACCGGCCTGACCGGACTGCCCGACACCACGGAGGTGGCGATGGCGATGCGCGCACCGATGTCCCGCACCATCGATCGCGGCGTGCGCATCGAGGGCCGGCCCGTCCCGCGCCCTGGCCAGATGCCGACAATGTCGTATCAGACCGTCAGCGATCGCTACTTCGCGGTCACAGGTGTTCCGATCGTGCGCGGCCGCGCCTTCACGCCCCGCGACGATGAAGGCGGAGGCCCGGTGGTGATCGTGAACGAGGCGTTCGTGCGCCGGTACTTCCCAGGAGAGGACCCCGTGGGGCGGCGCATCGGATATGGCGATCCGGAGCACGCGAAATACTGGCGCACGATCGTCGGCATTGCGCGGGACACGCGCGAGCGCATCGCGGCAGCCCCCGAGCCGCTCGCCTACGCGCCGGCGGCGCAGGATCGCGAGCCCTGGAACGCCGGCAGCTATCTGGTGAAGTCGTCGCTGCCGGCGACCGCCGTCGGCGAACGCGTGCGCCAGGCCGTCCTCGCTGTCGATCCCGATCAGCCGGTGGGCCGCGTGCGCGCGATCGAAGACGACATGCGAGCGTCGATCGCGATCGAGCGGTTCACCGCCCTCCTGGCGACGCTGTTCGCCGGGCTGGCCCTCGTGCTCGCGGCCGTCGGCACTTTCGGCGTGATGAGTCACGTCGTCGCCAGCCGCACGCGCGAGCTCGGCGTCCGGCTCGCCCTCGGCGCGACCCGGCGGGACATCGTCCGGCTCGTCGTCGGACAGGCCGCGCGCCTGGTGGTCGTGGCCGTGGTCGTCGGGCTGCTGGCCTCGACTGTGCTGGGAGGCTGGCTGCGGACGCTGCTCTACGAGATTGTCCCAGGCGACCCGGGGGCGCTCGCTGCGGCGGCCTCGATCCTGGTCGCGACGGCGCTCGCCGCAAGCTACCTCCCCGTCCGCCGTGCCCTCGCAGCCGACCCGATGGTGAGTCTGCGACGGTAACCGATGGCGGGCTGGGATGTCGGCGCGGGCCTGGACCAAGGTCCGCTCATTGGCAGTGCGCAGCCTCGCCTGCGGTCCGCGTATGGCGTCAGCCCCGCCAGTCCATCGGAGGGCGGGGCTTCAGCCCCGCCATCGCCGTAGACTCTGTAGTTCGACAAGATGGCATCCCGACTCGCGGCGTGCTGTGCGCGTCGCTCGTCCTCGGCGCTCGTGCTCGGAGCGCGCAGGAACAGCCACCTTCGGAGCTGGCCAGTGCGCCTCGTGGACCGTGCGGGCGAGCTCGGCCTGACCCACCCCGTCATCTACGGCGACCTCGATCGCAAGCGCTTCATCGTCGAGACGAACGGCTGCGGTGTCGGCTTGATTGATGTGGACGACGATGGGTGGGTGGACGCGCTCGTCCTGAACGGCACGCGGCTCGAGCCTGGTGCGCGCGCGCTGCGTCGCTGGCCCGCGGACGAGGCGCCGGTCACGCGGCTCTACCGCAACGTGCGCGGCCGGTTCGAGCTGAGCGCGGCGTCGGGCATCGAGCGTGTGGGACTTGCCTCGAGCGTATGCGTCGGGGACTACGACCGCGACGGACGGCTCGACCTCTTCATCACGTATTTCGGCCGGAACGCGCTGCTTCGCAATCGCGGCGGTGGACGCTTCGAGGACGCGACGGCCGCGGCCGGCCTCGCCACCGATCGCGATCGGTGGGGCTCGGGCTGTACGTTTCTCGATGCCGACCGTGACGGCGACCTGGACCTGTTCGTCGCCAACTACCTGCGCTTCGATCTGCAGACGGCTCCCGAGCCGGGGCAGGGACCCAACTGCCACTGGAAGGGCGTGCCGGTCAACTGCGGACCGAAGGGGCTGCCCACGGACACCAACCTGCTCTATCGCAACAACGGGGACGGCACGTTCAGCGACGTCTCGGAGGCGTCCGGCATCTCGAAGGTCACCGGGCGATACGCGATGACCGCTGCCGCCGCCGACCTCGACGGCGACGGGTGGATCGACATCTACGTCGCGACCGATTCCACCGCCGCGATTCTGTATCGGAACAACCGCGACGGGACGTTCACGGACATCGCGCTCGAGAGCGGCAGCGCCTACAGCAGCTTCGGCGCCCCGCAGGCCGGGATGGGCGTGGCGCTCGGCGACTATGACGCCGACAGCGCGCTCGACATCCTGAAGACGCACTTTGCCGACGATGTGCCGGCGCTCTATCGGGGGCTGGGCGGAGGGCGCTTCGAAGATGTCGCGCACGAGGCCGGCCTGGCCGTGCAGAACCGCTTCGTGCAGTGGGGGGCCGGCATGCCGGACCTCGATTCGGACGGCTGGATGGACATCGTCGCGGTCACCGGTCACGTCTATCCCGAAGTGGACCGCGTGCTGCCGGACTATCCGCATCGCGGTCCACGCCTGGTGTTCCGGAACACGGGCCGCGGCCGGTTCGAGGATCTGACGCAGACCAGCGGACCCGGTGTCCTCGAGCGCCACTCGAGTCGCGGCGCGGCGTTCGGCGACATCGACAACGACGGCGACGTCGATGCGCTGATCATGAACATGAACGCGCCGCCGTCGCTGCTGCAGAACGACACGCCTCGCGAGCAGCACTGGCTCAGCGTGTCACTGCGTGGCGTGCGCTCGAACCGCCACGGGATCGGCGCCACCGTCCGCGTGTCGGCGAACGGCCGCACGCAGGCTCGCGCCGTCCTCAGTCAGACCAGCTACTACTCGGTGGACGATCTGCGCGTGCATTTCGGCCTGGGCCGCGCGACGCGCGCGGATCGCATCGAGGTGCGATGGCCCAGCGGCCACGTCGATACGCTCACCGACGTCGCCGCCGATCGGGTCGTCGAGCTCGTCGAGGGTTCGCCTCCGCGCTGAGCGACGGCGCAAGCCGCGACGAAGCTCGAAGAGCGAAGTCGGGTGAACGTTCCAGCTCTGCCACGATGATCGTGGCGTAGAAGACACATTGCCGCTCCATGAAATCGTGAGTCGATCCACATGTTCGGATTCGCGCGTTGTAGTCGTTTGCATGCGAAATAGTGATTGACGCATTGGCCTGCCGGTCCTACATTCGAGTCCTCTCACCACCACAGAGCGGCGTCCTGCACCAGGCCGTTCACGATTGAACGGCGACCGGCCCCGGACGTCCACCAGCGCTGCCGCACCACGTTGGCGCGGCGCAGTCTTCGGGGAGTTGACCATGACGGCAGACACCGGGTCGAGACGGCGCAGGGGCGCCTCGCGCGTGTTGTGTGTGCTCGTAGTCCTCGCGATCGCATTGATGTCGAGTGTGAGTACGGCCGCGGCCCAGGCGGTCTACGGGAGCATCAGCGGCACGGTCTCGGACGCCACCGGTGGCGTGCTCCCCGGCGCGACGGTCGTCGTCACCAGCGTCGAGCGCAAGACGGTGGACACCGTCATCGCCAACGAGTCCGGTTTCTTCGTCAAGGATCGGCTCGTGCCCGGCGTCTACGAGGTGAAGGCCGACCTTCAGGGCTTCAAGTCGGCGGTCGTCCCGAAGGTCGTCGTCGCCGTCGATACGCAGGTGCCGGTCAACTTCAAGCTCGAGGTCGGCTCCTCGTCCGAGGAAATCACCGTCACCGGCGGCGCGCCGCTGCTCAAGACCGACCGCGCCGACGTGGCGACGCGCTTCGATTCCAAGGAGCTGACGGAGCTGCCGGTGCTCGATCGGAACTTCACGAAGTTCATCCTGCTGACGCCGGGCGCACAGCAGCTCGGCTGGCAGCACGCCGCATCCGAGAACCCGCAGGGCTCGACGCAGATCCAGGTCAACGGCCAGAGCTTCAGCGGCACGGGCTATCAGCTCGACGGCACCGAGAATCGCGATCCGATTCTGGGCATCATCGTCGTCAACCCGACGCTCGAGTCGATTGGCGAGTCCAAGGTCACGTCGCAGAACTACGACGCCGAGTTCGGCCAGGCGACCGCCGGCGTCGTGTCGGTGCAGACCAAGTCGGGCACCAACGCCTTTCACGGCAGCGCGCTTCGAGTTCTTCCAGAACGAGGCGCTGCAGGCGCGCAACCCGTTCACACAGGCCAGGGTCGAATCCCCTGACCGGGAAGTTCCTCCCCGATACCAAGAAGAACCAGTTCGGCGGATCGGTCGGCGGGCCGATCGCGCAGAACAAGTGGTTCTTCTTCGGCGACTACCAGGGCACGCGCAACGATCAGGGCGGCTCGGTCCTGACGTCGGTGCCGACGCGCCTGGCGCGCTCGGGGAACTTCAGCGAGTACGGCGTAGCGCCTCTTCGATCCCCAGACCGGGCGAGGAGTTTGCCAACGCGACGATCCCGGCCGGGCGCATCTCGCCGCAGGCGTCGAACCTCCTGCGGCTGATTCCGGAGCCGAACGCGCCCGGCACCGACAACGGCACGCGCAACAACTTCACGGCCTCGGGCGTCGAGAAGTTCACCGAGAACTCGATCAACGTCCGGATCGACGGCCGGCTGAGCGACAAGGTCAACACCTTCGGTCGCTACTCGATCGGGAGATTTCCGGCGTGACGGCCCCACCGCGTTCGGGCAGGGAGGCGGACCGCGCGTTCGTCAGCCTGGGCGGCGTCTCGGACGTGCGCAACCACAGCCTGGCCTACGGCGTGGACTACGCGCTGTCACCGACGATGCTGGTCGATTTCCGGTTCGGGTATTTCCATTACAAGGTTGACGTGCTGCCGTTCGACTTCGGGACGACGCCGGCGGCCGATGCCGGCATCCCGAACCTCAACAACGATACGACCTTCACCAGCGGCCTGCCCTCGCTGTTCATGCGCGGCAACCAGGCCGACATGAACTGGGGCTCGGGCCTCGACGCCAACCGCTGCAACTGCCCGCTCGCGCAAAGTGAGAAGCAGTGGCAGGCCGTGGGCAACCTGACGAAGCTGATGGGGAACCACAGCTTCAAGTTCGGCCTGGACATCCGTCGGGCCTACAACCTCCGCGTGCCGTCCGACAGTCACCGGTCGGGCCAGTTGACTTTCAACCACCAGCGCACGAGCAGCCCGACGCTTGGTGGCGGGCTCGGGTTGGCGACCTTCATGCTCGGCGACGTCACCGGCTTCAACCGGTACGTCAGCACGAGCACGGACGCGCGCGAGCGCCAGTGGCGCCATTTCTACTACGCGCAGGACACCTGGCGCGTGGCTCCCAAGCTGACGGTCAACTACGGCCTGAGGCTCGACGTGATCAATCCGCAGACCGTGAACGAGGCGGGCAACGGCACCTGGGTCGACCTGACGCACCGGCCGCGGCCTGGTCGGCGGTGTCGGTGGCGTCGATCTCGGTGGCAATACCGAGAATGCGTTCAACTGGGCGCCGCGCCTCGGCGCGACCTACCAGTTGAACGAGAAGACCGTCATCCGCGGCGGCTATCGGCCGCAGCTACGACATCGGCGTGTTCGGGACGCTGTTCGGCCACACGGTCACGCAGAACCTGCCCGTGCTCGCCGCTCAGAATCTGAACCGGGCGAACAACTTCGCCTCGGTGTTCACCCTGGCCTCGGGCCCGCCGGACCCGAGCTCGGTGACGGTCGGTTCCGACGGGACGTTCCAGTGGCCGAACGGCGTCATGCCGCGCGTGTTGCCACGCAAGCAGCGCCCGCCGGCAGTCGATGCGTGGAACGTGACGGTCCAGCGGCAATTGAGCGACACGACGTCGCTCGAGGTGGCGCTACGTCGGCAATCATGGCGGCCACGTGTTTGCGGAGGACAACCCGGCCGAGAACGTCAATCAACCGGCGATCGACGGCTTCACCGAGGGCCTGCCGCACCAACCATGCGCCGCCCGTTCTTTGCCGGTGGTGTTCGGCCCAACGTCCTCGGCATCGGCGGCAACTACGGCTGGACGCAGAACGTGGACGCCTTCTTCAACGAGGCCGAGAACCGGTACAACTCGCTGCAAACGAAGTTCACGCGGCGCTTCTCCGACGGATGGTCCGCTCAGCTCAATTACACGCTGCAGAAGGCCGAACAGGAATGACGACGATTACTGGATCTACGATCCCGATTTGAACAAGGGCCCGTCGGACTTCGACCGCACGCACAACTTCACCGCCGCCATCGTCTACGAGCTGCCGTTCGGCAAGGACAAGCGATACGGGACCAACTGGAGCGGCGTGATGGAGGCGCTGGCCGGCGGGTGGCAGTTCAACACGACGCGTCCGGATCCTGAGCGGGTCGCCGTTCAACGTGAGCTACCGCAATGCCAGCCTGGACCGCGACACCGGCCCGAACCGGCCCGACCTGATCGGGGACCCGGAGGCCCCAAGACGCAAGACGAGTGGTTCAACGCCACGCCCATCGGCTCGCCGGGCAGCGCATTCGGCCGGCCCGCGGCAGGCACGTTCGGCACCCTGGGACGCCACGAGCTCCGCGGACCGGGATTCTGGAGTCGTCGATGCCTCGTTCTTCAAGAACATCTGGATGGGTCAGACGCGTCGGTTGGAGGTCCGCATCGAGTCGGTGAACATCCTCAACCACGTCAACCTCGGCCAACCCGAACGGCGAGGTCGGAGTGCCCGGGAACGACAACCCGGATGCCGGCCGCATCACCTCGACGGCGGGTAACCGCAGCCGGAACTTCCAGTTCGGGTTCCGCTTCATCTTCTGAGGGAACGGGATTTCGCCAAGGGCAGCGCGCGGTTCTTTCGTACGAGCGCGCTGGTAGCAACGCCCTACTCGGTACCCAAGAGTTGAAGTATTACGTCGGCTCGAACACGCGTGGCCGCACTTTTCTGTTCGAAATCGACGGCTTCCTTTACCAGTCGCCCATCAACTACTACGCGGCGAAGAACGGATCTGGGACATGTCGCCGGGATACGCGCAGCTCCGCGAAATGGAGCTCAATCATCCCGTGGACTCCACTTGCCTCTTCTGTCACGCAAGCGGTCGTGCAACCAACCGATGAAGGGCACCATCAACCGCTTCGCCGGCGGTGCCCTTCCTGCAGGACGGCGTTGGCTGCGAGCGATGTCACGGCCCAGGGAGCGATCACGTCAATCGTGCGCGGACCGATGGTCAACCCGGCAAAGCTGACCGGTGAGCAACAGGACAGCATCTGCATGCAGTGTCATCTCGAGGGAGAAGCTCGGATCGCCAGAGCCGCCCGATCCCAGGCGGACTATACGCCCGGTGAGGTTCTCTCCGATTACCTCGCGATCTTTGTTCGTGAAGACAACCAACAGCAGCGGCGCGCCGTAAGCCACGTCGAGTCCTTGGCAATCAGCCGGTGCAGGCGCGCTGGCGGTGCAGCCCTGTCGTGCACAACGTGTCACGACCCGCACTCGCAGCCCAGTGCAAGAGACAAAACAGCTTCCTACCGCGCCAAATGCATCGCCTGTCACACGCCGATGGCCGCGCGCCACTTTCCTCGCCAGCAGGATTGCACCGCCTGTCACATGCCTCGGACGGAAAGCGCGGACATCCGCCATACCGTCGTGACCGATCATCGTATCGTGCGCGAGCCACAGGCCGGACAGCGCCTCAGAGCAGGAGAGAGGCCGCCTCGTGCAATTCGGCAACTTCCAGCCTGAAGCGAGTGATCTTGGACTCGCTTACGGGGAAGTCGCGCTGCGCGGTGACGCGTTCGCCGCAGCTGAGGCCCTTCGACTGTTGACGAGTGCGCGAAACCAGTGAGACGGAGGGGACGGAGGGAACGGTCTTAACACAGAGGAACGGAGTAACGGAGGCGAACAGAGGATCGTTTTCAGGAACGGAGAGGACGGAGGCAACGGAACGGAGATGACGGAGGCAACGAGCTGCGCGGGAGTGCGCCCGTTGCCACCGTCTGCTTCGAGAACGTGGAAGCAATTGCCCTCTTTGCGGGCTGCATTCTTGAATCCGGGCTGAATTCTCGCCGGCCTGCCGCTTGCACCTGGTGGAGGGCATGGTCGATCCCTCCACCTTCGATCGCTTGACCCGTACCATTCTCGGTTCCGCTATCGAAGTCCATCGGCACCTCGGCCCTGGCCTTCTGGAGTCGATCTACCACGCGTGCCTTGCGCGCGAGCTCGCCTCGAGCAAGTTGAGGTTTGTCACCCAGCGGATGGTGCCCGTCGTCTACAAGGGCACCAGGCTGGATGCTTGCTTCCGGATCGATTTGATCGTCGAGGACCTCGTCGTTGTGGAGGTCAAGGCTGTCGCCGCGCTGGACGCGGTCCACCAGGCACAAGCACTGACCTACATGAAGCTGGCGCGGTGTCCGGTGGGACTGTTGATCAACTTCAACGTGCCAAGGCTGATGAATGGCGTCAAACGGTTGCTCAACCCTGACGCTGGAAGTGATGGACCCCTGCGAGGTCTCGCTACGCTATCGGAAACTCTCGACTGAAGCGCCGTTTCCTCTATTTCCTCCGTTGCCGTTCCCTCCGTCCCCTCCGTTCCTTACAACCCAACCTCCGTTCGTCTCCGTTTCTCCGTTGCTCTGTGTTAAAACCGTTCCCTCCGTCCCCTCCGTTCCCGTTCCTCCGTTCCCTCCCGTCCTCGTCCCGTTCCCTCCGTCCCCTCCGTTCCCGTTACCTCCGTCCCCTCCGTTCCCCCTCCCGCAGCGTGAGAACCTGATTGCTCTCCACGTTCTCCCACACCTCTTCGAGCCCGTTCGGCCACCGCACCTCGAGCCGATCGACCTGCTTGGCCGCACCCAGCCCGAAATGCACGCGCAGATCGTTCTGTGAAATGTAGCTGCCGCCGCCGCGCACCTCCTGCACCAGCGTGACGTCTCCGATGACCGCCCGGACGCGCGCGCCGATGGCGCTGCGGTTCGAGGTCGTGCCCACCAGTTTGACCAGCAACCAGCGGTTCCCGGCACGGGTGTCGGTGCGGAACAGATCGGGCGCGTCGTGCACGTTGTTGACGACGATGTCGATGTCGCCATCGTTGTCGATGTCGCCGAACGCCGTGCCTCGACCGGCTTTGGGCGTCGAGGCCGGCGGGCCCAGACGCTCCGTGACGTCCACGAAGCGGCCGTTCGCCATGTTGCGGTACACCACTTTGCGCTGCTGGTACGCGGCCTCCGTCCTGATCTGGCTCACCTCCGGATAGACGTGTCCGTTGGTGAGAAAGATGTCGAGCCATCCATCGTTGTCGAGGTCGACGAACCCGGCGCCCCACCCGAGCCACCGCGTATTCGTGCCGAGACCGCTCGCAAACGTCTTGTCCTCACAAAAGCCGTTCCCGAGGTTCGCGTAGAGCGTCGAGGTGTCGCCGGCGAAGTTCGTCTTGACGAGATCGAGCGTCCCGTTGCGGTCGTAGTCGCCGATGCCCACGCCCATGCCGGCCTGCGGCTTGCCGTCCTGGCTGTAGGCACAGCCGGCGCGCACCCCGAGATCGGTGAACGTGCCGTCGCGGTTGTTGCGATACAAGGCGCTGGGATTCGAATCGTTCGCCACGTACACGTCGGTCCAGCCATCGTCGTCGAAGTCCAGCGTGCTGACGCCGAGGCCATAGGTGCCGTTGGCCTTGAGGATGCCCGCGCGCTCGGAAACATCCTCGAACATCCCGTCGCCCTTGTTGCGATACAGCGCGTTCTTGCCACCCGGAAGGCCCGGCGGCCCGCAGGCCACGGGGACGCCTTTGTATCGGCACAGCCCGGAGTCGGGCGTCGGCGCAGTGGCGAGATCGAGGTCGATGTAGTTGGCGACGAACAGGTCGAGACGGCCGTCGCGGTCGTAGTCGATGAAGGCCGTGCCCGTTCCCCATCGCAGCCGCGTGCTCTTCAGGCCGGCGCGCTCGGTCATCTCCGCGAACGTTCCATCGCCGTTGTTGCGATAGAGGCGGTTCTGGCCGTAGTAGGTGACGAACAGGTCCTCGTCGCCGTCGTTGTCGTAGTCGCCCGTGGCGGCGCCCTGCCCCCAGCCGTGCGCCCCCACGCCGGCCCTGGCCGTCACGTCCTCGAAGGTCCCGTCGCCTTTGTTCCGATACAAGTGCGACGTCGGCTCGGCACCCTTGGGGAACCCTTCGAGCGTGGTGCCGTTGACCAGGAAGATGTCCAGGCGGCCGTCGTTGTCGTAGTCGAAGACGGCGACGCCGCACCCGGTGGTCTCGAGCAGGTACCGATTCGAGCGTTCGCCGCCGAAGACGGTCACAGCCGTGACACCCGCCTCCTTGGCGATGTTGGTGAACGTGAACCCGGCCGTGGTCGAGTCGTCGGCGAGGCGTGCCGACGAGGACGACAAGAGCACCAGCGAGGTGACAGCGAGCCCTGCCCTGACCAGGCCGGCAGGCCTCATCGGTTGGGCTCCGGAATCTCCAGGTAGGGCGCCAGTTGCTGCGCCTTTGCGAAGTGGGCGTTGGCGTCCCGTTGAGCGCCCCGCTGTCGAAGGGCGAGCGCGAGTTGATAGTGCGCCCGGGCAAGCTGTGGCGCGAGCCGGACGGCTTCCCTCAACTCCGTCACCGCGCCCGGCACATCACCCTTGCGCAGCTTCTCCGTCCCCCGGTTGAGGGCGAACGCCGCGGCTTGTTCGTCGGACTTCTGCTTGTTCAGACGCTCGGCTTCCGCCAGGGCCGCGGTGGCCCCGGCGCTGTCCCCCCGCCGCTCGAGCAGTTGGCCGAGGCTCAGATGCGCTTCCGCGGATTGGGGTTGCAGCTCGATGGTCCGGCGGAATTCCGAGAGCGCTTCGGCGTCGTTTCCCTGCTGCCTCAGGATCGTGCCGAGCATGTAGTGCGCCTCCGCGTAGTCAGGCTTGTTCGGTGATCGCAGCGCGGAAAGAGACGACGGCCGCCTCTGCCCGTCCCGTCTGCCAGAGTACGACACCGAGCGTGAAGTGCGCCTCGGGAAGGCTGGGATCCAGCTCGGCTGCCCGACGCAAAGCCACCTCCGCGGCTTCGAAGTCGTCCTGCTGCTTGAGGGCGGTCCCGAGGTTGTAGAACGACTCGGCGTTGGTGGGGCTGCGACGCGTCAGATCGCGAAACACCTCGACCGCGGCGGTGAGGTCGCCCTTGTGCATGAGGGCGGTCCCGAGATTGTGCCGGGCAGTGTCGTAGCCCGGGTTGCGATCGAGCAGCGTCTTGAATGCCGCGATGGCCGCATCGCCGTCGCCACGATGCATTTGCACGAGACCCAGGCTGTTCGCGGCGTCCTCGAGTGTGGGATCGATGGCCAGGGCCTTGCGGAGGGCGGTCTCGGCCCCCTCCAGATCGCCGAGCGTCTGGAGGGCGATGCCGAGTTGCGTGTGCGCCGGGGCAATCGCCGGGTTGATGCGAATCGATCGGCGGAGATGCCGCACGGCCGCATTCGTGTCGCCGAGCTCGCGCAACACGACGCCCAGGTAGGACCTGGGCCTCGGCGTGGTCGGGCCGCAACTGCACGGCCCGCTGCAACGCCGGAAGCGCTTCGCTCGGCGCATGCGTCCACCAGAGCGTCGCTCCGAGGTGATAGTGCGCATCGAAGAGCTGCGGCGACAGCCGCGTCGCTTCCCGGAACCGCTCGAGCGCTTCGCCCGTACGTCCCTGCTGGCCGAGCGCGAAGCCAAGCCGGTCGCACGCTTCCGCCATCTGCGGCGCCAGCTTCAGTGCCGCCTCGAACGCGGCCGCCGCGGCCGGCCAGTCGCCACGGCGTTCGTGCTCGACACCCTCGCGAAAGAGGCGCTCCGCCGACGCCGAGGGCGCGCTGGTCTTGGCCTGTCCGGCCGCCGCGGCTTGCAACGGCGGCCGCTCGGTCGCCACGAGCGCCAGCGTCAGGAGGGAGATGAGCATTGTGAGGTAACAGAGGGGACGGAGGGAACGGTTTTAACACAGAGAAACGAAGAAACGGAGACGAACGGAGAAATCCAAATCCAAAATCAAATCAAATCCAAAATAGAAACAGAGCTTTTCTCTGTTCGTCTCCGTTTCTTCGTTCCTCTGTGTTAATACCGTTCCCTCCGTCCCCTCTGTTACCTCACACGGCGGGCACCGTCAAGGCTCACCCTCGCGGCTTCGAGCTGTCGTTTGATGTCCTCGTCGCCAGGTCTCAGCCTGGAAGCGGCCTCGTAGTGCGCGATTGCCTCTCGGAGTCTGCCGCGCCGCGCAAGGACTTCCGCGACGTTGTAGTGCGCGTAGGCGTGTTCCGGATTGGCGCGGACGGCTCGCTCGAACATCTCTGCCGCACGGCCCAACTTGCCCTGAATCGCGAGTGCCGTGCCGAGATCGTTGAGCGCGCCGGCGTCGCCCGGTCTGAGGGTCAGCGTGCGCTCGAACTGCTCGATTGCGGCCTCCGTCTCGCCCCTCGCCAGCAGCGCCGCGCCGAGGTTGTAGCGCGCGTCGGCAAAGGTGGGCGACAGGACCACCGCGCGGCGAAACTGGTCGATCGCCTCCTTCCCCTTGCCCGCCGCCTGGAGCGCCGCGCCCAGGTTGTTGGCGGCAGCGGCGTCACCGGGTCGGGCAGCGGCGGCGGCTCCGAGATGCACGAGGGCGTCATCGAGGCGTCCCATCGACTGCAGGGTCGCTCCGAGGTTCGCATGCGCGACGAAGTCTCCCGGGTACTTCTGCAGCCGCCGACGCATGAGCGCTTCCTGGAGCAGGTTCAGGTCGTCCCGCTGTCTCGGGACCACCTGGATCCAGAGATGTCCCATTTCATCCGAGCTGCGATTGCCCGCCACGACGCGGCGCGGTGGCTGATGCGGGTTCCGCGGGTTGTCGCTCGAGTTGTCGTACCGGTAGCGCATCGAGACGACCGAGCCTTTCGGGCAGTGACAGCGGCGTCGCGAGCCGGTAGACGGCCTGCCAGTTCAGGTCCCAGTCCTTGATGTGGATCAGCGTCTTCCGTGTGCCGTCCGGCAGGACGACCGCGCCGAGGAGATCCTTCCCCAGGTAGTGCGCGTGTGGATAGAGCCCGAGAAGATCGACATCGACGGGGACGACGTAGGAGTCCGTGATCGTGAAATCACGGGCCCCCGGCGGGATGTCGAGGGCGCCATCGTGCTCGAGTTGCAGCAGCATCGGGAAGCGGGTCGGCGCCCGGTCCGTCAGGTGCAGGCCGATGGACGGCTGCAGCTGCTCGGGTTTGCCCGATGGCTGCAGGTGCATGTTCAGGATGAGGTCGGTCCCGCGGTCGATCCGCCACGCCATGTCATCGGGCTCGGGTGTCGGCGGCGTTCCCGGCTTCCAGAACAGGAAGTGGCTGTCCGGCTCGAATTGATCGGACGCGATCTCGACGTCCATCCCGTCGAAGCCCACATCGGGATCCGCCTCGTCGCGACGGCGCGATGCGCCCGTTCGATTGACGATGACGTTGGCGTGGTGAACCACACGCCTGGTGCCGGCGAGGATCTCGATCGCGCGAACGTAGCGCGAGGCGACGTCGGGCACCGCGAACACGAAATTGCGAAACACGTCCTCGCCCTCGGCGGCGAGCGTGTAGGCGCGCGGCATGGTCAGCACGACATCCGGTTGCCCGAGCTGCCAGCCTTCGGGGAATGTCGGCGGAGGTGCCGCTGCGGAGCGCTCTCCTTCGACCATGTTCTGCGCCACCCACCGGCGAATGAGCTCGATCTGCGCATCCGTGAGCCCGCGCTCGCCGACGAAGCGCACGTCGCCACGTTCCGGCGGCCAGGGCGGCATGTAGCGGCTGCCCGTGACCTTGACGATGTCGGTGGCGTGCTTCCGCACGTCGCCATAGCCGATCAGGCTGAACGGTCCGGGCCCCCCGGGATGGTGGCAGGGGACACAGTGTTCGCGCACGACGGGGCCGACATCGTTCGTGAACGTGATCGGACGGCGGCTGGAATCGTTGGTGGCGCCCGATCTCGAGCAGCCACAGGCGAGAAGCAGTGCGAGCGCGCCGCCCACTCCCCTGCCGGTCATCGCAGGTCCGCGATGAAGCACCCGACCGCGTCCGTCGTCCTGGGCCGGACCGCTGTGCCCGCGAGGAGCGCCGTCACGACGTCTCTCAGGTCGTGCTGCGTCGGCGAGGCTCGAACCTTGTTGAAGTCCACGTAGCGGTCGTCGATGCGGCCGCGGTACACCATCCGACGGTCGGCCGTGAAGACCGCGGCTTCGGGCGTCGCGCGCGCGCCGGTCAGCGAGACGAGGACGTGGCGAGGATCCCGCAGCGCCGGGATGTCGTACCCATACTCGCGGAGGTGCGTGCGAATGGCCGGCGAGGGCTCGCCTGCATCGAGATACACCAGCCGGAATGCGACGCCCTGGGGCGCGAACGTGCGGTGCAACCGCTGGACCTCCGGCGCGTAGCGGTTCGCAATCGGGCAGTCGGTGCGGGTGAAGATCAGGACGATCGCGCGGGCGCCGGGGTGCTCGAACGGATCGACGTCCTCGCCGTTCAAGTCGAGGACACCAGCGTGACGGGTCCCAGCCGTCGTCTGCGAGGACAGCGGAAGGGCTGTCAACGGAGCAGTCAGGACCCCCACGAGCCAGAGACGAAAGATGAGCATCTGTTCCAGCCGCTCCAGCCCTCCAGCCGCCCCAGCCGCTCCAGCCGTCCCAGCCGCTCCAAGCTATGGCTGCTTCAATCGTTCGGCGGTCTCGAACTCGCGTTTTGCCTCCTCCGCGCGTCCCATCTGCTGCAGCAGCTGCGCGAGCAGATAGTGTGCGGCGCGGTTGTTCGGATCGTACTCGATCGCCCGTCGCAGCATGCCTTCCGCGGTGGCAGGCTGGCCCTTCTTCATGTAGGCGCGCCCGAGGAGGATGTATGGCGCGCTGTAGTACGGATTGAGCCACAACGATCGCTGCAATGCCTCGACGGCAGCATCCCATTTCGACTGCCGGACGTAGGCGTCACCGAGTTGGGTGTACGCCATCGCGTCGGTCGGGTTCAGTGCGAGCTCGGCCCGGGTCCGCGCCAACGCGTCGTCGAGCTGCCCACGGAAGAGCGCAATCTGTCCCAGCAGATAGTTGGCGCGCGGCACTTTCGGGTCGAGCGTCAGCGCCCGCTTCAACTCGGCTTCCGCCAGGGACTCCGCCTGCAGCCGGATCATCAGCTGTGCGGTCACGACCGACGCCACCGCGGCGTCCGGCGCCACGCCGAACGTCCGCGCGAGTACCGCGCGCGCGGCATCTGCCTGCCTCAGGTAGATGTAGGCTTGCCCGAGCGTATGGCCCAGCTCCAGGCTGTCAGGCGCGACCTTCTGCGTGCGTTCGAGCCATGGGAGCGCGTCAGCGTATCGGCCGAGCAGGAAGAGCGAGAGCCCGAGCACCTGCTCGGCCTCGGCCCGTTCCGGCGTGCCTTCCGCGAACGACGATGCCAGCGGTTGGAGGATCGTGACCGCCCGGCTGTAGTCGTCGGCGTGGTAACAGGCCACACCGAGCAGGTGGCGCACGCGCGGATCGCCATCATCGATCGTCGTCAACTGCGCGACTGCCGCTGCTGCCCGTCCCCCATCGATTGACGCCCGCGCCTCGGCCAGCGCCTTCGCGCGATCCGGAGACGGGGCCGGCGCATTCTCGACTTGTGCGCGCGCGGGCATCGCAAGGAGCACGACGAATGCACAGGCGAGCGGTAAGACCATGTCGTGGGTGCCGTATCGCCCGCAGCGCTCGTCCCTCTTCGCTCAGCGCCACGTCCGGATCGATGCGGCCGATCGCAGCATACGCAATCCCCGGGGACGATGGCCACGGCCGCGCGTGCGCGCCGTCATGTAGACAACCATGCCAGAGACGCCAAGTGAACCCCGCCTCAACCTCATCAGCGGCCACCGGGGCTCCAGGGAGGTTCAACCCGGACTCGCGGTTGACAGGCCTCACGGCCCGTCCTAAAGTGAATGAACAGTCATTCAGTCGCCGATGCCGCGCACCGCTCTCGCCCGGAACCCCTCGTTGTCCACCAGCCGGCCGGCAGGCCGTTCGGTCGCGCACCGTGGTGCGCTGCCCGCAGCCGCCGCGCGGCCCGACAAGCGCGACCTCATCCTCCGCGCCGCCGTCCGCGTGTTCGCCGAGCGCGGCTTCTTCGGTGCGCAGGTGGCCGACGTGGCGCGCGTCGCCGGCGTCGCCGCCGGCACCGTCTATCTCTACTTTCACGGCAAGGACGACCTGCTCGTCTCCATCTTCGAGCGGGTCATGACCGATGCCATCGCCGAGGCTCGCGTCGTCGTGAGCACCACCGTCGATCCCGTCGATCGGCTGCGGCAGATCGCGCGGCTGCACCTCGATCGCCTCGGCCGCGACCGCAATCTCGCGGTCGTCTTCCAGGTCGAGCTCCGCCAGTCCACGAAGTTCATGGAGCAGTTCTCGACGACGCGGCTGCGCGAGTACCTGGGCCTGATTCGCGACGCCATCGGCGACGGCCAGGCCGCCGGGCGTGGTGAGAGCCGAGGTCGATCCGACCTTCGCGGCGAAAGTGCTCTTCGGCGCGCTCGACGAGATGGCGACCAACTGGATGCTCAGCCGGCGGCGGACGTCGCTCGACGGCGTCGCGGATCAGGTCGTCGATCTGTTCGTGAAAGGGGTGGGCCGATGATTCGCACCGCCGCTGTCCTCGGGGCGGGGACCATGGGGGCGCAGATTGCGGCGCACCTCGCCAACGCCGGTGTCCCCGTCGCGCTCCTCGACGTCTCGCGCGACGCGGCGGCCGACGGGCTGAAGCGGGCGCGCGCCCTGAGGCCCGACCCTTTCTTCACGCCCGAGGCGGCCACGCGCATCACGACCGGCGGCTTCGAGGAGGACCTGGCCCACGCCTGCCGCGCCGAGTGGATTGTCGAGGCCATTGTCGAACGGCTCGACCTCAAGCAGCAGTTGTTCGCGCGGGTGGAATCGCATCGCGCCGCCGGGTCGATCGTGAGCTCGAACACCTCGGGGATTCCGGTGGCGGCGCTGGCCGACGGGCGCGGCGAGGCGTTCCGGCGCCACTTCCTCGGCACGCACTTCTTCAATCCCCCCCGCTATCTCAGGCTGCTCGAGCTGATTCCCACCGCCGACACCGCCGGCGACGTTCGCGATCGCGTTGCCGCGTTCGCCGATCTCAGGCTCGGCAAAGGCGTCGTGGTGGCGAAGGACACGCCCAACTTCATCGCCAACCATCTCGGCCTCTACGGCGTGCTGCGCATCTTCGACGCGCTGGCCACGGGCGACTACACGATCGAGGAGATCGATGCGATGACCGGGCCGGCGCTCGGCCGGCCGCGGAGCGCGACCTTCCGCACGCTCGACATCACGGGGCTCGACATCCTCGTGCACGTCGCCGGGAACCTGGCCGAACGCGTCCCGCCGGAGCAGGCGCGGGCCTTCGCCGTCCCGCCGCTCGCCGCCGAGCTCGTTTCGCGGGGCTGGATCGGTGAAAAGGCGGGCCGGGGCTTCTATGAGCGCGTGAAGGGCGCCGGCGGAATCCGAGATTCGCACCCTCGACCCGGCGACGTTGTCCTACCGCACGCGCCAGCCGGCGCGCTTTCCGTCGATCGAGCAGGCGAAGAGCATCGACGAGAGCGGCGCGCGGATCCGCACGCTGTTTCTCGGCGGTGACAAGGTCGGGACGTTCCTGCGGGCGACCCTCGGTCCGACGCTGCTCTACAGCGCGCGCGTCGCTCCCGACATCGCGCACTCGATCGACGACGTCGATCGGGCGATGCGCTGGGGATACGGCTGGGATCTCGGCCCCTTCGAGACCTCCGACGCCATCGGGCTCCGCGAGCTGCGTAGACGCGTGCGCCCGGGGCGACGTGCCGCCGCTCATCGCCGATCGCCTCGCCGCAGGCCAGAACACGTTCCGGAACGGCGCGCCAATTCCGCCGGCGCCCGGCTCGCTGCACTTCAGGGACGCGGGGCCGCGTGTGATCCGGAAGAACGCCGGCGCCTCGCTCGTCGATCTCGGAGACGATGTGCTCGGCGTCGAGCTGCACTCGAAGATGAATGCGCTCGGCGGCGATACCGTGGCGATGCTCGGCGCTGCCGTGAAGGAAGCCGAGCAGGGCTTCGCGGCGCTCGTCGTCTCGACCGACGCCGTGAATTTCTCGGTCGGCGCCAATCTCATGCTGCTGCTGGTCGAGGCGCAGGAGGGCAACTGGGAAGAAGTGGACCTGATGGTCCGCGGGTTCCAGCGCGCGATGATGGGATTGCGTCTCGCCGCCGTCCCGGTCGTCGTGGCGCCGGCAGGCCTGACGCTCGGCGGCGGCTGCGAGCTGGCGCTGCACGGCGATGCGGTCCAGGCGTCCGCCGAGACCTATCTCGGACTGGTCGAGGCCGGGGTCGGGCTCATTCCGGCCGGCGGCGGCAGCAAGGAGATGATCGCGCGCGCGACCGCGCACCTGACGGTGACGCCGCAGACCGACCTGTTGCCACTCATGCAGCGCGTCTTCGAGACCATCGGGTTTGCGAAGGTGTCGTCGAGCGCCGAGGACGCCCGTCGGCTCGGGCTCCTGCGCGATGCCGACCGGACGTCGATGAATCGCGATCGCCTCGTCGCCGATGCCAGGTCGTTCGCCCGGTCGCTGGCCGAAGGCTACCGCCCGCCGCTCGTGCGCCAGGCCATTCCCGTTGGCGGCGTCCCGATCGAGGCGGCGCTGAAGCTGGGCGTCCACCTCGCGCGCCGAGCCGAGCGGATCAGCGACCACGACGCAGTCGTGGGGCGCAAGCTGGCGCACGTGCTGGCCGGCGGTTCGCTCCCGCAGGCCACGACCGTCGGCGAGCAGTACCTGCTCGATCTCGAGCGGGAAGCTTTTCTCTCGCTGTGCGGCGAACGCAAGACCCTCGAGCGCATTGCACACACATTGAAGACGGGAAAGCCATTGAGAAATTGAGGAGAAGGAGGGCGGGGCTTCAGCCCCGCCGGCATCTACCGTGACGCGGAACGGAATGAGAGAGCGCGGCGTGGTTGGCGAGGCTGAAGCCTCGCCCTCCTGCGGAATCAGCCTCGTCGGCTCGGGGCCACCGCTGGTCTTGATACCTGGCGTGAACGGACGCTGGGAATGGATGCGTCCGACGATCGCGGAGTTGGCGCAGTATTTCCGTGTGGCGACGTTTTCGCTGTGTGGCGAGCCGGGCTCGGGACCGATGGCTCTGTCGTTCGACGATCACCTCGCACAGGTCGATGCGGCGCTGGCGGCGCTCGAAGCCGATCGCGCGATTCTCGTCGGAGTGTCGTACGGCGGCCTCGTCGCTCTGCGGTACGCGGCTCGGCACCCGTCGCGCGTCCAGGCCATCGTCGCCGCCTCGTGTCCCGGACCGCGACACGTCCCGTCGGCGCGCTATGCCCGCTGGATCGCGTCGCCGCGCCGGTCATTGCCGCTGTTCCTGCTCACCGCACCCATGCGTTCGGGCCCCGAGATTCGGGCGGCGATTCCGGGCTGGCGCGACCGGCTGCGGTTTTCGGTCCGGCAGGGCTGGTGTGCGCTGAGGGCGCCAATGTCGGGCGTCCGCGCCTCGGCGCGCGTCAGGTTCGCGCTGTCCCAGGACTTCGGACCGGACGCGCAGCGCATCACCTGCGGGACGCTCCTCGTGACGGGCGAGGATCACCTCGACCGGGTCGTTCCCGCTGCGAGCACGCGCGAGTACGTGGATCTCATCCCCGGTGCACGCTACGTGCGGCTCACCGGCACCGGTCACATGGGAACGGTCACGCGCGCCGCCGCCTTCGCGGCCACGGTTCGCGAATTCATCGGGATGCAGGAAGGGCCGGCGGCCGCGACTTCGCCCGGTGGTGCGGGTCACAGGCACGCCGGCCGATTCCGTGCGGCGGCTCGAGGGCGCATGACGTGCTGAGGGACATCGAGGGGACCGCCGGCCGGCTCGACGCGCGGCTCGACGAGCCGGACGGCGCACCGCGCGCCGTGGCCGTGCTCGCGCCGCCGCATCCCGAGCTCGGCGGGACGCTGCACGATCGCGTGGTCTACCACGCGGCCCAGGGCTTGAAACGCGCCGGCTTCGCCGTGCTTCGCTTCAATTTCCGCGGCGCGGGCAGCAGCGCGGGCTCGTTCTCGGGCGGGCCGGGCGAGCTCGCCGACTTCACGTCCGCCGTGGACGCAGCGGCCGTCCGCTTTCCCGGCGTGCCGGTCTGGGCGGTCGGCTATTCGTTCGGCGCGTGGGTGGCGCTGTCCGCGGGCGCCGCCGATCCACGCATCTCGACGCTGGTCGGCATCGCGCCTCCGCTCAATGGCCACGACTTCGACGCGGTTCGCTCTGCCGGCAAGCCCACGTTTCTCGTACATGGGGAACGCGACGAAGTCTCGCCGCTCAAGCTGGTCCAGCGTTTCTACGGCACGCTCGAGGAGCCGCGCGAACTGGTCGTGATCGACGGCGCCGACCACGTGTTCGACGGGCATGCGAGCGAAGTCGCGGATGCGCTGGAGGACCTGGCGCATTGAGAGGGGTATGAAGCCCATGGAACAAGCCGTCATCGTGTCCGCAGTCCGCACCGCGATCGGCAAGGCGCCGAACGGCGCGCTCCGCGCCACGCGTCCCGATGACATGGCCGCCGCGGCGATCTCGGGCGCGCTCGCGCGCGTCACCGCGCTCGATCCGGCGGAGGTGGACGATGTCATCCTCGGGTGCGCGATGCCGGAGGCCGAGCAGGGGCTGAACGTCGCGCGCATCGCCAGCCTGCGCGCCGGCGTGCCGCACACCGCCTCGGCGGTGACGGTCAACCGCTTCTGTTCGTCCGGCCTGCAGGCGATTGCCCACGCCGCCGAGCGCATCATGGTCGGCGCCGCCCAGGTCATCGTCGCCGGCGGCACCGAGTCGATGAGCCTGGTGCCGATGGGCGGCCACAAGCTGGCGCCGAACCCGGCGCTCGTGGACGCCTATCCCGACGTCTATCTCACGACCGGTCTCGTGGCTGAGAACCACGCGCGGGAATCGGGCATCTCGCGCGAGGCGCAGGACGGCTTCGCCCTCGAGAGCCATCGGCGCGCGGTGGCCGCCATCGACGCGGGCCGATTCGACGACGAGATCGTCCCGCTCGACATCGCGGCGCTCGACGCGCCGCCCACTGTCGGCGCACGCGCGCCGGCCCCGGCCACACGCCGGTTCGCGACCGACGAGGGACCGCGGCGCGACACCTCGCTCGAGGCGCTCGCCAGGCTGAAGCCCGCCTTCCACGCGCACGGGAGCGTCACCGCCGGCAATGCGTCGCAGACGAGCGACGGGGCGGCCGCGGCCATCGTGATGTCCGCGACCCGCGCGCGCGAGCTGGGGCTCCGGCCTCTGGCGCGCTTTCTCACCTATGCCACCGCAGGGGTCGAGCCCGAACGCTTCGGTATCGGCCCGGTGCCGGCGATTCGCAAGGCGCTGGCGCAGGCGAAGCTGTCGCTCGAGGACATCGATCTCGTCGAGCTCAACGAAGCGTTCGCGGCGCAGGTGCTCGCGTGCCTGAAGGAGCTGCCCATCGATCCCGCGCGCCTGAACGTCAACGGCGGCGCGATTGCGCTCGGGCACCCGCTCGGATGCACCGGGGCCAAGCTCACGGCGACGCTCCTCCACGAGCTGCGGCGCCGCTCCGCCCGCTACGGGCTCGTCAGCATGTGCGTCGGCGGCGGCATGGGCGCGGCGGGCATCTTCGAGAGATGACGAATGACGAGCATGACGAATGACCGAATGCCCCTCACCCCTCCGCAGGAGGGCGCGGCTTCAGCCGCGCCGACAAGACGCATGACGACCACAGCAGCTCCCGTTGTTCGTAAAGGCGGCGCCTGGCTCCTCGAGGAGACTGCGCCGGCCGACGTCTTCACGCCCGAACGGTTCAGCGACGAGCACCGGTTGATCGCGAGGACCGCCGCGGACTTCACAGCGGCCGAAGTGCTGCCACGACTCGACGCCCTCGAGGCCAAGGACTGGGACCTCGCGCGGACGCTCGTCCGCCGCTGCGGCGAGCTCGGGCTGATGGCGACCGACGTCCCGGAGGCGTACGGCGGACTCGAGCTCGACAAGGTCAGCTCGATCCTGGTCGCCGAAGGCGTCGCCCGGTCGGCGTCGTTCGCGACCACCTTCGGGGCGATGACGGGACTCGCCATCATGCCGCTGCTCTGCTTCGGGACCGAAGCCCAGAAGGCGCGGTACCTCACCAGGCTCGTGACCGGCGAGCTGGTGGGCGCCTACGCCCTCAGCGAGTCGGGCTCGGGGTCGGATGCCCTCGGCGCGCGTGCCCGCGCAACGCGTCTCGAGGACGGCAGCTTCAGCCTGACAGGCGAGAAGATGTGGATCACCAATGGCGGATTCGCCGACGTCTTCATCGTCTTCGCCAAGGTGGACGGCCGCGATTTCACCGCCTTCATCGTCGAGCGCGCCTTCCCCGGTGTCTCGAGCGGACGCGAGGAGCACAAGCTGGGCCTGCACGGCTCCTCGACGGCGCCACTCATCCTGCAGGATGCGCGCGTGCCGGCCGACAACGTCCTCGGCGGCATCGGCAAGGGTCACAAGGTCGCCTTCAACACGCTCAACTACGGCCGCTTCAAGCTGGGCGCCATGACCAGCGGGGGCGCCAAGATGGCGCTGGGCGAGGCGGCGGCCTATGCGGCCACACGGCGGCAGTTCGGCCGGCCGATCGCCGAGTTCGGCGCCATCCGGTTCAAGCTCGCCGAGATGGCGATTCGCATCTACGCGCTCGAGAGCCTGCTGCTGCGGACGGCTGGCCTCATCGACGACGCGATTGCGGCGCGGCAGGGCGAAGACGGTCCGGTGCTAGCCGCGCTCGAGGAGTACGCGGTGGAATCGTCGATGGCCAAGGTCTTCGGCAGCGAGATGGTGGACTACGTCGTCGACGAGAACGTGCAGATCCACGGCGGGAACGGCTACGTCCGCGACTACCCGGCCGAGCGCCACTACCGCGACGCGCGCGTCAACCGCATCTTCGAGGGCACCAACGAGATCAACCGGCTGCTCGTGCCGGGCATGCTGATGCGCCGCGCGGTCAAGGGCGACCTCGCGCTCATCGACGCCGCGAAGCGGCTCCAGGACGAAATCATGAGTCCCGCGCTCGAGCCGCCGGGCGACGGCCTGCTCGACGCGGAGCAGGCCGCGGTGCGGGGCTTCAAGAAGGTGGCGCTCGCCGTGCTCGGCACGGCCATGCAGACCTATGGTGACAAGGTCACCGACGAGCAGGAGGTCCTCTCCTGGACGGCGGACATCCTCATCGACGCATTCGCGGCCGAGAGCGTCGTCCTTCGCGCGCTCGCGGCGGACGCGGCGCCCGGCGGGGACACGGCGCTGCACGCGGCCGCGGCACAGGTCTTCGTGGGCGACGCCGCGCTGCGCGTCGAGGCCGCTGGACGTCAGGCGATGGCGGCGATGACCGACGGCGACACGCTGCGCGTCGGCTTGTCGGCCATCCGCCGGTTCGTGAAACTGGCCCCCGTCAACGGCGTGGCTCGCCGGCGGGAAATCGCCGCGCGCGTGCTCGACAGGAAGGGGTATCCGTGGTCCTGAAGATCGGCGTGCGCCCATCCCGAGGCTTCAGCGCCGGGGAGCACGCCGGGGCGGGCAACCGGCAGTGATACGCTGCGATCGTGGTCCGTCCAAGAGTCCTGGCTGTGCTGCTGCTCGCCGCGGCGTGCAGCCCGAACCCCGGAGTCCCCTACCCGGATCGCATCGCGGCCGATCGGGCGGCGAAGGACGCGGCGTTCACCGGGTCGTCCGACAGTCCGGTCACCGCGGCTGATCGCGGGCGGTTCGTCCCGCTCGCCTACTATGCGGTGGAGGAGCGCTTTCGTGTCCCGGCTTCGCTCGTGCCGGCGGAGGGCGAGCCGGCGCTCGAGATGCCGACGTCCACCGGAAAGCGCCGCCAGATGCGCCGCGCCGGTGTCCTGAAGTTCTCAGTGGAAGGGCGGCCGCTCTCGCTCACGGCATTCGTCGAAGCCGACGATCGGGCGATGCTCCGGCTCTTCGTGCCGTTCACCGACGAGACCAACGGCACCGAGACCTACACCGCTGGGCGATACCTCGATCTCGATCGCACGGCCACCAATCTCTACGACCTCGATTTCAACCGCGCGTACCATCCCTACTGCTACTACAACCCGCAGTATGATTGCCCCTATCCGCCGCGCGAGAACCGCCTCGCGGCCCCGATCCGTGCCGGCGAGCGGATGAGGGACGAGCGCAAATCGATCTGACGCGATGGTGCGACGGGTGAGTCGCTCCAGCCGTCAGCCGCTCCAGCCGTGCCAGCCGCTCCAGCCGTTCCAGCCGTGCCAGTCCAGCCGCTCCAGTGCTCCTCGCCGTGATCTTCGACTTCGACGGCGTGCTCGCCGACAGCGAGCCGCTTCACTACGAGGCCTTCCGGCGCGTGCTGGCCACGCGCGGCATCGATCTCGGCCGTGACGAGTACTACGCGAAGTACCTGGGATTCGACGACGCGGGCGCGTTCCGCGCCGTGCTCGAGGACCGCGGGCTCGCCGCCGACGGCGCGACGATTGAGACGCTCACGCGGGTGAAGCTGGACGCTTTTGCCGACGTGCTCGGTGGACGGCAGGTCCTGTTTCCGGGCGCGGCCGACTGTGTGGCGCGCCTGGGCGCGCGGGTCCCGCTGGCGATCGCCTCCGGCGCCTTGTCCCGCGACATCGACCTGATCCTCGACGGCACCGGCCTTCGCTCCTCGTTCCGCGTCATCGTCGGCGCGGACCATACGGCGCGCAGCAAGCCGGACCCTGAACCCTACGCGCGCGCGCTGGCCCTGCTGCAGGCGCAGGGGCTCGTCGCCGGCGACGCGGGAGCAGCCGCCCGCACGGTTGCCATCGAGGACTCCGTCTGGGGCCTGCAGTCCGCGATCGGCGCCGGCCTGCGGACCGTCGCCGTCACCACGTCCTATCCGCGGGCCGAGCTGGCGTCCGCCGATCTCGTCGTGGACGGTCTGTCCGACGTGTCCTTCGACCGGCTCGAAGCGCTGGTCGGGCCGTGACGACGAGCGACCCGCTCGCGGACCGCCGCCCTGCTCGACGCGCTCGCGCGCGGTGGTCCCGACGTGGTCGTGCGCGCCGGTCTCGTGGTCGCGACGATCGAGCATGGCGCGTTCGACGCCGCGCCGACGCTCGACCGTCTGGAGGCGATGGGTCACGGTGTCGCCAGGCGGCTGGCGCGCGCATCGGCGACGACGGCCGAAGGGCGCGTCGAAGCGCTCAACGACTACTTCTTCGAGGAGCTCGGTTTCACCGGGAACGAGCGGCGCTACGACGATCCGCGCAACAGCTTCGTGAACGACGTCGTCGTGCGGCGGACCGGCATTCCCATCTCGCTGTCGGTCGTCTACATGGATGTCGCACGGCGGGCCGGCGTGTCGCTCGAAGGGGTGAACTTCCCCGGCCATTTCCTGGTGCGGTATCCCTCGCGCGTCGACGATCTGGGCGGCGCGCACGACCTGCTGATCGATCCGTTCCACCGCGGGGCGCTGCTGTCGGAAGCCGACTGCCGCCGGCTGCTCGCGCGGCATCTCGGATCCGAGGCCGCGCTGTCGCGCGACATGCTCGCGACCGCGGACCCGCAGCAGATCCTGGTGCGCATGCTGACGAACCTGAAGCGGCTGTACGTGCGCAGCCGATCGTTCGTGCACGCGCTCGAGTCCACGCACCTGCTCGCGGCGATCGATCCGCATTCCCTGACCGAGCTTCGCGATCGGGGCCTGCTCGCCTACCAGTTGCGCCTCTTCCCCGCGGCGCTCCGCGATCTCGAAGCCTACCTGCAGGGGATGTCACCGGTGCCGCATCAGCTCGACGAGGACTCGCGGAAGGAGTACGAGCAGGTCTGGGAGCACGTCAAGACCCTTCGGCGTCGCATTGCCGGCTTCAATTGAGATCAGGGATCAGGCTTCGGCCCTGTCTCCACATCGTGAGGGCGACGAGCGTCGCGACTCCACATCCGGCGGGATGCATACGCTCCTCGCCAGATGCTCACTCTGCCGCGCGAAAATCTCGAGTTCGGGCTTAGACTGACCGCGTCATGAAGCCACGGACAGATCGGAGCACGTCCGATGGGTCGGCCCGCTCACGGGCACGTGATTACGCCATTTTTCGCGCCGCAGCGGCGTTCGCTTCGCTCATCGTCCTGCTGAGCACCGGTCCGGCGGCGCTGCAGGCACCGCCGGTCACTGCTCTTGTAGGAGTCAACGTCGTACCGATGGACGCCGAACGCGTCCTGGCCGGGCAGACCATCGTCGTGCGCGACGGTCGCCTCGCGGCCATCGGACCGGAGGGCGCAACGCCCGTGCCTCCCGAGGCTCGGCGAATCGAGGGTCGCGGTCGGTACGTCATCCCCGGGCTTGCCGAGATGCACGGCCACCTGCTGAATCCGAAGACGCAGGCCGGCGAGAGCCAGGAGTCACTCAACGAGCGGATTCTCGAGCTCAATGTGCTCCACGGCATCACGACGGTTCGCGGCATGCTCGGACATCCCTACCACCTGACGCTGCGCGCCCGCATCGCCAAGGGGGAGCTGCTCGGTCCCCACATCTACACCTCCGGTCCGTCGGTGAGCGGCAACTCCGCGAAGGACGAGGCCACCGCCGCGAAGATGGTGGAGGATCAGAAGGCTGCGGGATACGACTTCCTCAAGATCCACCCCGGTCTGACGCGTTCGGTGTTCGACGCCATGGCGGCGACCGCGGCCAGGGTGGGCATCACCTATCAGGGGCACGTTCCAGCGGAGGTCGGGCTCGACCGCGCGCTGGCCGGCCCGTACCGCGCCATCGATCATCTGGACGGCTTCGTCGAAAAGCTGGCTGGCTGGTCGGCGGGTGCCGACGCGCCGGATCCCGGACTCTTCGGCTTCAAGATCGCGGCACGTGCTGATCGCGGCCGCATGCCCGCGGTGGTGGCCGCGACGAAGGCCGCCGGCGTCTGGATGGTGCCGACCGAGGCGGTCGTCCACAGCTTCCTCGCCGCCGAGCCGATCGCCGGGCTCGCGGCGCGCGACGAGCTCCGGCTCGTTCCGAAGACGCTGGTCGATGGCTGGTTGAAGCAGAAGCAGGGCTTCAACGACGAGCACGGCATCGGGACTGCGGAAGATCGCGAGCGCTACTTCTCGCTGCGGCGTGCGCTCATCAAGGCGCTCCACGCCGGGGGCGTGCGGTTCCTGACCGGCGCCGACGCGCCGCAGGTGATGAACGTTCCAGGCGTGGCATCACACCGCGAACTGTCGCTGCTCGTCGCCGCCGGACTCAGCCCCTATCAGGTCCTCGAAGCGAGCACGCGCAACGTCGCGGAGTTCGTCGGTGCGGCCGATCGGGGCACCATCGCCACCGGGAAGGCGGCCGATCTGGTCCTCGTCGACGGCAATCCTCTCGACAGGATCGAGCACGCCTCGCGCATCCGAGGCGTGATGATCGGCGGCCGCTGGATTGACGAGCAGGAGATTGCGCGCCGGTTGGGAGGGCGGTGAGGGGGGGTGAGGGGGGGACGGGAGCCTCGCTTGATCAGATCGAGGCTCCCGTCCCCCCGTTCAGGCTCCCGTCCCCCTTCATCGAACATGAAAATCCGCGCTACGGCACCGGAGCGTGCCATCTGCGTCCTTCGACGGCGTGCAGATGGTGTAGAAGCCGTGCCGGGCGGCGTCGCTTCGGATCTCGGGCGTCAGCCGCGCATCGCCCTCGAAGACGAGCTCGAATCGCTCGGTCGAGCCCGGTGACGGGCTCACTTCGACGTGAATGTGCGCCGGCGGCCCGGAGTTCGGGTAGGGGCCCGGCTTGATCGTCCGCAAGGAGAACCGCCCCTCGGCATCGGTCCGCAGGCGCGCGCGCAGCCGCGGGTTCCGCTCGTCGCTGCCCGACGTCGAATAGTAGCCGCGCGCGTCGGTCTGATACACGTAGAGCCCCGCGTCGGCGAGCCCGCGGCCATCCGCGCCGAGGATGCGACCCTCGACGAGCAGCGGCTCGCCCGGTTCACCCGCGGGCACGAGCGCGACCACAGCCGGGTGTCGCACGTCGGCCGTCACGCCCGACGTCTGGGTCCACACCGTCACACCCAGCAGCCATCCACAGATCCAGCGACAGGTCCGCATGACGCCTCCCGCAGTCAAGACGACGACCAGAGGCCGGGTGTTCACCCGGTCGTCCCAGGCCAGTCCCATTCGTGCTCGAAGCTCGGGGCTCGGGGCTCCGGGGCTCAGGACCCACGGCTCGGGACACAGGGTTCGCACGCGTCGAGCTCAATGGCGAAGCGCCATGTAGTGCAGCAGGTCGATCCGCGCGAGAATGCCCGCCGGGCAGCGACGGTCGTCCACGACGACCACGGCCGGGGTCTTGGACAGCAGCTCCTCCAGCGCCGAAATCGGGGTGGACATCCCGACGCTCGCGACGTGACGCGTCATGCATTTCGCCGCCAGCGCGTCGGGCGTGCCCTCGCCCGAGCCGAGGAAGTTCATCAGATCGGCCTCGGTCACCATGCCGACCAGGACGCCGCCCGAGGTCACGGGGAGCTGTGAGATGCCGCGCTCCCGCATCTTCTCGACGACCTCGCGCAGTGTGTCGGTGTCCTCGGCGACGACGAGCTCGGGCTTGCGCAGCTCGGTGTTCACCACGTCCTCCACCCGGCCCTCGATCCGTTTGGCCTGGAAGAATCCGTTGTCGCGCATCCACTTGTCGTCGACGAACTTCGTCATGTAGTTGCGGACGCCGTCGGGCAGGACGACCACGCAGGTCTGACCCGCATTCAAACGCGGCGCCGCCTGGAGCGCTGCATACATTGCCGACCCGCTCGAGCCGCCGACCAGCAGGCCTTCTTCGCGGATCAGGCGGCGCGCCAGCAGGAACGACGGCTGATCCGAGGTCTTCACCCACTCGTCCACGACGCTCCGGTCGAGCACCTCCGGGACGAAGTCGTAGCCGATCCCTTCCACCTTGTAGGTGCCGACGTCGGTGCCACCCGCCAGGATCGACCCCACGGGATCTGCGCCGACGATGAGGCAGGACGGGTTCACGGCTTTGAGACGCCGCGCGACGCCGGTGATCGACCCGCCGGTGCCGGCGCCCATGACCACCATGTCCACGCGATCGAGATCGTCGAGGATCTCCTGCGCGGTCGCCTGCTCGTGCACCAGCGGATTGTTCGGGTTGGAGTACTGGTCGAGGATGTGCGCGTTCGGCAGCTCGGACTGGAGGCGCCTGGCGACGTTGATGTGGCTCTCGGGCGAATCGAAGGCGGCCTCGGTCGGCGTCCGGATGATCTCGGCGCCCAGCGCCTCGAGCACGACCTGCTTCTCGCGGCTCATCTTCTCGGGCATCGTGATGATCACGCGATATCCCCGGACGGCGCCCGCGAGCGCGATGCCGATGCCGGTGTTGCCGCTCGTCGGCTCGATCAGCGTGTCCCCGGGACGGATGCGTCCTTCACGCTCTGCGGCCTCGACCATCGACCAGCCGATACGGTCCTTCAGCGACCCGCCCGGATTGAGGAACTCGCACTTGGCGTAGAGGGTGCACGGAAGATGCGCCCCGACGCGGTTGAGGCGCACGAGAGGCGTCCGTCCGATGACCTCGAGGATGGACTCAAAGCGCATGACGGCATTGTACTGATGCTAGCGGGTGACGTTGCCAGTCGTAGTGTCCGCCTTCAGGCGGACTCCTGGGTCCGGCTATAAAGCCGGACACTACGTCAAAGACCTGAACGCTGGGCCTAGACGAGCCCCCGATGCGGTTGTGGCGGCTCGCGCAGCACGCCGGCGAGCGTGCGGAGCGCCGCCTCGAGCGCCTCGCGCGTGGAGGGCGGCCCGAGGCAGATGCGCAACGCGTCGGCCGGCCGTTCGCGTCCGACGGCGAAGGCCTGGCTGGCGCTGACGAGGACTCCGCGCAGGCGTGCCTGCTCGACGGCATCGGGTGCCGAGAGCCCGCGGGCGATCGGCAGCCAGACGTGCGGCGCGGCCGGGGCGACGCGGCAGGCGAGCAGCCGGCGCGCGATGGCGGCGCGCGCCACGAACTCCGTACGCTTCCAGGCCACGACGCGCCCGGCCGTGCCATCGGCAATCCAGCGCGCCGCGAGCTCCGCGCCGACGGGCGGCGCCATGACGGCGCTCGCGAAGACGGCGCCCGCCAGGCGCGGCACGAGCGCGGCGGACGCACGCAGGAAGCCGACGCGGAGCCCGGGGACGACGCTCTTCGACAGACTCGAAATGTAGCAGCAGAGATGCGGCGCGTCGGCGGCGAGCGGCAACGCCTCCGACAGGAAGCCGTACTGATCGTCCTCGATGATCGTGATCCCGCGACGGGCGGCAATGTCGAGGACCGCGCGCCGGCGGCTCGCGTTCAACGTGATGCCCGTGGGATTGTGCAGCGTCGGCATCGCATACAGGACCCGCGCCCCGGTGCGCGCGGCGGCCGCGTCGAGCGCCTCGGGGCGGAGACCGCCGGCATCGACCGCGACGGGCGCGAGCCGAAGCCTCAGATGGTTGGCCAGCGACGTCAGACCGGGATACGTCAGCGCCTCGACGAGCACCACATCGTCCGGCCCGGTGAGCGTGGCGAGCGCGACGAGCATCCCGTGCTGGGCGCCGGCGGTGACGACGACTTCGTCGGGTGAGGCGGGGACGCCGCGGGTGCGGATCCACGCCGCCCCGGCAGCGCGATGGCGGAGGTGGCCCTCGTGCGGCTGGTAGCAGACGAGCGCGGCGAGGCCGTCGCGGTCCACGAGGCCGGCGGCGGCCGCGGCGAGCTCGGGGGCGAAGGGCATCGGCGCCAGCGAGTTGACGGTGAGATCGACGAGCGGAGACGACAGCGGGGCATAGACGCTGTCGCGCACGAACGTGCCGCGGCCGACGGTGGCGTCAACGAGCCCGCGCCGGCGGGCCTCGGCATAGCTGCGCGTGACGGTCGCGACCGTCGTGCCGAGGGCCGCCGCGAGGTCGCGCTGGGTCGGCAGGCGGGTGCCGGGGACCAGCCGGCCTCCGGCGATGTCGGCGGCGAGCGCGTCGGTGATGCGCTGGTGGAGGGGCACGCGACGCGTGCGGCGGGACCCGCGGGCGAGGACGCCGGCCGGGGCGGCGACGCGCGGCAGACGCGGCCGCCAACTTGTCATAGTGCAATTTAGACATTGACAGCGTGACAATTGCAACCCTATGGTTCGGACATGCCCGTTCCCGTCCTCCAGATCGATGCCTTCACCGACGCGCCCTTCGGCGGCAACCCCGCGGCGGTCTGCCTGCTCGACGCGCCGCGCGACCACGGCTGGATGCAGCGCGTCGCCGCCGAGATGAACCTCGCCGAAACGGCCTTCCTCGTGCCGCGCACCGCCGGCAGCTACGATCTGCGCTGGTTCACGCCGCTGGTCGAGGTCGCGCTGTGCGGACATGCCACGCTCGCGAGCGCGCATGCCTTGTGGACGACCGGCCGGGTGGTGCCGGAGGCCACGATCGCGTTCGAGACGCTCAGCGGGACGCTGCGCGCCCAGCCGTCGGCCGCCGGCCAGATCACGATCGACCTGCCGGCCCGCCCGGTCGAGCCGGCGCCCGTGCCCCAGGCGATCGCTGGCGCCCTCGGCGTGACACCGACGTGGAGCGGCACGGCGCGCAAGGGTCCGGGCGGCACCGACTATCTGGTGCGCTGCGCCTCGGAGCGGGAGGTGGCCACGGCGACACCCGACCTGCACGTGCTCCGCGCCCTCGACGGCGGCGTCATCCTCACGGCCGCGGCCGACACACCAGGGTGGGACGTCGTGTCCCGCTACTTCGTCCCGGCGTTCGGGGTTGACGAGGATCCGGTCACGGGATCGGCGCACTGCGCACTCGCCACGTACTGGTGCGCCGAGCTCGGACGTGCGGCCTTCGTCGCGCGCCAGGTGTCGCCCCGCGGCGGGACAGTCGGCGTCCGGCTCGACGGAGATCGTGTGCACCTGACCGGGCACGCCGTCACGGTGCTGCGCGGCGAGCTCGTGGACTGCTGATTTTCGCTTCCCGTAGTGTCCGGCTTCGCCGGACCTCGAATGGTGTCCGGCTTCAGCCGGACCAGGAGGACACCATGACCACCTCGGACAGACAGGCACTCATCGCCCGGTACAAGGACGGCCATCGGGTCGTCCTCGAAGCCCTGGCCGGCGCCAGCGAGGCCGAGCTCGACCGCCGGCCCGCACCCGGCAAGTGGACAGCCCGCGAGATTGTGCACCACCTCGCCGACAGCGAGATGACCTCGGCCGTCCGGCTGCGTCGTCTCATTGCCGAGGACAATCCGCTCATCGTCGGCTACGACCAGGAGCAGTTCGCTCGCACGCTGCGCTACGATCGCCCGATCGCCGCCTCGCTCGACGCGTTCCGGGCGGCACGGCTCGTCGACCGGCGAAATCCTCGATCGCCTGAGCGAGGAGGACTGGCGCCGCACCGGGACGCACAGCGAGGCCGGGCCCTACTCGGTCGACGCTGGCTCGAGATCTACGCCGCCCACGCGCACAACCACGCCGACCAGATCCGCCGCGCCCGCGCCTCCTGACGGCCCATGCCCGCCAGCGCCATCGACCTCGATCCGGAGGAGTTCCGCCGGCTGGCGCACCGGGCGATGGATATGCTCGCGGATCGCCTGGCCGAGCGTCCGCGACGCGCCGGTACGACAGCCGGTCCCCGCCTCGCTGCGAGATGCCTGGCTCGGCCGCGCCCGTGCCGCGCGCGCCCGCCGATCCGGAGGCGCTGCTCGATACGGTCGAGCGCGCCGTGCTCGCGCACCCGATGGGCAACGCCAGCCCGCGGTTCTTCGCGTGGGTCAACTCGCCGCCGGCGCCGCTCGGCGTGATCTCGCGGACCTGCTCGCCTCAGGCCTGAATCCGAGCGTCGCCGGCGGCGACCATGCCGGCACCTACATCGAGCACGCGGTGCTCAACTGGCTGAAGAACATCGTCGGTGCGCCGCCCGACGCCGGTGCGGTCCTGACGAGCGGCGGAAGCGTCGCGACGCTGGTCGGACTGGCCGTCATGCGCCACGTGAAGACGGGCGGCCTCGACCGTCGCCGGGGCCTCGCGGAGCGCGATGGACGCCTGATCGTCTATGCGTCCACGCAGGGGCATGCGTGCATCCAGAAGGCGGTCGAGATCCTCGGCTTCGGTTCCGATCAGCTGCGCCGTGTGCCGGTGGACGCCGACTTCCGGATGGACCTGACGGCCCTGCAGTCGCTCGTCGCCGCCGATCGGGCCAGCGGGTTGCACCCGGTGGCGGTCGTCGCCAGCGCGGGCACGGTCAACACCGGCGCCATCGATCCGCTCGAGGCGCTCGCGGATTTCTGTGCATCAGCGGATCTCTGGCTGCACGTGGACGGCGCCTACGGCGGCGTCGCCGCGCTCGATCCGGCGACGCGCCCGCTCCTCGCGGGCCTCGAGCGCGCCGACAGCCTCGGCGTCGATCCGCACAAGTGGCTCTACATCCCCGTCGAGTGCGGCTGCGCGATCGTCCGGGACGCCCAGGCGATGCGCAACACCTTCAGCCTCGTGCCGCCCTACCTGCGCGACGATGCGGCGATGCCGTGGTTCAGCGAGTTCACCGTGCAGCAGACGCGCGGATTCAGGGCGCTCAAGCTCTGGATGGTCCTGCAGCAGGTGGGCCTCGACGCCTACGGCCGGCTGATTGCGAGCGACATCGCCCGCGCCCGGACACTGCGGGCGCGGCTGCGCCGCCACGGGGACTTCGAGATCGTCTCCGAGGGACCGCTCAGCATCACCTGCTTCCGTTACGTTCCCGCGTGGGCCGAGCGACGTGGACGCCCTCAACCGGCGTATCGCGGACCACGTGCAGCGCGAGGGCCGGGTCTTCATCACGACGACGGAGCTCGACGGCCGGTCCGTGCTCCGCGCCTGCACCGTCAATTTCCGCACGACCGACGCCGACCTCGACGCGCTGATCGACGCGATCGTGTCGTCCGCCGGACGCCTGCCGCTGACCACCCGGCACGACCGGCCTGAGTGCCCAGGTCAATTGTGCTGACAATGCGGCGCAGGCCTTCGGCCTGCCCGGGCCCGCGTTGGCCGGGCTGAAGCCCGGCGCCACCTTGGCGGGCCCGTTGTCAACACGACCTGAACTCGGCGGGTTCACCCGCGCAGGAACTGCGCGAGCAGGCGCTGGCAGACGAGCAGCCGGTATTCGCGCGTCGACCTCAGGTCGTCGATGGGCGACACGTCGTCGCTCACGCGCGCGACCGCGGTCTGAATCGCGTCGTCATCCGGCCGCACGCCCTTCATGCGCGGCCTCGGCCGCGCGCAGCCGCCTGACCGTTGGCGCGACACTGCCCAGCGCAACCCGCAGCTCCTCGATGCGGCCGTCGGGTGTGAGCCACAGCACGCCGGCCATGACCACCTTGGAGATGGCCTGGGCGGCCCGTGTGCCAACCTTGCGGAAAACCTGACGATCGGGCGGACGCGTGGGTCGCGCGAGCTCGACCGCTTCAATCAGTTCGCCGGGCGCGAGATGCGTGCGCTTGGGGCCCGCAAAGAATGCGTCGAACGCCAGTGACCGGCTGCCAGCCGACGAGCGCACCTTGACGATCGCCTCGTAGACGGCGAGCGCCGGGAACGTGTCGCCGGCTGGTGATGCGTTGGCCAGGTTGCCGCCGATCGTGCCGCGGTTCTGGATCTGGACGCCGCCGATCGTCGCCGCACTCTCCGACAACAGCGGAAAATCGCGTCGAATCACGCGGTGATGTCGCACCGTCGCGTGCGTCGTGAGCGCCCCGATGCGAACCCCACGCCCGGCTCGCCGCGATCCCCCGCCAGGCGTCGAGCCGCGACAGGTCGATCACGGTGCGTCCGTCGAGCGTGCCGAGATTCCAGGCCACCATCACGTCGGTGCCGCCGGCCAGCGGCAGCGCATCCGGCGTGGCTTCGAACAGACGGACGGCCTCCCGCGGAGAGCGAGGCCTCAGGACCGTCATGGTTTCGGGGGTGCCGCGCACGTTGACGACTCGAGCGGGCCGCGGCTACGACGGCCGGGGCCGGGACTCTCGTACCGCTCTGACGACCGCTTCGACGATGTGCTGATACCCGGTACACCGGCAGAGATTTCCGGCGAGGTATTCACCGATCGCGTTCGCGTCATCCGATCCGCCGCCACGAATCCAGGCCCAGGCGGTCATCAGCATGCCCGGCGTGCAGATGCCGCATTGTGCCGCGCCGGTCTCGAGAAACGCCCGCTGCAATCCATGCAGCTCGCCCGGATCGCCCAGCGACTCCACCGTGCGAATGGACGTCCCGGCCACCTGACAGATCGGTATGAGACAGCTGTTCACCGGCAATCCGTCCACGAGCACCGTGCAGGCGCCGCATTCGCCTTCGCCGCAGCCTTCCTTCGTCCCCGTGAGGCGAAGGTCTTCGCGGAGGACGTCGATGAGCCGCCGGAACGGCGGGACGCCGAGCTCGCGGCGGCGCCCATTGACGACGAGATGGATCGGCGCGCGGCGTGCCGCCATCAGCGGCGGCTCCCTGCCACCAACGGTTCGACGTGCAAGGCCTGCGCGAGACGCTCGGGGAGGATCGGAAGACGCGTGACCCATGCGCCCGTCGCGTGATGGACGGCCGCGGCCACCGCCGGCGCCGGTACGTCCATGGGCAGCTCGCCCACGCCCTTGGCGCCGCCAGGGCCGCGCGAGTACCCGCTCTTCGACCAGCATGACGTCCACCGGCGGCATGTCGGGGAACGTCGGAATGATGTAGTTGGTGAGCTGCGGGTTCAGCATGACGCCGTCGCGATACACCGCGTGCTCGAGCAGCGCATACCCCAGCCCCTGCGCCGTGCCGCCGATGATCTGGCCCTCGACCAGCCGCGGATTGATCGCGCGGCCGACGTCCTGCGCGGTGGTCACCTTCCGAACCGTGACTTCGAAGGTCGCCCGATCGACCTCGAGGTCGACGGCGGCGGCGGCATAGCTGTAAACCGGATACGCGTCACCTCGATACGCGGCCTCGTCCCAGACGATGTCGGGCGGCGGCTCGTAGCGGGCGTCCGCGCGAACGTCCGGCTCACCGGCGCAGGCGCGGCGCGCGAGCGCGGCCATCGCGGCCCGGCGCGCCGGAAACGACCCGCGCGCACCGACCAGCCGCCGCCGCAGATCACGGGCGGCCTTCTCGAGCAGTCCGCCGACGATGAGCACGGTGCGGCTCGCGACGGTGGGACCGCTGTTCGGCACCTTCCAGGTGTCCGGCGTCTCGACGTGGACCCAATCGACCGGTACGCCCAGCGCATCCGCCGTCATCTGCGCCAGCGTCGTCGTCGAGCCCTGACCCATTTCGGTGGACGCCGCCAGGGCCGTGAACATGCCGGCGCGCGTGAGCGCCACTTCGACCCGGCTCGCCAGCACGGTCTCGCCGCGACCGGTGAAGCCGGAGCCATGGAAGACGAGCGCGAGCCCGAGCCCACGCCAGGAGCGTTTCGATTGATCGGCATTCCAGTGCGCGTGCGCCCGCGTCGTTGCTCGATAGGCGCTTCGCGTCACGACGGCATCGAGCACCGCCCTGGCGCCGACGCTCTCGCGCAGCCTCTGGCCGGTCGCGAGCACCGATCCGCGCCGCACCATGTTGCGCCGCCGGACGAGCACGGGGTCGAGCCCGACGGCTGCGGCGACACGCTCCATCTGCAGCTCGGCGGCGAACAGCGTCTGCGGTGCGCCGAAGCCGCGGAAGGCACCGTTCGGCGGGGTCGTCGTCGCGACGACGGTCGCGCGGATGCGCACGTTCGGACACGTGTACGGCCCCGTGGCATGCAGCGTACCCCGCGACAGGACGACCGGCGACAGCGTCATGTAGGCCCCGCCGTCCATCACGATCTCGATGTCCTGGGCGAGCAGGCGACCGTCGCGTGACACGGCCGTACGGTGGCGAATGCGTGCGGGATGCCGTTTGGTCGTCGCCGACATGTCTTCGAGGCGGTCGTAGATCATCTTGACGGGCCGCCGCGACTTGACGGCCAGCAGCGCCGCGTGCCCCGCGATCATGTTCGGGTACTCCTCCTTGCCGCCAAACCCGCCGCCGGTGGTCGTCTGAATGACCCGGACGTGATGGTCGGGCAGGTCGAAGAGGTGCTTGAGTGCCTTGTGCACGTAGTAGGGGCACTGCATCGACCCCATCACGACGATGGTGCCATCGTCTTCGACCCAGGCGGCCACCCCGTTGTTCTCGATGTACGCCTGTTCCTGGTGAGGTACGTGGTACTCGCCCTCGACGATGGTCTCGGCCTGGCGAAAGACGGGGTCGGGATCTCCACGCTCGACGAGAATGCGCTTGAAGACGTTGTCGTCGCCGTGCAGCCGGACGCGGGCCGTCAGGGCCTCGTCGATCGTGAACACGGGCTCGAGGGGATCGATGGCGACCGTGACGTGGCGGAGCGCCGCCCACGCGCGCTCGCGCCGCGGATGCGCGATCAGCGCCAGCGGCTCCATCGCGTGGCGAACACGCGCGTCGGCGAGCAGCGGCTGATCGTGCTCGATCAGGAGGACCGCGTTCTCACCGGGAATGTCGCCGGCGGTCGCAACCGTGCACTCGTGCCAGGGGAAGCGGCGATCGAAGTCGAGGCCGCGCACGACGCCGTGCGCCACACTCGAGCGCACCGTGACGCCGTAGAGGCAGCCCGGGAGGTGGTAGTCGTCGATGTAGCGGGCCGTCCCGCACAGCTTCTCGGGACCCTCCCGACGCGGCGCGTTCCTGCCAACGGCGCGCATGGCGCCGATACTACATCAGGTGCCGGAGGCACGGCCGCGCCCGCTCACTCCATGCGCAGGGCGACGGCCGGGTCGATGCGAGTTGCGCGGAGCGCGGGGATTGCGGCCGCGGCGAGGCCGACGATCGCCAGGACGATGCCGACGGTCGCGAAGGTTGCCGCGTCGCTCGAACGGACCTGGTAGAGCAGGCGCTCGACCATCGGCCCGAGCAGGCGCGCACCGCCGAGTCCCGCGACGAGGCCGACGGCGACCAGCAACAGCGCATCGAGTGTGACGCGCGTGGCCACGCGGCGACGGTCGGCACCCAGCGCGACGCGCACGGCAATCTCACGCGTGCGCGCCACCACGGCGCACGCGAGCACGCCGTAGATGCCCACCCCCGCCAGCGTCAACGCCAGGATGCCGAAGGCGGCGACGAGGCCCGTCGTCACCCGCCGCTGGAGCTCGACCTGCCCGAACGCCTCGTCGAGCGTCTGGACGGCATACACCGGCTGATCGGGATCGATGGCCGCGACCGCGCGCCGCACGTCGGCCAGCATGGCGAGCGGGTCGCCGTTCGTGCGCACGAGGAGGAACAGCTGGTTCCACCAGAGATCGAGCTGTCTGACGTCGAGATAGAGCTCCGGAGAGTGCGGGGCCGCCGGGCCCTGGCTTCGTATGTCGCGCACGACGCCCACGACTTCGGCCCAGCGGACATCCTTGCTCGCGGCATCCTCGCCGGCCATCGCAATGCGGCGGCCGATCGCCGGACCCCCGGCGAAATAGCGGCGGGCAAACGTCTCGTTCACGACCGCGGCCTGCGGCGCGCCGTGCGTGTCGCGCGCGTCGAACAGGCGTCCCGCGGCGAGCGTCATGCGCAGGGTCGCGAAATAGTCGGCGCTCGCCAGCGTGAAGAGGGACATCGGGAGCGCGCCCGCGCCACTCGATGGTGACCCGTCGATCCGCACCCGCGTCGAGAAGGTGACAATCGGTGGGAACTGCGTGGCCACGGAGGCCCGTTCGGTCCCGGGCAGCGATCGGACTCTGTCGACCAGTGCCTCGAAGAATGCGGCGATGCCGGCGGGATTGTATTTCTGCGGCGGCAGCGTGATCCGCATCGTGAGGACGTTGTGCCGGTCGAAGCCCGGGTCGATCGACTGAAGCGCGAGCACGCTCCGTGTGAGCAGTCCCCCGCCGACGAGCAGCATGGCCGCCACGGCGACCTGCACGACGATGAGCCCCTGCTGGACGCGCTGGGCGCGGCGCGCGCCCGTGGCGCCGAGGCCGTGCGCCCGCAGTGCGTGTTCGGGCGACAGCAGCGAGGCCTGCAGGGCGGGTACCAGCCCGGTGGCGACACCCGCAAGCGTGGTGACCACCAATCCGTAGAGCACACCCCGCAGCGTCAGGCTGGCGTCGAGGCCCATCGACGCGAGCATCGGCGGGAGGAGCGGCCTTATTGTCGCGAGCCCGACGAATGCGAGCGCGAAGCCGAGCGCACCGCCGAGCGCGGCGATCATCAGGCTCTCGAGCAGGAGGCGCCGGGCGATCGCCCAGCGGCTCGCGCCGAGCGCGACGCGGACGGCGATCTCGCGCCGGCGCGTGTTGGACTGCGCGAGCAGCGCGTTGGTGAGGTTCGCGCAGAGCAGGACGAGGACGAGCGCCGCCGCGGCCAGCAGCAGCACGGCGAGCGGGCGCTGTTCCCGCATGAGCGCGTGGTGCAAGGGCGCGGCCGTCAGCCGCCAACCGTCGTATTCGCGGTGAGCGCTGGCGTGATCGCGTGCCGTGCGGGCCGCGAGCGCGGCGAGCTCCGCGTTCGCGCGGTCGAGCGCGGCACCGGGCCGCAGCCGGCCGATGACGGTGAGCTGGCGGCGGCCCCGCGGCCACTCTATCGGGTCGACGACGAGCGGTATCCACAGGTCGGTGCCGATCAGCAGGAGCCGGGGCGGCATGACGCCGACGACGGTCGTCGACTCGCCGTTGACGCGGACGGCCCGGCCGACGATCGACGGATCGGCGTTGAACTGGCTGACGAAGACGCGGTGGCTGAGGATGGCGACCGGCGCGCCGCCGGGCCGCATCTCGTGCGGGAGGAAGCCGCGGCCGTGGAGTGCGGGCATGCCGAGCGTGTCGAAGGGGTTCCCCCAGATCTTCCCGGTGAACACACGTTCGGCGCGGCCGCCCGCCGAGAGGTTGCGGTTCCCGAGGTCGAACGCCATCACCTGATGCAGCGTCCCGGCAGTCGCGATGTCGGTGTACTCGGCTGCCGAGAGTGCTTCGACGACGCGCTCGCTGCGTTGAGCCGCGGGAACGCGACGCCGATCGCCACGAGGCGGTCGGGATCGCGATAGGGGAACGGCGTCAGCACGAGGCCGTCCGCCAACGCGAAGATCAGCGCGTTCGCGCCAAGGCCGAGGGCCAGCAGCAGGATCGCCAGCGTGGTGAAACCGGGGCGCCGTCGCAGCAGTGCGGATCGTGTCGCGCAGATCGTCGCGAAGCATGGCGGCGAAACTCCTCGATTGCCGGATCGGTCCGGCGGGTGACGGGACGCGGGCGGTGACGTGCAGGCGGAGCAGTGAGCGCGAGAGGTCGGACAGCACGAGCTGCCAGAAGCGGATGGCCCCTCGTGCGCCGGCGAATCGCGGCTCGGCGCGTGTCGCATCGAAGAGGGTGACGAGCTCGTCGCCGTAGGTCGATCGGAAGGTGCGCGGATACAGGCGCAGCAGCGCGCGATAGAGGCGCGACGCGGCGTCACGGGGCATCGGGCCGCCGCCGGCGGACTCTGTCCGTTGCGGAGACGCCGGGGACACCGGGGGTGTCACGCCGGCTCGACTCCCTTGAGCCGCGGACGCTGGCGCGCGTGCGCCACCAGGCGTTCAAAGCGCGCGATCTCGTCGCGCAGCGCGGCGAGACCCTGGGGCGTCAGCCGGTAGTACCGGCGCGGCCGGTCTGCCAGGGCCTCGGCGGCCCGGGTCACGGGGCGGAGGAATCCGGATCGCTCGAGACGCTGAATGGCCTCGTAGAGGGTCCCGGGTCCGAGGCGGACGTCGCGGTCCGTCCGTTGCTCGACCTCCTGCTTGATCGCATAGCCGTGCCGTTCCCCTTCTGTCAGGCAGAGGAGGATGTGGACCATCGTCGGCGTCAAGTTGCGTCTCATGGTGCGTGTTTCGGACTACGATACATCGTAATCCGACACACCACAACTTCAACCAATCGCGCCACTTCCCCCAATCGAGGCCCGTCCCTCTTTTGCGCCTGCCCGGGGACAGTCCCGGCGGTATCATCCGGCGGTCGCATGGATCTCGAGCAGCTGCAGCGATTGGCGGTCACCGACGAGCTTCTGCCGACCCTGGCCGGCGTCCTCGACATTCGCGACGTGTTCGGACGCATCTCCGCGATCGCCCAGCGCGTGTTGCCCCATGACGGCCTCGGACTCCCGGTGCTGAGCCCGGATCGCCAGTCGGTGATCCCCTACGCCCTCGCGGGCGCACTCGCGAACGGTCACGTCCCGGCGCGCGTCGCGATCGTTCCGCCCTTGCGAGAGCTGCTCGACACGCACTGGAGCTTCCGGATCTTTCCGGACGTCCAGTCGGAACCCTCGCTTCGCGGGACGCCGCCCTACGACAAGGGGTTCCGCGCCGCCCTTGTCGTCCCCGTCCACGTCCACGGCGAGCTCGCCGCCGTGCTCAGCTTTCTGTCGTTCACGCCCGGCTTCTATCACGAGACGGATGTGATGTTCGCCCGGCGCATCGCCGACTACGTCGCGCTGGCGCTCTCTCACCAGCGCCTCTCCGAGGCGGCCGCGCGCGCCGCTGAGGTCCGCGAACGGGCGATCGCGCTCGAGGCGCGCGTGCAAGCCCTCTCGGACGAGCTCGCGTCGCTCGCGCCCCATCACCGGGCCGTGGGCTCGTCGCTCGCGTGGAAGACCGCGCTGCGACAGGCGACACAGGTCGCGGCGACAGACACCACGGTGCTCCTGCTCGGAGAATCGGGCACGGGCAAGGAAGTCGTCGCGCGGTACATCCACCGCGCGTCGCGTCGCAAGTCCTGGCCGTTCATCGCCCTCAATTGCGCGGCCATGCCGGATCAGCTGCTGGAGTCGGAGCTGTTCGGCTACGAGCGGGGCGCGTTCACCGGCGCGACACAGGCCAAGCCCGGGCACCTCGAGCTCGCGTCCGGCGGCACGCTCCTGCTCGATGAGGTCGGCGAGCTGAGCCTGTCCGCGCAGGTCAAGCTCCTGCGCGTCCTCGAGACCCGCGAGTTCCAGCGCCTCGGCGGCACGCGCACCCTCAACGCCGACGTCCGCCTGATCGCGGCCACCAACCGCGACCTTTCCGCCGCCATTGCACGCGGGATGTTCCGCGAGGATCTGTACTACCGGCTCCACGTCTTCGCGATCGAGCTCGCGCCGCTGCGCGATCGTCAGGACGACGTGCTCCTGCTGAGCGAGGCCTTTCTCGCGGATCTCGGACGCAGCCTCGGACGTCCGCCCGCCGGGATCTCGACGTGCGCCCGCGACGTGCTCCTGGCGCACGACTGGCCCGGCAACGTCCGCGAGCTGAAGAACGCGCTCGAACGGGCGGCGATTCTCTGCGACGGCGGCCTCATCACCGCCTCGCATCTCTCGCTCCGCTCGCGTCCGGCTCCGCGGGACACTGCCGCTGCCATCTCCCCCACCCACCCGCCGTCGTCACGCGACGTCAGCCCACCAGCCACGCAGGATCTGCGGACGCTGGAGCGCGAGGTCGTCAGACAGGCGTTGACCGACGCCCGCTTCAACAAGACCAAGGCGGCTCGTGCCCTGGGGCTGACCCGCACCCAGCTCTACGTCAGACTGCGCCGCCACGGCCTCGTCTGAGCCGGCGGCCACCCGACCACTGTGTCCCCGGTTTGCGCAATGTGCGCAGATCTGCGCACACGCCGTTCTCGCGTCTCCGGAGCGAGACCACGCCCAACGACTTCCCGGGCCAGCACTTGGATCCTCATCGCCTCGAAAACGCGAGACGGCTGCGCTCTTGCTCTCGTGGGGACAGCGCAGTCCGCGCTGACACGAGAACGCCCATGTCCCAGCGCCATGTCGAAGTGATCATCGGACGGCTCGTCACGGACGAGCGTCTCCGGCAGCAGTTCATGTCCGCGGGCGGCCGCGTGCTCGACGAGCTCGCCGGACTCGGTCTCGAGCTCACGGCCTCGGAACGGGCTGCACTCGTCGCCACGCCCGTCGAGACGTGGGCCACGCTGGCCGCCACCATCGATCCACGCCTGCAGAAGGCCAGCCTTCGGACGGACGATCCCGATGCGAATGCGTAGATCCGCACCCCGTTGCGTCACGCGTGGCGTGCCGGCGCTGCTCCTCGTTCTGATCGCGGGGCCCGCCGTCGCACAGCAGGACCTCACGCTCGCCGATGCGATTGCCGCGGCGCTGGCTCGCAATCGCGCGCTCGCCGTCGAACGCGAGAGCGTCACGCAGGCCGACGCGGGCGTCACGCGTGCCGAGGGCGCCTACGATCCGGTGTTCCGCGCCGACGTCCGCTACCGCGACCAGACGCTCCCGTCGACGTCGGTGCTCTCGGGAGCGCCCCCGGACGAGCTCGCGCCCACCACGCGCGGCTTCCTCGGCAGCGCCGGCTGGTCGCAGCTGTTCGGCTCGGGGGCGACGATGACCCTGGGCACCTCGGTCGTGCGCGACACGAGCAACTCGTTCCTGACGCTGGTGTCGCCGGCGTGGCTGACCGCGGCCTCCGTCGAGCTGCGCCAGCCGCTGCTCCAGAACCGGCACATCGACCCGGTACGCCGCGCCATCCGCGTCTCACGCGTGACGCGCGACCGCTCCGAGGCGTCCCTGCGGCGCACGATCGCCGAGACGACGGCGGCGGTGGAGCGCGCCTACTGGACGCTGGTCGCTGCAGCCCGGGACGTCGAGATCCGGCGCGCGAGCGTGGATCTCGCGGTGCAACAACGCGACGAGGTCCGGGCGCGGATCGAGGCGAAGGTGACGCCGGAGTCCGACATCGCACAACCAGACGCCGAGATCGAGCGCCGGAAAGGGGGACTGCTCCAGGCCATCGAGACACGTGCCCGTGCCGACCACCTGCTCAAGTCGCTCATCGTCGATCGCGCCGAGGATCCACTCTGGAATGTCGAGATCCGCCCGGTGGATGTGCCCGAGATCGCCGCGGTCGTGCCCGACCTTCGCGCCGCGCTCGACGACGCGCACGCCCTGCGGCCCGAGCTGGCCGAGGTCGATGCCCGGGCAGCGCTCGATGCGATTGAAGTGGACGCGGCGAGGAACCGGCTCAAGCCGCAGGTCGATCTCGTGGGATCGTACTCGGCCCGCGGGCTCGCAGGGAGCCGGCACGAGGACGCCATCGTGATCCCCAGCTTTCCGACAGGGTTCCCGCCCGATCTCGACGGCGGCTTTGGCACGTCGGCGGCGTTGCTGCTGCGTCAGCGTTTCCCCGACGCCACCGTCGGCGTCGCGGTGAGCGTGTCGCTCAACCGTCGGACGGCGCACGCCGAGGTGGCGATCGCCGAAAGCGCGCAGCGCCAGACGGTGGTCGCCGGCGAGCAGTTGCGCCTCTTGATTGCAGTGGAGGTCCGCAATGCCATCGCCGCGCTGAACGCGGCCGCGCAGCGCATCGAGACGGCTCGCGCCGAGCGTGCTGCTGCGGAGATTCAGCTCCAGGCGGAGCAGGATCGATTCGAAGCCGGCCTCACGACCACGTTCCTGGTGCTGACGCGGCAGAACGACCTCGCCATCGCCCGGTTGACCGAGTCGGCGACACTGTCCACGTACCGTGTGGCGCTGGCGGAGCTGGCGCGCGCCCGCGGCACGATCCTGAGCGATCGCCAGATCGAGGTCCGGTGAGGTCCACCATGACACGTCGCCTGTTCGTCGCGGCCCTGCTCGCCTCCTCGATCGGCTGCCGGGAGGCGGAGGATCCGAACGTGATTCGCCTCAACGGCCGCATCGAGGCGACGCAGGTGGATCTGAGCCCGAAGGTCACAGGGCGCGTCGTCGCGGTCGAGGTCCGTGAAGGCGATCGCGTGAAGACAGGCGACTTGCTCATCAGGCTGGACATCGGCGAGACGTTGCTGTCGGTGGACCGCAGCCGCGCCGCCGTCGCGTCGGCGCAGTCACGGCTCAAGGATCTCGAAGCCGGAAGCCGCGGGGCCGAAATCGGCGCCGGCGAGGCCGAGGTGACCGATCGACGCGCCGCTCTCGCCGCGGCCGAACGCGAGCTCGAACGCCAGCAGTTCCTCCTCACGCGGAAGGTCGGCACCGAGCGCGACGTCGATCGAGCCAGGACCGAGGTCGATCGCACGCGTGCCGCGCTCGCGTCCGCCGAAAACCGCCTGAAGGTCCTCCGCGAAGGCGCGCGGCGCTGGCAGGTCCAGCAGGCCGAAGACGAGGTGGCGAGGACCCGTACCGAGCTGGCGCAGTCGAAGACCGTCGCCGCCGAAGCCGAGATCAGGGCGCCGGCCGACGCCATCGTGGTCCATCGCATGGTCGAGCCCGGACAACTGCTGGCGCCAGGCCAGCCGGGACTCACCCTCGCGTTCACCGACCGGCTGTACGTGCGCACGTTCATCCCGGAGACGCGGCTCGGCATGGTGAAGCAAGGTCAGGCGGCCGAGGTCACGGTCGATGCCTGGAGGGATCGCACGTTCAAGGCGCGCGTCGCCCAGATCGCCGTTGACGCCGAGTTCACGCCGAAAGCCGTCGAGACTCGCGCGGAGCGCGTCAATCTCGTCTACGCCGCGAAGATCGATCTGGAAGGCGGGTGGAACGTGCCGTTGGTCCCGGGCCAACCGGCCGAGGTGTCGATCCGGCGATGACAGGGCGACTCATCGGGCTGATCCCATGATCGTTGCGACCAACCTCACGCGGACGTTCGGCAAGGTGACGGCGCTCCGTGAGGTGTCGCTGTCGGTCCCGCGCGGCGAGATTTTCGCGCTCATCGGGCCCGACGGTGCGGGCAAGACGACGTTCTTCCGGATCGTGGCCGGTGTGCTCGCGCCCACATCAGGAACATTGACACGTGACGGTGGCGGCACCTTCGGCCTCGTGCCGCAACGCTTCGGGCTGTACCAGGACCTCTCGATCGACGAGAACCTCGACTTGCGCGCCCGGCTGTATGACGTGCCCGCCGCCACCGCCGGGCCGCGAGCCACCGCGCCTGCTCGACAAGGTCGGACTCGGACCATTCCGGCGCCGGCTCGCCGGCGCGCTGTCGGGCGGCATGAAACAGAAGCTGGCGCTGGCGGCGGCGCTGCTGACACGTCCGGATCTGCTGCTGCTCGACGAGCCGACCACGGGCGTCGATCCGTTGTCGCGACGCGAGTTCTGGCGCCTGCTCCACGAGCTCAATCACGACGGGCTGACGATCCTCGTCTCCACGCCATACATGGACGAGGCCGAGTACGCCTCGCGCCTCGGCTTCCTGGACGAAGGACGGCTCACCAGCGTCGGGACGCGCGCCGACATCCTCGCGACCTTCCGGCGTCAGCTCGTCGAAGTTCGCACGGCCGATCGTCTAATCGCCCGCTCGCGCCTTCGGACACTCGCAGACGTGGACGATGTGTCTCTCTTCGGCACCGTGCTGCACGTGCGGGGTCGCGCGGACGCGGCACCCGGCCTGGACTCGCGCGTGCGCACGACACTGTCGGACCTCCCGCACCAGCCGGACGTTCGCGTCATCTCTCCTTCGCTGGAGGACGTGTTCGTCCTCCGCAGCGAACCCGAGGCCGCATGATCCGCATGGGGACAGTCCCCGTTTGCCAGCATTCGGCGACTGCCTCCACCATCCCTGGCGGGGATAGCTCGAGGAGCCGCTAGATATGGCGCATGCGGATGCCATCGTCTCGGTCAAGGGACTCACGCGCCGCTTTGGCGACTTCGTCGCGGTGGACCACGTCAGCTTCGATATTCCCCGTGGCGGCATCCTCGGGTTCCTCGGACCCAACGGCTCGGGCAAGTCCACGACGATCCGGATGCTCACGGGTCTGCTGGCGCCGACATCCGGATCCATCGTGGGTCTCGGTGGACTCGACGCGACGCGTGACACGGAGCGATGGAAGCATCGCCTCGGCTACATGAGCCAGAAGTTCTCGCTGTATCTCGACCTGACGGTCATCGAGAACCTGCGCTTCTTCGGCGCCGTGTACGGACTCGACACGCGGCGCCTCGAGTCGCGCATCGGCGAGCTCGCCGCCCGGCTGCGTTTCGAGCCGCTGCTCCGCGCGATGACCGGCACGCTGTCAACCGGTCAGCGCCAGCGCGTCGCTCTGGCGGCGGCCCTCATTCACGAGCCCGAGCTGCTGTTTCTCGACGAGCCCACCGGCGGCGTCGATCCGCGCGGCCGGCGGCTGTTCTGGGATCTCATCTACGAGCTGGCGGCTGAACGCGGCATGACCGTCCTCGTCACGACGCACTACATGGACGAGGCCGAACAGTGCGACCGGCTGGTGCTGATCCTGAACGGCAGGCTCGTGGCCGACGGCACGCCGGATGGCATCAAGGCCAGCCTCGAAGGCCGGATGCTCGAAGTGCTGCCAGGCGGGAATCCCTTCGACGTTCTGAACGAGCATCTCCGGTGAGCCGGCGATGGAGGACGCCTATCTGCTTGGCGTCGCACTCAGGGCCGTTGCCGTCGAGGGGCGGCTCGACGACGTCCGCCGCGTGCTGGCGCGCCACGGCCCGGTGACGGCGGCGCGACCCTCGCTCGAGGACGCCTTCGTCGCGCTCGTCCGACGCGATCGCCTCGCCGCCCCGCCCGACGCGACTCGGACCCCATCGTCCACCCGATCCACAGCAGGCCAGGTGCCTTCATGAAGCGGCTGCTCGCGCTGACCCTCAAGGAGTTTCGACAGCTCGTCCGCGATCGGCTCACGCTGCGGATGATCGTCATGGTGCCGCTGATGCAGATGATCATCTTCGGCTACGCGATCAACTTCGACGTGAAGCACCTCCGCATGGTGGTGTTCGACGAGTCCCGCTCCTACGAGAGCCGCGAGCTGGTCGCCAAGATGCAGGCGAGCCAGTATTTCGATCTCGTCGGGAGCGTGTCGTCGTTCGAGGAGGTGCGCCGCGCGCTCGATGCGGCCGAGGCGTCCGTTGCGCTGGTCATCGACCGCGAGTTCGGCCGCGATCGGCGTCAGGGCGAGCCGGCGCATGCGATGCTGATCGTCAACGCCTCGGATTCCACGACCTCGTCGCAAGCGATGTCGATCGCCTCGGGCATCGCCAACAGCGTCTCGATGCAGACGCTGGCCGTCAGGGCGCGGTGGCCGTTCCGCGAGCTGCCCGTCGATCTGCGGGTGCGCCCGTGGTACAACCCGGACCTCCGTACGGCGAATTTCATCATCCCGGGGTTGCTGGCCGTCATTCTCACCTTCACGCTCATCAGCTTCACGGCCGCGAGCATCGTCCGCGAGCGCGAGCTGGGGACGCTCGAGCAGCTCCAGGTCACGCCGATCACGCGGACGCAGCTGATTCTGGGAAAGATCCTGCCGTTTCTGGTGATCGGCTACATCCAGCTCACCCTCGTCGTCGTGGTCATGTCGTTCTTCTTCGGGATCCCGATCCAGGGCAGCCTGGTCGCGCTCTATCTGCTGAGCGGGCTGTTCATTGCGTCGGTGCTCGGACTGGGGATCTTCATCTCGACGCTGGCGAAGACGCAGATGCAGGCCACCCAGATGTCGATGTTCATCCTGCTGCCCTTCGTGTTCCTGTCGGGGTATGTGTTCCCGATCGGCGGGATGCCGCAGGTGTTCCAGTGGCTGACCTACGTGATTCCGGCGAAGTACTTCCTGGAGATCGTCCGCGGCATCGTGCTGCGCGGCGCGTCGGCGGCGGAGCTCTGGCAGCCGATTGCCTGGCTCGCCTTCTACATGGTGATCATCATCGGCCTCGCGATCGTGCGATTCAAGAAGACCGCGGTGTAATTGGGGACTGTCGCCAAGGAGGACGCGTGACGCCGGAGGAATTCAGGGTCATCGGGCACCAGATCGTGGAGTGGGTCGCCGACTATCACGCGCGGATCGCCGAGCGGCCGGTGATGCCACTGACGGAGCCCGGCGCCGTGCGTGCGGCGCTGCCGTCCTCCCCGCCGGCGACCCCGGACGGGTTCGACGCGATCCTGGCCGACGTCGATCGCCTCATCGTCCCGGCGCTGATGCACTGGCAGCACCCGCAGTTCTTCGGGTTCTTCCCGTCGAACGCCAGCCTGTCGTCGATCCTCGGCGACTATCTGAGCACCGGCCTCGGATCGCTCGGTCTGTCCTGGCAATCGGCGCCGGCGCTGACCGAGCTCGAAGAGGTCGTCGTGGACTGGGCGCGGCAGATGCTCGACCTGTCCGACGACTGGCGCGGCGTCATCCAGGACACCGCGTCCACCAGCACCCTGGTGGCGCTGATCGCGGCACGCGAGCGTGCGTCCGGCTTTTCACTGGCGCGCGACGGACTGCAGGGCGAGCCGCATCCGCTCGTCGTCTATGTGTCGGCGCAGAGTCACAGCTCGGTCGAGAAGGCGGCGCTCCTCGCCGGCTTCGGTCGCGCAAACCTGCGATCGATCCCGACCGACGCGCAGTTTGCCATGCGGCCAGATGCGCTCGCCGCCGCGATCGCCGACGACCGGGCGAACGCACGCCTCCCGTGCGCGATCGTGGCGACCACGGGCACGACCGCCTCGACGGCGCTGGATCCGCTCGATCCGATCGCGACCATCGCCAAGGCACAGCAGATCTGGCTTCACGTGGACGCCGCCATGGCCGGATCCGCCATGATCCTCCCCGAGTGCCGCTGGATGTGGGCCGGTGTCGAGGGCGCGGACTCGCTCGTCGTCAATGCCCACAAGTGGCTCGGCGCCGCCTTCGACTGCTCGCTGTTCTTCGTGCGCGATCCGCAGCACCTGGTGCGGGTGATGAGCACGAACCCAAGCTATCTGCAAAGCGGTGTTGACGCGCGCGTCACCAACTATCGCGACTGGGGCATTCCCCTGGGCCGCCGCTTCCGGGCCCTGAAGCTGTGGGCGCTCGTGCGGGAACAGGGCGTCGAGGGGCTCCGCGCACGGCTCCGACGCGACCTCGACAACGCCCGATGGCTCGAGCGGCAGATCGTGTCGACGCCGCGGCATGGCGGCTCGTCGCGCCCGCGCCGCTCCAGACGCTGTGCGTGCGCCACGATCCCGCCGGTCTCGAGGGCGCGGCGGTGGACGATCACACCCGCAGATGGGTGGACCGCGTCAACCGTTCCGGCGAGGCGTACCTGACGCCCGCCATGCTCGACGGACGATGGATGGCGCGCATCTCCATTGGCGCGCTCCCCACCGAACGCGGACACGTCGAGCGGCTCTGGGCGACGATGCAGCAGGCGGTCACCCGGCGTGAGCCGGTGGAGTGGCGACTCGACGAGTCTGGGCGACTCGGCGACTGGAGCGATCGGTTCTGTCTCGGCGACGATCGGGCGAAGTTAAGGCGCCTGGCGCCGAGCGACGTCCGCTGGTCCGGCTGAAGCACGGATCGACGGCGCCGCGTACGTGCCCGCTTCTCGGTCCTGCGCCGGACGAGGTCCGCCTACGGTCTCAAGTCGCGACACTACGCCCCGCGCGTTCGGCCTCGGCATAAGATCCGGGCGGATGGAGGCACACGTCAGCACCGCACCCGCGAGCCTCGAACCGCTCGTCCTCGACGTCATCAGAGGCCTGGTGTCCGAGGCGGACGGCGGTCACGCCCGCAGGCCAATCTCGCCGGAGGTATCGCTGACCCGAGACCTCGGACTCGGCAGCCTGGAGCGGGTCGAGCTCATGATGCGCCTCGAGCAGGCATCGGGCCTCGAGCTCCCGGAAACGCTGCTGGCGGAAGCCGACACGCCACGGGCCATCAGCCGCTGCCTCGACGCGGTCCTCTCCTCCGGATCGAGCCGTCCGCCCCCGACGGCCCGGCGGCAGCCAACGCCACCGCGAGCGGCGCGCTCTGCGGGCCGCACCGCTCCCTCGAGCACGCGCACCCTCGTCGAGGCGCTGCGCTGGCACGCGGACGCCACGCCCGATCGCGTGCACATTCACCTGCGGGAGGACGCCCAACGCGAGCAGGCCGATCACCTACGGAGCGCTGTGGCAGGACGCGGTCGCCGGTGGCCGCCGGCCTGCGCGACCGCGGCGTGGGACCCGGTGAGCGCGTGGCGCTCCTGCTGCGCACGGAGCTCGCGTTCTTCGACGCCTACTTCGGCATTCTGCTCGCCGGCGGCGTGCCCGTGCCCCTCTATCCGCCGTTCCGCGCCGATCAGATCGAAGACTATGCGCGCCGGCCAGGCCGGCATCCTCCAGAACGCGGGCGTCGCGCCTCCTGCTGACCTTCGCCCAGGCGCGAGCGCGCCGCGGGCCTGCTGCGCCCGCTCGCTCCCGTCGCTCGAACACGTCGTCACCGTGGATCAAGTCCGCAGCGACCGCGGCGTGTCCACGCTTCCCGTCGATCGACGCGTCGCATCTCGCGCTCATCCAGTACACGTCGGGCAGCACCGGGGTCCCCAAGGGCGTGGCGCTGTCGCACGCCAACCTGCTCGCGAACATCCGGGCCTTCGGCGAGGCCTTCGACGATCACGCCGGACGACGTGGGCGTGTCGTGGCTGCCGCTCTACCACGACATGGGTCTCATCGGCGCGTGGTTCGGCGCGCTCTACCACGGCACGCCAGTCGTCATCATGTCGCCGCTGACGTTTCTCCGCGACCGGTGCGATGGCTCGAGGCGTTTCATCACGCACCGCGGCACGCTCACCGCGGCGCCCAACTTCGCCTACGACCTGTGCGTGCGCAAGATCACCGACGCGGAGCTCGACGGCCTCGATCTCGGGTCGTGGCGCTGCGCGTTGAATGGCGCCGAGGCCGTGATGGCCGGCGACGATCGAGCGCTTCGCCACGCGCTTCGCGACCCGGGGGTTCCGCCGGGAGGCGATGAAGCCGGTGTATGGCCTGGCCGAAGCGAGCCTGTGCGTCACCGCGCCGCCGCCAGGCCGGCCTCCGCGCGTCGATCGCCTGGCACGCGAGCCGTTCGAGCGGCGTCGCGCCATCGAGCCCGCGCGCCGCACACGATCTTCATCCGCTGACGTTCGTCGCCTGCGGCCGGGCCCTTGCCGGCCATGCCATCCGCTGCGTGGACGATCGCGGCGACGCTGGTCGACGACCGGATCGAGGGCCATATCCAGTTCCGCGGCCCGTCGGCGATGCAGGGGTACTTTCGAGAACGCCGAGGCGACCGCGGCGGTCCTGCGCGAGGACGGCTGGATTGACACCGGCGATCTCGGCTACCAGGCCGACGGCGATCTCTTCATCACCGGCCGCACGAAGGACGTCATCATCGCGGGCGGCCGCAACATCTACGCCGCAGGAAGTCGAGGAAGCGGTGGGCGAGGTCGCCGGCATCCGCCGCGGCTGTGTCGCCGCGTTCGGCGTCGCGCGACGCCGCCACGGGCACCGAGCGGCTGGTGATCGTGGCTGAATCGCGTGAGCGCGACGCCGCGCTCGTCCGCGCGCTCGAGGCGGGCATCGTCGCACGGGTCGTCGATGCGATCGGGGTGCCGCCCGGATGCGGTCGTCATCGGCGCGCCCGGCAGCGTGCCCAAGACGTCGAGCGGCAAGATTCGCCGCAGCGCCACGCGCGACTTGTACACGTGCAGGCCGGCTGCGCGCGGACGTGCGTCGACGTGGCTGCAATGGGCGCGGCTCGTCGTCGGCGGATCTCGGCTGGCGCCTGCGTCGCGCCGTCGCCGACCGCGGGCGTGCTGATCTACTCGCTGCTGGTATGGACGCTCATCGCCGTGCTCGTTCCGCCGCTCTGGATTGCGGTCGCCGCTCCAGCGCACGCCGCATGGCGCGAGGCGGACGATCGGCGCCTTCGCCCGGCTGTTCCTGCGCATCGCGGGCTGCCAGCCGACGGTCGCGGGACGCGGCGTCCGCGAGATCGAGGCGGCGCGCCCGGCGGTGATCGTGGCCAACCACGCCAGCTATCTCGACGTGCGTGCTCCTGCTCGCGGTGCTGCCGGTCCCGCGTGCGGTTCGCGGCCAAGGCGCGCCTGGCGAGCTATCCGGTGCTGGGCACGCTCCTGCGACGCGCGGGCTACGTCCATGTCGAACGCGGGAGCACGACCGCGGCCGACTGCCCTCTCGGCGTCGACTCGACGAGGAGTCGCTGTTCATCTTTCCCGGAAGGCACGTTCATGAAGGCACCTGGTGTCATGCCGTTTCGCCTCGGCGCGTTCCAGGCCGCGGTCGAGCGGGCGCGGCCGGTCGTGCCGATCGCGTTGCGGGGCACGCGGGACGCGTGGCCCGACGGCACGTTCCGACTGCGGCGCCGGCCCCTCTCGGTGACGATTGGCTTGGCCCGGTGGCCGGCCGCGGCAGGGTGGGCCGAGACCGTTCGGCTGCGCGAGGAAGCTCGCCAGTGGATCGCCGACCAGGCCGGCGAGGCGCTGGTCGATCGCGGCCTGATGCACGTGGACGCATCCGGCCGCGTCGAGGCGCTGCATCAATGAGCACCACGCCGGCTGTCGGTAAGAATGAGCGTGAGGGGCTACGCCCGGAGGTTCACTTGTGTTGACAACGGGCCCGCCAAGGTGGCGCCGGGCTTCAGCCCGGCCAACGCGGGCCCGGCAGGCCTGAAGGCCTGCGCCACGTTTGTCAACACCAGTGAGCTGTGGGTCTAAGATTGACGCGTGGCACAGTCACCGGGCGAACCCGGAGCTCTCACCGAAGCGGTGATGGCCGACCTGCGTGAGCGGGTCAGGGCCGATGTGCGCGCCCGCCTCGTCTCGCGCGGCGCCGCCGACGATTTCACCGATCAAGCGGTGTTCGACGCCGTGGACACGCTGTTCCGCCGCGCGCTCGCGCGTGACGATCGCCACGCGCTCCTCATCCCCGAGCTGATCCCCGATCCGATCGAGGCCGGCGCTCGCGCTCGACCTCGTGAGCCATCGGCCCGGAGCGTCCGGCGCCGCCATCGTCTTCGTGAAGCGCCGGCTCCTGCTGCCGCTCACACGCTGGCTTTTCGAGTACACGCTCGAGAACTTCCGCGTGCAGGATCGGGTGAACCTCGCGCTGATGTCGTGCCTGCAGTCGCTCGCGGCCGATCATGCCCGCCTGCAACTGCGGCTGGCGCGGCTCGAGGACGCGCCGGCCGGCGCACGGTCCAGCCGATCCCGCCGCCGCCCCTCGATGAAGCTCGCCTGCGTCGTCCATCGCTACGGTCCGCAGGCCACCGGCGGATCCGAAGCGCATTGCCGCGCCATCGCGCACCGTCTGGCGCCCCGTCACGATGTCACGGTGCTGACCAGCTGCGCGATCGACTACGTCACCTGGGCGCAACGCGCTGCCGCCGGGCCGAGTCGCAGGACGGGCCGGTCGAGGTGCTGCGATTCCCCGTCGATTGTCCGCGCCACCTGAATCGATTCCGCGAGCTGAGCGAGCGCGTGTTCGGCGAGCGCGCGAGCCGCGCCGAAGAAGAAGCCTGGTTCCGCGAGAACGGCCCGCGGCTGCCCGGCCTGCTCGAGCACCTCGAGCAGCACGGACGCGACTACGACCGCGTCCTCTTCTGGTCGTTCCGGTATTTCCCCGTCGTGGTTCGGCCTGCCGCTGGTCAACGACCGGGCGATCCTCGTGCCGACGGCGGAAGACGACGACCTCATTCGCACCTCGACGCTCGTGGGTGATTTCTTCGGGACGCCCGCGCGCGATGCTCTTCCTGACGCCGGAGGAGCAGACGCTCGTCGCTCGGGCGCACGACCGGCGCGCCGCCGCCCTCGGTGGTGATCGGCGCGGGGCTGGATCCGGCGGTGCCGCCCGGTCCCCGGTCGTCGCTCGATGCCTCGGTCGGAAGCGACCCCTATCTCCTGTATCTGGGACGCGTGGATCGCAACAAGGGATGCGATCGCCTGTTCGCGCTGTATGCGGAGTACCTGGCGGACGAGGCAGAGCGCAACGGCGCCTCACCGCTCCCGCTCGTGCTCGCCGGACCCGCCATGCTGCCGGTGCCCGATCATCCGCGCATCCGCGCGCTCGGCGAAGTGGACGCCGGGACGCGGGACACGCTGCTGTCGCACGCGCGCGCCCTGGTGATGCCCTCCCCGTTCGAGAGCCTGAGCCTGGTCGTGCTCGAAGCCTGGAACCGCGGCACGCCGGTCATCGTCAACGGGCGCTGCCGCCCGTTGAAGGGACAGGTCACGCGCGCCAACGGCGGCGTCTACTACGATCTCCCCGGCGAGTTCGTCGAGGCCGTACGCCTGATGGCGGGAAACCCCGCTCTCGCCCGCTCCTTTGGACGCCAGGGGTTGGAGTACGTCGACAGAGCGTATCGATGGGAGGGGGTGATGAAGGGGGTGGAGTCAGTACTCGAAAGTACGAGGTACGAGGTACAAGTACGAAGTGAGGCGTTGAAGAATCTGCACGAATTCAACCGATGCTGCCTCGCGATTGGTTGAGCGATGAGCTGAGTCGTCTGGTTGACGCCGTGAAGATGGAGACGAGCTCGTGCGCTTCTTGCGCGATATCGCGGCAGTCTCGCGACCACTGAGGGAAACAGTGTTCGATCAGCTGCAGCCAGAGCAGCGATTCACGGGCCTCGCGCAGGACAATCTTCTGACGTGCGAAGAAGTCGCGTCGGCTCGTCGCCGCGACTGCCTCCGTGTAGTTGGCCGCCACCGAGGTGCCAGCATCGAGCAACTGCCACCCGAGCCGACGTTGTACGCCTGGGCAGCGTTCAAGGACGGCGCAGAATCTCACGACGCGGCACGCGAACGAAAAGGTGCGCGCGCCCAGTTGGTGGGAAGGCGAGACATGTCCCGTGCCGGTCATGCGACACGGCCCGTGCATGTCTGATGCCACTCTCGTACTTCGTACCCTTGTAACTTCGTCACTCTTTCTTCAAACTCTCCTCAACTTACTGACCCTTCCCACTTCGACCCATTCGACGACGAAGATGTTGCCGTCGTGATCGAAGCAGGCGCCGTGCGGGCAGACGAACTTGCCGACCGGGAACCCGTCGCGCGGGCCGCCTGCGGATCGCCTTCCACGATTCGGCGCCGGCGTCGCCGAGCTGGGCGATGACGTTGTTCTGCGATCGATGCAGCGTGACGCGGGCCCAGAGATCGGGCACCACCATGTCACCCTTGTGCTCGGAGAAATGGCAGGGATGCTGCGTGCCCGTCGATGAAGCGCAGGTGCGTCGCCGTCGAGCGAGAACACCTGGAGGCGGCTGTTGCCGCGGTCCGCGACCATCAGCGTCGGCGTGGCTTCGCGCGCGATCGACGATCAGCCCGTGCGGGCAATCGAGCTGACCGGCGCTCCTTCCCTTTGCCGCCGAAGGTCCGGATGTAGCTGGCCCTTGCTCGTGTACTGGTTGATGAAGCTCGACCCGTAGCCGTCGCCGACGTAGACGTCGCCGTTCGGCTCGATGGCGATGTTGGTCGGCGAGTAGCTGATCCGGCTTGCCGTCGGCGCTCATCGCCGATACTTGTCCGACTCCTTCGGATACCCGAGCGTCCACACCGTCTCGCCCTTCAGCGTCGTCTTCACGACCACGCGCGCGCTTCGTGTCGCAGAGGTAGAGGAACTCGTCGCGGCCCTCGCTGCGGATGTGCAGGCCGTGCGCGCCGCCCTTGAACTCCTTCCCCCACGACCGCACGAACTTGCCCTTGCGATCGAAGACGACCATCGTGTCGTCGCTCTCGCTCGCGCGCGTTCACGGTGTGGTGAACGTAGATGTGGCCCTGCGCGTCCTCGCACGACGCCGTGCGTGTTGCCGTACTTGATCCCGGCCGGCAGCTCGCCCCAGTCGTGGATAGACCTCGTAGGTGTGGTCGCCGGTGCCGACGATCGGCCGCTTCGTGCCGGCCTTGTCGGTGGCGCCGAGAATGATCGGCGACCCCGCGGCCATGGCCGCCGCGCCGACGTGCTGAAGAAACTGACGACGAGTGGCATCAAACGTCTGCATCACAGCCTCCGCGACCGTATCGAGGTCAAGCTCCACCGAGCTCAGCGCCTATGGTTCCACCCACTGCAGGGACCGTTCGACGGCGCGCTGCCAGCCGCGCGTCAGCGCCTGCCGCTGCGCGGCGTCCATCCGCGGCGTGAACTCGCGATCGAGCGCCCAGTTGCCGCGAGACATCGTCGAGATCCTTCCAGTAGCCGACGGCCAGCCCGGCCAGATAGGCGGCGCCGAGCGCCGTCGTTTCCGGCGACGACGGGACGCCGCACGGCGACGTCCAGCAGATCGGCCTGGAACTGCAGCAACTGGTCGTTGACGCTGGCGCCGCCGTCGACCTTGAGCGACGTCAGCGCGAGACCGGCCTCGCGCTGCATCAGCGTCGAGCACGTCGCGGCTCTGATACGCCATCGCGTCCACCGTCGCCCGGGCGATGTGGCCGACGGTCGTGTCGCGCGTGAGCCCGATGATGAGGCCGCGCGCGTAGGGATCCCAGTGCGGCGCGCCGAGGCCGACGAACGCCGGCACGAGGTAGACGCCGCCGGCATCCGGCACCGACTGGCTGAGGCGCTCGATGTCGGCCGACGACACGATCGCGCGCAGGCCGTCGCGCATCCACTGCACCGCCGCGCCGGCGATGAAGACGGCGCCCTCGAGCGCATAGGTGATTTCGCCGTTGCGCTGCCAGGCGACGGTGGTCAGCAGACCGCTGCGCGGACGCCATCGGCGTCCGGCCCGTGTTCAGCAGCACGAAGCAGCCCGTGCCATAGGTGTTCTTCGCGGTGCCGGGCTGCGAAGCAGGCCTGGCCGAAGAGTGCCGCCTGCTGATCGCCCGCGGCTCCGGCGATCGGAATCGGCCCGCCGAAGATCTGACGCCTCGGTCTCGCCGTACACCTCGCTCGACGCCCGCACCGCGGGCAGCATCGCCCTCGGCACGCCGAGCAGCCGCAGCAGCTCGTCGTCCCAGTCGAGCGTGCGGATGTCGAACAGCAGCGTGCGGCTGGCGTTGCTGACGTCGGTCACGTGGCAACGCCCGCCCGTCAGCCGCCAGATGAGGAAGGTCTCCACCGTGCCGAACAGGATCTCGCCCGCCTCGGCGCGCGCCCGCAGCCCGGGTGTCGTGTCGAGCAGGTGCTTGATCTTGGTGCCCGAGAAGTACGCGTCCATGACGAGACCGGTCTTCTGGCGAACCAGCGGCTCGCGCGCCGTCGGCCTTCAGCCGGTCGCAGATGGGCGCGCTGACCCGGCTCTGCCAGACGATCGCGTTCGCCACGGGTTTGCCGGATCGCCGATCCCAGAGGATCGTCGTCTCACGCTGATTGGTGACGCCAATCGCCGCGATGTCGGCGGCCCCGAGACCGGCGCGGGCGATGGCTTCGCGCGCCGTCTCGAGCTGCGAGGACCAGATGGCTTCCGGGTCGTGCTCCACGTGACCGGGCGCCGGAAAGATCTGCGGGAACTCCTGCTGCGATACCGCGACGGCACGCCCGTCCCGCCCGAACACGATGGCGCGGCTCGAGGTCGTGCCCTGATCGAGGGCGAGAATGTGGGGCATGCAGGCTCAGGGCTCTAGATCAGGGCACCAGGCTCCGGGGGCTCGAGGCTCAGGGCCTGGGCCAACGAAAACCGGCGGGCGCCCGGGAAGGCGACCCGCCGGTAGAGGCGGCACCCCGCAAGAGGCACCTGGCGGGACGTCGGCCCCGCTCTCGTGCCGGCAACGCCTCAACCAGCAGATGACTCGAACGTTCCGCGCAGTTGGCGGAGCGGCGCTGGTCGTGTTGGCGGTCGACGGGCGCATTCTACTGCCGGACGTCGAGGGGCTCAAGGCGAATCGCTCACTCTTCCAGCAATCGCTGGCCGAACAGCGGTGCGCCGGCGCGTGCCTGCACGAAGGCGTAGACAGTCATGGCCAGCAGCAGGCCTCCTACAATCAGCGTCGGGAACCCGTGCCAGGCACCGAATGACGTCGTCAGCGGGCTGAGGATCAGCGACTGACTCGCGAAGGTTCCGACCGCGAACGGCAGGAGGCCGAACCGCAGCAGCGGAAAGATGACCAGCGCGGTGAAGACCATCGATCCCAGAATGCCGAACCCTCCCTCCCGCCTCACGAAGTCTTCGGCGCCGAGGACGATCATGAAGAACAGGCCCAGCCCGACAGCGGCAAGCGCGCGGACGCGGAACAGCTTTCTGAGCCCGACGTAGATCAGCAACAGGAACATCGTGGTGATCAGCGCGGCGATGATGCGCTCGAGCAAGACATCGACGACGGCCAACCCGCTGCGCAGGTAGAACACCTGAAACGCCTGGGGGGCGAGCGGCGGTCGTCCCATCGCTTCGAGCAGCCGCATCCACATCGACGAGAAGCACGTGAGCAGCAGCCCGAAGGCCAGCCCGATGAGCACGTCGCGGCCGACCAGCGGGTCGCGCACGCCGCGTGTCAGCAGGCGGGTCCATGACACGAGGCTCGCTGGCAGGTGCCGGCGCACCCATGGCTCGAGCGCGACGTAGGCCAGCCAGAAAATCGCTGCCGGAATCAGCGCGTCGCCGCACGCGCGCACGAACCGTACAATCTCGACATTGACGTCGGGCACGTGATGCGCCGTGATCAGATACCCGGTGATGCCCGCCGCGAACACCACGGCCGCGACCTTGTTGGCGCCGTCGCGGTCGCCGCGATGCAGCTTGAGGTTCCGCCGCGCGAGCACGGCGGCCGCGCCCAGCGCTCCCAGGGTCAGGACGGCGAGGACCGATGCCAGCGCCCGCTGGATCGGGTCGCGTGACGCCTGCCGGCCCTCCGACGTCGAGCTCCAGGGTCCGAGCGTCCGGATCGTGGTCACCCGGCCGCGGTAGGCCGCAGCTTCGAGCCGCAGCGGCGTCTCGCCGAGCTCGGGGAGGGTGCCGGTCCACGCGGCTCTCGCGTCGGCGAATCCGCGCGGTGTCCATTCGGGGGTGGCCGGAACGAATCGCTCCCGGCTCCACCCGACCAGATTGAAGACGCCCTGCCAGTCCGGCGCAGCCGGTTGAACCGACCCCTGTGCGGGCGCGGCGACGCGTTCCTCGGGCAAGGCGTGGAACTCGATCACTCGGCCGCTCGTGTCGAGGACGAGGAGCGTCATGCCAGCCCGCGTGAACGGCGGGTCGCTGATCGCCGGTCGCGGATTGCTGCCGAAGGGCACCAGCGGGCGGGGGCTGGTGCGCACCCAATAGCCGGCTACCGGCACGCGGCCGGACGGCAGGTACTTCCAGCGATCCGGCGAGCTCTGCGTGCGGACCACCCAGGCCGGGTAGTCGAAGGCCGACATGAAGTCCGAGACCGTGTCAGCCGGCGGCTCTCGATAGCCGAGGCGCGAGAGGACCTCGGTTGCGCGGTCCTTGAGGACGGCCGGCGGCTTGTCGAACGGAATCTTCGACGTGAACGACTGCGCGGAACGCGACACGATTGTCACCGCGAGCAGGAGGCACACGGTGAGGGCCAGACCGAGCGCCTGCGGCAGCGGCACGGCTTCCGAACGTCCGGCTGCGGCGACCATCTCGCGCGACGGCGTCTCGCCTGCCGCGAGTGCCGCGGCAAGCGGGTCGCCGCCGGGCAGCGCGGCGGACACGGCCAGCGCGGAGGCCGGACGCGCGGTGGGCTGCGGCGCGAGGCAGCGCTCGATGACACGCTCGATCGCGGGATCGAGATCGCGCACCGACGAGGACATGGACCCCTGCAGACCGCGATCGTGCTGGCGCAGCAGCTCGGCGACCGTCTTGGCGTCGAAGGCGCGTCGGCCCGTGAAGATCTCGAACAGCACGAGGCCGAGTGCGAAGATGTCGCTGCGGACGGACACCTCCCGGCCGGCCAGCTGCTCCGGCGCCATGTAGGCGGGCGTCCCCGACTGCACGTCCTTGATCTCGCCGGCCAGGCCCGCCAGTCCGAAGTCGGTGATCCGCGCGCGCCCCTCGCCGTCGATCATCACGTTGGCCGGCTTGAGGTCGCGATGCAGCACGCCCTGGTCGTGCGCCGCCGCAAGGCCGGCGCAAATCTGCCGCGCGATCTCGACCCCCTTGTCCTGCGGCAGCCGGCCGATGCGCCGCAGCAGCGTCGCCAGATCCTCGCCATCCACGTACTCCATCGTCAGGAACACGCGGCCCGCCGACTCGCCGATGTCGTAGACGCGGCAGACGTTGCGATGCGACACCTGGCGCGCGACGCGCACCTCGGTGTGGAACTGCGCCAGGCGCACGGCGTCGCCGGCGACGGCCTCCGGCAGGAACTTCAGCGCCACCGGCTGGCCGAGACGCAGATCGTCGGCTCGGTACACTTCGCCCATCCCGCCGCGACCGAGCATCCCGATGATCCGGTAGCGATCCTCGAGCACGGTCCCGATCGGGATGGCCCCGGCGTCGGTCAGCTGGCCCGCCGCGAGCCAGCCGCGCGACGCACCGGAGCGCTTTTCGCCCGTGGTCGCCAGCGACGTCTCATCGGAGCTGGAAGCCATGTGAGGAGCATTCTAGGCGACTGGGGGACTGGGCGACTGGGGGACTGGAACGGCTGGGGGACTGGAGCGGCTGGAGCGGCTGGAGCGACTGGGCGGCTGGAAGGGCTGGAGCGGCTGGAAGGGCTGGAGCGGCTTGAACGGCTGGGCGACTGGGATCGAGCCGCGCACGGGTCCGGCTGAAGATCGCACACTTCGACGTAGACGACGTAGACGTAGTGTCCGGCTTCAGCCGGACGTGCAACGGCAACGCGCCTGGGCGGCTGGCGCAACTACTCGGCGCGGAGCGCCGACATCACGTCGATGCTCAGCGCCTGCCGTGCGGCGACGAGGCACGCGAGGACGGCGGTGACCGCGAGCAGCACGGCCACGATCGCGTAGGTGATCGGATCGCGCGCCGTCACTCCGAAGAGCAGGCTGGCGAGGAAGCGTGAGAGGACGAAGGCCGCGCCGAGTCCGATCGCGATCCCGGCGGCAACGGGCTTCATGCCCTGCACCAGCACGAGCCGCAGCACGCTGCGGTGGCTTGCACCGAGGGCGAGCCTCACGCCGATCTCGGAGGTCTGGCGCGAGACCGCGTAGGACATCACGCCGTAGATGCCGACGAGCGCGAGAATGAGCGCGAGCGCGGCAAACGCGCTGAGCAGAACGACCGTGAACCGACGCGATGCGGTCGAACGGCTGACGATCTCCTCGAGCGTCTGCACGTTCGCCACCGGCAGCTGCGAATCGAGGCTGCCGACGACCGAGCGCAGCATCGGGACGATCGCCTCTTTCGACGCGGTCGTGTGCAGGACGAAATACATGTGGCCGGCGCCCGAGCCGTACATGGGCAGATAGACGGCGAGCGTCGGCGGCTCCGACAGGCTCCGCTCACGCATGTTGCCGACGATCCCGATGATCTCGGCCCGCTGATTGCCCTGGCCCTTCCACAGGATCGCCTGCCGCCCGATCGCGTCTTCGCCGGGCCAGAGCTGTTCGGCCAGCCGCCGGCTGACGATGACACGCCACGGCTTGGCGATGAGATCGCGCTGGTCGAACGTGCGTCCTGCGAGCAGCGGGACGCCCATGCTCTTGAAGTAGTCGCCGGTGATCAGCCGCCAGCTTGCCCAGGGGATCTCGCGGAAGACGTCCGGTCGCTCGGCCGCGACGATGCCCATTCCCGTGCTGCCCGAGCTCAGCGGACGGCCGCTGACCGCAGCCACCGACGTCACCTGCGGCAGGCCGCGCAGCCGCGCCTCGAAGTCCACGACGAACTGCGCAGCTCGCTTCCCCTCGTCGTCGCCATAGGATTGCGGCAGGTTCAGCTCGACGAGGATCCGGCGTTCGGTCTCGAATCCCCGATCGACGCGCAACAGCGCCGAGAAGCTTCGCAGCAGCAGACCCGCGCCCACCAGCAGCGCCAGCGTGAGCGCCACTTCGGCGCCCACCAGCACCCCACGCAGGCGTTGCTGACGCGGCGTGCCGGCGACGCCGCGCTCGCCCTCGCGCAGCGCCGGCGCCAGATCGGTCCTCGCCGCCTGCACCGCCGGCACGAGACCGGTCAGCACGCCGGTGGCCACGGCCACCACCGTCGTGAATGCCAGGATCCAGCCATTGATCGCGACTTCCTCGAGCCTGGCGATCCCCGACACCTGGCTCACCCGCAGCAGCTCGAGTCCCCAGATCGACAGCAGCAGGCCCAGCGCCGCGCCGGCTGCCGACAACAGCAGCGACTCGGCGACGAGCAGACGCACGATGCGGCGCCGGCTGGCGCCCAGCGCCGCCCGCAGCGCCATCTCGCGCGCACGGCCCGCCGCCTTCGCGAGCAGCAGGTTGGTCAGGTTCACGCACGCGATCAGCAGCAGGGCGCCAACCGAGCCGAGCAGCACCCAGAGCGCCCGCCTCGTGTTGCCGCCGGCGACCAGCTCGTTCAGCGGGGCCACGCTGCCGCTCATGCCGCGGCTGGTCTCCGGATGGCGCTCGCCCAGGGTCGTCATGACGCGCTGGAGATCGCTGCGCGCCGCCTCGATCGTCACACCCCGCTTCAGGCGCCCGAGCCCGAACAGCTCCCAGCTCTCGCGTTGGGCGTCGGCGGTGTGCACCAACGGCCGGAAGACATCAGCCCAGTCGAGGAAGGGCGTGCCCGTCCGGCAGCACGCCGATCACCTGGTGCGCCACGCCGTTGAGCACGACCGTGCGTCCGACGACGGCGGGATCCTGATTGAACGCTCGCGTCCAGAAACGGTGCGAAAGGATCGCGACGTTCGCGTCCCGACCAGGCTCGTCTTCGCCCGGCCGCAGCAGGCGTCCGGCGGCGGGCGTCACGCCCAGAACGCGGAAGAAGCCCGCGTTCACGCGGGCCGCATCGAGCTGTTCGGGATCGCCGAGGCCAGTCAGATTGACGGTTCCCGACTCCACTGCGGCGAGCTCGTCGAAGGCCTGCACCATCGCGCGCGCGTCCCAGAAATGGCCGTGGGACCACGACGTCCGGTCGAGGCCGCGCTCGGGAAACGCCATCCACGTTTGCACGATCCGCTCGGACTCGGGGAACACGAGCGGCTTGAGCAGCACCGAGTAGATGACACTGAAGATCGCGGTGTTGGCGCCAATCCCGAGGCCCAGCGTGATGACGGCGACCACGACGAGGCCGGGGACGCGCCGCAGCGTCCGCAGTCCGTGACGGAGGTCCTGGATGATCGACATGACGGCTCCTGAACGCCCGCGTGCAACGGGAATGCCACGGCCTCATCGAGCCCCGCCGGGGGTCTCCGCCGAGCCGGCGAACCCCAGCGGACACTCGCGTCCCACCGGCGGACAGTCTGCCAATCACGTGTGTGACGTAGTGTCCGGCTTCAGCCGGACCCGGGTCCGACTAAACCCGGAGCTCACTTGTGTTGGTGATGTGGCGCGGCCTTTAGCCTGCCGGCCCGCGGTTGGCCGGGCTGAAGCCCGGCGCCACCTTGGCGGGCCCGTTGTCAACGCAACTGAACTCCGCGACCAAGCCGGACACTACGACTGTCAACGCAAGCGAATCCACTAGCGCGCGGCCGAGCTCATGCGCTTGAGAAACGCGAGCCCAGGCGCGCAGTCGGCGGCGAGGTTCGACGAGTTGGCTTCGATGCTGATGCGCCCCCGGTAGCCAATCGTCCTGAGGTTCGCAAAGAACCGCGCGTAGCGGGGCTCGCTCGCATCGCTCACCGGAAACCCGCGCTTCACCGGATCCGCGATCTGGAGGTGCACGATCAGATCGCGGGCGGTGAGAATCGCGTCGGGATCCTCGTTCTCGAACGCCAGGTGGTAGAAATCGACGATGATCCGGATCTTCGGGTGGTTCACCTCGCGCGCCAGCCTGGCGGCTTCGACCACGGTGTTGATGATGTTGCTCTCCGGCTTGCGCAGCGGCTCGATGCCGATGACCATGCCGTAGCCGCGGGTCTCGATGATCGTCCCCGTCATGCGGAGGAACGCCTGCAGCTGGGCCCAGGCTTTCTCGGCGGGAAAACCTTCGGGGAACGATCGCGCGCCGGGACTCCCGAAGACGATGACCTTTGCGCCGAGCTCCTCGGCGAGCGCCAGCGATCGTTCGACGTAGGCGCGCACGCGCGCCTCGTCCACCTCGGGTCCGGTCAGCTTGATGTCGGTCCCGGGCAGGAACCAGTTCATGGTCTCGATCGGAATTTTGGCCGCGGCGAGCGTTGCCCGCGCGTCCTTGAGCGCCTCCGGGGCCAGGGCGACGGTCTTCGCGAGCCCGGGCTCGATGTAGTCGTAGCCGCAGGCAGCCAGGACCGGGGCGTCCTTGAGCGGATCCACGTCGCCGAAGTTGGCGACGCCGTAGCGAAGGAACGGCTCCTGGGCACCGGCGCCCTGCATGAGACCGAGCATCATCGCGACGCCGGCCAGCCATGTCCGCACCGAGCCTGACAGTGTCATGGTCCCTTCTCCTGGAACGAGAACGCCCACGGGCGGGTCGTTCGCGCGGCTCACTATGCCACACCGCGCCGGCACCGCGCCGCTGACCGGATGCGTATGATGGACCGGTCATGATCGGCACTCTGGCCGCGCTCGTCTGCCTCGCCGCGGCGCTGGTCGCACAGGCCGGTCAGTCCGACCCGTGGCGGCCGGTCGTGCACTTCACGCCGCCGGCGAATTTCATGAACGATCCGAACGGTCTCGTGTACTTCGAGGGCGAGTATCACCTGTTCTACCAGCACAACCCGCAGGGCAATGAATGGGGCCACATGAGCTGGGGTCATGCCGTCAGCCGCGACCTCCTTGCATGGGAGCACCTGCCGGTGGCGCTGCGCGAAGAGGACGGCCTGATGGTCTTCTCGGGGAGCGCGGTGGTGGATGCGCGGAACACGAGCGGTCTGTGCGCGGAGCAGCCCGGAGCCCGCACGGCCTGTCTGATCGCCATCTACACCGCGCACCGGCGCGATCGTCAGACGCAGAACCTGGCCGTCAGCCGCGATCGCGGGCGCACCTGGACGAAGTACGCGGGCAACCCGATCATCGACGAGCGGATGGCCGACTTCCGCGATCCCAAGGTGTTCTGGCACGAAGCGACCGCGCGGTGGATCATGGCCGTCGCGCTGCCGAAGGAGCATCGCATCCGTTTCTACGGCTCGCCCGATCTCAAGGCGTGGACCGCGCTCAGCGACTTCGGGCCGTCTGGCGCCACCGGCGGCGTCTGGGAGTGCCCGGACCTCTTCCCGCTCACGATCGAAGGGACGACCGACACGCGGTGGGTCCTGATCGTCTCGATCAACCCGGGCGGGATCGCCGGCGGCAGCGGCACGCAGTATTTCGTCGGCGGCTTCGATGGCGTGCGGTTCACGCCCGACTCCGGCGCCGGCGCGACGCGATGGGCCGATTACGGCAAGGATTTCTACGCCGCGCAGTCGTGGTCGGACGTACCTGCCGGCCGCCGCGTCTGGGTCGGCTGGATGAGCAACTGGGAGTATGCCAATCGCGAACCGACGGCGACCTGGCGCGGCGCGCAGTCGCTGCCGCGCGAGCTGACGCTGCGTCGCGACGCGAACGGGCTGAGCCTGGTGCAGCGGCCCGTCGGCGAGCTCGCGCGCTGGCGTTCCGAGCCGGCCAGCCGGGCGGGCCTTTCACTGGGGGCCACGCCAACCCCGCTCATCGACATCGTCGAGGCGCCGCTCGAGGTGCAGCTGACCATCGATCCGGGCACGGCGACGCGAATCGTCATCGGCCTCGAAGCGACCGGCGATCGAGCCGGGGCGTCCGAAGCGACGCTCGTCACCTACGATCGTCCGAAGGCCACGCTGTCCGTGGATCGCACGCGAGCGGGACGAGCCGACTTTCACGAGCGCTTCCCCGGACGGCAGGACGCGCCGCTGCGGCTGCGCGACAACGCGCCGCTCGCACTCACCGTCGTTCTGGACCGGTCGTCAATCGAAGTGTTCGGCGAGGATGGCGCGGTCGTCATCACCGACCGGGTGTTCCCCACCGCCGCCCGGCGCCGGCTCGCGATCCATGCGGAAGGCGGCGCGGCGACGGTGACGCGGATGGACGCGTGGCGGCTGGTGCGACCACACGAGTGACGAGTGACGAGTGACGAGTGACAAGCTACCAGCTACCAGTGACAAACGACGAGTGACTCATGACGAATGGGTGCAAATAGCCCATGATTCGTCACTCGTCACTCGTCACTCGTCACTGACAAGCGTCAGAAATTGAGCTTCACGCCGAGCTGCAGCTGACGCGCGTCGTACGTGCTCGTGATCGTGCTGAACGCAGCCGCGCTCCTGGTGCCGTTGGGCGCGCGGAAGTTCGTCCTGTTCAGGAGATTGAACGCCTCGAAGCGGAACTGCAGCGACGTGTTCGAGCCAAACGGCAGGCCGAAGCTCTTTGCCGGCGACGAAGTCGAGCTGCCAGAAGTCGGGCCCGCGGACGCTGTTCCGCTCGGCGTTCCCGAAGGGCTGGCTCGGATCGGTCGGCAGCAGCACGTTGTCGCGATTGAAGTAGTTGGTGATCGAGCTCCGGTCGCCGTAGGGATCGCCGGTGACGTTGGCGCGGTAGTTGTTGCCGCCGCGGAAATCCTGCGCGATACCCGAGACCTGGAAGGCTGCCGGCGGCAGCGAGCCAGGCGCGTACGCGGTGAGCGTGACCGGCTCCCCGGCATACAGGAAGCTGATCCCGCTCAGCGTCCAGCCGCCGACGATGGCGTCGAGCCACGCCGACGCATCGCCGAGCCATTTACGCCCGCGGCCGATCGGCAGCTCCCAGATCACGCTGGTGGTGTTGTTGTACGGCTGGTGGTAGTTGGACAGCCCCTCGTCGGCGGCCAGATTGTAGAAGTCCTGCGGCGCCGGCGCATTCCCGTTCTGGTTCTCGAGCGATCCGGATCCGTTGTCCTCGGTTTGCGAGAACGTGAGTGAATTGAGCAGCGTGAGGCCCGACCACAGCCGGCTCTCGATCTTCACCTGCACGCTCTGGTAGCGCGAGAACCCGCCGTTGAACGAGTAGGTGATGTCGCCGAAGCCCGGAATCGGCCGGCGATTCGCCAGGGGAATCGTGCCCGCCGCATTGTTCGGCAGCGCCTGGTTGTAGTTGGCGAAGAGCAACAGCCCGTCGGACGAGTTGCCGACATAGGCGACGTCGAGGACGGTCCGGGGCAGAATCTCGCGCTGCGCCGAGATGAACCAGCTCTGGACCGAGCTCGAGCGGTAGTCGCGCGGCATGTAGGTGATGTTGGCGACCAGCGGATTGAAGCGCGACGGATCGGTCAGACCCTTCGGGGTAGCCCGCCTCGTCGGCCGGAAGTCCGGCGTCGTCGCCGTCTGGTTGACGACCGCGTTGATGACCTGCGGGCCGTTGATCGGCAGGACGTTGGCGCCGCCGGCGCGGTGGAAGTGCACGTACGCCAGGCCGTAGCCGCCCCGCACCACCGTCTTCGGATCGATCGACCACGCGAACCCGAGCCGCGGGCCCCAGTTGTTGCGGTCGGGATCGAGCGTCGATCGATCGGCCAGCGACCCGTCGGTCGCGAGAATCATGCTGTCGGCGTCGTCCGGATCCCAGTTCGAGAGGATGTTGTCCTCCTCCACCCACGGCGTGGCGTACTCGTAGCGGAGGCCGAGGTTCAGCGTCAGCGTGTCGGTGAGCCGCCAGTCGTCCTGCGCGTAGAGAAAGTGCATGTTCTGCCGCAGGTTCGCGACCAGGATGTTGCTGAGCGCGTATTGCGACCGGAAACCCAGCGCGAAGTCGGCGAGGTTGTAGACGTTGTGCGGCGGCGACGCCAGTCGGGCGCGACACCTGGCTGCCGTACGTGTCGCGACCGTAGAGCGGGTTGACGTCCTGGACCTCGGTCTGGACATGCTGGAACTCGTAGCCGCTCTTGAACGAGTGGCGTGCCTGGACCCAGGAGTAGTTCACCTTGGGATTGAATACGCGGGGGTATTGCCACTGCGGGTTGGTCGCCTGCCGGCCGAGCTCCGAATAGCCCGTGATGGTCTGGTTGGGCAGGCCGCCGGCGACGCGCGGATCGCTCGGCAAGCCCGAGATGCCGTACACCTCCTGGGCGCTCTCGGAACCGAGCGCCGGCGGGTTCTTGCCCGCGACGGTGTAGGAGTAGCCGAACCGCGCCTCGAGCAGCGCGTTCGCCGACCGCGCCCAGGTGAGCCCGGTGGCGAACTGCTTGTTGGTGACGTAGGTCTGGCCGTTGCCGCGCCGCCGGAGGGCAGCGGGATGGGCGGATTGTCGAAGATGTCCACGTCCCGATAGCCGTAGCGGCCGAACAGCGAGATCGTCGGCGAGATGGTCACGTCGACCTTGCCGTTGTACTTGTCCGTGTCGTTGGTGAAGAGCTGCAGCGTCCGGTAGTTGTTCGCGCGTGCCCGCACTGGTCGTGGGCGGCAGGTCGCCGAGGACGCGCGCGCGAACGGGGTCATCGGAATGGGCGTGCCGGCAGGGTAGGTGTCGCCGGTGAACGGGTTGCGCACGTCCACGGCGAAGATGCCCTGACGCTGCGCCTCGGTGGCAATCGTCGAGAAGGTCACGACCTCGCGGTCCTGCCGGAAGCCCTCGAAGTCGGTGAAGAAGAAGGCGCGGTTGCGCAGGATCGGCCCGCCGACGACGAACCCGAACTGATTGCGCTTCAACTCGGGCTTGCCGGCCGGTGACTTGAAGAAGCCCTCGGCGTTCATCGACGTATCGCGGAAGAACTCCCACGCGGCGCCGCTGAACCGGTTGGTGCCGCTCTTGTAGGCGACGTTGATTGTCGCGCCGCCGCTGCGGCCGTACTCGGCGCTCATGTTGTTGGTGACGACGCGGAACTCGGCGAGCGCGTCGGGCGGCGGCTGCATCACCTGGTTCGAGAAGCCCTGGTTGCTCGTGCCGTAGGCGTTGTTGTCCACGCCGTCGATGAGGAAGTTGTTGAACGTGCTCCGCAGCCCGTTGACGTTGAACGAGCCTTCGCGCGGCGTCAGGCCGCCGGTGTTCAGCGCCGACAGCCGCACGCCCGGGCTGAGCTGCGCGAGCGACGAGTACTCGCGGCCGTTCAGCGGCAGCTCCGCCGCCTGTCGTCCCGCTCACCACCTGTCCGCGCTGGCTCGTGTCGGTGTCGAGCGTCCGTGCGCCGCCGACGACTTCCACCGCCTCGGTCAGCTCACCCACCTTCATCGTCAACTCGACGCGTTGACGGCCGCCGACGCTCACCTGCACGTTGTCGGCGAAGGCGGTGGCAAAGCCCGACAGCTCGGCGGTCACCTTGTAGACGCCCGGACGGACGGTGAAGAACTCGTAGCCGCCCTCGGGTCGGTCGTGCGCACGACGGCGACGCCGGTCTGCGTGTTCAGGAGCGTGACCGTCGCACCCGGCACGACGGCTCCCGAGTTGTCCCGAACCGTACCGAGCACGGCGCCGGTTTCGAACTGTGCACGTGCCGGCGCCGCCGCCAGGCAGATCACGAGCCACACGACACACTGGATGAGGCGAGTCATAGCATCTCCGTTGGCAGTGGCGAAGTGTAGTGGGCCAGTGTAAGCCTCGCGCGACACACTTGTGACGCCCGGTTGACGCCGACGATCGCCCGTCGCTCGACGGCAGCGCAGGCATTGCAGCTCGAGAGCGTGATTGATCCCGCGTAGATTTGCCTTTTCTTCGCCTTCCTGCGGTAGAATCGCGGCATGGCGGTGCCCGTCCCCGGCCGGGGTCCCGAATCCGCAACCGAGCCCGCGCCAGGCAGGGGCACAGGGCTGCAGCCGGCCAACCGGTTCGATCGCCTGTGGATCGAGCAGGGGCCGGACGATGGCGACGTCGACGATGCCGAACGGGACGGCGTCGAGCGGACCCAGTATTTCCGTGACACGTCGCGATCGGTCATCGCACACAACGACAGCCCCGACGTCGGGTTCTCGGCCAGCCTGAACCCGTACCGCGGGTGCGAGCATGGCTGCATCTACTGCTATGCGCGGCCCACGCACGAATATCTCGGCCTCTCCGCGGGCCTCGACTTCGAGACGCGCATCTTCGTGAAGGAGGACGCGTCGGCCCTGCTTCGCGACGAACTGACGCGATCGAGCTGGGAGCCGCAAGTCCTGGCGCTCAGCGGTGTCACCGATCCGTACCAGCCGGTCGAGCGCACGCTGGGGCTCACACGGGCCTGCCTCCAGGTGCTCGCCGAGTTCCGCAATCCGGTCGGTGTCGTCACCAAGAATCGACTCGTCACGCGCGACGCCGACCTGCTCGGCGAGCTGGCGACGGATGGCTGCGCCAGCGTCGCGCTGTCGGTCACGTCGCTGGACGAACCGCTGCGACGTGTGCTCGAGCCGCGGACCTCGAGGGCCGACCTCCGACTCGACGCGGTCGCGCGCCTGAACGCCGCCGGCATTCCGGCGGGCATCATGATCGCGCCGGTGATCCCGGGGCTGAACGACCACGAGATTCCGGCCATCCTCGCACGCGCCGGCGAGGCGGGGGCGCGCTTTGCCGGCTACGTGATGCTGCGGCTGCCGTATGCGGTCAAGACGCTGTTCGCCGACTGGCTCGAGCGGCACTTCCCCGATCGCAAGGCCCACGTCCTGAGCCGCATCGAGGACGTCCGCGGCGGCCGGCTGAACGACCCGCGCTTCGGTTCGCGCATGCGCGGCGAAGGCCCGACGGCCGCGCTCATCGAGCGACTCTTCAAGACGTCCCGGACGCGCGCCGGGATTCCGCCGCGCGGTCCCTCGCTCCGGACGGACAGGTTCCGGCGGAAGGGACAGTTGGGATTGTTCTGGACGATCTGACTCGCTACTTCTCACCGTTCATGCCCAGCACGTTCACCAGGAACGCGAGGACGTCGGCGCGCTCGTCGATCAGCTTCGACGTGGGCGTGCCGGCACCGTGGCCGGCTCTGGTCTCGATGCGAATCAGCACCGGCGCCGGGCCGCTGTGGGCAGCCTGCAGCGCGGCCGCGAACTTGAAGCTGTGCGCCGGCACGACCCGATCGTCGTGATCCGCGGTCGTCACGAGCGTCGCCGGATACGCCGTTCCCGGCGCGAGGCGATGCAGCGGCGAGTAGGCATACAGCGTCTCGAACCCTTCACGCGTTTCGGAGCTCCCGTAGTCCGACTTCCACGCCCAGCCGATCGTGAACAGGTGGAAGCGCAGCATGTCGAGCACGCCGACCGCCGGCAGGGCGGCGGCGAAGAGATCGGGCCGCTGCGTCATCGCCGCGCCGACGAGCAGGCCGCCATTGCTGCCGCCGGCGATGGCCAGCTTCGACGCGGACGTATGGCGCTCCCGCACCAGATACTCGGCCGCGGCGATGAAGTCGTCGAAGACGTTCTGCTTGTGCGCCAGGCGGCCGGCATCGTGCCACTCCTGCCCGTACTCGCCGCCGCCGCGGATGTTCGCCACCGCATAGAGCCCACCCAGCTCCAGCCACGCGACGATGGACGGCGAGAACGCGGGCGTGACCGAGATGTTGAAGCCGCCGTAGCCGTAAAGAAACGTCGGGGCCTCGCTCGTCTTCGAACGGTCCTTCTTCCCCGTGATGAACAGCGGAACGCGGGTGCCGTCCCTGGAGACGTAGAAGACCTGCGTCGTCTCGAAGTCGTCGGGCTCGAAGTGGAGGTCCGGCCGGCGGAACAGCTCGCTCCGCCCGGTCTCGGGGTCGTAGCGGAAGATCGTCGCCGGGTAGCTGAACGACGCGAACCCGTAGAAGCCTTCGGTGTCGCGGCGCTTCGAAGAGAAGCCGACTGACCCGAGCGTCGGCAGCGCGATTTCGCGCTCGAAGACGCCGTCGAGGCCGTACACGCGCAGTCGATGGCTGGCGTCCACCTGCCACGTCGCGACGAACCGCGACCCGAGCATCGACACCGTCGCGAGCACGTCGCGGTCCTCGCCCTCCGCGATCAGGGTCCTCCAGTTCGCCTGGGCGGGCGCGCCGACGTCGATCGCGACCAGCCGCTTGCGCGGCGCATCGTTGTCGGTGAGCACGTACAAGACGTCGCCGTCGTTGCCGACCACCTGGTACGACGCGTCGAAGCGATCGAGAAGCGGCTCGATGATTGTCCCGGGCCTCGACAGGTCCTGCACGAACAGGCGGTTCTTCGGCTCGGTCCCCTCGTGCTGATACACGAGCAGGAACCGTCCGTCATCGGTGACCTCGGCGCTCAGGAACCAGTCCGGGTGATCGGGGCGCTCGTAGACGAGCTCGTCTGCCTCCTGCGGGGTGCCGAGCCGGTGGAAGAAGATCTGCTGATTGCGGTTGACACCGGACCGCTCGTCACCGGCGCCCGGTGCGGCGAAGCGCGCGTAGTAGAACCCGCTGCCGTCGCGGGTCCAGGCGGCGGTCGAGAACTTGCCCCATTGCACGAGGTCGGGCAGGTCGCGGCCGGTGGCGACCTCCCTCACGTGCCATTCGCGCCAGTCGGACCCGCTGACCGACAGGCTGTAGGCCATGAGCCGCCCGTCGTCGGTGAAGGACAGCTCACCGAGGGCGATCGTGCCGTCGGCGGAGAACGTGTTCGGATCGATGAGCACGTCGGCCGCGTCCGCGAGCGCCCGCGCCCGATAGATCACCGCCTGGTTCTGCAGGCCGTCGTTCTTTGCGAACACGTAGTGATCGCCTTCGCGCGCCGGCAGCCCGTAGCGCTCGAAGTTCCAGAGCTCGGTCAGACGCGCGCGGAGGGGCTCACGCGCCGGAATAGCCGCGAGATACGCGAAGGTCACCGCATTCTGCGATGCCACCCAGGCGGCGGTCTCGGCGCTGTTGTCGTCCTCGAGCCAGCGATAGGGATCGGCGACACGCGTCCCGAAATAGTCGTCCGCCTGATCGGCCTGTCGCGTCCTGGGATACTGGAGGGTCGGCGTGTGCACGGCAGTCACCCGATCGATCGTTGCGTCCGCGGCGCGCACCGCCTCGTCTCAACGCCGCCCGCACCTGGCGATATGAACCAGCCACCACCGACGGCGTCCCGATGAAGTTCCGCAAGACGCTCGAAGTCTCGGGGCAGCCGGAATCGCAAGTCGGGGACGGGAGCCTCGAACGAAACACCAGAGGCTCCCGTCCCCCTCAGCCCATCTCCGGCAGGAAGTCGCGCTCGCGCCGCCGCTGCTCCCGGTAGCGCCGGAACGCGTCCCGTTCGCTCTCGAGCCGCAGCCAGGTGCGCCACGTCGCGCCGCGGAATGTGTGCCGGAACATCCGCGCCGCGTGGCGCAGGACGAACCCCGGATCGTGCGCCAGCGCCACCGGGAAATGACGCGCCTTCATCCAGCGCTCGGCGCGCCAGCGCAGGAACTCCACTTCCTCGGCCGGCACGTGCTCGGTCCGCACGACCGCCGTCGTCCCGTCGTATTCATCGAGCCGCTCGCTCTCGACGAGTCCACGCGCGCTGGAAGTCCCGGGTCATCGGCGTTCGCGGATACGGCGTCGGGTGCTGGATGTACGGCCAGTCCACGTAGCGCCTCGCGAAGGACAGGTTGGTCTGAATCGCCTCGCGCGTGTCGTCCGGACTGCCGACGATGAGCCCGCCGACCACGTACATGCCGTGGCGATGGAGATAGTCGATCGCCCGGATCGACGCATTGCCGACCCGCTGCCCGTGGACGCGCTCGCGTGTTCTTGGCGCTGGCCTTGAGAAACGCCAGGTCCTCGTCGAGCACGTTCTCGATGCCGAGGAACACGTAACGAAAGCCCGCGCGCTGCATGAGCGGCGCCAGCGTCGCGCCATGGTTGGCGATGGACGAGGTCATCGCCTGCACGAGGTAGTCGAGGTCGTTCAGTCCCGCGTCCACGATCGCGCGGCAGAGCGCCTCGAGCCGGGCGACGTCGAGCGAGACGTTGTCATCGACGATGAAGATCGCGCGGGCGCCGCGCCGGCGCGCATCGCGGATGTCGTCGAGCACCCGCTCGATCGCGAAGCGATGGAAGTTGCGCCCGCGCATCTCGATGATCGAGCAGAAGCTGCAGTCGAACGTGCAGCCGCGCGACGTCTCGATGACGTCCACCTGCCGTCCGAGGAACGTGTAGCCCTCGAGCACCCGGGCCCCGCGGTCGGGCGGGGCGATGGCCTCGAGGTCACTGACGTGCCGATCCGGGTTGTGCACGAATCCATCGGCGTCGCGCCACGACAGCCCGGCGATGGCCGCGAGTGTGCCGCCCGGGACGGTGCCGTTCGCCCCCGCCGCGTCGAGCGCGCGCACGAGCGCCCGGAAGGTCAGCTCGCCCTCGCCGCGGACAATGAAATCCACACCCGACCCGGGCTCGGCCCACGCGTCGGTCGCGAGGCTTGGATCGTAGCCGCCGACGGCGATGCGAACCGAAGGACGGATTGACCGGATCAGCCGGATGATGCGCGCCGCAGTGCGGCGCTGGAAGGTCATCACCGACAGGCCCACCAGGTCCGGCTGATGCGCCTCCATCAGACGCGGAATCGCCGCCCGCAACTCGTGCTGGACGAGCACCAGGTCGGCGATGGCCACGCGATGTCCGGCATCGACGTTCCCCGCCAGCGAAGCGAGCGCGCCGTTCGGCATCCGGATCGTGAGCGACGGCGTGTGCTCGAACGAGTCCGGCATCGAGAGGAGCAGGATGCGCATGACTGCCTCAATGCGTTCGGTCTTCGGTCTTCGGTCTTCGGTCGGTCGGTCTTCGGTCGGTCGGTCGGTCTTCGGTCGTCGGTCTTTGGTCTTTAGTCTTTGGTCTTTGGTCATGGGCGGCGGGGCTGAAGCCCCGCCCTACCGGATTTCGGTACGCTCGTCGGTCCGGACCTTCAGGTCCGGCGAGCTACTTTGGTCGCTGGTCTTTGGTCGCTGTGCTCCCTACGTCCCGTCGCTCCTCAAGGCTAACGGATCCGGCGACCCCGCGACGAGGGCAAATGCGGTCACGCTGAAGGTCAGCAACACGAGTGGCAGGGTCAGGACGCGTGGCGACGAGGGTGGCGGCGAGCTGGACTTCGGGACCGGCCGCGCCTTCCCACGGACCGGTGCCGAAGATGGGGCGGAACCGCTCCGGCGCGATGAGCAGCGTCGCCAGGGACCCGACCGCGCGCGCAAGCAGGACCACGACGTTGCTCGCGAGCGCGGTGACGATGAACAGCCCGAGAATCGTGCCGACGTGGCCCCGGCTCACGCGCCGGGCGTGGGTGAGCGCCGCCCGCGCGGGCATGGCCACGACCGCCACCAGCGGCAGCGCGACGACATGACGGCCGAACCACCACAGCGCTGGCACGACGCCGGCCACGAGCATCGGGAGCAGCACCAGCAGCGAGACCGACTTCGCCGTCGTCGCCGACGCACCCGCGGCCGGAAGCGCGATGAGCGGGATGTGCGCCAGCGCGCCAGCCAGACCGATGCCGAGCAGGCCGAGCGCCGTCACCCCGACGAACATCAAGGTCGCGACCGCCAGCAGGTGCAGCGACCGCCTCGCGAGCGGCGGCAGAATCGACCAGGCGTGGACGTCGTCGCCCCGTTCGATCCGCACGAGCGCGATCGCCTGTCCACCGCAGCCGCCGGCGACGAGCCATACGCCGGCCGCAACGTGCGGGATCGCGGCGACGGCACGCCCGACAGCGTCGGGGTGGCCGGCCGAAGCGCCCGCGAGCGCGCGCTGCAACGCCACCCAGATGAAGGCCGCCGACATCGCGACCGGCGCCAGCAGCGACAGCCACAGCCCGAAATGACGCCTGTACAGCATGAACGTCCGCTCGAGCGCGCGCTCACGCGTCGACACGGCGTCCCGGCTCCCGGCTCACTGGGTGATGTCCACCTCGAGTCCGCCCGCGAGGCCGGACACCAGGTTGTAGAGCGCCGCTGTCAGCATCCCACCCAGAAACCCCAGGAGCCCGTAGAGGATGGGAAGAAGGAGAATCGCGGCGACGCCAAACCCCATGAACGTCGCCAGGCCGGTCGCATCGGCGTCGGCGGCGCCAAACGTGCCGCCCACCATCGAGATCACCGCGAAGCAGGCACCGAAGATCAGCCCGAAGAGGGTGTAGAGCAGGCCCGTCAACTTCCCAGCCGAAAACACACCGACGCGAGTCAGCCGCATGATCGACCTCCTGAAGTGAGCGCCTGCGCCGCGCAGGCCGAGCTCATCTTATCCGGAGAGTCGGCGCGCAATGACAGCCCCGGGTCCGGCTGAAGCCGGACACTACGCCCGGGGCTCCTGGAGACGGCCACGACGACCGTCGGCAGGCAAGTCTTCCGGGGGGCGAGACGAGTGCTGGGGAGTCAGGGAAGCGATTCGGGACCGGGTCACCGCACGGAGGAGAACGCAGACGAACAAGGACCGGGGTGCTCTGCTGCCACCGAACGCCCGTTCGGTTTCAATCCCGTCCCTCGATCGACCGTCTACGCCCTCCTTCGTGCGGCGGGCACTCACTGAATCGTGACGCGCCCCATGAGGCTTGCGGCCCCTGGATTCAGGTGATCGTGAAACCGGCACACGCGCGCGGTCGGCAGCGCGCCGGTCGTCCGTCGCTGCCCCGGATTGATATCGCCGGTGTTGAGCGGCGGACAGTCCGTGTGCTGCGGATGCGGGTCCGACGACAGGTCGTGCACCGTGGCGTCGCTGTTGACCCAGGTGATGGTTCCGCCCGCCGCTACCGCAAAATCGTTGGGCGTCACGCCAGTGGACGTGATGGTGACGGTGACGCTCGATGGCGCGGGCGTCCCGCCCCCGCCACCGCCACCGCCGCCCGTGACCGGCGGAGTCGTCGGCGTCGTCGGCGTCGTTGGATTGCTGGAGCCGCCGCACGCGAGGGAACCGATGATCAGGACGACTGTCGAGACCAGCGTCAGAGCCGACGTCCGGCGCCACGATACCTGGGACCAGGGAAACCAGAGCCTCATCAACATCTCCACGACCGATCGAACACTGGCAACGCGCGCTCGCCGGATAGCGCAACAACGGTGCCACTCGCGAACTGATGCGGAGACTGCGAAACGAGGGAGCGGCCCTGAGGCTGCGTTTCGCGGGACGTAAGGCCTTACGCGGCGCGCAAGCCGGCCGGGGACAGGTTCGATTCGCGGCGACGTCGTTCGTCGGGTCCGGCTGAAGCCGGACACTACGATCTCACTCGGCCGGGTCCGGCTCAAGCCGGACTACTGACCGACGGCACTCAGGCTTGGTGGCTCACCCTCTGGACGTAGTGTCCGGCTTCAGCCGGACCCCGTTCCGAAGATCAGATCAACTCGGACACGCCGGCAACGAGGCGATCCACTTCGTCCATCGTCGTGTAACAGGCACAACCCGCGCGGACCAGCCCGCCGGGTCCCGGGTGCCAGGCGCTCGACGAGCGTGGACGCATAGAAGTCGCCGTGGGACACGAACACACCGCGCGTCGCGAGATGAGCCGCGACCTCTCCCGCGTCGCGGCCGCCGACAGTGAAGGCCACCGTCGGGGTGCGCGGCCGTCCCGGCGGACGGCCATAGAGGCGGACGCCGTCGATCGCCGCCAGCCCCTGCCACAGACTCGCGAACAGCGTTTCGCCGTGCCGCTCGAGCGACCCGAACGCGTCGGCCAGCCGCGTGCGCCGGTCGGGCCCGTCGCCGAGCGAGGCCAGGAAGTCCACCGCCGCCGCGGCGCCGGCAATGCCTTCGTGGTTCTGCGTGCCGGTCTCGATCCGCTCCGGTGCGGCATCCGGCGCCGGAGCGAGCTTCGGCGCATCGAGCGCTTCGATCGCCGCGCGGCGGCCGTAGAGCACGCCGACGTGCGGTCCGTAGAACTTGTAGGCCGAACAGGCCAGGAAGTCGCAGCCGAGCGCGCGCACGTCCACGAGCGCGTGCGGCGCGTAGTGCACGGCGTCGACGAACGTGAGGGCGCCGACACCACGCGCGAGGTCGACGGCACGCGCGACGTCGTTGATGGTGCCGAGCGCGTTGGCCGCGGCGCCAATCGCGATCACCCGCGTGCGCGACGTCACGAGCGCGGCGAAATGATCCCAGTCGAGCTCCGCCGTGGCCGGATCGATCCGGACGACGCGAACGACGAGCCCGCGATCCTGCGCCGCGGCGCGCCAGGGATCGGCGTTGGCGTGGTGGTCGAGCTCGGTGACGACGATCTCGTCGCCGGCCACCCACGTCGCGCACGAGCGCGCGTGCCAGGTGGAACGTGAGCGTCGTCATGTTGGCGCCGAAGGCGACCTCGTCGGCGCTGGCGTTCAGGAAGTCGGCGATCGCGCGGCGGGCGCCCGCGAGGATGGCGTCGGTCTCGACGCTGGTGGGATAGCGCCAGTGCGTGTTCGCATTGTGGTGACGCAGGTAGTCGGCGATGGCGGCGACGACGCGCTCAGGGACCTGGGTGCCTCCGGGACCGTCGAAGTAGGCGACCTGGTGGCCGAGGTGACGGCGCTCGAGTGCGGGGAATGCGGAGCGGACGGCAGCGAGCGTGTTCAGCGACGGGAGACCGGAAGGCGTGGCCATAGCTCGGGCAGAGCGACGAGCTTAGCACGCTGATCTTTGACGAGCCTCTCCTGGTCTGGCGCCGCGCGCTCGCAGCGCGCGACGCGGGCCCGCCTTCAAGTCGCGGCGCTGTGCGGGCAACCCTAGGCGGGCTGCCCGGCGCCGCGACGGCGGCGGTTCGACTACTCTTGTCCGATCTTGTCCGTGGCTCTCCAGCAGGCACCCGCGGCTCCGCCCGCGTTACTTCAGCACCGAGGCAAAGAACTCGACGGCGCGCGGATCCTTCGACTGTCCGAGCCAGAACATCGCGCTCTTCCGGACCTCGGGGTTCGTGTGATCGCGGGCCACCTTGATGAGCAGCGGCACGCTCTCCTCCGTGGGCAGCCGGCTGATCCCGAAGACCGCCTTCCGCTTGACGTCCGTATCGGGATCGCGCGCCAGCGCGTCGGTGAGGAGCGTCATCGTGTCGCGCCCGGCCAGTCGAGCCACGGCCACCAACGCGTCCGCCCGCACGCGCGCATCGGCGTGCCGCCGGGCGAGGTCGAGCAGCAGCGTGCGGGCTCGCGCCTCACCGCTCATGCCGATCGACGTCACGGCGCGACGGCGGACGTCCTCGTCCGGTTCGTCGCGGACCAGCCGCTCGAGGCGCGCGAGGCCCGACGCGCCGCGGGCGCGGCCGAGCACCATCACGACGTCCCGGCGAACCGCCGTGCCCGCGCTCAGGAGGCGGTCGAGGACCGCGTCGGCCTCGGCTCCGCGGTGCAGCGCAATCGCATGCACGGCGGCGCGCGCCCGATCATCCGTGCGTGCGGCATCGAGCGGCTTGCGTGCCTGTGCCTCGAGCCAGGAGAGACCCTGGGTGGCCGAGACGTTGGTCAGCGTGTAGAACGGCAGCCCGCCGGCGTCGAGCGGGCAGCTCGCGGAGACGTTCCGGATCCGGTCCACTGCTCCCGCGTCCACGCGCACCAGGATGGCGAACTCGCGGTCGGCCTCGAGCGGAACTGGTGTCGCGTTGCCCTCGGCGGCGCCGGGCGCGATGCCCCGGACCGCTTCGCCTTCGAGCCAGCAGCCCTGGCACCCGTCGGACCAGCAGCAGCTCGTGCCACGCTCATCGACGCGCGGCGCGGTCCATGCGATCCATGCCGTCCCGCCGCGTGAGGCAACGCGATCGATCGCGGTCGCGAGTCCGGCCGACGCATCGACCGTCGATGGCTGTGCGCGCGAGACGCGCAGCTGCGCGCGCAGGTCTGTTGGCGCCACGGTGGCAAGGACGACAACGGCGGCAGCGAAACGGTGCATGTCGAACCTCCGGACAGTCCTTTGGACGCCACCCACCCCCACCGGTTAGCAACTCCCGTTCCCCTCCCACCCTGCCGCTCCTGGTTGGTGACAGTCCCCGACACCGGTTGGGGACTGTCCCCACCACGAGAACGGGGGTGGGGCGAACGGACGAGCAAGAACTGGAAGGAAAGGGCTATGGACTGCGTGGAGGGTAACGACGGTTGTTACGGTGCGCCTGTGGCCTGCGTGGCGCCCGGCGCCGGAAGGCCATGAATCAGCGCGAGCGTGGCCCAGTTGGTCGCCGCCGCAGAGATGAACTGGTGGACGCCGTGAGGGAATCCGCTGTCGAAATAGATCTGTGTCTGCTGCGAGCGAGTGGTAACGAACCACGAGCCGTCCTCGAGCTGCGTGGTGAGCAGATAGCGCACGCCGCGTTTGTAGGCGTCGGCGTCGGCCGGCATGCCCGCTTCGTGCAGCGCGACCAGGGCTGATCCGGTCGCATACGCATCGCTCGACAGTGCGGGCAGCTGCGCCCAGCCGCCGTCGGCTCGCTGGGTCGCCGCGAGATCGCGAAGCGCCGATTGCCGGTCGGACGCGGACGCCCGGCTCCAGGTCAAGCCGAGGAGGCGGAACACCCGATCCTCCGTGTTCTGCGGCACCGCGCGCCGCAGCCATGTCGTCGCTCGACGGACCGCCGCCACGTCGGCCGCCTTCGTGGGTGGCTGGCCATAGAGCTGCATGCCACGCAGGCTGACGGCGGTGGCGGTGAACCGGCTCGATTCGGACGGCGGCCGATTGGTCGTGCGCCAGCCACCGTCCGGCGACTGGGAGCGTCTCAGCAGCCGCACCATCACGTCGGTCGCGGTGCCGCTCGAGTGACGCTCGGCTGAGAGTCCCATCAGGATGTAGCCCGTCGTCGTGGCCAGCCCGCCTGGCGTGACCATTTGCTGGACCGCCTGGTCCGTCGTCCGCGTCACGTCCTTGACGACTGTCGCCAGCTCGCGGCGCGCGAGATCCTCGTTCACGGCGAATCCGCCCTGCCGCGCCGCGGAGACGGTCATCGCGGTGAGCGAGTTGTGGTGGCAGGAGACGCATCCGCTCTTCTCGTAGAAGGACACGCCGGAGCGCTGCAGCAGAGGAAGGCTGCGGGCGACTGCGTCACCGATGCCGTTGTTCCGGACATACGACAGCGGCGGACCGGCGAGCGGGCGTCCCGGGCTCGCCCCGGCGGCGACGAGTGCGTCCACCACGGCGGTGTGTCCGGATCGCTTCGCGGCGTCCAGAACGGTAACGCCGTGCCCATCGCGGACGTTGACGTCGGCGCCCCGCGCGATGAGCAGCGACATCGACTCCGGCGAAAGCGCCTCGGAGCTCGCGGCGAGCATGGCCACCGTCCGCCCCTTCGCGTCTCGCGCGTTCACGTCGGCGCCACGTTCGATGGCGTACCGAATCACGTCGTGGATGCCGGCGCCGCCCGGGGCCACGAGATCCGTCAGCGCGTTCCGCATCGGCGGAGGTGCGCCGCTGCCCACAATGACGTCCGCACATTCGAGACAGCCCGATTGCCGAGCCGCGGAGGCGGCCGCACCTCCCCGATCTCTGGCGCCCGAGGCGACCAGCATCCGGACGATCGACGCGTCGCCGCGACTGGCGGCGGAGAGGAGCGCCGCTGGAGTGGCCGTGGCGCCGCGTTTCAGCAGCAGAGCGACGAGATTGCTCGATCCCGGCGAGCGCCGCCAGGCCCAGGGACGACCGGCCGAAGTTCGACACGTCGTCGATGCGAGCACCGGCATCGAGCAGCACGCGCACCGTCGCCATGTCGTCCAGGGCCCACAGCAGCGCCGTGGCGCCAACGTCGTTGCGGATGTTGGGATCGGCGCCCGCCCGCAGCATCGCCGACACCAGCGAGGCGTCGCCATACAGCGCCGCGTGCATAAGTGGGGTCGAACCGTTGGGGCCGCGAGCGTTCAGCACCGACGGCGTGCGAGAGACCTGGGCGAGCACGCTTCGGCGATCCGAGAGGCGAATCGCCTCGATCAGTTGTGTCGCCACCGGATCCTGTGGCGGGAGATTAGCCTCATTCGCGAGCACGTCGGGCCACTCGGCGCCTTCGTCGATCCAGCGCTTGAGAATGCCGACTTCGTCGCTCGTTAACGGCTCGTCGGGTGGCATCTGCGTGCCGAACTGGCCGCCGATGATCCGTCGGTACAAGCGGCTCGACTCCGCACTCCGCGGCACGATGTTGGGCCGGTTGATACCGGCGAGGGCAACGCTTCGCCGATCGAGCCGGTACCCGTTCTTGGCCTCGGTCGGCCCATGACACTCGCTGCAGCGTGCGTCCAGAAGAGGACGGACGTCGGTCGCGAAATCGATGAGCCTCTGAGGTGGTTCGGGCGTTTGCGGACTCGCGCCGACACCAAGGGTCAACGCGAAAAGCGCGAGCGATGTACCGGACAGGGCGATCGACCGATCGCTGACGACCATGATTCCCCCGTTCTGACTCCCCTTCCCCTAACGTCGCAGCCAACGGATAAGCACAGGTCCAGCTCATCAAGATTGCGTCCAACGGGGAAAGCCAACGTGGCGCCGCACGGCGCGGTCGAACGCCCGAAGGAGACGCCTCCGGACGGACGTGCTGGCGGCGGTATACTACGAGGCTTCCGCGGCCGCCCCCCGGCTTCGCGGATGGAGGTCGCATCCATGAGCAGCACCGCACGCGCTTACGCCCATCCCGACGTTCTGGTGACCACCGAGTGGCTCGCCGGACAGCTCGACAACCCGGCGATCCGGGTCCTCGAGTCGAACGAGGACACCCTGCTGTACGCCTCCGGCCACATCCCGGGCGCCCAGCACGTGGACTGGACGTCCGACCTGAACGACCAGATCCGCCGCGACTACATCACGCGCGACGGTTTCGAGGCCCTGATGTCGCGCCTCGGCGCGACCCCCGAGACGACGCTCGTCCTCTATGGCGACAAGAACAACTGGTGGGCCTGCTACGCCTTCTGGGTGTTCCAGCTGTTCGGCCACACCAGGGCGAAGATTCTCGACGGCGGCCGGTTGAAGTGGGAGAAGGAAGGCCGGCCGCTGACGCGTGAAACGCCTTCGCCGACGCGCACCGACTACAAGGCGCCCGAGCGCAACGACGCTCCCATTCGCGCCTTCCGCGACGATGTGTTGAAGGTGGTGGAAGAGAAGGGCCAGCTCGTGGACGTCCGGAGCCCCGACGAATACAAGGGCCTCCGACTTCACATGCCCGAGTACCCGAACGAGGGCGCGCTGCGCGGCGGCCATATCCCCGGCGCCAAGAGCGTCCCGTGGGCGAGGGCCGTGAACCCCGAGAACGGCACGTTCAAGTCGGCCGAGGAGCTGCGGAAGCTCTATGTCGAGGAGCAGGGCCTGAACGCGGACGATCCGGTCGTGGCCTATTGCCGCATCGGCGAGCGCAGCAGTCACACGTGGTTCGCGCTCACCTACCTCCTCGGGTTCAAGAACGTCCGCAACTACGACGGGAGCTGGACCGAGTGGGGGAATATGGTGGGAGTGCCCATCGAAAAGTAGAGAAGTACGAGTACAAGGTACGAAGTACGAGGAGGGCGGGACTTCAGTCCCGCCGCCAATTCAACCGTGCCGTATCCAGCGAAACTCCAGGAGCTCGTTGACACCTTTGCGATGTTCGACGACCCGACCGACCGTTCGAATCTGCTCATCAGCTATGCTGACGCGTTTCGCGAGGTCCCGCCCGAGGTCGCGGCGCGTCCGTTCGCCAGGACACATCTGATCCCGCAGTGCGAGTCCGAGGCCTACGCCTGGGCCGTCTCGCGGCCGGACGGCACGCTGACAGCTCCATTTCGCCGTCGAGAACCCGTCGGGCATCTCGGCGAAGGCGCTGGCGACGATCCTCGACAAGACGCTGTCCGGTCTGCCGGCGGAGGAGGTCGCCACGGTCACGCCCGATCTCGTCGAGCGTGTCTTCCGCCAGAACATCTCGATGGGCAAGGGTCTCGGCCTGATGTCGATGGTGCTCGCCGTCAGGGCGCTGGCGGAGCGGGCCATGGGTCGCGCTCCCAGACCCGCGAGTCCCCTGCCGTGTCCCGAATAGCCGGACGCGTTCTCGCGGAATCATCACGTCAACCATTTCCGCGACCTCTCAATCGTGCGTGGTCGCTGGTAGCTGGTCGCTGGTCGCTGGTACCTGGTAGCTGGTCATGACCTACAAGATGGGCGTCGTCGGACTGGGCGTCATGGGTGCGAGCCTGGCCCGCAACATCGAGAGCAAGGGGTTCCCGGTCGCCGGCTACGACCTCGACGCCGGGAAGATGCGGGCGTTCCTCGAGGGTCCGGCGAAGGGCAAGGCCATCACCGGCGTCGATCGGCCGGACGCGTTGATGGACGCCCTCGAGCGGCCGCGGCGCATTCTGATGATGGTGCCGGCGGGGCCCGCGGTGGACAGCGTCATCGCGCATCTCCAGCCGCACCTGCAGGAGGGAGACATCCTCATCGACGGCGGAAACTCCCTCTTCACCGACACCGACCGCCGCAGCGACACGCTCGATGCCGCCGGGTTCCGTTTCGTCGGCGCGGGCGTGTCCGGCGGCGAGGAAGGCGCGCTGCTCGGCCCGGCCATCATGCCTGGCGGGCCACGCGAGGCGTGGGACGCGCTCGCGCCGATCTTCCGCGCGATCGCCGCCAAGGCCGACGATGGGGAGCCGTGCGTGGATTACATGGGGCCGCGCGGCGCCGGGCACTACGTGAAGATGGTGCACAACGGCATCGAGTACGGCGACATGCAGCTCATCGCCGAGACCTACGACGTGCTGCAACGGGCGGCGGGCCTGTCAGCCAGGGAGCTGGCGGCGGTCTTCGCCGAGTGGAACCGCGGCGAGCTGCGCTCGTACCTGATCGAGATCACCGCCGAGGCCCTCGAACGCGTGGACGAGCAGACCGGCCAGCCGCTGGTGGACGTCATCCTCGACGAGGCGCAGCAGAAGGGCACCGGCAAGTGGATGAGCCAGAATGCGTTCGACGTCGGCGCGCCGATTCCGACCGTCAACGCCGCGGTCGAGGCCCGCATCCTCTCCTCGCTGAAGACCGAGCGCGTGGCCGCGAGCCGGGTGCTGCGCGGCCCGCAGCCGGGCCGCGCGCGGCCGGCGATCGTGACCGGCTCGATCGATGCCGCCCGACAGGCGCTGTATGCGAGCAAGATCACGCTCGTACGCGCAGGGCATGGCGATGCTGCGCATCGCGTCGGACGAATACGGGTACGAGATCGATCCGGGGACCGTGGCCAAGATCTGGCGCGCCGGCTGCATCATCCGCGCGACGCTGCTCGGCGACATCCGCCAGGCCTTCGCGCGCGACCCGGGCCTGGTGAACCTGCTGCTCGACACGACATTCCGCGACGCCATCGCCGAGCGGCAGGATGGCTGGCGGCACTTCGTGCAGACCGCGGTCGGCCTCGGCATTCCGGTGCCGGCGATGAGCGCCTCGCTGGCCTACTACGACTCGTACCGCAGCGAGCGCCTGCCCGCGAACCTCACGCAGGCGCAGCGCGACTTCTTCGGCGCGCACACCTACCGCCGCATCGACCGCGAGGGGTCGTTCCACACGGACTGGAGCGGCTAGGGCGGCTGACCGGTTAGACGGCAGACAGCCATCGCTGCCAGACCGCCATTCCAGCCGCGCCAGCCGCTCCAGCCGCTCCAGTAACCGTAGATCAGCGCCGTCATGGACACCGCCCTCCACATCCCTGCAGCGGAGCGCTGGACTTCCTCTCGCTCGGCGCGCTCATCCACCGGCTCGATCCCGGCATCGTCCCGTTCCGCAAGGCCACGACGTGCACGATCCACGTCAGCGGCGGCGAGTTCAACACCGCGGCCAACCTGGCCGACTGCTTCGGCCTGCAGACCGGCATCGCCACGGCGATGGTCGACTATCCGATCGGCGATCTGGTCGCCGGCCGCGTGCGCGCGATGGGCGTCACGCCGTTCTACAAGACGTTCGAGCACGACGGCGCGCCGGGCCCGAACATCGCCACCGTCTACAGCGATCGCGGCCACGGCGTGCGCGCGCCCATCGTCTTCTACAACCGCGCCAACGAGGCGGCGGCGCTGCTCAAGCCCGGCGACTTCGACTGGGACGCCATCTTCGGCGCCGGCGTGCGCTGGTTCCACAGCGGCGGCATCTTCGCGTCGCTCTCCGAGACGACCGCGGAGCTGATCATCGAAGGCGATGCAGGCCGCCAAGGCAGCACGGCGCCGTCGTGTCGTTCGACCTGAACTACCGCGAGAAGCTCTGGAGGCGTCCGGCGGCGCGACGAGCGCGCGCTCGCAGTGCTCGGCCGGATCGTCGAGCACGTCGACGTGCTCGTCGGCAACGAGGAGGACCTGCAGAAAGGGCCTGGGCATCGCCGGGCCCGGAGGTGGCCGCCGACTCGAAGCTCGATCCGAGCACGTTCTTCGGCATGATCGACCACGTGGGCGAGCGGTACCCGCAGATCAAGGTCGTCGCCACGACGCTGCGCGAGGTGCACTCGACCAACCGGCACACGTGGGGCGCGGTGGCTGGATCGACGGCCAGACCTACGTCGCGCCGACGTGCGAGCTCGACGTCCACGATCGCGTGGGCGGCGGCGACGGCTTCGCCGCCGGTCTCTTCTACGGGCTGCTGACGCGGCGAATCGCCGGAGGAGGCGGTCAGGCTCGGCTGGGCCCACGGCGCGCTGGTGACCGCCTTCCCCGGCGACACGACCATGGCGACGCTCGAACAGGTGCGCGCCTTCGCCCAGGGCGGCTCGGCGCGCATCCAGCGGTAGCGAAGCAGCTGACGCCCGACCCACCTACGGTGCCGCGGCGTACACCGCAGGCGGGCGGGAGGCTACAGCAACCAGACCAACTACGACGCTGGCCGCCGTAGCTGGTAGTTGGTAGCTGGGATGACGCTTTCCGCAGGTCGTACATGCATAGATTGTCCTGGTCGCGCAGGTACAGCCGCCCGCCGACGACGACCGGATACGGCCAGCTCGGCTTGTTGGTCGTCGGCAGCTTGAACGCGCCTTTCTGGCGATAGGCCTCGGGCGTCGCTTCGATGGGCAGCATCATGCCGTTCTCGTAGCGGAAATAGAGGTGACCGTCGGCATACGTGATCGCCGCCGACCCCATGCCCTCGTTGCGGATGTTCCCGCCCCACTTGACCGTTCCGGTCTCGAGCTCGACGCAGATGGGAAGCCCGCCCGATGACCGTGGCCGGCGTAAATGTTGTTGC